>PBIL01000008.1 GCA_002720475.1 Roseovarius sp.
TGAACCGCGCCGGGTTTGCCGGAGGCTGATTGATCTTAGTTACGCGGCCATGGCTTCAGTTTCCAGAGCTGCGTAGAAATTGGCCTCTGCTTCTGCGGGCGGGATGTTCCCGATCGGCTCGAGCAGGCGGCGGTTGTTGAACCAGTCGACCCATTCGAGTGTGGCGTATTCCACGGCGTCGAAGCTGCGCCATGGGCCGCGACGATGGATGACCTCGGCTTTGAACAGGCCATTGATCGTTTCGGCGAGAGCGTTGTCGTAACTGTCACCGACGCTGCCGACCGATGGTTCGATGCCCGCGTCCGCCAACCGTTCGGTGTATTTGATCGACAGGTATTGGGATCCGCGGTCCGAATGATGGACCAGCCCCATGCCTTTGACCGGGCGGCGTTGATGGACAGCCTGTTCGAGGGCATCGAGGACGAACCCGGCATGAGGGGAGGTGCTGACGCGCCAGCCGACGATGCGTCGGGCATAGGCGTCGATGACGAAGGCGACATAGACGAACCCTTTCCAGGTGGCGACATAGGTGAAATCCGACACCCACAACATGTTGGGCGCTGGCACGCGGAACTGGCGGTTCACCTTGTCCAGCGGGCACGGCAGCTTCTTGTCCGGAACTGTCGTCTTCTGCGGCTTGCCGCGGATAATGCCTTGAATACCCATGCTCTTCATCAGCCGTGCCACCGTGCATCTGGCGACATCAAAGCCTTCCCGGCGCATCTGGTGCCAGACCTTGCGCACGCCGTAGACCTTGTAGTTCTGCTCCCAGACGCGCTCGATCTCGGGTCGCAGCGCCTTGTCGCGCTTGGCCCGATCCGACAACAGGTCAGGGTTCGCCCGCTTGGCCATGTGATCGTAGAACGTTGACGGGGCAATCGGCAGGTGCTTGCAGATCGGCTCGACCCCGATATCCCTGTTCTCTTCGATAAAGGCGATCATGTCCTGGACCGGCGGTCGAGCTCCGCCTGAGCAAAATATGCGGACGCCTTGCGCAGGATCTCATTGGCCTGCTTCAGCTCGCGATTCTCGCGTTCCAGCGCCTTCATCTTCTCGGCCATCTCGGTCGGGATGCCCGCGCGTCGGCCGCTGTCCACCTCGGCCTTCTTGACCCATTCGTTCAGTGTCTGCGGCGCACAGCCGATCTTCGAGGAAATCGACACGATCGCCGACCAGCG
Organism: Roseovarius sp.; assembly: GCA_002720475.1. GTDB lineage: Bacteria > Pseudomonadota > Alphaproteobacteria > Rhodobacterales > Rhodobacteraceae > Roseovarius. The sequence continues at coordinate 1,179 of PBIL01000008.1, forward strand.
GCTCTCATGCTGCCCTTGATTGTCCAGAACCAGGCGAACGGCACGCTCGCGCACTTCTGGGGAATACTTGTTCGTTGTCTTGCTCATGATGCTCCATCCTACTCAAGAGTTGGAGCCTCCGGCAAATCCGGCGCGGTTCACAAACGCGCAGCACCAGCGCTCGATGACAGTGGCAAGAAATGGCGCGACCGGATCGATCGCAAGTATAGCGCAGCAGCGCCGGGAGGCGTGACATGAGCGCCGCTCTGGTCCCAATGCCGCGGAATTTTTTGGAGAGGAGGGCCGACGGAGGAGGTCTTCTTGTTTCGCTCTCAAGGTCCTTCGAGGTGCTGAAATGAGCTCGACCAAGGCGATCCAGTTCCTCGAGACGCTGCGGATCCCGACCGGGCCGCTCGCCGGGCGGCCGGTGAGGCTGGCGAAATTCCAGAAGCGGTTCATCCGGGGCGCGTTGAAACGCGACACGTCGATTGCGGCGCTCTCCGTGGCGCGGGGCGGCGGCAAGACGATGCTCAGCGCCGGGCTTGCCCTGGGCCACCTGATCGGCGCCTACGGCCGGGCCGAGCCTCAGCGCGAGGTGCTGGTGGGCGCGGTCAATGCGGACCAGGCGGGCATCGCGATGAAGTATGCGCAGGCTCTGGCGCGGTATCTGCCCGCCGACATCCAGGAGCAACTGATCTTCACCCGATCGCCACGGGCCCGGATCGAGTTCACGGGCGACGGCGGCGGGCATGTGTTCCGGCCCATTCCGGCGGTGGGTGCGTCGATCCTCGGGGCGAGCCCGACGCTGGTGATCATGGACGAAAGGGCGGCATGGCCCGAGGCCAGCGGGCAGGAGCTCGAGGATGCGCTGCTGTCCGGCGCTCTGAAGCGCGGGGGCAAGACGTTGATGATCTCGACCAGCGCGCCGCACGACCAGCACGCTTTCAGCCGATGGATCGACGAGCCTCAGCCGGGCGTTTTCGTGCAAGAGCACCGGCCCGAGCCGGGCCTGCCCGCCGATGATCTGGAAAGCCTGAAGGTCGCGAATCCGGGCAGCGCCGAGGGCATCGGGCCGAAACTCGAGGATCTTCAGGCGGCGGCCAGGCGGGCGATGGCCCGAGGCGGGGCGGCGCTGGCGAGCTTCAGGAACCTCACCCGCAACGAGCGCGTGGCGGTGGAGAATCGCGGCGTCCTGATCACGACCGAGGATTGGCTGCGCTGCGAAACCGAGACCTTGCCGCCGCGGGCCGGGCCGGTGGCGATCGGGCTCGACCTTGGCGGCAGCTCATCCATGTCGGCGGCCTGCTACGTCTGGCCCGAGACGGGGCGGCTCGAGGCTCTGGGCTGGTTTCCCGAGGATCCGTCCTTGCTCGACCGGGGCGCGCGGGATCACTGCGGCGATCTCTACCAGATGATGGCGCAGCGCGGCGAGCTGCGCGTGCTGGGGGCGCGCACGGTGCCGGTGGCCGCGTGGGTGGACCAGGTCTTGCGGCACGTCGAGAACGAGACCGTGGCCGCGATCTGCGCGGACCGCTTCAAAGCCTCTGAGCTGTCCGAAGGGCTCGACGCGGCGGGCATCCGTTCGCCGGTGATCTGGCGCGGGTTCGGATGGAAGGACGGGGCCGAGGATATCGAGCGGTTTCGCCGCTGGGCCTTCGATCGGCGCATATCGGCCGCGCCGTCCCTGTTGCTGCGCTCTGCGCTCGAGGGCGCGGTGACGCTGATCGACCCGGCGGGCAACGCGAAACTGGCCAAGGGCAAGAGCACGCAGCGGATCGACGCGGCGGCCGCGGCGGTGCTGGCGGTGGCGCAGGCATCGCGCATGGCGGCCCGGCCCCGGAAAGCAGGGGGCGCGCTGCTATGGGCATGAGGTTTCAGCGCCACGGTGCGCACGTTTACCGGGATCGTCGCTGGCCCGCCCTGCGGATGGCCGCAAAGCGGCGCGACGGCTGGGCCTGCGTCCAGTGTGGCAGCCGTCACCGGCTTGAGGTCGATCACGTCAGGCCGGTGCGCGACCGGCCCGATCTCGCTTTCGAGCTCACGAACCTACAGACCGTGTGCGCGTCCTGCCACACGCGGAAAACGCGGCTCGAGTGCGGGCATCCCGAGCTCAGCCCGGAGCGCCGGAAATGGCGCGAGATCGTCGCGGAAATGCGGCGAGAACAATCTGGCAACATAGGAGAATGACATGCTGGACTCTGTGAAAATCCAACGGCGGCAATCGGAGATCCGCCAGACCCTGGCCGGACTGGTCGGGAAGGAAAACCCCGACGAGGCCGAAACCCGGCAGATGGCCGAGCTCGATACCGAGTATCGCCAGAATGAAACCCGCTATCGCGCGGCCCTCATCGCCGAGGACCAGGAACGCCGCGAGGCCGGGGCCGATCTGGAAACCCGTGACTCGCGCGAGTGGGCCGACATGCTGGGCCGCTTCGAGGTGCGGCAGGTCGCGATGGCTCTGGACCACGGCCACCAGCTCGACGGCGAGACGGCCGAGATCGTGCAGGAGCTGCGAAGCCAAGGGGCCTATCAGGGCATTCCGGTGCCGTGGCAGGCGCTGGAAACGCGCGCCGGTGAGACGGTGGCCAGCGGCACGCCTGACCCGGTGCAGACCCGCCCGATCATTGACCGGCTTTTCCCGGCATCGGTGGCGGCGCGCATGGGCGCCCAGATGATCAATATCGCGCAGGGCGAGGCCGAGTATCCCGTGGCCACGTCTGGCGCGTCTGTCGGCTGGCAGACCAGCGAGACGGGCGACGTTGCGGCGCCGTCCGCCTATGCCACCACCGACAAGCCGCTGGCCCCGGATCATACCCTGGGCGTCCAGATGAAGATCACGCGCAAGGCGCTGAAACAGTCGGGCGCGGCGCTCGAGCAGGCGGTGCGGCGCGACATGAACGGCGCGATTGCGCAAGAGGTCGATCGGGTTTCGTTCCTGGGGGCGGGCTCGAGCGGCGAGCAGCTGGGCGTCATCGCGGGCGCTGCGACCTACGGGATCACCGAGACCGCGATCGACGCGGCACCGAGCTGGGCGGCGTTCCGGGCGGCGGTGGTGCGGTTCATGACGGCGAACGCGGCGGGCAGCCCGGACGCGGTGCGCATGATGATCCGGCCCGAGGTCTGGTCCGATCTCGACGATGCGCTCATCACCGGCACGGCGGTTTCGGAATGGGAACGCCTGACCCGCAATATCCCGGCGGGCAACGTGGCCATGTCGAGCAATGCGCTGGCGGCCCCGGCGGGCTCGCCCGAAGTGACCAAGGCGCTCTTGACCACCACGGCGGGCGGCGTCGCGCCGTTCTTCGTGGCGACCTGGGGCGCGGTGGACCTGATCCGGGATCCGTATAGCGACGCGGCGTCCGGTGGTCTGCGGCTCACGGCGCTGGCGACGATGGATATCACGGTGGCGCGGGCGGTGCAGCTCGAGGTGCTCACGGGGCTGCAGTGATGCTGTTCGGGGCATATCTTGAAGGCGGCGGGCTCGAGGTCCGCCGCCGATCCGGGGGCGGCGTCCGGCTTGCGGGCCGCTTTCCCTATCGCAAGACGGCAACGCTCAGCGACGGCGGGCGCACCGGTCGACCGCGGAAAGAGGTTTTCGAGCCGCGCGCCTTCGCGTTCCGCGTGGAGGATCCGACCAAGGAAATCCACCTGCTGGTGGGCCACGACTACAACCGGCCGCTGGCATCGAAGCTCACCGGCACGCTGACGCTCACCGACTCCGACGATGCGCTCAGCTTCACGGCGGATGTGCCCGAAGAGATCGCGCAAACGAGCTACGGCAAGGACGTGATCGCTCAGATCGGCGCCGGGCTGGCGTTCGGGGTCTCGCCGGGGTTTCGCATTCCGCCCGAGCGCGCCGTGGCCGAGCCGGAATTCATCGAGGAGGAACCCGACGATGGCACGCTTGACGAGAACGGGGATCCCCGGCGCGGCGCCCTGATCCGGCATGTGCGCGAGGCGTTGCTGTATGAGCTCAGCATCGTCACCCGGCCCGCGTTCAAGCAGACCGAGATCGAGGTCGAGAAACGAAACTGGCAGCCCGCCAAGGTGATCCGGCCCGTGCTGCATCATTCCGCGAGGTGGCGGTGATGGACGATATGATGATCTGCGAACGGCGGGAAGAGTTTCCCGCGACCTATCCCGACACGCCGGAGGGCCTTCTGAGCGACAAGGCGGCGGCGCTCGACGACGTTCTGATCTGGGACCGGATCGAAAGCTACATCGCGCACCGCTGGACCGAGCGCGAGGTGGTGTGGATCGTTCTGGGCCCCGGTGAGTTCGTCCCCGATCTGAAACCGGCGACGATCACGGCGCAAGAGGTCTGGAGCGCCACGGGATACGTTGCCACGAGCCTCGACCCGTCGCCCCTGGGCGGCGTCATGCTGCCCGGTGATGGCCACTACCGCTTCACGGCGACCGTGGGCGGGGGAACGGTGCCAGCGGGCGTCTGGGAGGCTTTCCGGCGGCTGGCCGAGTATTACGCCGAGCGCCCGCGGCACCAGGGCGCCGGACGTGTCACCAATGAAACCGGGCCACTGAAAACCGATTTTGACCGCACGCCCAAGTGGGTTGCCATGGCGATGCAGCTGAGCGGCGCGGCGGACCTGCTGCGCCAATACAGGAGGGCCTGAGCATGGGCATTCTCGACCTTTTCCGGCGGCGCGAGACCGAGCCGCGAACCGAGACGCGGGCCAGCGCAAGCGGCTTCACGGCCGAGATCATGGCGGCGCGCGAAAGCTACATCAGCGGGCGGCGCGGGCTGGCCGAGCTGACGGCCACGGCGCAGACCTGCATCAGCCTGTGGAGCGACGCTCTGAGCCTTGCGGACGTGACGGGCACCGACATGCTCACCCGGCGCGACATGGCGCTTGTGGGCCGGTCTCTGGCGCTGAGGGGCGAGGCTCTTTTCCTGATCACCGATCGGGGCCTTGTGCCGGCCGCCGATTGGGATCTGTCGACCCGCGACGGCCAGCCGCGCGCCTATCGCATGTCGATCTCCGAGGCGGGCGGGGGTCGCACCATGACGGCGCTGGCCGCCGAGGTGCTGCATCTGCGCATCGGCTGCGACCCGGTGGCGCCCTGGCTGGGCACGGCACCGCTGCGCCGGGCAACGCTCACCGCGTCGATGCTGCACGCGGTCGAGGCGGCCCTGGGCGAGACCTTCGAGAATGCGCCGATCGGCACCAGCGTTCTGCCGTTCCCCGAAACGCCGGGCACCGACATGGAAAAGCTGGGGCGCGGGTTCCGGGGCAAGCGGGGCCGCGTGCTCTTGCGAGAGAGTGTCCAGGTGACGGCGGCGGGCGGCCCGGCCCCGGCGCAGGACTGGCGGCCGTCCGACATGACGCCGGATCTCTCGCGCGCGATGACCAGGGAGACGCTGGCGGCCGCGCGGGATGCGATCTGCGGCGCGTTCGGAGTTCTGCCCGGCCTTCTCTACAACGCCACCACGGGGCCGATGGTGCGCGAGGCGCAGCGCCACCTTGCGACCTGGACCTTGCAACCGATCGCCATGCAGATCGCCGAGGAGGCCACCGCCAAGCTGGGGGCCGAGGTGACGGTCGACACGCTCAGACCGCTTCAGGCTTACGACGCGGGCGGCCGGGCGCGGTCTGTCTCTGCGGTCATCGGCGCACTGGCCACGGCCAAGGCGGCCGGGATCGAGCCGGGCGAGATCGAGCGCGTCATGAGCCTGGTGGATTGGCAGGCGGAAAGACGCTGATCGCCATTTGCGACTGAGAAGTGAACCGAGGGCGGCGCAGACTGAGGGCGCACTGACAGAAAGGAAACCACATGACCGACACCACCGACACCACCCGCGACGAGCTCGCGCGCGACATGCGCGACGCCTACGAGACCCGCGACGAGCTTGGGCAGGCGTTGTTTCATCTCGCCGTTGCGGCGGCGGCCCGAGGCGACATGCAGATGATGCGCGACCTGTTCGAAATCGACCGGATGCAGCGACGGGGCGGACAAGGCGTCAATCTGGATTCGTGCGGCGCGTTCGGCGCACTGGCGCAGCGCGTGAAGGGCGAAGAGCTGTGCCAGTGGGCGCGTGCAGTCTCGGCCTGCATGGACCTGGGCGGCCCTGACATTCTCCATGCGCTCGACGGGCTCGCCCGGCGGCGGGCGTGCCATTGAGGGATGGCGCGGCGCGAGCAATTCAGGGTCCGCTACCGCGCGCGGATCGTGCGGCGCATGGCCATTGTGATGCTGGCCGACCTTCAGAACGGTGTGACGGCCTCTCTCTTCGCCTATGAGGGCGCGTTCATCGCCGAGCTGCGATCGACCTTGTGCCTTCTGGGCTGGCCCTGGCCGACCGCGAACCAGGCCGCGCGCGATCTGGTGGCCGAAGCGCTGCGGCGGATCAATGCGGAGCGGCCGAGCTGGAACGAGGGGCAGCGCGAGTGGACCATTCAGGCCGGGACTCTGATCGCACGAACGCGGTGCGTCATCTGCCACAAGCGGCTCACCGGCGACCAGACCAAATTCTGTAGCAAGATCTGCGCTGACCGGCAGCATGCGCGACTCGCGCGTTTGCGGGAGGCGAGCGAGGACAAGGCGATATGCACGGCGATCCGCTCGATATGAGGGCCCTCTGCGAGCACTGCGGCGAAGAGCTGCCAGCGGGCTCGAGGTCTCATCGGAAATACTGCGGAACGAAATGCTGCAACGCATCTCAGACTGCGCTGTTCACGGTCGCGCGGCTCGAGGCCAAGGCGGGCCGGTCCTGCGCATGGTGCGGCGGGCCGATCTCACCGGCAAAGCGCATGGGAGCGCTCTACTGTTCGCGCAAATGTCGGGAAGCTGTCAAAGGTCACCGGCTGCAAAAGCTGCGGCGCGAGCGGCGCGAGGGGCGGATCTGCGCCGAGTGTGGGGCGGCGATATCGCCTGAGATAAAGAAGCGGGTGATCTATTGCAGCCTGATATGCGGCCTGCGGGCGCGTTCGAAGGCGCAGCGCCGCGAACGATTTGCAGGGCGTAGCTGCGCCGAGTGCGGGAATGAGATGCCACCAGCAAAGCGTGCGGGCGCGCTCTATTGCTCGACGCGCTGTCATGACAGAGCTGCGAAAAGACGGAGACGGGCACGGCGGCGCGGGATCGGCGCTGGCTGAATGCCAGAAGAGCGTCGATATGAATGAGATGCAAAGTGTGCGCCACGGCGCACAGATTTCCGATGCATCCGAACAGCTCGAAGAAATTGCTCAGGAAATTGAGAGCATACAGGCTACGGCGGTCATTCGCATTGGTGATCGGCCAGCGCCTGATCGAGGCGAAGGCCCGCCTTCCTCACGGCAAGTTCCTGCCGTGGATCGAAAGCGAGTTCCGGATGAGCGACTGGACGGCGCAGAATATGATGCGCGTCGCCAAGAGCTTCGCGGGCAAATCCGAGATGATCACGGATTTAGCGCCTTCCGCCCTTTACGCCCTCGCCGCCCCCTCGACGAAAGTGTCCGACACGGCGGACACCTTTGGGGATAAATGCGCCACGGTGGCGCATTTGAGCGTCCGCGCCCTCTACGCCCTCGCCGCCAGCTGACAAAGGATCAGCGCCGTGAGCTGTGGGCTGCAATGCGCGCCGAAGGCATGTCCTACCGCCAGATCGCGGAGGTGGATGGGACGGCGAGCAAGGATACCGTTCAACGCGATCTGTCTGCTGTCTCAAATGAGACACCTGAAAAGATCACCGGCGCTGACGGCAGGTCGAGGCCATGTATCGTTTTTCGGGATGGTGGGTATTTGGCAAGCGGTTTTGACTGAAATCCCGTAAATATCTGATTATAAACAGAAATTTGGGATCAAGTGGCGGACCGAGGAGGATTCGAACCCCCGACCCCTTGATTCGTAGTCAAGTACTCTATCCAGCTGAGCTATCGGTCCGTCGAGGGCAGCGTGTAGCCCCTGCCGCGCGGCGATGCAAGGGGCAGGGGGAAAGATTTATGACAGCCCGGCGAAATTTCCCTTGGGCAGGGTGATGCAGAAGGCGGTGCCGGTCTCGTCGCTGCGCTCGAGCATGAGCGCGCCGCCATGCCCGCGCATCAGCTCGGCGGCGATGGTCAGGCCGAGCCCGGTGCCGCCCTTGCTGGCCCCGCCCTGGAACGGCTTGAAGAGATGCGCGCGCGCCTTTGGCGGCAGGCCGGGGCCGTTATCCTCCACCCGGATGATCCATTCGCCGGCGTCCTCGGCGGCGCTGACGGTGACGCTGCCCGGCGCGCCGCTGCGCAGGATCGCCTGGCGCGCGTTGCGCACCAGGTTCGACAGCACCCGGTAGAGCTGTTCGCCGTCCGCCAGCAGCACCAGCTCGTCCGGTACCGCGTTCACGAGGCGCAGATCCTGGCCCTCGGCGGCGAGCGTCTCGTTCTCCAGCACATCGGCCACCAGGTCGTGCAGGTGATGGCGCGCGAGCGTCGGCGCGGGCTCCTCGGCCTTGCCATAGGCGAGCGTCGCCTCGCACAGATGCACCGCGCGGGTGAGCGAATTGACCAGCTTGGGGGCCATGCGCCGGACGGTCGGATCCTCGCTCATCTCGATCCGGTCGGTAAAGATCTGCGCCGAGGTGAGGATGTTGCGCAGGTCGTGGCTGACCTTGGCCACCGCGCCGCCAAGCTGGGCGAGGTGATCCTTCTGCTTGAGCGCGGCGGTGAGCTGGGTCTGCAGCGATTGCAGGCTTTCCTCGGCCTCGCGCAGCTCGGTGATCCGCGACGCCGGTTTCATCACCAGCCGCGCATCCTCGGGATTGGCGGCGTAATCGAGCATGTTGCGCACCACGCGCCGGATCGGTCGCACGAGAAAGCACTGCACGACGATGAAGAGCAGCGTCGCGGTGAAGACCGAGATCACCAGCGACAGCCACAGGATCCGCAGCCCGTAATCGATCATCGCCGCGCGCAGACCGGCGGTGTCGAGCGTGATCTCGATCTGCAGCCCGCCCATGCGCACGGGCTCTCCGATGACGCGGATCACCTCGGGCCGGGACGTGACCAGCCGCCGCATCGCGTCACGGATGAGGGTCAGCGCGGGCGCATCGCGCAGATCGAAGCTCCGGCTGACAGGTGCGGGCACCGGCGAGGACAGGACCAGCTGGCGCGCCTCGTCGCGTGCCAGCACCACGTTGAACACTTCGGCGTTGCGCAGAAGCTCGTCCTGGAGTTCGGGCGTCACCTCGCCCTCGGCCAGCAGCACGAGCGAGGCGATCTGCGCCCGTTCCAGCCGGTCGAGCAGGAACTGCTCGCGGAACCGCGCGATGGAGGGCACGAAGATCAGCACCTCGGCCAGCATCACGAAGATGGCCGTGAGGATCAGGAAGCGTCCCGAAAGCGATCTGAACACGCGCGCCCTCCTTGGCCCCGGTCAGGGCAGCCAGCGTTGCACGAGCCCCACCAGCCGCTTCACCATAGGGCTATCGAACAGCCTTGGCGAGAAATAGGCCCCGGCGGCGCGCTTGTTGATCTCGGCCAGGGTGGGGTAGGGCGCGACCATGTTGGCCACATGCTTCATCTTCAGCCGGTTGGCGAGGATGAAGGCCCAGAGCGCGATCAGCTCGCCCGCCTGTGCGCCCACGATGGAGACGCCGACAGGCCGCCCGCGCACCACCATCACCTTGATGAACCCTTCGGTCTTGCGCTCGGCGATGGCGCGGTCGTTGTGACTGTAGGGAAAGCGCACCACCTCGAGATTGCCGCCATGTGTCTCGCGCGCCTGCGCCTCGGTCAGGCCCACCTGCGCCAGTTCCGGATCGGTATAGGTGGCCCAGGGGATATGATCCGTGCGGTTTTTCGCGGGCAGGCCAAGAAGCGCCTGGCGGATGATCAGCCCCGCCTGGTAGCCCGCCACATGGGTGAATTGCAGCCCGCCCGCCACGTCGCCGATGGCATGGACCCGGCGGTTGGTGGTGCGCATCGACGCATCCACCCTGATGCCGCGCCCGGTGGTCTCGATGCCCGCGGCCTCGAGGTCGAGCCGGTCGGTATTGGCGCGCCGTCCCACCGCCATCAGAAGGTGAGAGCCGCGAAACACGCGCCCGTCGCGGGCCTCGACCTCGATCGCGCCGGCCTCACCGCGAATCGCCGCCGCCATCGCGTCTTCGGCAATCTCGATGCCTTCCTCGGCGAAGCGGTCGCGCAGCACCTGCACCAGTTCGGGATCGTCCTGGCCCAGCACCCTGGCCCCCTCGATCACCGTGACGGCACAGCCCAGCCGCCGGTGCGCCTGCGCCAGTTCCATGCCGATGGGGCCGCCGCCGATCACCAGAAGATGCTCGGGCCGCTCGCGCAGATCGAAGATCGTCTCGTTGGTCTCGAAAGGCACGGTGTCGAGCCCGGGGATCGGCGGCACGAGCGGCGAGGAGCCGGTGGCGATGACGATACGGCGCGCGGTGATCAGGTGGTCGCCCGCCCGGACCTCGGTGGGCGAGACGAAGCGGCCATAGTCGCGGATCACCCGCACGCCGAGCCCCTCGAACCGTTCCTGGCTGTCCACCGGTGCGATCTGCGCGATCACCGCCGCGACGTGATCCTTGGCAGCGGCGTAATCCACCTGCGGGGTGACGGAGGCCACACCGTATTTCGCCGCCTGCGCCTGGGCATGGGCGGCCTTGCCACTGGCGATCAGTGCCTTCGAGGGCACGCAGCCGAAATTGAGGCAATCCCCGCCCATCCGGTGCCCTTCGAGCAGGATGACGCGCGCGCCCATCTGCACCGCGCCCGCGGCCACGGACAGCCCGCCCGAGCCGGCCCCGATGACCAGCAGATCGGTATCGAGTTTCTGCATGTTCAGATATTCCTTCTACCCCGAATGGCCTTGATCACGATGGGCAGCGCCGCGAGTGCCGCCAGCCCGAGTATGGGGCCGATGATCTGTGGCTCCCACAGAAGCGAGAGATCCGGGCTCTCGCCGCGGTCGAACACCTCGCCCAGCCCGACGCCGATCCAGGTGAAGACGATCGCGCCCGGGATGATTCCCAGAACCGTTGTGAGCGCGAAATTGGCAAAGCGCACGCCCACCAGCGCAGGCACCAGGTTCGCCACGAAGAACGGCACCGCAGGCACCAGCCGCATGAGCAGAAGCACGCTGATCTCGTGCTCGTGCAGGCCCTGCTTGAGCCGCTTGAGCGTGCCTTCCGATGTCTCGATCCGGGCGGCCAGCGCGCGCCCGAGCCCGGCGCGCGCCGCGAGAAAGATCGCCACCGCCCCGAGCGAGGCGGCCAGCACATTGAGGGCCGTGCCGAGACCCAGACCGAAGAGAAACCCGCCCGTGACAGAGGCCACCGCCGCGCCGGGCAGCGAAAAGGCCACGATCAGCACATAGACCCCGACGAAGCCAAGCGCCAGAATTTCGAAATGGCTGTCACGAAGGGCCAGAAGCGCCTCGCGGTGGTCGCGCAGCGTGTCGAAGGTGAGGTAGTCGCGCAGCGTGACCGCGCCGATCACCGCCACGGCAAGAATGACCGCCAGCGGCAGGTGGCGAAGCAGGCCGCTCTTGCGCCGCGCGGGCGCGGGGGTGGTGGTCTGATCCATGTCGTCTCCGGTGCTGCCTGTCACTGCCCCTAGATGCATGGTCGCGGGCAGGCGCGCCAGTGGCTTCACGAGGGGGTGATCACGGGTGAGTCGGGACGCCGATCCTGTAACATGGCGGCGCGGCGGTTCGGCGGCGCGAAAACCGGCGGCCGGGGGTTTGACTTGGCCGCGCACCCTCTCTATAGAGCGGGCTTCAGATGAATTCGGGCCGGGCGCGATTCCAGCGACCGCCGCCCGCCCAGGACCGGAGACGGAGCGATGAAACGCACCTATCAACCCTCGAACCTCGTGCGCAAGCGCCGTCACGGGTTCCGCGCGCGCATGGCAACCAAGGGCGGCCGCAAGGTTCTCAATGCCCGCCGCGCCCGTGGCCGCAAGGTGCTGAGCGCGTAAGCGCCAGCATTTCCAGATGATTTCGACGCCGCCGGAGGCCCCTGACATCGGTGCAGGGAAGACGCCCCCGGCGGCGTCGGCATGTGCGCCGGTCGTGGAGGTGATGCGCAAGCGCGCCGATTTCCTCGCCTGCGCGCGGGCGCGCCGTCAGGGCACCGGCACGATGCTGGTGCAGGGGCGCGACCGGTGCGACGGCACGGCGCTGATCCGCGTGGGCTTTACCTGTTCGAAGAAGGTCGGCAATGCCGTCACCCGCAACCGCGCGAAGCGGCGGCTGCGCGCCCTCGCGCGCGAGCTCATCCCCGTGGTCGGTCGGCCGGGATGGGATTACGTGCTGATCGGGCGCGCCGAGGCGACCGCCACGCGCCCCTATGACGAGCTGCGCCGCGACCTGGCCCATGCCCTGCGCCGGCTGGGGCCGGACAAATGACCCCGCTTGCCCGGATTCTTGCCCTGCCGATACGGGCCTATCGCCTGGTCCTCTCGCCCTGGCTCGGCTGGCATTGCCGCTACCAGCCGACATGCAGCCAGTATGCGCTCGAGGCGCTGGAGGCCCACGGCGGCTGGCGCGGCGGCTGGCTTGCGCTCAGGCGCATCGCACGCTGCAACCCCTGGGGCGGCTGCGGCTATGACCCGGTGCCGGACCGGGAGGGCAGGTGCGGCCGAAACGCCCTTTCGCCCCCTGCCGATCCATGCGATAGGGAGCCGCCAAACGAGACATCCATGGAGAAGCGGAATGGAGATTCGCGAGGCGCTCACCTTTGATGACGTTCTTCTGGTGCCCGCGGCATCCTCGGTCCTGCCCGCGAGCGCCGATACCCGCACCCGCGTCACCCGCGACATCAGCCTCAACATCCCGCTGCTGAGCTCTGCCATGGACACGGTGACAGAGGCGCGCATGGCGATCTGCATGGCGCAGGCGGGCGGCATCGGGGTGATCCACCGCAATCTCACGGTCGAGGAACAGGCGCAGCAGGTGCGCCGGGTCAAGCGGTTCGAGAGCGGGATCGTCTACAACCCGATCACGCTCCGCCCCGACCAGACGCTGGCGGACGCCAAGGCGCTTCAGGAACGCTACAACGTGACCGGCTTTCCGGTGGTGGACGAGGGGGGCCGTGTGGTCGGCATCGTCACCAACCGCGACATGCGCTTCGCCGAGGACGCGCGGACCCCGGTGCGCGTGATGATGACCTCCGAAAATCTCGCGATTCTCCGGGAGCCTGCGGACCGGGATGAGGCCAAGTCCCTGATGAAGGCGCGGCGGATCGAGAAGCTTCTCGTGACCGATGCCGAGGGCAAGCTCACCGGGCTTCTGACGCTGCGCGATACCGAGCAGGCGGTGCTCAACCCGACCGCCTGCAAGGACCGGCTCGGGCGGCTCAGGGTCGCGGCGGCCTCGACCGTGGGCGATGCGGGGTTCGAGCGCACGGCGGCCTTGGTGGATGCCGGGGTGGACATGGTGGTGATCGACACCGCGCACGGCCATTCGGAGGGCGTGGCGCGCGCGGTGGAGCGGGCCAAGACGCTCTCGAACGAGGTGCAGATCGTGGCGGGCAATGTCGCCACCGCCGAGGCCACCCGCGCGCTCATCGACGCAGGCGCCGATGCGGTCAAGGTCGGGATCGGACCGGGCTCGATCTGCACCACGCGGATCGTGGCCGGGGTGGGTGTGCCGCAGCTCACCGCGATCATGGACAGCGCCCAGGCGGCGGGCGACGTGCCGGTGATCGCCGATGGCGGCATCAAGTTCTCGGGCGATTTCGCCAAGGCGATCGCGGCGGGGGCGTCCTGCGCGATGGTGGGCTCGATGCTCGCGGGCACCGACGAGAGCCCGGGCGAGGTGATCCTCTACCAGGGCCGCTCGTTCAAGGCCTATCGCGGCATGGGCTCGCTCGGGGCGATGGCGCGCGGCTCGGCCGACCGCTACTTCCAGAAGGACGCGGCCAGCGACAAGCTGGTGCCCGAAGGGATCGAGGGGCAGGTGCCCTACAAGGGCGCGGCGGGCACCGTCCTGCATCAGCTCGTCGGCGGGCTGCGCGCCGCCATGGGCTATACCGGCTGCGCAACCGTTGACGAGATGCGCCGCAACTGCCGCTTCGTGCGGATCACCGGGGCGGGGCTGAAGGAAAGCCATGTGCATGACGTGCAGATCACGCGCGAAAGTCCGAATTACCGTATCGGTTAGCCTTTGCAGCAACTTGCGCGGCGAAGTTAAGAGATTTGCATGACCCCGGGTGCCCGCGTCTCCGCCGCGATCAGCGTGCTTGACGCGATCCTTGCGGGCGTGCCCGCCGAACGCGCGCTGACCAACTGGGCGCGCGGGGCGCGCTATGCCGGATCGGGCGACCGTGCGGCGGTGCGCGATCATGTCTTCGGCGCACTGCGCTGCCTGCGCTCCTTCGGCGCGCTTGGCGGCGGCACGGACGGGCGCGCGATCCTGCTTGGCAGCTTGCGCGCACAAGGCATTGATCCGGAAACGATCTTTACCGGAACGGGCCACGATCCCGCGCCGCTTTCCGAGGTCGAGCGGCGGGCAGGGCGCGCGCCCACGGAGAGCGAGGCGCGCGACCTTCCCGATTGGCTCTGGCCGCGGTTCCGCGCCGCGCTTGGCGAGGCGGCGGGAGCGGCGGCCGAGGCGCTGCGCCACCGCGCGCCGATCTGCCTGCGGGTCAATGCCCGGCGGCTTTCGCGCGCCGAAGCGCAGGCACGCCTTGCGCGGGAAGGCATCGGAACCACGCCGGTGCAGGATCGCAACTTTGCCTTGCAGGTTACGGAAGGGGAAAGGAAAATCGCGCAATCCCCCACCTATCGGGAGGGGCTGGTGGAACTTCAGGATGCCAGCAGTCAGGCGGCGATGGAGGCGCTTGCCCTGCCATCCGGCGCGCGCGTGCTCGATTACTGCGCGGGCGGGGGCGGCAAGACCCTGGCGCTGGCCGCGCGGCTCGATGGTGTCTGGTTCGCCCATGACGCGGATCCGGGGCGCATGACGGATCTGCCCGCGCGCGCGGGGCGGGCCGGGAGCGATGTGCGCATCTGCGGCGCGGAGATGCTGCGCGATCTGTCCCCGTTCGACGCGGTCCTGTGCGATGTGCCCTGTTCGGGCTCGGGCACCTGGCGGCGCGCGCCACAGGCAAAGTGGACCCTGACGCCCGAGGCGCTCGCGGATCTCGTGCGTCGGCAGGACGGCATCCTGCGCCGCGCCGCCGAACTCGTGCGGCCGGGCGGGCAGATGATCTATACCACCTGCTCGGTTCTGGCGGAGGAAAACGAGGCGGTGGTGGCAGGGTTTGCCGCCGCCTCGAAGGGCTGGCGCGTGACCGCCCGGCGGCGCTGGCCCGTCAGCACCATGGGCGATGGCTTCTTCCTGGCACAGCTTTGCCGAGAGGAATGACAGAAGGTGCAATCTTGACGCGATTTCCGGGCTGGCCTTAAGTCTCTCTTAAGGCTTTGCGGGCAGGCTCTGCGCAAGGCGGAGACGAAAGGCGCGTCAGGTGGCATTTCCCGGCATTTCCGCAGGGCAGGGGCGGCAGCCCGCGGCGCAGGCCGGGGCCCGCGCGCGCCTGCTGCTGGTCACGGCGCTGGCGGTTTTCGCCGCGTCGCTGGCCGTGACCGGCGGACGGCTCGGGGTCGGATCGCTTCTGCCGGGGCTGGTGATCCTGTTCGGCGCCCTCTGGCCGGGGATCCGTGCGGCGCGGGCGCGGGGGCGCGCAGGGCGGGCGCGGGCCGGTCTCGCCGCGCTGATCGAGGAGGACCCGGTGCCGGTGGTCCTGGCCGGACGCGACGGGGACATCCTGCATGCCAACGCGGCGGCGCGCCGGGTTTTCCCGGCGGCGGGCGGGGCCACGCTCGCGACGCTGCTGCGCGACCGGCTGGCCAATCCCGGGCCGCTCCTCTTCCGCATCGAGAGCCGCGCCGCGGCCACCGGCGCGGCGGCGGAGGAGATCGTCACCCGCGAGGGCCACATTCGGATGGCCGCGCACCGTGCGGGCGAGGATCGCTTTCTCTGGCGGCTCGAGCCGTCCTTCCATCCCCCGTCGCCCGGCGCGGAGCATCAGCCTTTGCCGATGCTGACCGTCGGACGCAACAACACGGTGCTGTCGATGAACCCCGCCGCGCGCGCGCTCATCGGCGAACGCATCGCCTCGCTCGACGAGATCTGCCGCACCCCGCCACCCTCGGGCGGCTCATGCGAGATTCCGACGGCCGAAGGCGGCTCGGAGCGCTGTGTCTATGTCGAACTTCCCGGTCAGGGCGGGCGACGCGAGGTTCTGCTGCTGCCCGGCGCCCGAAACCCCGTGGCCGCGTCCGATGACTGGGCGATGCTCGACAGCCTGCCCGTGCCGTTGCTCGTGCTCGACGCCGAGGGCCGGATCCTGCGCGTGACCCCGCCCGCCCTGTCGCTTCTCGGCTGCGAAAAGGCCGAAGGCCTTCGGCTTGCCGAGATGCTCGAGGGGCTCGGACGGCCGGTGGTGGACTGGATCGCCGATGCGGCGGCGGGGCGCGGCGGGGTCAAGCCCGAGTTTCTGCGCGTGCGGCGCGCGGACCGGGAGAGCTTCGTCAAGGTCGGTCTGGAGCGCGCCCGTCTCGGCGAGGGCGAGGTGCTCATTGCCGTGCTCACCGACGCGACCGAGCTCAAATCGCTTCAGGCGCAATTCGTGCAAAGCCAGAAAATGCAGGCGATCGGTCAGCTTGCCGGCGGGATCGCCCATGATTTCAACAATCTGCTGACCGCCATATCCGGCCATTGCGATCTGCTTCTGCTGCACCGCGATCCCGGCGATCCGGAATATTCCGACCTGATGCAGATCACCCAGAACGTCAACCGCGCCGCGGCTCTGGTGGCGCAGTTGCTGGCCTTCTCCCGCAAGCAGACCCTGCGCCCGCGGATCCTCGATCTGCGCGACACGCTCGCCGATCTGACCCACCTGCTCAACCGTCTGGTGGGCGAACAGGTCTCGCTCACGCTCGAACACGAGGCAGGGCTTGGGGCCGTGCGCGCCGACAAGCGGCAGATCGAACAGGTGATCCTGAACCTCGTGGTCAACGCGCGCGACGCGATGCCGGGCGGCGGCGAGATCCGGATCGTGACCCGCAACCTGACCCTGGAGGCCCCGCTCCGGCGCGACCGGGCGGTCGTCGCGCCGGGGCGCTACGTGTCGGTCGAGGTGATCGATACCGGCCACGGCATTGCCGCGGACAAGATAGATCATGTGTTCGAGCCGTTCTTCACGACCAAGAAGGTGGGCGAGGGCACCGGCCTCGGGCTTTCGACGGCCTATGGCATCGTCAAGCAGACAGGCGGGTTCATCTTCGCCGACAGTGTCGAGGGGGAAGGGACCACGTTCCAGCTGCTGTTTCCCGCGCATGAACGGCCCGAGACGCCCGAGACGCCCGAGGAGGCCCGCCCCGCGGCCCGGAGCGCCGACAGCGCGCCCGGGCAGGGCGTGGTGCTGCTGGTCGAGGACGAGGCCCCGGTGCGCGCCTTCGCCAGCCGCGCGCTGCGGCTGCGCGGCTTCTCCGTGCTCGAGGCCGCCTCGGCCGAGGAGGCGCTGGAGCTTCTCGGCAACCCGGCCTGCCATGTCGATGTCTTCGTCACCGATGTGGTGATGCCCGGCATGGACGGGCCGGGCTGGGTGCAGCAGGCGCTCGTTCACCGGCCGGAAGTGCGCGTCGTGTTCATGTCGGGCTATGCCGAGGAGACCTTTGGCGATATCCAGGCGCGCATCGCCAATTCGGTCTTCCTGCCCAAGCCGTTCTCGCTCGGCGAACTCGCGGAAACCGTTCAGCGCATGGCGGCGAAAGGGGGGGCGGACCCGCCGCCGGAGCGCATGAGACCGGCCGCTCAGCCCGATCCGGGCATGCGATAGGCCCCGCCCGGCCCGATCGCGTCATGGAGCGCGAAATCCGCGGCGCAGCGGCGCGCCAGAAGCGCCCGCGTGGCCGGCCCGAGCGCCAGCGCGCGCTCTGGCGAGCGATTGGTGCGCGGCGGCGCGATGGCGACGCCCAGCCGATCCTCGAGAAATGCCCGCAGCCCGGCCTGATCCTCGTAGCGAAACAGATGCGTGACCCGCACCCCGTTGCGCTGCGGCTCGAGGAACTTGGCCTGGCTGCCGACCCGCGCGAAATCGGGCGGCTCGCGGCGGCAATAGGCCTGCACGAACTCGTCGAAGCTCATCCCCTGCGTGCCGTTGGGGTGCCCGCGCAGGTCCGCGCGCCCGCGATAGCGATACCAGCTGCCCAGCCAGTCCACCGGCTCGCGCATGACCGCGAGGATCGCCACGTCGGGGCCGACGAATCGTTCCACCATCTGGCGGAAGAAACGGTTGTAGCGAAAGACCGGCGCGTGCTTGAGCTCGGGCGGGGCGGCGACGACGAGCGACGCCCGCGGGGCCAGCGCCTGCGCAAAGGCCGTGGTGCCGGTCTTGGGCACGGACAGGAACACGAGCCTTTCCCTTGCGAATATCAGCACGCCGGCGCTCTCCCGTCCGTTCCCTCCAGAAAACGTAACCCTTTGTTAAGTGTTTCGCTCCAAACTGTCATCAGGCGATTTCCCGTTGCAATGTTCCTCTTTTGTATTCATAAGGGGGCGGAACACAAGGGGAACGGGACTTGGCATTGCCGCCTGGGGCGGCCTGTGAAATAACGGAGCGAACATATGGCAGTGGCGGATCTTCTCTCGATGGACAACAAACGCAGCGCCGACAAGCAGAAGGCGCTCGACAGCGCGCTCGCACAGATCGAACGGCAGTTCGGCAAGGGCTCGATCATGAAGATGGGCGGCGACAACCCGGTGGCCGATATCGAGGCGACCTCGACCGGCTCCATCGGGCTCGACATCGCTCTGGGCATCGGTGGTATCCCCAAGGGGCGCATCGTCGAGATCTACGGTCCCGAAAGCTCGGGCAAGACGACGCTCACGCTGCATTGCGTGGCCGAGGAGCAGAAGAAGGGCGGGGTCTGTGCCTTCGTCGATGCCGAACATGCGCTCGACCCCATCTATGCGCGCAAGCTCGGGGTCGATCTCGACGAATTGCTGATTTCGCAGCCCGACACGGGCGAGCAGGCGCTCGAGATCGTCGACACGCTGGTGCGCTCCGGCGCGGTCAGCCTCATCGTCGTCGATTCGGTGGCCGCGCTCACCCCGAAATCCGAGCTCGAGGGCGAGATGGGCGATTCCAGCGTGGGCGTGCATGCCCGGCTCATGAGCCAGGCCATGCGCAAGCTCACCGGCTCGATCAGCCGCACGAAATGCACGGTGATCTTCATCAACCAGATCCGCATGAAGATCGGCGTGATGTTCGGCAGCCCGGAAACCACCACCGGCGGCAACGCATTGAAGTTCTACAGTTCCGTGCGCCTCGACATCCGCCGCATCGGCGCGATCAAGGATCGTGACGAGGTGGTGGGCAACGCGACCCGCGTCAAGGTGGTCAAGAACAAGGTGGCCCCGCCCTTCAAGCAGGTGGAGTTCGACATCATGTATGGCGAGGGTATCTCCAAGACCGGCGAGTTGCTCGACATGGGCGTCAAGGCGGGCGTGGTCGAGAAATCCGGCAGCTGGTTCAGCTATGGCGACCAGCGCATCGGCCAGGGGCGCGAGAACGCCAAGGCGTTTCTCAAGGACAATCCGCAGACCGCGCTCGAGATCGAGGACAGGATCCGGGCGGCGCACGGGCTCGATTTCAGCATGTCGGACGATGACGGGGCCGAGGTGATGGAAGGCTGAGCGCGCCGTTTCGACGGTGGACACGGCAGGCGCGCGCGGCTAAATCGGCCCAACCGCACCCATTCCCAGCAAGAAGCCACCGCCCATGCCCACGCTGAACGAGATCCGCTCCACCTTCCTGAGCTTCTTCGAGCGCAACGATCACCGCGTCGTCGATAGCTCGCCGCTGGTGCCGCGCAACGATCCGACGCTGATGTTCACCAATTCGGGCATGGTGCAGTTCAAGAACTGCTTCACCGGGGTGGAAAGACGCGACTATGTGCGCGCCACCACCAGCCAGAAATGCGTGCGCGCGGGCGGCAAGCACAACGATCTCGACAATGTCGGCTATACCGCGCGCCACCATACCTTCTTCGAGATGCTGGGCAATTTCAGCTTCGGCGATTATTTCAAGGAACAGGCAATCCCCTATGCCTGGGATCTGCTCACGCGCGATTTCGGGATCGACCCGGACAGGCTCCTGGTCACGGTCTATCACACCGATGACGAGGCCGCGGCGATCTGGAAGAAATACGCGGGCCTGCCCGACGAGCGGATCATCCGCATCGCCTCGGATGACAATTTCTGGTCGATGGGCCCCACCGGGCCCTGCGGCCCCTGCACCGAGATCTTCTACGATCACGGCCCCGGGATCGCGGGCGGCCCGCCGGGCAGCCCGGAGGAAGACGGCGACCGCTTCATCGAGATCTGGAACCTCGTCTTCATGCAGAACGAGCGGTTCGAGGACGGCTCCATGCGCGCGCTCGACATGCAGTCGATCGACACGGGCATGGGGCTCGAACGGATCGGCGCGCTTCTGCAGGGCAAGCATGACAATTACGACACCGATCTCATGCGCGCGCTCATCGAGGCGAGCGCGCATGCGACCAGCCAGGATCCGGACGGGCCCGGGCGGGTGCATCACCGGGTGATCGCGGATCACCTGCGCTCCACCTCCTTTCTCATCGCCGACGGGGTGATGCCCTCCAACGAGGGGCGCGGCTATGTGCTGCGCCGGATCATGCGCCGCGCCATGCGCCATGCGCACATGCTGGGAGCCAGGGATCCGGTCATGCACCGTCTGGTGCCCGCGCTGGTGGCGCAGATGGGCCAGGCCTATCCCGAACTGGGCCGCGCGCAGCCCCTGATCGAGGAGACGTTGCGGCTCGAGGAGACGCGCTTTCGCCAGACGCTCGAGCGCGGCCTGAGGCTTCTGGACGAGGAACTGGCCGGCCTGCCCGAGGGCGCGGCCCTGCCCGGCGAGGCGGCCTTCCGGCTCTACGATACCTATGGCTTTCCGCTCGATCTGACGCAGGACGCGCTGCGCGAGAAGGGGCGCGCCGTCGATACCGAGGGGTTCGATGCGGCCATGGCGGCCCAGAAGGCCAAGGCGCGCGCCGCCTGGGCCGGATCGGGCGAGGTGGCCGATCAGGCGATCTGGTTCGACATCGCCGAGCAGCACGGCGTGACCGAGTTTCTCGGCTACGATACCGAAAGCGCCGAGGGCCAGGTCATTGCGCTGGTGCGGGACGGGGTCACAACGCCGAGGGCGGAACAGGGAAGCCAGGTCCAGATCACCGTCAACCAGACGCCCTTTTATGCCGAGGCGGGCGGCCAGGTGGGCGATACCGGGGTGATCGAGACGGCGAGCGGGCGCGCGCGCGTGACCGATACCCGCAAGATCGCGGGCGTCTTCGTGCATCTTGCCGAGGTCGAGACGGGCGAGATCGCCACCGGGCAGGCCGCGCGCCTCATCGTGGACCACGACCGCCGCAGCGCGATCCGCGCCAATCATTCGGCCACGCATCTTCTGCACGAGGCGCTGCGCCGCACGCTCGGCGATCACGTGGCACAGCGCGGCTCGCTCAACGCGCCCGACCGGCTGCGCTTCGATTTCAGCCACTCCACGGCGCTTTCCCCCGAAGAGATCGCCCGCATCGAGGCGGAGGTGAACGCCTTCATCCGGCAGAACAGCCCCGTGACCACGCGCATCATGACGCCAGACGACGCCCGTGCCATCGGCGCGCAGGCGCTCTTCGGCGAGAAATACGGCGACGAGGTCCGCGTCGTGTCGATGGGCACGCTCGAAGGCTCGGGCAAGGGGGCCAATGGCGCGACCTATTCGATCGAGCTCTGCGGCGGCACGCATGTGCGCCAGACCGGCGATATCGGCACCTTCACGATCACCGCCGAGGGCGCGTCGAGCGCGGGCGTCCGGCGCGTCGAGGCGCTGACCGGGGCGGCGGCGTTCGAGCATCTGAGCGGGCAGGCGGCGCGGCTCGGCTCCGTGGCGGCCGATCTCCGGGCGCGGCCCGAGGAGGTGCCCGAGCGCGTGCATGCGCTGATCGAGGAACGCCGCGCGCTGGCCAACGAGGTCGCGCAACTGCGCCGCGATCTGGCCATGGCGGGCGGCAGCGGGCAGGGGGCCACGCCTGCGCCGCGCGAGGTGGGCGGGGTGAAATTCCTGGCGCAGGTGCTCGGTGGTGTGGAAGGGCGCGACCTGCCGCCGCTCATCGACGAGATGAAGGCGCGGCTGGGCAGCGGTGCGATCTTGCTTATTGCCGATACCGGCGGCAAGGTGGCGGTGGCGGCGGGCGTGACCGGCGATCTGGTGACGCGGCTCTCGGCGGTGGATCTGGTGCGCGCGGCGGTGCCCGCGCTCGGCGGCAAGGGCGGCGGCGGACGCCCCGACCTGGCGCAGGGCGGCGGCAGCGATATCGGAGGGGCGGAAGCGGCGATCGCGGCAGCGGAGGCGGTGCTCGCCTCCTGAAAGGAGGGGGAATGAGTGCCTATATCATCGGCCGGATCACGATCAGCGACCCGGAGGACTACCAGGCCTATGCCGCGCAGACCGTGGCGCTGGCCGAACGGTTCGGCGGGCGCTTCCTGGTCAAGGGCGGCGCGCAGGTGGTGGTGGAGGGCAATTGCCCCGAGCGGCATGTGATCATCGAGTTTCCCGACCGCGAAGCGGCGCTCGCCTTCTACCATTCCGACGCCTATCGGCGGATCCTGCCGCTTGCACTGTCCTCCAGCAGCCGCGATCTTGTCATCGTCGATGGCGTCTGACCGCGAAATCTGGCCACGAACAGGAGTTGCCCATGCCCGCCCTCTGGATTGCCCATGTGACCGTCACCGATGCCGAGGCCTATGGCCGCTATGCCGCGCTGGCCGGTCCCGCGATCGCAAGGCATGGCGGCGAGTTCCTCGCGCGCGGCGGGCGCTATGTGCAGCTTGAGGGGCGCGACCGGGCGCGCAACGTGGTGGCGCGCTTTCCCTCGCTCGAGGCGGCGGAGGCCTGCTATCGCAGCCCAGACTACCAGGCCGCGCTCGACCATGCGCGCGGCGCGGCGGAACGCGACCTGGTGATCGTCGAGACGATCTGAGCGCCCGGCACCGTCAGGTCACGACGAGGCGCAGATGCGCGCGGCTCCCCGGCCGGGCGCGGCCGCGGCGCGCGCCCTCGATCACGCGGAACGGCGTGGGCGGCGCTGGCGGCATCGGCCCAGTCAGCGGTCCCGCCTGCACGCTTTCGATGTCGAAGCGGCGCGCGGCGCGCCCGATCCGGCCATGGGTCACAAGACAGCCGAGCGCGCGCGACACGTCGCCCAGATCGCTGCGCAGCGGCAAAAGCAGCATCGTGCCCGCAAGGGCGGGGCGGCCCAGCCCGCCGCGGCTGCGCAGCGCGACCCGCAGGCAGGCCGGACGGTCGAAGAGATCGACGAGGTGCAGCGCGAAGGCATCGCGCGCGGCCGGCTCGATCAGGCAGGAAAGCGGCATGCCGCGCACATCCATGCCCATCAGATCGCCAAGATGCGTGCCCGCCACGCGCAGCCGCACCACGCCGGGCGCGATGCGCTCGGCAATGAAGGCATGGGGCAGAAGCGCCGCGATCCGGCGCGGGTCGATATCGGCGCGCGCGGGCACGTCCCCGCCCTTGCGGCAGTCCTCCCAATAGGCGCGGAACGCGCGCAGATGCGCCTCCCTTCGGGGCGCGGACGGCTCTCGGAGATTGTCCCACATATGTGTCTCTTCCTGCGTTGCGTGGCAGCCCCGGCACCTGCAAAAGCAAGTGGCAATCGACCGGCCGGGGCGAGCGTTGGAAGAAGTTTCGCACGATTTGTGGCGCATGTGTCTAAAATTCGCGGCGTCTGGTTAACCGATGGCCGCGCCCCGCGGCGCTTGCCTGCGCCGGGTGCAATGGCTAGGAGGGGAGTGACCGCGACCGACCGGGAGCCATGGATGCTGCGTTCGATGACCGCCTTTGCCACCCGCTCGGGGGCGCACGGGGCCATGGCCTGGCTCTGGGAGATGCGCGGCGTCAACGGCAGGGGGCTTGACCTGCGGCTGCGCCTGCCGGAGGTGCCGGGGCTCGAGGCGGCGCTGCGCGCGGCGGCGGGGCGGCATCTGGCGCGCGGCAACGTGACGGTCGGCCTGCGGCTCACGGCGGCGGCGGGCGCGGGTCCGAGCTTCTGCCCCGCCGCGCTCGATGTGGCGCTCGACGCGCTGGCCGAGACCGAGCGGCGCGCCGATGCGCGCGGGCTTGCCCTGGCGCCCGCCAGCGCCGCGCAGATCCTCGCCCTGCGCGGCATCCTCGAACCGATGGAAACGGCGGCGCCCGAGGCGGATCTGGCGGCGGTGCTCACCGCCGATTTCGAGGCTCTGCTGGCCGCCTTCACCGCCATGCGCGAGACCGAGGGCGCCGCTCTGGCCCGTATCCTGGGCGGCCATCTGGACCGCATCGCGGAGCTGACCGACGCCGCGACCAAGATGCTTGCCACCCGCGCCGAGGCCATCGCCGAGAGCCATCGCGCGGCGCTCGCGCGCGTCACCGGCCAGCCCGCCGGGGTGGAGCCGGACCGGGTGGCGCAGGAACTGGCGCTGATCGCCGTGCGGCTCGACGTGACCGAGGAGCTGGACCGGCTGCGCGCCCATGTGGCGGCGGCGCGCACGCTGATCGCGGAGGGCTCGCCTGCGGGGCGCAAGCTCGATTTTCTGGCCCAGGAGTTCATGCGCGAGGCCAACACGCTCTGTTCCAAGGCCCAGAATGCGGGGCTCACGGCCATCGGGCTCGATCTCAAGGCGGTGATCGACCAGATGCGCGAACAGGTGCAGAATGTGGAATAGACGGAGAGCGGGAAATTGAGAGAGTCCAGCATGAAGACGGGCAGGCGATGAGCAGGCGCCGGGGGCTTCTGATCATCCTGTCCTCGCCCTCGGGCGCGGGCAAGTCCACGCTGTCGCGGCGGCTGCGGGCCTGGGATCCGAGCCTGCGCTTCTCGGTCTCGGCCACCACGCGCGCGCCGCGCCCGGGTGAGACGGACGGGCGCGATTACCATTTCTTGACCGAAGAGGCGTTCAAGCGCGCGGTGGCGGCGGGCGAGATGCTCGAGCACGCGCATGTCTTCGGCAATTTCTACGGCTCGCCCAGGGGCCCGGTGCAGGCGGCCATCGACGCCGGGACCGACGTGCTTTTCGATATCGACTGGCAGGGCGCGCAGCAGATCCGCAACTCCGCGCTCGGGGCGCATACGCTGTCGATCTTCCTGCTGCCCCCCTCGATCCGCGAGTTGCACCGGCGGCTTCAGGCGCGCGGGCAGGACACGCCCGAGGTGATCGCGCGGCGGATGCAGAAGAGCTGGGACGAGATCAGCCACTGGGACGGCTACGATTTCGTGCTGGTCAACGAGGAGCTTGACGAAACCGAGGCGTGGCTCAGAACCATCATCGAGGCCACGCGGCTGCGGCGCACGCAGCAGCCCTGGCTCATTGAACATGTGCGCGCGCTGCACGCCGAATTCGAGGAGAGCCTATGACCATCTACGCGCTTGACGGCCACGCGCCGCAGATCGACCCCGATACCTGGGTGGCCCCCGATGCCAGGCTGATCGGCAAGGTCGTGCTGGAGGCCGGGGCCTCGGTCTGGTTCGGCTGCACCCTGCGCGGCGACAACGAGGTGATCCATGTCGGCGCGGGCACCAATGTGCAGGAAAACACCGTGATGCATACCGACATGGGCTATCCGCTGGTGATCGGGGCGGGCTGCACCATCGGGCACAAGGCGATGCTGCATGGCTGCACCATCGGCGAAAACTCCCTGATCGGGATGGGGGCGACGGTGCTCAACGGCGCGAGGATCGGGCGCGACTGCCTGATCGGCGCGGGCGCGCTTGTCACCGAGGGCAAGGGGATCCCCGATGGCAGCCTGGTGATGGGCGCGCCGGGGCGGGTGGTGCGCGCGCTCGACGCCGCGGCGATTGCCGGGCTGCGGGCCTCGGCGCTGCATTACCAGCAGAACATGCGCCGGTTCCGCGCCGGGCTGCGCGAGGTCTGAACCGCGATGCAGGGCTTTGCCTCCGTCCTGGCCGGGATGCCCTTCGCGGCGCTGCTCATCGGCCCGGACGAGCGTATCCACGCCGCCAATGACGCCGCGCGCGAGATGCTGGGCAAGGGGATCGAGGGCCGGCATTTCCTGACGGCGCTGCGCCAGCCCGACGTGCTCGAGGCGGTCGAGCAGACACAGCGCGATCACCAGGCCCGGCGGACCACCTACCAGACCTCCGAGAGCGGCCGCGACAGCGTTTTCCAGGTCCATGTCGCGCATGTGGATGCCGGGGCGGCGGCGCGCGGCGTGCTCGTGGTGTTCGAGGATCTGACCGAACGCGAGCAGGCCGCGCAGATGCGCCGCGATTTCGTCGCCAATGTGAGCCACGAGTTGCGCACACCGCTCACCGCGCTGATGGGATTCATCGAGACGTTGCAGGGCCCCGCGCGTCACGATGAGGTGGCGATCGACCGGTTCCTGGGGATCATGGCGCGAGAGGCGGCGCGGATGGAGCGGCTGGTGCACGATCTTCTGTCGCTCAGCCGGGTGGAGGGAGAGGAGCGCATCCGCCCGCGCGAGCCGGTGGACCTTTCGGGCGTGATCGGCACGGTGATGACGATGCTGCGCCCGCTTGCGCGCGAGCGCGGCTGCTCGATCCATTTCAGAGCGGCCGAGGGCTTTGTCGTGCCCGGCAATGCCGATCAGCTCCAGCAGGTCTTTACCAATCTCGTGGAGAACGCGATCAAGTATGGCGGGACGGAGAACCGCGTGGACATCACGCTGGAAAGCCATGCCCGCGACGCCACGCTGCGGATGCCCGCCATCGTGGTCAGCGTGCGCGACCGAGGCCCCGGCATCGATCCGCTGCACATCCCGCGCCTGACCGAGCGATTCTACCGGGTGGACACGCACCGCTCGCGCGAGATGGGGGGGACGGGCCTTGGCCTTGCCATCGTCAAGCATATCGTCAACCGCCACCGGGGCCGGCTGCGCATCGCATCCGAGCCGGGGCAGGGCAGCACCTTTGCCGTGATCCTGCCGCGCTGGAGCGAATGACGGGTCGCGTGGGGCCTGATGGTGTGTGTCATAAAACCGTTACAAAAGTGAAACAAAAGCGTTGCTGAAGCGGCGTAGCAGGGGCGTGGCGGACCGCATCTGCGCGGTCGTCGCGAAACCGAACTCAGGGAGCAACTCATGCTGTTCAAATCCACCGTTTCCGCCCTGGCTCTGACGGCGCTCGCCGCCGGTACTGCCGCGGCGCGTGACAACATCCAGATCGCAGGCTCGTCCACCGTGCTGCCCTACGCCGCGATCGTTGCCGAAGCCTTTGGCGAGAACTTCGACTACCCGACCCCGGTGGTCGAATCGGGCGGCTCGGGGGCCGGCCGCAAGAAGCTCTGCGAAGGCGTGGGCGAGAACACCATCGACATCGCCAACTCGTCCTCGCGCATCAAGCAGTCGGACATCGACCTCTGCGCGAAGAACGGCGTGACCGAGATCATGGAAGTGCGCATCGGCTATGACGGCATCGTGTTCGCGTCGGACATCAACGGCCCGTCCTTCGCCTTCACCCCGGCCGACTGGCACGCCGCGCTGGCCGCTCAGGTCAACAAGGATGGCGCGCTTGCCGCCAACCCCAACAAGACCTGGAGCGATGTCCGCGCCGACCTGCCCGCGCAGAACATCCTCGCCTTCATCCCCGGCACCAAGCACGGCACCCGTGAAGTGTTCGACGAGAAGGTGATCATCGCGGGCTGCGAGGAGAACGGCACGTTCGATCTCCACCTCGCGGCGAATGGCGGCGACAAGAAGGCCGCCGAAAAGGCCTGCATGCAGCTGCGCACCGACGGCGTGTCGGTCGATATCGACGGCGACTACACCGAGACGCTTGCCCGCATCGACGCCAACAAGCACGCCATCGGCGTGTTCGGCCTGTCGTTCTACCAGAACAACACCGACAAGCTTCAGGTCGCCACCATGAACGGCGTCGAGCCGACGGTGGAAACCATCGCCTCGGGCGAGTATCCGGTGTCGCGTCCGCTGTACTTCTACGTCAAGAATGCGCATCTCGACGTGATCCCCGGCCTTCAGGAATACATCGAGTTCTTCGTCTCCGACGAGATCGCCGGCCCCGATGGCCCGCTCGCGGCCTATGGCCTCGTGTCGGACCCGGAACTGGCCAAGACCCAGGAAATGGTCAAGAACCGCGTCCCCATGGGCGTGCTGAACTGATTCCTGCGACCTCGAAGGGTGGCGCAGCGGCGCCACCCTTCCCAAATCCGGCGGAGAGCACATGGCTACCGGTTACATCCTTCTGATCGTGCTCGGCCTCGCCGTGCTGGGTTTCTTCCTCGGACGGTCACGCGCCCTCTCCATGGCGCGCGAATCGGGGCGGCGCCTCCATTCCCTGCCCAACTATTACGGACAGGCGGTGGCGCTCTTCACCGCTGTTCCGGCGCTCTTTCTTCTTGCGGCCTGGCTCTTCCTGCAGCCACTTCTGATCGAGAACCGCGTGAGCGAGATGATCCCCGACCGGGTTATCCCCGACGGCGGTGCCCGCAGCCTTGTCATGGCGGACGTGCGCCGGATTGCCGGGGGTCTTGACGCGCTGATGGCCGCAGGCCAGATGACCGAGGCCGATCTTGCCAACATGCGCGCCGATTTCACGAATGTGCGCAACCGGCTTGCCAATGTCGGCGTCGCGCTCGGCTCGAACGTGGAGCCGGCCGTCCTCGAGGCGGCCAAGGAATACCGCAAGGCCCAGAATTCCGGGCGTCTGTGGATGACCGTGGCGGTGCTGGGTCTGGCGCTCGGGCTCGGCGTCTGGTCCTGGACCCGGATCAATCCAGATCAGCGCGCACGCAACGCCTCGGAAACCTTCGTCCTGGCGCTGCTCATCGGCGCATCGCTGGTGGCGATCCTGACCACTCTCGGCATCATTGCCTCGCTGCTGATGGAGACCATCAATTTCTTCCGGATGTATCCGGCGAAGGATTTCTTCTTCTCCACGGTCTGGAACCCGCAATTCCGCGGCGGATCGGATCTCGGTTTCCTGCCGCTGCTCTGGGGCACCATGTATGTGAGTATCGTCGCTCTCGTGGTCGCCGTTCCGATCGGCCTGATGATCGCGATCTACCTTGCCGAATACGCAAGCAAGCCGCTCCGGGCCTTTGCCAAGCCCGCGATCGAGGTGCTCGCGGGGATCCCGACCATCGTCTACGGTCTCTTCGCGCTGATCACGGTCGGACCGTTCCTGCGCGACTTCATCGCGCAGCCGCTCGGGCTCGGCAATTCGTCCTCATCGGTGATGACGGCGGGCCTGGTCATGGGGATCATGCTCATTCCCTTCGTGTCGTCGCTTTCGGATGACATCATCAATGCCGTGCCGCAGGCGATGCGTGACGGCGCCTACGGGCTTGGCGCGACGCCTTCGGAGACGATCCGCCAGGTGATCCTGCCGGCCGCGCTGCCGGGCGTCGTGGGGGCCATCCTGCTGGCGGCAAGCCGCGCCATCGGCGAGACGATGATCGTGGTGATGGGGGCCGGGGCGGCGGCCAAGCTTGGCCTGAACCCGTTCGAGGCGATGACCACCATCACCGTGAAGATCGTGAGCCAGTTGACGGGAGACACGGAATTCGCCAGCCCGGAGACGCTCGTCGCCTTCGCGCTCGGCCTCACGCTTTTCGTCTTCACGCTCGGGCTGAACGTGCTGGCCCTTTATATCGTGCGCAAGTATCGGGAGCAGTACGAATGACCGATCTCACAACCGCCGGCACCGTGCCCGCTGCCGCGCCCCGCAAGGGCTCGCTGCTCGAACAGGACGAACGTACCCGCCGCCGTAACGGTGCCGAGGCGCGGTTCCGTGCCTTGGGCCTGATCGCCGTGACCATCGGGGTGCTCGCGCTCGTGGGCCTGTTGACGTCGATCCTGATGAACGGCGTTTCCTCTTTCCGGCAGACCTTCATCGAGGTCGAGGTCTTCCTCGATCCCGCGAAACTGGACAAGTCCGGCAACCGCGATGTCGAGGAAATCTCCAAGGTCACGACATTCGGCTACGCGCCGCTGATCGACGCGGCCATGGCAAAGCTTCTGGAAGAGCATGCGTCGAGCCTTGAGGGGCTGACCACCAAGCAGGTGGGCGACCTGATCTCGAAGGAAGCCCCCGCCAAGCTGCGCCGCTATGTGCTGGCAAATCCCGACAAGATCGGCGAGACCGTGCCCTTCCGCCTTCTGGCCAATGGCCGGATCGACGGCTTCTTCAAAGGGCGCGTGACGATGGAAAGCGCGGAGCTTGACCGCAACGTTTCGCCCGAGCAGCTGCGCCTTGCGCAAAAGCTCAGGGATGCCGGGGTGCTGACCGTCGCCTTCAACTGGGAGTTCTTCACGGCCCCGGATGCGTCCGACACCCGGCCGGAGGCGGCAGGCCTGGGCGTGGCGATCATCGGTTCGGCCTACATGATGCAGATCGTGCTCGTCCTGTCGCTGCCCATCGGTGTGGCTGCCTCGATCTATCTCGAGGAATTCGCGCCACAGAACCGCCTGACCGATCTCATCGAGGTCAACATCTCCAATCTTGCCGCGGTGCCCTCGATCGTCTTCGGTATCCTCGGCCTTGCGATCTTCATCAACTTCGCCGGTCTGCCGCAATCGGCCCCGATCGTGGGCGGGCTCGTGCTGACGCTGATGACCCTGCCGACGATCATCATCGCCACCCGCGCGGCGCTCAAATCGGTGCCGCCGTCGATCCGCGACGCGGCCCTTGGTGTGGGTGCCTCCAAGATGCAGACGGTTTTCCATCATGTGCTGCCGCTGGCCATGCCCGGCATCCTCACAGGGACCATCATCGGGCTGGCGCAGGCGCTTGGCGAAACGGCACCGCTGCTGCTGATCGGCATGGTGGCCTTCGTGCGAGAATTCCCCGCCGGACCGCCCGAAGGCTTCTTCGATCCGGCCTCGGCCCTGCCGGTTCAGGTCTACAACTGGACGCAGCGCGGCGATCCGGCCTTTGTCGAGCGGGCCTCGGGGGCGATCATCGTCCTGCTCGTCTTCCTCGTGATGATGAACATCGTGGCCATCGTGCTGCGCAGACGGTTTGAACGCCGCTGGTGAGAGAAGGTAGAAAGCCATGTATGACGCCCCGAACATTGCGGAGAGCACCGTGAGCAACAACCAAATCAAGATCGCCGCGCGCAAGGTGCAGGTCTTTTACGGCGATACCCATGCCATCAAGGACGTGGACGTGGACATTCTGGACCGGACCGTGACCGCCTTCATCGGGCCGTCGGGTTGTGGCAAGTCAACGTTCCTGCGCTGCATCAACCGGATGAACGACACGATCGAGAGTTGCCGGGTCGAGGGCGACATCCTGCTCGATGGCGAGGATATCTATGACCGCAAGGTCGATCCGGTGCAGCTCCGCGCCAAGGTGGGCATGGTGTTCCAGAAGCCGAACCCGTTCCCCAAGTCCATATATGACAACGTGGCCTATGGCCCGCGCATCCACGGCCTGGCCCGCAGCAAGGCAGAACTTGACGAGATCGTGGAGAAATCGCTCCGCCGCGCCGCGCTCTGGGACGAGGCCAAGGACCGGCTCAGCCAGCCGGGCACCGGGCTTTCGGGCGGGCAGCAGCAGCGCCTGTGCATCGCCCGCGCCGTGGCCACCGCGCCGGAAGTGCTCTTGATGGACGAGCCCGCCTCGGCGCTCGACCCGATCGCCACCGCGCAGGTCGAGGAACTGATCGACGAGCTGCGGCAGGATTACTCGGTGGTGATTGTCACCCACTCGATGCAGCAGGCCGCCCGCGTGAGCCAGAAGACCGCCTTCTTCCACCTCGGCAACCTGGTCGAGTACGGCGACACGGGCCAGATTTTCACCAATCCCAAGGATCCGCGGACGGAGAGCTACATCACCGGGCGCATCGGCTGAGGCGAGGACCAGACATGACCAACGAGCAGCATATCGTTTCCTCCTTCGATCGGGATCTGGAGACGATCCAGGCCCAGATCATGAAGATGGGTGGCATGGTCGAACGGGCGATCTCGGACGCCGCGCGCTCTCTCGAGACGCGGGACGAGGAACTGGCCGAGGAAGTGCGCGGGCGCGACAAGGCCATTGACGCGCTCGAGCAGCAGATCAACGAGGACGCCGCTCAGGTGCTCGCGCGGCGCGCGCCCACGGCAAGCGACCTGCGGCTCGTGCTCACGGGCATCAAGATATCCGCCAGCCTCGAACGGATCGGCGACTATGCCAAGAACATCGCAAAGCGCACCTCCGTTCTTTCGGGCATGGCCCCGGTCAACGGCTCTCCGGCGGCGCTGCGGCGCATGGCGCGAGAGGTCGAGGAGATGCTCAAGGACGTGCTCGACGCCTATATCCAGCGCGACGCCGATCTTGCCCATGAGGTGATCAACCGCGATCAGGACGTGGACCAGATGTATAACGCGATCTTCCGCGAGTTCCTGACCTTCATGATGGAGGATCCGCGCAACATCACGCCCTGCATGCACCTGCATTTCATCGCCAAGAATACCGAACGCATGGGCGATCTGGTGACATCGGTCGCGGAACAGGTGATCTATCTCGTGACCGGCGAGATGCCCGACGAGCCGCGCCCGAAGGGCGACAAGACCTCGATCGACCCCTCCATCGCGCCCGTCTGAAGGAAAGAACCACCCGATGCCTGCCGATCAACCCACCGTGCTACTGGTCGAGGACGAACCCGCCCAGCGGGAGGTGCTTGGCTACAATCTCGAGGCAGACGGCTTTCGAGTCGTGACGGCCAATAATGGCGAGGAGGCGCTGATGATGGTGGCAGAGATGCCGCCCGACATCATCGTGCTGGACTGGATGATGCCCAATGTCTCGGGGATCGAGGTCTGTCGGCAACTCAAGACCCGCTCCGAGACGCGCGGCATTCCGATCATCATGCTTTCGGCGCGCTCCGAGGAGGTGGACCGGGTGCGCGGGCTCGAGACCGGGGCGGATGATTACGTGGTCAAGCCCTATTCGCTTGTGGAACTCATGGCACGGGTGCGCGCGCAGCTTCGCCGCACCCGGCCCGCAAGCGTGGGCGAACGGCTCGAATACATGGATATCGTGCTTGATGCCGAAACCCATCGGGTGACGCGCGCCGAGAAGCCGCTGAAGCTTGGCCCGACCGAGTTCCGGCTGCTCTCGACCTTCATGGAGAAGCCTGGCCGCGTCTGGTCCCGCGAGCAGCTTCTGGACCGGGTATGGGGGCGCGATATCTATGTCGATACCCGCACGGTGGACGTGCATATCGGACGCTTGCGCAAGGCGCTTTGCCAGCATGGCGGCGACGATCCGCTGCGCACCGTGCGCGGTGCGGGCTACGCGCTTGGCTGATCACGCTCAGCGGGGCAGGGGATCTTCGTCCTCGGCCTGACCGGCCAGCCAGTTGCGGAAGATCGCCAGCGCGGGGTCGCGGGCATTGGCCTCCGGCCAGACGAGGTAATAGGCCCCCTTCATGACCGTCCTGCCGCCCCAGACGGTGACGAGCCGCCCTGTGGCGAGATCCTGCTCGGCCAGGTAATCGGGCAGGAGCGCCACGCCGAGACCGTGCAGCGCCGCCTGGGTGATGGTTGCAAACTGGTCATACATCGTGCCGCCCGGGCGCATGTTCTCCACGCCATGGGCCGCGAACCATTCCGCCCAGGCATGGGGGCGGGTCTCGATATGCAGCAAGGGCAGGCGCGCCACCTCTTCGGGTGCCGCGACCGGCCCCGCGCGGTCCAGCAGATCGGGGGCCGCCACCGGCAGCACAGCCTCGCCCCGCAGGCGCAGCGCGCCCGTGCCCGGCCAGTCCGGTTCTCTGAAATGTATCGCGGCATCAAAGGCTTCCGATGCGAAGTTGAAAGGCTTCAGGCGGGTGGACAGGTTGATCGTCACCTCCGGGTGCAGCCGGGCGAACTCGGCCAGTCTGGGCACCAGCCAGCGCATTCCGAAGGTCGGCAGGATGGCGAGGCTGAGGCTGCCGCCCACGGGATTGACCGCCAGCCTGACCGAGGCCTGGGCGATCTGGTGCAAGGCCGCGCGCACCCGCGCCGCATAGGCCGCCGCCTCGGGCGTCAGCCGGACATGCCGCCCCTGCCGCTGGAACATCGGAGCGCCGAGCGAGTCTTCCAGGGATTTCAATTGCCTGCTGACCGCACTTTGGGTCTGGGCCAGTTCCTCCGCCGCTGCGGTGACGCTGCCCAGACGATCGAGCGCCTCGAGCGCGCGCAGCGCCTGGATCGAGGGCAGAAAGCGGCGGGGCAGGCTCATACTTGCGAAAACCTCATGTGTTCTTGTGGAATTATCGTTATTCGGCACGGTTTCGCTAGTGTAGTCTGTTCACAAACCGCACGTTCCCCGCCCAAGGAGGTCTCGATGAACAGGCAATCACCGTCGCTGCGCGCCAAGGATGCCCCCGATCTCGGGGCCTTCGACTGGAACGATCCGCTCCGCCTTGCCGATCAGCTTGCCGACGAGGAGCGCATGATCGCCGAAAGCGCCCGCAGCTTCGCACAGGAGGTGCTGCAGCCGCGCGTCATCGACGCCTATCGCGAAGAGCGGGTGGATCCTGGTATCTTCCGCGAGATGGGGCAGATGGGCCTTCTCGGCACGACCATCCCCGAGGAATATGGCGGGCTTGGCAGCAATTACGTGAGCTACGGCCTTGTCGCGCGGGAGATCGAGCGCGTCGATTCGGGCTATCGCTCGATGATGAGCGTGCAAAGCTCGCTGGTGATGTATCCGATCTATGCCTACGGCTCGGAGGAGCAGCGGCGCAAGTATCTGCCGGGTCTGGCCTCGGGCGAACTGATCGGCTGTTTCGGCCTGACCGAACCCGATGCCGGCAGCGATCCGGCGGGAATGAAGACCCGCGCCGCCCGCATCGAGGGCGGCTACCGGCTGACTGGCTCAAAGATGTGGATCTCCAACAGCCCCATTGCCGATGTCTTCGTCGTCTGGGCCAAGTCCGAGGCGCATGACGGCAAGATCCGCGGCTTCATGCTCGAAAAGGGCATGGCCGGGCTGAGCGCCCCCAAGATCGGCGGCAAGCTGTCCTTGCGCGCCTCGGTCACGGGCGAGATCGTGATGGACGGGGTGGAGGTGCCCGAGACGGCGCTCCTGCCCAATGTCCAGGGGCTCAAGGGGCCGTTCGGATGCCTCAACCGCGCCCGCTACGGGATTGCCTGGGGCGTGATGGGGGCGGCCGAGTTCTGCTGGCACGCGGCGCGGCAATACGGGCTCGACCGCAGGCAGTTCAACCGCCCGCTGGCGCAGACGCAGCTTTTCCAGCTCAAGCTGGCCAACATGCAGACCGAGATCGCCCTTGGCCTGCAAGCCTGCCTGCGCGTCGGACGGCTGATGGACGAGGCGAAAGCCGCGCCCGAGATGATCAGCCTGATCAAGCGCAACAATTGCGGCAAGGCGCTCGAGATCGCGCGCCAGGCCCGGGACATGCACGGCGGCAACGGCATCTCGGAGGAGTTTCAGGTCATCCGGCACATGGTCAACCTCGAGACGGTCAACACCTACGAGGGCACGCATGACATTCACGCGCTGATCCTCGGGCGGGCGCAGACCGGGCTTCAGGCATTCTTCTGACCCTTGCAACCGGAGCCACGGACCTGAGCGGCCCTCATCCGCCCGACCCCGGAAGCCTGTGGCGCGAGAGCGCGGCAGAACGCTTCTGCGCGACGCCCTTCGAGGGCGAGCAGAGCGCCGATCTGGCCATTGTCGGGGGCGGTTACACCGGGCTTTCGGCGGCACTGACGGCGGCCGGGCAGGGGGCCGAGGTGACGCTGCTGGAGGCGGCGCATGTCGGGCATGGCGGCTCGGGGCGCAATGTC
Organism: Roseovarius sp.; assembly: GCA_002720475.1. GTDB lineage: Bacteria > Pseudomonadota > Alphaproteobacteria > Rhodobacterales > Rhodobacteraceae > Roseovarius. The sequence continues at coordinate 36,949 of PBIL01000008.1, forward strand.
GGGCTGGTCAATGCCGGGCTGTGGCTGCCTCCCGAGGCGGTCACGGCACGGCTGGGGCGGGAGGCGGGAGAGCGGCTCAACGCCGCGCTCGCCGCGGGCCCGGATCTGGTCTTCGAGCTGATCGCGCGCCACGCCATCGCCTGCGAGCCGGTGCGCGCGGGCACGCTGCATCTGGCCCATGCCCCCAAGGGGCTTGCGGAACTGCGCACCCGCGCGGCGCAGCTTGCCGCCCGCGGCGCGCCCGTGACCCTTCTCGATGCCGCCGAGACCGCGCGGCGCACCGGCACCGCGCGGTTCTGCGGCGCGCTGCGCGATGCGCGCGCGGGCACGATCCAGCCGCTTGCCTATGCGCGGGGGCTCGCGCGCGCGGCGCGTTCCGCCGGGGCACGCCTCCATGAGGACAGCCCGGTGATCGAGGCCCGCCATGCGGGCGGCCAGTGGATCCTGCGCACCGGGGGCGGCACGCTGCGGGCGCGCCGGCTGATCGTGGCGACCAATGCCTATCATCGCCCGATGGAACATGTTGCGCTGCCCCGGGTGCCGGTGGTGCAGTTCTTCCAGATCGCCACCGAACCGCTGGGGGACAATCTGGCGGGCGATATCCTCGGGCAGGGCGAGGGCTGCTGGGATACCGGGCTGATCATGACCTCGCTGCGCCGGGACCGGGCCGGGCGGATCATCCTTGGCGGCATGGGCGGGGAGGGGCGCATCCATGCCGACTGGGCGCGGCGCAGGCTTGGACAGCTCTTTCCGCGGCTGCGGGAGGCGGCCGTGGAACATTGCTGGTCGGGGCGCATCGCCATGACCGGCGACCACCTGCCGCGCATCCTCGGGATCGGCCCGCAAGCCTATGCGATCTATGGATATTCCGGCCGAGGGATCGCGCCGGGAACGGTCTTCGGCCGGGCGGCGGCGGAGGCGCTGCTCGGTGAGGAGGAAAGCGGCCTGCCGGTCCCCGTGATCGCGCGCCATCACGAAAGCCTGCCCGCGCTCAAAAGCCTCTTCTACGAGGCTGGCGCGCGGGCGGTCCACCTGGCCGCTGCCCGTTCATGACATTTTTGCACAGCCATTGTGAAGGTTTCTCCCTTGGCGGGCCGACCGGAAACGCCTATCTGCCGCCGAAGCATCACCGGAGCACGGCATGGCCCTCACAGACACGAATGCGCGGTTCACCCAAGGCAGCCTGTTTCGGCATGTCACCATCATGTCGGTCACGTCGAGCCTCGGGATCGCGGCGATCTTCGCGGTCGATCTGATCGACGTGCTCTTCATCTCGATGCTGGGGCATGCGGAACTGGCCGCGGCGGCGGGCTATGCCGGGGTGGTCATGTTCTTTGCCAGCGCGATGAATATCGGCCTGTCGATCGCCGCCGGGGCGCTCGTGGCGCGCGGGCTGGGGCAGGGCAACCGGCGGCTTGCGGCCGAACATGCGGCAAGCACGGCGGTGGTGGCGGTGGGATTCGGCGCCTTGCTGCCGCTCCTGGCGCTGCCGAACCTCTCCGTCATCCTGGGGCTGATCGGGGCGCAGGGCAGGGTGGCCGAGCTGGCGGCAGGCTATCTCTGGATCATCCTGCCGAGCACCGCGCTTTCGGGGCTGTCGATGGTGGCCGTGGCGGCGCTGCGCGCCCATGGCGATGCGCGCCACGCGATGACACCGTCGCTGCTGGGAGCGCTGGTCAACGGGCTGGCCGATCCGGTCCTGATCTTCGCGCTCGGTCTTGGCCTCGAGGGCGCGGCCATGGCGACGGTGCTGGCGCGGCTTGCGACGGCCACCATGGCGTTCTGGCTCGTGCAGCGCCATCATCGCGGCTTCTGCTGGCCGGATCTGCCCTGTCTGAAGCGTGACCTCGGGGATGCGCTGCGCATCGCGCTGCCCGCCATGCTCGGCACGGTGGCAACCCCGGTGGGAACCGCCATCGTCACGCGCGAAATGGCGCGTCATGGCGCGGATGCGGTGGCGGGCATGGCGGTGATCAACCGGCTGGTGCCCTTCGCCTCGGCTGTGGTGCTGGCGCTTTCTGGCGCGCTCGGGCCGATCTTCGCGCAGAATTTCGGGGCAGGGCGGATGGACCGGGTGCTGGGCACCTTCCGCGAGGGGCTGCGGTTTCTGACCATCTATGTGCTGGCTGTCTCGGCGCTGCTCTTCCTGCTGCGCGAGCCGGTGGCCGATCTCTTTGACGCGACGGGCAAGATGCGCGATCTGCTCTATCTGTTCATGGGGCCGCTGGCGCTGGCGATGATCTTCAACGGCGCGATCTTCGTGTCCAACGCGGCCTTCAACAATCTCGGTCATCCGGGCTATTCGACGCTGCTGAACTGGGGCCGGAACACGCTTGGCACCTGGCCCTTCGCCGCGGGGTTCGGTCTGATCTGGGGTGCCGAGGGCGTGCTTGTCGGGCAGGCGGTTGGCGGGGCCATCTTCGCGGGGCTGGGGCTGTGGCTCGGGCTGCGGGTGATCGAGGCCCCGTGCCGCGATCCCCTCAGCCCGCATTACACATGCCCGGACCAGCGCATGCAGGTGCTCACGAACCGCACGTATCGCTAGGAAATGTCCGGCATCATTGGAGCGCATAATCAGTATTATGTTCACTACCGACTGACAGACCCTCACGCTCCCGAACCCGGTAGCATTTTGAAATCAGTCAATTGAACGGTTGAGTTCAGATATGGCACGTCCCCCGCCTTTCTGCCACCTGCCTCTCGACAGTGGCGGAGGAAGGGGTTTATTTGCTGTGATATGGGAGAGTTTTCACGCATGGCATCCATCCTGATCCTGAACGGACCCAATCTCAACCTGCTCGGCACGCGCGAGCCGGAGGTCTACGGGCGCGCGACGCTCGGCGATATCGAGGCCATGTGCCGCGCCCATGCCGAGGGGCGCGGCCTGGACATCGCCTTCTCGCAAAGCAATCACGAAGGTGCGCTGCTCGATGCGATCCACGCGGCGCGCGGCCGTCACGCGGGCATCATCCTCAACGCCGGGGCCTATACCCATACCTCTGTGGCGCTGATGGACGCGATCGCGGGCGTCGCACTGCCGGTGATCGAACTGCATCTGTCCAATATCCACGCGCGCGAAGACTTTCGCCACAGATCCTATATCGCGCGGGTGGCGCTTGGCGTGATCTGCGGGTTCGGGGCACAGGGCTATCTGCTCGCCATCGACGCGCTGCACAGCCACCTGGAGCGCGCCGGATGATCGACCCGGCGGTCGTCACCCGTCTGTTGGACGCCACCACCATGGAAGAGCTTTGGGATGTTCATACAAGGGCCATGGCCGCGTTCGGCTTCGACCGGTTGCTCTATGGCTGCACGCAGTTCCGCACCTCGACCTCGCTCGGCGATCCCGACGATTTCATCGTCCTGACCAACCACAACCCCGCCTATATCGAGGGATTCGTGCATCGCGGCCTCTATTTCCACGCGCCGATGGTGCGCTGGTCGCTGGAAAATGACGGGGCCTGTTCCTGGTCGCTGCTGGAAGAGCGGCTCGCCAGGGGCGATCTCAGCTGCGACGAGCGTGCGGTGATCGCGTTCAACCGCAAGCATCAGGTCACGGCGGGCTATTCGATAAGCTTCAGGTCGCGACAGCCGCGGATGAAGGCGGCCATCGCGCTGACCGCGCGGCCCGGCATGCAGCAGGCAGAGGTCGATGCGCTCTGGCAGCGTCACGGCGCGGAGATCTTCGCGCTCAACTGTCTCGCGCATCGCTGCATCCTTTCCCTGCCCTACGAATCGCCCAAGCGCAGCCTGACCGACCGCCAGCGCGAGGTGCTTGGCTGGGTCGGTGATGGCAAGACCGTGCAGGACATCGCCACGCTCATGGGCCTGACGCCCGCCACGGTGGAAAAGCACCTGCGCCTGGCACGCCAGGCGCTTTCGGTGGAAACCACGGCGCAGGCGGTCCTGAAGGCGGCCTACCAGAACCAGATCTTTGTTCTGGGCCGGTAATATCATTTCAAAACCCAATGATTATTCGCAGGTAAGGAAATCCTGACTTTCTTTACCTTGCGTAACGTTGCATCCTGTGAAAGTTCCGTGAGTGGTGGCCTTTGAGCTTGGAACACTGGGTAAGGCCCAACCCGTCGGTTTTCGGGGGGCCGGTCCTTTCCGGTCATGCCGGGTGTCGGCTGCCCCTTTCTATAGTCGAGGGGGGCAGTCGGCTCTTCTGACCGTCGTTTCATCCCCATTTTACGACCGGATCAGGCGGTGCGCTCTCCGGGGCGCATCGCAGCCCCTCTCCACCAAGCCGGTCCAAACGGGCAGAACGAAAAGACCCCCGGAACGGGGGCCTTTCCTGTGCTCCGATGCAGGCCAGAGGGCTCAGCCCTGGGCGACCTTGGCCACCTCGGCGGCGAAATCTTCCTCTTTCTTCTCGATCCCCTCACCGACGGCAAGGCGCACGAAGCCGGTGATCGCGGTGCCCGCCTCGCTGGCCGCTGCCGCAACGGTCAGATCGGGGTTCATCACGAAGGCCTGGCCGAGCAGGGTCGATTCGGCCATGAACTTCTTCATCCGGCCCTCGATCATCTTTTCGATCACCGCCTCGGGCTTGCCGGATTCGCGGGCGATGTCGATCTGCACCTGACGTTCCTTTTCCAGCAGCGCCGGGTCGAGCGCGGCCTCGTCCAGCGCGGCGGGGCTGGAGGCGGCGATATGCATGGCGACCTGGCGGGCAAAGCCCTCGTCGCCGTCGAAGGCAACGAGAACGCCGATCTTGCCCATGCCGTCGGCGGCGGCGTTGTGGACGTAGGAGACCACGCCCGCGCCTTCCACGCGCGCCATGCGGCGCAGCGACATGTTCTCGCCGATCTTGGCGATCTTGTCGGTGATCAGATCGGCCACCGGCTTGCCGTCCACCTCGGCCTCGTTCAGCGCCGCAAGATCGGCCACGCCGAGCGCAGCCCCGGCGATCGCGGCCACCATGGACTGGAACTCGGCGTTCTTGGCGACGAAATCGGTCTCGGAATTGACCTCGACGGCAACACCGACACCGCCCTCGACGCGCACGGCCACAAGCCCCTCGGCGGCGGTGCGCCCCGATTTCTTGGCCGCCTTCGCCAGCCCCTTGGTGCGCAGCCAGTCAACGGCCGCCTCCATGTCGCCGCCCGTCTCGGTCAGCGCCTTCTTCGCGTCCATCATGCCTGCGCCCGTGTTCTCGCGCAGTTCCTTCACCATTGCAGCCGTGATCGCCATGCGGGATCTCCTCAAAGTCTTGCGGGTCTCAGGGGGCGGGATAGCCCTGCCCCCGTGACAGTTTCGTGACGGCTCAGCCCTCGGTCGGCTCGGTCAGTTCGGCGAGCACCTCTTCGACCGGGGCCTCCTCGAGCGCGCCCACATCGACACCGGCGGCACCGAGCTGTGCCGACATGCCGTCCAGCGCCGCGCGGCTTGCCAGATCGCAATAAAGCGCGATGGCGCGCGCGGCGTCATCATTGCCGGGGATGATGTAGTCCACCCCTTCGGGCGAGCAGTTGGTATCGACCACCGCCACGACCGGAATGCCAAGCTTGTTGGCCTCGGAAATGGCCAGCGCCTCCTTCTTCACGTCGATGACGAAGAGCAGGTCCGGCACGCTGCCCATCTCGCGGATGCCGCCAAGCGATGCCTGCAGCTTGGCCTGCTCGCGCTCGAGGCCGAGACGCTCCTTCTTGGTCAGGCCCTCGGCCCCCTGCGCCATGCGCTCGTCGATCTCCTTCAGCGCGCCGATGCGCTGGCTGATCGTCTTCCAGTTGGTGAGCGTGCCGCCAAGCCAGCGATGGTTCATGTAGTACTGCGCGCATTTCTCGGCCGCCTCAGCGATCGGCTGCTGTGCCTGCCGCTTGGTGCCGACAAAAAGCACGCGGCCGTTCCTGGCCACGGTCTCGCGGATCACGTTGAGCGCCGCGTCGAGCATCGGCACGGTCTGCGTCAGGTCGATGATGTGGATGCCGTTGCGCGCGCCATAGATGAATTCGCCCATGCGGGGATTCCAGCGCTGCGTCTGGTGGCCGAAATGCACGCCCGCTTCGAGAAGCTGACGCAGATTGAACTCGGGAAGAGCCATTTTCGTTTCCTTTTCCGGTTTGCGCCCTGGCACGGGATGAGAAGCACCTGCTTCAACCGGTGGACCTGCGGGGATGTCTCCCCCGAAGACCCGCCCATGCCTGCGGATTTGAAGTAGCGCGCGTATAGCGCCCCGCGCGCAAGGGCGCAACCCCGTTGCGAAGCGCGCGCAATAGGCCATTGTGGGGCACAGGCTTCGTGCCTAGATAGCTGCGTGGCCGAGCGATGGATTTGAGATGAACACCCCTTTCGACGACCTCCCTCCCGAGCCGAGAAAACACGGACGCCTGTCGGGTCTGCGCGCCAGTTTTCTCACCGGTCTCGTGGTGATCGCGCCCGTTGGGCTCACGCTCTGGCTGATCTGGACCGTGGCGGGCTGGGTCGATGGCATGGTGCTGCCGCTGATCCCCGAAGGCTTCCAGCCCGAGGAATATATCGGCATCAACCTGCGCGGCGTGGGCGTGATCATCTTCCTGATCTTCACCGTGCTCGTGGGCTGGATCTCCAAGGGGCTGATCGGACGGTCGCTCATCGTCTTTGCCGAATCGCTGGTGAACCGGATGCCGGTGGTCCGCTCGATCTATTCGGGAGTGAAGCAGATCGCCGAGACGGTCTTTGCCCAGTCCGAGCGCAGCTTCGAGAAAGCCTGCATCGTGCAGTATCCGCGCAAGGATATCTGGGCCATCGGCTTCATCTCGACCGAGGCGAAGGGCGAGATCAACGACAAGGCCCCGACCGCAAGCGATCTGCTGAGCGTCTTCGTGCCCACGACGCCCAACCCCACCTCCGGCTTCCTGCTCTATTTCCCGCGCGAGGACGTGATCGAGCTGGACATGAGCATCGAGGACGCGGCCAAGCTGGTGATTTCGGCGGGGCTCGTCTATCCGCCCGAGCGCAAGCCCGAGGACGAGTCTGCGCGGCGCAAGCGCGCCTGAGGCCCCTGCCCCGTCCGGCTCAGGCGAATTTCGCCTGCCGCGCCGCGCGCAGCCGCGCGAAATCCTCGCCCGCGTGATAGGACGAGCGGGTGAGCGGCGTGGCAGAGACCATCAGGAAGCCCTTGCCATAGGCGGCCTTCTCATAGGCGGCGAACTCGTCCGGGGTCACGAAGCTCGCCACCGCGTGATGCTTGCGCGTGGGTTGCAGATACTGACCGATGGTCAGGAAATCCACATCCGCCGCGCGCATGTCGTCCATCACCTGATGCACACCCTGCCGGTCCTCGCCAAGCCCCACCATGATGCCCGATTTGGTGAACATCGTGGGATCAAGCTCCTTGACCCGCTGCAACAGCCGCAAGGAGTGGAAATACCGCGCGCCGGGGCGCACCGACGGGTAGAGGCCCGGCACCGTCTCCAGATTGTGGTTGAACACGTCCGGCCTGGCGGCCACCACCGTTTCCAGTACGTCAGGCGCGCAATGCAGGAAATCGGGCGTGAGGATCTCGATCGTCGTGTCGGGCGCGCGGTGGCGGATGGCGCGGATGGTCTGGGCGAAATGCGCGGCCCCGCCATCCTCGAGATCGTCGCGGTCCACGCTTGTCACCACCACATGTTTCAGCCCCAGCTTCGCCACCGCGTCGGCCACGCGCCCCGGCTCGAACGCATCGAGCGCCTGCGGCTTGCCGGTGGCGACATTGCAGAAGGTGCAGCCGCGCGTGCAGATCTCGCCCATGATCATCATGGTCGCATGACCCTGCCCCCAGCACTCGCCCGCATTGGGACAGCCCGCCTCCTCGCAGACGGTGACGAGCCGGTTCTCGCGCAGGATCCGCTGCGTCTCGAAATAGCCCTTCGATGTCGGGGCCTTGACGCGGATCCAGTCGGGCTTTACCGGCTGGGCGTTGTCGGGACGGTGCGCCTTCTCGGGGTGGCGCTTGCCGGGCGTCTTGAGATCGCGCACGATTTATTCCCCGCGAATGATTTCGTAACTTGCGTGGACTATAGGGGACAGCGGTGGAGAGTGCCAGTCAGGCCGTGCCATCCCCGGCATACGTCTTCGTAAAGGGTGCCACCCGTGTCACGAGTGTTCCGGTGATTGCCGGCCCGCGGTCCCTGGATCGCGGGCCGTGCCGATCGCCGCCTCGCCGGCCGCGCGCAGCACCTCGGCAAGATCGTCGAACCATTGCGCCGGTCCGGTGCCCGCCCGGCGCACCAGCGCGATGCGGCGCGCGGGCTCCGGCGCGGCGAAGCGGCGCAATTCGAGCCCCGGTGCCGCCCGCGCCTCGGTCGCTGCGGCCATTTCGGGGATGAGCGTCAGGCCGAAGCCCGCCGCCACCAGCCGCGCCAGCGTGCCGAGCGAGGAGGCCCCGGTGTCGATCTGCGCATGTCCCCTGCCCCGCCCGCAGATCTCGAGCGCCTGATCGGTCAGGCAATGGCCGTCCTCCAGCAGCAGGATCGGGTTCGTGCCGAGCGCGCGGGGATCGAGCGCATCGAGCGCCTCGCCCAGGTCGGCAAGCCGCGCGGCGCTGCCCGCCAGCAGGAAGCGGTCCTCGAACAGGTGAACCGCCTCCAGCCCGTCGCAGGGCAAGGGCAGCGCCATCAGCGCCGCGTCGATGCGGCCTGCGCGCAGTTCGGCGGCAAGATCCTCGGTGCGCGCCTCGCGCACCCGCACGTCAAGCGAGATGTCGCGCGCCCGCAGCCGCGCGAGCGCGCCGGGCAGGATATAGGGCGCGACGGTCGGGATGATGCCGAGGGCCAGCTCGCCCGCCAGCCCGCCGCGCCAGCGCGCCGTCGCCTCGAGCGCCTGCATCTCGGCCAGAACCCGCTCGGCATGGGCAAGGACGCGGCGGCCGAAGGGCGTGAGCGCGACATCGCGCGCGCGCCGCTCCACAACCGCGCCGCCAAGCGCCGATTCGAGCTCGCGGATCTGCACCGAAAGCGCGGGCTGCGAGACATGCACCGCCTCGGCCGCGCGCCCGAAATTGCGGTGCTGCGCGAGCGCGCGGAAATAACTCAGCTGCCGCAGCGTTATGTTCATCGCGCCATCATCGGACGGGCGCGGCGCGGGTGCAAGGGCGATCAGCCGATCATGTCGGCCCCCGCGCCGAGCCTGGCATAATGACGCCGCAGCCGGTGAAGCGCGATGCGCAGCACGATCTTGGCCGAGCGCGCGGACCATCCCATCTTCTTCTCCGCCGTCTCCAGCCCTTCGAGATAGCAGCAGCAGCGCAGCGCCACATCGCCAAGCCCCGGCCCCAGCTCGCGCAGCGCGCCGATGAGGCGGGCGCGCGCGGCCTCGGCCCCGTAGCCGGGCGCGCCGGGCGAAGTGGTGCCCTCGTCCACATGGGTCAGGAAATGATCCCAGTTCTGCGCCATGCGCGGGGCCATCTGGGCAAGCTCGAAATCCTCGCGCAGCCGCTCGCCCGCGCGCACCAGATCGGGGCTCAGGAAGGGGCTGCCGTCCTTCTCTCGCCGCCGCGCGAGCGCGGCAAGCGGCGTGTCGCCGGGGGCGAACCGGTGTCTGCGCCCCTCCTCGGCCGTCTCGCTCAGGATCACGGGCGGCTCGCGCAGCCCGGTCGCCGCGTTCTCTTCCTCGGCCAGAAGCTCGCCAAGCGCGGCGCGCCCGCGGGCGGTGATGTGATAGCGCGAGATCCGCCCCGGCGCGTTGCAGGCGATCCACGCCTTGAGCGCCAGCGCCTCGGCGACATCGCGCCCCACCACGGCGGTGCGGGTGGTGCCGGCCTCGGTCTCGCGGACGACGACGGCCTTGTCCATCTCGCTCGCCACGGCAAGCAGCGCGCCACGTTCGCACAGGCGGCGCAGGATGCGGCGGGCCTCGCGGCGCAGGCGCGCCTCGCTCAGGGCGGGCCCGGAGGGGAAATCAGGGTCTTCGGGATGGCGCATGCGGCACTCCGTTGTTGTGGGACCGGCCGCCCCTGCCCCGCCGCTCACCGCCCCGCCCAACCGTCGCAGCGCCTCGTCCACGAGCAGATCGTCGCGGCGCGTCTCGCAGGCGCGGATCTGGCGCAGCACGGTCGAGGCATGCCGCCCCGAGCACCGCGCGAGATCCCGGATCGTGGCACCGCTCTCGATATGCGCAAGGTAATGGCGCGCGGCCTCCGGCACCCAGGACGGCACCTTGGGCAGGGTCGGTTTGGTCAGAAGCTCCTGTTGCATCGTAAGTCCCCAGAGTTCGGCCTCTCGCGGCACCAGCGTGCCGATCAGGTTATCCACAAGGTTATCCACATGGCCGGTGCAACTTAAGCGGGCAAAGATTACCGGTTCGTTAACTGTTTCCGTAAAATCAACCTTCGTTGACGAAACATGAACAAATGCCGGACGCGGCGAGCGCCGTAACGGCATTTTCGCAACGGCACATCTTCCCGTGCCAGGCTCACCGTTCAGGCTGCCCGCAAGGAGGTCACATGATGGACGATATCCGCTCAACCCTCGGTCGTATGCGCCGTCCGCCGTTTCTGGTGTGTGCGGCCAGGATCGGGGCGGCGCATTACCTGCGCGAACGCGTTCTCGGCCGGGTTCTCGGACCCGGCCCGCTGCCGGTGCCCGCGTCGGCGCTGCGGCTTCTGTTCGAGATCGAGTCCGAGGCCGAACGCGCGCGCAGAGCGCGGGCCGCGGCCTACAGCGCGGCCCGGCACGTCGAACTTCTGATCGCGGTCATGGGGGAGGCGGCGCTGCTTGCCGATGCGCCCGCCGCCCCGCCAGCCGCTCAGCCAAAGGCGTCGGGCATCTCGGACTTGCGCCGCGCGACATAGGCGCCGAGCGCCTCGTCAACCGCCGGGTCGATCTCGGGCTGCTGGTAATCGGCCAGCAGCTTTTTCATCCGGGCATTGGCCAGGGCCATGGTATCGCGCCCGCCCTCCTCGGCCCAGGTCTCGTAGGGCTTGTAGTCGAGCAGGTCAGAGCGCCAGAAGGCGGTCTTGAAATTGGCCTGGGTATGCGCGCAGCCAAGGTAATGCCCCCCCGGCCCCACCTCGCGGATCGCATCCATCGCCTGGCCGTTCTCGTCGATCTGCACGCCGCGCGCCAGATGATGCAGCACGCCGAGCTGATCGGCATCCATCACGAATTTCTCATAGGAAGAGACAAGCCCCCCCTCGAGCCATCCGCAGGCATGCAGCATGAAGTTCACGCCGGCGAGAAGCCCCATGTTGAGGCTGTTCGCGGTCTCGTAGCCGGCCTGCGCATCGGGCAGTTTCGATCCGGTGAAGGCCCCGGCCGACCGGTAGGGCAAGCCCAGCCTGCGCGCCAGCTGGCCCGCGCCATAGGTGATATGCGCGGCCTCGGGCGTGCCGAAAGTGGGCGCGCCGCTGTTCATGTCGATCGAGGTCACGAAGGCCCCGGCGATCACCGGCGCACCGACCCGCACGAGCTGCGCATAGGCGATGCCCGCCAGCACCTCGGCCAGCACCTGCGTGAGCGTGCCGGCCACCGTGGTGGGGGCCATCGCCCCGCCGACGATGAAGGGCGACAGGATGCAGGCCTGGTTGTTGGCGGCATAGACCTCGAGCGATCCCATCATCACGTCATCGAAGGTCATCGGAGAGTTGACGTTGATGAGGCTGGTCATCACCGTGTTCTGCTGCACGAACTCCGTGCCGAAGAGAATCGAGGCCATCTCAACGCTGTCCTGCGCGCGCGAGGGTTCGGTCACCGAGCCCATGAAGGGCTTGTCGCTGAGCGTCATATGCGCCAGCAGCATGTCGAGATGGCGCTTGTTCACCGCAATGTCCGTCGGCTCGCACACGGTGCCGCCGGAATGGTGCAGCCATTTCGACATGTAGCCAAGGCGCACGAAATTGCGGAAATCCTCGATCGTCGCGTAACGGCGGCCGTTTTCCATGTCATGCACGAAGGGCGGGCCATAGACCGGCGCGAGCACGAGGTTGCGCCCCCCGATCTCGACGTTGCGGGCAGGATTGCGGGCGTGCTGCGTGAAACTTGCAGGCGCCGTAGAGCAGAGCCTGCGCGCCAGTCCGCGCGGAATGCGCACGCGCTCGCCGGAAACATCGGCCCCGGCCTGCCGCCACCGGTCGAGCGCGGCGGGATTCTGGACGAAATTGACGCCGATCTCCTCGAGCACCGTCTCGGCGTTCCACTCGATGATCTCGAGCGCCTCTTCGCTCAGAATCTCGAAATTCGGGATCTTGCGCTCGATGAATCGCGCGGTCTCGACGCTCACGGCGCTGCGCTCGGCCCGGCGCGCGGCCCCGCCGCCGCCGCGTCCCCGTCTGCTGCGTGCTGCTGCCTCAGTCATGAAACCCCCTTTTTCCGAGCCGGACCACGAGTCGTCCAGACCCGCGCGCAGGCGGGCCTTCTGGCGGTTTTATCCCGTCGCACCCGCAGCCCGGCGGCATATTGCGGCGGTTGAGGTGCAAAAACGACACAGGGCGACAGGGAATTTCGCCTCTCCGGCGACCATTCACAAAAATGTGAGTGCGACACTCACATTCATTAAGTCGAATCTGAGAATGCGACCGCATGCAGGCCTGGGAGGGGTTCTGCGCGTCATGCTGTCGCAGTAACAACAAGGACCGCCGGACAGAAAACATCCGGCACAGGGAGGGACAGGAATGACCAATACCGCGCGGCGGATTCTGCGGATCCTGACGATCTGCGGGTTCGGGGCGATGGCGGCCCCGGCAATGGCGACGAACGGCTATTTCGTGAACGGCTACGGCGCGCCGTCGAAATCCATGGCCGGTGCCGGGGCCGCCGTGCCCACGGGCGTGCTGGGGCTGGCGCAGAACCCGGCGATGGGGGTCAAGATCGGCAATGTCGCCGGTCTGTGCCTGACGACGTTCGCGCCGGACCGCGATGTTCGCATCGCGCCGGGCGGACCGCTCACCCCGGGCAAGTTCTCCTCGGACCAGGACGTGTTCCTGATTCCCTGCGGCGGCGTCAACTTCATGCTCGACGACCGCTCCAGCCTCGCCTTCTTCGTCTATGCCAATGGCGGGCTGAATACCGATTTCGACTCCAACTTCTTTGCCGGGCTCGGCGCGGGAAGCGCGCCTCTCGGCGTCAGTCTCGAACAGGCCTTCCTGTCGATGAACTACGCGCGCAAGGTGTCCGATACCGTGACCATCGGCATCTCGCCGGTCTTTGCCATCCAGCGGTTCAAGGCCGAGGGGCTGGAGGCCTTCGGCGGTCTGTCGGTCTCGCCCGGCTCCGTCACCAACCGCGGCACCGAAACCTCGACCGGCTTCGGCATCAATCTCGGCGTGCTCTACGAGCCGAATTCGGAATGGGATTTCGGCGTGGCCATCGCAGCCGGGTGCAGATGTCGAAATTCTCCTAGTATGACGGCCTTTTCGCCGATGACGGCGATTTCGATATCCCCGCGACGCTGCTGATCGGGGCGGCCTACACGCCGGCCCGCGCGCCGCAATTCACCTTCACCGGCGAATACCAGCGTATCTGGTATGCCGAGAGCCCCGCCATCGGCAATTCGAGCGCCCCGCCGACCGGCCCGCTCGGTGCGCAGAACGGGGTGGGCTTCGGCTGGGACAACATGGACATCTGGCGCCTCGCCGCGATCTGGCGCAAGTCCGACAGGCTGACCCTGCGCACGGGCGTGAGCTATTCCTCGGAGTTCATCTCGAACAATGGCGAAGTGGTGATCAACACAATCGCCCCCGCCGCGCCGCAATGGCATCTCTCGGTAGGCGGGGGCCTACAAGCTCAACAATCGCTGGACCTTCCAGTTCTCCTATACCCACGCCTTCCCGGAGAGTTTCTCGGGCAACAACCCGGCGCTGACCGGCGTGCCGCAGAACGTGAAGATCCGCATGCACCAGAACGAGATTTCCACCGGCGTCAGCTACCGCTGGTAGGGCAGGCTTGCGCAGTCCTTCGGGGCGCACTATTGGGCGGTCATGAGCCAGATCCATCATGACCGCCTGCTGATCATCGACTTCGGCAGCCAGGTGACACAGCTGATCGCGCGGCGTCTGCGCGAGTTGAACGTCTATTGCGAAATCCACCCCTATCAGACCGTGACCGCGGCGCTGCTCGAGGAGATGCAGCCGCGCGCGGTGATCTTCTCGGGCGGGCCCGACAGCGTGACGCGCGCAGGCAGCCCCCGCCCGCCGCGCGCGATCTATGACATGGGTGTGCCGATCCTGGGCATCTGCTACGGCCAGCAGGTGATGATGCAGGATCTGGGGGGCCGCGTGGTGGCGGGCGAGCACGCCACCGCCGAGTTCGGCCGTGCCTGGGTCACGCCGACAGGCGTCGAGAGCGCGTTGCTCGAGGGCTGGTTCGCGGATGGCGCGCGCGAGCAGGTCTGGATGAGCCACGGCGATCATGTCTCTGAAATCGCCCCCGGTTTCGAAGTGCTGGGCACCTCGCCCGGTGCGCCCTTCGCCATCACCGCGGACCGGACGCGCCGCTTCTACGCCGTGCAGTTCCACCCCGAGGTCCACCACACGCCGAACGGCAAGCGCCTTTACGAGAATTTCGTGCGGCTGGCGGGATTCGAGGGCGACTGGACGATGGGCGCCTATCGCGAGGAGGCGATTGCCAAGATCCGCGAACAGGTGGGCGACAAGAAGGTGATCTGCGGTCTGTCGGGCGGGGTCGATTCCTCGGTGGCCGCCGTGCTCATCCATGAGGCGATCGGCGATCAGCTCACCTGCGTCTTCGTCGATCACGGGCTTCTGCGCCTGAACGAGGCCGAAGAGGTCGTGACGATGTTCCGCGACCATTACAACATCCCGCTCGTCCATGCCGATGAATCGGCGCTCTTTCTAGGTGAGCTTGAGGGCGTAAGCGACCCCGAAACCAAGAGAAAGACGATCGGTCGGCTGTTCATAGACGTGTTCCAGAAATATGCCGGGCAGATCGAGGGGGCGGAGTTTCTCGCCCAGGGCACGCTCTACCCCGACGTGATCGAAAGTGTCAGCTTCTCGGGCGGCCCCTCGGTCACGATCAAGAGCCACCACAATGTCGGCGGGCTACCCGAGAAGATGGGGCTCAAGCTCGTCGAGCCGCTGCGCGAGCTCTTCAAGGACGAGGTGCGCGCGCTCGGGCGCGAGCTTGGCCTGCCCGAGAGCTTCATCGGCCGCCATCCCTTCCCCGGCCCCGGCCTTGCCATCCGCTGCCCCGGCGAGATCACCCGCGAGAAGCTGGAGATCCTGCGCAAGGCGGATGCGGTCTTCATCGACCAGATCCGCAAGCACGGGCTTTATGACGAGATCTGGCAGGCTTTCGTCGCCATCCTGCCGGTGCGCACCGTGGGCGTCATGGGAGACGGGCGGACATACGATTTTGCCTGCGCGCTGCGCGCGGTGACGAGCGTTGACGGGATGACGGCGGATTACTACCCGTTCAGCCACGACTTCCTTGGCGAGACGGCGACGCGGATCATCAACGAGGTCAAGGGCATCAACCGCGTGACCTATGACATCACCTCCAAGCCGCCGGGCACGATCGAATGGGAGTGATCCGGCTCTCGGGCACGATGACCTGCGCACCCGGTGAGGCCGCGGCGCTGCGCGCCGCCCTGCCAGACCATGTCCGCCTGAGCCGCGCCGAACCGGGCTGCCTGTCCTTCGACGTGACCGAGACCGCGCCGGGTGTCTTCACCGTGACCGAAAGATTCGTCTCCCGCGCCGCTTTCGACGCCCATCAGACCCGCACCCGCAACAGCGACTGGTGGCGCGTGACCGGCCACATGCCGCGCGCATTTACCGTGACCGAGGAATGACAGCCCCCCTGCCCGCGCCGCAGACGCTGCGCGCCGCGCTCTGGATGCTGGGCGCGGTGGCGTCCTTTTCCGCGATGGCGGTGGCCGGGCGCGCGGTCAGCCTCGATCACGACACGTTCGAGATCATGCTCTACCGCTCCGTCGTGGGCTTTGTCATCGTGCTGGCGGTGGCGCGTGCGACGGGGCGTCTGGGCGAGGTGCGCCGCGACCGGCTCGGCCTGCACGCGCTCCGCAACCTCAGCCATTTCACCGGCCAGAACCTTTGGTTCCTGGCGATCACGCTTATCCCTCTGGCGCAGGTCTTCGCGCTCGAGTTCACCTCTCCGCTCTGGGTGCTGGTCCTTTCTCCACTGGTCCTGGGCGAACGGCTGACCCGCATCCGGGTGCTGGCGGCCTGCCTCGGCTTCATCGGCATCCTGATGGTCACGCGACCCAGCCCCGAGACGCTGAGCCTTGGCCAACTTGCCGCCGCCTGCGCCGCGCTTGGCTTTGCCGGCTCGATCCTGGCCACCAAGCGGCTCACGCGGCACGAAAGCCTCAGCTCGATCCTGTTCTGGATGACGCTCATGCAGATCGGACTCGGCCTCGCATGCGCCGGGTTCGACGGCGACATCGCCCTGCCCCGCGCCGCCGCCCTGCCCTGGCTTGCGCTGATCGGGGTGGCGGGCCTCGTGGCGCATCTGTGCCTGACCACCGCGCTCTCGCTGGCACCTGCCACGGTGGTGGTGCCGGTGGATTTCCTGCGCCTGCCGCTCATCGCGGCGATTGCGCTTGTGCTCTATGGCGAGGCCGTCGAGGCCTGGGTGATCCTGGGTGCCGCGGTGATCTTCGGCGCGAATTACCTCAATCTCTGGCACGAAACCCGTCACAATCGGTAACCGAACCGTGAGACCGCGCGAATTCTGTGTCCCTCCTGCAACCCTGGGTGGGCCTCCGAAACCATGACGCGGCGTCAAAGATTGACCGGTGAAAGCGTAACGGTAATGTGACGAGACATCTTCTGGAGGAGAGGGACGGATGAAAACTCACTTGCTGGCGATCACCGCGCTTGCCTTGTCGGGCACATTTGCCCAGGCAGGCGAAATCGAAAGGCGCGGAGATCCTTCGGTAATCCTGTTCGAGAAGGGCAAGAACTACGCAGAGATTTCTGTCGTTCACGTGGACCCGTCCGTTTCGGGCACACCGCTGCCCGGCGTCCCGACGGGGCCGACCGGCAACATCCAGAAAAGCTACCGCTCCTTCGCCGGAGGCTACAAGCACGATCTGAACGATCGCGTCCCCCTTGCCTTCGTCATCGACGAGCCGGTGGGGGCCGATGTGAACTACAGCACGCCCTCGGCCTTCGCCGGTGGCGCGTTCTTCGGCACATCCAACGCCGTGGTCGAGTCGGTCGCCTTCACCGGGCTCGCGCGCTACAAGGCGACGGATCGCTTCAGCGTCTATGGCGGTCTGCGCTATGTCGGTCTGTCGGGCAACATCTTCGTTCTCTCGCCCGGGACGGGGGGCGGTGCCGGTCCTGGGCCCTATTCCCTGAGCGTCAACAAGGATTTCCAGCTGGGCTATCTGCTCGGAGCGGCCTATGAAATCCCCGATATCGCCCTGCGCGTCGCGCTGACCTACGAGTCCAAGACCGAACACGATTTCCGCGACAACACCGGCGCACCGTTTCAGGTCGAACTGCCGCAATCCGTCACGCTGCACGCGCAGACCGGAATTGCCGCGAACACGCTGCTCTTCGGCTCCGTCCGGTGGCGCGAATGGACGCAGTTCGCCGTCCAGCCCGGGGATTTCTTCTCCTTCTCGACCGGCGTTCCGGTCAACGTGCCGATTGCCAGCGGTCCGAGCGACATCTGGACTTATGAGCTGGGTATCGGCCGACGGTTCAACGAGAACTGGAGCGGCGCGATCATCCTCGGGTATGAGGAAGACCAGGGCGACGTCGTCGGCAACCTCTCGGGCAAGGACGGTTTCTTCAGCTACGGCCTCGCGGCGACCTATGAGACCGAAGCGTGGGAGGTCACGGCCGGGATCCGGTATTTCGACATCGGCGATGCCAACAGCAACGTCACCGCCTTCTCCGGCAGCGACGCCTTTGCCTTCGGCACGAAAGTCGCCTTCCGCTTCTGAGCCGCGCGCCATCGCCACTGCCATCACCCCGCCCCTCTCCGGGCGGGGGTTTTCGTTGACCCCTTGCCAAAGCCCCGCGAAACCAGCAGGTAAGGCGCGCGAAGCACGGAGCCGCCGATGATCTATGAAACCGCCCGGCACTGGCACGAAGCCCCGCAGAAGCGGGTGCTTTTCTACGGCATGTCGGGGCTGGGCAAGACCCATGTCTCGCAGATGCTGCGCGATGCCGGCGGCTGGTTCCACTATTCGATCGATTACCGCATCGGCACCCGCTACATGGGCGAGTTCATCACCGACAATGCCAAGGCCCATGCCATGCAGGTGCCGTTCCTGCGCGACCTGCTCCTGTCGGATTCGATCTATATCGGCTCCAACATCACCTTCCACAATCTCTCGCCGGTCTCGACCTATCTCGGCAAGCCGGGGGCCCCGGAGAAGGGCGGGATGCCGATGGAGGACTACCGCCGCCGCCAGGAACAGTTCCGCCAGGCCGAGATAAACGCGCTGATGGATACGGGCTATTTCATCGAGCGCAGCCAGCGGCTCTACGGCTATCCGCATTTCATCTGCGACACGGGCGGCTCGATCTGCGAATGGGTGGATGGCGACGATCCCGCCGATCCGATCCTCACGGAACTGTCGCGCCATTGCCTTCTGGTCTATATCGAGGGCTCGGAGGCGCATACCGCCGAGCTTGTCCGCCGCTTTGACCGTGCGCCCAAGCCCATGGCCTATCAGCCCGCTTTCCTGAGCCGCGTCTGGGAGGAATATCTGCGCAAGAACAACGTTATGGAAGCCGAGGTTGACCCGGATGCCTTCATCCGCTGGACCTATGCGCAGGCCCTTGCGCATCGTCAACCGCGTTACGAGGCCATGGCCAAATGGGGCGTACGGGTGAGCGCAGACGAGGTGGCCCGGGCCACCGATGCCGCAAGCTTCGAGACCCTCATCGCCACCGCCATCGACCGCCGCCGCGCCTGACAGTTCCCGAGAGACGCCCATGCCGATCAAGATTCCCGCCAACCTGCCTGCCTATGACGTGCTCAAGCGCGAGGGCGTGATGGTGATGGACCCGGGTCACGCCGCACGGCAGGACATCCGCCCGCTGCGCATCGGCCTTCTGAACCTCATGCCCCGCAAGATCCAGACCGAGAACCAGTTCGCCCGGCTGATCGGGGCCACGCCGTTGCAGATCGAGTTCGATCTCATCCGCATGAGCGAGCACCAGGCGAAGAATACCGCCGCCGAACACATGGAAAGCTTCTACCGCCCCTTCGCGGAGGTCGCGGCCTCGGGCGACAAGTATGACGGGCTGATCATCACCGGCGCGCCGATCGAGCATCTGGAGTTCGAGGCCGTCACCTACTGGGACGAGCTGCGCCGGGTCTTCGACTGGACGCAGAGCCATGTCCATTCCACCTTCGGCGTCTGCTGGGGCGGCATGGCGATGATCAACCATTTCCACGGCGTGAGAAAGCACATGCTGCCTGCCAAGGCCTTCGGCTGTTTCCGCCACCGCAACATGGCCCCCGCCTCGCCCTATCTGCGCGGCTTTTCGGACGATTGCGTGATCCCCGTCAGCCGCTGGACCGAGATGAAGCGAGACGAGATCGCGGCCGTGCCCGGACTCACGATCCTGCTGGACAGCGACGAGGTCGGCCCCTGCCTGGTGGAGGATCGGGGCCGCCGCGCGCTCTACATCTTCAACCATTTCGAGTATGACAGCGACACGCTCAAGCAGGAATACGAACGCGACGTCACCAATGGCACGCCGATCAACGTGCCGTGCAACTACTACCCCGGGGACGATCCCGCGCGCCCGCCCCAGAACCGCTGGCGCAGCCATGCGCATCTGCTCTACGGAAACTGGATCTCGGAGATCTACGAAACCACCCCCTACGACATTACGAAGATCGGAGTCGAGACCACCGATCTGCGGGGCTGAGGGGTGAAGTTCGCACTGCTTGCCGCGCTTGCCCTTGCCGGGCTGGCGGCGCTGGCGCTCTGGAAGGCGCGGGCGCACGAGGCGCGCGCCGAGGCGGCCTTTCCCCCCGAGGGGCGGCTCATCGAGGTGAACGGCCACCGCGTGCATGCCGTGGTGACGGGCGACGGCCCCGATCTCGTGCTGATCCACGGGGCCTCGGGCAATGCGCGCGATCTGACCTTCGACCTCGCTCCGCGGCTGGCGGCGCGTTACCGGGTGATCGTGCTTGACCGGCCCGGCCTCGGCCATACCGGCCGGATCGACGCGGACGGTGCCAGCATCACCGAACAGGCCGCGCTCCTTCAGGCCGCGGCCGCCGCCCTCGGGGCCGAACGTCCCGTCGTGCTGGGGCACAGCTACGGCGGCGCGGTGGCGCTCGCCTGGGCGGTGACGCGGCCCGAGACCCTCGCCGCGCTGGTGAGCCTTGCCGGTGCTTCCCATCCCTGGCAAAGTGCGCTGCCCCTGCAATACCGCCTGCTCTCGCATCCGCTGATCGGCCCGCTGCTTGCACCGGTGCTGAGTGCGCTTGTCAGCGATGCCTATGTGGAGCGCGCCGTCGCGGGCATCTTCGCCCCGCAGGACATGCCCGCGGGCTATCTCGCCCATGTCGGCGCGGCCCTGACCCTGCGCCGGGCAACCCTGCGGGAGAACGCGCTGCAACGCGCGAACCTGCTTGGGGAGATCGAGGCGCTGCACCCGCGCTATCCCCGGATCTCCGTGCCGGTGGAGATCGTCCACGGCGACCGCGATACAACGGTGGGCCTCGCCGTCCATGCCGAGCCGCTCGCGCGCGCCGTCCCCGATTCCCGGCTGACCGTGTTGCCCGGCATCGGCCACATGCCGCATCACGCCGCCCCCGAAGCGGTCATCGCCGCCATCGACCGCGCCGCAAGGCGCGCCGGATTGAACCCCGCGCCCTGAGCCGTCATAGTCGCGCGAAACGAGACCGGAGCCGCCGATGGATCTGCCCTATGACGGCGCGATCAGCGCCTATTACGAGACCGAAGCCCCCGAGCCGATCCGCAAGGCCATCGCGCGCGCCGACCGCGACGACCTGCTCGATCCCGGCTTTCCCTATTCCGAGCAGATGGACCGCAAACCCTATGACAAGGCCATGGACAAGCTCCAGATCGAGATGGTGAAGCTCCAGCATTGGGTCAAGGAGAGCGGCGCGCGCGTGGCGGTGATCTTCGAAGGGCGCGACGCGGCCGGAAAGGGCGGCACGATCAAGCGGATACGGCAGAACCTCAACCCGCGCGGCGCGCGCGTGGTGGCGCTGCCCAAGCCCTCGGACCAGGAGGCGACGCAATGGTATTTCCAGCGTTACATCGCCCATCTGCCCGCCGCCGGCGAGATGGTGCTCTTCGACCGCAGCTGGTATAACCGCGGCGTGGTCGAGCCCGTCTTCGGCTTCTGCACGGACGCGCAGCGGGCGCATTTCTTCGCCCAGGTGCCCGATTTCGAGCGGATGCTGGTCGAGGAGGGGATCCGGCTTTTCAAGTTCTGGCTCAATATCGGGCGCGCCGAGCAGTTGCGCCGCTTTCTCGCCCGCGAGCGCGACCCGCTCAAGCAATGGAAGCTGAGCCGGATCGATGTCGAGGGCCTCCGGCTCTGGGAGGCCTACAGCGCCGCCATCGCCGAGACGCTGAGCCTCAGCCATACGGCCCATGCGCCCTGGACCGTGATCCGAGCGGACGACAAGCGCCGCGCGCGGCTTGCGGTCATGCGCCGCCTTCTTTCGGGGATCGACTATGCACGCAAGGACGCGAAGGCCGTCGATACCCCCGACCCGGCGATCACCGGCGGTCCCGAAATCTGGTCCGCCTGATCTCGCTCACGCCGCCGCACAAATCTGGCGGTAAAGATGCCAGGTGGCGTGGCCCAGAAGCGGCAGCACGACGAAAAGCCCGAGAAAGGCAGGCAGGAGCGCCACGAAGGTCAGCCCGGCGATGATCGCCGCCCAGGCCAGCATCGGCACGGGGTTCGCCGTCACCACCGAAACGCTCGTGATCATGGCGGTGACGAAATCCACCTCTCGATCGAGCAGCAGCGGCAGCGCGATCACCGTGATCGCGTAAAGCAGGAGCGCGAAACCGGCCCCGACAGCCGTGCCGAACGCCAGCATGCGCAGCCCTTCGGGCGTGAGATAGATGTCGAAGGAGGACGAGACATTGGTCATCGTCGAAAGCCCGAGGAATAGCGCGAAGATCATGTGCGCGAGGAAGAACCAGAACAGGAACACCATGATGATGATAGCGCAGATCGACGGCAGCTGCCGCCGCCGCTGCTGCGCCATGACGCCGAGGATCTCGCGCAGGACCAGCGGCTCGCCCGCGCTCAGCCGGCGGCTCACCTCGTAGAACCCCACGGCGGCGAAGGGTCCGACCAGCGGAAAGCCCACGGCGGCGAAGACCAGCCAGTAGCTCTTGCCCGTGGCCAAGGTGACGGCCGCCATCACAAGGCCGAGCGCCACATAGACCCCGGCAAAGAAGACCGCATAGCCCGGCGCGCGGCGCATGTCCGCCCATCCCCGGCGCAGCGCCTCGCCCAGCATGGCAAGACGCACCTCTCCCATCTCCGGCACGCCCTCGGGCCGCGCGTCGGTCATCGCCATCCTCCCGCTTCTCCTGACAGCTTAGCCAGGCCCTGGGCGCGTGCAAGGATGGAAATCGGCCGCACGGCTTGTGGCCTACCCTGGCGGGATCGAATAGGTCACGGTTGCGCGTGCCACCGGCTCTGCCATGCCCTCCGAGAAAATCAGCACATCGCCAACCGCCAGCATCCGGCCCAGCTTCAACAGTCGGCACTCGCCGATCAGGTCGGCATTCGCGACGGGCTTGCGCATGAAATCCATGGAACAGCTCGTCGTCACCGCCATCGCCTTTGGCCCGACCATCGCCATGACCGCCAGATAGACCGCCACATCCGCAAGCGCAAAGGTCGATGGCCCCGAGACCGTGCCGCCCGGACGCAAATGCCGGTCCTCCACCAGCAGGCGGACGGTGATCCGCCGCTCGCCCACCTCATCGATGACGAAATCAGACGCGATCTGGGGAAATATCTCCGCTAGGAACGCTGTCAGTTCCTCGGCCGTCATCTTCACGCCTGTCTTCACATCCATTGCTTTCCTCCGCCCCGTTGCGCGGCTAAGGTGACACCAATCGACGGAGGGAAACAAGATGGCAATTCTCGACCGCAGCGACGAGGGCGCGATCGCGCACCTCACCCTGAATTCGCCCGGCAATCTCAACGCGCTCTCGGACGCGATGCTCGCCGCGCTTCAATCCGGGCTTGACCGGCTGGCCCGGGATCGCACCATCCGCGTGGTGACGCTCAGGGGCACCGGCAAGGCGTTCTGCGCCGGGCACGATCTCAGGGAAATGCAGGCCGCGCGCCAGTCCGAGGACGGGGGCCGCGCCTATTTCGCCGATCTCTTCGCGCGCTGCACGGCGGTGATGACCGCGATCCGCGACCTGCCGCAGCCGGTCATCGCCGCGCCGCATGGCATCGCCACCGCCGCAGGCTGTCAGCTCGTGGCCTCCTGCGACATGGCGGTGGCGGCGACGGGCACGCGCTTTGGCGTGAACGGCGTGAATATCGGGCTGTTCTGCTCGACGCCGATGGTGGCGCTGTCGCGCAACGTGCCGCGCAAGCAGGCCTTCGAGATGCTCACCACCGGCAGCTTCATCGATACCGACCGCGCGCAGGCCGTGGGCCTCATCAACCGCGCCGTGCCTGCCGACCGGCTCGAGGCCGAGGTGACGGCGCTTGCCGAAACCGTGGCGTCCAAGCTCGGCACGGCGGTGCGCATCGGCAAGCGCGCCTTCTACGAACAGCTGGAGATGGGGCTTGACGCGGCCTATGCCCATACCGGCGCGGTGATGGTGGAGAACATGCTCGACCGCGACACAGCCGAGGGGATCAGCGCCTTTCTCGACAAGCGCACGCCGGGCTGGCAGCAGTGAGCCCCCTTCCCAAACCCCGCCCTTTCGCCTAGATCGCGCGGCATGACAGAGGTTCTCAACATCGTCGGCGGCGGCATGGCCGGGTCCGAGGCCGCCTGGCAGGCGGCCAGAATGGGCGTGGAGGTGGTGATCCACGAAATGCGCCCCAAGGTGGCCACCTTCGCGCATCGCACCGGCGATCTGGCCGAGATGGTGTGTTCCAATTCGTTCCGCTCGGACGATGACGAGCAGAACGCCGTGGGCCTCCTGCATTGGGAGATGCGGGCGGGGGGCGGGCTCATCATGGCGATGGCGGACCGCCACCGTCTGCCCGCGGGCGGCGCGCTCGCCGTGGACCGCGATGCCTTCTCGAAATCGGTGACGGAGCGGCTTCGCGCCCATCCGAAGATCACCGTGCAAACCTCTGAAATCACGTCTCTTCCAGAGGATGGCCACTGGATCATCGCCACCGGCCCGCTCACCTCGGACGCGCTCGGCGCGGCCATCGCGCGCGCGACCGGGCGCGCGGCGCTCGCCTTCTTCGACGCCATCGCCCCCATCGTCCATTTCGACAGCATCGACATGTCGAAGGCGTGGATGCAGTCCCGCTACGACAAGGGAGAGACCGAG
This sequence comes from Roseovarius sp., assembly GCA_002720475.1. GTDB lineage: Bacteria > Pseudomonadota > Alphaproteobacteria > Rhodobacterales > Rhodobacteraceae > Roseovarius. Next base: position 61,345 of record PBIL01000008.1, read on the forward strand.
GAAGAGCGCACCGCCTATATCAACTGCCCGCTCGACCGCGCACAGTACGAATCCTTCATCGACGCGCTGCTGGAAGCAGAGAAAACCGAGTTTCACGAGGGCGAAACGGCCGGGTATTTCGACGGCTGCCTGCCGATCGAGGTCATGGCCGAGCGCGGGCGCGAGACCCTGCGCCACGGCCCGATGAAGCCCGTGGGTCTGACCAACCCGCATCGGCCCGATGTCAAGCCCCATGCCGTGGTGCAGCTGCGCCGCGACAACGCGCTCGGCACGCTCTACAATATCGTGGGCTTTCAGACCAAGATGAAGTATGGCGCGCAAACCGCTGTTTTAAAAATGATTCCTGGTCTTGAAAACGCCCGTTTCGCGCGGCTTGGCGGGATTCATCGCAACACCTTCCTGAATTCCCCCACGCTTCTCGACCGGCAGATGCGCCTGCGCGCGCGCCCGCATATCCGCTTTGCCGGTCAGATCACCGGGGTCGAGGGCTATGTGGAATCCGCCGCCATGGGTCTTGTCGCGGGCCGTCTTGCCGCCGCCGAGATCCTCGGGCAGCCTCTCCCCGAGGTGCCGCAGGACAGCGCCATGGGGGCGTTGCTGCATCACATCACCGGCGGCGCGGAGGCGAAGACCTTTCAGCCGATGAACGTCAATTTCGGCCTTTTCCGGCCCGTCGAGGGGCTCCGGGGCGGGCGGCGCGGGCGCGTGGACCGCTACCGCGCCTATACCGACCGCGCCAAGGCCGCATGGTCGGAATGGCTGGCTGCGCAGGACATGAGCCTTGCCTTCTAAGCTGCTCCAGACATGTTCATAACCCGTTTCGCCCCTTCGCCGACCGGGCCTTTGCATCTGGGCCATGCCTTCTCGGCGATGCTGGCGCATGACATGGCACAGGCGGCGGGCGGCAGGTTCCTCCTGCGCATCGACGATCTTGACCGCAGCCGCTGCCGCCCGGAATGGGAGGCGCAGATCCGCAACGATCTGCGCTGGCTGGGGCTCGACTGGCCAGAGCCGGTGATGCGCCAATCGGACCGCCTGCCACGCTACCGCGCCGCCTTGCAGGCGCTCTGGGCGCGCGGCCTGCTCTATCCCTGCACCTGCACCCGCGCCGATATCCGCGCCGCCGCCTCCGCCCCGCAGGAGGGCGCGCCGCTGCACGGACCTGACGGCGTGATCTATCCCGGCACCTGCCGCCCCGAAAGCCCGCCCACGGGACCGATGCCCGAAGGTGCGGCGCTGCGCCTCGACATGGTCCGCGCCATCGAAGTGACCGGCATACCCTTGAAATACAATGAGAAAGGCACGGAAACCTTCCTGCGCGACCTCCCCGAGACGGCGGGCGACGTGGTGCTCGCGCGCCGCGACATGGGGGCCTCCTACCACCTGGCGGTGGTGCTCGACGATGCCGATCAGGGGATCACCCATGTGATCCGGGGCGCGGATCTGGCCGAGGCCACGCAGATTCACGTCCTTCTCCAGAATCTCCTTGGCCTGCCCACCCCCGCCTATCACCATCACCGGCTGATCCGCGATGCGCAGGGCAAGCGCCTGGCAAAGCGCGACGACGCCCGCGCCATCGCCACCTACCGCGCGGCGGGGGCCAGCCCGCAAGACATCCGCGCCATGGTCGGGCTCTGAACCCCTGCCGGATCTAGGGGGCCGTCACCGGTGCCATGATCTCCACCTCCGCGCCGTCGCGCAGCGCCGTGTAGAAACAGGACCGCCGGTTGGTGTGGCAGGCCGGTCCGGTCTGCCGCACCAGAAGCAGAAGGCAATCGCGGTCACAATCCACCCGCATCTCCACCAGTTCCTGCACATGGCCCGAGCTTTCGCCCTTGACCCAGAAGCTCTGGCGCGAGCGGCTCCAATAGGTCACGCGCCCGCTCTGAAGCGTGCGCGCCACGGCCGCGGCGTTCATCCAGGCCATCATCAGCACATCGCCGGTCCCGGCCTCCTGCGCGATCGCCGGGATCAGGCCATCGGCATCGTATTTCAATGTCGCGGGGTCGAAATCCATGGCGAAATCCTTTTGCATCGGGCCGTGCCGGGCCTATTTATGGGGCAACGGACGAAAGGAAAAGCCATGAGCGGCGAGACCGACCTGATCAAGCTCTATTCCGCGCGCATTCTCGAACTGGCCGCCGACATCCCGCATCACGGGCGGCTTGCCGCGCCGCAGGCCAGCGTGCGGCGGCGCGCGCCGCTCTGCGGCTCCACGGTGACGGTGGATCTCTCGATGCGCGACGGGCGCGTGAGCGACTATGCCGCCGAGGTGCGGGCCTGCGCGCTCGGCCAGGCGGCGGCCAGCGTGGTGGGGGCCAATATCCTTGGCTGCGATCTGGCGCAGGTCCGCGCCGCCCGCGATGCGCTGCGCGAGATGCTGAAATCCGACGGCCCGACCCCGCCCGCGCCCTTCGACGGGCTTGAGGTGCTGCGCCCGGCGCGCGATTACAAGAATCGCCACGCCTCGATCCTCTTGACGCTCGAGGCCGCGACCGAGGCGATGGAGGAGATCGCCGCGCAAACCTCCTGCGCCTGACTCCGGCCCGCCCCCGCGCGCCGGATGCGCCCCGCCGCCCGGCGTCGCGCGAAAAAACCGCCGCGCGTTCCGGAGAACGGCGGCGGCGCAGTGGCCGGATATGCGCCCCGGGGAGATCGGGCAAGAGGCAGGCCCGAAACCCTTGGGACAGGCAGAATGCGCGATCCCCGAGTTGGGACAGGGGGGACCGGCAGGGGCGCGCACCGGCAGGCAGAAACCGGTCAGATCATCACCGGAAGACAGAGCGCGCCGATCAGCGTCACCATGAGCGCGACGGCCCCGATCACATCCGCAAGAAGCGTGTCTTCGGCGCGGGCGGCGGTTGTCCTGATCTGGTGCAGCATGACGCTTTCCTCCATGATGTTGCCCGATTGTTCTCACATCTCCGGAGCCGTGTAAAGAACTTTATGAGAACAAAAGAGAACAAACCCTATCCGACGGAAATCAGGCGGATCGCCTGGTCACGCTCCATCAGCCACAGCAGCACCCGCGCCGCCTGCCCGCGCGGCGAGCGCAGCTCCGGATCCTCGGCCAGCAGCTTGCGCGCGTCCGACTGCGCCACCGCCATGAGCGCCGATTGCGCCTCCAGGTCGGCCACGCGGAACCGCGGCAGCCCCGATTGCGCCGTGCCGATGAGATCGCCCGCGCCGCGCATCTCGAGATCGACCTCGCTGATGCGGAACCCGTCCTCGGTATCGCGCATGGTCTCGAGCCGCCGCCGCCCGCCCTCGGTAAGCGGTGCCTGATACATCAGCAGGCAGGTCGAGGCCGCCGTGCCGCGCCCCACCCTGCCCCGCAACTGGTGCAGCTGCGCCAGGCCGAAGCTCTCGGCCCGCTCGATCACCATGATCGAGGCATTGGGCACATCCACCCCCACCTCGATCACGGTCGTTGCCACGAGGACACTGGTTTCGCCGCGCTGGAAGCGGGCCATGGCGGCGTCCTTCTCCTCGGGCGGCATCTGGCCATGCACCAGCCCCACGCGGCCCTCGCCAAGCGCGGCACGCAACCGGCGGAACCGTTCCTCGGCGCTCGAGAGATCCACCGCCTCGCTTTCCTCGACCAGCGGGCAGACCCAGTAGGCCTGCCGCCCCTCGGCGATGGCCCGGCGCAGATGATCCACCACCTCGTCCATGCGCGCCATGCTGACCAGCGCGGTGCGGATCGGCTTGCGCCCGGGCGGTTTCTCGTCCAGCACGCTCACATCCATGTCGCCATATTGCGCGAGCGCGAGGCTGCGCGGGATCGGCGTTGCGGTCATCACCAGCATGTCGGCCTGCGCGCCCTTCTGCCCCAGTTCGAGCCGCTGGCGCACCCCGAACCGGTGCTGCTCGTCCACGATGGCCAACCGCAGATCGGCAAATTCGACGTCGCGCTGGAACACCGCATGCGTGCCCACGAGGATGTCGATCTCGCCCGCCGCCAGCGCCCGCAGCTTGGCCGCGCGCCCGGCCCTCTTGTCGCGGCCGGTGAGGATCTCGAGCCGCACGCCCGCCGCCTCGGCAAGCGGCGCAAGCCCCTGGAGATGCTGGCGCGCGAGGATCTCCGTGGGGGCCATGAGCACCCCCTGCCCGCCCGCCTCGACCGCGATGAGCAGCGCCTTGAACGCCACCAGCGTCTTGCCCGCGCCGACATCGCCCTGCAGCAGCCGGTTCATCCGCACGGGCTGGCCCATATCGGCGGCGATCTCGGCCAGGGCGCGGGTCTGCGCGCTGGTAAGCGTATAGGGCAGCGCCGCCAGCACCCGCGCCTGCAACGTCCCCGTGCCCACCGTCGCCCGTCCCTTGGCGCGGCGCAGCTTCGCGCGGGCCAGCGCCAGCGTCATCTGATGCGCCATCAGCTCGTCATAGGCCAGCCGCTCGCGCGCGGGGCTGGCCGGGGAGAGATCGCGCGCCGAGGCCGGGCCATGCGCCGCGACAAGCGCCGCGCGCCAGTCCGGCCAGCCCGCCTGCGCCTTTTGCGCGGGGTCGATCCATTCGGCAAGGTCCGGCGCGCGAGCAATCGCCGCCTGCGCCGCCTTCGCCATCGCCCGCTGCGTCAGCCCCGCGGTCAGCGGATAGACCGGCTCGAAGGCGGGGATCTCGCAGGCTTCCTCGACCGGCAGGACGTGATCGGGATGGACCATCTGCGCGATGCCGTCGAAAAGCTCCACCTTGCCCGAGACCACCCGCCGCGCCCCTGTCGGCAGCAGCTTGCGCAGGTAGTCGGCGCGGGCGCGGAAGAAGACGAGATGAAAGCTCGTCGCGGCATCCTCGACCACCACGCGATAGGGGGCCGAGGGGCGGGCGGGCGGATCGTGGCGGCCCACCACCACCTCGACCGTGACCACGCCGGGGATCGGTGCCCCCTGCACCGTGGCGCGGCGGGTCCGGTCCACGCCCGACCAGGGCAGCGTGAAGAGAAGGTCACGCGGGCGGGTGATGTCGAGCGCGGCAAGATGTTTCGCCGTCCGCGGTCCCACGCCGTCAAGCGTCTCGATCCCCGCGAAAAGCGGAAAGAGGATCGGGGGCCGGGTGCTCATCGCCCGCCGACGAGATCGAGCCAGGCCGCCTCGTCGATCACCTCGACCCCCAGCTCGGCGGCCTTCCTCGCCTTCGACCCGGCCCCCGGCCCGGCGATCACCAGGTCGGTGCGGGCCGAGACGCTGCCCGCCACCTTCGCGCCGAGCGCCTCGGCGCGCGCCTTGGCCTCGGCGCGGGTCATCTTCTCCAGCGTGCCGGTGAAGACCAGGGTCTTGCCGGCCACCGGGCTGCCGGAGACATCCGGGCGTTCGGCGGGCAGGACGCTCAGATGCGCGGTGAGCCGGTCGATGCTCGCGCGTTCATGCGGCTCGGTCACGGTCCGCACGAGGCTCGTGGCCAACACCTCGCCTACCCCGTCGATGCCAAGCAGCCGCTCCCATTCCGGGCCGGCCAGATCGCGCGCGCCGTCCATCGCGGCGATGAACGCCTCCCAGGTGCCGTAATGGCGCGCGATGAGGCTGCTGGCCTGCTCGCCGACATGGCGGATGCCGAGCGCGAAGAGCAGCCGCTCGAACGGGATGCGCCGCTTCTCCTCGATCGCGCGAAAGAGGTTTGCCGCGCTCTTCTCGCCCCAGCCCTCGCGGTTGCGGAGCTGCTGAAGCCCCTGGCCGAAGCGCTCTTCGAGGGTGAAGATATCCGCAGGTTCCCTGATCCAGCCGTCCCGGTAGAAGGCTTCGACCTGTTTCGCGCCCAGCCCTTCGATGTCGAAGGCGGCGCGGGAGACGAAATGCTTGAGCCGCTCCACCGCCTGCGCGGGGCAGATCAGCCCGCCCACGCAGCGGCGCACCGAATCGCCCGGCTCGCGCACCGCGTCGCTGCCGCATTCCGGGCAGGTGACGGGAAAGACGTACGGGGCCGCATCGGCGGGCCGCCGCGAAAGATCCACATCGGCGATCTGCGGGATCACGTCGCCCGCGCGATAGACCTGCACCCAGTCGCCCACCCGGATGTCGCGGCCCTCGCGGATCGGCTGGCCGTCGCTGTTGCGCCCGGCGATGTAATCCTCGTTATGCAGCGTCGCGTTGCGCACCACCACGCCGCCCACCGTGACCGGGGCGAGCCGCGCGACGGGGCTGAGCGCGCCAGTGCGGCCCACCTGGATGTCGATCGCCTCGAGCCGGGTCCAGGCCAGTTCGGCGGGAAACTTGTGGGCGATGGCCCAGCGGGGGGTCGTGGCGCGAAAGCCGAGCCGCTCCTGGAGCCGCAGATCGTTGACCTTGTAGACCATGCCGTCGATATCGTAGCCGAGCGTGGCGCGCGCCTGCTCGATCTCGCGGTAATGGGCGAGAAGCGCCCGGGGCCCGTCGCAGAGCGCGGTGCGCGGATTGGTGGGAAAGCCGAACGCGGCCAGCCGCTCGAGCGCGCCCATCTGCGTCTCCGCGAGCGGCGCGGAAAGCTCTCCCCAGCCATAGGCGAAGAAGCGCAAGGGGCGCGCGGCGGTGATCGCCGGGTCGAGCTGGCGCAGCGATCCGGCGGCGGCGTTGCGCGGATTGGCGAAGAGCTTGTCGGCCCTGTCGGCCTGCCGCGCGTTCAGCGCCTCGAAATCGGCATGGCTCATATAGACCTCGCCGCGCACCTCGAGCACGTCCGGCGCGCCCTCGATGCGCTCGGGGATATCGGCGATGGTGCGGGCATTGGCGGTCACGTTCTCGCCGGTCTCGCCATCGCCGCGCGTGGCAGCCTGCACGAGATGCCCGGCCTCGTAGCGCAGGCTGAGGGAAAGCCCGTCGATCTTGGGCTCGGAGGTATAGGCGAGCGGGTCCGCCTGCCCGAGGCCGAGATAGCGCCGGATGCGGGCGTCGAACTTGTGAACTTCCTCCGGGGGGGTGATCTTTGATTTCTTGTCCTGGGGAAGGTTCCCGAGGCTCAGCATCCGCACCCTGTGCCTGACCGTCGCAAACCCCTCCGCGGGCGCGGCCCCCACCCGCTCCAAAGGGCTGTCCGCGCGCTTGAGCGCAGGAAAGCGCGCCTCGATCGCCGCGTTGCGCGCCTTGAGCGCGTCATAGGCGGCATCCGACATCAGCGGCGCATCCTCGGCGTGATAGGCCGCGTCCGCCTCGGCCAGCACCCGTGCGAGCCGTGCCAGTTCTCCGCGCGCCTGCGCCTCGGTCAGCTGCTCGACGGCGATTTCTTCTTCGGACATCGGCCCCTCCGCGATCCGCCCCTTCGTGTGATAGGGCGGCGGCGGGTCAAGGTCCAGATGCGCTCAGGCCCCGATGGCGAGCGGCGCGCCGGAGCGCGTGCCCGGCTCGGGATCGCGCAGCACATAGCCGCGTCCCCAGACCGTCTCGATATAGTTCTCGCCGCCGGTGGCCTCGACCAGCTTCTTGCGCAGCTTGCAGATGAACACGTCGATGATCTTGAGCTCGGGCTCGTCCATGCCGCCGTAAAGATGGTTGAGGAACATCTCCTTGGTCAGCGTCGTGCCCTTGCGCAGCGACAGAAGCTCGAGCATCTGGTATTCCTTGCCGGTCAGATGCACCGCCTGCCCGGCGACATCGACGGTCTTGGCATCGAGGTTCACATTGATCTTGCCGGTGCGGATCACCGATTGCGAATGGCCCTTGGAGCGGCGGATGATGGCATGGATGCGCGCCACCAGCTCGTCGCGGTGGAACGGCTTGGTGAGATAGTCATCGGCGCCGAAGCCGAAGCCCTTGAGCTTGCTTTCGGTATCGCCGTCGCCCGAGAGGATCAGGATCGGCGTCGCAACCCGCGCCAGCCGCAACTGCCGCAGCACCTCGTGCCCGTTCATGTCCGGCAGGCCGAGATCGAGCAGGATCAGGTCGTAATCGTAGAGCTTGGCCAGGTCGATCCCCTCCTCGCCCAGATCGGTCGTGTAGACGTTGAGGTTGGCATGGGTGAGCATCATCTCGATGCTCTTGCAGGTGGTGGGGTCATCCTCGACGAGCAATACACGCATAGGGGGTCTCCGTTCAATGGTGCCGCTTTGTTCGCAACACTGGGGAGAAATGGTTAACCTAGCGTTACCGACGAAGAACATTTTCGAAACTCCCGCATGGGTTGTCAATTCCTGAGGCGGCCCGTGACGCGAAGCCCCTTCTTGCCGTGGCGGGCCGCCGCGCATATCCATTCGTCCAGCTCCTCGTCGCTCAACCCGTAGATGCGCAGCGCCTCGGCGCGGGAAATCAACCCATGCGCGACCCCCAGGACGACGGCAAGCTTGCGCGAGGCAACCCAGCGCCGGGTGTCCGGCGGCGGCAGGTCGGCGCGGCTGAAAACCGTGCCGTCGGGCAGCGTGACCGCCCTTGGCCCTTCGACTTTCTTGAGATACATCCCTCTCACCCCTTGGTCTGATGCGCGTTTCAGGTCGCGCAAGCGCGCTTAACGGGGGGTGAAGCCAAGCCTTGAGAATATCTAGGATTTTCCTATATCTCACCCGATCTGTCCGGAGCGTTCCATGTCCCTCGACACCGCCACGCCGCTGAATTCGCTGGGGTTTGCCAAGCCCCCCGCCGAGACGCGGGTGGTCGTGGCCATGTCGGGCGGCGTCGATTCCTCCGTGGTGGCGGCGCAGCTTGCGCAGGAGGGCTATGACGTGGTGGGCGTCACGCTGCAACTCTACGATCACGGCGCGGCGCTGGCCAGGAAGGGCGCCTGCTGCGCGGGGATCGACATTCACGATGCCCGCCGGGTGGCCGAGGAAATGGGCTTTCCCCATTACGTTCTCGATTACGAGAACATCTTTCAAAATGCCGTGATCGACGAATTCGCCGACAGCTATCTTGCCGGGGCGACGCCCGTGCCCTGCATCCGCTGCAACGAACGGGTCAAGTTCAAGGACCTGCTCCAGACCGCGCGCGAGCTTGATGCCGATTGCATGGCCACGGGCCATTACATCCGCCGCGAGACGGGGGCGAACGGGCCGGAGCTGCACATGGCCGCCGATCCGGCGCGCGATCAGTCCTATTTCCTCTTCTCCACCACGCCCGAACAGCTGGATTTCCTGCGCTTTCCGCTGGGCGGGCTTGCCTCCAAGGCCGAGACGCGGGCGCTGGCGGCGAAATACGGGCTGATCGTGGCCGACAAGCCCGACAGCCAGGATATCTGTTTCGTCCCGAATGGCGATTATGCCGCCGTGATCGAGAAGCTGCGCCCCGGTGCCGCCGATCCGGGCGAGATCGTCCATGCCGACGGGCGCATCCTCGGCACCCATGAGGGCGTGATCCATTACACGATCGGCCAGCGGCGGGGCCTCGGCATCGGCGGGCTGGAAGAGCCGCTTTATGTCGTGCGGCTCGACGTGGAGGGCCGCCGCGTGATCGTGGGCCCCAGGGCGATGCTGGCCACCCGCACCGTGCCGGTGCGCGAGGTCAACTGGCTGGGCGATGCGCCGCTCACCTCGCGGGCGGAATGGTCTGTCTCGGTGAGGGTCCGCTCGACCCGCCCGCCGCGCGAGGCGGTGCTGCGGCCCCTCTCCGAGTCCGAGGCCGAGGTCGAGCTGCTCACCCCCGAGGAAGGCGTCTCGCCCGGTCAGGCCTGCGTCTTCTACGAGACCGGCGGCAGCCGCGTGCTTGGCGGCGGCTGGATCTGGCGCGGGGCCTGAGCCCCCGCGCGCCCCACCGGTTTTCCCTTGCGGCGTCTCCGGCCCGTCACTAGAAGGCCCGTGATCTTGACCGCCGCGGACGCCTCCGCGGCCCGATGCATAGGAAAGGACGAACATGCAGGTCACCGAAACCCTCAACGACGGTCTCAGGCGCGGCTACAGGATGATCCTGTCGGCGCAGGATCTCGACGACAAGATCACCGCCAAGCTCAAGGAGGCCCAGCCCGAGATCGAGCTCAAGGGCTTTCGCAAGGGCAAGGTGCCGCTGCCGCTTCTGAAGAAGCAGTTCGGCCAGCGGATGCTCGGCGAGGCGATGCAGGAAAGCGTCGATGACGCGATGAAGGCGCATTTCGCCGAGACCGGCGAGCGCCCGGCCTTCGAGCCTGACGTGAAGATGGCCAACCAGGAATGGAAAGAGGGCGACGATGTCGAGATCGAGCTGAGCTACGAGGCGCTGCCCGAGATCCCGGCCGTCGATCTCTCGGGGCTCAAGCTCGAGCGTCTCGTGGTCACGGCCGACGCGGCCGCCGTGGACGCCGCGCTCGGCAGCCTGGCCGAGAGCGCGCAGGACTTCGCCGACCGCGAGGACGGGGCCACCGCGCAGGACGGCGACCAGGTGGTGATCGACTTCGTCGGCAAGCTCGACGGAGAGCCCTTCGAGGGCGGCGCGGCGGAGGATTACCCGCTGACGCTTGGCTCTGGCAGCTTCATCCCCGGTTTCGAGGAACAGCTTGTCGGCGTGACGGCGGGCGAGGAGAAGGCCGTCACGGTGAACTTCCCCGAGGACTACCAGGCGGCACATCTTGCCGGCAAGCAAGCCGTGTTCGACTGCACGGTGAAGGCCGTGAAGGCGCCCGTGCCCGCCGAGATCAACGACGATCTGGCGCAGAAATACGGGGCCGAAAGCCTCGACGCGCTCAAGGCGCAGATCGCCGAGCGGCTGGAGCAGGAATATGCCGGGGCGGCGCGCGCCATCCTGAAGCGCAACGTGCTCGACGCGCTCGACGAGATGGTGAGCTTCGATCTGCCGCCCACCATGGTCGAGAGTGAGGCCAAGCAGATCGCGCATCAGCTCTGGCACGAGGACCATCCCGATGTGCAGGGCCACGATCACGAAGAGATCGAGCCGACCGAGGAACAGGTGACGCTCGCCGAGCGGCGCGTGCGCCTCGGCCTCCTGCTCGCCGATCTGGGCCAGAAGGCCGAGGTTCAGGTTTCCGACGCCGAGATGACGCAGGCGGTGATGACCGAGGCCCGGAACTACCCCGGCCACGAGCGCGAGTTCTTCGAATTCGTGCAGAAGAGCCCGCAGATGCGCCAGCAGCTGCGCGCGCCGATCTTCGAGGACAAGGTGATCGACTACGTGGTCGAGCTGGCCGAGATCACCGAAAGGCCGGTCTCGAAGGAAGAGCTCGAGGCGGCGATCGAGGCCATGAACGAGATGTGAGCGCGCCGCCACGGATGAGAAAATGGGCCGCCCCGGGGAGAGTGGGGCGGCCCTTGTCGTTCCCGGACCCGGATCGGACGAGTGAGCCCGAGCTGGGGAGCGCTGATGGGGGTCAGGCGCTGATATCCGAGCGGGAACGGACCCTGTCGGCCAGCGCCGCCCTGAGCCGGAGCGCGGCAACCCGCTCCTGCGTCGTGGTGGCGGCGGCAACCTGTTCGTCACAATAGATTTCAAGCGCGCTTTTTGCCGGGGCCCGGACTGCCCGGCGGGCAAGGAGGCAAAGCGCCTCTTCCTCGCTCAGAAAAACATCCCCCTCGATGCCGCTGAATTTCCTGATGCGCGCGATCCGCTCGTCGGTGCAATCAAGCAGCGCCGCCAGCGCGGGAACCTTTCCCATCTCGGCCTGTCGTCCGACGTAATCGTAAGGCGCATTTCCGGAACGCTTGAGAACACGGTCCATCACTGGGTCGATGACGGTAACGATATCCGAAACGCCCGCCCGCTTTGCCGCTTCGAGCGATGCGATCATCAACTCGCAGGTGGCGTAGGAGACGGAGTTGGGTCCCCGACCACGCCCAAGGCGCTGCGTATCGACGCAGAAACGGGTCGATTCCCACAGGTGAGGGCTGCGCAGCGGCGGCTCGCCATCGAGTATGGCGTAGAAGACATCCGACAACATGTGTGGACCAGTTGTCTGAAGTGCGCGTACGCAGGATACGACATTGCCATCGTCGTCAAGCCCGACCGCATAGGCCGGATCCAGATCATCGAACACGTCGCGCTCGCGACCGTCCACAACGTTTACCTGCCAGCCGAGCCTGTCTCCGAAAACACGAGCCCGCAACTTGAACATTTCGTCCAGAACGCTCGCGAACCGGTCTTTGTTTATCGCGTCGATCACTAGTATCATTTCCGCTTCCCCTATATTCGTTTTCGAGAGTGGTGACTCTGAGAGATTGGAATTAGAGAGTAGCGAAAACCACGTCGCGCACCATTAGGGGAATCCCGTAGCTCGAGGCAGCCTCACGCCTCGGTGAGGCCACCAACGTCCCGTGCCGATACGTCAAGACTCTTGGATATTGGTCTGAGGCACGACCTAGCGCGGATAGATCAGCCCTAGATTGATCGCGCGGCCAATAGCCTGAGCGGTCGTGAGCGCTTGCAGTTTTGATCGCGCAGAGCGCAAATGTACTTCCACGGTGCGATGCGAAATCGACAGAATGTCTCCGATATCCTGTTGAGACTTTCCGGCTACCGTCCACTGCAAGATTTCTATCTCGCGAGACGACAGGGACGGAGCGCCCAGAACACTGGAAAGCGGATCAGAGCGAATGATCGCATCGTGCATGTGAACTGCAGCAGCCTGCAAATCGCCTATGATCTCGCCGATAAGCAAGTCCCACTCGCGCCGTGAACAGTCACGAAGCACGCTGAATCCGCCCACATCCCCGAAGGGACCGCGCACCGGTATTGTAAGACCTCGATCCGTTATGCCGAACGCGCGGGCGTCCCGGAAAACGGTTTGAAATTCAAGGCCTTTCTCGAGGCGCGCCCAATCCACCGGCGCGATCGAGTGCCGCGCCTTGATCAGGACGGGATCGATCTCGTAGAATCGATGTTCAAGGTAATGCCGTGACCATTCCTGATCGTAGGTCATGTAGCCGTGGGACTTCCCGCTGACCGGGTTTACTCCGGCATATGCAACGTGATCGAGTTCGAATCGATCACGGATCCTCTCGAGATAGCGTTTAAACCCCGACCCGTCCTTATCGTTATGATCCGGTGTGATCGGGTCCATTCCGTCGCCTATTCACGCCGTTCCGGTGTTTGTCGACACATAGTCATGCATGACATCCGGTGACGTGTCTGTCATCCGGCACAGCGCCCGAAACCCAGGCGCATCGTCCCACCGAAAGATCAAGTAACCTTCACGATCATTTTGATCCCGATGAGTTCGGCACGTTAGCACGAAGGAGTCCGTCCTGTCGAGGAAAACGCTCGCACCCGAATGGCATCGCGCGGATCGCCGCGCGACGCCAGTCTCAGTGATGGAGTTTCGGACTCGGACCGTTTCGTCGTCATCCGCTGCCGCGCCACCGATATCGTCGAAAAGCTCGGCGATCTCGAAATCGGCGGCGGCCTCGGCCTCGGCGGCCGCGTCCTGGATGGTCTTGCCCGAGGCTTGCAGCTCGGCCTCCTCGGGTGAGCGGGCGACGTTGAGCTGGATGGTCACCACAACCTCGGGGTGCAGCGTCACGGTCACGTCATGCAGGCCCAGCTCCTTGATCGGGCGGATCAGCGAGACCTGCTTGCGGTCAAGGGTGAAGCCGGATTCGGTCGCCGCCTCGGCCGCGTCGCGGGTGCTGACCGAGCCGTAGAGCGCGCCGCCGTCCGACGCCTGGCGAATCACCACGAACTGCTGCCCGTCGAGCCGCGCGGCCATCGCCTCGGCCTCCTTGCGGGTCTCGAGGTTCTGCGCCTCGAGCTGCGCCTTGCGCGCCTCGAAATCGGCGATGTTGCGCTCGGAGGCGGTCAGCGCCTTGCCCTGCGGCAGAAGATAGTTGCGCGCGAAGCCGGGCTTTACCTCAACCACGTCGCCCATCTGACCAAGCCTGGCCACACGCTCCAGAAGGATCACTTGCATTGGCTCGCTCCTTATTTCACGGCGTAGGGCAGGAGCGCGAGAAAGCGCGCGCGCTTGATGGCGCGGGACAGTTCACGCTGCTTCTTGGCCGAAACGGCGGTGATTCGCGACGGCACGATCTTGCCGCGCTCCGAGATATAGCGCTGCAGCAGGCGCGTGTCCTTGTAGTCGATCTTGGGCGCGTTATCGCCCGAGAAGGGGCAGACCTTGCGGCGGCGAAAAAACGGTTTGGTAGCCATTGGTTATCGTCCTTTTCTCACACGGTCCGTCAGCGGCGCTCGCGGCGTTCGGGCCGGTCGCCGCGATCCCCGCGCTCCCCGCGCTCCTCGCGCTTCTGCATCTGCACCGAGGGGCCCTCGTCATGGGCATCGACCTTGATGGTCAGCACGCGCATCACGTCATCGTGCAGCCGCATCAGCCGCTCCATCTCCTGCACGGCGGCGGCGGGCGCGTCGGTCCTGAGAAAGGCGTAATGGCCCTTGCGGTTCTTGTTGATCTTGTAGGCCATCGTCTTGACGCCCCAATACTCGCTGTCGAGGACGCGGCCCCCGTTATCGGCGAGAACGGCACCGAAATGCTCGATCAGACCTTCGGCCTGCGCGTTGGACAGGTCCTGACGCGCGATCATCACATGCTCGTAAAGCGGCATGTCGTCTCCATTTCTTTCAAGGCGCATTTCATAGGGCGGGCAATGCCCTTTCGCGGCCCGTCCACGAGAGGCTGCGCGGATCATAACAAAAGCGAAAGGTTGGGGGCGTATAGCTCGGCCGGTGCCGTCCTGCAAGGCCCGAATCGCGGGTCCCGGCCTCGACACGGGATTGCCCAAATGCGGGCACGATTGGCCTGCATCCTGTCGGAAACGCCCAGAGGAGTCCCGCCATGGTTGCGCTTCCCGATTTCGAACGCGAATTTGCCGCCCCGCCCCTGACCGCCACGGTTGAGGAGTCCGGCGCGACCGGGACCGCGCTCGATCCCGGTCGCCTCTTCCTGCGGCTTGCCGGAACGGTGCTCGTGCTGGCGTCGCTCGGGCTCTGGCTGCTGCCCTCGGTGGCGTCCGACCCGGCGATGATGCTGGTCAAGCTGCTGTTCTGCTTCGCGCTCTTCTGGGCCGGGCTGCTGGCCTTTCATGCCGCGCGCCTGTCCGATCCGCGCCCGGAGGTGCAGATCGACCGCAAGGGCGGGCAGTTGCGTATCCTGCATCCCGCGCAGGGGCGCAGCCCTGCCCGCTGCATCGTCCACCGGCTGGACGATCTGGCCGAACTGTCGCTGCGCGACGGCCTGCTCAGCGCGCGCGATCGCGGTGGCCGGCTGGTCGTGGCGCTGGAGATCGCCGACGACCGCAGCGCGCGCAACCTGCAAAAGGCCCTGTCCTTCGCCGCCTGAGCGGCGAAGGCCCTGCCCGGCCTCGTGTTCGCCAGTCCACAGGCCCTGTTTGAAACTGACATATTGTTCTTTTGCAATCTGCGGCCATCTTCTCCCCTGTCGGTGTGTCCCGACCCAGACAGGAGGTTTCCCAATGAAGAATGTCATCGCAGCCAGCGCGCTCGCGCTCCTTGCCACCGGCGCCCTCGCCGCCCCCGAGACCTACGAGCTCGATCCGAGCCACAGCCAGGTGGTGTTTACCTACAACCATCTCGGATTCTCGACAACGACGGGCATGTTCGCGGGCTTCGAGGGCACGATCGAATTCGACGCCGAGACCCCGGCCAATTCCTCGGTCAGCGTGGCGATCCCGGTGATGTCCATGTTCACCGGCTGGGAAGAGCGCGACGAGCATTTCATGTCCGAGGATTTCTTCGGCGCGGAAGAGGGCGATCTCGTGACCTTCACCTCGACGGGGATCGAGGTCACGGGGGAGAATACCGCGCTCATCACCGGCGATCTGACCATGAACGGCATCACCCGGCCGGTGGTGCTCGATACGGTGATGAACCAGAAGGTCGATGCGCATCCGATGAACAACCGCCCCTGGATCGGGTTCAGTGCCACGACCACGCTCAAGCGCACCGATTTCGAGCTGGGCAAGTTTGCGCCCTATATCAGCGACGAGGTCGAGGTGCGCATCTCGATCGAGGCGGGCAAGCCCGAATAACGGCCGTCCAGCGCGGCGCAGCCGGAGGCCGTCCGCACGCCGCGGGCAGCCTCTTCGTGTCAGGTGCCGTAGGCGCGTTGCCCTTCCATGACCGCCGCCGCCGCGCTCAGCAGGATGTCGGCCATCATGTCGCATTCGGCCCGCGTCAGCCGCGCCGGCAGGCGCACGTCGCAGGCCCGCATCAGCATCGCCCGCGTGCGCGGCAGGTCCGGCACCCCGCCGGGCAGGAAACGCCAGTTCCAGAAGGCGCGCGCATTGTCCGCGCTCAGACCGAAGACCTGCACCTTCACCCCGCGCGCCGCCGCTTCCTCGGCAAAGGCCCGGGTCTCGCTCTCGTCCAGGCCCAGAAGGTTGAACTGGATCGAATCGGGCGCGCGTTCCTCGCCCGGCAGGGCCTCGGGCACCGAGAACCAGGGCGCGGCATCAAGCCGTGCCGCGACGTGATCGTGATTGGCCCGCCCCGCCCGCACCCGGCGCGGGATCTCGGGCAGCTGCGCGCGGATGATCGCCGCCGACAGGTTCGACAGCCGCAGATTGTAGAGCGGCAGCCGGTTCTGCCAGCGGGCAAAGGCCGCCTCCAGCGCCGGATCGGGCGCGGCCATGTGCTTGGCCCAGTTGTGCTCGTAGGCACCCGACATGATCACCGCGCGCGCCACCAGATCGGCATCGTCGGTGATCACGATCCCGCCCTCGCCCGCGTTCACCAGCTTGTAGGACTGGAAGCTGAAACAGCCCGCGCGCCCGATGGTCCCGATCCTGCGCCCGCGCCAGAGCGTGCCAAGCGAATGGGCGGCATCCTCGATCACCGGCAGGCCGCGCGCCCCGGCCAGCGCCATGATCGCATCCATGTCCGAGGTATGCCCGCGCATGTGGCTGACGAGCACCGCCTGAACCCCGTCGAGCCGCGCCTCGAAATCCGCGAGATCGATCCGGTAATCCTCGCCCACCTCGCACAGGACAGGCACGCAATCGGCATGGACCACCGATGACGGCACCGCCGCGAAGGTGAAGCCCGGGATCAGCACCTTCGCGCCGCGCGGCAGGTCGAGCGCCTTGAGCGACAGAAACAGCGCCGCCGAACAGGACGAGACGGCCAGCGCATAGCGCACCCCCATCAGCGCCGCGAATTCCCGTTCGAGCAGCGCCACCGGCGCGTCCTGCGGGGCGGTGTAGCGGAAGAGATCCCCGCTGGAAAGAAGCCGGTCGATCTCGGCGCGCGCGGCTGCGGGGATGGGCTCGGCATCGTGGACATTCGGGGCCTGCATCATGTCTTCGGCTTTCCTGAAAGTGGCTTTCGGCTTTCCCGAACATATAGGCCCGAATTGTGACAGTTTGTCAAAGCCTGTCAGAGGCCCAGCCGGTCGCGCAGCGCAAACCAGCTCATCGCCAGCACCAGAAGCGGGCTGCGCAGCGCCGCACCGCCCGGAAAGGGCGGGCACGGCACCCGTGCCATGCAGTCGAACCCGCCCGCCTGTCCCTGCACCGCCTCGGCCATGAGCCGCCCGGCCAGCGTCGCCATGCCCACCCCGTGCCCCGAATAGCCCGAGGCCGACAGTATGTTGGGGGCCAACCGCGCCAGATAGGGCATCCGCCGCAGGGTGATGGCCAGCGTCCCGCCCCAGGCGTACTCGAGCGGCACGCCCGCCAGATGTGGAAAGATCTCGAGCATCGGCTTGCGCACCGTCGCCCGGATATCGCGCGGAAAGCGATAGCCATAGCTTTCGCCGCCGCCGAAGAGCAGCCGCCCGTCATGGCTCAGACGGAAATAGTTCACCACGAATTTCGTGTCCGCCACGGCCACATCGCGCGTCAGCACGCGGCGCGCTTCCTCGCCCAGAGGCGCGGTCGCCACGATGAAATTGTTGATCGGCATGACGCGGGCGGCCACCTTGCGATCCAGCCCGCCCAGATAGCCGTTGCAGGCCAGGATCAGGTGATCGGCCTCGACATGGCCCGCATCGGTCGCCGCCCGCAGGCGCGGCCCGCGGCGGATGTCATGCACCTCGGAGCCCTCATAGATGCGCACGCCCGCTCCCTCGGCCGCCCGCGCAAGGCCAAGCGCATAGGCCAGGGGGTGCAGATGCGCCGCCCCCATGTCGAGCGTGCCGCCGTGATAGGCGGGCGACGGGCAGAGCGCGGCAAAGCCCTCGGCATCGAGCGTCTCGATCTCCTCATAGCCGTAGCGCGCCGCAAGATGCGCGGCATAGGCATGTTCCTGTGCCATCTCGCGCGCGGTGAAACAGGCATGGGCCACGCCCGGCTTCAGGTGACAGTCGATCCCGTGCCGCGCCACCAGGCCCTTGACCAGATCCTTCGCCTCCTCGGCAAGCCGCCAAAGATGCGCGGCGTCGCCCTCGCCCACCAGCCGTTCGAGCGCGGTCTGTTCCATCCGCTGCCCGCTGCCCAGCTGCCCGCCATTGCGCCCAGAGGCCCCGAAGCCCACGCGCTGCGCCTCCAGCAGCACCACGTCAAGCCCCGCCTCCGCCAGATGCAGCGCCGCCGAGAGGCCTGTATACCCCGCCCCCACCACGCAGACATCGGCCCGCGCCGCCCCCTTGAGCGGCGCGAAACGCGGCAGCGGCGCGGCGGTGGCCGCATACCAGCTTGGCGGGTATTCCCCCCGCCGATCGTTGGCATGGAGCAGGTTCATGGCTTCACCGTTCCGAAAATACTCAAGGGTCCGCAGCTCCCGCCCGGCTCAGACATTGAGCAGGAGATGCTCGCGCTCCCACGGGCTGATGACCTGGAGGAATTCCTCGTATTCCGTGCGCTTGACGATACCATAGACCCGCGCGAATTCCGGCCCCAGGACCTCGTGCAGGTCCGCCGCCTCCTCGAACAGGTCGAGTGCGTCGCCCATCACGTTGGGAATGTCCGGCTCGCCCGTATAGGCGTCGCCCTTGAACTGCTTCTCGGGCCAGTCCTCCTTCATGATCCCGAGAAGCCCGCAGGCCAGGCTTGCCGCGATCCCCAGATAGGGGTTGCAGTCCATCCCCGCCATCCGGTTCTCGACCCGGCGCGAATCGGGCCCCGAGAGCGGCACGCGAATGCCCGTGGTGCGGTTGTCGCGCCCCCAGGCAAGGTTGATCGGCGCGGCGTGATCCTTGACGTAGCGGCGGTAGGAATTGACATAGGGGGCCAGCACCGCGATCGCCGCCGGCAGGTGCTTCTGCAACCCGCCGATGAAGTGGAAGAACAGGTCCGTCTCTCCCCCCTGTGGCCCGGCAAAGAGGTTGCGCCCGGACTCGATATCCATGATCGAGTGATGGATATGCATGGCGCTGCCCGGCTCGTCCTCGATCGGCTTGGCCATGAAGGTGGCGAAACAGTCGTGGCGCAGCGCCGCCTCGCGGATCAGCCGCTTGAAGTAGAACACCTCGTCGGCCAGCTTGATCGGATCGCCGTGGCGCAGGTTGATCTCGAGCTGGCCCGCGCCGCCCTCCTGGGTGATGCCGTCGATCTCGAAGCCCTGTGCCTCGGCGAAATCGTAGATGTCGTCGATCACCGGGCCGAACTCGTCCACCGCCGTCATCGAATAGGCCTGCCGCGCCGCCGCCGGACGGCCCGACCGGCCCATCATGGGGCGGATTTCCTGCGCCGGATCGAGATTGCGCGCGACGAGAAAGAATTCCATCTCCGGTGCCACGACCGGCACCATGCCGCGGTCATGATACATCTCGACCACGCGGCGCAGCACGTTGCGCGGGCTGTAGGGGATCGGCGCGCCGTCGCGGTCGAAGGCGTCATGGATCACCTGAAGCGTCCAGTCCGCCGTCCAGGGCGCGGCGGTGGCGGTGCTCATGTCCGGGCGCAGGATCATGTCGCGCTCGATGAAGCCCTCCTCGCCCGCCGCCTCGCCCCAGTCGCCGGTGATCGTCTGGTAGAAGATCGAGTCGGGCAGGTGGAAATACTGCTGCCGCGCGAACTTGGTCGCGGGCACCGCCTTGCCCCGGGCGATGCCGGGCAGATCGGCGATGATGCATTCCACCTCGTCGAGGCGGCGGTTCTCCAGATAGGCTTGCGCCGCGGGCGGCAGCGCCGCGGTGAGATCGCTCAGATCAGCCATGGCTTGCGCCTTTCCTGAGGACGGCGGCGATGGTCTCGGCCATGGCGGCGCTGTCGGTGGGCGTGTCGAGCAGCGCGCGCGCATGATCGCGCAGCGGGTCGGGCACGACGCCGATGGCGCGGTGCTCGATCAGCCGGTCCATCATCGTGCGCCCGAACTCGGGATGGGGCTGGACGGTGAAGATCCGGTCGCCATAGCGCAGCGCGGCGATCTCGCAGCCCTCGGCACGGCCCACCACCTCCGCCCCCGGCGGCACGCTCACGACCTGATCCTGGTGCCAGGCATTGAGGGTGAGCGGTCGTCCGTCGATCTCGTATTCCGTGGCCCCCACGCGCCAGCCGCCGGGATGCTTGACCACCTCGCCGCCAAGCGCCTGCGCGATGATCTGATGGCCGAAACAGACGCCCACCAGCGGCTTGCCCGCGTCGCGGATCTCGCGGATGAGCCGCTCGAGCGGCGCGATCCAGGGATGATCCTCGTAGGCCCCGTGCTTCGAGCCGGTGACGAGCCAGCCATCGGCGGCATGCGCGCCGTCGGGAAATTCTTCGTCCACGACATTGTAGGGTTCGAACTCGAATCCATGCCCGTCCAGCAGGCGCGCGAACATCGCGTCGTAATCGCCAAGCTCGCCCAGGACGATCTCCGGGGCGTGGCCGGTCTTGAGGATGCCGATCTTCATGGAGCCTCTTTTTGATCAGATTATTGGGTGCAACACCGGTCCGAGTTTACACCGTTTCCAGATAGGTCTTCCAGTGGTCGCGCGCGGGGATTTCGGACATGTGACGCAACTCCTGCCGTTTGGTCATCACCAGATTGGCAATGAGATCCGGCGCGAAGATGCGCGCCATCAGCGGATCGCTCTCGAAGCGCAGGATCGCCGTCGCCCAGTCCGGGGCAAGCTGCGGCAGGTCCGCCTCGTAGGCATTGCCGGTGATCGGCTCGGGCGGGGTCATGCCCTCCTCGATGCCGGTGATCGCCGCGCCCAGGATCGCCGCGAAATTGAGATAGGGGTTGATGTCGCCGCCCGCCACGCGATGCTCGATGCGCCGCGCGGCATTCGGCCCGCCCGGAATGCGCACCGCCGCCGTGCGGTTCTCATAGCCCCATCCGGCCCCGGTGGGCGCATGCGCGCCGGGCACGAGACGGGCGTAACTGTTGGAATGCGGCGCGAAGATCAGCGTCGAGCCGGGCATCGCCGCCAGGCAGCCCGCCACCGCCGAGCGCAGAAGATCGGTGCCGCGCGGCGTGCCGTCGTCGAAGACGTTGCGCCCCTCGCGGTCAAGCACCGAGAAATGCATGTGCATCCCGTTGCCGCTGTCCTCGGGGAAGGGCTTGGCCATGAAGGTCGCGACGAAGCCGTGCCGCCGTGCCAATCCCTTGATCAGCGTCTTGAAAAGCCATGTGTCATCGGCGGCACGCATGGCCGACTGGTGATGCAGCGTCAGCTCGAACTGGCCGATTCCGGCCTCGGAGATGGCCGATTCCACCGGGATTTCCATCTCGGCCCCGGCGGAATAAAGCGCCGACAGGAAGGCGTCGAAGGCATCCATCTGGCCCAGGCTGAGGATGCCGGGTGCCTTCATCCGCCGGCCGGAGCGCGGATCGCGCACCGTTTTCAACACCTTGCCATCCGGATCGACCAGCGTGAATTCAAGCTCGGTGGCGGCGAAGACCTCCCATCCGCGGGCGGCATAGCGCGCCAGCACGGCCGCGAGCGCATGGCGCGGGTCGCCCGCGAAGGGCGTGCCGTCCTCGTGATGCATGACCATCGGCACCAGGCCCTGCGGCTCTTCCAGCCATGGCAGCGGCACGGCGCCGCGCTCGGTCGGAAAGAGCCGCCCATCCACGTCGCCGCTGTCGAAGACCAGCGGAGAGCCTTCGATATCGGCACCGAAAATATCGAGGTTCAGGGAGCTGAGCGGCATCCGCACGGAGCCGTCCTCAAGCTTGTCGGCGAAACTTGCGGGGAGCCGCTTGCCGCGCATCCGGCCGTTGAGATCGCATGCGGCCACGCGGAATGTCTGGAACTGGCTGAGGTCCATCGGAAAGCACCAATCGGGATTGGGCGGAGCCTAGCCCGGCGCGGGGGGCTTTGCCAAGCATGATTTGATCAAAAAGCTCCGGGAGGCTGCGGGACGGGCTTTCTCACCGTCATCGTCCGGCTCGACCGGACGATCTCCTGGCCGGGAGATCCCCGGGTCACGCCCGAGGATGACGGGGGCGGGGATTGCAGATTCACGGATCCGCGCCCGAGGATGCCGGGCGGCGTCAGGTAAGGCTCTGCTGCCAGCGGTGCTCCAGCCGCTCGATGGCGGCGATGCGCTCTTCGGTCTTCGGATGGCTCATGAGCCAGGCGGGCATCGCCCCCCCTGCCCCGCTGGTCAGCGCCGCAAGCTTGCTGAGAAGCGATTTCTGCGCCCCGGTGCCGATCCCGGCCCTGGTCAGCAGCGCCGCGGCATAGGCATCGGCCTCGTATTCGTCGCCGCGCGACAGCCGCGCCGCCAGAAGCGTCGTGAGCCCGTTGGCGATCAGCACGCCAAGCCCCGGCACGACCCGCGACAGCACCATGGCGAGCGCCGTGCGCAGCGCGTTCTGCCCGGAAAAGTCGATCATGCGCCGCCGCGCATGGCCAAGCGCCACATGACCCAGCTCATGCGCGATGACGCTGGCCATTTCCTCGGCCGTGACCGCGCCCGACTGGAACTTGCGATAGAAGCCACGGGTGATGAAGATCCGCCCGTCCGGCGCGGCAAGCCCGTTTACCGGCTCGATCTCGTAGAGATGCACCCGCACGCGCGGCAGGTCGAGTGCGCGCGCCAGCCGGTCACAGACCGCCCGGAGCCGCGGATCGGCCAGCTCGGTGGAGCGCGCATCGAGCTCGCGCGCGGTGCGCCAGGCCGAGAAGCGATACATGGCAAGCGCATAGAGAAGCGCGAGCAGGATGGGCGTGACCTTGAGCATGGCGAAGATATGGGGCGCGCGCGCGCCCCTGGCAAGCGCGCGATCGGGCTGGACCGCGCGCCCGCAGCCGCGTATCGGTGATCCGGCAACCCCCGGTGGAGGCTTTCATGACCATGCAGGTCTATTTCTTGCTGGCGCTGGCGATCCTGGCCGAGACCGCCGGGACGACCGCGCTTCAGGCCAGCCAGCAGTTCACCCGCTTCTGGCCCTCGGTCATCGTCGTGCTGGCCTATGCGATCAGCTTCTACCTTCTGGCGCTCACGCTCAGATACATGCCCGTGGGCGTGGTCTATGCGATCTGGTCGGGGCTGGGGATCGTCTTCATCGCCGCGATGGGATATGTGATCTTCGGCCAGACGCTCGACCTGCCCGCGGTGATCGGCACCGCCATGATCCTTGCCGGGATCGTGGTGATCCAGCTCTTCTCCAAGGTCTCGCCCCATTGACAGGGGGAAAACGGGTGGAAAAATGCGCCCCGTCCCGCTATCCCCCACGCCACGACCCGACCGGAGAGGCGCGATGCCCGAGACCATCACCGAACGCTGCGAGGCCAAGGGGCTGCGGATGACCGGGCAGCGGCGGACCATCGCCGAGGTGCTGGAGGAGGCCGACGACCATCCCGACGTGGAGGAACTGCACGCCCGCGCCGCCGCGCGTGACGCCCGCATCTCCATCGCCACGGTCTATCGCACGGTCAAGCTCTTCGAGGAGGCCGGGATCCTCGACAAGCTGGAATTCGGCGACGGGCGCGCGCGCTACGAGGATGCCGAGCGCGACCATCACGATCACCTCATCGACATGAATTCCGGCGAGGTGATCGAATTCGTCGATCCCGAGATCGAGGCGCTTCAGGAACGGATCGCCCGCAAGCTGGGCTATCGGCTGGTGGGCCACCGGCTGGAGCTTTACGGCGTGCCCCGGCGGAAGGGCTGAGGCGGTGGACCGGGTGATGCGGCTGGCCATCGGCTCGGTGCTGGTGGGGCTTCTGGTCATGGCGCTCAAGCTGGTGGCCTGGCGGATCACCGGCTCGGTCGCGCTCATGTCGGACGCGCTCGAAAGCCTTGTCAACCTGGCGACCGCGCTGGCGGTGATCGTGGCGCTGCGGGTGGCCAAGCGCCCGGCGGACGCAAACCACCCCTACGGCCATCACAAGGCCGAGTTCTTCTCGGCGGTGCTGGAGGGGGTGCTGATCGTGCTCGCGGCGCTCTTCATCCTGCGCGCGGCCTGGGACGGGTTCGCCGCGCCGCGCGCGATGGCGGCCCCGCTGCCGGGGATGATCGTCAATGCCGGCGCGGGCGCGCTCAACGGGGTCTGGGCCTGGTTCCTGATCCGCGAGGGGCGGCGGCACCGCTCTCCGGCGCTGGTGGCCGATGGCAGGCACCTGATGACCGATGTGGTCTCTTCCCTGGGCGTGCTTCTTGGCGTGGGGCTTGCCGTGCTCACCGGCTGGTGGGTGCTCGATCCGGCAATGGCGGTGCTGGTGGCCCTCAACATCCTGTGGTCGGGCTGGGGGGTGATCCGCGGCTCGCTCAGCGGGCTGATGGACGAGGCGGTGTCCGAAGAGGAGATCGCCACCATCCGCGCGGCGATCGCGCGCGCCGCGCGCGACGACGTGGCGATCGAGGCGCATGACCTGCGCCCCCGCCACGCGGGCCCCGTCACCTTCATCGACTTTCACCTCGTCGTGCCCGGAGAGACCACGGTGGAGGCGGCGCATGACCTCTGCGACCGGATCGAGGCGGCGCTGCACGACGCGCTGCCCGATGCGCGCGTCACCATCCATGTCGAGCCCGAGCACAAGGCCGAGGACACGGGCCACGTCATCCTCGGCTAGCCGCGCCCCCCGGCCATTGATTTCCCCCGCCATTTGCGCCAAACCCGCCGGAAACCATCACCGAAGGCCCGCCATGACCCGCATCGACGCCAGATTTGCCGACCTGAAGGCCGCCGGCCGCAAGGCTTTCGTCTCTTACGTCATGGCCGGGGACCCGGACATGGAGACCTCGCTTGCCGTGATGAAGGGGCTGCCCGCGGCGGGCGTGGACGTGATCGAGCTTGGCGTGCCCTTCACCGATCCGATGGCCGACGGGCCGACGATCCAGCTGGCCGGACAGCGCGCGCTCGCGGGCGGCATGACGCTGCGCAAGGCGCTCGACATGGTGGCGGAGTTCCGCAAGGACGACGATGTGACGCCCATCGTGCTCATGGGCTATTACAACCCGATCTACAGCCGCGGCGTGGCGCGCTTTCTGCAAGAGGCGAAAGCGGCGGGCGTGGACGGGCTGATCGTGGTGGACCTGCCCCCCGAGGAGGACGAGGAACTGTGCCTGCCCGCCAATGCGGCGGGGCTCAACTTCATCCGCCTTGCCACCCCCACCACCGACGATGCACGCCTGCCCAAGGTGCTGCGCAACACGTCGGGCTTCGTCTATTACGTCTCGATCACCGGCATCACCGGCGCGGCGGCGGCCGAGGCGGCGGAGGTGGGGCCGGAAGTGGCGCGCATCAAGGCGCAGACCGATCTGCCGGTGATCGTGGGCTTCGGCATCCGCACGCCCGAAACGGCGGAAACCATCGCGCGCGTCGCCGATGGCTGTGTCGTGGGATCCGCCATCGTGGGCGAGATCGCCAAGGGGCGGGACGTGGCCGGGGTGCTCGAGTTCGTGCGCGGGCTGGCCGAGGGGGCGCACCGCGCCTGAGCGCAGCGTCTGGCCCGACGGATCGGACTGTGAGAGATCCTCCGGTCCCGCCGGAGGATGACGCGCGTTACACGGAGGATCACGCCGCAAACCCGCCCGTCGCCCCCGGACCTGATCCGGGGGTCTCTGCCACTCCACGCGCCTCAGCGCGCCATCACATAGGTATGGATCGAGAACACGCAGGCCCGCGTCTCGGGCAGGCGCAGCACGCATTGCCGTTCGGAGCGCAGATAAGGGTAATCGCCGCCCTCGGCGGGGCGCGCGCGCGGGCGCGGCTGATGGAGCGTGGCCTCGGCATAGGCAAGCGCGTTGAACCGCCAGAGCGGGCGGCCCGGCTGCCCCCCGTCGAAAAGCCGCTGCACCCGTCGCGCGATCCCGTCGTCATAGGCGGGCACCGGCACATGGATCGTCGTGAGCGGGCGGCCGATCTTGTCCGAGAGCCGCCAGCTTGCCGGAAAGCAGAGCACGGCGGCGGTGAGCACATGCTCCTCCCCGCGCCGTTCCATGAGGCAGAGATCCTCCTGCACCAGATGGCCGAGCGTGCCCATCGGATCGGCGCGGTCGATGGGCACCTGCACGCCATCGGGGCGGCGCACGCTTTTTGCGGAAATATCGTAGCCTTCCCCGTGATCGCGCAGCCAGTCCAGCAGGAATTGCAAAAGCTCCTCCGTTGCGGGCCCAGCGCCCTCTGTCACGGCCAGCACGTCATCGCGCCGCTCGGCCAGAAGCCGCGCGCGTTCCGCCATCTGCGGACCAAACGCCTCGTCGACAAGCAGCCAGTCGGCCATGTCGAGCGGCGCGATTCCCGGCAACGGGCGCGGGGCCGTCACGTCATGGGGGATCGCGTCTTGCAGGATCGGGGTCATGGGGTCTCTCGCCGGTAATCTGTCACCATTTGATAATCCTTGCGCGGGCCGCGCACCCGCCATTCCACGCGGAACTCCGGCCAGCGGCTGAAATCGTAATGCCCGTCATAGCGGTCCGGGGCGCACCAGTGCGACACCGCCCCGCCCTCGGTGGGCACGTCGTGAAAGGGCCGCCCGTCCTCGAAGGCGACCGAGAGCCCCGGCCCCCAGAGCATGCGGCGCACAACCTGCATCGGCGCGTGGCCCGGCACGCGCATCTCGCCTGTCTCCTCGCAGACAAGGCCCGCGCCCTGCCGCCGCCAGACCGCCCGGCCCGTGACCTCCGTCACGCGGCCCCCCGCCTCGGTCACGCGGCGCGTGAGCTGCCAGGCCCCTTCGAAATCCGCCAGTTGCCGCACCCGTCCTCCCCTGCCTTGCCGCGCCCCGCGTGAGCCTCTAGAAGCGCAGCAAACCGCATCCGCGAGAGGACGACAAGATGATCCCGCGCTATTCCCGCCCCGAGATGGTCCGGATATGGGAGCCCGCCACCAAGTTCCGCATCTGGTTCGAGATCGAGGCCCATGCCTGCGACGCCATGGCCGATCTGGGCGTGATCCCGCGCGAGAATGCCGAAGCCGTCTGGAAGGCGAAAGACGTGGAATTCGACGTGGCCCGCATCGACGCGATAGAGGCAGAGACGAAACATGACGTGATCGCCTTTCTCACCCATCTGGCCGAGCATGTGGGGGCAGAGCAGGCGCGCTTCGTCCATCAGGGCATGACAAGCTCGGACGTGCTCGACACCTGTTTCAACATCCAGCTTACCCGCGCCGCCGATCTCCTCATCGCGGACATGGAGGCGCTGCTGGCCGCGCTCAAGCGCCGCGCCTATGAGCACAAGGACACGATCCGCATCGGGCGCAGCCACGGCATCCATGCGGAGCCCACGACGATGGGCCTGACCTTCGCCCGCTTCTACGCCGAGATGGACCGCAACCTGACCCGCCTGCGCGCCGCGCGCGAAGAGGTGGCCACCGGCGCGATTTCCGGCGCGGTCGGCACTTTCGCCAATATCGATCCGCGCGTGGAGGCGCATGTCTGCGCGCAGCTTGGCCTCAGACCCGAGCCGATCAGCACCCAGGTCATCCCGCGCGACCGCCACGCCGCCTTCTTCGCCACGCTCGGCGTGGTGGCGTCGAGCATCGAGAACGTGGCCGTCGAGATCCGCCACATGCAGCGCACCGAGGTGCTGGAGGCGGCGGAGTTTTTCTCGACGGGGCAGAAGGGCTCTTCGGCCATGCCGCACAAGAAGAACCCGGTGCTGACCGAGAACCTCACCGGGCTTGCCCGCATGGTCCGCTCGATGGTCATTCCGGCGATGGAGAACGTGGCGCTCTGGCACGAGCGCGACATCTCTCACAGTTCCGTGGAGCGGATGATCGGCCCGGATGCCACGATCACCCTCGATTTCGCACTGGCGCGGCTCACGGGCGTGATCGACAAGCTGCTGGTCTATCCCGAGAACATGCTGAAGAACCTCAACCGCTTCCCCGGCCTCGTGATGTCGCAGCGCGTCCTTCTGGCGCTCACCCAGGCAGGGGTCAGCCGCGAGGATGCCTATGCCCTGGTGCAGCGCAACGCGCTCAGGGTCTGGGAGACGGGGGCCGATTTCAGGACCGAACTGCTCAAGGATCCGGACGTGACCGCGGCGCTCAGCCCGGCCGAAATTGATGAAAAATTCGACCTCGGCTATCACACAAAGCATGTGGACACGATATTCCGGCGGGTTTTCGGCGAATCGTGATATGGTTTTCCCCTGTTCAACAGGGAGACATTTCATGAAGCTGACACTCGGACTTGCCGCCCTCGCCCTCGTGGCGCTGCCCTCGCTCGCCGCCGCGCAATGCGCCCATGACAAGCAGAAACAGGCCATGTCCTGCGCCGAAGGCACCACCTATGACAGCGCGACGCGGGCCTGCGTGCCGGTCGCAAGCTGACGGCAAGGGGGCGGGATGACCCCCGCCCCCTCCTCAGTGATACAGAAATCCGCGAAGAGCGACGCCGCCCCGTTCAGGCCGGCATCCGCTCCTCGACGATCCCCGCCCACCAGCTGCACCCGGCCAGGATCGCGTCATCGTTGAAGTTGTATTCCGGGTGGTGGACCATCGCCGTATCGCCATTGCCGACAAGGATATAGGCACCCGGCCGTTCCTCCAGCATGAAGGCGAAATCCTCGCCACCCATCACCAGCGGGGCCTCGCCGCACTCTCCCGCGACCCGCGCCGCGACGGCGGCCGCGAACTCGGTCGGCTCCTCGTGGTTGACCATCACCGGATAGCCGCGGTGATAGTCAACCTTGGCCGTGCCGCCGAACCCTGCGGCGACATGTTCGCAGAGCGCGCGGATGCGCTGCTCGGCCAGATCGCGCATGGCCGTGCTCATGGTGCGCACCGTGCCCCGCAGATGCACCCCCTGCGGGATGACGTTGAAGGCGTTGGAGGAGGTCTGGAAGGACGTGACCGAGACCACCACCTGATCCACCGGATCGGCATTGCGGCTGGCGATGGTCTGCAGCATCGTCACCAGATGCGCGGCCATCACGGTGGTGTCCACCGTCTCCTGCGGCTTGGCAGCGTGCCCGCCCTTGCCGGTGAGCGCGATGTCGAACTGGTCGGTCGCCGCAAAGAACGGTCCCGGACGGATGGCGAAGCTGCCCACCGGGCGGCCCGGCCAGTTGTGCATCCCATAGACCTCCTGGATGCCGAAACGCTCCATCAGCCCGTCCTCGCACATCGCCTTGCCGCCCGCGCCGCCCTCTTCGGCGGGCTGGAAGATCACCACCGCCGTGCCGTCGAAATTGCGCGTCTCGGCCAGGTATTTCGCGGCCCCGAGCAGCATCGCGGTATGCCCGTCATGGCCGCAGGCATGCATCGCGCCGGGGGTCTTGGAGGCATAGGCCACCCCCGTCGCCTCTTGAATGGGCAGCGCGTCCATGTCGGCGCGCAGCCCGATCACCCGGCCCGAGGCGGTGGAGCGGCCCCGGATCACGCCGACAACGCCGGTGCGCCCGATCCCCGTCACCACCTCGTCGCAGCCGAATTCCTTCAGCTTCTCCGCCACCAGCGCGCTGGTGCGGTGCGTCTCGTAGAGGATCTCGGGATGGGCGTGGATGTCGCGCCGCCATTCGGTGATCTCGGGGTGCAGTTCGGCGAAACGGTTCTTGACGGGCATGGGGCCTCCTGCTGCGCATGGATGATGGCGCGCAGCGTGGCGCAAAGGGCGGGCGGCGGCAAGGGGCCACGCCCGCGCCCCGATCACATCTCGCGGATGGCAAGGCGTCCGGGGCCAAAAAGCGCCGAGACCTGCGCCACCTCGATCCGCTTGCCCGCGTCGGGGCCGTCGGCGGCGCGCGCAGCGGCCAGATAGGTCCATTCCGGCGTGGCAACATCGACCTCGCGCAGCACCTGCGCGCCGCGCATCACGCGCAGCAGATAGCGCTCGCTCTCCTCTCCCAGCGGCACCTCGGGCGTGTCCCAGCGGTCCCCGTCGATCCGGGTGCGCCGCACCCAGCTCACGCGCAGATCGCCCCCCGCCTCGGCCACACGCAGATGCACCGGCGCATAGGGGCGCAGCCCGATCCCGTCGAAGGCCAGCACGGCATGGGCAAAGCTCGGATCGCCCACCGGCCGCCCGCCCGGCCCGATGCGGTAATGCCGCGCCTGCCCGCGCTGCGCCTGCGTCAACCCGATCTGCCGCGGCACCCCGTCGAGCCGCACAAGGATCGAGCCGGGCGGCCAGGTTGCCGCCCCTTCGGTGCCAAGCTGCCCGCGCAGCCGGTGACGCAGGATCCAGGTGTCCGGCGCGACAAGCTCGGCATCGCGGAACTGGAACAGCTCCCAGCCCTCCGGCGTGCCGTCCCCGATCGCGCAGAGATTGGCCCCGTTGAGAAGTGCCGGATCGCTCACGCTTTCCAGCCCGCCTTGGCGCATCCGCACGAAGAGACCATCGCCCCGGTCGATCCGTCCCACGGGCGCAGGCAGAAGCGGCGTTTGCGTCAGCCCCACCGTGGCCTGCGCGGCAATCAGCGTGTCGAGCGCGTAATTCGCATCCTCCTCCGAGGCATAAAGCGCCACGCTCCCCGGCCAGGGATCGGCGATCACCGCCAGATGCGGCGCGTGCGGCACTTCCTCGCCGCTCATCAGCGGCAGATCGAGGAAAAGCGGCGTCACCGGCCCCGGCGCCACGAAGGGGCGCAGCCGCGCGGGCGCGTCCTCGATCAGCACGGGGCGAAAGCTCTCGGGATCGGTGCGCGTGGCCTCCACCCGCTGCGCGCCGGCCATCTGCTCCACCCTGTCGATGCGGAACCGCCCGCCGCCCGCCGCCACAGGCAGTTCGAGCACATCGCCCGCCCCGATCAGCAGCCGCGAGGGCGGCAGCGTCAGCCGCAGCGTGTCGACGGAGAGCCGCGCCTCCGACAGCCACCGCTCCACCACCTGCCGCCCCTCGGCGCGCGTGAGCGCCAGCGGCATCTCCGAGGTGGCCACCGCATGGGTGGCCTCGTCGGGCAGGATCGCCTCCTCGGCCACCGCCTCGTAATCGGCATCCGCCTCAATGAAGCGCAGCCGAACGCGCCCGGCCAGTTCCAGATCGCTGCCGCGCGTCTCCTCCAGCGTGCCGCCAAGCTCGGGATCGCGCACCACGCGGTCGAGATCGACCAGATGATCGGCGCGCCCGTCGCGGCGACGAAAGGCCAGCACGCCGCCCCGCTCCACCGCGTCCACGCCATAGGCCATCAGCAAGGGTTGGAGCGCCGCGCGCGCCGTGCCCACCTGATCCACCAGGTAGCCGCGCAGGAACGCCTCCGCGCGGCTCGCATCAAGCGCGTCCACACCCGCGCGCCCCGCGATCTCGCCCAGAACCTCGGCCAGCCTGCGCCCGCTCGCCCGGCCCGTGATCCAGTGCCCGCGCGCATGGTTCTCCCCGTCCGACCACAGCCCGGTATTGCCCGGAAACCAGGGGAAGGGCCGCGCGTCCCAGGCCCAGACGCAGGCGTGATCCATGTCGATCATCGGCCCGCCATAGGCCGCGGATACCGGGTTCCTCGCCGGATCGGACCAGTAGCCCGTGAGCGCGCGCAGATACTGCATCTGCATCAGGTCGTCGCGCTGCCCGGTGGAAAACCGCGGCAGGCGCGATTCCGAGGATTTGGGATCGAGAAACCTGTTCGGCTCGTTGCTGCCCTTGTCCACCGCCGCACAACCGTATTCGGTGAACCGGATGGGTTTCGATTGCGGCTCCCATGCGGTCGGCTCCGCGCGCCGCACGCCCCCCACCCGCTCGTGATGGGCATTGGCCCACCAGGCGCGCAGATCCTTGAACCGCCAGATCCACGGCTCGTCATATTCGCCATCGGTGATCGGCACACGCCGCTGCACCGCGCGCGCCTCCTCTGAGGGATAGAACCAGTCGAACCCCTCGCCGCCCTCGATATTGGCCTGCAAGTAACCCAGATCGTAAACCGACGGCCAGTCCTGTGCGTCCAGATGCTCATGCCCGTCGCGCCAGTCCGAAAGCGGCATGTAATTGTCGATGCCCAC
Organism: Roseovarius sp.; assembly: GCA_002720475.1. GTDB lineage: Bacteria > Pseudomonadota > Alphaproteobacteria > Rhodobacterales > Rhodobacteraceae > Roseovarius. Next base: position 93,324 of record PBIL01000008.1, read on the forward strand.
GAAGTCGATATTCTCATCCGCCCAGAGCGGATCGAGATGAAAGAACCGGTCGCCATCGCCCGGCTGATAGCCAAAATACTCGGTCCAGTCCGCAGCGTAGGTGATCCTGACCTCCGGCCCGAGCAGGCTGCGCCCCTCCGCCGCAAGCGCGATGAGCTGCGCCACCGCCGGAAAGCTGTCTCCCGCGCCCCGGATCTGCGTGAGCCCCCGCATCTCGGAGCCGATGGCAAAGCTCTCCACGCCCCCCGCCGCCGCGCAAAGCGCCGCCTGATGCAGGATGAAGCGGCGATAGGACCATTCCACGGGGCCGTGATAGGCCACCGGGCTGCGCTTCACCGGCCCGCCGAAGCTCAGCAGGTCAAGCGCGCCCGTGCCCGGTGCCTCGACCGGCACCGCCGCGACCGGCGTCACGGTGAAATCCGCCGCCCGGGCCGTGCCGAAGAAGGCCGCGACCTCCGCCTCGGCCGCTGCCGTGCGGTCGGGGCTGCCCGGCTGTCCCGGTGCCTTGGATGTGGTGATCCGCCCGCGCCAGGGCAGCACCGGCTGATCGGCGGCCTCGCTCCAGGGATCGGGCAGGCCGTTACCGGCCATCTGCTCCATCAGGATGAAGGGATAGTACAGCACGTCCTGCCCCGCCGCCTTGAGCGACAGGATCGCCTCCACCACCGCCTGATCGGCGGGCGTGCCGCCATAGACCTTGCGGCCCTGCGCGTCCTTCGGCACCTCGCCCGCGCCCGCCCGCGTCAGACCCGAGACCGTCCAGGGCATGTTGCGCGCGTCAAACGTCCTTTTCTCCACCCGGGGCCGGATCTGACAGTCTCCGCAGCGTAGATCGTCGCCGAACCAGCTCACGATGAGCGCGGTCGCGCGCACCTGCGGCAACTCCGCGCGCAGCGCCTCCAATGCCACCACGAAATCGGGCCGCTCCTGCGGCGTGTTGACATTGGCGGGCCCCGACGCGCCAAAGCCGAAATCCATCATCACCGGCGTCGTGGCCAGCGCATATTCCCCCGTTCCTGGCAACATCGCCACGCCGCGCACGGCGCGCACCGGATCGAGCGCCGCGCCCGCGCCCCCCGCCTGCGACGGGCGGCAGACCTCGAAACTGAACTGCGGCACGCGCGTGCCGAAGGGCGTGAGATCCAGATCCTCGATCACCACATAGGCCGTGCCGCGATAGGCGGGCACGTTGCCCGCCCCCTCCACCGCCTCGATCACCGGATCGGGCAGCTGGTCGCGCGTGCCGGCATAGACCCGCATGTTGAGGCTCGCGGGCGCGAACTCGGTGCCATCGGCCCAGATCCGCGCGACGCGGCTGATCTCGCCCTCGCAAAGCGCCAGCGCAAGGCTGACCGAATAGCGGATCTCGCGCCTGTCGGGCGTGGCGGGCCTGGGGCTGCCCTTGCCGCCGCCCTGCCCGCGCGTCACGGTCACTGTCTCGCGGAACTCGGTGGCCCAGATCACCTGACCGCCGGCGCGCATCCGCCCGTAGACCTGCGGGATCGCGTCCCCCTCGCCCGCGCCCGTCAGGCGCAACCGGCTGACGCGGCCGGTTTCCACCACGCCCGAGCCCTGCCCCAGCAGCCGCTGGTCGATGGACCGCCCCACAAGCGCGCCCGCGAACCGCCCGAGCGCGACCGAGGAAATCCCCAGGACCGAGCCGCCGACCGCGCCGCCGGTCGCGGCCCCCGCCGCCGAGAGAAGTATCGTTGCCATGCATTATCCCTCCTCAGGAAAGGCGAAGCGCGCCACGATCCGCCGCCGCCAGGGCAGGCTCAGCGCGCTTTCGACCACCCCATGCCCCGAATAGGCGTGGATGAAGCTGGCCCGCGCGCCCGTCTCGGCGGCAATGCCCAGATGCTTGGCCACCGCCCCCTCGCGCATCCGGAAGAGGATCACGTCGCCGGGGGCCTCTTCCCCCAGCGGCTTCGCACGCAGATGCCGCAGCGCGGCGGCCCAGAGCGCCTCCTCGCGGGCGGGCTCGGCCCAGTCCATCGAATAGGCGGGCGGGCGCTCGGGCTCCTCGCCCATCACCTCGCGCCAGACGCCGCGAACGAGGCCAAGGCAATCGCAGCCCGCGCCCCGGCAGGCCGCCTGATGCCGGTAGGGCGTGCCCAGCCAGAGGCGCGCCGCCGCCACGATCCTTGCGTCGCTCATCGCCGCCTGCTCCCGCCGTCGAGACGCGGCGATTTCGCCGGGTCCGTGATCACCCAGTCATCGCCGGGAATGTCGGGGAAGCCCTGGAAGTTCAGCAGGTTGTCGAACTTGAACTGGCACGTCGCCATGGCCTTGTCGCAGCCCGCCTCGATGCGCAGCCCGTCGCCCGGCGCGACCTGCGCCCCCAGCGGATGCCACAGCTCGATCACCCGCCCCGCGCCCGCAACCCTGTCGCGCTTGATCAGGCCAGACAGGCCCGCCGCCGCCCCGCTCGTCACCCGCAGCACGCCGTGACGGAACCAGTCCTCGTCAAACCCGCCCATCTGCGCGAAGCGAAAGACGCGGGCCTCTTCGATCCCTTCGGCGGGTCGCTCGGCGACATAGCCCGGCCTATCGAGATCGAAGGTGCAGTCAGGATCGCCGAGAATGGCGCTGCACCGCTTCTGATAGACCCGCCCCAGCGGCACGTTGAGAGCGTCCGTCAGACCGCGCAACTCGGCCTCGAAGGCACCCCCCGCCCGCCGGATATCCCCGAGCGAGCCTGCAAAGATCTCCAGCCGCTCCGTCACGTCCTGCCAGTTCACCACCCAGGCCCGCAGCCGCGCCCCGTCATAGCGCCCGGCCTCGATCTCGGCCTCGGTGATGCCGTCATCGGAGAGCGCGCCGAACGCCTCGGTATTGTTGACGGCAAGGCCGGTGCTCTCCTCCACCGCGCGCGCGCTCATTCCCGTGCCCGGACGAAAGGCGATGCCCTCGAAGGCAAGCGCCCGGTCGTGATCGGTGAAGCCCATCACCACCCCGTCGCGGCGCATCAGCGCCCATGCCCGGCACACCGTGGTGATGCCGCGCCCCAGATGCGCAGAGAGCGCCTCGCGCCCGCTCACAGCCGGATCTCCACCACCGGCACATTGGGCACCTCGCCCGCCTGGAAGGAGGCAAGGCTCACCTGGATGCGGTCGGTGTCGAACCGCACCGGCACGTCGAACTCGTATCCGGCCGTGACAGGCACACCCCGGTTGGGCGGCTCGGCGAAGGTCACGATGCCGGTGGTCTCGTCCACCTCGTAATGAACCCCCTCGCGCATCTCCACATCGCCCAGCCCGATCCGCACGCTGCCGCGCACCGGCTTGACGATGGGCCGCACGGCCTCGAACGCGCCCGAGCGGTAGGTCTTGAGCAACGGGAAGGCGCGCGTCGCATCGTCCCCCTCCCCGATCCGCTGATCGCCGAAGGCGGGCGCGGCCCCCGCGCGGCAGGACTTGAAATCGCTCCAGTCCTTCCAGCGAAAGCCGTAAAGCTGGCCATGCCGCGCCTCGAAGAAGGCAATCAGCGCCTCGATATCCTCCAGGCTGCGCAGCGCCACGCCCGCGTCATAGCGCCTGCGCGCCTGCGCCCAAGGAGAATTGCGTTCCTCATGCCCGCTGGCCAGCGTCACGATCTCGGTAAGCCGCTCCGGCCCGCCGACCGAGCCGAAGCTCAGACTGGCCGGAAACCGTATCTCGTGAAATCCCATCCTGCCCTCCTTACCGGTTGCGCGCGCCGCGTCCGATCACGCGGCCAAGCTGCGCGGCGATCTGCCCCTGGCTGCGGCGAAAGCCCTCCACATCGGGCGTGGTCACGTTCATCACCACGCTGACCGCGCCCCCGCCCTGCGCGCGCACGCCAAGCCGCCCGTCCGCCCCGCGCGTGAGCGGCAGGATCGCCTCCGGCCCCGCCTCGCCCATGAGCCCGGTGCGCCCGCCGCGCATCGGAAAGCTCACCGGCCCGCTCACCACGCCGCCCGTGGCAAAGGGCATGACGCGGCCTTGCGTGAACGCGGCCCCCCCGGCAAACGGCAGAAGCCCGCCCAGAAGCGCGCCCACACCCTGCGACAGAAGCCCGCCCACCTGATCGGTGACCGGGCGCACCGCGTCGGTGAAGGCGGTGTTGACCAGCGTGGTGGCCAGCCGCCGCAGGCTCTCGCTCAGGCTGTCGCCCTCCACCACGGCACCGCGCAGCGCGCCGCGCAGACCCCGGCTCAACCCCCGCTCAAGGCTCTGCGCGTCCTGTCCGGCGGCGGCAAAGCCGCCGCGCACCCGGCCCAGCTCTCCGGCAAAGGCCGCCGCCATCGCCCCCGCCTGCCCCATCGCCGCATCCAATGCGGCGATCTGCGCTTCCAGATCCTCCGCGCGTTCGAGCTCATCCATCGCCCATATCTCCCGTTGCATCGGGGAAGGCCGCCAGCAGCGCCTCCAGCCCCGCCCGCGCCATCGGGCGCGTCCCGCGCCCCTCGCCCAGCATCAGCCGCAATTCCGCGGGCGTCAGCGCCCAGAACTCCGCCGGGCGCAGGCCCAGCCCCTGAACCCCGGCCCGCAGGAGCGCGGGCCAGTCGAAGCGCGCGCTCATCCGCCTTCCTCCGGCAGGGCGAAGGCCCGCGCCAGAAGCTGCGCCGCCGCCCTTGCCGCCTCCAGCGGCCCGCCCCCGATCTCGGCGCTCAAGAGGTCCGCCGCGCCGCCACGCCAGCCGCCGCCGCGCAGCCCCGCCACGATCACCGCCAGCACATCGCCAGAGGAAAACGCCCCCGTCTCGAACCGCGCCACCAGATCGACAAGCGAACCCGCGCCGAGCGCCGCCTCCATCTCCGCCAGCGCGCCGAGCGTGAGCCGCATCTCGCGCCTCTCGCCGTCGATCACCAGCGCCACCTCGCCCGCCCAGGGATTGGCCATCGCCTCAAAGCGCCGTGAAGCTCAGCTGCCCCGCCGAGGCGAGCGCCACCTCATAGGTGGCCTCGCCGTCATGGGTGCCGCCATATTCGATCGCCGTCACCTGGAACGGGCCCTCGATGGCCCCGAAATCGGGGATGATCACCTGGAAATCCGGCATCTCCCCGTCAAAGAAGATCTGCCGCATCCGCGCATCGCTCGCCGCGTCGCGGAAAATTCCCGACCCGCTGAGGCTGGCCGACTTGACGCCCGCGCCCGCCAGCAATTCGCGCCAGCCGCCCGCGGATTCGAGGCTCGTCACATCCACGCTTTCGGCGTTGAAGCTCACGCGCGTCGCGCGCAGCCCGGCCACGGTCTGGAAACTGCCGCCGCCGGTGAGATCGACCTTGATGAGAAGGTCCTTGCCGTTCTGAACTGCCATGTTCGTCTCCATTTCCCAGGTTTCAGGCGCCGTCGTCCACGCGCGCCCGGAAGGTCAGGTCAATCCGCCGCCGCTGGCCCGCGCCGGTGCGCAGCGCCCGTGCCCGCAGAAAGCGCAGCGCCACCAGCCGCCCCCGCGCAAGGCTCAGCATCGCGCCGTCAAGCGCGTCGCTCACCGCCCCTGCCGCCTGTTTGGCGGCTAGAAATCCCGCCGTCTCCGAGACCACCGAGACGGTGATCCGGTGCTCGGCCCCCGCGCCGGTGCCGTCGCCCTGCGCGCGCACCTGCTCCGCTCCGAGCACGACAAAGAGATCGGGGGCCGCGCCCTGCGGCAGCGCATCGTGGATCGCGCCCCCCACCAGCGCCGCCAGCGCCGCATCCGCCGCCAGCCGCTCGTAGATCGCCGCCTGAAGCGCGGCCGCCGGGCCATAGCTCATGCCCCCACCTCCTCTTCGGCCCAGAGCGTGAGATATCCCGGCCCCGCCGCGCTCTCCGTCACCGCCGCGATGGCAAAGAGCCGCGCGCCGTCGCGCAGCCGCTGCCCGGCCAGCGGCCGTGACGGCGCGCCCTGCGGGGCCGCGCGCACCGTGATGCGATAGGACGCGCGCGCCACGCCCGCGCCTTCGCGGCCCCGGCGCGCCACCACCTCGGCCCAGAGCGTGCCGCGCACCTCCCAGCCCGGCACGAAACCGCCCGCGCCATCGGCCAGCCGCACCGGGACCTCGAGAACCAGCGGGCGCGACAGCCGCACACCCGGCCTCATCGCCCCGACCCCCCGAAGAGGCGCACCTTGCGATAGCGTTCGATCAGGCTCGCCACGCCGAAGGGCATGCAGCCCTCGGCCAGCGCGGTCTCGGACCGGTGCTCGTAGAAATGCGCTGCCAGCAGCAGCACCGCCTGGCCCAGATCGGGCGGCAGATCGGACCAGGCCGCGCCATAGCCCGCCCGGAACAGGATCTCGATCACCCCGCCCGAGGGCACCATCGGCAGGCAATGGCCCGCAGGCCGCAGAACCGGGCGGTGCGCGTCGCGCTCCAGCCGGTAATGGGCCGGGTCGATCACCTCCTCGTCCTCGGCGCGGCTGCGCAGCGCCAGCCGCAGCACCGCGCTCACCGGTGCCACGGGCAGCGGCTGGCCCGCCGGGTCCTGCCAGTCGTGCAGGACCCAGGAGAAATCCCGCTCGATGAGCACCTTGCCCGTGCGCCCCTCGATCGCGGCCATGGCCGCGCGCAGAAACCCCTCCAGAACGGGGTCCTGGATATCGTCATCGGCAAAGCCGGTGCCCAGCCGCAGATGCGCCTTGAACGCCGCCAGCGGCAATGCGGCGGCCGGCACCGCGGTCTCTTCCATCAGCAACATGGACATCTCCATCATCCCGGACCCCTCTGCCCCGTCTGGCGCGTGCCGCCCGGCCCCGCCCGGACGGAGGGGGAGCTGAACGGGGCCGCTTGCCGCGACACGCGCCTCCGGGCGGGGGCAGCCGCCCCCGCCCGCCCTCACCGCGCGCCTCAGGCGGCGGCGAAGCGCAGGAGCTTGATCGCCTTGAAATCGCTCACGTCGCCGCCCACCCGCTTGGTGGCGTAGAAGAGCACATGCGGCTTGGCGCTGAACGGATCGCGCAGGATCCGCAGGTCCGGCCGCTCGGCCACCGTATAGCCCGCGCGGAAATCGCCGAAGGCGATGGCATCCGCGCCCGCCGCGATCTCGGGCATGTCCTCGGCGATCAGCACCGGATAACCCATGAGCCGCGCGGGCTGTGCCGCCGCCAGCCCGTCCGACCACAGGAACCGCCCGTCGGCATCCTTGAGCTTGCGCACCACGCCGGCGGTGCGCGAGTTCATCACGAAGGTGGCATTGGCGCGGTATTCCGCCCCCAGCGCATAGACCAGATCGACGACGGCATCCGGCCCGCCCAGCTCGCCCGCGACGCCCGTGGGCACATAGCCCAGGTTGCCCCAGGCCCAGACCGCGTTATCCACCGCCGGTCGGCTCAGGAAGCCGCGCGGCTTGTCCACCCCGTCGCCCGAGACGAAGGCCGCCGCCTCGGCCCGCGCGAAACGGTCGGCGATGCGCGCGGCAAGCCAGCCCTCCACGTCGAAGGCGCTGTCGTCGAGCAGCCGCTGGCTCGCCTTCGGCAGCGCGCTCAGCTCGTGCAGCGGGATCGTGATCCGGTCGATCACCGGCGTGTCGGTCTCGGCCAGGGCCCCCGTCTCGGTGGCCCAGCCATGGCCCGGATCGCTGTGATCCACCAGCACGTCGAAGGACGTGGCCTCCACCGTCACCACATTGGCGATGGCCCGGATCGAGGCGGTGGCATTCATCACCGAGCGGATCGTCTCCGAGGTCTGCGGATCGACCAGATAGCCGCCCTCCGCCGCCACCGCGCTGTTGAGCGCCTTGCCCTCCAGCCCGAGCCCGCGCAGCCCGTCATCGTCGCCCGAGCGCAGATAGGCGTCGAAGGCCTTGCGATGCGGCGCATCGCCGTCCCGATCCCCCGCGAGATGCGGGCGCCCCTGCACAAGGCTCTTGCGTTCGATCATCGTCATCTTCTCGTCCTGCTGTTGAAACCGCTTGCCGATCTCGGCCCGAAAGCCGCTGAACTCGTCGAGAAACCAGCTCAGGGCCTCGCGCATCTCGGCCGCCGGGCTCGTCTCCTGCCCGGCCTGCGCCGTCGTGTCGGTCGTCATCGTCACCTCCTCTCGGTATCGGGCCCCGCGCCCGCCAACTCGCGGCGCGCCGCCCTGAGCGCCGCCGCCATCTCGCGCAAGGCGCGGCCGGGCTCCTCGCCCTTGGCGGCCACCCGCGCACCGGAGAGCATCGGGAAGGTCACCAGCGACACCTCCCAAAGCTCCAGTTCCTGCAAGAGCCTGCGGCCCTTCTCGTCACGGCCCGCGCGCAGCGTGCGATAGCCGATGCTCAGCCCGTCGAGCGCCCCGGCGGCAATCAGCGCCGCCGCCTCGCGCGCCCGCGCCACGCCCTCGAGCAGGCGCCCCTTGACGTAGAGGCCGCGCGCATCCTCGCGCACCTCGTCCCAGATGCCGATGGGCTCGCGCGGGTCGTGCTGCCAGAGCATCCGCACGCGCCGCCCCTCGCCCGTCAGCCGCTTCAGGCTCGCCGCATAGGCGCCCCGCGCCACCCCGTCGCCACCCTGGTCGGGCGCATCGAAAAGGCTCGCATAGCCCTCGATCACCCCCGCCCCGCTGACGCGCAGCGCCTCGGCCCCGCCGCCCGCGAATTTCCGTTCCAGTCCCGTCTCCATCGCCTCGCCCTTTCGCCTCATTGCGGCAGCGCCGCCAGGATCGGCTGGAACGCCTGCACCAGCACCGCCGCCACCACGCCATAGACCGCCAGCCAGAGCCGCCGCTCCAGCCGCTCGAGCGCCGCCTCCATCCGCTCCAGCCGCTCCGCCATCGCCTTGTGCTGAAGGTCCGAGACCCGCTCATGCGCCTCGAGCCGCAGCGCCGGCGCACAGTCGAAGCTCTCGAACCCGTAGCGGGGCGGCGGCGCGGGTTCAGTCATCCGCGCCCGCCTCCGCGAGCGGCGGCAATCCCAGAAGCGTGCGCTTCTCGGCCGCCGTCAGGAAATCCGCCCCGGCCACCCGCGCCCATTGCGCATCGCGCTCGGCCGCAAGCGCGGGCACCCGGTCAAGATCGGGCACCAGCTCCAGCGCCTCTCCGGTGAAGCCCGCAAGCCAGGCCGCCACCGCCGCGCTCACCCGTGTCGCCAGCGGCAGCACCGTCAGCCGGTAGAAGGCGCGGTTCGCCTCCTGGTAATTGGCGAAGGTCGCGTCGCCGGGGATGCCCAGCAGCATCGGCGGCACGCCGAAGGCCAGCGCGATCTCGCGCGCGGCGGCCTCCTTGGTCTTCTGGAACTCCATGTCCGAGGGCGAGAAGCCCATCGGCTTCCAGTCCAGCCCGCCCTCGAGCAGCAGGGGCCGCCCGGCATTGCGCGCGCCCTGGTGATGGGCCTCCATCTCGGCCATCAGGCGCGCGTACTGATCCTCGCTCAGGCTGCCCTGCCCCTCGGCCCCGCGATAGACGATCGCCCCCGAGGGCCGCGCGGCATTGTCCAGAAGCGCCTTGGACCAGCGGCTCGCGGCATTGTGCACGTCAATGGCCTGCGCCGCCGGTTGCAGGGGCGACAGGCCGTAATGGTCGTCCTGCGGGTGAAAGCCGCGGATATGGCAGATGCAGGGCGCGCCCTCGGCCAGGGTGAAGCGATGCTTGCGCCCGCCCACCCGATATTCATAGGCCACCGGCCAGCCATCCGCGCCCGGCACCACGCTCATCCGGTCCGAGCGCAGCACATGCAGCTCCAGCGGAACACCCGCCCCGCTCCCCACCGCCTCGACAAAGGCGTTCCCGCTCAGGAGAAGCTGGCCATAAAGGGCCTCGAAGAGCTCTGCCCGCCCCTGCGCCGGGTTGGGCCGCGCGACAAGATCGAGCACCGGATGGGCGGCGAAGCGCCGCTCGCTGTCCTGCAACACCAGCGGCAGCGCCGCCGCCGCCTCGGCGATCATCTTCACGCAGCGAAACCCGACCGGGTTGCCGGCAAATCCCGTGCGCATGAGGCTGCCCGTGTCGCGCGGCCCCCAGGTCGCGCGGCCCTGCATGCCCCAGGCGATCACCCGGCCCGCGGCGCTCGCCTTGGCCTCGGGCGCCTCCGCCACCTCCTCCTCTGCCTGCCGGAAGAAATCCAGTATCATCGCGTGCTCCTTCGCTGCGGCGCGTGAGGGGCATCAGACGGAGAAAGGCTTAAGACTTCTTAACCGCGCCGCGCGCGCGTACCCAAACCGCGTACACCGGGCACGTTGTGTCCACGCCGCGCGGACCTGCGCCCGCGCGGAAACCGGACCGCATTTCCGGTCCCGTTTCCGTTGCATTGATTTGCCTTGAAGTTTTTCGGAACTTGTGAAACAAAATCAGAAAAACAAGGAGATTGCGATGACCGACCTTTCCAAACTTTCCGCACAGGAGCTGGAAAACCTCGCCAGGCAGGCGCACGAACTTGCCGTTTCCCGAAAAGAGGAAGAAAAGAAACAATTGCGCTCAGAGATTGTAAAGCGGATACGTGAGGCCGGATTCACCATCGAGGACATTTTTCCCGGGTCCGGCAAAGCCCCCGCAAAACCGGCGAGAAGCGCCGTCAAATACCGCGATCCCGCCGACCCGTCCCGAACCTGGACAGGCCGCGGCCGCAAGCCGCGCTGGCTGGTCGAGGCAGAGGCCGCAGGCCGCGCGCTGAGCGATTTCGCCGTCTGAAACGACGGCAGGACGGAACAGGGGCGCGAAACCTTCGCGCCCCTGTTCGTTTTCCGGCGGCGTTCAGACCGCTTCGGCCTGCCTCGTCCCCGCGCGGAAGGCCTTGAGCTCCTCGGCCACGAGAAAGGCCAGTTCCAGCGATTGCGAGGCATTGAGCCGCGGGTCGCAGGCGGTGTGATAGCGATCGCTCAGGTTCTCCTCCGACAGCGCCCGCATGCCGCCGGTGCACTCGGTCACATCCTGCCCGGTCATCTCGAAATGCACGCCGCCCGGGATCGTGCCCTCGGCGCGATGGACGGAAAAGAACTCCTGCACCTCCCGCAGCACCGCCTCGAAGGGCCGGGTCTTGTAGCCCGAGGCCGACTTGATCGTGTTGCCATGCATCGGATCGCAGACCCACAGCACCTTCGCGCCCTCTTCCTGCACCGTGCGGATGAGCCGCGGCAGGTGTTCGCCCACCTTGCCCGCGCCGAACCGCGCGATCAGCGTCAGCCGCCCGGCCTCGTTCTCGGGGTTGAGCGTGGCCAGAAGCCGCCTGAGATCGTCCGAAGTCATCGTCGGGCCGCATTTCAGCCCGATCGGGTTGAGGACCCCGCGCAGGAATTCAACATGCGCGCCGTCCGGCTGGCGCGTGCGGTCGCCGATCCAGAGCATGTGCCCCGACCCCGCGAGCCATTTGCCGGAGGTCGAATCGAGACGGCAAAGCGCCTCCTCGTATTCCAGCAGGAGCCCCTCATGAGAGGTGTAGAAATCGACCGAGCGCAGCGTGTGCGCATTTTCGCTGTCGATCCCCGCCGCCTTCATGAAATCGAGCGCGTCGGAAATGTGATTGGCCATTTCCCGGTATTTCGCGGCCTTCTGGCTTTCGGTGAATCCGAGCGTCCATTGATGCACCTGATGGACATCGGCATAGCCGCCGGTCGAAAAGGCGCGCAACAGGTTCAGCGTCGCCGCCGCCTGGGTATAGGCCTGAAGCATCTTCGCCGGATCGGGGATCCGCGCCTCGGGGGTAAAGGCCAGCTCGTTGATGATATCGCCGCGATAGCTCGGCAATTCCACGCCATCGACGGTTTCGGTCGGTGCCGAACGGGGTTTTGCGAATTGCCCGGCAATCCGGCCGACTTTCACCACCGGCACTTTCGCGCCATAGGTCAGCACCATCGCCATTTGCAGCATGACCTTGAACGTATCGCGGATCGCATCCGCCGAAAACTGGTCGAACGCCTCCGCGCAATCGCCGCCCTGCAAGAGAAACGCCGCTCCCTGCGATGCCGCGCCAAGCGCCCTCTTCAATCTCCGCGCCTCCCCCGCGAAGACCAAAGGCGGATACTGGCGCAGGCGTTCCTCGACACGGGCCAGCGCCTCGGCATCGGGATAATCCGGCATCTGCACCCGTTCCTTCGCGCGCCAGCCGGTCTTGAGCCATTCGGTCATCTTCCGTCTCCGGTCCTTCTTTCGATCGTCCCCCTCTATACGCGACCCTCTCACCGGAGACCAGCCGCGCCTGCGGTCAAAATGCGACACAAAACCGCGTCTTCGGCTTGTGAATCGCAACGTTTTGGTGACAGTTGCCCTATGGAACGGAAAGAGAGGGGGTCCATGTCGGATGTCGTGACCGTGAAGGTGGACGTGCCCAAGGTGCCGACGCGCTTCGTGTTCGTTCTGCTCGACCAGTTCACGCTGCTGAGCTTCGCCGGCGCGCTGGAAAGCCTGCGCATCGCCAATCGCATGGCCGGTACCGAGCTTTATACCTGGGCGCTGACCGGCGATACCGACGATGTGGTGACATGCTCCAACGGGGTGCGCTTCCACGTCGATTTCCCGCTGAGCGAACTGAATCGCGAGGATGTGGTGATCCTGTGCGGCGGCATCGACGTGCAGAAGACGGCCACCAGGCGGATGCTCAACTGGCTGCGGCGCGAGGCGCGGCGCGGCCTGCGCATCGGCGGGCTCTGCACCGCGTCCTACGTGATGGCCAGGGCGGGGCTCCTCGACGGCAAGCGCGCGACCATCCACTGGGAGAACCAGGATGCCTTTCTGGAGGAATTCGACGAGGTGACGCTCACCAAGTCGATCTTCATCATCGATGGCAACCGCATGACCACCGCAGGCGGCACCGCCTCGATCGACCTGATGCTGAGCCTCATCGCCGCCGATCATGGCGAGAAGCTGGCCAATGCCGTTGCCGATCAGCAGATCTATTCCTCGATCCGTACCGATCAGGACACGCAGCGCCTGTCGGTGCCGACCCGAATCGGCGTGCGCCATCCCAAACTGAGCCAGGTTATCCAGGCGATGGAGGCCAATATCGAAGAGCCCATCAGCCCCTCGATCCTCGCGCGGGAGGTGGGCATGTCCACGCGCCAGCTCGAACGGCTGTTCCGGCGCTATCTCAACCGCAGCCCGAAGCGCTATTACATGGAACTGCGCCTGCAGAAGGCGCGGAACCTGCTCATGCAGACCGACATGACGGTGATCAACGTGGCGCTCGCCTGCGGGTTCGCCTCGCCGTCGCATTTCTCGAAATGCTACCGCGCGCATTACCAGACCACGCCCTACCGCGAACGCGGCACGCACGGGGCGCGGCTCTCGGTCTGAGGCCGGCCTCCCGCCTCTAACCTGCCAGCGCCTGCGCCAGATCCGCGCGCAGGTCGGCCATATCCTCGATTCCCACCGACAGCCGGATCAGGTTTTCCGGAATGCCGGTATGCGGCTCGATCGTGTGGCGATGCTCGACCAGGCTCTCCACCCCGCCAAGCGATGTGGCCCGGTGAAAGAGCCGCAGCCGCCCGACAACCTGCAGCGCGCGCGCCCGGTCGCCCCGGACCAGGACGGACAGCAGAAAGCCGAACCCGCCCCGCATCTGGCGCGCGGCAACATCGTGGCCCGCGTGCTGCGCCAGCCCGGGATAAAGCACCGCCGCCACGCCGTCATGCGCCGCAAGCCATTCGGCCAGCGCCAGGGCATTGGCACACATCCGCTCCACCCGCAGCGGCAGCGTCCGCATCCCCCGCATCAGGAGCCATGCCTCGAACGGTCCGAGAATGGCCCCCGCATCGTGGCGGTCCGTGGCGATTTCCTGCCACATGGGCAGGGACGGCTCCCGGCAGGACAGCACCCCGGCGAGCACGTCCGAATGACCGTTGAGCGCCTTGGTCGCCGAATGCATCGAGATATCCGCGCCGAGATCGAGCGCGCGTGTGAGGACCGGCGTGGCCGCCGTGCCATCGACCACCAGCACCGCGCCCGCCTTGTGCGCCATGCCCGCCGCCGCCGCGATATCGACCGTGCGCAGCCAGGGGTTGGAGGGGGTCTCGATCCAGACCATATCCGCCGAGGAGCGGCACGCCTCGGCCAGCGCGGCCGCGTCGCTCGCCTCCACCTCGTCGAGCAGGATCGCGCGGCGCACGCAATACTCGCGCACCCATTTCAGCGTGCCCCAGTAGATGCCGGTCTGCATCACCACCCGCGCACCGGAAGGCAGCGCGCGGAACACTGCCGCCACCGCCGCCATGCCGGAGGGAAAGAGCAGGGTTTCCGCCGCGCCCTCAAGCTGGCGGATCACCTCCTCGGCCTGCCGCACCGTCGCGTTATGGTCGCGCCCATAGACATTCTCGGGGCGCAGGAGCGCATAGTCCTCATCGCGCAGATAGGTGGTGGCAAGGCTGATCCCCGGCACCACGCCGCCCGTGGCAGGCTCCGTTGCCCCTGCCGCCTGCGCCGCGATGGTCGCGGGGGCCTTGCCTGACATGTTCATGTCGCTTCCCTTTCCATTGGCCGGCTCAACGTGCCGCCCGAGACCGCCGCCCGCACCCCCGTCGTGCCGGGGCACGAGGTGGGCAGCCCCCGCGCCACCCGCACCGCGAGATGCGCGAATGCCTGCGCCTCGAGCATGTCGCCGTCAAGGCCCGCATCCTCCACCGGCATCACCGGGCAATCAAGCGCCGCGCCCAGCATCGCCATCATCACCGGGTTCTTCCGCCCGCCGCCGCAGACCAGCACCCGCTCGGGCGGCTCGGGGCAATGCTCCATGCCGCGCATCACCGCCGCGGCGGCCATCGCCGTCAGCGTCGCCGCCGCATCCGCGTCATCGAGTTCCCCCACAAGCGCGATCATCTCGGCAAAGGCGTCGCGGTCGAGCGACTTGGGCGGCATCCGCGCGAAATACGGCTCGTCGAGAAAACGCTCCAGCGCGCCCTGCGCCACCCGCCCCCGGCGCGCGAGCGCACCGTCACGGTCACAGACCGCGCCGCGCCGCGAGCGCATCAGGTCGTTGATCGGCGCATTGGCAGGCCCCGTGTCGAAGGCCATGAGCGCGCCCGCCTCCTCGGGCCGTCCCTTGCGCGAATCGACCCAGGTCAGGTTGCCCACGCCACCCAGGTTGAGAAAGGCCAGCGGCCGCGCCGCCCCGATCCACCGCGCGCAGGCGAAATGGTAGAATGGGGCCAGCGGTGCCCCCTCGCCGCCCAGCCGCACATCGGCGCTGCGGAAATCCCAGACCACCGGCAGGCCGAGCGCCTGCGCCAGCCGTGCCCCGCAGCCGGCCTGATGGGTGCCGCGCCCATGCGGCTCATGCGCGAGCGTCTGGCCGTGAAATCCCACCAGCGCCGCGCCCGTCAGGCCGCGCAACACCTCAACATGCGCGGCCTCCACCACGGCCTCGGCCGCCGTCACCTCGGGCGCGCCGGGCCAGTGGCCGCGCGCGGCGTGCAGCACCGCCGCCTCCTGCGGCGAATAGGGCCGGTAGGCGGTGGGGCCGAACCCGAAGATCTCGTGCCCGTCACTCTCGATCATGGCCGCGTCCACCCCGTCGAGCGACGTGCCCGACATGGCCCCGAGCGCCCAGAGCCGCCCCGCCTTCAACATGGCCTTTTCCTTCGCCCCACGACTGCCTATACATGCCGCGCAATCGCAGACAGGACAAGCACCATGACCTATCGCCCGAAATCGGAGTTCCTGCACATCCTGCAGGCGCGCGGCTATCTCGCCGATTGCACCGATCTCGAAGGTCTCGATACGGCCCTGCGCGCAGGCCCCGTCACCGCCTATATCGGCTATGACGCCACCGCCAGATCGCTCCATGTCGGCCATCTGCTGAACATCATGATGCTGCGCTGGCTGCAGAAATGCGGGCATCGCCCGATCACTCTGATGGGCGGCGGCACGACCAAGGTGGGCGATCCCTCTTTCCGCTCGGACGAGCGCCCGCTGCTCAGCCCCGCCCAGATCGACGCGAACATCGCGGGCATGAACCGGGTCTTCGCGCGCTACCTCTCCTATGACGGGGCGGGTGGCGCGCTCATGCTCGACAATGCAGACTGGCTCGACGGGCTCAACTATCTCGACTTCCTGCGCGACATCGGACGGCATTTCTCCGTCAACCGGATGCTGTCCTTCGAGAGCGTCAAGTCGCGCCTCGACCGCGAGCAATCGCTGAGCTTTCTCGAATTCAACTACATGATCCTGCAAGCCTACGACTTTCTGGAGCTCTACCGCCGCCACGGTTGCACGCTCCAGATGGGCGGCTCCGATCAATGGGGCAATATCGTGAGCGGGATCGACCTCACCCGCCGCGTGCTCGACGTGGAGGTCTACGGCCTCACCTCGCCGCTGCTGACCACCTCGGACGGGCGCAAGATGGGCAAATCCGCCTCGGGTGCCGTCTGGCTCGACGGCGACCTGCTCAGCCCTTACGAGTTCTGGCAGTTCTGGCGCAACACCACGGACGCCGATACCGGGCGCTTTCTCAAGCTCTATACCGAATTGCCGGTCGAGGAATGCGAGCGCCTCGGCGCGCTTGCAGGAGCGGAGATCAACGAGGCCAAGATCATCCTGGCCAACGAGGCAACGACGCTCCTGCACGGGGCAGAGGCGGCACGGGCCGCCGAGGCCACTGCCCGCGAGGTGTTCGAGAAAGGCGGCGTAGGCGCGGATCTGCCCACCCTCGAGATCACGCCCGAGGAACTGGGCGGGGGCCTTTCCATCGTGCAGCTTCTCGTGCGCGCGGGGCTTGCCAGATCCGGCAAGGAGGCCAAGCGCCTCATCGCCGAGAACGGCGCGCGGCTCGACGATGCGCCGCTCACCGATGCGGGTCTCGTGCTCGACGCGCACGCGCTCTCTTCTCCGGTCAAGCTTTCGGCCGGCAAGAAGCGCCACGCGCTGGTGAAGCTCACAGGCTGACCCGCGCGCAGACCGATTTCTTGTGAAGAAATCGGACCGAAGTCGTTTCAAGACTTCGGCCCCTGTCACCAAAGCTTCACGAAACCCCGGCTTGCGCCGCGTCTGCGCGCAGCCTATCCCTCTGCCCATGACCGATCACACCCCAGAGGCCCCCGGCGGAATGGGCACCTTCGAGCGCTGGCTGTCGCTCTGGGTGGCGCTCGCCATCGCGGCGGGCGTGGTGCTGGGCAATCTTGTCCCCGGCCTCTTCGGGACACTGGC
This sequence comes from Roseovarius sp., assembly GCA_002720475.1. GTDB lineage: Bacteria > Pseudomonadota > Alphaproteobacteria > Rhodobacterales > Rhodobacteraceae > Roseovarius. The sequence goes on from PBIL01000008.1 coordinate 110,305, forward strand.
CGCGGCCGAGATCGCCAGCGTCAACCTGCCCGTGGCGCTGCTCATCTGGGCGATGGTCTTCCCGATGATGGTGGGCGTCGATTTCGGCGCGATCGCCCGCGTGGGCGAGCGGCCCAAGGGGCTGGTCATCACCCTTGCCGTCAACTGGCTGATCAAGCCCTTCACCATGGCCGCGCTCGGCGTGCTCTTCTTCAACCATGTCTTCGCCGGACTCATCCCGCCCGAGGATGCGCAGGCCTATCTGGCCGGGCTCATCCTGCTCGGCGCCGCGCCCTGCACCGCCATGGTCTTCGTCTGGTCGCAGCTGACGCGGGGCGATGCGACCTATACGCTCGTGCAGGTCAGCGTGAACGACGTGATCATGGTCTTTGCCTTCGCGCCCATCGTGGCGCTGCTGCTTGGCGTGACGGACATAGCGGTGCCGTGGGAGACATTGCTTCTGTCGGTGGTGCTCTACATCCTCATCCCGCTCGCCGCCGGGATCGTCACGCGCACCCGCCTCATGCGGCAGGGCGGCGAAGGGGCTGTCGAGGCGTTCCGCGCCCGCGTCAAGCCCGTCACCGTGCTCGGGCTTCTCGTGACGGTCGTGCTGCTCTTCGGCTTCCAGGGCCAGGTGATCCTCGACCGGCCACTCGTGATCGCGCTCATCGCCGTGCCGCTTCTGCTCCAGAGCTACGGCATCTTCCTCATCGCCTACGGCCTTGCCCGCGCCTGGCGCGTGCCCTTCAACGTCGCCGCGCCCTGCGCGCTCATCGGCACGTCGAACTTCTTCGAACTCGCGGTCGCCGTCGCGATCAGCCTCTTCGGCCTCGGCTCGGGTGCGGCGCTGGCCACGGTGGTCGGCGTGCTGGTGGAGGTGCCGGTCATGCTCTCGCTCGTGGCCTTCGCCAACCGCACGCGGCACTGGTTCCCGGCCTGAGCGGACGCCGGGCCCGTCTCAGCGCGCCGCGTCCAGCACCTCGCGCACCACCGAAATGGGCACGTCCGAGGTCACGAATGCCTCGCCGATCCCGCGCGCCAGCACGAATCGCAGCTGGCCATCGACCACCTTCTTGTCCTGCCCCATGAGCCGGAGAAGCGCGTCACTATCCGGCAATTCACCCTCAATATCAGATAGATCGACCTTCATGTTCATGTCGCGCAGATGGGCACGGACGCGGCTCGGCTCCTCCTGCGAACAGAGCCCCAGGCGCGCAGAGAGCGCGAAGGCGAGCGCGCAGCCGATGGCGACGCCCTCTCCGTGCAAGAGCCGCGCCCCGTCATATCGTGTGGCCGCCTCGAGGGCGTGACAAAACGTATGGCCCAGGTTGAGAAGGGCGCGATCCCCCTGCTCGGTCTCGTCGCGCACCACGATCTCGGCCTTCATCTCGACCGAGCGTTTCACGAGATGGATGCGCGCCGCCATATCGCCCTCCGCAGCGCGTGAGCCGTTCTCCTCAAGCCATTGAAAAAACGCTTGATCCCCGAGAAGCCCGTATTTCACCACCTCGCCGTATCCGGCCAGGTAGTCGCGTTCGTCCAGGGTTGCCAGAACCCTGGTATCGGCGAGCACCAGCGAGGGTTGGTGAAACGCCCCGATCAGGTTCTTGCCCTGCGGCGCGTTGATGCCGGTCTTGCCGCCCACCGAACTGTCCACCTGCGCCAGCAGGCTCGTCGGCACCTGCACGAACCGCACCCCCCGCCGCAGGATGGCGGCGGCAAAGCCCACGAGATCGCCGATCACCCCGCCGCCAAGCGCCACCACCATGTCGCCGCGCTCGATCTTCTCCTCCAGAAGCCACTCGACCACCCGCTCCAGATATGGCCAGGATTTCGTGGACTCGCCGGGCGGGAGGCTCAGACAAACGCAGGAAATGCCTTGTCTCTCCAGACCCTTGCGCAGCGTTTCGAAATGCAGGCGTGCCACGGTCTCATCGCTGACCACCGCAACGCGCGGCCGCCGCAGAAGCGGCGCGATGCGCGCGCCCGCCTGCTCGAGAAGCCCGGGCCCGATCGCCACGTCATAGGCCCGCGCCCCGAGCCCCACATGCACCGTTTCGATCATGTCACCTTCTCCAGAACGTCAGGGCGCGTGAGCAGCGCCTCGGTGACGCGCGCGGTCATGTCCTCGATGCTGTAATCCCGATCCGCCCTGACCCTGAGATCGGCCAGCGCATAGACCGGAACGCGCGCCTCGTAAATGCGGCGCAGCGTGCCCCTCGGATCGGCCGTGCGCAGCAAGGGCCTGGCATTCTTGCCCTTTACCCGCGACCAGAGCAGATCCAGATCGGCATCGAGCCAGACCGTGATTCCCTTTTCCGACATCAGCCGCCGGTTGCGCTCGGCCAGGAAGGCACCGCCGCCCGTGGACAGGATACCGCAATGCGTCCCAAGCAGCCGGTCGATCACCTCGGTTTCGCGGCGGCGAAAGAAGTCCTCGCCATCCCTCTCGAAAATCTCGGCGATCGTCATGTTGGCGGCCTTCTCGATCTCGGCATCGGAGTCGAGAAACGGCACGCCAAGCCGTGCCGCCAGCGCCTTTCCCACGGCGGTCTTGCCCGCCGCCATCATGCCGACGAGAACCACGGATTTCCGGAGTTTCCATTCCTTGCAAGCCGCCACGCTCGGCGCTCCCCTGCCTGTTTGCGAAGTTTTTTCCTCAATGGCGTGATATTGTCGGATTTGCCAGTTATATGTGGGAAAAAAGCACAGGGCAAACAGGCAGGTACTCCCATGTTTCGGCTTATCAAATGGCTGATCTACCTCGCGGTTCTTGGCGTGATCGCACTTGCAGCCTATGCCTATCTCGGTCCATTCTTCGGTGCCGATTTCGCCCCGCCCCAGTCCGAGATCCGGCAAGATGTCATTCTCGAGACGCAGTAGCATTTCCGCGGTGGCGCTGCTGTGGGGCGGCCTGGCCGCTGCCGAGGCCCCGCTTTCGGCCATCGACTGGCTCGACGATGCCGCAACCGTGAGCGTGACCCCGCCACTCCCGCCGGTGACAAAGGGGGCGGATCTGCCGGAGGTCGTGGTGACGCCGCTCGACGCACCGCGCGCGGATGCCGCGGGCCTCTTGCCATCGCAGGTGACGGGACTGCCCGCAAGCCTTTGGAAAAACAGCACGACGGCCACGCTCAGCCGCGCGCTCGGACAGCTCGGAGAACGCCCGCTTCCGGCGCTTCAGGCGCTCTATTACACGCTCTTGCTGGCCGAGGCCGACGCGCCGCCCGATGCCGGGCCCGACGCGGCGTTTCTCGTGGCCCGCCTCGCGGCGCTGCGCCGCTTCGGCGCGGTCGAGCCGGCGATGGCACTGGTCGAGCGTGCGGGCGGGGCCACGCCCGCCCTTTTCGATACCTGGTTCGAGCTTGCGCTGCTTGAGGGCCGCGAGGAGCCCGCCTGCACGGCGCTGGCCGACGCCCCTTATCTGAGCCGCGACATCGGCGCGCGGATCTACTGCCTCGCACGCGCGGGTCAATGGGACAGCGCCGCGCTGATCCTGCACGGGGCCGAGGCGACCGGTGCCCTTGCCGAACCTGACATCACGCTTCTGGCGCTTTTCCTCGAACCCGAACTGATCGACGAGATCGCCCCGCCGCCGTCCGGCACGATGACGCCGCTGCGCTTCCGTCTGTTCGAAGCGATCGGCGCACCGCTCGGCACCCGCGATCTGCCGCGCGCCTATGCGATGGCCGATCTGCGCGGCACGGCCGGGTGGAAAGCCGAGATCGAGGCCGCGGAACGGCTTGCCGCAACCGGAGCCGTCGCCGGGACGCGGCTTCTGGGGCTTTACACCGCCCGCAGGCCCGCAGCCTCCGGCGGCGTGTGGGAGCGGGTAGCGGCGGTGCAGGCGCTCGATGCGGCGCTCGCCGCCGACGATGCGGAGGCGCTCGGCCGCGCGCTGCCGCGCGCCTGGGAGGCCGCGCGTGGCGTCGGGCTCGAGACGGTTCTGGCCGATCTCTTCGCCGAGCGCCTTCTTGCCGCCCCGCTGCCCGCCGCCACGCGCCCGCTTGCCGCCGAGATCGTGCTCCTGTCCGCGCTCTACGAGCGCGCGGGCGACATCCTGCCGCCCTCGACGGCGCGCCAGAGGCTGCTTGCGGGCATTGCCGCGGGCAGCCCCCGCGAGGCCGACGCGCAAACGCCGCTCGAGACGGCCATCGCCGAAGGGTTCTCAGGCACCGCCCCGGCCCCCGAGCACCGGTCGCTGATCGACGGCGGTCGGCTGGGCGAGGCGATCCTCGCCGCCGCGGCCCAGCTCGACGGGGCTGCCGCACCGCCCGCCGCGCGGGCCGCACTCTCGACGCTGCGCGCGGTGGGACTGGAGGAAACGGCGCGGCGCGCGGCGCTTCAGATGCTCCTGCTCGGCCCGTCCCGATGAGTGACGCCGCGCGCATCGCCACCTTTCTCGAGGCGCAGGCGGCCGAGCTTGGGGCCGCGCGCAACACGCTGCTGGCCTATGGCCGGGATCTGCGGGATTACGCGGACTGGCTCGCCGGGCGCGGGGCCGCGCTGCTCATGGCCACGCAGGCAGAGGTGGAAGCCTATCTCGTCGCCTGCGATGCCGCCGGGCTGGCAAGCGCGACGCGCGCGCGCCGGCTCTCCTCGATCCGGCAGTTCTATCGCTTCGCGGTCGAGGAAGGCTGGCGCGACGACAATCCGGCGATCCGCCTGAAGGGGCCGGGGCGCGCGCGCCGCCTGCCCGGCACGCTGAGCGTGGCGCAGGTCGAGCACCTTCTGGCGGCGGCGCCGACGGTCGGGCGCAGCGCCGCCGAACGCGCGCGCAACGCGGCCCTGGTGGCGCTGCTCTACGCCACCGGCATGCGGGTGAGCGAGTTGGTCAGCCTTCCCGCGGCCGCGGCGCGCGGCGATCCCGACATGCTGCTGGTGCGCGGCAAGGGCGGCAAGGAGCGACTGGTGCCGCTTTCGCCGCCCGCCCGCGCCGCGCTTGCGGACTGGTTAAGGCTGCGCGATGCCGACCGGGCGCGCGCCGCCTCGCCGCATCTCTTTCCCTCGGCGGGCAGGGCGGGCCATCTCACGCGCCACCGGTTCTACGGTCTGATCAAGCAGATCGCCCTTTCCGCGGGGCTCGATCCGGCGCTGGTCACGCCGCACAAGCTGCGCCATGCCTTCGCCACCCACCTGCTGGCGGGCGGGGCCGATCTGCGGGTGATCCAGATGCTGCTCGGTCATGCCGATCTGGCCACGACGGAGATCTACACACATGTTCTGGACGCGCGGCTGCGCGCGCTGGTCGAGGCGCACCACCCCCTTGCCCGGAAAGACCGCAGCAAGACGGCAAAGCCTTGAACGCGCCCGCGCAACACCCCATAACCACGCCGTGCAAGATGGGATTTCACTGAATGGATGCGACCGGAGCCGCGCTTGACCTGACCTTCTGGATGACCGCGGGCGCGATTCTGGGGCTGCTGGTGCTCTCGGCCTTCTTCTCGGGCAGCGAGACGGCGCTCACCGCCGCCTCTCGCGCCAAGCTGCGCGCGCAGGCCGAGAAGGGCTCGCGCGGGGCGCAAACGGCGCTCGGGATCACCGAGGACAACGAGCGGCTGATCGGGTCGGTGCTTCTGGGCAACAACCTTGTCAACATCCTCGCCGCCTCGCTGGCCACCGCGCTCTTCACCCGGATGTTCGGCGAGGGGGGCGTGGCCCTTGCCACGCTGGTGATGACACTTCTGGTGCTGATCTTCGCCGAAGTGCTGCCCAAGACCTACGCCATCACCAATGCCGAGACAGCGGCGGCGCGCACCGCGCCGCTGATCGTCTGGGTGATCCGCATCTTCGATCCGGTGGTGAGCGCCGTGCGCTGGCTGGTGCGGCTGCTGCTGCGCGGCTTTGGTGTGCAAGCCGATCCCGACAGCCACATCCTTGCCGTGCGGGAGGAAATCGCCGGCGCGCTCTATCTCGGCCAGTCCGAGGGCGTGGTCGAGAAGGAGGACCGGGACCGTATTCTCGGCGCGCTCGACCTCGGCGAGCGCGCGGTCGAGGAGATCATGCTGCACCGCTCGCGCATCGAGATGATCGACGCCGACGAGCCCGCCCCGGCGATCCTCGATCAGTGCCTGCGCAGCAACCACACCCGCCTGCCGCTCTATCAGGACGATCCCGACAACATCATCGGCGTGGTCCATGCCAAGGATCTGCTGCGCGCCATGCACGATCTGGTGACGAAAAGCGGCAAGGGGGCCGAGGCGCTCGCGGATTTCGACGTGCGCTCGATCGCGCGCAAGCCCTATTTCGTGCCCGAGACCACCACGCTCGACGAACAGATGCGGCAGTTTCTCCGGATGCGCAGCCATTTCGCGCTGGTGGTCGATGAATACGGCACGCTCGAAGGGCTGATCACGCTCGAGGACATCCTGGAGGAAATCGTGGGCGAGATCGTGGACGAGTTCGACCCCGAGGCAGATCACGTCGTGCGCCGCACCCCGGAGGGCGATTATCTTGTTGACGGCGCGATGACGATCCGCGATCTCAACCGCGCGCTCGACTGGACTTTGCCGGACGAGGCGGCCAATACCGTCGCGGGCCTTGTCATCCACGAGGCGCAGATGATCCCGTCGGTCGATCAGGTGTTCATCTTCCACGGATTCAGGTTCCAGGTGCTGGCGCGCAAGGACAACCGCATCACCCGCCTGAAGATCCGCAAGCTCTGATCACGCGGCGCGCGCCGGCCTCAGTTGGCGCGGATCTCCGCCGCGATGGCCTGCATCTGGTCCTGCGGGAGATAGCCGCGCAGCATCTGCTCTCCCATCACGAAGGCAGGCGTGCCGTTGATCCGCAGCCGCTGTGCCAGCGCGTGATTGGCGGCGATGACCTCGGTCACGGCATCGCTGTCCATCGCCGCGACGATCGCGTTGGCGTCCAGCCCGAGCGCATCTGCAAGCCGCGTGAACCCCGCCTCGTTCATCGCCCCGGTATAGCTCATCAGCGCGTCGTGAACCGCCTTGTAGGCCGCATCGCCCGCCACCTGTTTCGCGGCGATGGCAAAGCGTGACGCGGCCACCGACTCGTCGCCCAGGATCGGGAATTCCTTGAGGACGAACCGGATGTTGCCATCGGCCGCCACAAGCCCCTCGACCTCGTCAAAGGCCCGGCGGCAATAGCTGCACCGGTAATCCATGAATTCCACCAGGGTGATGTCGCCCTCGGGATTGCCGCCCACCCAGTCACCGGGTGCGTCGAAGAGCGCCTCTGCATTGGCACGCACCAGGTCCACGTCGGCGGCGGCCTGATCGGCGGCCTGGCGCTCTTCCAGCACGGCAACCGCCTCCATGATGACCTCGGGGTTCGCCAGCAGATAGGCGCGGATTTCTGCGCGCAGCGCGGCGCGCCCGGCCGCGTCGAGATTCTCGATATCGAGCGCCTGCGCGGGGAGCGCGGAGCACAGGGCGACAAGGGCTGCGGCGATGCCGTTGCGTGGAAGGATCACTATCTCTTGCTCCGTTTCTCTGCGGCCTCTGCCGCGTTTAGCACATCCTGCGCCCTGCGCCAGCCCGGAGAGCCCTGCGGCAAAAGGCCCGAGGCGCGCTCGGCATGGATCTTCGCGTCCTTCAGGCGCCCCGCCATGGCATATCGTTCCGCGGTCAGCACGGAGGCCATGCCGCGATTGCCAAGCTGCGCCTCGGCCTGTGCCAGGTCGCGCAGCACGCGGAAGTCCCGCCCGTCGCGGGAGCGCGCGCTCTCGAGATACCTCGCGGCCTGTCGCACCTGCCCGTCAGCCAGCAGCGCGCGCCCGTAAGAGCCCAGGATCAGCGCGTTGCCCGGCGCAAGATTTGCCGCGCGCGCATAGGCCGCGACGGCGGGCTTGATCTGGCGGCTCTCGATCAGGATCTGGCCGCGCAGCTCGTGCAGGAAGGGATCGTCGGGGCGGCGCGCGATGGCCCCGTCGATGGCGGCAAGCGCGCGGCGCAGATCCGCCCGCTTGTGATAGGCAACCGCCTGGCGCATCAGCTTCACATCCTCGAAACCCGATTCGCCGGCGCGCGTGAGGGTCCATTTCGGATCGCGCTGAAAGGCCGAGAGCTTGCCCTTGGCGCGGGCAAACCAGTACTCGGCCACGGGGTCCGGCTCGGCACGCCCGCCCTGCGCGGCGGCGAGCGCCCGGATGCGCCGCACCCGATCGCGCGAAAGCGGATGGGTCTGCGCATAGGCGTCCTGCCGCGTGACAGACAGCGATTCCTGACCGGCAAAGAGATCCATCACCTGCGCCGCGCCGCGCAGGTCGATCCCCGCGCGATGCAGAAACCGCATCCCGCTTTCATCGGCCGCGTTCTCCTCGGCACGGGTATGGGCAAAAAAGCCGCGGAGCGCCGCCCCCTGAAGGCCCACCGCGGCCCCGGCCGCAAGCTCCGGGTTGCCGGTCGCGGCCCCCGCGACCCCGGCAAGGACGGTGCCGAGGGCGGCGGCGGTCCGGGCGTTGCGCATGTGGATCGGACGGCGCATCAGGTGGCCGTTGGCGATATGCGCGGCCTCGTGCGCGATCACCGATTGCAGCATGGCGGGCGTTTCCATCCGCTGGATCAGCCCGGAATGCAGAAAGATGCTGTCGGCATCGACGACGAAGGCGTTGAGGCTGGGCGCGTCTATGATCAGGATATCCACCCGCTCGGGGCTGAGCCCGGCGGCGCGCAGCACCGGCGCGGCCAGCTCGCGCATCGCGTGTTCGATATCGGGATCGCGCAACAGCGTGATGGCGCGCGCGGGCGCGGCGAAGCTCAGGCTCAGCACGAGGAGCGCGGCGATGGCGCGGAGGGTTTGCATTGACCTTTGCCGTCTTTCCCGGTGAAACGGGGCAAGTCGCACCCCGGTCTAAGGTCGAATGTAATGCGCCGCGCCCGCCGTTCCAAGGTTGATCCCTTCATCGTCATGGACGTGATGGAGGCCGCCCGCCGCGCCGAGGCGGCCGGGCGGCGCATCATCCACATGGAGGTTGGCCAGCCCGGCACCCCGGCACCGGCCGCCGCGCGTACCGCGCTTGTCCGCGCGATGGAGGACGGCGCGCTCGGCTACACGGTGGCGCTCGGCCTGCCCGCCCTGCGCGCGCGCATCGCGCGGCACTACCGGGACTGGTATGGGGTGGATCTCGATCCGGCGCGGGTGGTGGTCACGCCGGGCTCTTCGGGGGCCTTCATCCTTGCCTTCACGGCGCTTTTCGACGCGGGCGACCGGGTGGGAATCGGCGCGCCGGGCTATCCGAGCTATCGCCAGATCCTGCGCGCGCTCGATCTGGTGGCGGTGGATATCGAGACCTCGGCGGAAAACCGCCTGCAACCGGTGCCCGAGGATCTTTCCGGCCGCGATCTGGCCGGGCTCCTGGTGGCAAGCCCGGCGAATCCGAGCGGCACCATGCTCGACCGCGCGGCGCTCGGGGCGCTGATCGGCGCGGCACATGACGCGGGCGCGGCCTTTGTCAGCGACGAGATCTATCACGGCATCACCTATGAGGGACGCGCGGTGAGCGCGCTCGAGATCACCGACGACTGTTACGTGATCAATTCCTTCTCCAAGTATTTCTCCATGACCGGATGGCGGATCGGCTGGATGGTGGTGCCCGAAGATCATGTGCGCACCCTCGAGCGGCTTGCGCAGAATCTCTTCATCTGCCCCCCGCACGCAAGCCAGGTGGCCGCGCTTGCCGCGATGGATTGCACGGAGGCGCTCGAGGCCAATATGGCCGTCTACCGCACGAACCGCGCGCTGATGCTCGAGGGGCTGCCCAGGGCCGGATTCGACCGGATCGCGCCGCCCGACGGGGCCTTTTACGTCTATGCCGATGTGCGCGACCTGACCGATGACAGCCGCGCCTTCGCCGCCGAAATCCTCGAGCGGGCCGGGGTGGCCGTCACCCCGGGGCTCGATTTCGATCCCGCGCGCGGCGCGGGCACGCTGCGATTTTCCTATGCCAGCGCCACCGCCGAGATCGAGGAGGGGCTGGCGCGGCTTTCCGCCTTCATGGCCGCGCGCGGCTGACGCAGCGCCACTGTCTTGCCTCATTTCCAGCCAGAAACCGCCATCGCGGGGCGGTAAATTCCGCTCTGAGGAGCGAGACGCGAAAGGAGCGGGCCATGCGCGGACTCTGGCACGGCTATCACGCGGCCAATGTGCTCTTGCGGCTGAACGCCGATCTGCTGCTCTTTGCGGCGGCGCTTGTCGTGGCACTTGTCGCGGCAGCCTATCTCGGCACTCTCTGAGCAGGGGACATTCCCGTTTTGACAAGCCCATGGAGACCGGGTAGTGACTTCGGTCAATGGGATGTCTGACTGGGTTTGACGGATGAACGGAATTTTCACGGCGCGCCGTCTGGCCGCTGTTCTCGGGCGGGTTGTGGCTGCCGCGGCGCTCGTGATCACGCTCTTCCTTTCGGTCATGCCGGTGCCCGCGGCGGCGCAGACCTATCGCTTCAACGAAGTCACGATCGAGGGCAACCAGCGGATCGAGGGGGCAACGATCCTGTCCTTCGCGGGGATCGCCCGCGGCGAGACGGTGAGCGCCGGACAGCTCAACGACGCCTATCAGAACATCCTTGCCTCGGGCCTCTTCGAAACCGTGGAGATGGTGCCGCGCGGCAACCGGCTCGTGATCCGCGTGACCGAGTTCCCGACCATCAACCGGATCGCCTTCGAGGGCAACAACAAGATCAAGGACGAGGATCTCGAGGGCTTCATCCAGAGCCGGTCGCGCCAGGTCTTCAGCCCGACCCAGGCGGAGCGCGACGCGGCCACCATCGCCGAGGCCTATGCGCAGAACGGGCGCATCGCGGCGCGGGTCACGCCCAAGGTGATCCGCCTCAGCGACAACCGCGTCGATCTCGTCTTCGAGATCTTCGAAGGCCGCGGGATCGAGGTGCAGCGGATCGGATTTTCCGGCAACGAGGCCTTTTCCGACCAGCGGCTGCGCAAGGTCATCGAAAGCAAGCAGACCGGCCTGCTGCGGGCCTTCATTTCGCGCGACACCTTCGTCGAGGACCGGGTGAATTTCGACCGCCAGGTGCTGACCGATTTCTACAACTCGCGCGGTTACGTGGATTTCCGCGTGACCGGCGTCAATGCCGAGCTTGCGCGCGAGCGTGACGCCTATTTCATCACCTTCACGGTGCAGGAAGGCCAGCAGTTCCGCTTTGGCCAGATCACCACGGTCAGCGAATACAACGGGGTCGAGGCCGAGGAATACCACGACACGCTGCGCATCCGGCCCGGCGTGGTCTATTCGCCCACTCTGGTCGAGAACTCCATCGCGCGGATGGAACGGCTTGGCGTGAAGAACGGCGTCGATTTCCTGCGCGTGGAGCCGCGGATCACCCGCAACGACCGCGATCTGACGCTCGACGTGGAATTCGTGCTGCAACGCGGCCCGCGGGTCTTTGTCGAGCGCATCGACATCGAGGGCAATACCACAACGCTCGACCGGGTGATCCGCCGCCAGTTCAAGACCGCCGAAGGCGATCCGTTCAACCCGCGCGCCATCCGGCAGGCGGCCGAGCGAATCCGCGCGCTGCGCTATTTCGAGAATGTCGATGTCAACGCGCGTGAGGGCTCGCGTCCCGACCAGGTGATCATCAAGACCGATGTGGAGGAAACCACCACCGGCTCGGTGTCCGTGGGCGCGAGCTTCTCCACCGATGCCGGCCTCGGCCTGCAATTCGGGTTTTCCGAGCGCAACTTCCTCGGACGCGGCCAGCAGCTGACCTTCAACATCTTCGGCACGGCCGACGATGTGAACTACAATATCGGCTTCGTCGAACCCGCCTTCCTCGGGCGTGACGTGGCGCTCGGGCTCGATTTCGCCTTCCAGCGAACCGAGACCGACAACAGCCTGTTCGACACGGCGACCGGCATCTTCCGCCCGAGCCTGAATTTCCCCACGGGCGAGAACACCCGCTTCGGCGTGTTCTACAACCTGAGCTACAACGACATGTCCGACTATAACGGCACGTCGGGTATCCTCGCCGCCGAGGTGGCGCAGGGCGTGCTGTGGACCAGTTCGGTCGGCTACGAGTTCACCTTCGACACGCGCAAGTCGGGGCTCAATCCCAATGCCGGGGTGCTGCTTTCCTTCGGACAGGAATTCGCAGGGCTGGGCGGCGACAACGAGTTCATCAAGACCACGGCCCGCGCCGTCGCCGAGACCGACGTGCTGCGCGAGGAGGTGACGCTGCGCGCGATCTTCGAGGCCGGCGCGATCAGCTTCAACAGCGGCCAGAACAGCCGCTTCATCAACCGCTTTTCCCGCCCGATCATCCGGGGCTTCGAGTCCAACGGTCTTGGCCCGGTCGAAACGAGCCCGGTCAGCGGCAACGAACATCTCGGCGGCGACTACTTCGCGGCGCTCAAGTTCGAGGCGGAATTCCCCATCGGCCTGCCGGATGAATTCGGCATCACCGGCGGGGCCTTCTACGATGTCGGCGCGATCTGGGGGATCGGCAACAAGGGGGCGGCCGCGCCAGGCAACACCCTGTCCTCGACCGGATTCGAGCCGCGTCACGTGATCGGTCTGTCGCTGTTCTGGGAATCGCCCTTCGGACCGATCCGGATGGATTTCGCCAATGTTCTCAAGTCCGAACCGGGCGATGTCGAGCAGTCCTTCAACCTCTCGGCGCGCACCGATTTCTGAGATGCGCCTCCGCCTCCTTGCCCTCGGGCTGGCGGTGCTGCTCGGCGCGCTGCCCGCGCAGGCGCAGCAACTCGGCGTGGTGCAGAGCGATGTTCTGGTCATCGACATCGAGCGCCTTCTGTCCGAAACCGCCTATGGCAAGCGACTTCAGAGCGAGATCGAGGCGGCGCGCGATGCGCTCATCGCCCGCAACGACCGCATCGCCGCCGAGCTCGAGGCCGAGGAACGCGCCCTGACCGAGAAGCGCGCGACCACCGAGCCCGGGGCGTTCCGCGAGATGGCCGACGCCTTCGATGCCAAGGTGACCGAGCAGCGGCGCGAGAGCGAGCGGCTCTCGCGCGAGCTCGAACGGCGGCGCGATCTGGCCCCCGTTCAGTTCATGCGCGTGGTCCAGCCGGTCCTGGGCGAGGTTCTGCAAGAAGCGGGCGCGGTGGTCCTGCTCGACGTGCGCAGCGTCATTCTGCGCGCCGAGGTGGCCGATGTGACCGATCTGGCCATCGCGCGGATCGACGCGCGCATCGGACCCGGACCAGAGGCTCCGTCGCAAGGATCCGGGCCGGACGATCCTCCCGCCCCGTCACAAGTCGAGTAGCGCGCTTGTCGTGACCTGCCTCGCCTGCTAGGCACGTCCGGAAGTCAGCCCCGGAGACCGCCCATGTCCGAGCCGTTGAAATCCGCCGATATCCATCTCATCCAGCGCATCATCCCGCATCGCTATCCCTTCCTCCTCGTGGACCGGGTCGAGGATATCGACGGCTATCACCGCGCGCGCGGCCTCAAGAACGTGACCATGAACGAGCCGCATTTCCAGGGCCATTTCCCGGGCAAGCCGATCATGCCGGGCGTGACCATCATCGAGGCGATGGCGCAGACCGCCGCGATCATGGTCGGGGTGGGTCTCGATCTCGCCGATCGCAACCTGCTGGTCTATTTCATGGCGATCGAGGCGGCCAAGTTCCGCCGCATGGTCGTGCCCGGAGACGTGCTCGAGCTGCATATGGAGACGAAGCGCGGCAAGCCGGGCGGCAAGGTCTGGAAATTCGCCGGGCGCGCCATGGTCGGCGCGGATCTCGCCGCCGAGGCCGAATTCACCGCAATGATGGACCTGCCCGCCGCGTGACCGGGACCACCGGAGCCAAGGCTTGCGCCCCCCCGGCGGGCTTGGTATCGAGCGCCAATCCCGAGAAAATCGCTCGGATCATGAATGAGGCCCCGGTGCAGACCCCTCCCCCAAGGCTCGAGATCAGGAACATCACCCGCCGCTATGACGGGCGGCTAGTCGTGGACGATGTCTCGCTCAGGGTCATGCCGGGCCAGGTCACCTGCCTGCTGGGGCCATCGGGATGCGGCAAGTCCACGACCTTGCGGATGATCGCCGGTGTCGAGATGCAGGACAGCGGCACGATCCATGTCGATGGCGCGCTGATCTGCGACACCGTGTTTCGCATTCCGCCCGAACGGCGGCAGATCGGCCTCATGTTCCAGGATTTCGCCCTTTTCCCGCACCTGACCGTGGCCGAAAACGTGGGCTTCGGCCTGCGAACGCCGCGCGGGGAAAAGCGCGCGCGGGTGGGCGAACTGCTTGAGCGCGTGCACCTGTCGCATCACGCGGACTCCTTCCCGCACGAATTGTCGGGTGGCGAGCAGCAGCGCGTGGCGCTGTCGCGCGCGCTGGCCCCGCGGCCGCGGATCATGCTGATGGACGAGCCCTTCTCGGGGCTCGACAACCGGCTGCGCGACGGCATCCGCGACCAGACCCTCGAGATCCTGCGCGAGGAGGATACCGCCGTTCTTCTGGTCACGCACGAGCCCGAGGAGGCGATGCGCATGGCCGATCAGATCGCGCTCATGCGCGACGGGCGGATCGTGCAGCAGGGCGCGCCCTACAACGTCTACAACGCGCCGGTGGATCGCAGCGCGATGGCCTTCTTCTCGGAGATCAACGTGATCCGGGGCACGGTGCGCGGCGCGCTGACCCAGACGCCCTTCGGTCAGTTCCTTGCGCCCGGCGTGCCCGACGGCCAGGAGGTGGAGATCGTGATCCGCCCGCAGCACATCAAGATCGATTTCGACCGCAACGGGCGCGGCCCGAACCCCACCCCGCAGGACGGCACGCCCGCGCGCGGCGTGGTGGAGCGCGCGCGCTTCCTCGGCTCGGAGAGCCTGCTCGAGTTCCGTATGGATCACGACGGCTCGGTGCTCAAGGCCACGGTACCCAACGTGTTCCTGCCCAAGCCCGGCACGGTGCTCTGGCTGATGATCCGGCGCGACCGCTGTTTCGTCTTTCCGGTCCGGCGATGACCGGGCGCGCCCTTCTCCTGTCGCTGATCGCCGGGGCGCTGACCGCCCTGCCGCTGCGGGCCGGGCCGATGCAGTCGCGCCCGCCCCTTGGCGAGGCGATCCGCGAGGTGCTGATCGAGACGCCCGCGCTGCTCGCCCCGGTGCTCGCGCCCGAAGAGCCTGCCATCGACCTCTATGCCGATGAGGTCGCGCGCGATCTTGACCTTCTGGCGCGGGAGGCCCCGCGCCTCTTTGCCCGCGGCCTGCCCGGATTCGGACCCGAGGAGGCCGCGCCGGTCATTGCCTTCTTCACCGCCTCCGAGTGCCCCGACTGCGCGCAGGCCGAGGCCGAGCTGCGCGCACTTTCCGCCCGGCTCGGCCTGCGGGTGAGCCGCTTCGACATGGACCGCGACGCGGCGCTCGCCGCCCGGCTCGGCCTCGATCTGGCCCCCTCCTACGTGATGCGCGACCGGCTGTTGCGCGGGGCCATGCCCGCGATCGTGCTCGAACGCTACCTCAGCCCCTGACCGGCCCCTTCCCCGCGCCGGGGCCATGCTTTAAAGACGCGCGCATGACGCCCCCGAAGGAGCCCGCCGGATGCAGGAACCGCCCATCACCCCCGATCTGATCGCCGCGCACGGCCTCAAGCCCGAGGAATACGAGCGGATCCTCGAGATCATCGGGCGGGAGCCGACATTTACCGAACTGGGCATCTTCTCGGCCATGTGGAACGAGCATTGCTCCTACAAGTCCTCGAAGAAATGGCTGCGCACGCTGCCCACCTCCGGGCCACAGGTGATCTGCGGTCCGGGCGAGAATGCGGGCGTGGTCGATATCGGCGACGGGCAGGCGGTGGTCTTCAAGATGGAAAGCCACAACCACCCTTCCTATATCGAGCCCTACCAGGGCGCGGCCACGGGCGTGGGCGGCATCCTGCGCGATGTCTTCACCATGGGCGCGCGCCCCGTCGCGGCGATGAATTCGCTCAGTTTCGGCGCGCCGGACCACCCCAAGACGCGCCAGCTCGTGCATGGCGTGGTCGAGGGGATCGGCGGCTATGGCAACTGCTTCGGCGTGCCCACCGTGGGCGGCGAGGTCCGCTTCGATCCCGCCTATAACGGCAATTGCCTGGTCAACGCCTTCGCGGCGGGGCTCGCCGACACAGACGCGATCTTCTACTCGGCGGCCTCGGGCGTGGGCATGCCGGTGGTCTATCTAGGTGCCAAGACGGGCCGCGACGGGGTGGGGGGCGCGACCATGGCCTCGGCCGAGTTCGACGACTCGATCGAGGAGAAGCGCCCCACTGTCCAGGTGGGCGATCCCTTTACGGAAAAACGCCTGATGGAGGCGTGTCTCGAACTGATGCAGACGGGCGCGGTCATCTCGATCCAGGACATGGGGGCCGCAGGCCTGACCTGCTCGGCGGTTGAGATGGGCGACAAGGGCGGGCTTGGCATCCGTCTGCAACTCGACGCGGTGCCGCAGCGCGAAGACGGCATGACGGCCTACGAGATGATGCTCTCGGAAAGCCAGGAGCGCATGCTCATGGTGCTGCGCCCCGAGAAGGAGGAAGAGGCGCGCGCCGTCTTCGAGAAATGGGATCTCGATTTCGCCATTGTCGGCGAGACGATCCCCGAGGACCGCTTCGTGATCCTGCACGGCAACACGGTCAGGGCCGACCTGCCGCTCTCGAAACTCTCTTCCGCCGCGCCGGAATACGACCGGCCCTTCATCGACACAGAGCCGCCCGCGCCGCTCGACCCCGAGACCGTCCCCGCCGTCGATCCCATCGACGCGCTGAAGGCGCTGATCGGCTCGGTCAATTACTGTTCGCGCGAATGGGTCTATCAGCAATATGACACGATGGTGATGGCCGACACGGTGCGCACGCCCGGTCTCGGCGCGGGCGTGATCCGGGTGCATGGCACCGGCAAGATGCTCGCCTTCACCTCGGACGTGACACCGCGCTATGTGGCCGCGAACCCCGAGGAGGGCGGCAAGCAGGCGGTGGCCGAAGCGTATCGCAACCTCACCGCCGTGGGGGCGCTGCCGCTTGCGGCCACGGACAACCTCAATTTCGGCAATCCCGAACGCCCCGAGATCATGGGCCAGTTCGTCGGCGCGATCCGGGGTATCGGGGCGGCCTGCGCGGCCCTCGACATGCCGATCGTCTCGGGCAATGTCTCGCTCTACAACGAGACCGATGGCAGCGCGATCCTGCCCACCCCCACCATCGGCGCGGTGGGTCTCATCCGCGACCCCGAGACGGCGATTCTCGGCCAGGCGCGCGAGGGGCATGTGGCGCTGCTTCTGGGCGAGACGCGCGGGCATCTGGGGCAATCGGCGATCCTGGCGGAGGTCTTCAACCGCGCCGAAGGCGACGCCCCCCCCGTCGATCTGGAGGCCGAGCGCCGCCACGGCGAGTTCATCCGCGCCAATCATGCGCTGATCCGCGCCTGCACCGATCTCTCCGATGGCGGGCTCGCGCTCGCCGCCTTCGAGATGGCCGAGGCGGCGGGCGTGGGCATCCATCTCGATGCGGGCGACATGGCCACCCTCTTTGCCGAAGACCAGGGCCGCTATCTCATCGCCTGCAATTTCGACCAGGCCGAGGCGCTGATGACCGAGGCGGGCCGCGCGGGCGTGCCGCTCAGCTCTGTGGGCCGCTTTACCGGCGACAGCATTCGGCTGGGCCGCAGCGAGGCCCCGCTTCCGGAGCTGTCATCGCTCTACCGGGGTGCCTTCGACGCGATCTTCGGATAGGTGCCCCGACATCCGCACGCTCGACCCGGAGGCGCAGACCAACGGCACCGCCTGGCAGTTGAGCGTCAAGGACGTGACGGTGCTCATCGTCACGGACGAGGCTGCCGACCGGATGCGCGCCATCACCCCGGCGCGCAGGGCTGAAGAGATCACGCCCGAGGAGATGACCCGCCTCATGCAGGCCAATTTCGACAGCGCGCTCGAAGCGCGCTATGCCATCGCCAAGGATATCCTGTGGTCCGCCTTCATCCACCCGCTGAGGCCGCTGGAGAAGGACCAGCTGATTTCCGGCATCGGCCAGGTCGTCAACCTCGCGCAGAGCTGTGGCACGCTCTATTCCGGGGCCGCTCTGCAATATGGCGGCGGCGACAGCGGCGCGCTGCAACGGGCGCTGATCGACGAGTTGCTCAAGAAGGGCGAGGAGATCCGAGGCTCCCTTGCGCGCCTGCCGTCGGAGGGCTACATCTTCGGCAGACGACAGCAAGAGGACGTGACCGATGGCCCTGCTCGCCTCCGATCTCGAAGCGCTCATCCGCGAAGCCCTGCCGGATGCGAAAATCACCGTCGAGGGTGATGACGGCGTGCATTTCGCCGCGGAGGTCATCGACGAGAGCTTTCGCGGCCTGAACCGCGTGCAGCAGCAGCGCCTCGTCTATGCCGCGCTCAAGGGCAGGATGGACGGCCCCGACGGCGCGATCCACGCGCTTGCGCTGACCACCAAGGCCCCGGACTGATGCCGGGGGCAGCCCTCATCACGATCCTCTCGGCGCTTGTGATCCTCGTGGCCGTGCTGCGCGCGGCTCAGGCCATCCGGCAGGACCGCGCCAGCGGGCGCGGCTGCGAGCCGGGGACGGGACACAGCGTGATCGAATCTCACTATTCTTCGGGTGGGGCGGGAGGCGGACAATCGATGAGCTACCGCATCCCCCGCGACCCGCAGGCCTATGCAAAACTCTTCATCCCGAAGGACCGCAGGACATGACCGACGCCAAGACCCGCATCTCCGAAACCGTTTCCGCCAATGACGTGGTGCTCTACATGAAGGGCACCAAGGACATGCCGCAATGCGGCTTCTCCAGTCGCGTGGCAGGGGTGCTCACCTATATGGGCGTGGATTTCACCGATGTGAACGTGCTCGCCGACGAGGAGATCCGGCAGGGCATCAAGGACTATTCCGACTGGCCGACCATCCCGCAGCTCTACGTCAAGGGCGAATTCGTGGGCGGCTGCGACATCATCACCGAGATGACCCTCTCGGGCGAGCTCGATCAGCTCTTCGACGCAAAGGGCGTGGCCTATGACAAGGCGGCGGCAGAAAAGATCCGCGAGGCCAACGCCTGAGCCGGGGCGCGCGGCGGCATGTCGAACGGGTCGATCGCGCTGCTGATCATAGTGCCCTTCGCAGGCATCTTTGCCTATGCCGCCTGGCACGAATGGCATCGCCTGCGCAAGGACGGGCCTGGCAATTACGGCCTTGCCTACGATCCCGAGACCGATACCACCCATGTGACGCTGCTCGAGGATGGCGAGGCGGGCTACGATCCCGAGACGGACGCACCCGACGCTGCGACGGTCACGCAGGAGGCGGCACGCGAAGATGATGCCGACGAACGGGATCGCGGCTGACCTCCGGAGGCGCGCGCCTGTTCCCGGCCTGGCAATCCGGCTTTGACAGAGCGAAGCACATCGGCTATCTGAACGTGTGTTCATTTAACGACGGGGACTCTCATGCGCATCACCGACACGGCCGCGATCATCACCGGGGGGGCCTCGGGGCTGGGTGAGGCGACGGCGCGGCATTTCCGCGCGCAGGGCGCGCAGGTGACGCTGCTCGACCGTGACGCCCCGCGCGGGCAGGCCGTGGCCGAGGAGATCGGCGCGCATTTCGCGGAAACGGATGTGACCGACGAGGGCTCGGTCGCGCAGGCCATCGCCGCGGCCCGGTCCGCCATGGGCCGGATCACCGCCGCGATCAACTGCGCGGGCATCGCCACCGGGACCAAGACGCTTGGCCGGGACGGGCCGCATCCGCTCGACGCCTTCCGCCGCACCATCGACATCAACCTTGTCGGCACGTTCAACGTGGCCCGCCTTGCCGCCGCCGAGATGGCCGGGAACGCGCCGGACGCGGACGGGGCGCGCGGCGTGATCGTCAATACCGCCTCCGTCGCCGCCTTCGACGGGCAGAAGGGACAGGCCGCCTATGCCGCCTCCAAGGGCGGGATCGTGGCGCTCTCGCTGCCGATGGCGCGGGATCTCTCGCGCGAGGGCATTCGCGTGATGGCGATCGCGCCGGGGATCTTCGCCACACCGATGATGCGCGGCCTGCCGCAGGAGGTGCAGGACAGCCTTGCCGCCTCGGTGACATTCCCCAAACGCCTCGGGGATCCGGCGGAATATGCGCGGCTGGCGGCCTTCATCGTGGAATGCGGCTATCTCAACGCCGAGGTGATCCGCCTCGACGGCGCGCTCAGGATGCAGTGACCGCAAAGAGCGGCATCCGCAGGAAACGTTCGGGTCCGAGGGCAAAGCCGTAGCGCGCCACCCCGTCCCATTCCGGCAGGTAGGCTGCCAAAAGCGCGCGCTTGGCCTCCGGGTCCGGGGTGACGGTCAGGGCAGCCTCCCCGGCCATGCCCTCTCCAAAGCCCAGCAGCACAGGAATCTCCGCCCGCGCCGCCGCCAGGCGCACGGCATGGTGCAGAAGCACATGCTCACGATGGCCGTATTCGCCGACCTCGTTATGGGTGATGACGATATCGGGGGCGTAAAGCCGCATCGCCCCCTCCGCCGTGGCGCTCAGCACCGGAAAGAGCGGGTGGCGCGCCAGGGCGCGGCGGGGACGCGCCCGCAGTTCCGGCGGCTCCGAGGGCAGCGAGATGAACCGGCGCAGAGAGCGCGCGCCGCCCTCCACGGCAAAGGGATATTGCACATGGCGCAGCCCGAGCGCGGCACAGACCCGCGCCATGGCCGCGATGCGCGTGTCTGTATCCGCCCGACCCTCGGCAGGACGAAAGAAACAGGCGACAGTCACCTCGGCGCGCGCCGCAATCTCGGAGAGCAGGCCGCCCGCAAAGAGCACCTCGTCATCCTGATGCGCGGTGCAGAGCAGCACGCGCTTGCCGTCGAAATCCGCAAGACTCAGACCCTCGTCGAGGATCGCGGGGCCGGTTTCCAGCACCCGGAACCGCTTGTCTCGCATCCCGGAAAGATGGCCGTCGGCAGGGGATCGTGCCAGCCCGCGCGCCAGCATCGCCTGCGTCGCCTCCCGCACCTGCCCATGCGCGTAATCCCCCTGCAGAAGCCAGGCGCGCGGGGCCAGCGCGGGCCAGATCGCCGCCAGTTCCTCCATTCGCCCGGTCTTCCCGCCGTCGAGATGAACCATATCCACCGGCCCGAAAGGCTGGCTCCGGGCGACCTCTTGCAGGCCCGCGACGGCCTCGGCCCGGATCAGCCGGAAGCGGCCGGGAAAGCGCGCCTCGAGCCAGGCCGCGGCGGCCGGCACGAAGACCTCGACCGGCGGCCAGAAGGGACGCAACCGCTCCGCCAGGTCGATCCCGATCACCCGCAGTTCGGGATTGGCGTGCAGTGCCAGAAGAACAGCATGGCCACCGGCCACCCCCACCTCGACAAAGCTGCGAGATCGCCGTGCCATGACCGCCAGCGCGCGGCGCTTGGCGGCCATGACCGGCGAGAACGCCGCGCTGTCGAAATCCTCGACCTTGTTGGCATAGAGCACGTTGCCGTTGATCGCCGCTGGCTCTCCGGCAGCTTCAAGCGCCGCGACGATGGCCGCGTTGAGCGACCGCAGATCGTCCAGGAACGGCCCGGAGGCAAGGATTTCCTCGCAATCCGGCATGTGCGCTGCCCCGATGTCTTCCATGATCCCTGCCCCGTCGCCGGCTGGCGCAACACTAGCCGCCGCGGCGCATCGCTGGCAAGGCTCAGCCCTCGGCCTTCTCCGCCAGCATGAGCCATTCCTCCTCGGCCGCGGCGAGCGCCGCCTGGCGCTGGCCGAGCGCCTCTGTCGCGCGGCGGAACTTGACGGGCTCGCGGGTGAACAGGTCGGGATCGGACAAGAGCCCCTCGAGCCTGTCGATCTCGGCCTCGAGCCGCGCGATCACGGCAGGCAGTTCGCCGAGCCGGTGCTTCTCGGTAAAGCTGAGCCGGGGCGCGTCCGGCTTTCCCTTCTTCAACTTCGGTGTCTTGATGTCTGTTTTCGCGGGGTCTTTTGTCGTCGCAAGCGTCTTGTCCCCGCGTTGCGCCATGTAGTCCGACCATCCCCCGGCATAGGTGACGGCGCGCCCGTCCCCCTCCATGGCGATGGTGGTGGTCGCCACCCGGTCAAGGAAATCGCGGTCATGGCTGACCAGCAGCACGGTGCCGTCATAATCGTCAAGCAGTTCCTGGAGCAGGTCGAGCGTCTCGATATCGAGATCGTTGGTCGGCTCGTCGAGCACCAGCAGATTGCTCTCGCGGGCCATGATCCGGGCCAGCAGCAGCCGCGCCTTCTCGCCGCCGGACAGGGACTTGACCGGCGCGCGGGCCTGCCGCTCGTCGAACAGGAAATCCTTGAGATAGCCCACCACATGACGCGGCTGGCCCCGCACCAGCACCTGGTCGGCCTGGCCAGAGACGCGCATCTCCGCATCGCCGGTCAGGCTCTCCCACAGCGTCATTTCCGGGTCGAGCCGCGCGCGCGCCTGATCGAAGACCGCCGGAACGAGATTGCTGCCATGGGTCACGCGGCCGGTATCGGGCG
This sequence comes from Roseovarius sp., assembly GCA_002720475.1. Taxonomy (GTDB): domain Bacteria; phylum Pseudomonadota; class Alphaproteobacteria; order Rhodobacterales; family Rhodobacteraceae; genus Roseovarius. The sequence continues at coordinate 132,707 of PBIL01000008.1, forward strand.
GGATCTCGCCCATGAGAAGCTTGAGCAGCGTCGTCTTGCCCACGCCATTGGGGCCGACAAAGGCCACCCGCTCGCCGCGCATCACCCGAAGGCTGAACGGTCTCAGGATAAGCTTCTCCCCATAAGACTTTGTAATATCGTGTGCTTCTATCACCTTGCGGCCGGATGTCGGGCCGGAGTCGAGCGCCATGGCTGCCACGCCCTGCCGCTTGATCTGCGCCGCGCGCTCGGCGCGCAGGGCCTGAAGCGCGCGCACCCGTCCCTGGTTGCGCTTGCGCCGCGCGCTGATGCCTTCGACGGCCCATCGCGCCTCGGCCCGGATCTTGCGGTCAAGCTTGTGACGCTGCGTGTCCTCTTCTTCCCAGACGCGGTCGCGCCAGGCTTCGAAGCCGCCGAATCCCTCTTCCTGGCGGCGGACCATTCCCCTGTCGATCCAGAGTGTTGCGCGGGTAAGCTCACGCAGAAAGGCCCGGTCGTGGCTGATCACCACATAGGCGCGGCGGGTGCTGCGCAAGGTCTCTTCCAGCCAGCCGATCGCCTCGATATCGAGATGGTTGGTAGGCTCATCGAGCAGCATCAGCTCGGGCGCCTCGGCCATGAGCCTTGCCAGCGCCGCGCGCCGCCGCTCGCCGCCCGAGGCGGTTTCGACCGGGCGGGCGGGGTCGAATTTCAGCCCTTCGCCCGCCATCTCGACGCGATACATCTCGCCGGGATCGAGATTTGCCGCCGCATAATCGCCGAGCGTGGCAAAGCCCGCCATCTCGGGCTCCTGCTCCATGTAGCCCACGCTCGTGCCCGGGGCGACGATGCGCTCGCCCCGGTCGGGTTCCACCAGCCCGGCCATGACCTTCATCAGCGTGGATTTGCCAGACCCGTTGCGCCCCACCAGCGCCACCCGGTCGCCCGGCTGCACGATCAGCGACAGGTCATCAAAGACCGGCTCTCCCCCGAAGGTGAGCGAAATTCCATTGAGTTGCAGAAGCGGTGCGCGGGCCATGCGCGCGGGCTATCCCGGCCCCCGCGCGGCGTCAAGCCTCAGCCGGCAAGCGCCCGCAAGAGCCGCTGGCGAGCGGCCGGAATGGCCCGGATCTCGACCCCGGTAAAGACATGCAGCGTGCCCATCTGCCGGTCGATCACCGCGTGATCGCTGACCCAGCCCCCCATCATCAGGTAGGTGCGCAGCAAGGGGGGCATGTGGCGCATGGCCTTTTTCAGGTCCGGCTTGTGCCGCTTCAATCGCTGCGCGAAGCGGAACACGGCCGGGGCCTTGACGCGCGGCCACCAGCGGCGCGGGGCAAGGTGGCGCCTGCCCAGCATGGCGAAGGCGTCAAGATAGGGGTCTGCCTCCACCCCCTTGAAGGAGGAGCAGCCAAAGAGCATCTGCACGCCGTTCACATCGACAAGCCGTGTCATCGCGGCCCAGGCCAGGCGCAGGATATCGGGATCGAGCCGATCCGGCGCGATGCAGAAGCGTCCCATCTCGGCCATGCGCCCCTCAAACCCCTCAAGCGCGGAAAGCTCGTAGAACTGCGCGGAATAGCTGTGCGCGATATCCGCGCCACGCTCGAGCATCAGGACACGGAAGCAGCAGACCAGATCGCCGCTTTCCGCCTCCTCGACCAGAACGTGCAGGCAGCGCGCATCGTGGTCGTCGGCGTCGCGGCCGGTGTCCTGCCCGAGAAAGGCGCGCGCCCGCAACGCTTGCGCCCGTTCCACATCCTCGGCATCGCGCGCCAGACGCGCCAGATACCGCCCGTGCCGAAGCTCTTCCATGGCCCCGTCTCCCGACACTGCTCGGAATACAGATATCACGAATGACGTGACAGCACCATGACCCTAATTCCCGAATGCCTCTGCGGGGTTGATCGCCCCGATATTGTCCAGCAGCTGCCGCAGGAAGCCGGTCTTGACAACCGAATTGTCCGTCACGCGCTGCTCAAGTGGCACGATCCGTCCGTCCTGGAGGCCGAAACGCTCGATATTGGCGATGGTGTCATCATCGTTGAAGGAGATCGCCAGCACCTGCCGTTCCACCTCTCGGGGGCGGAACATGCCGAAGGTGCGCTTGCGCGACCGCACATAGTAATAGTCACCCTCCTCCGACATGCCCGCGAGCGTGGGCGGCCCGATCAGATCATCCACCGTTGCGCGGGTATCGACGCCGACGATCAGGTTCTGAAGGTCCTCTTCGGGGGGGATGTAGCCATGGTTCTGATAGATCGCGGCGCAGGACGCGACCGCGAGGAACGCGCAGAGGGCGAGGCCGCGCGTCAGCCGTGCTGGGAATGCTGTCATTACTGCCCTCTTGTCATGGCCGCCCGCGGCTTTTATCCCGCTTACATCAATGCGCCCGCCGGTTTCAAGAATGGAAGACGCACCCGCCATGACTCAGGACGGTCCCGAGAGCCATCTGCTGCCGCTGGCACGGCTGCGGCGGCAGCGCACCGAGTTCGAGATCGTGCCCGATCCCGCGGCGCGGCGTGCCCTGGCCGAAGCGCTCGGCCTGCACGATCTGCGCAAGCTGCGCCTTGTCGGCGCGGTCGAGCCGGAGGGCGCGCATGACTGGCGGCTTGCCGCGATGCTGGGGGCGACCGTGGTGCAGCCCTGCGTCGTCACCCTCGACCCGGTGACCACCCGCATCGACGAGCCGGTGACACGGCGTTACGGACAGCAGGCAGAGCCCCCGGTCCACCGGCCCGGCGAAGAGGTGGAGATGCCCGCCGACGACACGCTCGAGCCGCTGCCCGAGGCGCTCGACCTCATGGACGTGCTGGCCGAGGCGCTGACCCTGGCCCTGCCGCCCTTTCCACGCAGCCCCGGGGCCGAGCTCGGGATCGCGCGTGCGGCCCCGAAGGGCGTGCGCCCGCTCACCGACGAGGAAACCCGCCCCTTCGCCGGGCTCGCCGCGCTGCGCGACAGGCTCGCGGATGACGATGAGAGCTGAGACCGGGCCAAGAATCGCTTGTCCCCGCATCAAATCCCTGTATTTTCGCGCTCTCATCGGAATCTGGGGTTGAACCGGCGGCTCGTTCAGGATTATGAGCCGCGAACACCCGTGAAACAGGGCCACGCCGGCCCCTTAGGAATTGAGGTGGCACCATGGCTGTCCAACAGAACAAAGTCTCGAAATCGCGCCGCAACATGCGCCGCGCCCATGACGGGCTCGTGGCGGGCAATCCCAACGAATGCCCCAATTGCGGCGAGTTGAAACGCCCGCATCATGTCTGCGCCGCCTGCGGTCACTATGCCGAGCGCGAAGTCGTGGCCATGGTTGAGGAAATCGACCTGGATGACGACGCCGCCTGAGCACGTGAAGCGGGGGCAGCGGCTGCATGGGCGCTCTGGGCGATCACACGGCGGGCAGCGCGGGGCGCATCACCATCTCGGTTGACGCCATGGGCGGCGATCAGGGGCCTGCCGCGGTCGTGGCGGGCATGGCGCGTTCCGCGGTCAAGAACCCCGATATCGGATTCATCCTCCACGGCCCCCGCGACAAGCTGGAGCCGCTTGTCGCGCGTCGGCGCGAGTTGAGGGGGCGCGTTGAAATCCGCGACGCGCGAGAGGTCGTCAGCATGGACGACAAGCCCGCCCAGATCGTGCGGCACGGGCGCGACACCTCGATGTGGTCGGCGCTCGAGTCGGTGCGCGCGGGCGAGGCATCGGTCTGCGTCTCCTGCGGCAATACCGGCGCGCTCATGCTCATGTCGGTCATGCGGCTGCGCAAGCTGCCCGGGATCTACCGGCCCGCGATCGCGGTGATGTGGCCCTCGCAGAATCCGCAGGAGCACAACATCATGCTCGACGGCGGGGCCGATATCCGCGCCGATGCCAAGGATCTCATGCAATACGCGCTGATGGGCGCGTCCTATGCGCGCAACGGCTTCGGCCTTGCGCGGCCGCGCATCGGGCTTCTGAACGTGGGCACCGAAGAGCACAAGGGCCGGGCCGAACTCAGGGAAGCGCATGACCTCATCGCCGCAAATGCGCGCATCGCCGATTTCGAGTTCGTGGGCTTCGTCGAGGGGCGCGACCTGCCCGGCACCGTCTGCGACGTGATCGTGACCGACGGCTTTACCGGCAATGTCGCGCTCAAGACCGGCGAGGGAATCGCCAAGCTGATCGCCGACCTGCTGCGCGAGGCGTTCAACTACTCGCCGCTGTCGCGGCTGGCGGCGCTGCTGGCCTATACCTCGCTGCAACGGATGAAGAAGCGGGTCGATCCGCGCCGCGCCAATGGCGGCGTGTTTCTGGGCCTGAACGGCACGGTGGTCAAGTCGCACGGCGCGGCGGATGCGACCGGGGTCTCCTCGGCGATCAAGCTGGCCTTCGAACTGGCGCAGTCGCGCTTTACCGAGCGCCTTGCGGCCCGCGTCGCCGCCGCCGCGCCGCTTGACGAGGATACCACTGCCGAGGGAGCCCCCCGCACATGACCCGCCGCGCCGTTCCTTTGGGAACCGGGCATTACCTTCCCGCCCGCATCGTGCCCAATGCCGAGTTCGAGCGATCGCTCGACACCTCGGACGAATGGATCCGCACGCGCTCGGGGATCGAGCGGCGCCGCTTCGCCGCGGAGGGCGAGACCACCTCGCACATGGCCGCGCAGGCCGCGCGCGCGGCCCTGGAACATGCCGGGATCGGCGCGGACGCGATCGACGGCATCATCGTCGCCACCTCCACGCCCGACCTCACCTTTCCCTCCGTCGCCACCATGGTGCAGAGCGATCTGGGCATGACGCATGGCTTCGGCTTCGATGTGCAGGCGGTCTGCGCGGGATTCGTCTACGCGCTTGCCACCGCCAATGCGATGATCGTCTCGGGACAGGCGGAGCGGCTGCTCGTGATCGGGGCCGAGACATTCTCGCGCATCATGGACTGGTCCGACCGGTCAACCTGCGTGCTCTTCGGTGACGGGGCGGGCGCGCTCGTGCTCGGGTCAGAGGCAGGGACCGGCACTAATGCCGACAGGGGGATCCTCTCGGTCGATCTCAATTCCGACGGGCGCTATCGGGACATGCTCTATGTCGATGGCGGCGTCTCGACCACCGGCGCGGCGGGCAAGCTGCGGATGCAGGGCAATGCGCTCTTCCGGCAGGCGATCGAGAAACTGGCCGCCACCGCCGAGACCGCGCTCGGCAAGATCGGCCTCTCGGGGCCGGATGTGGACTGGATCGTGCCGCATCAGGCCAATATCCGCATCATCCAGGGCACGGCCCGCAAGCTCGGCCTGCCGATGGAGCGTGTCGTCGTCACCGTGCAGGATCACGGCAATACCTCGGCGGCCTCGATCCCGCTCGCGCTCTCGGTCGCGGTGACCGACGGGCGCATCAAGCGCGGCGATCTGGTGCTGTCGGAGGCGATCGGCGGCGGTCTTGCCTGGGGGGCGGTCGTCCTGCGCTGGTGAGACGGGCCGCTCCGCGAAAATCCGCGCCGAAACGGCAAGCGCCAAGTCATTGACATTGACTTGTAAAATGCTTCGCCGCAAACTGTCCTGAAAAATCCGGGGATGGTATGGCCAACAAGACACTCACGCGCATGGATCTCAGCGAGGCGGTTTTCCGCGAGGTCGGCCTGTCGCGCAACGACGCCGCACAGCTTGTCGAAAGCGTGCTCACCCACATATCCGATGCGCTGGTGCGCGGCGAACAGGTCAAGATCTCGTCCTTCGGCACCTTCTCGGTGCGCGACAAGACGGCGCGCGTGGGGCGCAATCCCAAGACCGGAGAAGAGGTGCCGATCCAGCCGCGCCGCGTGCTGACCTTCCGGCCCTCGCACCTGATGAAGGACCGGGTCGCCATCGGCAACAAGCGCTGAGGACAGGCACATATGGCCAAATCCGCCGACGCCTTCCGCACCATCAGCGAGGTGGCAGACTGGCTCGAGGTGCCGGCCCATGTGCTGCGGTTCTGGGAAAGCAAGTTCTCGCAGGTCAAGCCGGTCAAGCGCGCGGGCGGGCGGCGCTATTACCGTCCCGCGGACATGCGCCTTCTGGCAGGGATCAAGATCCTGCTGCATGACCAGGGCATGACCATCAAGGCGGTGCAGAAGATGCTGCGCGAGGAAGGCGTGCGCCATGTCAGCGCGCTGGCCCCGGACTGGGGGTCCGGGGGGGAGGTGCTCGACGAGGGCACGGGCGCGCAGGTGCTGGCCTTCTCGCGCGCCGAGGACGCCCGCGAACGCCGGCAGGAGGAGGCTGCGGCGCACGCGGAGACCCCGACGACCGAAGATGCCCCCGAAGCGGCCCTCGCGCCCGCCAAGGGCGCTTCCGATGACGAAACTGCTCCCGCGCCTGCCGATGACGGCGATGAGGTCGGGGCCGCCCCGGAACCCTCAGCAGACGGGCGCGCGCTGCCCCCGCTCCCTGATCTGCCCGCCGATCCCCCCGATACGATCACCGCCGATCCCGGCCCGCTCACCCGTCTGGCCGCCCTGCCCCGCCCGCTTGCCGCCCCCGTGGCGGGGCGGCTTGCGACGCTTGCGCAGGCGTGGCGCGCGCGCGGCCTGCCGGGGCGGTAGGGCCCGAGAAATTTGCCCCGCCCCCCTTGCCCCCGCCCGCAAAACCGGTATGAACGGCCCATCGTCGGGCTATGGCGCAGCCTGGTAGCGCGTCCGTCTGGGGGACGGAAGGTCGCAGGTTCAAGTCCTGCTAGCCCGACCAAAATCGCCGACGATCCCGCATTGCACGCTCCGCGGGGCCTGCAGGGGGGAAAGGGATGACCGGCGTTCTGTCCAGCCAGCAACTGTGTGCCCTGATCGAACGGGGGGCGATCGCGGCCGATGCCGCCATCCTGCCCGACCAGATCCAGCCCGCGAGCCTCGATCTCCGGCTCGGCGACGTGGCCTATCGCGTGCGCGCCTCCTTTCTCACCGGCGCGGGCCGCACGGTGGCCGAACGGCTGGACGAGTTCGGGATGCACCGGATCGCGCTCGGCCCCGGCGCGGTGCTGGAAAAGGGCTGCGTCTATCTCGTGCCGCTGATGGAGCGGCTTGCCCTTCCCGATGGCGTTCAGGCCGTGGCCAATGCCAAATCCTCGACCGGGCGGCTCGATCTGCTGACCCGCACGATCACCGATGGCGGGACCGAGTTCGACCGCGTGGCCCCCGGCTATCGCGGTCCGCTCTATGCCGAGATCTGCCCGCGCTCCTTCTCCGTCCTGGTGCGCCCCGGCATGCGGCTCAACCAGATCCGGCTGCGCGCGGGCCAGGCCATTCTCACGGACGAGGCGCTGCGCGCGCTCCATGCCGAGACGCCGCTGGTGGATGGCCCGGCGGTGATCGACGGCGGGCTTGCCTTCTCGGTCGATCTGCGTCCCGCGACCGGCACGCTCGCGGGCTATCGCGCCAAGCCCCATGCCGGGGTGATCGACCTTGACCGGATCGGCCATTACGCGCCCGCCGATTTCTGGGAAGAGGTCCATACCGAGGCCGGTCACATCATCCTGGATCCCGGCGCCTTCTACATCCTCGTGAGCCGCGAGGCGGTGCATATCCCCCCCGCCTATGCCGCCGAGATGGCCCCTTTCGTGGCCATGGCGGGCGAGTTCCGGGTGCATTACGCGGGCTTCTTCGATCCCGGCTTCGGCCATGCGGCGGCCGGCGGCACCGGGTCGCGCGGGGTGCTCGAGGTGCGCTGCCACGAATCGCCCTTCGTGCTCGAACACGGGCAGATCGTCGGGCGGCTGGTCTATGAGCGCATGGATGAGGTGCCGCAGCAGCTCTATGGCGCGGGCATCGCGTCCAACTATCAGGGACAGGGGCTCAAGCTGTCCAAGCATTTCCGGGCGTGATGTCCCTTGACCGCCTTCCGTCCGAATAGCGGCGCGAGGCCCGCCCCCGAACGGCTCAGAACCGTCCGATCCTGCGCCCGAGCTTCATCGCCTGCCGCGTGCGCTGCACGGTCTTGCGCCCGTCGGGGCCGGAGCGATCCGCGCCGCCCGACATGGCGTCAAAGCCCTTGTTCACACCCTGCCGCAGCAGCCGCTGCACCACCATGCGGATCACCATGTTGATCATCTGATTGGCGTTCATTGCGCCGCTCCTCTCGCTGCCTCCCCTGTCACATAGTCCCGAAACGTGCAGATTTGAGGGCAACCCGGCGAAAATCCCCGGGAGATCCTCGAGAATCGCGGCACCCGCCCCTCAATCCTCGAACAGCTCGTTCTGCCCCGGCGCGCCCTCCTCCTCGTCTCCCTCGCCGGTCGGCGGCAGCGCTCCGGGCGGCTGACGGTTGTCGAGCAGGCCCGCCGCGCGCAACTCCTTCAGGCCCGGCAGGTCGCGCGCGCTTTCGAGGCCGAAGTGATCGAGGAAAGTCTCGGTGACGACGAAGGTCACGGGCCGCCCCGGCGTCATCTTGCGGCGGCCGAAGCGGATCCATTCCATCTCGAGCAGTTGATCGACCGTGCCGCGGCTGACCGAGACGCCGCGGATCTCCTCGATCTCGGCCCGTGTCACCGGCTGGTGATAGGCGATGATGGCCAGGGTCTCGATCGCGGCGCGGCTCAGCTTGCGCGTCTCGACCATCTCTCGGCGCATGAGATAGCCAAGATCGGGGGCGGTGCGCATCGCCCAGCCATCGCCGACCCGGACAAGCCGCACGCCACGCCCCTCATAGCGTTTGCGCAGAAGCACCAGCGCCTCGGCCGGATCACAGCCATGCGGCATCCGCGCGGCCATCTCGCGCGTGTCAAGCGGGTCGGCCGAGGCGAAAAGCATGGCCTCCACCATCCGCTCCTGCTCGGCCATGGGTGGTGCCTCGAACAGGCTTTCCGGTTTCTTTTCGGTATCTTCGGGCACGTTCCTAATCCTTGCGCCGCAACTCCAGCGGGGCGAAACTCTCTGCCTGCCGCAACTCCGCACGCCCTTCCTTGACCAGTTCGAGCGCGGCGGCAAAGGTCGAGGCGGTGGCCGAACGCCGCCGGACCGGATCGGTGGTGAAGCCCTCGGGCAGATAGCTCACGATATCGGTCCAGGTTCCGGCGAAGCCGATCAGCCCGCGCAGCCGTTCGAGCGCCTGCTCCATGGTGAAGATCGCATCGCGGTCCATGACGAAGGGACGAAACTCGTCGCGGGTGCGGATGCGCGCATAGGCCTGCATGAGCTCGAGCAGCGTGGCCGAGTAGCGCGTCTCGCGATGCCGCGTGACAGTCTCGGGCAGGCCGCGCGCGAAGAAATCGCGCCACAGCCGGTCGCGCCCCATGAGCCGCGCGGCGCAGTCGCGCATCGCCTGCAACCGCTCGAGCTGAAAGGCCAGATGCGCCGCCAGTTCCTCGCCCGAGGGTCCGTCCTCGGCCGGGTCCGGCGGCAGCAGAAGGCGCGACTTGAGAAAGGCGAGCCAGGCCGCCATCACCAGGTAATCGGCGGCAAGCTCCAGCCGCAGCGCCTTGGCCTGCTCCACGAAGGCAAGATATTGCCGTGCCAGATGCAGGACGGAAATGCGCCGCAGATCGACCTTTTGCGTGCGCGAGAGCGTGAGAAGCAGGTCGAGCGGACCCTCGAACCCGTCCACATCGACGATGAGCGCCTCGGCGGCCAGCCGGTCGGCCAGGGCCACCGGTCTTGCCCCTTCCTCGAACTCGTCTTCAGCCATGCATTCGCCCGCCCGTCAGCGCATCAAGCTGCTTTGCGAGGGCGGAAATGTCAACCGGATCGGGGATGCGGCGGCAGGCAAGCGCGGCCTCTGCGCGGCGCTGCGCGGGCGCGGTCATCTCGCCCGCCGCCTCGGCCACGGCCCGCCGCTCGTCAAGCGTGCCGTTGCAGTGCAGCACCACGTCACATCCCGCCGCGAGCGCCGCCCGCGCGCGCGTTGCCAGATCGCCCGAAAGCGCCTTCATCGAGATATCATCGGTCATCAGCAACCCGTCAAAGCCGATCTCGTCGCGGATTGCGCCGATGACCGCCGGAGAGAGCGTTGCGGGCTGCTCATCGAGCGCGGCATAGACGACATGGGCGGTCATCGCCATGGGCAGGTCTGAAAGCTCTCTGAATGGCGTAAAATCAACATCCTGTAGGTCATTCTTCGCGCAGTCCACACGCGGCAGGACATGATGGCTGTCCGCCGTGGCGCGCCCGTGGCCGGGGATATGCTTGACCACCGGCAGGACGCCGCCCGCCATCAGCCCCTCGGCCACGGCCCGGCCGATCCCGGCCACCTGTGCCGCCTGCGCGCCATAGCAGCGGTTGCGCAGGAAGGGATGCGTGTCCGGCCCCGCCACATCGACCAGCGGCGCGCAATTGCCGTCGATGCCGAGAGCGTGCAGCTCGGCGGCGATGAGCCGATAGCGCAGATACATCGCCTGAGCCGCGTGCGCCCCGGCCGCCGCCACATGATCGAGCGGCGCGGGCCAGGCGCGCCAATGGGGCGGGCGCAGGCGCTGCACGCGCCCGCCCTCCTGGTCGATGGTGATCAGCGCCTCGTGCCCGGCCGCCGCGCGCATCTCCTCCACAAGCGCGCGCAGCTGATCGGGCGTGTCGATATTGCGCGCGAAGAGGATGAATCCGAGCGGGCGCATGTCTCGGAAGAACGCCCTTTCCTCACGGGTCAGGCGCAGCCCGCCGGCGTCGAGAATGGTCGCGCCGAAGCGGTTCAACGGGAGACCACCGGGATGCACTCGGCCTTCTCGGCCTGCAGGGCCGAGCAGAAGCGGCGCGCATCGTCGATATCCTCGAATCCGGCCACGCGCAGCCGGTAGAAGGTGCGCCCGCCGCTCTCGGCGCGCTGCACGACCCGCGGCTTGCCGTCGAGCAGATCGCCCAGCCGGGCGCTCAGCCGGGCCCATTCGCTGCGGGCGACCTCGGCCGATTCATAGGCCCCGAGCTGCGCGAGCCTGGTGCCCGCAGGAAGGCTCTCGGGCGCGATTTCCTCGGCCGGGGCGCTGGTTGCCGCGGCAAGGGCAAAGGTCACGGGATCGAGGCTTGCCGGACGTGATCGGGGCCGCAGCGACTGGCCCAGCCCGCCCGCGACCGCCGCGCGCGGCGCGGGCGCGGAGACTTGCACCGCCTCGGGCTCGGGCGACGGACCCGCCTCCGCCGCGCGCAGGACGGCAAGGTGGACATCGGCCGTCTGCGGGCGCGCGTCCGGCGCGGGACGGGCCGGGGCCGTCGTCATCGCATCCTCCGATGCAAGCTCGAGCGGCTGCGGGGCGATGATCACCTGATCCGGCGGCGGGGCGGCGGCCTCGTCGGCGGCGATCCGGTTCACCGAAAGCCCCTGATGGGCGGCGGGCCTGCCGCCGGGTTCCTCTGGGGCCACGCGCATCGGCCCCTCGAGCGCGCGCACCACGGGCACGCCCGACACATCGCGCATGATCATCCCATAGCCCCAAAGTCCGATACCGCCGACAAGCGCCAGCGAGATCACCGCGCCTGCCATGTTGGTGAGCGTCGCAAGGGAAATGCGACGCGCCTCGGCTTCGGGAAGCCCCCCGGAAAAGTCATAATCCGCCATGCTCTGCCTCTCGCTCTCCGGCGATACGTTGCCGCCGGGGATTGTCTGCCTGCTCGGACCCGGCGGAGGCGGCGTTCAGCGCATCTCGTCCACCGGAGTGACGCCAAGGATACCAAGACCCGCGCAAATCACAACCGTCGCCGCGCGCGCGAGGGCGATTTTCGCGGCGGATGTGGCCGGATCGCCCTCCTGCAGAAAGCGCAGCGCCGGCTCGTCATGGCCCCGGTTCCAGAGCGCGTGCAGGTCCGAGGCCAGGTCATAGAGGAAGAAGGCCACCCGGTGCGGCTCGTTCGCGCGCGCGGCGATCTCCACAAGGCGCGGCCATTCGGCGATCTTCCGCGCGAGCGTCAGCTCGGCCTCGTGGACAAGCCCTGACAGGTCCGCCCCGGCGAGCGCCGCGTCGCTCACGTCGATCCCCGCCTCGCGCGCCTTGCGCAGCACCGAATTCACCCGCGCATTGGCATATTGCACGTAAAACACCGGGTTTTCCCGCGACTGTTCCAGCACCTTGTCGAAATCGAAATCGAGCGGCGCGTCGTTCTTGCGGGTCAGCATGACGAAGCGCGTCACGTCGGGGCCCACCTCCTCCACCACGTCGCGCAGGGTGATGAAGGTGCCCGCGCGCTTCGACATCTTGAACGGCTCGCCGTTCTTGAAGAGCCTGACCAGTTGGCAGAGCTTGATATCGACCGGCACGCGCCCGTCCGAGAGCGCAGAGACCGCAGCCTTCATCCGCTTGACATAGCCGCCGTGATCGGCCCCGAACACGTCGATCAGAAGATCGAAGCCCCGCTCGATCTTGTCGTAGTGATAGGCGATGTCGGGGGCGAAATAGGTCCAGCTTCCATCCGATTTCATGATCGGGCGGTCCACGTCGTCGCCATGGGCGGTGGAGCGGAACAGCGTCTGCTCGCGCGGCTCCCAGTCCTCTGGCTGCTTGCCCTTGGGCGGCTCGAGCACGCCGCGATAGATGAGCCCCCTCTCGCGCAGCGCCTCGATCGCGCGCTCGATGAGCCCGGTGCCGTAGAGCGATTTCTCGGAAAAGAAGTGATCCATGGTCACGCCGATCAGCGCGAGATCGGCGCGGATCAGCGCCATCATCGCCTCGGTCGCGAAGTCGCGCACGGGGTCGAGCCAGACCTCCTCGGGCTGATCGAGATAGGCCGCGCCCACCTTCTGCCTGAGCGCCTCGCCCACCTCGATGAGGTAATCGCCCGGATAGGTGCCATCGGCAAAGGCCACCTCCTGCCCGTGCGCCTCCAGATAGCGCAGATAGACCGAGCGGGCGAGCACATCAACCTGCGCCCCGCCGTCGTTGATGTAGTATTCGCGCGTCACATCGAAGCCCGCAAAGGCCAGCAGGCTTGCCAGCGCATCGCCGAAGACCGCCCCGCGCGTGTGGCCCACATGCAGCGGGCCGGTGGGGTTGGCGGAGACATATTCGACATTGACCCGCCTGCCCTGCCCCATCGACGAGCGCCCGAAATCCGCCCCCTGGCCAAGCGCCGCGCGCACCACCTCGTGCCAGAGCGTGGGCGCAAGGCGCAGGTTGAGAAAGCCGGGGCCGGCCACCTCGGCGCGCGCGATGCGCGGGTCTCCGGAAAGCTGCGCCGCAAGCGCCTCTGCGATCTCGCGCGGCTTCTGGCCCGCGGGCTTCGCCAGCACCATCGCGGCATTGGTGGCCATGTCGCCATGGGCGGGATCGCGCGGCGGCTCCACCGCGACATTGGCCATGTCGAGCCCCGCAGGCAACGCGCCCCCGGCCTGCATGGCCCCGAGCGCATCGAGCACGAGCGAGCGGATTTCGTCGAAGAGGTTCATGGCGCGCCTTTCATCCTGCGATGCGCGCCGGTTTATCATCCCGCGCCCGCGCGTCAATCGCCGGAGGGTCGCGGCGGCGTTCCGCCCGGCTCGCGCGGCGGACCGAAGGCGATGAGACCGGACCCCTCGCCGCCGGCCGGGGCCTCGCCGCGGGCGATGAAGGCGAGCGTGCCCGAGGGCCGCATCTCCGCGAGCGGCACCGCCTCGGGATTGTCGGCGCGCCAGGCCTCAAGCGGGTAATCGGCGGTAAGCCGCGTCGTGCGCACGCCCCAGCCCTGCGCCATGCGCTGCGCGATCCCGGCATGATCGAGATCGCCGCCGATCCGCCGTCCGCCAAGCGTCGCGGGCAGCGCGTGGCGCGCACCCTCCTCGCGCGTCCGGCGCAGCTGAAAGACGTTCTCGCGGCCGAATTCCGGCGCGAGATCGGTGGTGACGAGCGTGTTGTAGGCGTCGTTGTCGCTCAGCGCCACGACCTGGCCGAAGCTCACTACCTCTATCCCGTCCTCGGCGGCCTCCGACAGGATGTCGCCGAAGAAGGTCCGCAGCCCCGCCGCGCGTGCCGAGCGCAGCCTCATGCGGTTGGGGTCGCTGACCAGCACCGGCACCTCGAGCTTTTGGAGCGCCTCACCGAGCGCCGTGGAAAAGGCCGATCCGCCCACCAGGATCACCCCCGGCGGCCCCTTCTGCGCAAGCCCGAGCGCGCGCCCCAGCGGCGCGAGCGAAAATCCGTGCAACACGACCGTGGCCGCCACCAGGGCGAAGGCCAGCGGCGTAAGCCGCGCCGCATCCTCGAAGCCGAGCGCGACCAGCCGCTCGCCGAAGAGCCCCGCCACCGCCACGAGGACCACGCCGCGCGGGCCGGTGAGCGCGACCAGCAGCCGTTCGTTCCAGGGCACGTTCGTGCCCAGCAGCGAGACGAGCACCGTCACCGGGCGCACCAGCAGGATGGTCACCGCCACGAAGGCCGCGGCACGCCAGTCGAGCAAAGCCAGCGCCTCGGGATTCATCGAGGCCGCAAGCAGGATGAACACGCCCGAGACCAGCAAGACGGTCGCGTGTTCCTTGAAGCGGCGCAGTTCGGCATAGCTCGGCAGGTCTGCATTGGCCATGTAAAGGCCCATCACCGTCACGGTCAGAAGCCCGCTTTCGTGCAGCACCGTGTCGGAAAGCGCGAACACCCCCAGAAGCACGGCAAAGAGCACCGGCACCTTCATGAACTCGGGCACATGACCCGCGCGGAACGCCCGCACCAGCCGCCAGCCCGCGCCAAGCCCGAGCGCCAGCGCCACCGCGATCCCCCGCGCCATGGAAAGGGCCGCGCCTCCCGCCGTCTCGGAGGCGGCCATGACGAGCACCACCTCGAAGGCCAGCACCGCGGCGAGCGCCCCCACCGGATCGTTGACGATGGCCTCCCATTGCAGGAGCTGCGCGGGTCTTCGCGCGAGCCGCGCCTGCCGCAGAAGCGGCGCGATCACGGTCGGGCCCGTCACGATCATGATACCGCCAAAGACCGCCGCCGTGGCCCAGTCGAGCCCGGCCGCGTAATGCAGCGCCAGCGTCGAGCCGAGCCAGCCCAGAGGCGCGCCGAGGATGACCAGCCGCCGGACCCCCTCGGCCGCGCCGCGCAGGCTCTGGAGATTGAGCGAAAGCCCCCCCTCGAAAAGGATCACCGCCACCGCGATCGAGACCATCGGTGCCATGAGCGGGCCGATATCGCGCGCCGGATCGAACAGACCCAGCCCCGGCCCGACGATCAGCCCGGCCGCCAGCATCAGCACGATGGCGGGCATCCGGAGCCGCCAGGCGAGCCATTGCGCCCCCACGCCAAGCGCGCCCACGAGCGCGAAGACCATCACCGGCGCAAGCGCGCCTGCCTCACCCGACATTGCCACGGCTAGACGCCTCCCCGAATGAAACCTGTCTTCCCCGTGAGCCGGGCATGGCTCTGGAGCGCGAAACGGTCGGTCATCCCGGCGATATAGTCGCTCACCAGCCGCGCCAGCGCCGTGCGGTCCGCGGCAAGCGCCACATCGGCCCGCCATTCGTCCGGCAGATGCCCGGGCGCGTCGAGATAGATCGGGAAAAGATCGCGCACCACCTCGTCCACCATGGCGCGCATCTCGTTGACCGCGGGCGCGCGATACATGCGGGTGAAGAGAAAGCCCCGGATCGCCTGCAAGTCTTGCCAGAGCGCGGGCGAGAAGCGGATCACCGGCGCGCCGAGCGCGCGCAGCGCGGCGACATCGGCAGGCGCGGCCTCGGCCAGCCGTGCCCGGCTCGTGGCAATCACGTCGCCCACCATCTCGCCGAAGACGCGGCGCAGCGCCTCGTGACGGCGGCGCTTGGGATCGAGACCGGGATAGCGCCGGTCCACCTCCGCGAAACAGTCGCCGACGATGGGCAGCGTGGCAATCTCCTCGTCGGTGAAGAGCCGCGCGCGCAGCCCGTCATGCAGATCGTGGTTGTTATAGGCGATGTCGTCGGCAATCGCCGCCGCCTGCGCCTCGGCCCCGGCATGGGTGTGCAGTTCCAGATCGTGGCGCGCGTTGTAATCGGCCAGCGCATAGGGCAGCGGGCTGCTGACCGGCCCGTTATGCTTGGCGATGCCCTCGAGCGTCTCCCAGGTGAGGTTGAGCCCGTCGAACTCGGCGTAATGGCGTTCGAGCGCGGTGACGATGCGCAGCGCCTGCGCGTTGTGATCGAACCCGCCATAGGGGGCCATGAGCGCGGCCAGCGTGTCCTCGCCCGCATGGCCGAAGGGCGTGTGGCCAAGATCATGCGCCAGCGCCACCGCCTCGGTCAGATCGGTGTTGAGGCCGAGTGCCCCGGCGATGGTGCGCGCCACCTGCGCCACCTCGATGGAATGGGTGAGCCGCGTGCGATAGTAATCCCCCTCATGCGCGACAAAGACCTGCGTCTTGTGCTTGAGCCTGCGAAACGCGCTGGAATGGATGATCCGGTCCCGGTCACGCTGAAAGGGAGAGCGGAAGGCGCTTTCCTCCTCGGTCACGCGGCGGCCGCGCGTGCGGGCGGGATCGGTGGCGAAGGGCGCGGGCATCGGCGGGGTCCTTGTGGCGGGGCGCGTGATTCCTATATGTCAGAGTGATCAATGACTGAAAACCGCCGCGACGTCCCGAGGTCCCAGATGCAGCTTCCCCCAAAGGTCACTCCGCGCGCCTTTGCCCGCCTCGCCGAGATCGGCGCGGGCGAGAAGGGCCAGGCTTTGCGCGTGGCGGTCGAGGGCGGCGGCTGTTCGGGCTTTCAGTATGACATCCGCCTCGACACCCCGGCCGAGGACGATCTGATCCTCGAGGGCGAGGGGCAGCGCGTGGTGGTGGATTCGGTGTCCCTGCCCTTCCTTGCCGGGGCGGTGATCGACTTTACCGAGGAACTGATCGGCGCGCGCTTCGTGATCGACAATCCGAACGCCACCTCCTCCTGCGGCTGCGGCACCTCGTTCTCGATCTGAACCGGCGCGTCAGGCGACGCGACCCGCGGCCGGACGCAGCAGACGCCCCTCATGCCCGCGCAGCAGCCGACGCGCCGGGGGCATGTCAAATCCCGCGGCCCCAATTTCGGGGAAAAGCGCCAGGATCTCTTCCCGCAGCGCCGAACCGTCGCGGCAGAGATAGTCGCCCACCAGAAAGCTCTCGGTCGCCAGCCCCTCGGCCAGGACGATCTCGTGCGCATCGAACATGACATGGACATAGGTCACGCTGGCGCAGGGCGCGCGGTGGATCGTGTCGCCGTTGACCAGCAGATGCGCCGGGCAGAGCACTTCCGGCTCGCCCAGGTAAAGCTCGGCGCGCCAGCCGTCGAGCAGGATCCGGTGCTGCGGCGAGACCCGCAACTCGCCATGCGGGCCGAGCGCGCCGGGAGCGAACCGAACGGGGGCAAAATCACCCACGCCGGGCACCCTGCGCCTGCCCACCCACCGCACCGGGCGCGCGCCGTGGTCGCGCGTGAGCACCATGTCGCCCGGCATGAGCGCCTCGACCGGACGCGCGCCGCCCGGAACGGCAATGCGCGTGCCCGCCACGAAACAGGGCGGGCCGAAGCCCGAGACCGGAAACTGCGTGCTCTGCGTGACGAAGGTGCGCGCGGTAATCGTGCCGTCGCTCAGAACCGATCCGTCGCTCGGCGTGAAATGGCGCGCGCCATCGGCGGTGTAGAAGGTGACGCCGGTGATCGCGTCGCCATTCAGCGTGATCGTGTCGCCGACCCAGACATTGACAACGTCGCTGCCGTTGATCTGGTCGTTGCCGTCCGAGCGGATGAAGCCGTCGTCATCGGCATCGTTGACCTGCATGGTGATGATGGTCGCGGCAAAGGGCACCGGCGTGGCGCCGGGGTCGAAATTGCCCGCGATGGTCTGCTCGGTAAAGATTGCCATGCTGCCCGGCCCGTCACTCGCGATCGCCCGGCCATTCTCTAGCGGCGGAATCCGGAGTCATTTGGCCCGCGGGGTGGCGGAATCGGGGCGCGCGAAATCGCTTGAACCCGGCCCGGAGCGCTGAGATAGAGGCGCGGGAGGAGAGGCGGCCATGCGCATTGCCAGTTTCAACATCAACGGCATCAAGGCCCGCCACGCGGCGCTTTGCGACTGGCTGGACGAGGCCCGGCCCGACGTGGTGCTGTTGCAGGAGATCAAGACCGTGGACGCGGGTTTTCCGCGCGAGAGCTTCGAGGAGCGCGGCTACAACGTCCAGACCCACGGGCAGAAGGGGTTCAACGGCGTTGCGATCCTGTCGAGGCGTCCGCTCGAGGACGTGACGCGCGGCCTTCCCGGCGACGAGGAGGACGATCAGGCCCGCTGGATCGAGGCCACCGTCATGGGCGAGCGCCGCGCGCTGCGGCTCTGCGCGCTCTACCTGCCCAACGGCAACCCCGCGCCGGGGCCGAAATTCGACTACAAGCTGCGATGGATGGCGCGGCTGAGGGCGCGCGCCGCCGACCTGCTTGCCACCGAGGAGCCGGTGCTCATGGCGGGCGATTACAACGTCATCCCGCAGGACGAGGACGCCGCCCGCCCCGAGGCGTGGCGCGAGGACGCGCTCGCCCGCCCCGAAAGCCGTGCCGCCTTTCGCCGGGTCCTGCATCTCGGCTACACGGATGC
Source organism: Roseovarius sp. (assembly GCA_002720475.1). Lineage (GTDB taxonomy): Bacteria > Pseudomonadota > Alphaproteobacteria > Rhodobacterales > Rhodobacteraceae > Roseovarius. The sequence goes on from PBIL01000008.1 coordinate 151,084, forward strand.
GTTCCGCGCGCGGGTGCAGGGGCCGGGGCATTACAGCTTCTGGGATTACCAGGCGGGCGCGTGGGAGCGCAACAACGGCATCCGCATCGACCATGTGCTGCTCAGCCCGCAAGCCGCGGACCTGATGACCGATTGCGGGATCGACAAGGCCCTGCGCGGGCGCGACAAGCCCTCCGATCACGTCCCCGTCTGGGTCGAGATCGACGCCTGACGCGCCCCGTCCCTTACATCTGCCGGATGCGCGGCGCGCGCCATCGGGCCGCAGGTTCGATGACAAGGTCGGTCAGTGCCCAGACAAGTGCATCCACCCGGTCGGGGCTGCCGCGCCCCTCATAGCCGCGCGCGGTCATCGCGCACATCTGGTCCTCGAGCCGGTCAAGCCCCTTGAGGTGCTGCACGCGCCCCTGCTCGTAAAGCGCCGCCACCGGCTCGGCGCGCACCACCTTGCCGCGGCTGGCATGAACCTTGCGCAAGCTGACCAGCGGATCGAGCTGGCGGATCACCTGTTCCACCAGGTCGCCGCCCTGGTTGACCTCGGCCACCAGCCGTTCGGCCCCCCAGCGATCCATCGCGCGGATCGCGGCCTCGGCCCATTGCGCGGGGCTGGCCCCCTCGACGCTGGCATCCTCGAGCACGACGGCGCGCCAGTCCCGCACAGGCCCGCGCGTGACCGCCCCCGCCACCACGATCCCGCAGGCATCCGAGCCGCCATGCCCCGTCACCGGCGGGTCGATCGCCACCACGATCCGGTCGAGCGGCGGGACCTCGGCCACCTGCCCCGCCTCGATCAGCGCGGGCGTCCAGAGCGCATCCTCGGCGGTATCCACCAGCACGCCGTCGAGCTCCTGCCGTCCGAGCCGCGTGCCGGCATAGCGCGCGCGCACCTCCTCGAGGAAGCCCTGCGCGAGATTGGCGGCATTGGCCTCGGTCGGGGCGCTCGTGACCACGGTGCTGTCGCGCGCCATGAGCTCCTTGAGCACGCCCACGTTGCGCGGCGTGGTGGTGACGCAGACGCGCGGATCCGCCCCGAGGCGCAGGCCGAATTGCAGCATGTCCCAGGTTTCTCTCGCGCGCTTCCACTTGGCGAGCTCGTCCACCCAGGCCCCGTCGAATTGCGGCCCGCGCAGGGAGTCGGGCTCGTGCGCGGAAAAGACCTGCGCGATGGCCCCGTTGGGCCACAGCAGCCGCTTGCGCGTGGCCTGCCATTCGGGCCGCCGGTCAGGGGGCGAACAGGCCATGATCCCGCTTTCGCCGAAGATCATCACCTCGCGCACCTGATCAATGGTCTCGCCCACCAGGGCGAGGCGCGTGCAGCGCCCCGAATCGAGCGGGCGCGATCCCTCGACCTGCGCGCGCACCCATTCGGCCCCGGCCCGCGTCTTGCCCGCGCCGCGCCCGCCCAGGATCACCCAGGCGCGCCAGTCGCCCTCGGGCGGAAGCTGATGCGGCATCGCCCAGAATTCGAAGATCCAGGGCAGCGCGAAAAGCTCAGCCTCGGTGAGGGCAGCGAGGAAGTCCTCCTGCGCATCTTGCCCTTCTGAGACGATCCAGGCGGCAGCCGATCTCATGTCGGGCTGCGGCGAAGTCGATGGCATAACCGTGGACGATGCCACGATCCCGTTGTCTGCGTTTGTCAAGTATCATCTCCGCTTCGATGGCGATCTTGAGCCATTGCCGGATTTCGGCGGTGGCCCGTGTCGCGTTCTTCAGTTCTCCGAGATCCCCGTCCCGGATCTTCAGGTAGAGCACCTGAAGATCCCCGCGCATGTCCGCGAGTTGCCGCTCAAGCGCGTCGATCGAGGTGGTCAGGCCCGAAGGCTCTTCCTCCGGGGTGATCAGAACCATGCGTGTCGCTGCCTCATGAAATTGCCTTTCGCCCAGGGATCCCCGCCCGTGCCGACACGGAAAAGCGGCCTCCGGGGGGTGCCCGGGGCCGCTTGCCCATCTCGTCCAGCATGGCCGGACGGATACATCAAACCGTTCGCAAAGTCAATGGCTTGGCCAGTGTAACGCCGCGCGGCGCAGGGCGGTGCGTTAACGGACTCTCAGGGATTTCGTGCCCGCCAGGCGGCCCAGGCCTCGGGCGTGTCGAGATCGGTCACCGCGCGGTCGGCGGGCAACGGATGAAGCCGCACCGGATGGCGCGCCAGCAGCGCGCGGGCCCCCTCATCCCCCCTGAGCCCCGCCATGTCCGGCAGGAGCGCGGCGGGCAAGATGACCGGATGCCCCGGCTCTCCGGCCTCGGATGTCGCGCGCAGGATGGTCGTCCCGTCAAAGGCTTGCAGCGCATCCTCTAGGTCCTGCGGCCGCAGATCCGGCATGTCGGGCAAAAGCACCATCAGCGCCGCCGCACCCCGTGCCCGCGCCCAGGCCGCGCCCGTCCGCAAGGAGGCGGCCATGCCCTCTCCCGCCTGCGCCACCTCCCTGCGGTCGAGCGCCAGCCCGGCGAGCACCGCCGCCCGCGCCGCCCCGCCGGGCGGCAACGTCACCAGCACGGCATCGCTCACCGAGAGCGCCACCTCGGCCCGCTCGCGCAGAAGCGCGCGCCCGCGCACCACCTCCAGCAGCTTGTCGCGCCCGCGCATCCGCCGCGACGCCCCCGCCGCCGGCAAAAGCACCGCGACGCCCATTATCGGATCAGGTTGAGCCGCAGCTTCAGGCCGCGCCGCGCGTCCTGCGGCAGGTGCCGGTTGAGGCGGCGGTTGACGGAACCGAAGACCCCGATCACCGCCAGCGTCAGCAGGATGAAATAGAAGGCGAGGATCGGATAGGGCACGAAGGGGTTGAAGGTCTTGTCGGCGAAGAACTGCGCGTAGTAGAGCGCGTCCCCGCGCTGTGCCCAGGCCGGAAAGCCCGAGAAGAAGACAAGCGTCGTGGAATGGAAGAGAAAGATCGCCTCGTTCGTGTAGGCGGGCCAGGCCAGCCGCAGCATGGTGGGCCAGACGATCCGGCGGAAGCGCGGCCAGCCGGCAAAGCCATAGGCATCGGCGGCCTCCACATCGCCCTTGGGGATCGCGCGCAGCGCGCCGTAGAAGATTTCCCCCGAATAGGCGGCGGTGTTGAGAAACAGCACGATCAGCGCCCCGAGCCAGGCGGAGGTGAAGGCGTCGAAGACGGGATGCACGGATTTCAGCGACAGAAACAGGAAATAGGCAAAGAAGAACTGGATGAAGAGCGGCGAGCCGCGAAACACGAAGATGAACCATTCCGAGGGCTTGCGGATGAGCGGATTGCGCGCCCCCTTGCCGAGCGCGACCGCCGTGGCAAGGAAGAACCCCGCGAAAAGCGCCACCGCGCCGAAATAGATGTTCCAGATCATCCCCGAGCCGATGAGCGTGAACTGCTCGCAGAGCGTGTAGCCCTCGCGCGGCAGAAGCCGCTCGCCAATGCCCACCGAGCGCAGCGCATAGTCCTGGACGGTCTGCCAGCAGCTCATGCGCGCGCCCTCCGCTGCGCTTCGGCGCCGGTGGTGGCCTGCCCGTGGCTGAGGCGCACCATCACCCGCTCGAGCACCACCTCCGAGACGCGCGTGAGCCCGAGATAGAACACGAGAAGCGCCAGGAAATACCACATCCGCCAGTCGCCATGCGGATAGTCGGTAAAGCGCGGGTTGGCCGTGCCGCCCAGTTCGCGCGCCCAGTAGACGATATCCTCCACCCCCAGCAGGAAGAGAAGCGGCGTGGCCTTGGTCAGCACCATCCACAGGTTGCCGAGGCCCGGCAGCGCATAGACCCACATCTGCGGCACGAGGATGCGCCAGAAGCTTTGACGCGGCGACATCCCGTAGGCGGCGGCAGTCTCGATCTGCGCGCGCGGCACGGCGCGCATCGCGCCATAGAGCACGTTCGCGGCAAAGGCCCCGAAGACGATGGCGAAGGTCAGAACGGCAATGAAAAAGCCGTAGGCCTCATGCACCCACTGATCGGCATTGCCGAGCGGCAGCTTGGCATCCGGGCAGACGACGAAATCGTTGCCCTGCCAGATCTCGTCCTGCCAGTCGGGGCATTTGATCCTGTGGCGGATTACCTCGAACATCTGATCGAGCGCAATCACGAAGAAGAGGAAGAAGGCGATGTCCGGCACGCCCCGGACAATGGCGATATAGCCCTTGCCGACCCAGCTGAGCGGCCAGATGCGCGAGCGCGCGGCCATCGCCCCCCCGAAGCCGAAGGCGAGCGCGGCGGGTGCCGTGATCGCCAGCAGCAGCAGGACCGTGCCCACGGCGATATAGAGATTGGCGTGCTTGGCGGTGGTCAGGTAACATGACAGCCATTTCAGCCCTTCAAGGGTCGATGGATCGGCGCAGTAGGAAAAAATGGCGGCCTCCCTCGGACTGCGGGGCCCCCGCGCAAGCGGCGCGGGGGCCGGCGGGTGATCACTCGAAGGTCGAGGCGACTTCCCATTTCTTGATCAGCGCGTTGAGCGTGCCGTCATCCTTCATCGACTGGATCGCCGCGTCGAACTTGGCGCGCAGCTCGTTGTCGGACTGACGCAGACCCATGCCGACGCCGCCGCCAAGCGGCACGTCCTCGCCGACGAAACGCAGGTCCGGGTCTTCCTCGGCGATCGGCACGAGATAGGACTTGTCGGCCAGAACCGCATCCGCCTCGCCGTTGCGCACGGCGGCGATGGTCTCCTCGGGGGTGGCGAACTCGACAAGGGTCGCCCCCGATTCCGCGACATACCCCGCCTGGATCGTGCCGGTCTGCGCCGCGATCACGCCGCCCTCGAGATCCACGTCGTCGGACATGGCGAGATAGGCGGACGGGTCCGGCGGCGTGTAGTTCTGCGTGAACGAGATGACCTGCGCGCGCTCCTCGGTGATGGACATGCCCGCGATGATCGCGTCATAGTTGCCCGAAACGAGGTTGGGGATGATCGAATCCCAGTCGTTCGTCACCCATTCGCAGGTGAGGCGCGCGCGCTTGCACAGCTCGTCGCCAAGCTCGCGCTCGAAGCCGTCCACCTCGCCCTTGTCGTTGATGAAATTCCAGGGCGCATAGGCCCCTTCGGTGCCCAGGCGCACCACGTCCTGCGCCAGCGCCGCCCCGGCCATCATGGCCATCGCGGCGGTGGTGATCAGTAGTTTCCTCATGGTTTTCTCCCTCTTGGTTGACAGGTCTCACACGGCCATGGTGGAGCTGAGAAAGCCCCGCAGCCGTTCGGATTTCGGGCTGCCAAAGAGCGCGTCGGGCGCGCCTTCCTCCTCGACCAGCCCCTGATGCAGGAACACCACGTGATCGCTCACATCGGCGGCCATGCGCATGTCATGGGTGACGATCATCATGGTCCGGCCCTCGTTTGCCAGATCCTTGATGACGCGAATCACCTCCTGTTCCAGCTCCGGATCAAGCGCCGAGGTCGGCTCGTCGAAGAGAAGCGCCTCGGGCTCCATGCAAAGCGCGCGGGCGATGGCGGCGCGCTGCTGCTGGCCGCCGGAAAGCTGTGCGGGATAGGCATCGCACTTGTCGCCGATGCCAACCTTGTCGAGATAGCGGCGCGCGGCGCTCTCCACCTCGGCGCGGTCGCGGCCCAGCACCGTCACCGGGGCCTCCATCACGTTCTGCAGGATGGTCATGTGCGCCCAGAGATTGAACTGCTGGAACACCATGCTGAGCTTGGTGCGGATGCGCAGCACCTGCCTGGGATCGGCCGGATGCCTGTTGAGCCCGGTCCCCTTCCAGCGCACCGGCTCGCCCTTGAAGAGGATATCGCCCTGCTGACTGTCCTCGAGCAGGTTGGCGCAGCGCAGGATGGTGGACTTGCCCGACCCCGACGAGCCGATGAGCGCGATCACATGCCCCCGGGGCGCGACCAGATCGACCCCCTTGATGACCTCGAGCGCGCCATAGGCCTTGTGCAGGTTGCGGATCTCGATGACCGGCGTTTCGGACACGCGCGTCCCCCTGTTGGACGGATGTTTTCTGATTTGTGACACTAGGGCGGAAAATTCTGCGCAATGCAACTTGCAAAGCGGCAAGATGGCGGCTGCGGCCTCCGAAGTGACGCCCGGTCAGCCCAAATCGGCGGCAGGCGGATCGGGTATGGGCAGGGCAAGGTAGCTCTCTTCGGAGAGACGGGTCATGCCGCGCAGCCCGAGCGTGTCACGATCCCTTGCCGACAAGGCCGCCAGCGCATCGGACAGCGCGGCGCGGATCGGGGCCGGGTCGCGGCCCGCCGCGGTGATATAGGGCAAGGCGGGCGTGGGATCCGTGCGCCCGATCACGCGCAGGTCACGGGCAAAGCCGTCATGGCGCGCGATCATCCGCCATGTCAGCGCGTCGAGCGCGGCGATATCGGCGCGCCCTTCGGCCACGGCGCGCGCGGACAGGGCATGCGCGCCGGTCCGCAACGTCGGCCCGAAGGCAAGACCATGCGCGGCGGCGAAAGCCTGCGGCGCGGCCCAGCCCGATTGCGACAGGGGTTCGTTATAGGCCAGCACGGTGCCCGCAAAGTCGCGCACATCCGCGCGCGGATCGTCGGCACGCGCCACGAAGACGCTGCAATAATGGCCATCGGGGCAATCGGGCAGGTCGCAGACCGGCGTTGCCACAAGGTTCACCCTGCCATGCAGCCGCGCGCGATAGGGCAGCCCGCAGGTCTGCGACAGGATCAGGTCGGGGCTTTGCCACTGCGCCCAGAGATCGCCCCCGCGCGTGAGATGTTCAGGCCCCTGCCCCAGCCGTTCCCGCACGCCCTGCCAGAGCCGGTCATTGGCCGCCGCCGTCTCGGGGCGGTCATACATGGGAAGGCTGGCGATCACTCCCGCGTCGCCCTCTGCCGCGCCCGCGCGCTTTCCTGGTCGGTAAAGCCCAGCAGGTTCGTCACCATCCGCATGAGCGAATCCTCGTGCGCCTCGCGGGTGCCATCGGCGAGCGCCACCTGCCACAGCGCCTCGAGCACCGCCTCGCGCGCCTCGAGCGGCACCGCATCCTTGATCGCGCGGGTAAAGCGCACCGTGTCGGGGGCCTCGGCCTCGAGCGCCTCGGCCTCGGCCCGCAGCGCCTCGGCCTCGGCCTGGCCAAGCCCGTAGCGCGCGGCCAGGATGTCGGTGATGCGCGCGCGCTCGGACGCGGCATAGTCGCCGTCGCTGCGTGCCAGTCGGACCATCAGCGCCGAGAGCGCCAGCCGCGCATCGGCATCGGGAAGGGTTTCGGGGGCGGGGGCCAGGAGCCGGGTCAGGAAATCAGCGAACATGACATCCTACTTAGCCCAGCCCCGCGCCCCCGCCAATGGCTCAGAGTGCGGTCCAGCCGCCATCGACGCTGATCGTGGTGCCGGTGATCTGCGCCGCCGCGTCCGAGCACAGGAAAAGCGCGGTACCCCCCATCTGCTCGGTGGTGGCGAATTCCTTCGACGGCTGACGTTCGAGCATGACCTTCTCGATCACCTCCTCGCGGCTCATGCCGTATTTCTCCATCGTGTCGGGGATCTGCGCCTCCACCAGCGGGGTAAGCACGTAGCCCGGGCAGATCGCGTTGGCGGTGATCGGCTCGCGCGCGGTTTCGAGCGCCACCACCTTGGTCAGCCCGACGATGCCGTGCTTGGCCGCCACATAGGCGGATTTGAACGGGCTTGCGGTCAGCCCATGGGCCGAGGCGATGTTGATCACCCGCCCCCAGCCGCGTTCGCGCATGACCGGCAGGGCGGCGGCGGTGGTGTGGAAGGCGGAGGTGAGGTTGATGGCGATGATCGCATCCCATTTCCCGGTCGGGAACTCGTCGATCGGCGCGACATGCTGGATCCCGGCATTGTTCACCAGGATATCGCAACCGCCCGCCTTTTCGATCAGCGCGCGGCACTCGTCGCCTTTCGACATGTCCGCCTTGATGTAGCGCGCATCGGTGCCGGTCTCCTCCGAGATCCGGCGGGCCAGCGCGTGATCCTCCTCCGAATCGGTAAAGGAGTTGAGAACCACATTCGCGCCCGCGCGCGCCAGTTCCTCGGCGATGCCCAGACCGATGCCCGAATTCGAGCCGGTGATGACGGCGGTCTTGCCTTTGACACTCATGCCCAGTCTCCCAATGGCCGTTGCATGCGCAGCATAGATGCCGCATCTGCGGAATGCACGGGCGGATGTCGGACGGATGGCGCGCGACGGTCAAAAAAAAAACCCCGGCGCAAGGCCGGGGTCTAGTCATTGAGGCAGGTTTCATACAGGCAAGAAACCTATCGAGCAGTGACCCCTTTATAAGCAATCAAGCGCCGCTATCCAAGCTAAAAGTTTGAAAAGACGGGACTCGCGTTTTACGGTCAGGGTCAATGACACAAGGCAGAGCAGGGATTGTTGCGAAAATGACCCCGGATTTTTTCCGCGCGGGCCGCGCCGTGATCGTGGCCGTTGCGCTTGCGCTCGGGGCACCCGCAGCCGGGGCCGCGCCGGTCCATGGCATAGCTATGTATGGGGCCCCCGCGCTCCCACCGGATTTTGTGTCGCTGCCCTATGCCAACCCGGATGCGCCCAAGGGCGGGCGAATCGTTACCGGCAATGTGGGCAGCTTCGATTCGCTCAATCCCTTCATCCTGCGCGGAACCCCGCCCTGGCAGCTGGCGCATCTCACGCATGAGACGCTGATGGGGCGTTCCTATGACGAACCCTTCACCCTCTACGGCCTTCTGGCCGAATCGGTCGAGACGGACGCGGCCCGCTCCTGGGTCGAGTTCACCCTGCGCGAGGAGGCCCGATTCTCGGATGGCAGCCCGGTCACGGTCGAGGACGTGATCTGGTCCTACGAGACGCTTGGGGCGCGCGGGCATCCGCGCTACCGCGCCTTCCGGGACAAGGTGGCGCGGATCGAGGCCACGGGGCCGCGCTCGGTCCGGCTCAGCTTCAACACCGAGGACCGCGAACTTGCGCTGCTCGCCGGGCTGCGCCCGATCCTGCAAAAGGCGCAATGGGAGGGGCGCGACATCGCCGAGGCGGGGCTTGACGACATCCCCGTCGGCACCGGCCCCTATGTCGTGGCCGATTACGAGGCAGGCCGCTTCGTGCGCCTGACGCGCAATCCCGATTACTGGGGGCGCGATCTGCCCCTGCGCCGCGGCACCGCCAATTTCGACGAGATCCGCATCGAGTTCTTCGGTGACGACACCGTGCTCAAGGAGGCGTTCAAGGGCGGTCTGCTGAGCTATGTGCGCGAGTTCAACGCCGAGGCCTGGGCCACGCAATACGACTTTCCCGCCGTCACGCGCGGCGAGATCGTGCTGAGCGAGATCCCGCATGGCAAGCCCTCGGGCATGACCGGCTTCGTCATGAACACCCGCCGCGCGCCGCTTGACGACTGGCGGGTGCGCGAGGCGCTGATCACCGCGTTCAACTTCGAATACATCAACGAGACGCTCACCGGCGGGCGGCAGCCGCGCATCACCTCCTATTTCTCGGGTTCGGATCTGGCCATGCGGCCCGGCCCGGCCGAGGGGCGCGTGCGCGAATTGCTCCTGCCCTTCCGGGACACGCTCCTGCCCGGCACGCTCGAAGGCTACACCCTGCCCGAGGGCGACGGCACGGCGCGCAACCGCCGCAACCTGCGCCGCGCGCGCGCGCTGCTGGAAGAGGCGGGCTGGCACATCGAGGCGGGGCGGCTCGTGAACCGTGCGGGACAAGCCCTTGAATTGACGGTGCTTCTGCAACAGGACGGCCTTCTGGCGCAGGCCGGCGCGATGATGGACATCTATGCGCGCGCGCTTGAGCGGCTCGGCATCCGCCTGACCATCGAGACGGTGGACAAGGCGCAATATGCCGAGCGCGAGGCGCAGTTCGATTTCGATCTGACGATGATGCGCCGCGCGCTCTCGCTCAGCCCCGGCAACGAGCAGATGTTCTACTGGGGCTCGGAACATGCCGACACGCCCGGCAGCCGCAATCTCATGGGGATGCGCTCCCCCGCCGCCGAGGCGATGATCCGCGCCATGCTCACCGCCGACACGCGCGAGACGTTCACCGCAGCGACCCGCGCGCTCGACCGGGTGCTGACCGCGGGGCGCTATGTCATCCCGATCCACCGCTACAGCGTGGGACGTATTGCCCACAAGGCCGATCTGGCCTATCCTGTGGATAACCTGCCGCTATACGGAGACGGGATCCATTTCCTGCCCGAGGTCTGGTGGCAAGAGACAAGAAACGACTGAGCAGGCAAGAATCGAGCGGACAATGCGAAAACTGATGGTCGTTGCGATCCTCGGGCTTCTGGCGGGCTGTGCCACCGTCGATGGCATCGGGCGCGACATTTCCGGTGCCGCGCGCCGGGTGCAGAGCGCGTTCTGAGCACGCTTCGGGGCCACCGCGCAACAGACGCGACCCGCACACGCCTTGCCGCGCGCGGGGCGTGTTCCGGGCTGAGCATTGCCCCTTGACGCGCCGCCCCATCCTGTCAAAACCCCGTCATGAGCACCGCCACCCTGACCATCGACCTCGACGCGCTCGTTGCCAACTGGCGCGCGCTCGATGCCCTCACCACCGGCGAGACGGCGGGCGTGGTCAAGGCCGATGCCTACGGTCTGGGCATGGCACGGGTGGCGCGGGCGCTGGCGCGCGCGGGCGCGCGGCACTTCTTCGTCGCCGTGGCCGAGGAAGGGGCCGCGCTGCGCGAGATCCTTGGCGAGAGCGTCACCATCCATGTCCTGTCCGGCCACATGCCGGGCGACGCGGACATGATCGGCGATTGCGCCCTCGTGCCGATGCTCAACTCGGTCGATCAGCTCATCCGCCATGCCGAGGCGCTGCCCGGCCATCCCTTCGGCGTCCAGCTCGATACCGGCATGAACCGCCTCGGCATGGAGCCCGCCGAATGGCAGGCGGTGCGCGAGATCGCGCTCGCGCAGGCACCCGTTCTGCTCATGTCGCACCTTGCCTGCGCCGACGAGCGCGATCACGCCATGAACCCCCGCCAGCTCGCGCTCTTCCGAGAGATGACCGACGGGCTCGACATTCCGCGCAGCCTGGCCAATACCGGCGCGATGCTCCTGCATGGCGATTACCATTTCGACCTCGCCCGCCCGGGCATCGGGGTCTATGGCGGCGCGCCCTTCACCGAGGCGCGCCCGGTGGTCACGCTCGACATTCCGGTGATCCAGTGTCGCGACCTGGAGACGGGCGAAAGCGTGGGCTATGGCTGCGATTTCATCGCCGAGCGCCCCACGCGCATCGCCACCGTGGCGGCGGGCTATGGCGACGGCATCCTGCGCGCCATGGGGCCGCGCACCAGCCTCTGGGCAGAGGACACCCCGTGCCCCGTGGCGGGCCGCATCTCGATGGATCTCATGGGCGTGGACATCACAGAACTGGGGCGCGATCCGGCGCATCTGCAACTTCTCGGCCCGCAGCAGGGCATCGACGTTCTGGCCGCCAATGCGGGCACCATCGGCTACGAGATCCTGACCTCGCTGGGCGCGCGCCACACACGGCGCCATATCGGCGGATGAGCTTGATCCTCGCCTTTCTCGCGTCCATCGGGCGCACGGTGCTGGCGGGGCTGGCGGGCGTGGGCCGCTTCACGCTCTTCGCCACGGAGACGGTGAGCCATCTGACGCGCCCGCCCTTCTACTGGCGCGAGTTCGGTCATGCGCTGGTGCAGATCGGCTGGCTGTCGCTGCCCGTGGTGGGGATGACGGCGCTCTTCACCGGCGGGGCGCTCGCGCTGCAGATCTACGCGGGCGGTGCGCGGTTCAACGCCGAGACGGTCGTGCCCTCGATCGTCGCCATCGGGCTTACCCGCGAATTGGGCCCGGTGCTGGGCGGGCTGATGGTGGCGGCGCGCGTGGCCTCCTCCATCGCCGCCGAGATCGGCACGATGAAAGTGACCGAGCAGATCGACGCGCTCACCACGCTTTCCACCAACCCGATGAAATATCTCACCCTGCCGCGTGTCCTGGCCGCGACGCTCGCGGTGCCCGTGCTGGTCGGTGTGGGCGACGTGATCGGCATCATGGGCGGGTTTCTCGTGGGTGTGGCGCGGCTCGATTTCGGGGCGGCCACCTATCTCAAGACCACGCTCGATTTCCTCGAGACATGGGACGTGGTCTCGGGCCTCATCAAGGGCTCGGTCTTCGGCTTCATCGTGGCGCTGATGGGCTGCTATCACGGGATGAACTCGGGGCGCGGCGCGCAGGGCGTGGGCCGCGCCACCAAGACGGCCGTGGTCGCAGCCTCGGTGCTCATCCTTGCCGCCAACTATGTCCTGACCGAGGTGTTCTTTTCCGCATGATCGAGCTCAGGGACGTCCACAAGGCCTTCGGCGAGAACCGCGTGCTGCGCGGGGTGAACCTGACCGTCGCCTCGGGCAGCTCCATGGTGATCATCGGCGGCTCTGGCACCGGCAAGTCGGTGGCGCTCAAATGCATCCTGGGCCTCATCCGGCCCGATAGCGGCACGATCACGCTTGACGGGCAGGACGTGACGCGGGGCGACCGCGATGCCTTTCTGGCGCGCTTCGGGATGCTCTTTCAGGGCGGCGCGCTGTTCGATTCGCTGCCCGTGTGGCAGAACGTGGCCTTTCGCCTGCTGCGCGGCTCGCTCAAGCGCCCGGCGCGCGAGGCGCGCGAGATCGCGGTGGAAAAGCTGCGCCGCGTCGGGCTGAAGCCGGACGTGGCCGACAAGTTCCCGGCGGAGCTTTCGGGCGGGATGCAGAAGCGCGTGGGCCTTGCCCGCGCCATCGCCGCCGAGCCCGAGATCATCTTCTTCGACGAGCCCACGACCGGCCTTGACCCGATCATGTCGGGGGTGATCAACGAGCTTATCCGCGAAATCGTGGTCGAGATGGGTGCCACGGCCATGACCATCACCCATGACATGACCTCGGTCCGCGCCATCGCCGACAACGTGGCGATGCTCCATGACGGGGTGATCAAGTGGACCGGGCCGGTCTCGGAGATGGATCATTCGGGCGATCCCTATCTCGACCAGTTCATCCACGGCCGCGCGGAAGGCCCCATCGAGGCGGTGCGCTGACGCGACCCGTGCGATTTACCCTTGAAATTTCTGCGGGCGCAAAGTAATAAAATTCCAACTAGGGCGCAAAATTCGCCTCAAAATTACGCACCGAACGAATCGGAGGGGCGAATGTTGGACAACCTGCCGCGCGGCACGATCTGCATCGAGGATATCGAGATGGGCATGGTGCGCCATCTGCGAAAGGTCGTGACAGACCGCGATATCGAGATGTTTGCCGAGGTCTCGACCGACCGGAACCCGGTCCATCTCGACGACGCCTATGCGCAGGACACGATCTTCGAGGGGCGCATCGCGCATGGCATGCTCACCGCCGGGCTGATCTCGGCGGTGATCGGCGAGCAGCTTCCCGGTCACGGCACGGTCTACATGGGCCAGACGCTGAAATTCCTCGCCCCCGTGCGCCCCGGCGACATGGTCCATGCCGAGGTCGAGGTGGTGGGCATCGACCACGGCAAGCGCCGCGTGCAGCTCGATTGCCGTTGCCTCGTGAACGGCAAGAAGGTGCTGATCGGCGAGGCGACCGTTCTCGCCCCCTCGCGCAAGTTCGACTGAACCCGGGCCGGCAGCTCGTGGCACCGCGCCACCGTGACCGCCCGATACGGACACCGTTGCCCTGCGCGCGGTGAGTTTCCTAGACCTGGAACAACGTTCCGACGACATAGGCGATCGTCGCCGCCGCGCCTCCGATCACCAGGGTCTCGAGAGAAGACCGCCACCATGGGCTCAGCGACCAGTAACTCTTGATGGCCCCGATTGCGGAAAACGTGACCATGGTCATCGCCGCCGATGTCGTGAACGCATTTTCCAATCCGATGATGAACGGGATCAGCGGCAGAATTCCGGCGATCAGAAAGGAAACGAAGGTCGTGACAGCGGAGATAGCCGGATGAGGATCGATGCTGCCCAGCCCGTATTCGCCTTCCATCATCAGGGCGATCCACTTCTCGCGATCCCGGGTTATCGCGTCGGTCGCCTGGCTCAGGACCTCGCCTGACAACCCCTTCTGGGCGAGGATCTCGCGAACCTCGAGCCGCTCGCCTTCGGGAAACCGCCGGATGTGACCTTCCTCGATCCTGCGCAGGCGGTGCCTGTTATCAAGCTCTGCCTTGGTTCCCGAGTAGTTGGCAGCCGCCATGGAGAAACCGTCGGCCAGGACATTTGCCAATCCCAGTGCCACGATGACAAAGGGTGACAGCCCGGCGCCCGCGACGCCTGCGACGATCGCGAATGTCGTGACGGCGCCGTCGATCGCACCATAGACGGCGTCGCGCAACACGCCTCGTCCGGGCGGGGTGCCGATCCGCTTCGCAATCTCCTGCGGGGTATGGGCATGCTCCGACATCTCGGGCCTCCTTCGCTTTCAACCTAAAGGCACCTGCCTGCCTTGCCTTAATTCAGATCAACTCCCACACTCCCCGACCGAAGGATGGGGGATCGGAGGGGACATGCCGGCGGGCGGGCACGACAGGGCCCTTGCCCCTGCCGCGCCCCCCGCGCATCCTTGGGCCATGAGCAGCCTTCCCACCTGGGGCCTTGTCGCCACGATCAGGGCCCCCGCCCGTGACATCCTGAATTTCGCCGCATATCACCTAGATCTGGGCGCGCACCGGGTGCATGTCTATCTCGACGCCCCGAACCCGGAGGCCGAGGCGGCGCTCCGCGCGCATCCGAAATGCCGGGTGATCCTGTGCGATGACGGCTACTGGCACCGCCGCAAGGGCCGCCCCGAGGCGCATCAGCCGCGCCAGAGTGTCAACGCCACGCATTGCCTCAACCGCCGCCCGCAGGTGGACTGGCTCGCCCATATCGACGTGGACGAATTCCTCTGGCCCGCCACCCCCCTGCCCGAGCAGCTTGCCGCCCTGCCCGAGGAGACGTTGAGCGCGCGCGTGCGCCCGCTCGAGGCGCTCGCCCCCGATCCGGACGAGCCGCCTCCCGAGGGCGTGACATGGTTCAAGTCCTGCGCCCGCCTCAAGGGACGCCGCGCCGAAGAGACCGCCGTGATCTATCCAGGCTTCGGCGCGCATCTCAATGGCGGCTTTCTGAGCCATGTCGCGGGCAAGGTCTTCGTGCGCACAGGCCAGCCCGACACGCGGCTGCGCATCCACAACGCGCTTCGCGGCGGACAGAAGGATGACAGCCCCCCAGAGCTCGAGAACACGCGGCTGTGCCACCTGCATGCCCATGACTGGCAGGACTGGCGCGCGCGGCTGGGCTATCGCCACGCGCAGGGGGCCTATCGCCCGGGCATCCGCCCGGCGGGAACCGGCGCGCTGCCCATTCACGAGCTGCTCGCGCAGATCGAGACCGAGGGCGGCGAAGCGGGGCTGCGCGCCTTCTTCACCGAGGTCTGCACCGCCACGCCCGCCCTTCGCAGGCGGCTGGCGGCCCATGGCCACCTCCATGCCATCGCCCTCGATCTCGAGGCCAGACGCGCGCGCCACTTCCCCGGCACGGGCTGATTCCGCTCGCATTGACCGCCTGCGCCGCTTCCTGTAAGGCGGGCACAGCGGGCGGCCCGGACAGGGCCGGTTGCGCAATGGTTGCGCGCCCCCGATGACAGATGTGCGGGCCATGATCAGCGTCCGCAAAAGCGGATAGACATGACCACATTCAGCGATCTCAACCTCAATCCCAAGGTTCTCAAGGCCGTCGAAGAGGCCGGATACACCACCCCCACCCCGATCCAGGCGGGCGCAATCCCGCCCGCGCTCGAGGGGCGTGACGTGCTCGGCATCGCCCAGACCGGCACCGGCAAGACCGCCGGGTTCACCCTGCCGATGCTGTCGCTTCTGGCGCGGGGCCGCGCCCGCGCGCGCATGCCGCGCAGCCTCGTCCTGTGCCCCACGCGCGAGCTTGCCGCCCAGGTGGCCGAGAATTTCGACACCTATTCGAAACATCTCAAGCTCACCAAGGCGCTGCTCATCGGCGGGGTGAGCTTCAAGGAACAGGACAAGCTCATCGACAAGGGCGTTGACGTGCTCATCGCCACGCCGGGCCGCCTGCTCGACCATTTCGAGCGCGGCAAGCTTCTGCTGACCGGCGTGCAGATCATGGTGGTGGACGAGGCCGACCGGATGCTCGACATGGGCTTCATCCCCGATATCGAGCGGATCTTCAGCCTGACGCCCTTCACCCGGCAGACGCTGTTTTTCTCGGCCACCATGGCCCCGGAGATCGAGCGCATCACCAATACCTTCCTCACCTCTCCGGCACGGATCGAGGTGGCGCGGCAGGCCACGGCCTCCGAGACCATCGACCAGCATGTGGTGATGATAAAACCCTCGCGCCGCGACAAGGCCGACGCCGAGAAGCGCGCCGTGCTGCGCGCGCTGATCGACGCCGAGGGCGAGGCCTGCACCAATGCCATCGTCTTCTGCAATCGCAAGGTCGATGTGGATATCGTGGCGAAATCGCTGGTGAAATACGGCTATGACGCGGCCCCCATTCACGGCGATCTCGACCAGAGCCAGCGCACGCGCACGCTCGACGCCTTCCGCGCGGGTGAGTTGAAGATCCTCGTGGCCTCGGACGTGGCCGCGCGCGGGCTCGACGTGCCCTCGGTCAGCCATGTCTTCAATTTCGACGTGCCGGGCCACCCGGAGGACTACGTCCACCGCATCGGCCGCACCGGCCGCGCCGGGCGCTCGGGCAAGGCGCTCACCATCTGCAACCCGCGCGACGAGAAGGCGCTTGCCGCCGTGGAGGCGCTGGTCCAGAAGGAGATCCCGCGCCTCCCCGATCCGACCGCTGGCAATTTCCGGCCCGAGACCGCGGACGAGGAGATGCCCGAACGCAGCCCGCGCCCGAGCCGGTCGCACTCGCGCAGCCGCGGCGGCCCGCGCAAGGAGGCAGCGCCCGCCGACCAGCAGGCCCAGGCCGCCCCCGCCGAAACGCGCGCGCAGGAGGACCAGGAAGAGCGCCGCGAACCCCGGCGAGAAAGCCGCCCTCCCCGCCGCGACGAAAGCGGCCCCAAGGTCGTGGGCATGGGCGATCACCTGCCCGGGTTCATTGCTCTGAGTTTCGACGAGCGGCGGGCGGGCTGAGCGCCGCCCGGCACGCGCGCCCCGGCCCTCTCAGCCGCGCTTGATCTCCACCTTGCGCCCCGACGCGGCCGTGCCGCTGTGCCTGGGGATGGTCACGCTCAGCACCCCGTCCTTGAGATGCGCCTCGATCCTGTCGCCATCGGCATCGGCCGGCAGGCGGAAGGAGCGGCTGAAGCTGCCATATTGCCGTTCCGAGAAGAACCAGGTTTCCCCCTTCTCCTCGTGGCTGGCGGTCTTCTCGCCCTTGATCGTCACCACGCCGTCATGCACGGACAGGTCGATATCCTTTTCCTCGACGCCGGGCAGTTCCATGGTGATGCGATAGGCCGCCTCGTCGCCCGAGGCATCCGAGGCCGGGGCGAGCCAGTCGGCGACCCGCGCGCCGAAATTGCGGAACGGTTCGTAAAGCTGCGGCCAGAAGCCGGCGACATGCGATTTCTCTACCATTGCGGCATGCTCCATTGTTGTGCAGTGTCTGCGGATTACACGGCGGAGATGGGGCTTGCCTTGATCCGTCTCAAATCGGGAGGGAAAGATGCGCGCCTTGCTGCAACGGGTGAGCGAAGCGGAGGTCTCGGTCGATGGCGCGGTGGTCGGACGCTGCGGCGCGGGGCTTCTGGTCCTTGTCTGCGCGATGCAGGGCGACACCGGGGCCGAGGCGGATCGGCTGGCGGCCAGGGTGGCGAAGCTGCGCATCTTCCGCGACACCGAGGGGCGGATGAACCGTTCGGTCGTTGACATCGGCGGGGCCGCGCTGGTCATCAGCCAGTTCACGCTGGCCGCCGATACCTCGCGCGGCAACCGTCCCGGATTCTCCGCCGCTGCCGCCCCCGAGGACGGCCGCCGCCTTTACGAGCATTTCGCCGCCGCGCTTGCCGCGCTTGGCGTGCCGGTGGAAACGGGACGGTTCGGGGCCGACATGAAGGTGCGGCTTGTCAATGACGGGCCGGTGACGATCTGGATCGAAAGCTGACGCCTCAGCCGAGCACGGCCAGCGCCGGGAAGGTCTCGAGCAGCCAGTAGGAAAAGGCCGAGAAGCCCCCCGTGAGCATCAGAAGGCCGATGGTCCACAGAAGCAGGCCCATCACCCGCTCGATCCGCTCCATGTGCCGCTTCATCCAGCCCATGAGCCCGGTAAGGCGTGGCAGGAAGGCCGCGACCAGCAGGAAAGGCACCCCGAGGCCGATGGCATAGACCGCCAGCAGGGTGGTGCCGCGCGCCACATTCGCCTCGGTCGCGGCCAGCGACAGGATGGCGCCCAGTTGCGGACCGATGCAGGGCGTCCAGCCGAAGGCGAAGGCCAGCCCCAGCACATAGGCCCCGAGCGACGAGCCGCCCCGGTCGCCCGCGTCGAGCCGCGCCTCCCGGTCCAGAAAGCCGATCCGGTAGATGCCCACGAAATGCGCGCCGAAGCCCATCACGAGGAGCCCCGCGATGGTGTTGAACCAGTCCTGGTATTGCAGGAAGGCCCGCCCGAGCGCGGACGCCGTGAAGCCCAGGAACAGGAACACGGTCGAAAGGCCCAGGACGAAGAAGAGCGCGGGCACGATGGCGCGGGCGCGCGCCGTCCCGTCCTGCGTCAGATCCGCAAGGCTCACCCCGCTCATATAGGCCAGGTAGGGCGGCACGATGGGCAGCACGCAGGGGCTGAGGAAAGAGATGAGCCCCGCCAGAAGCGCCACGAACATGGCGGGCAGAAGCGCCGCGTCGATGATCTCGATTCCGAACATGGGGCCCCTCATAGACGGTTGCGGGCGGGCCGTCACGGGGCACGGTGTCACAACCCTGTGGACAGGCTGTAACAAGGCCGCTATCTCACGCCGCATGAGCCCGAATGAGATGATCGATGCGCGCGGCCTGCTCTGCCCGCTTCCGGTGCTGAAGCTGCGCAAGCGGCTGAAATCGCTTGGCCCGGGCGAGGAAATCGCCATGCAGGCGGACGATCCGGCGGCGGTGATCGACGTGCCGCATTTCTGTGCCGAGAGCGGGCATGTGCTCGTCTCGGCGGCAGAGGCGGACGGGGTTCAGACCTACGTCATCCGCAAGAGCGGCTGAGGCGGCGCGCGCCCCGGGCCTGACCCGGGGCCTTGCGCCGCGCCGCCAGGCGAGCGGCGACACGGACAAGGGGGACCTCAACCGAAGGACCACCATCCCCGGCGCTTGGGCTTGGGTGCCTCCTCCGGGACCGGCACGGCTTCGGGTTCGGCTTCGGCTTCCCCTGCGGCCGGGTCGGCAACGGTTGCCTCCGCGGTCGCGGTCTCTTCGGAGACCGGCGCGGCCACATCTTCCACCGGCGGGCGCGGCGCGGGCGTGGCCTCGGCCGCCGCCAGCGGAACGGGTTCGGCGACCGGCTCCGGCAGGGGCGCGGCTTCGGGCGCCGAGGCTTCGACCGGGGCTGGTGCCTCGGCCTTCTTGCGACGCGAGACGGTGCGGCGGCGCGGGGCCTGCCCGGCCTCGCCCTCCGGCTCTGGCTCCGCTTCCATGGCGGGTTCCGTGACGGCTGCCTCCGCGGTCTCGGCCGCGGGGCTCTTGCGGGACCGCGTGCGCTTGCGCGGCGCGGGTGTCGCGGCCTCGGGGGCAGGCTCTGACCCGGAATCCGCAACCGGTTCGGCGGATGTCCCGGCCTCCGCGGGTGCGTCCTGTGGCGCGTCGGCCTGCGTGGCCTCTTCCGCCCCCTCGCCATTCGTCCGGGGCTTGCGCTTGCGGCTGCGCGAGCGGCGGCGCTTCTTCTTCGGCTTGTCCGGGCTGTCAGCGGTCCCGGCGGTCTCGGCCGCGCCGTCCTCCTCGATTTCCTCCGTCTGGCCCGCGCTGTCGATCTCCTCCATCAGCGCCGCGCCCCCGGAAACGAACTGCGCCACCGGCTCGGGGACCACGCGCGTCGCGGTCTTGAACTTCTCGAGGGTGAAATCGGGACTGACCAGCGCCGGGTCGCCCTCGATGCGCACCGAAAGCCCGAAACGCTGTTCGATCTGGGCGACGTGCTCGCGCTTCTGGTTGATCAGGAAATTGGCGATGCCCACCGGCGCGCGCACTAGGACCTCGCGCGATCGCTGCCGCGTCCCCTCTTCCTCGATCTGGCGCAGGATCGACAGGGCCATGCTGTCATCGGAGCGGATGAGCCCGGTTCCGTGGCAATGCGGACAGGGCTGCGTGCTTGCCTCGATCATGCCGGGGCGCAGGCGCTGGCGGCTCATCTCCAGCAGGCCGAAGCCCGAGATGCGGCCGACCTGGATGCGCGCGCGATCGGTCTTGAGCCGCTCCTTGAGCCGCTTTTCGACCGCCGCGTTGTTCTTGCGCTCGTCCATGTCGATGAAGTCGATCACGATGAGCCCGGCAAGGTCGCGCAGCCGCAACTGGCGCGCCACCTCGTCGGCGGCCTCGAGATTGGTCTGAAGCGCGGTCTCCTCGATCGAGCCCTTCTTGGTGGCCTTGCCGGAGTTCACGTCGATGGCGACCAGCGCCTCGGTCACGCCGATCACGATATAGCCGCCCGAGGGCAGCTGCACGACCGGGTTGAACATGCCGGTGAGATAGCTCTCGACCTGGTGCCGGGCAAAAAGCGGCATCGGGTCGGTATAATGCTTCACGTTCTTGGCATGGGACGGCATGATCATCTTCATGAAGTCCTTGGCGATGCGGTAGCCGCGCTCGCCCTCGACCAGAACCTCGTCGATATCGCGGTTGTAGAGATCGCGGATCGACCGCTTGATGAGGTCGCCCTCCTCGTAGATCTTCGCGGGCGCGATGGATTTCAGCGTCAGTTCGCGGATCTGCTCCCACAGGCGCTGAAGGTATTCGTAATCGCGCTTGATCTCCGCCTTGGTGCGCTGCGCACCGGCGGTGCGGATGATCAGCCCCGCGCCGCGCGGCACGTCGATCTCGGCGGCGATCTCCTTGAGCTTCTTGCGGTCGGCGGCGTTGGTGATCTTGCGGCTGATGCCGCCGCCGCGCGCGGTATTGGGCATGAGAACACAGTAGCGCCCGGCAAGGCTGAGATAGGTGGTCAGCGCCGCGCCCTTGTTGCCGCGCTCTTCCTTGACGACCTGCACGAGCATGATCTGGCGGACCTTGATCACCTCCTGGATCTTGTAGCGGCGCGGGCGCGGCTTGCGGACGGGGCGGATATCCTCGCTGTCATCCTCGTCGGCCACGGATTCGATGCTGTCGTCAAGCGCGGCATGATCGCGGCCTGTCTCCTCGACGGGATCGGCGGCAGGCTCGATCTCGGCGGGGGACTCGACCGCCTCGGCCTCGGTCCCGTCCGCTGCGTCCGGGGTCTCGTCGTCGGCGGGTTCCTCGACCGGCGTCTCGGCGACGCGCTCCATGGGAGAGCTTGCCTCGGGCACGCTCCCGGCCTCGGTCCCGAGGTCGATGGTCTCCATCCCCGAGATTTCCGCGCTGGCCACGGCATCGCGGCTCTCGGTCCGTTCGGCACTGGACTTCGAGCGCGTGCGCGCGCGCGACACGGAGCGCCCGGCGCGCGGCCGCTCTTCCTCTTCCTCCTGGGCGCGGGCGAGCGCCTCTTCCTCGGCCATCAGCGCCTCACGGTCGGCCACCGGAATCTGGTAGTAATCCGGGTGAATCTCCGAGAAGGCGAGAAAGCCGTGACGATTGCCGCCATATTCGACAAAGGCCGCCTGGAGCGAGGGCTCCACGCGCGTGACCTTGGCGAGATAGATGTTTCCGGCTAGCTGGCGCTTGTTATCCGACTCAAAGTCGAATTCCTCGACCTTGTTTCCATCCACCACCACGACGCGGGTTTCCTCCGCGTGGGTGGCATCGATAAGCATTTTCCTGGGCATGATATCCAATTGCACCGCAGCCCCGCTCTGCGCCCCTGTGGGGCGCAGCGGGGCGGCAGGTGTCTGTCAAGGGCGATGATCGCGGCGCGCATCCGGGGGGCGCGCCGCGCCCCTGCCGTCATTCTCGATCCTGTCGCGCGCGTCATCGCGGTTCTACTACTCCGGCCCCTTCCAGGGCCAATTCGGTGCCCGGCACGCGCAACGGGCGCGGATACGGGCAAGCGTGCGGTCCCCTTGGCCGGGGGCCAATCGGTCTGCTTCGGCCCTGGGGATTTTCGTCCAGAAGGGATCAGAAACAGCGAATCTCTCGCGGCGGTTGCGGGACATGATCCCGCGCCCGCCGTTCCGTCACCCTAAAGCCTTGGACAGGCAAAACACAATGCCGAAAATGCGGCCGCCTCAGCCGATGTAATCCGAACGCGACAGCCCGTATTTGGCCATCTTCTCGTTCAGCGTGCGGCGCGGCAGGCACAGTTCGTCCATCACCGCGGCGATCGAGCCCTTGTGCCGGCGCATGGTATTGTCGATGAGCATCCGCTCGAAGGCCTCGACATATTCCTTGAGCGGCTTGCCTTCGGTGGTCATGACCGGCTGCATCTCGGCATGGTCCGACATCAGCAGCGAGGTGAGCGTGCCGGTGCCCCGCCGCGCCTGCAGGACCGCGCGCTCGGCGATGTTGAAGAGCTGGCGGACATTGCCGGGCCAGGGCGCCTGGAGAAGCTGCGTCGCCTCCTGCGCGCTGACCTGCGGTGCCTCGCAGCCGTAATCCTCGGCGAACTGCTCGGTGAAGCGGGTGAAGAGCGTCAGGATATCCTCGCCGCGCGCGCGCAGGGGCGGCACGGTGATGCGCAGGCTGGCCAGCCGGTAGAAGAGATCCGGGCGCAGCGCGTCCTCGCAGGTATGGCCCTCGTCCTGCATGTTGGAAATCGCGACGATGCGCGTCTCGGGCGGCGTGCCCTCCTCGTTGACGAAGGTCAGAAGGCGCGCCTGCACGCTTTCGGGCAGCGCCTCGATATCCTCTAGCACGAGCGTGCCGCCGCGCGCCTCCTCGACCGCCGGAAGGCCGGGATCCTCGGGCTGAACGGGTCCGAACAGGCGGCGGACCAGCGTGTTTTCCTCGAAGGCGGCGCAGGAGACGGTGACGAACCGCTTGCCCGCGCGCGCGCCGACCGCGTGCAGCGCATGCGCCACCAGCGTCTTGCCGGTGCCGGTCTCGCCCTCGATCAGCACATGGCCGTCGGCCTGCCCGAGATCGAGAATGTCCTCGCGCAGCCGCTCCATCGCGGCGGAGGTGCCGATGAGCTTCTTCATCAGCGAGCCGCCGTCGGAAAGGTCGCGGCGCAACGCGCGCGCGTCGAGCAGCATCCGGCGGCGTTGCGTGGCCTTCTTGGCCAGCTGCGTCATCCGGTCCGGGTTGAACGGCTTTTCCAGGAAATCGAAGGCCCCGAGCCGCATCGCCTCGACGGCCATGGGCACGTCGCCATGGCCGGTGATCATGATCACCGGCAGGGTGGAATCGCTGCCCATCAGCTTTCGCAGAAAGGTCATCCCGTCCATGCCGGGCATGCGGATATCGGTCACGACGATGCCGGGATAATCGGGGCCGATGCGCTTCAAAGCGTCCTCGGCGCTGGCATAGGTCTCGGTATCGTAGCCCGCCAGCGCCAGCCACTGGCTGATCGACTGGCGCATGTCGCGCTCGTCATCGACGATGGCGATCTTCATGGCAGACGGCATGTCACATCACTCCGCAGCTTGGGTCTCTTCGGGCAATATGGGAAGCTGGACCTCGAAAACAGCCCCCCCGTCTTCGGCGTTGCGCGCCGTCAGACGCCCGCCAAGGTCGTTGACGATCCCCGAGGAAATGGCAAGTCCCAGCCCCACCCCGTCACCGGGCAGCTTGGTGGTGTAGAAGGGCCCGAAGAGCTTGTCGAGATCGTCGATCCCGTGACCGTTGTCGCGCACCGTGAGCACCGCCGTCTCGCCCGCCGCAAGCAGGATGTCGATGGCCGCGTCAGACGTGTTCTCGGTCGCGTCCATCGCGTTGCGCAACAGGTTCACGATCACCTGCTCGATGCGCAGCCGGTCGCCCATGACGAAGACCGGCTCGGAAGGCAGGCTGCGGGTGATCTGGATCTTGCGGTTGCGCAGCTGCGGCTCCATCAGGGCAAGGGCGGAAGAGAGCGCATCGCCCAGATTCACGGGCGTGAACCGGTCGCCCGACTGGCGCGCATAGGATTTGAGCTGCCGGGTGATCGCCCCCATCCGCTCGATCAGGTCGTCGATCCGCTGGAAGGAGGTCAGCGCCTCTTCGGGGCGGTTGCGGTCGAGCAGCATCCGCGCCCCGGCAAGATAGGTCTTCATCGCCGCGAGCGGCTGGTTGAGCTCGTGGCTGACCGCCGCCGACATCTCGCCCAGAACCGCCAGCTTGGAGCTCTGCTGGAGCGTCTGCTCGGCCTGCGCGAGGTTCTCCTGCACCCGCCGACGCTCGGCGATTTCCCGCTGGAGGCGCAGGTTCAATGCGCGAAGCTCCGCCGACTCGCGCTGGAACAGCACCATGCGCGACGTGGCGCGCCGGTTCAGGAAGTAGAAGGCCAGCGCCATGAAGATCGCGAATCCCATGATCTCGAGCGCGATGTAGCCGTTCACCTTGTCGCGAACGGCGGCATAGGTGGTGAAGCTGGCGATGCGCCAGCCGCGGAACGCCACCCGCCCCTCCACCCGCATCACCGCCTGGCCGCGCAGGAAGGCGTCGCCCGGCAGCGCGGTCCAGTCGGAGGTCGCGCGCAGCGCCCGCTCGATGGCGCTGCGGGCGGGCTCCTGGCGCAGCGCCTCCGCCTCGGTCAGGCCGCGCCAGCGCGGCTCGGTCGAAAGGACGATCGTGCCCTCGCTGTCGGTCACCATCACGGCGTCGGAAATGCCGGCCCAGGCGCGCTCGAACTTGCGCAGGTCCACCTCGACCACGATCACCCCGAGCACACCCGTCTGGTCCTCGATCCGCCTCGAATAGGTGAAGTTGAACTGCCCGGCCTCCTGGCGCAGCACGGTGAACACCGTATCGCGCGAGCGCAACGCATCGACGAAATAGGCCGCCTGGCGGTGATTCTCGCCCAGCCGCGTGCGCTCGGTCACGGCGACCGCGCGCCCGTCGCGGTCCAGAAGCGTGAGCGAGGCGGCGCCGATCTCCTCGACGAAGGAGATGAGCCGCTGGGTCGATTGCGCGTAATCCTGGCTGCTCAGCGCCGCGATCAGCGCCGGGTCGCGCGCCAGAAGCTGCGGCACTATGGCGTTCTGGCGCAGCTCGCTCAGCAGGTTGCCGCTGTAGAGCACGAGGCGCATTTCGGCGCGGTTGCGCGTGGTCTCTGTAAAGCGGTCGGTGAGCATCCGGTGCGTCACCACCACGACGATCGCCGCCAGCGCGAAGAGCGCCACGAGCACCAGCCGCGCGCGCCAGGGGACGGTGCGCAGCCGGGAACCTGGCTGAGGCGTTCGGCCTGTCTTCATTGGCCAAGTCTAGGCCGCGCCGCGCCCGCGCTCAAGCGTGGGCGAGATCCCGCACCAGCGCGGCGAACATCGCCGCCCCGTCGGTGCCGCCATGGGCGGGCTCGGCCATGCGCTCGGGATGGGGCATCATGCCCAGCACCCGGCGGTTTTCGGAGAGCACCCCGGCAATGTCGCGGGCCGAGCCGTTGGGGTTCCCGACATAGGTGAAGGCCACGCGGTCCTCGGCCTCGAGCCGGTCGAGCACCGCGGGATCGGCGACATAATTGCCGTCGTGATGGGCGACCGGCACGGTGATCGTCTCCCCCTCCCGGTAGCCGCGGGTGAAGGCGCTCTCGGCCGTGGCCACGCGCAGCGCCACGGGCTTGCAGACATATTTCAGCCCGGCATTGCGCAGGAGCGCCCCGGGCAGAAGCCCCGTCTCGGTCAGGATCTGAAAGCCGTTGCAGATGCCCAGCACATAGCCGCCGCGCCCGGCATGGCCGACCATCGCGCGGCAGATCGGCGAATTGGCGGCAATCGCTCCGCAGCGCAGGTAATCGCCGTAGGAAAACCCCCCCGGCACGCCGACGAGATCGACCCCCGCGGGCAGGTCCGTGTCCTTGTGCCAGACCATCGTGACCCGTGCGCCCGCGCGCTCGAAGGCCACGGCAAGATCGCGGTCGCAATTGGAGCCGGGGAACACGAGGATGGCGGCGTGCATCAGACCAGCTCCACCGTGTAGCTCTCGATCACCGTGTTGGCGAGAAGGCGCTCGCACATCCGCGTTACCGTCTCGCGGGCCGTTTCCTCGTCGGTCTCCTCGAGGTCGAGCTCGATCACCTTGCCCTGGCGCACGCTCCTGACCCCGTCAAACCCCATCTGGCCAAGCGCATGGCGCACCGCCTCGCCCTGCGGGTCGAGCACCCCGGTCTTGAGCATCACGTGAACGCGGGCCTTCATCGGCGGTCCTTTCAGTTGATGAGCGTGGGCCGCGCCATGGGCGTGGCCCCCTTGGGCATGACGCCAAGGCGGGTGGCCACCTCCGTATAGGCGTCCGTCAGGCTGCCGAGATCGCGCCGGAACACGTCCTTGTCGAGCCGTTGCCCGGTCTTGATGTCCCACAGCCGGCAGCTGTCGGGGCTGATCTCGTCGGCCACGATCAGGCGCTGGAAATCGCCCTCGTAGACGCGGCCCACCTCGATCTTGAAGTCGATGAGCTTGATGCCCACGCCATACATCACGCCCGCAAGGAAATCGTTGACCCGCAGCGCGAGGCTGAGGATGTCGTCCATGTCCTGCTGGCTGGCCCAGCCGAAGGCGGCGATATGTTCCTCGGTCACCAGCGGATCGCCAAGCTTGTCGTCCTTGAGACAGTATTCGACGATCGGGCGCGGCAGCTGCGTGCCCTCCTCGAGGCCGAGACGCTTGGCCATGGTCCCGGCGGCGAAGTTGCGCACGATCACCTCGAGCGGCACGATCTCGCAGGCGCGCACGAGCTGTTCGCGCATGTTCATCCGGCGGATGAAATGGGTGGGCACGCCGATATTGTTGAGCCCGGTCATGAAATATTCCGAGAGCATGTTGTTGAGCACGCCCTTGCCCTCGATCACGGCCTTCTTCTCGGCGTTGAAGGCGGTGGCGTCATCCTTGAAATACTGGATGATCGTGCCCGGCTCGGGGCCTTCGTAGAGAACCTTGGCCTTGCCTTCGTATATTTTCTTGCGCCGTGCCATGGGAACTCCGTCGCTGGGGATGGAACGCGGGCGGGTCCGCCCGATGCGCTCTCTTAGTGCAAGGCCCGCTCTCTCGCAAGGTGTCGCGGGGGTGCCCAGCCCCTTGCCCTCGGGACGCGCAGGCGTCATATCGGAGGCGATGCCAACCAGCGCAAGGGAACCGGCCCCATGTCCACCTTCGACGAACGCGAAAGCGCCTTCGAGAACAAGTTCGCCCATGACGAGGAAATGAAGTTCCGCGCCGTGGCGCGACGCAACAAGCTGCTGGGTCTGTGGGCCGCGGAATTGCTGGGCAAGACCGGTGATGAGGCCGATGCCTACGCTCTGGAAGTGGTGAAGGCCGATTTCGAGGAGGCGGGCCACGAGGACGTGGTGCGCAAGGTGGCCGCCGATCTGGGCGACATCGCCGACGCCGACACGATCCGCGCCAAGATGGACGAGCTGCTGCGCGTGGCCAAGGCCCAGCTGGTCAAGGAAACCTGAGGCAATTCCGTCAAACGCGCCTCACCATGAACATGAAGAATTCGCATTTGCCTTTGCCCGCCCGCGCGGGCAAGGGTGCATTTCTCATCGCCACAGGAACCGCCCGACATGACCGACGCGCTTACCAGGATGCTCGCCACCCGTGACTGGATCCTCGCGGACGGGGCGACCGGCACCAACCTGTTCAACATGGGGCTGCAATCGGGCGATGCGCCGGAGATGTGGAATGACGCGCATCCCGACCGGATCCGCTCCCTTTACCGGAGCGCGGTGGACGCGGGCAGCGACCTCTTCCTCACCAATTCCTTCGGCGGCAATGCCGCGCGGCTCAAGCTGCACGGCGCGCAGAAGCGGGCGCGCGAGTTGTCGCGCATCGCCGCCGAGATCGGCCGCGAGGTGGCCGATCGCTGCGAGCGCCCGGTGATCGTGGCCGGCTCCGTCGGGCCGACGGGCGAGATCATGGCCCCGATGGGCGCGCTCACGCATGACCTGGCGGTGGAGATCTTCCACGAGCAGGCCGAGGGGCTCAAGGAGGGCGGGGCCGATGTGCTCTGGCTCGAGACGATCAGCGCGGCCGAGGAATACCGCGCCGCCGCCGAGGCTTTCCGCCTGGCCGACATGCCCTGGTGCGGCACGATGAGCTTCGACACGGCGGGGCGCACGATGATGGGCGTCACCTCCGAGGACCTGGCGAAACTGGTGGAGAAGCTGCCCAACCCGCCGCTGGCCTACGGGGCCAATTGCGGCGTCGGGGCCTCGGACCTCCTGCGCACGATTCTGGGCTTTGCCGCGCAGGGCCCGGAGCGGCCGCTGATCGCCAAGGGCAATGCCGGTATTCCGAAATACCATGACGGGCATATCCATTATGACGGCACGCCCGAGCTGATGGCGGAATATGCCGTGCTCGCGCGCGATGCGGGCGCGACGATCATCGGCGGCTGCTGCGGCACCATGCCAGACCACCTGTCGCGCATGCGCGCCGCGCTCGAGGAGCGTCCCCGCGGCCCGCGCCCGACGCTCGATCAGATCACCGCCGCGCTCGGCCCGTTCTCCTCGGCCTCCGACGGCACCGGCGATGACGCGGCCCCGGCGCGGCGGGCGCGGCGGCGGCGGGCCTAGTGGATTGATCGGATCAAAAGAATCCGATTTGGGATTCCGTATTGAGCTGTGACGTGCGAGTCTGGCGCATGCGCAGCGGCATCTCCTTCACCATCTCTTCCCGCGACCGTCAGCGATTGCGAGCGATCGTCGCGGACCCCAAGAGCCCGCAGAAGCACGTCTGGCGGGCGCATATTGTTCTTCTGAGCGGCGACGGTGTGGGCACCTCGGCGATCATGGCCGAGACCGGCAAGTCGAAGACCTGCGTGTGGCGCTGGCAGGAGCGGTTCATGCACGAGGGCGTTGACGGCCTGCTTCGCGACCGGACCCGTCCGCCCGGCAAGGCGCCGGTCCCGCCGGAGCGCGTCGCCGAGATCGTCCGCCTGACGCAGGAACCGCCGCCGCACGAGGCGACCCACTGGACGTTGCGCGCGATGGCGAAGGTCGCCGGCGTTGCGGCCTCGACGGTCCAGGCGATCTGGAAGGCCCATGGCCTCAGCCCGCACCGCTGGCGGCATTTCAAGCTCTCGAACGACCCGGCCTTCGCCGAGAAGCTCACGACCATCGTCGGCTTGTATGTCGATCCGCCGGCCCATGCCGTGGTGCTGTCGGTCGATGAGAAGTCGCAGATCCAGGCGCTCGACCGTACCCAGCCCGGCCTGCCGATGAAGAAGGGCCGCGCCGGCACGATGACCCATGA
This sequence comes from Roseovarius sp., assembly GCA_002720475.1. Taxonomy (GTDB): domain Bacteria; phylum Pseudomonadota; class Alphaproteobacteria; order Rhodobacterales; family Rhodobacteraceae; genus Roseovarius. The sequence continues at coordinate 180,378 of PBIL01000008.1, forward strand.
TTACAAGCGGCACGGCACGACGACGCTCTTCGCCGCGCTCAACGTGCTGGACGGTACGGTCATCGGACAGAACATGCAGCGCCATCGCCATCAGGAGTTCATCCGCTTCCTCAACCGCATCGAGCGCGAAGTGCCGGCGGACAAGGCCATCCACGTGATCCTCGACAACTATGCGGCGCACAAGAAGGACAAGGTCCGCGCCTGGCTCGCCCGCCATCCACGCTGGACCTTCCATTTCACGCCGACCTCGTGCTCGTGGCTCAATGCCGTCGAGGGCTTCTTCGCCAAACTCACCCGGCGCAGGCTCAGGCACGGCGTCTTCCATTCCGTCATCGAGCTCCAGGCCGCCATCAACCGCTTCGTCCGTGAATACAATGCCGACAACCCGCAGCCATTCGTCTGGAAAGCCAATCCCGATGACATCATCGCCGCCCGAAACCGGGGGTTCCAAACGTTGGAATCAATCCACTAGAGCGCGCGCAGCACCCCCGGCAGTTCCTTGGCCAGATCCGTGGCGATGAGCCCCGGACCGAAGGCGCGCGCCGCCTCGGCATGAAGCCAGGCGGCGGCCCCGGCGGCCTCCATCGGACCCATCCCCCGCGCCAGAAGCCCGGTGATCATTCCGGCCAGAACGTCCCCCGACCCCGCCGTGGCAAGCCAGGGCGCGGCCCGGTCGTAACAGGCGGCGTGAAGGCTGCACCGGCCGTCGGGCGCGGCGATCACCGTGTCCGGCCCCTTGAAGAGCACCACGCATCCGGCGCGCCGCGCCGCCGCCCGTGTGGCATCGAGCCTGGAGAAGGCCGGGCCGCGTGTCGCGGGGGCGGCCAGTTCGGCGGCAAGATCGGGGAAGAGCCGCGCGAATTCACCGGCATGGGGGGTGAGCACGCAAGTCTCGTGCAGGTCCCCGAAAAGCTCATCGGGCGCATCGGCAAAGGCGGTCAGCGCATCCGCGTCAAGCACGATGCAAGGCGCGCGCTCATGGCGCAGCGCCTCCGGCACCATCTCGCGCGCCCGCGCAAGCCCAAGGCCCGGCCCGAGGCAGAGCGCGGTGATCCTTGGATCGGCGAGGGCTGCGCGCAGATCCGCCGCCCCCGCCACGGGCCGCAGCATCTCGGCGGTGATGTGACAGGCCACTTCCAGCCGCGCCGCGCCCGGCACCCCGAGCGTGACCGCCCCCGCCCCGACCCGGAGCGCCGCGCGCGCGGCCAGCCGCGCGGGCCCCGTGTGCCCTGCCCCGCCGGTCAGCACCAGCGCGTGGCCGTGGGTGTATTTGTGACCCGCCCCCTTGGCGAGCCGCGCCGCGTCGGGCGCGGCGACGAGCGTTGCGTCCCCCGGCCCGTGATCGAGCCCGATATCGGCCAGCACGAGCGCCCCGCAATGCGCCGGTCCCTCGGCCAGGTAATGGCCGGGCCGGGCGGCGTGAAAGCTGACGGTGAGATCGGCGCGCATGGCCGCCCCGCCCAGCACCCGCCCGCTGTCCCCGCAAAGGCCCGAGGGCAGATCGACCGACACGATGCGCGCCGCGCGCCTGTCGCAGGCCGCCCGCGCCGCCCCCTCGAGCGGCCGCGTGAGCCCCGTGCCGAAGAGCGCATCGACCAGCAGCGCACTCCTCTCGTCCGGCAGCGCTTGGGCCAGCGGCACAACCGCCCCCACCGCCTGCCAGCGGTCGAGGTTCGCGCGCGCATCCGGCGGAAGACGGGCCGGATCGCCCAGCAGATACGCCGTTACCGTCCAGCCCCGCGCCGCCAGAAGCCGCGCGATCACGAACCCGTCGCCGCCATTGTTGCCCGGCCCGCACAGCACCTGCGCGCGCTGCGGACCGGAGGCGAGATCCGGCCAGCGCGCGAGGATCGCCGCGACCACCCCGCGCCCGGCGCGCTCCATCAGCTCGAGTCCCGTCACCACCCCCGACTCGATGGCGGCCCGCTCCTGCGCCCGCATCCGCGCTGCGGTGATGAGATCGGTCATCTGTCGCGCCCCCGTTTCATTTCTGCCTATTCACAGGTCAGAGTGCCCAAGAATTAGGCAGGCTGACCTCGTTGATCCGAAACCCGACCCGGAAACCACCCTAGCCGATTGTCGCTCCCGGCGGGAAGTGGTCTGAGGCGGGGCAAGACATGGCGCAGGAGGCCCGGACGATGAAAAAGATCGAGGCGATCATCAAGCCCTTCAAGCTCGACGAGGTGAAGGAGGCCCTTCAAGAGGCCGGGATCCAGGGTCTTTCGGTGATCGAGGTCAAGGGCTTCGGCCGCCAGAAGGGCCATACCGAGCTTTATCGCGGAGCGGAATACGTCGTGGACTTCCTGCCCAAGATCAAGATCGAGGTCGTGGTTGACGACGACCAGGTGGAAGGCGTGGTCGAGGCGATCATCGACGCCGCGCGCACCGACAAGATCGGGGATGGCAAGATCTTCGTCAGCCCCGTCGAGCAGGCCATTCGCATCCGCACCGGCGAGACCGGGCCGGACGCGCTCTGACACATCCAAAGCAGGAAAGGGACCTATTCATGAGCACAGACGCGCTCCTCAAGCTGATCAAGGACGAGGATATCGACTATGTCGACATCCGCTTCACCGACCCGCGCGGCAAGCTCCAGCATGTCACGGTCATGGCCGATCTGGTGGACGAGGATTTCCTCGAGGAGGGCTTCATGTTCGACGGCTCCTCGATCGCCGGGTGGAAGAGCATCGAGGCCAGCGACATGAAGCTCATGCCCGATACCGAGAGCGCCTATGTCGATCCCTTCTATGCCGAAAAGACGCTTTGCGTGCATTGCTCGGTGGTCGAGCCCGACACCGGCGAGCCCTACGAGCGTGACCCGCGCGGCACCGCCGAGAAGGCCGAGGCCTATCTCAAGGCCTCCGGCGTGGGCGACGTGGCCTATTTCGGCCCGGAGGCGGAGTTCTTCCTCTTCGACGACGTGCGGTTCTCGAACACGATCAACAAGGTCTCCTACGAGCTCGATGCCGTCGATGGCTCCTGGAATACCGATGCCGAGTTCGAGACCGGCAATACCGGCCATCGGCCCGGCCTCAAGGGCGGCTACTTCCCGGTGAACCCGGTCGATGACGCCCAGGACCTGCGCGCCGAGATGCTCTCGACCATGAAACGCATGGGCATGAAGGTGGACAAGCACCATCACGAGGTGGCGTCCTGCCAGCACGAGCTTGGCCTGATCTTCGACTCGCTCGTGAAACAGGCCGACGAGGTGCAGAAATACAAATACGTGATCCACAACGTGGCCCATGCCTATGGCAAGTCCGCCACCTTCATGCCCAAGCCGATCTATGGCGACAACGGCTCCGGCATGCATGTGAACATGTCGATCTGGAAGGAGGGCAAGCCGCTCTTCGCGGGCGACAAATATGCCGATCTGAGCCAGGAGGCGCTGTGGTTCATCGGCGGCATCCTGAAGCACGCCAAGACGCTCAACGCCTTCACCAACCCGACCACCAACAGCTACAAGCGGCTGGTGCCGGGGTTCGAGGCCCCGGTGCTGCGGGCCTATTCGGCGCGCAACCGCTCCGGCTGCATCCGCATTCCATGGACCGAAAGCCCCAAGGCCAAGCGCGTCGAGGCCCGCTTTCCCGATCCGGCGGCCAACCCCTATCTGGCCTTCGCCGCGCTGCTGATGGCCGGGCTTGACGGGATCAAGTCGCGCATCGATCCCGGCGAGGCGATGGACAAGAACCTCTACGACCTTCCGGCCGAAGAGCTCAAGGACATCCCCACCGTCTGCGGCAGCCTCCGCGAGGCGCTCGAGGCACTGGAGCGCGACCATGACTTCCTGCTCGCGGGCGACGTGTTCACCAAGGCGCAGATCGAAGGTTACATCGCGCTCAAGACCGAAGAGGTTCACAAGTTCGAGCAGACGCCGCACCCGGTCGAATTCGGGATGTATTACAGCTGCTGAGGCCCGATCATCCCATTTTGGCCACGTTATACAACTATAAGGCGTCCCACGGCGGGGCGCCTTTTCCTTTTGCGGTCGTGCTGTTGACGGCAAGGAACCAAAATCGCGGAATCTCGTGCATTGCCCAAATGTCATCAAATTTGAAACAAACTGGCTCCCACATTTCCCGCCATGGTCATTCCCGAAGACGACCAGGAAACAAGACACGGACAAGACCATGGACACCACCTCATATCGCGTGACCGCAGGGCTGTTGTTTCTGAACGGCAGGGACTTCGACATGGCGGCGCTGGTCTGTCGTGTGGGCGAGACGCTCGAGCGTCTGGGCACGCGCGTGACCGAACGGCGTTGTCTCTCGGACGAGCTTGCGGTGATCCGAACGGGCGATTTCGATTGTCGGCTGCAGCACGACGGGCCCTGCGATCTTGCGCGGCTCGCGCGGCCCGCCGAGACGCGGCTGATGCTCACCTTGCTGCGCGAGGGCGGCCTGCCGTCCGCCGATCACAGGCGGATGCAGGCCGTGATCGCGCATCTGCTGGCCGATCTGCAGGGTGTGCTTGCCCCCGATTACGTGCAATGGACCGATCCCGACGCCGTGCTCACCCGCGACGAGTTTCGCGCCGCGGTGGTCGGCACCGCAGCCCTGCCCGTGCCCGAGCGCGTGGCACCCAAGGTGCGGCGGCGCAAGCGCCTGCCGGATGTGGAATCCGTTTATGCCGGTCTGCGGGAGACGATCCCCGGACAGGCGCGCAGCAGCGACGAGGGCGACCGCCTCGCGGCGCTGCGCGCCGCCTTCCGCGATCCCGACCCCGAGGCCGGTGACGTCGCCGATGACATGCCCCTGCGCGAGCCGACCGCGCCGCTGCGCCTTGCGGTCTGGTTGATGACGATCACGCTGGGGCTGTTCGCGCTGCCCGTGGCTGCGGCCCTGGCGGTGGTGAACCTGCTGCGCGGCGAGAACCTGCGGCTGACCTCGCAGATGTCGGCGCTCACCGGCTTGTTCATGGTGCTGGCTTCCACCGGACAGATCGCGCAGGCCGCCGATCTCATGCAGGCCCTGCTGCCGTGATCGGCAGGCCCGCATATCCGGCCTCGGCAACGGGTCTTGCCTGCAAATCGCGTGACGTTAGACTGTCTGCGGGGTGGGTATGACAGGAGTATTTCCATGACGACCGGTATTGCGGGACAGCGGGCCGCAGCGCTTTCGGCCGTGGTGATGCTGGCGGCGGGCGCGTCCGGGGCCGCGCCCTGCGGCAACACGGCACAGGGGTTCGAGACCTGGAAGGCCGCTTTCTCCGAGGAAGCGGCGGCGGCCGGGGTAGGCGCGCGCGGCCTTGCCGCCCTCGGGACGGCCGACTATTCGCATTCCACCATCTCCGCGGACCGCAACCAGAAGAGCTTTCGCTACAGCCTGGAGAAGTTCATGCAGGTGCGCGGCGCATCGACCATCGTGGCGCAGGGCCGCAAGCGCCGGACGCGCGACGCGGCCTTCTACGATGCGCTCGAACGCCGGTATGGCGTGCCCGCGGGCGTGCTCATCGCCATTCACGGGATGGAAACCGGGTTTGGCGGCTTCATGGGCGATACCCCGGTGGTCTCGGCCATCGTGACGCTGACCTACGATTGCCGCCGCTCGGATTTCTTCCGCCCGCATGCCATCGGCGCGCTGAAACTCGTGGACCGGGGCACCATCACGGCCCAGACGCGGGGCGCGCGGCATGGCGAGCTTGGCCACACGCAGTTTCTGCCCGGCAACGCGCTGGCCTACGGGGTCGATGCCAATGGCGATGGCAGGGTGGATTTCTACAACCTCGCCGATGCCATGGCCTCGACGGCCAATTACCTGCGGCAGAAGGGCTGGCAGCCGGGCCTTGGCTATCAGGAGGGCGAGCCGAATTTCGCGGTGATCCAGAAATGGAATGCCGCCGGCGTCTATCAGAAGGCGATCGCGCTGATGGCGGCTCAGATCGACCGGCGCTGAACGGTGCCGGAGAGAGCGTGTGTGAACGGGTCGGTAAGGGGTAGCAGCGGGTCACGTCGAGACGAAGAAATTACTTAGCCCAGAGGCTTTTGACGATGAGCAGGCAGGAGTTCGGCGAAATCGCCGCCCTCGAATATCATGCCCCCCCGGGCATGGACTTCCCCGACATCGTCGAGGAGTTCGACATTTCCTCGCGGGCGCTCTCCTCGCAGGTGCGCCGCCTGACCTGGGATGGCGAGGACATCGCGATCATCGACCGCGAGCGGGTGCGCATCGCCCTTGGCTGGCTGCCCCCTTCCCGCCGCAACCGGCCGCATTACCTCGTCATCGCCATGGGGCCGCCGGCGCGCAAACGGCGGGCCGGTTTCGATCAGGCAGCCTACAGGGTGCTGCTCGATCGCGCCCTTGACCGGGTGCAGGGCTTCTTGCCATTCGATGCGATTCTGCGCGGTCCCGCCTCGCAGCCCGTCGGCAGCGCGCTTCTCGATCGCAGTTTCGACCTGCTCGGGGCCACGGCACCGACGCTCTCGGAAGAGACCATCGCGCGCGCGCAGGAACGTCGTGCCGCCGCGAAAGCCGATGGCTGGGCCAGCGATGCGATCGAGCCGATTGCCCTTCCGAAGATTCCTTCGGTGCCGCTGCGGCTGACCATCGTCACCTTCGGATTGACCCTTTTCCTGCACGCGCCCCCGATCGGGGCGGCGCTTCTGACCTATACCGCACTGCGCGAGGCGCAGCCGCTCTTCTCCTCCTGAGAGTGGCCGGTGCCCGACATGAAACTGTTGCGCGCGCCTGCGATGATCCGGCTCCGGTCTTGTCCGAGGTTGCCATGTTCCGCCTTCTGCCCATCCTGCTTGCCCTCTGCCTTGTCGGCACGTCCGTGTCGGCGCAGGCATCGCGCGTCATCCTTCTGGGCGACATGCCCTACGGCCCGCCCGAGGCAAGCCATCCGCCCTTCGAGGCGCTGATCGGTGCGATCAATGCCACGGCACCCGATCTCGTGATCCATGTGGGCGACATCAAATCCGGGCGCGGCCCCTGTTCGGATGCGGTGCTGGCCGAACAGCGCGCCTGGCTCGACAGCCTGGATGCGCCGGTGCTCTACACGCCGGGCGACAACGAATGGACCGATTGCCACCGCGCGGACGCGGGCGGCTTCGACCCGCGCGGGCGGCTGGCGCATCTTCGCGCCACCTTCTTCGACGCGCCCGGGCAGACGCTCGGCGCGCGCCCGCTGCCCGTGACCCATCAGGGCACCGAGGGCTATCCCGAGAATGCCCGCCTCATGCTGGGCGACGTCATGGTGATGAGCGCCCATGTGGTGGGCTCCAACAATGGCTTCGAGCCGCATGACCTTGCCACCGCCGAGGAGGCGCTGGCGCGGGACGCGGCCAATCGTGCCTGGCTTGCCGCCTCCTTCGCGGCGGCGCGCCAGGCCGGGGCGAAGGCCCTCATCCTTGCCATTCACGGCGACATGTTCGAGTTCGGTTTCGCCCCGCCCTGGAATGCCGAAAGCTTCCTGCGCCATTCGGGCTTCGCCCGCTTCGCCGAGGTGCTGATCGCCGAGACCAACCGCTTCGCGCGCCCCGTGCTGCTCACCTACGGGGACAGCCATGTGTTCCGCATGTTCCGGCCCTTCCCGACCCGCGCGCCGGGGCTCATGGCGCTCGAGACCTTCGGCGCGCGGCACATGCACGCGGTCGAGATCACGGTCGATCCGGGCGCGGGCTATCCCTTCGCCATCCGCCCGCTGATCAACCCGGCACAGCCGCTGCGGCCCGAGTGACCGGGGCCGGGCCTGCGTCGATCCCGGCGATTGCGCGCGCGGCCCGGCGCTGGTAAGGCAATCTTACCAATTCGCGGAGGGATGCCCATGCCCGTCATCACCAATATCGACGATCTCAAGCAGATCCATCGCCGCCGCGTGCCCAAGATGTTCTACGATTACGCGGAATCGGGCAGCTGGACCGAGCAGACCTTCCGCGAGAACAGCTCCGATTTCGCGCAGATCCGGCTCAAGCAGCGGGTGGCCATCGACATGACCGGCCGCAATCTCGCCACCACGATGATCGGGCAGCAGGTGGCGATGCCCGTGGGCCTTGCGCCCGTCGGGCTGACGGGGATGCAATGCGCCGATGGCGAGATCAAGGCCGCGCGCGCGGCCGAGAAGTTCGGCGTGCCCTTCACGCTGTCCACCATGTCCATCTGTTCCATCGAGGACGTGGCCGAAAACACCGAAAAGCCGTTCTGGTTTCAGGTCTACACGCTCAAGGACGACGATTTCATGCAGCGGCTTTTCGACCGGGCGAAGGCCGCAAACTGCTCGGCGGCGATGATCACGGTGGATCTGCAGATGCTGGGGCAGCGGCACAAGGATCTCAGGAACGGCCTTTCGGCCCCGCCCAAGCTGACCGTCAGATCGGTTGCCAACATGATGACCAAGGTACAGTGGGGCCTCGGGATGCTGGGCACGAAACGGCGTTTCTTCGGCAATATCGTGGGCCATGCCAAGGGCGTGACGGATCCCTCCTCGCTCTCGGCCTGGACGGCGGAGGCCTTCGACCAGGCGCTCGACTGGGACCGCATCCGGGTGTTTCGCCGGATGTGGGACGGCCCGCTCATCATCAAGGGCATCATGGACGTGCGCGACGCGCGCGAGGCGCTCAACGTCGGTGCCGACGCGATCATCGTGTCGAACCACGGCGGACGCCAGCTCGACGGGGCGCTCTCGGCCATCCGCGCCCTGCCCGAGATCGTGGAGGCCGTGGGCGACCGCATCGAGGTGCATTTCGACAGCGGCATCCGCTCGGGCCAGGACGTGCTCAAGGCGCTCGCCCTCGGGGCCAGGGGCACCTATATCGGGCGCGCCTTCACCTACGGGCTGGGCGCGATGGGCGAGGCGGGCGTGACCTGCGCGCTCGATCTCATCCGGAAGGAGCTCGACACCACGATGGGCCTCTGCGGGCGGCGCGACGTCCACGATCTCGACCGCGACGTGCTGCTCATCCCCAAGGGCTTCATCGGCGACTGGGCGTGAGTGCCGTCTGGCCGCAGATCGAGGAGACAAGGGGAGCCCCCTTTACTTGTACGGAAAGTTGTCCATATAAGAGAGGAAACTCGGAGGTTCGCCATGGATGTCATGACCTATTCGGACGCGCGCGCGCAACTCAAGGGCGTGATGGACCGCGCCATCCACGACAAGCAGGAAGTCGTGGTCACACGCCGCAAGGGCGAGGCGGTGGTGGTGGTATCGCTGGAGACCTGGAATGCCGTCAACGAGACGCTGCATCTTCTCTCCACGCCGACCAACGCCGCGCGGCTGCGCGCCTCCATCGCGGAACTCGATAGCGGCGCGGGCAAAGAGCGTGATCTGATCGGGTGAGGCTGGTCTTTTCCGCGCAAGCCTGGGACGATTATCAATTCTGGGTCGCCACGGACGACAAGATGCGCGAGCGCATCAACCAGATGATCCGGCAATGCCAGCGCACCCCGTTCACGGGCATCGGAAAGCCCGAGCCGCTCAGGGGGGATCTCACCGGCTGGTGGTCGCGGCGGATATCCAGGGAACATCGCATGGTCTACCGCGTCAGCGGTGCCGGGGCGTCGCAGAGCCTCGAGATCGCGCAACTGCGCTTCCACGACTGACCGCCCGCGGGCCGAAGCCCCGGCCTTGCGCCTTGCAAGCCGGCATTTTGCCCCTTTTCAAGCAGGCGGGCTTGGGCTAAGAGCGCGGCTTCATGCGGGGTGACAGCCTTGGAGGCACCCCGCGCCATTCAAGGAGAGAAACATGGCTGGAGAAATTCCTGATCTTCACGCCCAGGAACGCACGGGGACAGGCAAGGGCGCCGCTCGTGCAGCGCGCCGCGCGCACATGGTTCCGGGGGTTGTCTACGGCGGGGACCGCGATCCGCTGCCGATCCAGATGCCGTTCAACGAATTGCTCAAGCGGCTCAAGAAGGGGCGGTTCAAGTCCACCCTCTTCAACCTCAAGGTCGATGGCCACGAGGATGTGCGCGTGATCTGCCGTGACGTGCAGCGCGACGTGGTCAAGGACCTGCCGACCCATGTCGATTTCATGCGCCTGCGCCGCACCACGCGGATCGACCTGTTCATCCATGTCGATTTCATCAACGAGGACCAGTGCAAGGCGCTGCGCAAGGGCGGCGTTCTGACCGTGGTGCGCCCCGAGGTGGAACTCAACGTGCTTGCGGGCGACATCCCGGATCACCTGACCGTGGATCTCTCCAAGGTCGAGAAGATCGGCGATGTGGTCACGATCAGCCAGATCGAGCTTCCCGAAGGGGCCGTGCCGGTGATCAAGGACCGCGATTTCGTGATCTGCAACATCTCCGCCCCCTCGGCGCTGCGCTCGCAGGGCGAGGACGAGGAGGAAGGCGAGGCCGAGGCCGCCGAGGGCTGAGACCGCTCTCGGACGCGCACGAACCGGGCCCGGCGGATCGTCGGCCCGGTTTTTTCGTGCCCGGCCAGAACCGGGCGCGCCCCATGATGATCTTGAGAATTTTTCCGATCCCGGAGCGTGGCCCGCGCCGCGCCGCGCGGATAGAGTCGGGGCGTCGCTGCTTGATCCCTTTGCGTCGAAATCCGACCCCGTGCATGCGGGGCCGTGGATTACTGAGGGACACGGAAAAGGAATCGGCCATGGTTGATGTCACCATCGTCTTCTGGCGGGACATTCCCGCGCAGGTCATCGTCGGCAAGGGGCGCCGGGGTGCCAAGGTGCAACTGCCCGAACGCTTCGAGCAGGCCATCGACCGTGCCGCGATGAAGACCGGCGCGGCGGGCACCGACGCCTATCTTGCCGAGTGGCGCAAGGCCGAACCCTATGCCGTCGAAGGGGATCAGGAGGAGGTGGCGCGTGCCGAGGCCGCCCGGCTCGATGCCGAATACGATCAGGACCGCCTCAAGGCGCTGATCGCCAATGATGGCTGGGCATGAATGCGCCCCGGATCGCTATGGGAGGCCGCGATGGCACTTTTGAATTTCAGACGGCGTGAGACCGCGACCCCGGTGAACGGGCAGCTCGAGGCGTTTCTCGAGGGCTATTCCATCGAGGTGATGCCGCGCACCGCCGAGAAGGTCGAGGATTTCCGCGAGCTCCTGCCGCGCGGCACCCGTGTCTACATCGCCCATATCGAGGGTACGCAGATCGCGGACATGGTGTCCACAGCCGCGCGCCTGTCGCGCGAGGGATACGCGGTCATGCCGCATTTCCCGGCGCGCATCATCAAGGACCGCGCGACGCTCCGGGACTGGATCGCGCGCTATCAGGGCGAGGCGGGCGTCGAGCAGGCGCTCGTGCTCGCGGGGGGCGTGGCCGTGCCGCATGGCGATTTCCATTCCTCCATGCAGCTTCTGGAATCGGGCGAGTTCGACCGCGCCGGGTTCAAGCGGCTGCATGTCGCGGGCCATCCGGAGGGCAACCGCGACATCGACCCCGATGGCGGCATGCGAGTCGTCGAGGAGGCCCTTCGCTGGAAACAGAAATTCTCGGAAACCACGGATGCCGAGATGGCGCTTGCCACGCAGTTCGCCTTTGACGCGGGGCCGATCGTGAAATGGGCGGACGGCTTGCGCGCGGCGGGTATCCGCCTGCCCATTCATATCGGCATCGCCGGGCCTGCGAAATTGCAAACGCTGATCAAGTTCGCTATTGCCTGTGGTGTGGGGCCGTCGCTCAAGGTGCTGCAGAAGCGCGCGATGGATGTCTCCAAGCTGCTTCTGCCCTATGAGCCCAACGAGGTTCTGACGGCGCTCGCCGCGCACAAGGCCGAGACTCCCGAAAGCCTGATCGAGCGCGTGCATTTCTTCCCGCTCGGCGGGATCAAGGCCAATGCCCAATGGGTGATCGAGAACGGCGGCGCCTCGGGCGTCCCGGCCAGCAAACAAGGATAGAACATGACCCGCACCATCGTCGAGAGCAAGACCAGGACCGCCGTCATCGGCTTTGACGAGCCGTTCTGCGTGATTGGCGAGCGCATCAACCCCACGGGGCGCAAGAAACTGGCGGCCGAACTCGAGGCGGGGGATTTCTCGACCGTGGAATCGGATGCGCTCGCGCAGGTGGCGGCCGGCGCGACGGTGCTCGATATCAACGCGGGCGTGGTCTACAATTCCAACCCCAACCCCAACGAGACAGAGCCGCCGCTCATGACCAGGATGATCGAGCTGGTGCAGGGGCTGGTCGATGTACCGCTCTGCATCGACAGCTCGGTGCCTGCGGCGCTCGAGGCGGGGCTCAGGGCCGCCCATGGCCGCCCGCTCCTGAATTCGGTGACGGGCGAGGAGGAGCGGCTGGAATATGTGCTGCCGCTGGTCAAGAAATACAACGTGCCGGTCGTGGCCATCTCCAACGACGATACCGGCATTTCCGAGGATCCCGACGTGCGCTTCGCCGTGGCGAAGAAGATCGTCGAGCGCGCCGCCGATTTCGGCATCCCCGCGCATGATATCGTGGTCGATCCGCTGGTCATGCCGGTGGGGGCCATGGGCACGGCGGGGCGGCAGGTCTTCACGCTGGTGCGCCGCCTGCGCGAGGAGCTCGGCGTCAACACCACCTGCGGCGCCTCCAACATCTCCTTCGGCCTGCCCAACCGGCACGGGATCAACAACGCCTTCCTGCCGATGGCGATCGAGGCGGGGATGACAAGCGCGATCATGAACCCGATCGCGCTGCCGGTGAAGGCATCCGAGATCGAGGCGAAGAAGGCGGAGGTGGCCGCGGCCGGGATCGTCCTGCCCGAGGACATGGATGACGAGACCTTCTGCCAGCTCTTCGGCCTGGGCAGCACGAGGCCCCGTGCGGGCAAGGAGATGGAGGCGATCATGGCCGCCAATTTCCTGATGAACAACGATCCCCATGGCGGCAACTGGATCAAGTTCAACAAGGCCCCGCCGAAACCCGGCGAGGAGGTCCGCTCGGGCGGACGGGCAGGCTCCCGCAGCCGCCGCCGCAGGGCCTGACAGGGAACCCGGCCGGGCCGCGCCCCGGGGACTCGGGCGGCCGTGGCCCGTCGCCGCCCCTTGCACTCGGGCGCGGGGGCGGGCAAGGAACGGCGCACCCCGTTGCAAGGCCCCGACCCATGCCCTTTCGCCTCATCAGCCTCCCGGCGCTCGCCGCCCTGCCCTTCGACGAGATCATCGACGTGCGCTCGCCGTCGGAATATGCCGAGGATCACCTGCCCGGTGCCGTGAACCTGCCGGTGCTCTCGGATGCCGAACGCGCGCGCGTGGGCACGATCTATGTGCAGCAGGACCGGTTTCTCGCGCGCAAGATCGGCGCGGCGCTGGTGGCCCGCAACGCCGCCGCTCATCTCGAAGGGCCGCTCGCCGATCGCCCGGGGGGCTGGCGGCCGCTGGTCTATTGCTGGCGCGGCGGGCAGCGGTCGGGCTCCTTCGCCTCGATCCTGCAGCAGATCGGCTGGCGCGCGGAGGTGATCGAGGGCGGCTATCGCAGCTATCGCCGCCTCGTGGTGGCCGCCCTCTATGACAGCCCCTTCCCCTGCCCCGTGGTGCTGATCGACGGCGGCACCGGCACCGCCAAGACACGGCTTCTGGCGCATCTGGCGGCGGAGGGCGCGCAGGTGCTCGACCTCGAGGCGCTGGCGGGGCATCGCGGCTCGGTCTTTGGCCTCATCGGCACCGCGCAGCCCTCTCAGAAGGCTTTCGAGAGCGCGCTCGGCCTGCGCCTGGCGGCGCTCGATCCGGCGCGGCCCGTCTTTGTCGAGGCCGAGAGCGCGCGCATCGGGCGTATCGCCCTGCCCCCGGCGCTGGCCGTGGCGATGAAGGCGGCGCGCGCCGTGCGGATCGAGGCGCCGATGGCCGCGCGGGTGGGTCATATCCTGAAGGACTATGCCGACCTGATCGCCGATCCGGCGCGGCTCGACGCGATCCTGGGGCGGCTCGTGCGCTATCACGGGCACGCGGAGGTCGAGAGATGGCGCGCGCTTGCCGCGGCAGGCGCGTTCGCGCCGCTGGTGGCGGCGCTCATCGCCACCCACTACGATCCGCGCTATACCCGCATGAGCCGCGCCGAGGCCGAGCCGCTTGCCCTGCCCGACCTCGAGGAGGCCACGCTGCGCGCCGCCGCCCGGCACCTGAGCACACGCCACGGCTAGGCTCAGGCCGCCGCGCGCACCACCTGCGCCAGCGCCGCCTCCACAAGCTCCGGCCCCGCGCCGGGCCGCCCTGCCCCCTCCGAGAGCATCCGCCGCCAGCCGCGCGCGCCGGGACGGCCCGCGAAGAGGCCCAGCATGTGCCGCGTCACCTGGTTGAGCCGTCCGCCCGCGCCCAGATGCGCCTCGATATAGGGCAGCATCGCGCGCACCGCGCCCTCGGGCGTGCTGTCAGGCCCCGGCGCGCCGAAGATCCGCCGGTCGGCCGCGCAGAGAATGTCGGCGGGCTGATGATAGGCGGCGCGCCCCACCATCACCCCGTCAAGCCCGGAGGCGAGATGCGCCTCGGCCGCCTTCAGCGTGTCGATGCCACCGTTGATCGAGATGTGCAGATCGGGAAAGAGCCCCTTCATCCGCTGCACGAGATCGTAATCGAGCGGCGGGATCTCGCGGTTGTCCTTCGGGCTGAGCCCCTGAAGCCAGGCCTTGCGTGCATGGATTTGAACCCGGCGCACCCCCGCCGCGCTGATCCGCGCGATGAACTCCGGCAGGACCTCCTCGGGCTCCTGCTCATCGACGCCGATGCGGCACTTCACCGTCACCTCGCGCGGCTGCGCGGCGATCATCGCGGCACAGCACTCGGCCACAAGGTCCGGGGCGCGCATCAGCACCGCGCCGAAGGTGCCCGACTGCACCCGGTCCGAGGGGCAGCCGCAATTGAGATTGATCTCGGCATAGCCCGCTTGCGCCCCCAGCCGCGCCGCCTTTGCCAGTTCCGCCGGGTCCGACCCGCCCAGTTGCAGCGCGACGGGATGCTCCTGCGGGGAATGGTCCAGCAAATGCAGCGCGCGCCCCCGCACCAGCGCGGGTGCCGTGACCATCTCGGTGTAGAGACGCGCATGACGGCTGAGCAGCCGGTGCAGATACCGGCAGTGGCGGTCGGTCCAGTCCATCATGGGGGCGACCGCCAAAAGGGGCATATTGAAATTATTGTATTTTTTATTTTTATCAGTCATTTATCGCCCAGTCTTTCAGCCCGTTCTTGTCTGATATGTTGTAAATCGCGCCCATTTCGGGCAGGATTTGCAACAAATAGTGTAACTCGGGCCAATTGTTTTAATCCCACGGGTACCATCATCAAGCGAAAGCGAAAAGACGGCTCTGCCGCGTGGCTTGCCCAGGTCTCCGTCCGGCGGGCTGGAAAAACCCTCTGGCACGAGAACCGGACCTTCGAGCCGCGCGCGACAGCCGCGGCCTAGATCGAGAAGCGCGAGAAGGATCTCGCCAAGCCCGGCGCCCTCGAAAACCTGCCCATCGGGGAGACGCGCCGCCGCGAAGTGACCCTCGGCCCAAATACCGTAACGAGGAACGGCCACACATCGCGATCGGCATCAAGGCCCCGATCACGCTGACGAAATCGGGGGGCATCACCAGCCTGTCACCGTGATCGAAGCCGGAAAACTCCCGCCAAGGGCGGTAGAAGGTTCGGGGGCGGACCAGGATAATGCTGTGGCCGAGGTCGAACGGCTCGCCGTCATAAGTGACGTGAGACAGGCCCGCATACAATCTCGGCTGCGCTTCGGTCGTCATTGCCCGCCCTCAGTGGCGGAAGCGGTGGGATTCGAACCCACGAACGGCTTGCACCGTTGCTGGTTTTCAAGACCAGTGCCTTCAACCACTCGGCCACGCTTCCACACCGTTCGGGGGCTCTGGTGCTTGCGACCGGCTTACGGGCGATTTTCGCGTTGCCCGCTGCCCCTCGCAAACTTGCCCCCAACTCCTTGTAACCACAATCCTATTTCTTGGTCCAGCGAGCAACGGCGGTCGAACCCCCGCTTGCTTTCAAGACCGGTGCAATTGGCCACCCTGCCACCCTTCCATGCCCCGAGTGGCAAGTCCCTAGCGACTGCCGCGCGATTCTGCAAAGCCCTGCGGGGAAAATCCGCGCAAGGCCTGGCGCGGCGCTTTTCACGCGGCCCGCAAGCGGCTAGACTGCGCCCAAACAAGATCGGGTGGCGGCACGCCCGTGCAAAGGCAGGCCAGGGGGCAGAGAATGGGTCAAGAAGCGAAGGTCAGGCGGGCCGGATGCGCAGCCGCGCTGCTGGCGGCCATGGCGCTGGCGGGCTGCGACGAGAGCGGAAATCTCAGCTTCGGGCAGCCGGGAGCGGGAGAGGCCGCGAGCAGCGCCCGGTCGGTGCGGCTGGTCGAGCGCGATGTCGAGGCGCCCGAGGTGTTTCAGAAGACCGATATGGGACTGTGGGACGGCCGGCCCTCCCTGGGCGGCGTCTGGGTGGCCCATCCCGATGTCACGGAGCCCGAGCGCGTGATCATCCGCAACGCCGCCAACGGCAATTTCGTGATCGGCGCGCTCTTCCGGCGCGAGCGCGACCTGCCGGGCCCGGCCTTCCAGGTCTCCTCCGACGCGGCCGAGACGCTGGGAATGCTCGCCGGGTCCCCCGCGCAGCTCAACGTGACGGCGCTGCGCCGCGAGGAAGCCCCGGAGACGACCGAGGCCCCGGCCGCGGAGGCATCGGCGCAAACGCCTGCCGAGGCGGCGGAAATCGCCGCGCCGGCCGAGATCGAGGCGAGCGATCTCGATCCGGTGGCCGGGGCCGCCGCCGCCGTCGAGGCGGCCGAGATCGCGGAGGCGGCCAGCGCCGCCGCCACATCGGGGGCGCAGGCAGCGGCGGCAGCCGCGCCCGCGACCGAAGATACCCCCAGGGCCGGGCCCGTCGCGCGCCCTGCCGCCAAGCTTGACAAGCCCTTCATCCAGGTGGGCATCTTCAGCGTCGAGCAGAACGCGCGCAACACCGCAACCGCGCTGCGGCAGGCGGGGATCGTGCCGACGGTGCTGGCGCAGAATTCGCAGGGCAAGGCGTTCTGGCGCGTGATCGTGGGGCCCGCCACCAGCGCCGCCGACCGTGCCGCCGTTCTGGACAAGATCATGGGCATCGGTTTCGCCGATGCCTATCCGGTGAGCAACTGATCGGGGAGGACCACCATGGGGATGCTGCGCCACTGGATCCTCGTGCTGGGCCTCATGGCCCTTGCCCTGCCCGCCGCCGCCTTCGAGACGAGCGCGCGCGCGGCCTATGTGGTGGACATGACCACCGGCACGGTGCTGCTCAACAAGAATGCCGACGAGCCGCTGCCGCCGGCGTCCATGTCCAAGCTGATGACGCTCTACGTGGCCTTCGAGGCGGTGCGTGACGGGCGGCTCTCGCTCGACGAGCGGCTGCCCGTGTCCGGACACGCGATGAGCTATGGCGGCTCGACCATGTTCCTCAATACCCGGGACAGGGTGCGGGTCGAGGATCTGCTGCGCGGGATCGTCGTGCTCTCGGGCAACGACGCCTGTGCGGTGATCGCCGAGGCGCTCAGCCCCGATGGCACCGAGGCTGGCTTTGCCCGCTTCATGACGCAACGCGCGCAGGCGATGGGGCTGACAAATTCGGTGTTCCAGAACGCGAGCGGCTGGCCAGCCGCGGGCCATGTCATGTCGATGCGCGACCTTGCGCTGCTGGCGCGTCGGCTGATCGAGGATTTTCCCGAGTTCTATCCCATGTTCGCCGAGACCGAGTTTCGCTTCGACGGGCGCGCGCCCGCCAACATCCACAACCGCAACCCGCTTCTGGGCCTCGGCATCGGCGCGGACGGGCTCAAGACCGGGCATACGCAGGAGGCGGGCTATGGCCTTGTCGGTTCGGCGGTGCAGGGCGACCGGCGCGTCATCTTCGCCATTACCGGCCTCGACAGCGCCGCCGACAGGGCACGCGAATCCGAGGCGATCGTCAACTGGGCCTTCCGGCAGTTCGCGCAGAAATCCGTGCTGAGCGCGGGCACGGTGGTGGCCGAGGCCGAGATCTGGATGGGCGACGCGCCGCGCGTGGGTCTCACGCCCGCCGAGGACATCGAGATGCTGCTGCCGGTGCTCGGGGCGGACCGGGTGCCCGCGCAGGTGGTTCATACCGGGCCGGTGCGCGCGCCGGTGGCAAAAGGCGACGTGCTGGGCGAACTGGTCATAGCTCCCGAGGGCCTGCCCGAGCGGCGCGTGCCGCTGGTTGCGGCCTCGGAGGTGGGGCCCGGCGGGGTCATGACGCGGCTGCGCACGGTGGCGGGCCTCCTGCTCGCCCGGCTGCGCGCGGGTCCAGAGGGGGCGCTTTGAGCGGCGCGGGCCTTTTCATCAGCTTCGAGGGGATCGACGGCTCGGGCAAGTCCACGCAGGCGCGGATTCTTGCCGAGGATCTGCGTGAAAAGGGGCGCGAGGTGGTGCTCACCCGCGAGCCTGGCGGCAGCGCGGGGGCCGAGGAGATCCGCAGGCTCGTGCTGACCGGCGCGGGCGACCGCTGGTCGCCGGAAACCGAGGTGCTGCTCTTCACCGCCGCGCGGCGCGACCATCTGGAGCGGGTGATCGCCCCCGCGCTCGACCGCGGCGCGGTGGTGATCTCGGACCGTTTCGCCGACAGCACGCGGGTCTATCAGGGCGTGGGCCGGGCCGACCTGCGCCCGCTCGTGGACGAGTTGCACCGGCTGGTGATCGGCCGCGAGCCGGACCTGACGCTGCTCATCGACATCGACCCGGCAGCGGGGCTTGCCCGCACGGGCGCGCGCGGCGGGGGCGAAGCGCGGTTCGAATCCTTTGGCCTCGCGCTTCAGGAACGGCTTCGCGCGGGATTTCTTGCCTTGGCCGCGGAAGCACCCGGGCGCGTCACCGTCATCGAGGGCGCGCACGCACCCGAGGTCGTGGCGGCAGAGGTGGCGCGCGTGGTCTCCGCGCGGCTGTCATGAGCGGCATGAGCGAGGAGGCGCTGCCCGAACCCGACCGCGCCGAGGGCGCGCCACATCCGCGCGAAACGGGGCAGATCTTCGGGCAGGAAGCGGCCGAGGCGGAATTTCTCGATGCCTTCGCCTCCGGGCGGCTGCATCACGGCTGGCTGCTGACCGGGGCGGAGGGGGTGGGCAAGGCGACGCTGGCCTGGCGCATCGCACGGTTTCTGCTGGCCAATCAGACTCCGGCGGAGGACGGCCTCTTCGGCGCGCCACCGCCGCCCGCAAGCCTCGACGTGGACCCCGAGCACCCCGTCGCGCGGCGGCTGCGGGCGCTGTCGGAGCCGGGACTGTTCCTCTTGCGGCGCGGACCCAACGACAAGGGCGACCGGCTGGCGCAGGAGATCCGCGTCTCCGAGGTGCGCAAGCTGGCGAATTTCTTCGGGTTGTCGGCGGCGGATGGCGGGCGGCGGGTGGTGATCGTCGATGCTGCGGACGAGCTCAACACCCAGGCCGCGAATGCGCTTCTGAAGATGCTCGAGGAGCCGCCCGCGCGCACCGTGATGCTGCTTGTCGCGCATCAGCCATCGCGGCTTCTGCCGACGATCCGCTCGCGCTGCCGGATGCTGCGGCTTTCGCCGCTTGGCGCGCCCGACATGGCGCGCGCGCTCGGGCAGGCGGGGATCGTGCCGGAGGGCGACCCTGCGGCGCTGGCGGAACTGGCGGGCGGCTCGGTGGGGGCGGCGGTGCGGCTCGCCTCTCTCGACGGGCTCGCGCTCTATGCCGACTGGGTGGCGCTGATGGAGAGCCTGCCGCGGCTCGACCGGCCCCGCGCGCTGCGGCTGGCGGAACGGGTGGCCGCGCGCGGCGCGGAGGCGCGGCGCGATCTGATGTTCTCGCTCATCCACCTCTTTCTCGCGCGGCTCGCGCGCAGCGGGGCGACGGGCGCGCCCCCCGCTGTCGAGGCTGCCCCGGGCGAGGCGGCGCTCATGGCGCGGCTGGCCCCCGATCCGGGCCGCGCGCGCGCCTGGGCCGCGCTGGCCGAAGAGGCGGGCGGGCGCGCGCGCCACGGTCTTTCGGTCAACCTTGACCCTGCCGCGCTGCTCCTAGATACGGTGTTCAGGATCAAGGACACCGCCGGGGGCTGACCCGGCCACCGGAGACCCATGACCGCCACCGCCCGCATCACCGACAGCCATTGCCATCTCGACTTTCCCGATTTCGAGGAGGGCCTTGGTGACGTGATCGCGCGCGCGGGCGCGGCGGGGGTGCACCGGATGGTGACGATCTGCACAAGGCTGCGGCAGGAGCCGCAGGTGCGCGCCATCGCCGAGGCGCATCGCCCGGTCTTCTACGCCGCGGGCACCCACCCGATGAGCGCCGCCGAAGAGCCCATGGCCACGGTGGATGAGCTTGTCGCGCTGTCCGCGCATCCGAAATTCGTGGGGATCGGCGAGACGGGGCTCGATTATCACTACACCGCCGAGAGCGCGGAGGTGCAGAAGACCAGCCTGCGCCTCCATATCGCGGCGGCGCAGGAAACCGGCCTGCCGCTCATCATCCATGCCCGCGACGCGGACGAGGACATGGCGCGCATCCTGGCAGAGGAGTTCAGGAACGCGCCCTATACCTGCGTGATGCATTGCTTTTCCTCCGGTGCCGGGCTTGCGCGGGCGGCGCTCGATCTCGGCTTCTACCTCTCGATGTCGGGCATCGCGGCCTTTCCGAAAAGCCAGGCGTTGCGCGACATCTTCGCCGCCGCCCCCGTGGATCGCATCCTGGTGGAGACCGACGCGCCCTATCTCGCGCCGCCCCCGCACCGGGGCCGCCGCAACGAGCCGGCCTATGCGGTCCACACGGCGCGGAAGGG
Organism: Roseovarius sp.; assembly: GCA_002720475.1. Lineage (GTDB taxonomy): Bacteria > Pseudomonadota > Alphaproteobacteria > Rhodobacterales > Rhodobacteraceae > Roseovarius. Next base: position 201,041 of record PBIL01000008.1, read on the forward strand.
GGCCGAGATCTTCGGCATGGACTGGCCGGATTTCGCCGCGCAGACGGAGGCCAATTTCGAGCGCCTCTTTTCCAAGGCGGTGCTGTGATGGGGGAGTTGCGCTTTACCATCCTCGGCTGCGGCTCTTCGGGGGGGGTGCCGCGGCTTGGCGGGCATTGGGGGGACTGCGACCCGGCCGATCCGCGCAACGCGCGCCGCCGCTGCTCGATGCTGGTCGAGCGCGAGACCGCACAGGGCGTGACCCGCGTGCTGATCGACACCGCCCCCGACCTGCGCGCGCAGCTTCTCGATGCCGGGATCGGCACGCTCGACGCGGTGGCCTATACCCATGCCCATGCCGATCATGTCCACGGCATAGACGATCTGCGGATGATCGTCTTCAACCGGCGCGCACGCCTGCCGGTCTGGGCCGATGGCGACACGCAGAACGCGCTCTATTCCCGCTTCGGCTATGCCTTTACCCAACCCGCCGACAGCCCCTATCCGCCGATCCTCGACATGCACACGATCGACGGGGCCTTCACCGTCGAGGGGGCGGGAGGCGCGATCACGCTCACCCCCTTCCGGGTGGGCCATGGCAGCATCGACGCGCTCGGCTTTCGCGTGGCCGATCTGGCCTATCTGCCCGACGCGGTAAAGATACCAGAGGCCGCCTGGCCCACGCTCGCGGGGCTTGACTGCTGGGTGGTCGATGCGCTGCGGCGCACGCCGCACCCCACCCATGCCCATCTCGATCTCACGCTCGCGTGGATCGCGCGGGCGGCCCCGCGCCGGGCGGTGCTGACCAACATGCATATCGACCTCGATTACGCGACCCTGGACGCCGAGACGCCCGATCACGTCACCCCCGCCTTTGACGGGATGGTGATCCGCTATCCGGTCTGAGCCGGTGCAGGCGCTTCTCGAGGTCATCCTGCCGGTCTTCCTGGTGATCGGCTTCGGCTATCTCGCGCATTGGCGGGGCTGGTTCTCGGCGGCGGGCGTGGACGGGCTCATGGTCTTCACCCAGAAATTCGCCATTCCCTGCCTCTTGTTCGTGGCCATCGCGCGGCTCGACCTGGCGCAGGAATTCGACTGGCGGCTGCTGCTGAGCTTTTACGCGGGCGCGCTCTCGGGCTTTCTGCTGGGTCTCTTCGGCGCGCGGAACCTCTTCGGGCGGTCCTGGGAGGATGCGGTCGCCATCGGCTTTGCCTGCCTTTTCTCCAACTCGGTGCTGCTGGGACTGCCGATCACCGAACGCGCCTATGGGGCCGAGGCGCTTTCGGCCAATTTCGCCATCATCGCGATCCACTCGCCCTTCTGCTACGGCGTGGGCATCACCGCGATGGAGGTGGTGCGCGCGCGTGGACAGGGGGCGATGCGCGTGGCCGCCAAGGTGTTGCGCGCGATGTTCTCCAACACGCTCATCCTCGGGATCGCCGCCGGGTTCGCCGTCAACCTCTCGGGCCTGCCGCTGCCCGGACCGGTCGATGACGCGCTCGATCTCATGGTGCGCGCGGCCCTGCCCGCCGCGCTCTTCGGGCTGGGGGGCGTGCTCGTGCGCTATCGGCCCGAGGGCGACATGCGCGCGATCCTCTATGTCTGCGCGGTCTCGCTTCTGGCGCATCCGGCGATCACCTACGGGCTGGGGCGGGCCTTCGCGCTCTCGCCGGAGGCGCTGCGCTCGGCCGTGGTGACGGGCGCGATGGCACCGGGGGTCAACGCCTATATCTTCGCCAACATGTATGGCCATGCCAAGCGCGTGGCGGCCTCGAGCGTGCTGATTGCCACGGGGCTGACGGTGCTGACGGCCTGGGGCTGGTTGCAGGTGCTGCCGTGATCAGCGGTCGGAGGGATGGTTCACGCCGTCCTCCCAGGGGATCGGGTCGAAATCCCGCGGGTTGACGCCTTCGATCGCGCCGAGATTGACGCCGAATTCATGGGGGTTCGAGCGGCGGCGGTGATGGGTGTAGATGCCGCAGATCCGGCAGAAGTAATGCTTCGCCGTCCCCGTGCCCCATGTGTAGAGCGTGAGCGCATCTGCCCCCCGGACGATTTCCAGATCGTCGAGCGCCACGCTGATCGTGGCCGGGCCGCGCCTGCGGCAGAAGGAACAGTCGCAGCGATGCGCGTCGCCAAGGCTCGGGTCGCGGGGGCGCAGGCGCAGTTCGACCGCGCCGCAATGGCAGGTGGCTTTCAGCGGATCGGTCATCGGCGTCTCCTCACGCGGGGAATCGGGGTCTGGCGAAAGCGATAGTCGGCTTCCGGATGCGGCGGCAGGCCGTGATGCGCCTCCCAGAAACGCGGCCCGCCCAGGCGCAGGAAGAGCGGCAGCGTCAGCACCACGCCCGCCACGAAGCCCCCCGCATGGGCCCAGTAGGCGACGCCCCCCATGTCCGGGTCGCTGCCGAGGCCCGCGAAGACCTGGATGGCGAACCACACGGCCAGCAGAAGTGCGGCCGGGATCGTGATGATGCGAAAGAAGATGATGAAGATCAGCAGGATATCGACGCGGGCACGCGGAAAGAGCAGAAGATAGCCGCCCATCACCCCGGCGATGGCCCCGGAGGCCCCCACCGTCGGCACCATCGAGAGCGGCCCGCCCAGGATATGCGTGATCCCCGCCGCGATGCCGCAGGCGAGATAGAAGGCGAGAAACGGCAGATGGCCCATGCGGTCCTCGAGATTGTCCCCGAAGATCCACAAGAACAGCATGTTGCCCACCAGATGCATGAGCCCGCCATGCAGGAACATCGAGGTCAGGATGCCCGACCAGGCCCCGGTCTGCGTGACGCGCGCCGGGATCATCGCATATTCGGAATAGAAGCGCAGGAGCGCGCGCTCATCCCCGAATAGCGGCAGGTAGCCCAGGAAGATCAGCACATTGGCCGCGATGAGCGCCCACGTCACATAGGGCGTCCGCCCCGAGGGGTTATGATCGCGGATCGGAAACATGCCCGGAAGCTAGCGCGCTTCGGCCCTTCGGGAAAGGCGCAAGTCGCCGGGCGTGGCACCGCTTTCTTGAAAGGAAAGCGGCCCGAAATCTTTTGAAGATTTCGGGGGCTCGGTCGGTCAGGACATGCCGCTCAGAAGCGCCGCGTTGCCGCCCGCGGCCGTCGTGTCCACGCAGACATGCCGCTCGTGGAGCGCATGGCCCAGATCGGGCATCCCGGTGATCAGCGGCAGGATCGGGCCCGCGCGCCGCGCAAGCGCGTCCGCATAGGCACGCGCGTCGCGCGCCTCGCCCCACCAGAGCGCGCCCGAGAGCCCCCCCATGGTGACGAGCGCCTCCGGGTCCACCCGGCCCGTCACCGCGACCGCCACGCCGCCAAGCGCCTCGACCGCCCGTTTCTGGGCCGTCGCTGCCGCCTCACCCGGCCCGAGACAGAGAAGCGCCGGGCGCACATGGGTGGTCAACCGGTTCGATTCGCCCGTGGGTCCGGGCAGGACGAGCGCCGCGCGCGGGGGATGATGGGCACGATTGGCGGCGTCGAGCGCAGCCTGCACCGCGCGCACGGGCATCGCCGCCCCCCATTTCTCGCCCGTCATCGGCGCGGGCTGCGCGGTGAAACGCGCGAGGTAATGCGGCCCGCCCGCCTTGGGTCCGGTGCCCGACAGGCCCTCGCCCCCGAAGGGCTGCGAGCCCACGATGGCACCGATCTGGTTGCGGTTGACATAGATGTTGCCCGCGTGGACGGCCTCGGTCACATGCTGCACGCGGTCGTCGATCCGGGTCATCAGGCCGAAGGTGAGGCCATAGCCGGTGGCGTTGATCGCACCGATCACGCGGTCGAGATCGCGCGACTTGAACGTGGCGAGATGCAGCACCGGGCCGAAGATCTCGCGCTCCAGATCGGCGATGCCGTCCACCCGGATCAGCGTCGGCGCGATATAGGTGCCGACATTGGGGGTCTTGAGGTCATGCAGCAGCCGCCCCTCGGCGCGCGCCGTCTGGATATGCGCGGCGATGCCCGCGCGCGCCTCTTCGTCGATCACCGGTCCGCAATCGGTGCTCAGATGCCAGGGATTGCCGACCACGAGCGCATCCATCGCGCCGATGAGCATCTCTGTAAAGCTCTCGGCGATGTCCTCCTGCACGTAGAGGCAGCGCAGGGCGGAACAGCGTTGCCCGGCGGACTGGAAGGCCGATTCCACGATCGCCTGCACCGCCTGTTCGGGCAGCGCGGTGGAATCGACGATCATCGCGTTGAGGCCACCCGTCTCGGCGATGAGCGGCGCGCCGGGGGCGAGGTGGCGGGCCATGGCCGCGCGGATCCTGAGCGCCGTTTCGGTCGAGCCGGTGAAGGCCACGCCGCCCACCCGCGCATCCGAGGTGAGCATTGCCCCCACCTCGCCCGCGCCGGGCAGGAGCTGAAGCGCCGTCCTGGGCACGCCTGCGCGGTGCATCAGGCTGATGGCCAGATGCGCGATCAGCGGGGTCTGTTCGGCGGGTTTCGACAGCACCGCGTTGCCCGCCGCCAGCGCCGCGGCGATCTGCCCGGTGAAGATGGCCAGCGGGAAGTTCCACGGGGAGATGCAGGTGAAGGTGCCCACAGGCGCACCCTCGGGGGCGTTGGCCGCGTAGTAGCGCAGGAAATCCACCGCCTCGCGCAGTTCGGCCACCGCGTCGGGGATCGACTTGCCCGCCTCGCGGTGCAGGATGGCGAAGATCTCGCCGTAATTCTCTTCGTAGAGATCGGCCACCCTGTTCAGGATTTCCGCGCGTTCGGCGGCGGGNGCNTCCCANGGTNNGGCGGCGGCNAGCGCGGNNTCGACNTCCNCNGNGCTGGCCCATGCNGCGGTGCCGGGNNNNTCNGCNGGNTCGGCGGGNTTNNCGACCTTNTCNGGCGGNTGNGGATCGGNCNTGCCNGCNAGGATCGGCNCNGCCTGCCANNNCTGGNTGGCAAANGGNGCGCGCGCCGCCTCGATNGCGTCNAGCGTNGGCTGGTGGCGCAGATCGAACCCGCGCGAATTGNGCCGCTCGGGCAGGAACAGCTCNGGNCCGGTGGGCAGNTGNGGCNNGGGNTCGNNCNCCGCCTCGAANGGNTCGCGNGCNACCNNCTCGGGNGGCACGCTCTNGTCCACGATCTGGTTGACGAAGCTGGAATTCGCACCGTTCTCCAGCAGGCGGCGCACCAGATAGGCCAGCAGGTCGCGATGCGCGCCCACCGGCGCATAGATACGGCAGCGGGTGCCCTCTGATTTCAGGATGATATCGTGCAGCGCCTCGCCCATGCCATGCAGGCGCTGGAATTCGAACGTGGATTTGTCGCTCGCCATATCGAGGATCGCCGCCGCCGTATGCGCGTTGTGGGTGGCGAATTGCGGATAGATCCGGTCCGTCATCGCCAGCAGCTTGCGGGCGTTGGCGATATAGCTGATGTCGGTCGCGGCTTTCGAGGTGAAGACCGGGAAGCCCGCGACCCCCACCACCTGCGCGCGCTTGATCTCGGTATCCCAATAGGCGCCCTTGACCAGCCGCACCATGATCCGGCGGTCGAGCCGCGTGGCAAGGTCGTGGAGGTAGTCGAGCACGTGGCTCGCGCGCTGGCCATAGGCCTGCACCACCACGCCGAACCCGTCCCAACCGGCAAGCGCGGGCTCCGAGAGCACCGCCTCGATCACGTCGAGCGAGAGCGACAGGCGGTCGGCTTCTTCCGCGTCGATGTTGAGGCCCATGCGCGCGGACCTGGCCAGGAGCGCGAGGCTGCGCAGGCGCGGCACCAGCACATCCATCACGCTGGCGCGCTGCGCCACCTCGTAGCGGGGATGCAGCGCCGAGAGCTTGACGGAAATGCCGGGATTGGCGCGGATATCCGCGTAGGTGCAGGCCGCCGCGATGGCGGTGATGGCGCGGCTGTAGCTCAGGTGATAGCGGCTCGCATCGGCATCGGTGCGCGCGGCCTCGCCCAGCATGTCGTAGGAATAGGAATAGCCCTTCTTCTCCATCGTCGCGGCGCGCTCCATCGCGGCCTGGATGGTCTCGCCCAGCACGAACTGGCGGCCCATCTCGCGCATGGCGCGGCCCACGGCAGTGCGGATCACCGGCTCGCCCAGCCGCTTGATCGCGGCGCGCAGATGGCCCACCGGCCCCGGCGTCTCGTCCTTGAGCACGCGGCCCGTCAGCATCAAGGCCCAGGTCGAGGCATTGACCAGCGGCGACGTGGAATGGCCCATATGCTTGCCCCAGTCCGACGGCGCGATCTTGTCCTCGATCAGCGCGTCGATCGTGTCGGCGTCCGGCACGCGCAGGAGCGCCTCGGCCAGGCACATGAGCGCGATCCCCTCATCGGTCGAAAGCCCGTATTCGGCCAGGAACACCTCCATCAGCCCCGGGCTCGACTGGCCGCGGATCGCGCGCACCAGATCGGCACCGCGCGCCGCGATGCGGGCACGGTCGGTTTCGGAAAGCGCGGCAAGCCCGACAAGACGCGCCAGCACCTCGCCCTCGTCGGCATAGGTGGCAAGGTCGATGGTGCGGCGCAGATCGGTGTCGTATGGCATGGATGCCCCCTTTGATTTCGGCGCATCATATCACCGGTTTGAAGGTGACTTTTCCCGATTGATATGCGATCGACAGCCGATTCGATCAATCGGGAGGAGAAATTGAGCCAGAACGGGTTTTCCGAGCTCGACCGGTTCGACCAGGCGATTCTGCGGGTTCTTGCCACGGACGGGCGGATCAGCGTGACCGATCTGGCGCGCGAGATCGGCCTGTCGAAATCGCCCACGCAGGCGCGGCTTCGGCGGCTCGAACGGGCGGGGGTGATCACCGGCTACCGCGCGCTTTTCGATCCGATCCGGCTGGGGCTTGACCATGTGAGCTTTGTCGAGGTGCGCCTGCACGACACGCGCGAGGCCGCGCTTGCCGCCTTCAACGCGGCCGTGGCGAAGATCCCCGAGATCGAGCAGGCCCATCTCATCGCCGGGAATTTCGACTACCTGCTCAAGGTGCGCACCCAGGACATGACCGATTACCGCCGCGTGCTGGCCGAGCAGATCTCGACCCTGCCACATGTGGCCAATACCTCGACCTATGTCGCGATGCAGGCGGTCAAGGAAAACGCGCTGAGCGATGTGATTTGACCCCGCCGCGCGATGCGCCATTATCGTCCTCATGATCGGACGTGTCTGCCTCCTGCTTCTGGTCGCGCTGCCGGGCGCGGGTGCCGCCTGCCCGCAGGCCCCGGATCACAGCGCCACGCTCGACGCGCTCATCGCGCAGGCACAGGCCGCCCCCGACGAGCGCAGCGCGCGGCTTCTGTCCAACCGGATGTGGGAGCTGTGGGCCGATGCGCCCGATACCCATGCCCAGGAACTGCTCGACGAGGGGATGACGCGGCGTGCCGCGCATGACCTTGCGGGCGCTCTCCTGGCCTTCGATGCGCTGATCGCCTATTGCCCGGACTATGCCGAGGGCTACAACCAACGCGCCTTTGTCAACTTCATCCGGCAGGATTATGCCGCAGCCCTGCCGGATCTGGAGCGCGCGCTCGCGCTCTCGCCGCGCCACACGGGCGCGCTGACGGGGCAGGCGATGACGCTGATGGCGCTCGAACGTCCGGGCGAGGCGGCGCTGGCGCTGCGCCGCGCGCTGGCGCTGAACCCCTGGCTGAGCGAGCGCCACCTTCTGCCCGTGCTCGAAGAGATGGAACGCGATATCTGAGCCTTTGCGCCGCCGTGCCCGTGCCGCCGAAAAATCCGTTTCCTTGGGCCCGCGCAGGCGCTAGGACGGCAGAGCCGCGTGCGGGCGTGGTGGAACGGTAGACACAAGCGACTTAAAATCGCTAGGGCATGGCCCGTGCGGGTTCGACTCCCGCCGCCCGCACCATTTGCTGCCTTTGCGGTGGACGCGACGGGTCGCGCAGGGCGACCGCCTCAAGGTCTTGGATCGCGCGCGCCCCCTTCGAGATGTGCCGGCGCGAGGCTTTCCTCGAAGAGGAAATCCGGGCGCCATGTGCTCTCCACCCCGATCTTGTCGAAATTCTCCGACAGCCAGGCATCGGCCGCGTTCCGGCCGATCTCTCTCAGGTGCAGGAGGAACTCGCTTTCCGCGTTGAGCTTGCTCGAGGCCGAGAGCTGCTGCATCTCCTCCTCCGCGCCGATCATGTGGAGCCGCGCATCGCGACAGGCTTCGCGGTCGATCCCCTCGTGATGGATCAGCTCCCATAGATAGACCGCCGAGCGCAGCTCCTTGATGAGGCTGCCGTTGAAGGCGATCTCGTTGAGCCGGTTCTCGATCTCGCTCGCCGTGGTGGGGATCTTGTGCAAGCGGCGGCCACGCCCCATTGATTTCGCACTTGCGCGGTGCCGCGAGGGTGCGGAGCGGAGGGTGGCCGGTAGCTCGTCAGGGACTACGAGAGGAGGTTCCCATGCCTCCTGGCCCTGCCGGGCGTAGGCCCAAGGCATCAGGGCCTCGATGTCTTGGGCGAGATGGCCGTTGGCGAGTTTCGTGAACAGATCGCGCAGATAGGCATAGGGTTCGACGCCGGTCATCTTGCAGGTGCCGATCAGGCTGGCGAAGCGGGCCCGGTTGCGGCCGCCTTCGTCGTGGCCGGCGAAGAGCGCGTTGCGGCGGTTCATGGCCGGGCTGCGGATGGCGTTTTCGACAGGGTTGGAGTCGATGTCGACGCGCCCATCGTCCAGGAACAGCCGGAAGCCATCGTGACGTTTCAGCATATAGGCCATGGCCTTGCCGAGCTCGGATTTGCGCGACACGCGTGCAGCCTGCACCTTCAGCCATGCGAAGAACGTGTCCACCAGCGGGCGGGACAGTTCCTGTCGGATGGCTCGGCGATGATCGGGGTCGGACCCGCGGATGGCATCCTCGATCTTGTAGAGGGCGGCGATGCGCAGCAGGGCCTCGTCGACGATGGGCGATCCCTTCCTGGGCGTGGCCTTGATCAGCTTTCTGCGGCCATGCGCCCAGCAGAAGGCCAGCCGCAGCGGATCGCCGCCCGGGCGTTCCGGCGTGGCCAGACGGGTATAGGCGCCATAGGCATCGACCTGGATCGTCCCGTTGAAGCCGTGCAGGATTTCGGCGGCGTATTCGCCTTTCCGGCCGGGGCGATAATGGAACACGACACCCGGTGGGGCGGTGCCGTTCCAGCCTCGGTCATCTCGCAAGACGGCCCAGAGGTAGCCGGTCTTCGTCTTTCCCCTGCCCGGGTCCAGCACCGGGGCAGGGGTTTCGTCAACGTGAAGGCGGGTGCTGCCCGCCATCAGCTGCTTGGCCATGTGGTCGACCACGGGGGCGATCAGCGCACCGGTCCGGCCCATCCAGTCGGCCAGCACCGAGCGCTCGATCGGCACCCCATGCCGCGCCATCACCACGGCCTGCCGGTTCAGCGGCATGTGCTCGGAATGCTTGGACAGGGCGATCTGGGCCAGCAGCGCCTCGGTGGGCCAACTGCCCTCCAGCAGATGCGCCGGCACCTTGGCCTGCGCCACGCCGGTGCGCCCCTTGGGACAGGCGTATCGGGGGCGAACGGTGACGATGACCTGATAGCGCGCGGGGATGTAATCCAGCCGCTCGCTGCGGTCCTCGCCGATCCGCACCATGTCGCCGCAGCCGCAGGGGCAAACGATGCTGTCGGGCGCGACCACGCGCTCGACCACGCGGCAGGCTCTCGGGCATGCGCAACCTCCATCCGCTCAAGCAGACCCTATCGCAGGCATGTCAGGCGTCAGGAACACATCAATTCAATGGCGCGTGGCCCCCGCTTACAGCCAAACCCCATTCCGAAACCCATTCCGGAGCCCATATCGTTCCGGTTCATCGTCTCATCCTCCTGATTTTCACCCGCAGGGTGCGTCTTTTGGCCGGCCCTCACGACAACATGGGGCAGGACAGACTAGGATCGGTGCCGCGCGGGGCGCCCTGTCCGGACGCCCCGCCCGGATCACACCGACGCCGTGACCGCGAACTCGGTCATCATGCCGGTCGCAAGGTGCGGCATGTGGTGGCAATGCAGCATCCAGCGGGCGGCCTCGCCTGCATCGAGCGCGACATCGACCATCGACATCGGCGGAACGTGAACCGTGTCGCGCAGCGCACCGGCCACACGCCGCCCGTTCAGGCCGACGACCTGGAACACATGCCCGTGCAGATGCATCGGGTGGGCCATCATCGACATGTTGTGGAACGACAGCACGACCCGTTCGCCGCGGCGGGCGGCGATGGGCTGGTGCTGGCCCCAGACGGCCCCGTTGATCGTCCAGACATAGGGCTGCATCGAGCCGCCCAGCATCAGCATCTGGCTGCGGTCCACGGGTCGAACCGGCAGGGGATCGCGGGCGATGAGGCGCGCCTCCTGCGCAAGATCGGTGTCGAACGCGGGTGCTGCGGTCTCCGCCATGGCATCGAGGCGCCGGACCTCGGCACCCTGCGTGGCAAGGATCAGGCCGGTGCGCTCCCGCGCGCCCTCGCGCAGGGCGAGGATCGGCCAGGCGCCGCCCTCGTTCGGCAGGTCGATCTCGATATCCAGCCGCTGGCCCATCGCCAGCCCGAACCGCGCGCCCGCGACGGGCTGGACGGCGTGGCCGTCCACCGCGACAAGCCGCGCCCCGGCGGTCCCGGTGTCGATCCAGAACACCGTCGCCGCGGCGGCATTGATGACCCGCAGCCGGATGCGCCCGCCGCGCTCGACCTGGACCACCTCCGGGTCCGCCAGGGTCCGGTCGTTGGCGAGATAGGCGTCCCAGTCACGGTCGTTCAGGTCCATGGCCATGCCGCCCATCTGGCCGCCCATGCCCATCATCCCCCCCATGCCGGACATGTTGCCCATCGGCATGCCGCCCGTGGCGCCGTGGCCCATGGCTCCGTGGTCCATGCCCTGCATCGCTCCCATGCCTCCCATGGGAGCGCCTTGATCGGGCTCCGCACCGGCACCATGGCCTGCGCCGTGCCCGCCTCCATGGCCACCGCTGATCTCTGCCAGAACCTCCTCGGGGGTCTTGAAGGAGAAGTCATGCAGGAACATCACGACCTCCTGCCGGTCGGCCGTCAGATCCTCGGACGAGCGCACGATCAGCGGTGCCGCCAGCAGCCGCATCTCCTGCGTCGGCACATGGCTGTGCATCCAGTGGGTGCCCGCCCGCGCCTCGAAGTCGTAGGATCGGGTCTCACCCGGTGCGAGAAGGGGCATCGGCATGTCCGGCACGCCGTCCTGCGCATTCGGCGGGATCTGGCCGTGCCAGTGGATGATGGTGCCGACATCGAGATCGTTGCTCAGATCGACCCGGAACCTCTGGCCGGGGTCGAGGATCAGTCCCTGACCGCCGGGGCCGGCAAGCCCGAAGACCGTGGCCGCGCGACCGTCGATGTCGAGCGTGCGCGTCGCAGCGGAGAGGCTGATCGGTGCCACCGCCTGCGCAAAGGCGATGCGGGGCATCTGTGCAGCGCCGATGGCGGCCGCACTTGCGGCGAGAAAGCCGCGTCGTGAAAGCATGTTCATGGTCGTCTCCTCGGGACTTCCGTCCCGTTCATCAAAACCGATGGGACGCCGCGGACGTCGGCCCGGGCGCGCTCAGAGGAGACGGGGCTTGGGAGGGTGTTCGGCCAGTCCCGGCGCACGGCCGACGTGGCCTGCCTCGGCGGGGAAGTCATGGTCGGCAGAACCGGACGCCTGTCCGGCTTCCACACCCGGCATCGTCAGGAAGATCGACAGACCCGCGCAGACGAACGCGCACATATCGGCATCGGCCGATCCACAGCCCTCTCCAGCGTCACAGCCGAGGTCCGCGATGACCGAAGCATGCGTCATGTCGGCGACATGCATCGCGTGATCCGCACCGGAATTCATGCTCATGCGTGTCGCATGCGCGGAGGTCGCCGTCGTCACCACGGTGATCGCGAGTATGGCAAGCATGGTGATGACGCGAGCGAATATGCTTGAGAGATAGGCATTGCTCACGAGAATGTCCATTGTCGCAGGCACCTAACCGGATTGAGCAACCCGAGGTCCGGAAATTCTGCTGAGAGCGGATCAGGCATCCTGGCATTCCCACTTGATGTAGGCCTTGGTGTCCGAGGCCCGTTTTTCGTCGATCTCGACCGGCACG
>PBIL01000009.1 GCA_002720475.1 Roseovarius sp.
GCCGGGTCGATCACCGCGATGTCGAGATCGGGCTGGCGTGCCTTGAGACTGGCCGCAACGGCAATGCCGCCCGCGCCGCCACCCACGATCACCACGCCGAAATGCGCATCGCCCGTATCCGTGGGCGTCTTGCCGCCATTGACGATGCGCCGGGCCACCCCGCCCATGTCATAGCCTGCGGCCTTGGTGGCGGCGAGGATCTCGGCCACCGGGCGGCGCTTCGCCTCCGCCAGGGACCACAGCGTGGCCGAGCGCGTGCCGCTGCGGCAATAGGCGAAGACCGGGCCGGGCAGTTCCATCAGCGCCTGCCCGAAGGCTGCGGCATCCTCGTCGCGCACCATGCCGGATGTCACCGGCAGATAGCGCGCCTCGAGCCCCGCGGCCCGCGCCGCCGCCTCGATCTCCTCGAAATTCGGCTGGTCGGCCCCCTCGCCATCGGGGCGGTTGCAGATGATGGCGCGGAAGCCCGCATCGCGGATCGCCGCCACATCCTCTGCCGTGATCTGGGGGCTGACCGACAGCGCATCGGTCACCTTGTTGATTTGCATCGCGTTTCCTCCCTCTGGGGTCCTGTCCCGGCGCTCAGAGCGCGTTGATCGGCAATTTGAGCATGGGCCTGCCGTCGGGATCGGTCGGGATCTCGCCGGCGCGCATGTTGACCTGCAGCGAGGGCAGGATGAGGCGCGGCATGCCCAGCGTGGCGTCGCGCTCGGTGCGGAACTTGACGAACTCCTCCTTCGTCCGGCCGCCGCCGACATGGATGTTGTGCGCCTTCTCTTCGGCGACCGTGGTCTCCCAGCGGATCTCGCGGCCGTTGGGGCCGTAATCGTGGCACATGAAGAGCCGCATCTCGTCCGGCAGGCTCAGCACCTTCTGGATGCTGTCATAGAGCGTTCCGGCGTCGCCGCCGGGAAAATCGGCCCGCGCCGAGCCGCCATCGGGCATGAAGAGCGTATCGCCCACGAAGGCCGCGTCGCCCATGACATGGGTCATGCAGGCCGGCGTGTGGCCCGGCGTGTGCATCGCGAAACAGGTCATGCCGCCCAGCTCGTAGGTGTCGCCATCCTTGAAAAGCCTGTCGAACTGCGAGCCGTCGCGCTGGAACTCGGTGCCCTCGTTGAAGATCTTGCCGAACACCTCCTGCACGACCAGGATCTTCTCCCCGATCCCGATCCTGCCGCCCAGCTTCTCCTGGATATAGGGGGCCGCCGACAGGTGATCGGCATGGACATGCGTCTCGAGGATCCAGTCGAGGCGCAGCCCGCGCTCCTGAACCCGCGCGATCATCGCATCGGCATGATCGTAGCTGATCCGGCCTGCCGCATAGTCGATATCCATCACCGAATCGACAATCGCACAGGCATCCGATCCGGGGTCCTTCACGATATAGCTGATCGTGTTGGTGTCCTCGTCGAAGAACGCCTCGACATCGGGGTGAACGTCCATGTTCACCGGGTAATTCGTCATGGTGGTGTCTCCTCTCATATCTTTTTGCTCAGCGTTGGCAGGTGCGGATGCCGAAGATCCGGTAGAGCGGGCAGAACCGCATCCCGGCGGTGGCCAGCAACACCACACCGGCGATGACCGCGATCCACTTGGGCGCGCCTGCGGCCAGGGCCGGCACGAAGCCGCCGAAGGCCAGCACCAGAAGGGCCAGGCCGATGAGCGCGCGCAGCGCCCGGTCGATGGGTCCGACATTGGCAGTCATGAGGGGTCTCCCGTTCGGTTCAAGATATTTCCAGCATAGAGCCTTGCCCTTGGCCGCTCGGTGACAGGGTCACGGGGCACATGCCGATCATATTCTGCAGCGGGAATATGAAGGTTTAATCTGTATTTTGAATGTAGCTATATGTCGCAGGGCATACCGTGGTGGACTGATGATCTCAGCCCGCCGTTCGAATCGGGGCGACGATGCCTTCCTGCAAGGGCGCGATGCGCCCCAGCAGCGCATCGCGGTTGGACGCGATATCGGCCACCGTCACCCCGTCGAGCACGTCGAGAAAGGCGCGCGTCGCCTGCGCGAAGGTGGTGGAGAGCTTGCAGATGCCGATGAGCGGGCAGGTATTGGTCTCGCGGTTGAAGCATTCCACGAGGTCAAAAGGCCCCTCCGTCAGGCGCACGACCTCGCCCACGGTGATGTCCTCGGGCGCGCGGGCCAGGCGAAAGCCGCCGCCGCGCCCGCGCTGCGTCTCGATGAGCCCGGCCTTGCCGAGCTCGTGCACGATCTTGACGATATGGGGCCGGGCAAGCCCGTGCACCTTGACCACATCGTCCACCCGCACGAGCGCGGGCGCGCGCAGGGCGGCAAGCTGCAGGGTCCGCAGCGCATAGTTGGTATAGCTTGTCAGACGCATCGCCCGTCATCTCTGTCTTGTGATCGAACGGGGGTCATAGGCGCTCCGCGCCGGTTTGGCCATCCTGCGCCCCGGGTCCGTGCCGCGTTGTTTCGCCACAGTCAAACATATATTCCGAATATTGCATATAGTGTCGCGCAGGTCTAGATCCGGGCCAAAGCACAGGAGATGACTCGCCATGCCGGACAGTTTCTCGGCCGAGATCCTCGCGCGGCTTCAGTTCGCGTTCACCGTCTCNTTCCATATCGTCTTTCCCGCCTTCACCATCGGGCTGGCAAGCTGGCTCGCGGTACTCAACGCCCTCTGGCTGCGCACCCGCGACNAGACCTATCTGACGCTCTTCGAGCACTGGAAGAAGATCTTTGCCGTGGCCTTCGGCATGGGCGTCGTCTCGGGGATCGTGATGTCCTATCAGTTCGGCACCAACTGGGCGGTGTTCTCCGACAGGGCGGGCCCGGTCATCGGGCCGCTTCTGGCCTATGAGGTGCTTTCGGCCTTCTTCCTCGAAGCGGGCTTTCTGGGCATCATGCTCTTCGGCCGCAGCCGCGTCGGCGACGGGCTGCACATGTTCGCCACCGCGATGGTGGCCGTGGGCACGCTGATGTCGGCCTTCTGGATCCTGAGCGCCAACAGCTGGATGCAGACCCCGCAGGGCCATGGCGTGAACGCGGCCGGGCAGTTCGTGCCCGAAGACTGGTGGGCGATCGTCTTCAACCCGTCCTTCCCCTACCGGCTCGTGCACATGGTGATGGCGGCCTATCTCACCACCGCCTTCGTCGTGGGCGGGGTCAGCGGGCTGCATCTGCTGCGCGACCGCGAGAACCCGGTGGCGCGGCGCGGCTTTTCCATGGCGATGTGGATGGCGGTGATCGTGACGCCGCTGCAAATCTACGCGGGCGACCTGCACGGGCTCAACACGCTCGAACATCAGCCGGTCAAGGTGATGGCGATGGAGGGCCATTTCGAGAGCCACCCGGACGGCGCGCCGCTCTATCTCTTCGGGATCCCCGATCAGAAGAACCAGGAGCTCGATTATGCCGTGGGCATTCCGAAGCTCTCCTCGCTCATCCTCAAGCACGACCTCGACGCGCCGCTCGCCGGGCTCGACACGGNGCCACGCGAGGAACAGCCGCCCGTCGGCATCGTCTTCTGGTCCTTCCGCATCATGGTGGCGCTCGGCTTTGCCATGCTGGGTCTGGGGCTCTGGGCGCTGGTCCGCCGGGTGCAGGGCCGGCTCTACGAGAGCCCGCTGCTGCACCGCGCGGCCGTGGCGATGGGACCGGCGGGCTTTGTCGCGGTGCTGGCCGGGCTGGGTGACGACGGAGGTGGGCCGCCAGCCCTACACCGTCTACGGCCTTCTGCGCACCGGCGACAGCCTGGCGCCGGTCGCGGCGCCCGCCGTGGCGGCCTCGCTCATCGCCTTCATCGTGGTCTATTTCTTCGTCTTCGGTGCGGGCACCTTCTACATCCTGCGGCTGATGAACCGGCTGCCGGGCACCCACGGGGACGACGAGAGCGGCCCCATGCGCGCGGCCGGGATCACCCCGGCCTCGCAACTCGCCCGCGATGCCTTCGTTCCCGGTGAATGAGGAGACATGACAATGGAATACGATCTCGCCTTCATCTGGGCCGGCCTCATCGCCTTTGCCGTGCTCACCTATGTCATCCTCGACGGCTTCGATCTCGGCGTGGGGATCCTCTTTCCCTGGGCCGGGTCCGAGAGCGCGCGCGACACCGCGATGAACTCGGTCGCCCCGGTCTGGGACGGCAACGAGACCTGGCTCATCCTCGGCGGCGGCGGGCTCTTCGCGGTGTTCCCGCTGGCCTATGCGGTGGTGATGCCCGCGCTCTACATGCCGATCACGCTGATGCTGCTGGGGCTGGTGTTCCGCGGCGTGGCCTTCGAGTTCCGCTGGAAGACGCGGCGCTGGAAGCCGGTGTGGGACATCGCCTTCTTCGGCGGCTCGCTGGTGGCGGCGCTCTGCCAGGGCATCGCGCTCGGGGCGCTGGTGCAGGGGATCGAGGTTGCGGACCGTGCCTATGCGGGCGGCTGGTGGGACTGGCTCACGCCGTTCTCGGTGCTGACCGGGCTGGCGGTCGCGGCGGGCTATGCGCTGCTGGGCGCGACCTGGCTGGTGATGAAGACCGAAGGCGCGCTGCAGCACCGGATGCGGCGGCTGGCCTGGCCGCTGGGGGCCGCCACGCTCGGCTTCATGGGGCTGGTGAGCGTGATCACCCCCTTTCTCGAGCCGGTCTATTTCCACCGCTGGTTCAACCTGCCCGGCAGCGTCTTCAGCGTGATCATGCCGGTTCTGGTGCTCGGGGCTGCCTGGGCGCTCTTCACCGGGCTGAGCGAGGGGCGTGACGGGCGGCCCTTCTATGCCGCGCTCTCGCTCTTCGTGCTCGGCTTCATCGGCATCGGCATCAGCTTCTACCCGATGATGGTGCCGCCCTCGATGACCATCTGGCAGGCCGCCGCCCCCGAGGAAAGCCTCGGCTTCGCGCTGGTCGGCGCGCTCGTCCTCGTGCCGATCGTCCTTGCCTATACCGGCTACGCCTACTGGGTGTTCCGCGGCAAGGTGCGGGCCGGTGAAGGATATCACTGATGCGGCCCGGCCTGCGGCGCATCCTGTGGTTCATCGCCCTCTGGGCGCTTGGTGTCGGCGCGCTCGCCGCCGTCGCCGCTCTGATCCGACTTTTCCTTTGATCCAAGCATGGAGTATCGCATGAAAAAGACCCTCATCGCCGCGGCCACCGTCGCGGGCCTCGCCACCGGCGCCCAGGCGGACGGGCATGAAACCGGGAAAAACCTCGTCACCGTCGTCACCTCGGCCGAGCCGCAGACGCAGCTCATGTCGATGGTGCTGACCATGCAGGCGGTGCAGCAGGGCGCGACAACCCGCGTCCTGCTCTGCGGTCCGGGCGGCGACATCGCGCTCAAGGAGGCGCCCGCCTCCGCCACCGCCCCGCAGCCGCCGCGCGACATGAGCCCGCNGGGGCTGATGAGAAAGATCATGGAGGCCGGGGCCACCGTCGAGGTCTGCGCGATCTACCTGCCCGGCAAGGGCGTCGGCCCCGAGGCGCTGCTTGACGGCGTGGGCGTGGCCAGGCCGCCGGAAATGGCCGGGGCCATGCTGGGCGACGATACGGTCGTCTGGTCGTTCTGATCCCCGGTTCCGATCCTCCTGGCACGCGGCAGGGACCATCCTGCCGCGCGCCGCATTTCCCCTCTCGTCAGAAGAGAAAGCCGCATGAAATCCGAAGAGACCGACAAGGGCCTGCTCGAACACTGGAGCCCGCAGGAGCTGGCCGAGGCNTTCGCCCGCAACGAGGTGGCCATCATCGACGTGCGCACCCCGCAGGAATACGCCTTCGAGCATATCCACGGCGCGCTGCTGGCGCCGCTGGCCACCTTCGAGCCGCAGAACCTGCCCTCGCAGCAGGGCAAGAAACTGGTGTTCCATTGCGGCTCGGGCGTGCGCTCGCGCAAGGTGGCCGAGGCCTGCCTTGCCGCCGGGATCGCCCCCGTCGCGCATCTCGAAGGCGGGTTCGGCGCGTGGAAATCCGCCAAACTGCCCTATGTCGCCATCGACCCGGCCACCGGCGGCATCAAGCGGGTCGATCCGTCCGCAGGCTGAGCGCCTCTGGCTCCTCGCGCCGGGGCGCTCGCTCACGCAGGGCCGCCGCGAGCGTGAGAAACTCGGCCGCGCGCGGCGAACCGCGACGCCAGAGCATCCCCACCTTGCGCGGGGCGGCGCCGGGGGCCGGCACAAGGGCGATATCGTGCCCCTCGGCAATCCCGGCATCAATCGCCAATTGCGGCAGAAGAGTCATCCCCAGCCCCTCCTCGACCATCGCCACCAGCGTCGCAAGACTCGTGGCGGCAAAACTGCGATCCTCGCCGATATCGCCTTCGTCAAACGCCGACAATGCATGACGCTGAAGGCAATGCCCGCGCTCCAAAAGCATCATCGGCCGCCCGGCGAGATCCTGGCTCTCCACATGATCGCGGTTGGCCAGCGGATGCCCGCGCGCGCAGGCCAGCAGATAGCCATCCTCAAAGAGCGGCTCGCAAGCCAGATCGCCGATGTCGAACGGCAGCGCGACAATCGCGGCATCGAGTCGCCCGTCCGTCAACCGCTCGATCAACGCCTCGGTCAGATCCTCTCGCAGATAGAGCCTGAGCGCGGGAAACGCCTGCCTGAGATGTGGCATGGCCCGGGGCAGGAGATAGGGGCCGACCGTCGGGATGACCCCGAGCCGCAGGTCCCCCGAAAGGGCCTCGCCGCTTGCCCGGGCCAGATCGACCAGCGCCTCGGCCTCGGCGAGCGTGCGGCGCGCCTGCGCGATGATCTCTCGCCCGGTGGCGGTGATGATCACCTGCCGTTTGGTGCGTTCGGCCAGCGTCACCCCAAGCAATGCTTCAAGCTCCTGCACGCCCTTGCTCAGGGCCGACTGGCTGACGTTGCAGCGTTCGGCGGCGCGCCCGAAATGCAGCTCCTCGCCGAGGGCGATCAGGTAACGCAGATGGCGGAGACTGGGCAGCGCGGACATTTCATCATTCTTGTATGGAATTACAATTACAATTTTAATTCGTTTTACTCATTTATGTCAAGCGTATATTCAATCCTTACACACCAACCGCCCGACAAAGGACATGACAATGACCACCGAAACCCAACTCACCTTCCCGCGCCTCAATGAACCTGCCCCAGCTTTCAAAGCGCCCACCACGCACGGGCCGAAATCGCTGTCCGATTATCGCGGCAAATGGCTGGTGCTGTTTTCGCACCCGGCGGATTTCACCCCCGTCTGTACCACGGAGTTCACCGCCTTCGCGCGCAAAGCCGCGGATTTCGCCGCACTGGGCTGCGAGCTGCTGGGTCTGTCGATCGACAGCCATTACGCGCATATCGCCTGGGTGCGCAACATCAAGGAGAAGTTCGGCGTCGATATCACCTTCCCGATCATTGCGGACCTCTCGATGCAGGTGGCCCACGCCTATGGCATGGTCCAGCCCGGCGCGTCGGACACGGCGGCGGTGCGCGCCACCTTCGTCATCGATCCCGAAGGCACGCTGCGCGCGATGCTCTACTACCCGATGAGCAATGGCCGGTCGGTCGACGAAATCTACCGCCTCGTGCAGTCGCTCCAGACCTCCGACACCCACAAGGTTGCCACGCCCGAAGGCTGGCAGCCCGGTGACAAGGTGATCGTTCCGCCGCCCGCCACCGCCGCTGCGGCTGAGACCCGCGCCGACGAGGGCTATGAGACCACCGACTGGTATTTCTCGACCCGCGCGCTCTGAGAACTGCCATCTCTGGCCGGCCCGGCGCGATGCCGGGCCGGTCACTTTTGATCCTCAGCCGAAAGGAATGCCCGACATGACAAACCCGATCGTCAAAGCCTTCCACGATAGCGCCACGGGAAGCTGGCAATATGTGTTTCACGATCCGCGCACGCGCGCAGCGGCAATCGTCGATCCGGTGCTGGATTACGATCCGAATGCCGGGGCCACGGCGACCCGCAACGCGGAGCGTCTCCTCGCCTATGTCGCGGCCGAGCAACTTGACGTGGTGTGGATCCTTGACACCCATCCCCATGCAGATCACTTCTCCGCCGCGCCCTGGCTGAAGGAGCGGACCGGTGCCCCGACCGCGATCGGCGAAAAGGTGGTCGAGGTTCAGAAGCTCTGGAAAAAGCTCTATAACCTCCCCGAGAGCTTTCCGACCGACGGCTCGCAATGGGACCGGCTCTTCGCCGATGGCGAGCACTTCAAGGTCGGGGATATCACGGTGGAGGTGATGTTCACCCCGGGCCACACCCTTGCCTCCATCGCCTATGTGGCGGGCGACGCGGCCTTTGTCCACGACACGCTGATGATGCCGGATTCGGGCAGTTCGCGGGCGGATTTTCCGGGCGGCGACGCGGGCGCGCTCTACGACAACCTCAGCCGGATCCTCGCCTTGCCCGACGAGACGCGCGTTTTCATCGGCCACGATTACGCCCCCGGCGGGCGAGAGCCGCTTTGCGAGAGCACCGTGAAGCAACAGCGCGAGACCAATATCCACATCCGCGATGGCTTCGCGCGTGAGGATTACATCGCCCGGCGCAACGACCGCGACGCCACCCTGCCGCTGCCCAGGCTGATGTTGGCTGCGCTCCAGGTGAATATCCGCGGCGGACGCCTGCCAGAGCCGGAGAAAGATGGCGAAAGATATCTCAAGATCCCGCTCAACAGGTTCGACGGCAAATTCTGAGAGTGAGCGATGCACCAAGGTGCACGGGGTCGGGCGACCGCTCGCAAGCCCCACGGGCAGCGGCGTCGAGAATTGCTGGAACCGCTCCATCTCCTCCGAGCGACGGGTGGGGCCGAAGATCGTCTCGGCCATAAATATGCCCTCGGTATGTTATCTGGACAGTCAAGTTGTCTCTTTTTGAAAACTTCCTGCCATCATTGGGGTTTTCCCGAGTGGCATCGGTGAGACAGTTCATTGGGGCTCCCTCTCTTCTCATCCCTGTTTCACCCCCACCCAGATCACCTCTTCCTCTCCCTGATCGCGAGCTCAGGTGCCAGCTCCGGACGGTGGCCTGAATGGCAGGACTTTCGGGTCAGCCCGCGCGATCTGCTCTTCAAGAACCGCGAGCAGGCGGCGTTGTTCTTCACCCTCAAGCGCGAGGATCTGAATTTGTTGCGCCAGTGTTTTGATGGTCGCGCGCAGCTCGGCCATCTCGCCACTGCGTGCGGCCCGGAGGTCGGCTTCGAGTTCGCGGATACGCTCCTTCAAGCCCGCGACAGATCCCGACCGGAACCGCGCTTCCGCCGCACGAAATTCCGCGAGAACGGCGGTGGCCCGGTTGGCCGTTGCGCGGCTGACACCGGCCTCGCGTGCGAGATTGGCGACGGTGAGGCACCCGTCGGTATGGACGGAGGTTCCTTCGAGCAGTCGCATCATGGCGGCGCGCAAGGCGTCTTCGGTCTTCTGACTGACGGGCCGTGTCATACCTTTGGGTCCTCCAGATGAGCGATCAGCCGGCGTTTTCGATCATTGTCCTGCGCGATTGCGACCTTCTGAACCGCTGACAGGGTGTTACCCTGCAGGAGGCGCTCGCCGTCCTCGATCGAAGCCCGCCAGGGCGCAACGTGGCGCGAGGTCAGACAAGAATTGGGGCAGCGGTCCGGGCTGCAGCGCGAAATCACCGGAGCCGCCGGCCTGTCGTCGGACCGCAGGCAGAGGGCGCTGGCGGGATCGAAGAAGCAATCGTTCAGAAATCCGACATGCAGCGTCTTTCCAAGATGCGCCAGCATCGTTCGCAGGCGCTTCTGATCGAGGATGCGCCCGGGCAGATCACCGAGGGTGTCCCGGACGTGGTCGAACTCCTGCTTGAGGCGGGACGATGCCGGTCCGCCGGGCTCGTCACCCTGCAAGTAGGCCTCATAATAGGCGACGACATCGTCCAATTGGCCAAGGGCCCGTTCCTGCTCGACTGCCCGGCGAAAATCGCCATGCGGCGCACCGGCATAGCCCTCGAACATCGCCACGGAGGCGTGCTTGTACTGGATCTTGCCAGCGATCACGCCGAAGGGGCGGTTCGCGATGTACCATGCGATGGTGCGCCGGAACTGCCGGGTGCTGAAATGCCAAGCGCGCCCATCGACATGTGGAATTGCGGGCGGGTTTACGACCTTTGCATCCAGACCGTCTCGAAACATCTTGATGATCGGCGACGCCTGCGCGGCCAGGTAGTCCGCAGTCCAGTCCCATGGCTTCAGCGAGACCCAGAGAGATCGAAGATCGCGGTCGCCGCGCGCTCGACGCGACAGGGCTTCCATGGCCTCGACGGCACGGGCGACCGGAGCGATGGTGATCCAGTCGGCGGAAACACCCGCCGCCTCGCGGTGCTTATAGACGTAGCTGCGTACCCGATAGCGCTCGATCAGGTTGTCAGCACTGCGTTCAACCGAAACGCAGCCCGGCTCCATGTCCTGCAACTCGCTGTCGCGCATGCCCGTCAGGTAGGCACAGACGATGTAGCAGGCCGCCTGCAGCATCTGCTCTTCATGTGGCAGGCTGTCCGTGTCGAAACGCTCCCGCCAAGGCAGGCCGGTATCGGGATCGAGGGTGATCGGGGTATCCATGCCGCCGACCTCGGTTCCCATCTCACCCGCCATCTGGTCCAGCATCCTCACGGTCGCGGTGGAACTACTGAGGTTCCCCGTTTGAGGACAGCCGATCTGAAGGCACATCAGCCTGAAATTATACGCGTTGCCTTCCTTAACATCGGGGACACCGCGGGTGGTGTTTGGACGGCGCTCCCAGATTGGCACGCCCCTCCCTTCCGCCCGGCGGGCCTCGAGCCAGGTACGAAGACGGTAGCGAAACCGTTCGTGGCGGGTTCGGCGCGCATCCTCGGCAATGATCTGGGCAGCACGGGCTTCAAGGCGATCCAGCTCTTCGCGCGCCGCGAGGATATCCGGGGCGAAGACATCGACGTATCGCATCGACCAGTGGAGCAACGCGCCGATGACCGGCTCGGGGATCCGCGGCGTGGTGTTCTCCGAGCTCGTCCGGCTCCGACCGCTGACATTACTTGCCGTGCGCCCGCCCCAGGGCAGGAAGGGAATGCCACCCCCGGTCACCCATGGCCCGAAATGATGGAGGTCGATGGGGACATCGACATAGAGGCGGATCTGTTGCGATGAACGTGCGCCGTCTCCCCCCAGATGCGCCAGATACGCGTCCAGCACTTGCTGGTCGACGCGCGCCAATTCGACGGAACCGATACGATCGTGCAGGAACTCTCCGAAATGGCGCAGGAACAGCAATGTGCCCTTGGCGGTCGAGGGGCCGCAAGGGCCCCGGTAGCTGCGCAACGGCGCCTGAAGGCGGGCAAGCATATACTCCTTGGCGAGCCGTCGAAGCGCGGGGTCTGCAATGGCCCCGAAATCCACACGAAACGCGGCCGGACGCGCGTTGGCGCGAAACATTGCCGGACTGAGATCCCAGACATCTTCGCCGAAGCGAGACAGCATCGAGTGCTCCGATCCCGGTCTGAGCGGTCTGCCTGCGAGAATGTCGACGTCGTCGGCATGGATTGCCGATGGCAGCGATGGCCTTGCGGTCGTGATGGCCGGATTTGCGCTCATGCGAGACCCGCCTCCGGGGGAAGGTAGATCTGTGCCGACTGACTGGCTGCGAGGGCACGCGCGGCGGCGAGATCGGGTTCGGAGAATTGCGGTAATATCTGCGCAGATATCCTGTGGTGGACCCGCCCGAACTTGGCCCGCCAGTCGACCTCGGTCAGCACCTTCCGCTGGTCCACAACGAAATCCAGAAACGCCATCAGCGCGGGAAGCTTGCGGGTGGTGATGACACCGTTGCGGCATTCGATGCAGCCCCAGAACGGCACCGGGCAGGCCTCGCCCGAGGAGGCGAACGGGCTGCTGTAGAAGCCGGAACAGCTTGCCAGCCACACATCCTGTTCGCCGGCCGGCAATGCCGGAACATCGGTCGCCAAACCCTGCGGAAAACCGGGCTGAGCCGAAGACGGAGCTGCCAAGACGTTGGCCTCGGCCTCCGGGGTCAACACGGTAGGCTGCAACGCGTCTTCGACAGCGTCCATCAACGCCTCGGCGATGGTAGCTTCGTGGATCGGCCGCAAGGCGGGAATGTCCCCATAGTGGTTCGCGGCAACCTCGACTGTATGTCCAACGGCAAACCGGCGCAGCTGACCGCCAGTCTTGCGATACCACGCAGCCTTGTGGGTCTTGCGCAAACGCGGGAGGCAGAGCTTCAACGGCTTACCATCATCATCCTGCAACCCGTGGCGTTTGACCCAGACCTTTCTAGCGGATTGCATCGGCAGAACGACATCGGTCAGGCGGCCGCGGCAGTAATACGTGAAAAGCTGTTCGCTCTTGAGATGACCGCGCGCCGTCGCGGTCCACTGAATTGCGAGGCGCAGGAGGCCGCCCGGGGTGCCTGACCCTCCGTCCCGAACCCGCAGCCGCTTCCACTCGGCATGACGGGCCCGGCGCTTGCAATACTCGATCTCGACATAGCCGCTGGACGGGTTCTTGAGGCAGTCGGCACGCAGGGTCTTGATCGCCTCGATCTCGAGACCGGTCTCCAGCGACAGCAGAACGAACAGAGCAATCAGATCGCCGAGGAGCAGATGCCGCGTGCCATGCATCCAGTCGCTCAGCCCCTCATTCGAAATCCCTGCATAGTTCCGTGCCCCGTAGAGTTGACGAAAAAGGTCGTTCTTGACGGTAATGAAACCGACACGGTCGATCTCCGCGAAGGCGTCCATCTCCAGCCGGTCGATGCGTGTCTCGCACTCCTGTTTAAGCGCCGGACGGAATCGCTGCACGATCGCTGCAACATCGGCACGTGCGGCCGCCTTCAAGGCCACCCGGACACTGTCGCTGTAGGCATCGCGCGGGTGCGGTGGAACACCCGGGCGTGTACTGACATAGAATAATCGGCGGGAAGCCTCTTCGGAAAGGCGGCCTGGTTCGCCCGCATCCGCCAACCGCAGCAGCATCACTACATCTCCCATCTGGTGGCGGCGATGGTTGGGATGCTGCCCGCGCTCATCCATCCAGGCGTCGAAGCCTTCGATGGTAGCGACATCAATCTCGGCAAGCGCCTGTACGGATGAGTCTGTCGCATCGAGATAGCGCCAGAACCGATGGATGGCTTCGGCCAATGACATGGCGGTGCGGACGGTGCCGGCGGGGCCACCGACCTGACACGCCTGCCAGAGTGCTTGCGTAAAGGAACGCGCAAGCGAAGCCCGACCCGGCAAACGCGTCAGGTCCATCGTCGCGGTCCGTCCGGCCAGGGTAATCTCGAAACGGCCCGCGGCGATGGCACTGGCCGCGGCGGGGCCGGGATCGGGAAGGTGTTCGGGAAAGCTCGCCCTCCGTCCCGGGCGGGGATGAGCGACGCCGAATCTGCCGGTCATCGGTCATCCGCCATGAGTTCGGCAGTCCAGCGGTCCGCTGCTGCGTCGACGAGTTCCTGCGCCTCGGCAAGGCTGTCGAGATAGATGTAGGTGCTGGTGATGTTCGTGTGGCCAAGGAGGTGTTGGAGATGGCGGAGCGGATCGCCGAGCATCTGGCGATAGGCCGCGCCGTGCGCGTCGGTCGGGTTAAAGATTGCGCCAACCTGTTCACGGATCAGCATCGACAGCATGTTGACCGCAAAGGTGTGCCTCAGCATGTGGGGCGTGACAGTAACATCGAGACCGAAGATCTGGCATCGCTGGCTTGCCCTGCGAAAAGCAACCTCCCAGGTTCCGGACGACACGGGTTGACCACGCTCAGTGAGCCAAAGCGATGCGTGTTCAGGCATCCCATCAGGCGATCGCAGCAACCGTTGGCGGTCTTGCGGACGGAGCCTGGTCAGCGCGACGCGCCGACCGCTGCCATTGATGGCGTTGCAGCCATCAGATGACAATACGAAGGGGACGACCGGAGGAGGCGGCGCCTTGGCGGCGGCAACGTGGCGCTCGATATCGCAATAATCCCCGATCAGCTTGAGCACACGGCGCGGCAACCGGATGCGGCGCGGGCGTTCGCCCTTGGTGATCGCGCCCGGAAGATCGAAAAGAAGTATCCGCGGGCTGTCCGAAGTCAACCGAGGCAGTTCGTCGATGATTAGGCTACCAGCCTCACCGAGGCGCATCCCCGTTGTTACGAGCAGTTCCGCGAAGACGGCATTCCGCTCGCCATTGCGGCCGCGCCAGGCTGGGTCCTCGGACCCGTCCGGCAATCTTCCTCTCAGGCCGATATCCCGGAACGCGAGGTAGCGGCCGATATCGACGAATTGCATGTCATGCCGACGTGCGGCACGTTCCCGGGCCCTGTTACCCTCGACGACCTTGGGCGCTCCCCGCCCATGACCATGACGAAAGGACAAGTCGTATCGAAACGGCGAGGATGCGATCAGGCCCTCTTCGAGCGCCCACCGATACAGTTTGTCAAGCGCCGCGATCGCCCTGTTCCAGCTGGATGCCGAAATCCGGAACGGTGCATCCGACAAACGCCGTGCATGGTGAAACGCGATGACATCGTTGTAATCGGCACGCCAAAGCTGCTTGCCACCACGCCGTTCTTCCAGAAACCGAATCCAGACGAAGATGTCATGGGCGTAGGCGCGCAAACTGTGCCGCGAACGCACCCCCATGGTCTGACAGGCGCGAAAGAACTGGTTCACTTCATGCAAGTAGCTTCCGTTCCGATCCAGAAAGAACGGCATGCCATCCATCAGGCCGATCCTGCCAGCGGCCTCGGTGAGGGACACGGAAAGATCGACCGGAACACCTTCGACAGAAACTGGCGCGCGCAGCGCCGATCCGTCGGTGAAATACAGCTGCACCATCCATCCTCCAAAGGCGTTCGCGTCCAGCAAACGACGCCCGCGACTCCAGTCGCGCTCAAACCGAAACGCCGCCAGCCCCGTCCCTACGGCCCTTTTGATGGAGAGCGGGCCGGGGCTGGCTCATCTCTCAATCCCAAAGTTCCGCATAACCCGCACCATGCACAGGAATGAGACGCTTCGATAGAGTCAGGATAAGGAATGGTGGCGCAGCGCCCGATGCCGAAAGTCGGCTGTGATCTCCTTGCTCTGGTCAACGCGCAGATGGGCCTGCGAGATCGGCCGCATGAACGGCGAAATCGGTGTGTACTCCATGTTTTCAGTTCATGAAGGCAAGAAAAGACCTTTCCGCGAATCACATATGACTTGCGGTTTGCGCTGGCCCACTACCTTGAAAGTGAAAAGATCAAAGTTGGGGTCTCGTGGAGCGCAGGCTTTGCGGGATCTTTTCCTTAGCCTGCTCGATGCGGCCTGGATCGACCCTGGCACGCCGGAACTGATGGCCGATACCGGGCTTGCGCATGATCATGTGCGGCTGGGGGGGACCGGCCGGATCGCGCGCTTGCCGAAGCAGAGCCAGATGAGGCTCGCGCCCGCCGAAAACCTCGCCTATCAGGCCGCCTGTTTCACCCGCGCGAGCGCGTCGGGTCATGCGCCGCGCCTGCGCGCTGTGCTGCCGCCCTCCGACACCTTGCCGCGCGGCGGGCTGGTTGTGGAGGAGATCGACGGCCGCACCGCGCGCCTGCCCGAGGATCTGCCCGCGATCATGGCCGCGCTGGCCGCAATCCACAGCTTGCCGGTTCCGGAGGCGCGCGCGCCGCTGCTCGACCCCGCCGATCCGCTGGCCCGGCTGCTGGAGGAAATCGGCGCGCAGGCCGAATACCTGAACGCGGCGGACCCCGCGACACGAGCGATCATGGAGCGGCACATCGCCGCCCTGCGCGATCTGGCCGATGACACGCCCCGCCCGCCCAGGCGGCTCATTTCCTTCGACGCCCATCCCGGCAATTTCCTCGTCACGCCCGAGGGCCGCGCCGTGCTGGTCGATCTGGAAAAGGCCCGCTACAGCGCGCCGCCGCTCGATCTGGCGCATGCCACGCTCTACACCTCTACCACCTGGGACGTGGCCAGCCATGCCGTGCTGAGCCCCGAGGAGGTGGCCGGGGCCTGCCGCCACTGGCTCACCTGCCTGCCCGGGGCCGAGCGCGCCGCCCTCGCGCCGTGGATATTGCCGTTGCGGCGGGCGATGTGGCTCTGGTCGATGACATGGTGCGCGAAATGGCGTGTCCTGTCGGGGGCCGAGGCGAAGGCGACGCAGGATGGCGAGGACTGGGCGGCGGGCAAGAGCGAGGCGGCGCTGATCGCCCATGTGCGGGGCCGCGTCGATCACTATCTTTACCCCGAGACGGCGGCGTTGATGGATGACGGCTTCGCGCGGCTGGCGGATTTGCTATAACAAGACATCCCGACAAGGAGACCCCGCAGATGATCCGATCCATACTGACATCGCTGGCCGCAATTGCGCTGGCTGCCCCGCTGGCCGCGCAGGAGGTGGTGCCCGATCCCACGGATTGGGACGCGATCACCAAGGCAGCCGAGGGCCAGACCGTCTATTGGCACGCCTGGGGCGGGTCGAATGCCATCAATGACTATATCGCCTGGGCGGGCGATCAGGTGGCCGCGCGTTACGGCGTCACCGTCGAGCATGTCAAGCTCAAGGACACCGCCGATGCCGTCAGCCGCGTCATCGCCGAGAAATCGGCGGGCAAGGATGCGGGCGGCGCGGTCGATCTCATCTGGATCAACGGCGAGAATTTCGCGGCGATGAAGGAGCAGGGGCTGCTTTATGGCCCCTGGGCCGAGGATCTGCCCAACTGGCAATTCGTCGATGTCGAGGGCAAGCCCGCCGTCACCTCTGATTTCACCGTGCCGACCGAGGGGCTGGAGGCACCATGGGGCATGGCGCAGATCATCTTCTATCACGACACCGCGCGGCTGGCCGAACCGCCCCGCTCTATCCCTGCGCTGCTGGATTGGGCGCGCGCCAATCCGGGCCGCTTCGCCTATCCGCAGCCGCCCGATTTTCTCGGCTCCACCTTCCTCAAGCAGGCGGTGATGGAGCTTGCGCCCGATCCGGCGGTACTGACCGAGCCGGTGACCGAGGAGAGCTACGAGGCCGCTACGGCCCCGCTCCGGGATTATCTCGACGATCTCACGCCCCATCTCTGGCGCGGCGGCGCGGCCTATCCGCAGTCTGGTCCGCGTCTCATCCAGCTGATGAACGATGGCGAGATCGACCTTGCGCTCAGCTTCAACCCCAACGAGCCGCAGAACGCCATCGCCAACTATGAGCTGCCCGACACGGTGCGCAGCTATGTGCTCGATGGCGGCACCATCGGCAATGCGAGCTTCGTCGCCATTCCCTACAACGCCAATGCCAAGGAGGGCGCGCTGGTGCTGGCGAATTTCCTGCTCTCGCCCGAGGCGCAGGCGAAGAAGCAGAACCCCGGGGTATGGGGCAACGGCACCGTTCTCGCGATGGGCAGGCTCTCGGCGGAGGACCGCGCGCTTTTCGACGCGATCGAGCTTGGCGCCGCCGCGCTCTCGCCCGAGGAACTGGGTGCGGCGCTGCCCGAGCCGCACCCCTCCTGGATGGTCCGGCTGGAGCAGGACTGGACCGCGCGCTACGGCGTCGGCCAGTAAATATCCGTGCGCGCCGCCGTCAGCACCACCGCCCCGCCGCGCCCCGCCCGGCGGGCGCGGTTCCTGCCCTGGGCCCCGCTCCTGACGCTGGCGGTGATGCTCGGGCCGGTGCTGGCGGGCCTCTTGGGCACGCTCGCCCCCGCGCTGGGCTACTTGCCCGCGCTGGGCGGGCAGACCGTCACGCTTGCCGCGTTCGAGGCGCTTTTCGCCTGGCCGGGCCTGCCGCGCGCGATGGCGCTCAGCCTCGGGGTGGGCCTTGTCGCCACGGGGATTTCCCTTGCCATCGTGGTGCTCATCTGCGCCGGGTGGGCGGGCACCCGCACCTTCGGCATGGTCGAGCGGCTCCTCTCGCCGCTCCTGTCGGTGCCGCACGCGGCGGCGGCCTTCGGCCTTGCCTTTCTCATCGCCCCTTCGGGCTGGATCGCGCGGGCGCTTTCGCCCTGGCTGACCGGGTGGGAGCGCCCGCCCGACCTTCTGATCCTGCAGGACCCGGCGGGGCTCAGCCTCGTCTTCGGTCTCGTTGCCAAGGAGGTGCCGTTCCTGTTGCTGATGACGCTTGCGGCGCTGACACAGGTGCGTCCGGGCCAGAGCCTGCGGGTGGCGCAGGCGCTGGGCTACGGACGCGTGACGGGCTGGCTCAAGGTGGTGTTTCCGCTGGTCTATCGCCAGATCCGCCTGCCGGCCTTTGCGGTGCTGGCGTTTTCCATGTCGGTGGTGGACGTGGCGATCATCCTCGGGCCGAACACGCCGCCGACGCTGGCCGTGCAGGTGGTCCGCTGGATGAGCGACCCCGATCTGGCGTTCCGCTTTCAGGCGGCGGCGGGGGCGGTGCTGCAACTGGGGCTGGTGCTTCTTGGTCTCGGCCTCTGGCGGCTGATGGAGCTGGTCGTGTCCCGCGCCGGGCGGGCCTGGGTCGTGCGTGGAGGGCGCGGGCGGTCCCGCACGGAACAGGCGCTGCGCGCGGGGGCGCTTGTGCTGGGCGCGCTGGCGGCGCTTGCGGTGATCGCGGGTCTGGCGGGGCAGGTGGTCTGGTCCTTCGCCGGGCTGTGGCAATTCCCCGACCTGCTGCCCGAGGGCTTCACCCTGCGCAACTGGGGCCGCCACGGCCCGCGCCTTGCCGGTCCCGTCACCGAGACGCTGCTCATCGCGGGCGCGGCGACGGGGCTGGCGCTGCTCCTGACGCTGGCAAGTCTCGAGGCCGAACATCGCCACGGGCTGCGCCCGGCCACGCGGGCGCTCTGGCTCTTGTATCTGCCGCTGATCGTGCCGCAGGTGGCGTTTCTGATGGGGTTCCAGACGTTCTCGATCCTCGCGGGCCTCGATGGCGGACGCGCGGCGGTCATCCTGGCGCATCTCGTGTTCGTTCTGCCTTACGTGTTCCTGTCGCTGTCGGACCCGTGGCGTGCCTGGGACGCGCGGCAGGATACCATCGCCCGCGCGCTCGGCGCGGGGCCCGATCGCGTGCTCTGGGCGGTGCGGCTGCCGATGCTCTTGCGCCCGGTACTGATCGCGGCGGCGGTGGGCTTCGCCGTGTCGGTCGGGCAATACCTGCCGACGCTGCTGGTGGGCGCGGGACGGGTGGCGACGCTCACCACCGAGGCGGTGGCGCTTGCCTCGGGGGGCGACCGGCGGGCCATCGGCGTCTATGCGCTGGCGCAGACGGCGGCGGCCTTCGCGCCCTTTGCGCTCGGGGTGGTGCTTCCGCGCCTGTTGTGGCGTAACCGCAAGGGGATGCGCGATGCCTGAGGGACTGCGGCTCGAGCAACTCTCGATCGCGCTTGAGGGCGCGCGGCTCATCGCGCTCGACGCCGCTATCGCCCCGGGCGAGGTGCTGACGGTGATGGGGCCTTCGGGCGTGGGCAAGTCAACGCTTCTGGCGGCGATCACCGGCACGCTCGACCCTGCCTTCACCATGACCGGGCGCATCCGGCTTGACGGGCGGGACCTGTCGGGCCTTCCCACCGAGGCGCGGCGGGTGGGAATCCTCTTTCAGGACGAATATCTCTTTCCGCATCTCTCGGTCGGGGCGAACCTTGCCTTCGGGCTGAAACCGGACATCAAGGATCGGCGCGACCGCCGCGCACGGATCGAGGCGGCGCTTCGCGAGGTGGGGCTTTCGGGCTTTGCCGACCGCGACCCGGCGACCCTCTCGGGCGGGCAGCGGGCACGGGTGGCGCTGCAACGGATGCTGCTGTCCGAACCGCGCGCGCTGCTTCTGGACGAGGCGTTCTCGCGGCTTGACAGCGCACTCCGGGCGCAGGTGCGCGCGCTTGTGTTCCAGACCGCGCACCGCCGCGCCCTGCCGGTGCTCCAGGTCACTCATGACCGGAGCGATGCCGAGGCGGCCGGTGGCGCGGTGGTGGATCTCGGATGATCTTCGGGCGCGGGCCGCGCCGCGTGCGCGGGCCGCTTTCGGGCTGATTTCCCGCGCGAGATCGGCTAGTGAGGGTCACGACCATCACCACCCAAGGTCTGGCCACATGGAACGTTCTTCGCCCGCCTATCTCACCACCCGCGAGGTCGCCGACCTGCTGCGCGTCAAGGAACGCAAGGTCTATGACATGGTGGCCAGCGGCGAGATCCCGCATCGCAGGATCACCGGCAAGCTGCTGTTTCCGCAGGCCGAGATCATGGGCTGGATCGAGGGCGAGGGCAGCCTGCGTCCGGCCGAGCGCCCGGCGCTCGTCACCGGCTCGCATGATCCGCTTCTGGACTGGGCGCTGCGCGAGAGCGGGGCGGCCATGGCGACGCTCTGGAACGGCAGCAGCGCGGGGCTCGATGCCTTTGCCGAAGGGCGCGCGGCGCTTGCCGGGCTGCACATTCCCGGCGAGGAGGAGTGGAACGTCGGGGCGGTCGCGGCGCGCAGCCTGCGCGATGCGGTGCTGATCGGCTGGGCGTGGCGCAGGCGCGGCCTGATCCTCGCCCCTTCCGTTGCCGAGATGATCAAGGGCTTCGCCGATCTGCGCGGGCGGCGTGTGATCCTTCGGCAGGAGGGGGCGGGCACCACCGCGCTCTTCCAGCGGCTGATGGCGGAGGCGGGAATGAGCCCCGCCGATCTGCGGACCCCCTCCAGCCCCGCCCATACCGAAAGCGACGCGGCGGCGGCGGTGGCGGCAGGCGAAGCCGAGGCGACGCTGGGGATCGAGTCCATGGCGCGCCAGTTCCGCCTCACCTTTCGGCCGCTCCTGCGCGAGCGCTTCGACCTGCTGGTGGATCGCCGCGCCTGGTTCACCGAGCCGGTGCAGCGGCTTGCGGCCTTCATGCGCTCCGACACCGTCGCCGCCAAGGCCGCAGCTTTCGGCGGCTATGACGTGAGCGACATGGGCAAGGTGCGCTGGCTTTCGCCCTGAACGCCGCTCAGCCCCCGGCGTTCGGAAAGAACAGCTGCTGACCGTCCACCTTGTAGCCCGCGATGGCCGCTTGCCCCTCGGGAGAGAGCACCCAGTCCACGAAGGCCTGCCCGGCCTGTGCCTTGACGTTGGGGTGCTTCCCGGGGTTCACGAGGATGATGCCATACTGGTTGAACATGCGCGGGTCGCCCTCCACCGCGATCTCATAGTCGCCCTTGTTGCCGAAGGCGATCCAGGTGGCGCGGTCGGTCAGGACATAGGCCCCCATCGACGTGCCGGTATTGAGCGTCGCGCCCATGCCGGAGCCCGTCTCGCGATACCATCCGCCCGAGGCCGCCTGTGCGTCGATCCCGGCCTCTTTCCACAGCCGCAGCTCGGCCTTGTGGGTGCCGCTGTCATCGCCGCGCGAGGCAAAGGGCACCTCGGCCTCGGCAATCTTCGACAGCGCCGCGACCACGTCGGTCATCCCCGCCACCCCTGCGGGATCGGAGGGCGGGCCGACGATGACGAAATCGTTGTACATCACGTCGAACCGCGCAACGCCGTGCCCCTCGGCCACGAATTTCTCCTCTGCCGGCCTGGCATGGACGAAAAGCACGTCGCCATCGCCGTTCATGGCATTCCTGATCGCCTGCCCGGTGCCCACGGCCACCACCCGCACCTCGATTCCGGTCTTCTCCTCGAACAACGGCAGGATGTGTTCGAAGAGGCCGGAATTCAGCGTCGAGGTCGTGGATTGCACCACGATGAACTCGTCCTGCGCCTGTGCGCCAGTGGTCCCGAGGGCCAGCACTGCGCCGAGAGCAAGCGAAAGAAGAGGGTATCTGAACATTTTACGCTCCATGTCGCCTGGGGGTCAAGTGTCACCGGTATAGAGCCGCCCCTGCACCCAGGCGCGGGCGGCCTCCGAGCGCGGCGCGCCCAGAACCCGATCGAGCGGGCCGCGTTCCGCGACGCGCCCGGCATGGAGAAAGATCACCTCGTCGCCCATGCGCCGGGCCTGGCCCATGTCATGCGTGACCATCACGATCGTCACGCCGCGCGCATGGGCGGCGTTCACCAGATCCTCGATCATCTGGGTCGAGGCGGGATCGAGGCTGCTTGTGGGCTCGTCGAGGAACAGCAGTTCCGGCTCGCACACGAGGGCGCGGGCCAGCGCAAGCCGCTGCTGCTCCCCCCCGGACAGCACGCGGGCGGGATGGTTGGCCAGATCGGTGAGCCGTGCCATCTCCAGCGCCTCTTGCGCGCGCTCGGTGCGGGCGCGGCCCGCGAGGCCGTGGACCTTGAGCGCGAAGGTGAGGTTCGCCAGCACCGAGCGGCGCAGCATCACGGGACGCTGAAACACCATCGCCTGTGCCCGCCGTGCGGCACGGCCGGCGGCCTCGCCCCGCCACAGCACCTCGCCCGAGGAGGGCGGGAGCAGCCCGTGCAACAGCCGCAGAAGCAGGCTCTTGCCGCTGCCATTGGCCCCCATCACGATGGTGCGTCGGCCTGGTTCTATCCCAAGGTCGATGCCGTGGATCAGGGTCTGCCCGCCCGCTGCAAAGCGCAAGGCGCGCGCCTCCAGCAGCGGCTCTGCCACAAGGGCGCTCTCGGCGCGGATATCCATCACCATGTCACGCATAGGCCGCCCGCACCGCCGAGGCGCGCAGGGTCATCACTGCGGCATTGACGATCACCGCCAGCCCCAGGAGCAGCAGGCCCAGGGCCAGCGCCAGTTCGAGATTGCCCTTGGAGGTCTCGAGCGCGATGGTCGTGGTCATCACCCGCGTGACGTGGTTGATGTTGCCGCCCACGATCAGCACCGCCCCCACCTCGGCCACCGCGCGCCCGAAACCGGCAAGCGCGACCGTGAGCAGGCTGTAGCGCGCATCCCACAGGAGCGCCGAGACCCGCGCCCGCGCCGAGAGGCCGAAGGAGGAAAACTGTTCGGCATATTCGCCGTGCAGGTCCTCGACCACCTGTTTTGTCAGCGCCGCGACGATGGGGGTGACGAGGATGGTCTGCGCGATGATCATGGCCGTGGGCGTGTAGAGCAGTCCCAGCACGCCGAGCGGCCCCGCGTTCGAGAGCATCAGATAGACGAAGAGCCCCACCACCACCGGCGGCAGCCCCATCAGTGCGTTGAGCAGTACCGTCACCGTGCCCCGTCCGCGAAACCGGAATGCGCCGACGACCGCGCCCAGCGGCAGGCCGATGAGGCAGGCGACGGCCACCGCCGTCAGGGTCACGCGCAGCGACAGAAGAACGATCTCGCTCAGGTCCCGATCCCAGGTCAGGATCAGGCCGAGCGCCGCCGCCATGATGTCGCCAAAGCCGAACAAATGCGTTCTCTCCCCTCTATGGGAAGAAAAGCATAAAAACGCACATCGCACCAGAGCGAATTCTGCTGCCCGCGCCTCAGCAGGGCCGCAATCGCCACATTCGCAAGGGCTGATCGAGCGCGAGTCCGTCTGCGGTTCGGCGCGCGTGCCGGTCCAGCAGGCGCGCAAGCGTGCCGCGCTGCGCCTCGGCCACCGCGCGACGGGCAGGATCGACGCGCACGAGCCCGTCGATGAAATCCTCCAGACCGGCGACCGACGTCGCGCGCAGCCACGTCACCGGCGCGGGGCCCGTGGCCTCTCCGGCTGCCAGCACCGTGTCGATGGCCTTCATGGCAGCGCGGCGGATCGCGGTTTCGTCCTCGACCGGGCGCATCACCTCGAAGAACGGCCCCTCGGCCAGCGGCTCCACCACGATCACCTCACCGCCGGGGCGCAAAACCCGCAGCGCCTCGTGCAACGCCTGCTCCATCAGGGGCACCGGCACGTGATGCAGGGAATTGAGAAACACGCAGGCATCGAATTGGCCCGGAGCAAATGGCAGCGCCTCGGCTCCCGCAACCGAGACCTGTGCCTCGGGCACGCTCTCTTGCGCCGCCGCGATGGCGTCGGGCGCCGGGTCGATCCCCGTCACGGCAAGGCCCTCGCCTGCCAGCCTCCGCGCAAGCGCGCCGTGACCGCAGCCGATATCGAGCACGTCGCGCGCGCCCGCGCCCTTCAGGATCGTCGTGATCCGTGCGCCTGTGTCCATCGCCTCACACCTCTCCGAATTCGTCGCGCAGCGCATCCGTATGCGCCCCCAGGCCAGGCACCGGGCCGGGCGTGACGGGGGTGTTGTCGATCAGCGCGCCGGGGGCCAGCATCCGCACCGGGCCGCTTGGCGTCTCGACGGTGACATAGCGGTTCTGCGGATGGCGTGCCACGTCCTCCATCTCGTTCACCCTGCCATAGGCAATGCGTGCGGCGCGCAGGCGGTCGGCCATCTCGTCGCGGGACACGGCGGCAAAGACCGGGCGCAGCACCGCGTCGAGCGCGGCGCGATTGGCGACACGGTTGGAGTTGCTGTCAAAGCGCGGATCGCGGGCGAGCGCGGCATCCCCGAGGATCGCCTCGCAGAAGGTGGCCCATTCCCGCTCGTTCTGGATCGAGATCAGAACGGATTTGCCGTCGCTGCCCTCATAGACACCGTAGGGCGCGATGGTGGGATGATTGAGTCCCGCGCGCGGCGGCACCTTGCCGCCATAGGTGTATTGCAGGAAGGGCACGTTCATCCAGTCCGCCAGCGCATGAAAAAGCGACACCGAGATGTGCCGCCCCCTGCCGGTCGCCGCCCGCCCGATCAGCGCCTCGAGCACCGCCTGATAGGCGGTCATCCCCGCCGCGATGTCGCAGACCGAGACGCCGGTGCGCGCGGGGCCATGTTCGTTGCCGGTGATCGAGGACAGCCCGGTTTCGGCCTGAACCAGAAGGTCATAGGCCTTGAGATCCGAAAGCGGCCCCTCCTCGCCATAGCCCGAGATCGACACGGTGATCAGACGCGGATAGGTGGCGCGCAGCCGGTCGGGCGCGAATCCCAGCCGGTCGATGGCCCCCGGCGCAAGGTTCTGGATGAAGATATCCGCGCGGGCCAGCATCCGCTCCATCAGCGCGCTGTCGCCCTCTTGCCGCAGGTCCAGGCAGATCGATTCCTTGCCCCGGTTGAGCCAGACGAAATAGGCGCTCTCGCCCTGCACAAGGCTGTCATAGCCGCGCGCGAAATCGCCCTCGGGGCGCTCCACCTTGATCACCCGCGCCCCCGCTTCGGCCAGACGCCCCGAGCAATAGGGTGCGGCCACCGCCTGTTCGAGCGAGACGACGAGAAGACCGGAGAGATCGGCGGGCATGGCAGGCTCCTTGCGTTTGCGAGTCCGACAATGCCGGGTGGTGGCGGCGGGGGAAAGCCCGGTTTCGCGTGCTCCGGAACTTCCCCTCGGGCGCGAAACCTGCGATGTATCCCGGGCACGAACAAGGGGACACCGATCATGAGCCTTTTCGATCCTACCGCCGACTTCGCCGATATCCGCGCCGGCGTGGCAAAGGTCTGCGCAAGTTTTCCCGGCGTCTACTGGCGCGATCTGGACGCGCGGCGCGCCTATCCGACCGAGTTCGTGGCGGCGCTGATCGCCGAGGGCTACCTTGCCGCGATGATCCCCGAGGCGTATGGCGGCTCGGGCCTGCCCTTGACCGCCGCCGCCGTCATTCTCGAGGAGATCCACCGTCAGGGCTGCAACGCCGCCGCCTGCCACGCGCAGATGTACACGATGGGTACGCTGTTGCGGCACGGGTCCGAGGCGCAGAAGGCCGCGTATCTGCCGGGCATCGCCGACGGCTCGCTGCGGCTTCAGGCATTCGGCGTGACCGAACCGACGAGCGGCACGGATACGCTCGCGCTCAAGACCACGGCGCGGCGCGATGGCGATGACTACATCATCAACGGCCAGAAGATCTGGACATCTCGCGCGGAACATTCCGACCTGATGATCCTGCTCGCCCGCACCACCCCGCGCGATCAGGCGGTCTCGCGCACCGACGGGCTCTCGGTCTTTCTCGTCGATCTGCGCGACAAGATCGGCAACGGGGTGGAGATCCGCCCGATTCGCACGATGATCAACCACGCCACCACCGAGGTGTTCTTCGACAACCTGCGTGTTCCGGCGGACAGCCTGATCGGCGAGGAGGGCAAGGGCTTTCGCTACATTCTCTCGGGCATGAACGCCGAGCGCATCCTGATCGCCGCCGAATGCATCGGCGATGCCAAGTGGTTCCTGAAAACCGGGGCGGCCTATGCCCGCGACCGGGTGGTGTTCGGCGAGCCCATCGGCGCGAACCAGGGTGTGCAGTTCCCGCTGGCGCGCGCCCAGGCGCATCTGATGGCGGCCGAGGCAATCGTCTGGCGCGCAGCGGCAATGTATGATGCGGGCGAGAACCCGGGCGTCGAGGCCAATACCGCGAAGCTCCTTGCCTCCGAGGCAAGCTGGGAGGCGGGCGAGGCCTGTATGCAGACCCATGGCGGCTTTGCCTTTGCAGAGGAATACGACGTGGAGCGCAAGTGGCGAGAGGCGCGGCTCTACCAGATCGCACCCATTTCGACCAACCTCATCCTTGCCTATATCGCCGAACAGGTGCTGGGACTGCCCAAGTCCTATGGGCAGGGGCGCGGGGCATAGGAGGGGGGATGGACGACTATTCCGACTGGATCGGGCGGCGCTTCACCCGTGAAGAGCCGATCACCCGACGGCTGATCGATCATTTCCGGGTCACGCTTGCCGGCACGCTGGCCGAGGCCGAGGTGCCCCTGGGCCTGCACTGGTGCCTCGCGCCCGACGCGGTGGCGCCCGATCTTCTGGGCCGCGACTGTCACCCGAGACCGGGACTCTTCCTGCCCGCGCTGCCGCTGCCGCGCCGGATGTGGGCGGGCGGCGAGCTGATGTTCCACGCGCCCTTTGCAGCAGGCGATGCGGTGACGCGCGAGACGGTGATCGAGGATGTGGCCTTCAAGGAAGGGCGCAGCGGGCGGCTCGGCTTCGTGACGGTGCGCCATTTCTATCGCGTGGCGGACGCGCCGCGCGTCACCGAACGGCAGGATATCGTCTATCGGGAAGATCCCAAGCCCGGCACCGCGCAGACACCCCCGCCCGCCGAGCCATGGCCGGGGGCGACCGCGTGGCACCTCACGCCTGATCCCACGCTTCTCTTCCGCTTCTCGGCGCTGACGTTCAACGGTCACCGCATTCATTACGATCACCCCTATGCGACGCAGGTCGAGGGATATGCGGGCCTTGTCGTGCATGGACCCTTGCAGGCGGTCTGGATGCTGAACCTCGCCGCGCATCGCCTGGGCCGTCTGCCCGCGCGCTTCACCTATCGCGGCCTCAGCCCGCTCATTTGCGGCGCGGCGGTCGCCATCGAGGCGCGCGAGGCCGAAGGTGGGCTGGATCTGCGCGTGCGGCGCGCGGCCGACGGGGTGGCGACGATGGCGGGGCGGGCAGAAATGGATTGACATAACTAGAAATGTGGTTCTATCACGTCTCATGACCTTCACAAGCCCCACCGCCCGCGCCCTTGCCGCCCTCGGCCATGACACGCGCCTTTCCATCTTCCGCCTGCTCGTGCGGGCAGGCGAGGAGGGGCTGAGCGTGGGCGAGATCGGGCAGCATCTGGATCAGGCACCCTCGACGCTGGCGCATCACCTCTCGACGCTGGTCGATGCCGGGTTGGTGGTGCAGGAAAGGCAGGGGCGCGTGGTGCTCAATCGGGTGGATTACGCGGCGATGCGCTCGATGCTCGACTTTCTCACCGCCGAATGCTGCACCGGTGTGCGGCTGGAGCAGACCGACAGCGCGGCGTGACCTTCGCTTCCTTAAAAAACGATATATCTGGGGATATCACGATGAGCGACACCACCCTCCCCCCGCCCCGCGCCGCCGCCACGGCCTTGCGCAGCGTCTGGCGCAAACATGGCGTCTGGCTCGTCACTGCGGCGCTCCTCATCCTTCTGGCCGTTTTCGACCGCGCGCAGGCGGCGGCCTCGGTCGCCTTTACCATCGACGCGCTGGCAGGCACCGCGCCTTTCCTCGTGCTGTCCATCGGCATTGCCGCCTGGGCCACGGCCACCGGGGCCGACAACCTGATCGCCCGCGCCTTCACTGGTCAGCCCGCCGTGATGATCGGGCTGGCGGCGCTGGCGGGCGCGCTCTCGCCCTTCTGCTCCTGCGGGGTGATCCCGCTCATCGCGGCGCTCCTGGCGATGGGGGTGCCGCTCTCGGCGGTGATGGCCTTCTGGCTCGCCTCGCCGGTCATGGACCCGTCGATGTTCGTGCTGACCACCGGGGTTCTGGGCCTGGAGTTCGCCATCGTCAAGACGATGGCGGCGATCGGGCTGGGCCTGATGGGCGGCTGGGTGGCGCATCTTTTGGGCCGCGCCGGGGGCCTGTCGGACCCGCTGCGCGAGGGCATCGGCAATGGCGGTTGCGGCGGGGCGAAGCTGCGCAACCCGAAATCGGTGGTCTGGCGCTTCTGGGCCGAGCCGGAGCGGCGCGCGAAGTTCGGGCGCGAGGCGCTGAGCGTGACGCTCTTCCTGCTGAAATGGCTGACTCTGGCCTTTGTCCTCGAGAGCCTGATGCTGGCCTTTGTCCCGGCGGAGACGATCACCGGCCTGCTCGGCGGCACCGGGCTCGGCCCCATCCTTCTTGGAACCCTCGTCGGTGTGCCCGCCTATCTCAACGGTTATGCCGCGCTGCCGCTGGTGGGCGGGCTGGTGGCACAGGGCATGGCGCCGGGTGCTGGCCTCGCCTTCCTCGTGGCGGGCGGGGTCACGTCGCTGCCCGCCGCAATCGCCGTCTGGGCGCTGGTGAAACCGCGCGTCTTCGCGCTCTATCTCGCGCTTTCGCTTGCCGGGGCCTTCGGCGCGGGCGTGCTCTTTCAGCTCTGGAGCCTGGCATGAGACATCTCGCCATCGAGATCGCCGATCTCGCCCCCGGTACGCAAGTCCTTGCCCCGGCGGGCATGGCCACGCCCGAGGAGGCCGTGATCACGGCAACGGTGACGGGCGGGCGGATCGCGGCGGTGCTGCTCGAGACAGGGCTTGGCCTTGCCGCGCTGCGGATCGAGGCGGCGGGCGGGTCGCTTGCCGTCGGCCACGAAATCGTGCCCGAGGGTGCTCCCTATCCCGAGGTGATCTTTGCCCCCCGCACGACACCCTATACCGTGGCGGCCGAGGATCTGGCGCAGGCCAGCCGCGAGATCGCCCGCGCGGCGGGCGGCGGCATGGCGGGGATCGCCGCGCTGGTGGCCGAGGCCGAGGCGCGCTTTGCCTATGCCCATCCCGAGATACGGTTCAACGACGGCACGGACGAAGTGCCCTACCTGTCCTGCGGGCTGACGCCGGGCTCTTGCGTGGATATCAACACCTACCTCGTGGCAAGCCTCCGCGCCGCGGGTTACGAGGCGGGCTATGTCTATGGACATTTCTTCCCCGCCGAGAAGGGCGGCGTGACCGACGACATGCATTGTTGGGTGATCACGCGCCACGCGGGCGAGATCCGGCATTGGGACATCGCCCATCACATGAAGGCCGGGCTGGGTCCGACGCGGCCCGCACTCAACCCGCGCCCCGGCTGGCGCGTGGCCCTGGGCCATTCCATGGGGCATGTCTATGGCGCGGGTGACGGGGCGGTGCGGCTCAAGATCCTGGCCGAGCCGATGGCGCTTCTGGACGGTGGTGCGTTGCGCCCCCTACCCTATCTGGCAAGGCTTGCCGCCCCATAACGACATTTTGTTGACAAATTCTCATTGAACCCGCACCCTCCCGTCAACCGGGGCAACAACCGGCCGGTTTATCCACATGGGAGACGATAGAATGAAGCATCTTTTCACCCTGGCGCTTGCCGGCACCCTCGCCCTTGGTGCCGGTGCGGGCCACGCACAGACCAGCTGGGACATGCCCACACCCTATGGCGATTCGGTCTTTCACACCCAGAATATCATGCAATTCGCCGAGGATGTGGCCAGCGCCACCGAAGGCGCGCTCACCATCACCGTGCATTCGGCGGGTTCGCTCTATGCCCATCCCGAGATCCGCGACGCGGTGCGCCGGGGCCTTGCCCCCATCGGCGAGATCCTGATGTCGCAGCTTGCCAACGAAGACGCGATCTTCGGCGTCGATTCGGTGCCCTTCCTTGCCGCGAGCTACGAGGATGCCGCGCGGCTCTGGGAAGCCTCGCGCAACCAGATCGCCGCCAAGCTCGCCGA
Source organism: Roseovarius sp. (assembly GCA_002720475.1). GTDB lineage: Bacteria > Pseudomonadota > Alphaproteobacteria > Rhodobacterales > Rhodobacteraceae > Roseovarius. The sequence continues at coordinate 29,904 of PBIL01000009.1, forward strand.
TCAGGGGCTGACATTGCTTTTTGCCGTGCCCTGGCCGGGACAGAGCCTCTATGTCACCGAGGAGGTGACCTCGACCGAGCAGCTTCAGGGCGTGAATTTCCGTGCCTACAACACCGCCACCGAGCGGCTTGCGCAGCTCATGGGTGCGGTGCCCACCACCGTCGAGGCGGGCGACATCCCGACCGCCTTTTCCACCTCGCGGATCTCGGCGATGATCACCTCGCCCTCGACCGGCGTCTCGTCGCAGGCCTGGGATTTCGTCGGTCACTATATCGACACGCAGGCCTGGCTGCCCAAGAACATGGTCTTCGTCAACACGCGCGCCTTCGAGGCGCTGCCCGAAGACCAGCAGGAGGCGATCTTCGAGGCGGCGGCGGCGGCGGAGCTGCGCGGCTGGGAAATGTCCGTGGCCGAGACCGAAGCCAAGATCGCCACGCTCAAGGAAAACGGCATGCAGGTGCATGAGCCCTCGGCGCAGCTGGCCGCGCAACTGCGCGAGATCGGTGCCATCATGACCGAGGAGTGGAAGAAACAGGCCGGCCCCGAAGGCGAGCTGATCCTCGAGGCCTACGCCCGCAACTGAGCGCGGCGCGCGGGCGGGATCATCCCGCCCGCTTTCGCTTTCCCTGACAGGAGCCTTGCCATGTTGCGCAGGACGCTCGACCGCCTTTACGGCGCGGGGCTGGTGCTGGCGGCGCTGGCGCTGGTGGCCATCGCTGCGCTGGTGCTGGTGCAGGTCGCGGGCCGCGTGATCGACCGGAGCCTGATCGCGCTGGACCACGAGCCGGTGGGCATCGCCATCACCTCGCTGTCGGAACTTGGCGGCTTCCTCTTCGTCGGTGCCGCCTTTCTTGCGCTGGCGGGAACGTTGCGCGCCGGCGGGCATGTGCGGGTGACGCTGCTCACCGGGCTGCTGCCCGCGCCGCTTGCCCGGCCCCTTGCGGCGCTGGCGCTTCTCGCGGCGCTGGGGCTCTGCGGCTTCGCGCTCTACAGCGCCGGGGTGCAGGCGTGGGATTCCTGGGCCTTCGACGCGGTGTCCTTCGGCATGGCAAAGTTTCCCCTCTGGGTGCCGCAGGCGGTGATGGTGGCGGGCCTCGCGCTTTTCGCGCTGGCGCTTCTGGACGAGCTCGTCACGCTCCTGCGCGGCGAAATCCCTGCCTATCAGCGCGCCGAGGCGGAGAAAGGCGGCAGCGATGGGCATTGAGCCGCTGGCGCTGATCCTCGTGGCGATCCTGTTCGGCTGCCTCGCGCTCGGCCTCTGGGTGGGCTTCGCGCTCATCGCCGTGGGGCTTGCCGCGATGCTGCTGGCCTCCTCCGCGCCGGTGGAGCTGGTCTTTGCCACCAAGGTCTGGGGCGCGCTCAACATCTGGGATCTGACCGCGCTGCCGATGTTCATCTGGATGGGCGAGATCCTGTTCCGCTCGCGGCTTTCGTCGGACATGTTCTCGGGGCTGGCACCGCTGACGACCCGCCTGCCGGGGCGGCTTCTGCATGCCAATATCTTCGGCTGCGCGCTTTTTGCCGCCGTCTCGGGTTCTTCGGCGGCCACCACCGCCACGGTGGGGCGCATGTCGGTGCCCGAACTCACCCGGCGCGGCTACGATCAGCGCATGATCATCGGCACGCTGGCGGGCTCGGGCACGTTCGGCTTTCTCATCCCGCCTTCGATCATCCTCATCGTCTATGGGGCGGCGACGGAACAGAGCATCGCGCGGCTATTCCTGGCCGGGATCGGGCCGGGGCTCATGCTGGCGGCGCTCTTTTCGGGCTACACGATGGTCTGGGCGCTGATGAACCGGGCCCGGATGCCCGCGGCAGAGCCGGTGACGAGCTGGGCCGAGAAGCTGCGCGCCCTCCTGCTGCTGGGGCCGACGATCCTTCTGATCGTCGCCGTGATCGGCTCGATCTACGCAGGGCTTGCCTCGCCCACCGAGGCGGCGGTGGTGGGCGTGCTCGGCGCACTCGTTCTCTCGGGGTTCGGCGGGTCGCTGAACTGGCAGAGCACCTGGGGCGCGCTCCGGGGGGCCACGATCACCACCTGCATGATCTCCTTCATCCTTGCGGGTGCGGCCTTTCTCACGGTGGCGATGGGCTATACAGGCATTCCCCGCGCGCTCGCCGCCTGGATCGGCGAACAGGGCTATTCGGCCCATGCGCTGCTGGCGGCGCTGGTGGTGTTCTTCATCCTGCTGGGGATGTTCCTCGATGGCATCTCGATCGTGGTGCTCACGACATCCGTCATCCTGCCGATGGTGCTGGCGGCGGGGATCGATCCGATCTGGTTCGGCATCTTCCTCGTTCTGGTGGTGGAGATGAGCCAGATCACCCCGCCTGTGGGCTTCAACCTCTTCGTGTTGCAATCCATCACCGGGCGCGGGATCTTCGAGATCGCGCGCGACGCCTTCCCGTTCTTCCTGCTGCTGGTGCTGGCCACGGCCATCCTCACCCTGTTCCCGGAGATCGCGCTATGGATTCCGCAGACGATGCTCGCGCGATAGGCGGCCCGGTCGTCTCGTCGGCGCATCTGGCGAATTCCGGCCTGCCGGAGCTTTCGGAGATGGAATTTGCGCTGACCATGGCGAACAATGCCTTTCAACGCTGGATGTCGCGCTGCATGGCCGCCGCCGGAATGCCGGGGCTCGCCCCGCTGGAGGTGCTGGTTGTCCATCTCGTGCATCACCGCGCGCGGCCCAAGAGCCTTGCCGATATCTGCCTCGTTCTGAACATCGAGGATACCCATCTCGTGAGCTACGCGGTCAAGAAGCTCGCGCGGCACGGCCTTGTCGAGACCGGGCGCAAGGGCAAGGAGAAGACCGTGACCGTCACGCCGGCCGGGGCCGATTACTGCAACCGCTACGGGCAGGTGCGCGAACGGCTGCTCGTGCGCTCGGTGCAGCAGCTCGGCCTTGACCGGGCCGAGATGTCGCGGCTCGCGGCACTCCTGCGCACGCTTTCGGGCAGCTACGATCAGGCGGCGCGCGGCGCGGCGGCGCTATGATCGCGGGGCTTGCCGCGCTGGCGCGGCACGGGCGGCTGATGCTGGTGCTCGGGCTGGCGCTGGGCGGGCTGGTGCCGCCGCTGGCCGGGGCGCTCGCGCCCTGGATATTCGAGATGATCGCTCTGTTGCTCTTTCTCGCCGCGCTGCGGGTCGATTTGCGCGCGGCGTTCCCGGGGCGGCGGAGCCTGCCGCGTTACCTCGCGATCACGCTACTGATGCAGCTTGCGCTGCCGGTAACGGCGATCCTGCTGCTCTGGGCGCTCGGTGCCTCGGCCACGGTGCTGGGCATCGGCATCGTGCTGGTGCTGGCCGCCCCGCCACTCACCGGCAGCCCCGGCCTCACCATCCTCGCGGGGGGCGATCCCACCCCGGCGCTGCGCCAGCTCGTGCTGGGAACGGCGCTTCTGCCCCTGACGGTGCTGCCTGTGTTCTGGCTGCTGCCGGTCTTCGGTGCGCCGGGCGTGGTGGCCGAGGCGGCTTTGCGCCTTCTCGGGGTGATCGTGCTGGCGGGCGGTGCGGGGGTGATCCTGCGCGCGCGCCTGTCGTGGATCCGCCGGACAGAGGGGCAGGGCGCGGTGGACGGTCTCATGACGCTGGCCATGGCGGCGGTGGTGGTGGGGCTCATGTCGGCGGTGGGGCCTGCCATGCTGGCACCCACCCCGGTCTTCTGGATCACGCTCGCGGCGGTCTTTGCACTCAATTTCGGGGCGCAGGCGGTGGCGCTCCTTCTTACCCGCCGCCGCGTGCCGCGCGATGCTCCGGCGCTCGCCATCATCGCGGGCAATCGCAACCTCGCGCTGTTCCTCGGTGCCCTGCCGCCGGAGACGGCGGCGGCCATGCTCCTTTTCGTGGGGCTATACCAGGTGCCGATGTATCTCACGCCGCTGGTCATGGCACCGGTGATCCGAAGGTTTGCGCGCATGTCATGGCGGCCTTCTGCCGGGCCCGATTGACGGGCCGCCGGGACCGCGTAATCTGCGGCATCCGATCTTCGAGGCCCCGATGCAGCGATCCGCCCCCCTGATCACCCCCGTGCTCGTCGCGGGATGCGCCATCCTGATGATGTCCTTCGCGATCCGCGCGTCCTTCGGTGTGTTCCAGATCCCCATCGCCGAGGAATTCGACTGGCCGCGCGCCGAGTTCTCGCTGGCCATCGCGATCCAGAATCTCGCCTGGGGCATCGGCCAGCCGCTCTTCGGTGCCATGGCCGAGAGGCTGGGCGACCGCCGCGCCATCATCCTTGGCGCGCTTACCTATGCGGCCGGGCTGGTGCTGTCGTCCTTCGCCGTCTCGCCGCAGGCGCATCAGCTCTACGAGGTGCTCGTGGGCTTCGGCATCGCGGGCACGGGCTTTGGCGTGATCCTCGCCGTGGTCGGGCGCGCGAGCTCGGACGAGAACCGCTCGATGAGCCTTGCCATCGCCACCGCCGCAGGCTCGGCCGGGCAGGTCTTCGGCGCGCCAGTGGCGGAATGGATGCTCGGCTTTCTCAGCTGGCAGAGCGTGTTCCTTGTCTTCGCCGCCGCCATCCTCGCGGTGCTGGCGGTGCTGCCGCTGATGCGCGCGCCCGACCTGGCCAGCCGTGCCGAGCCAGAGGAGTCGATGGGCGCGATCCTGGGCAAGGCGTTCCGCGATCCGTCCTACACGCTGATCTTCCTCGGCTTCTTCAGCTGCGGCTATCAGCTTGGCTTCATCACCGCGCATTTCCCCGCGCTCGTGACCGAGATGTGCGGCCCGATCCAGCCCGGCGGCGTGCTGCACGGCATGGGCATCACCACCACCTCGACGCTGGGCGCGGTGGCGATCTCGCTCATCGGGCTGGCCAATATCGGCGGCACGCTGATGGCGGGGTGGCTGGGCAAGCACTATTCGAGGAAAAACCTGCTTGCAGGGATCTATGCCGCGCGCACGCTCATCGCCGCCGCCTTCATGCTGACGCCGATCACGCCGGGCACGGTGCTGCTCTTCTCGGTCGCCATGGGGGCGCTCTGGCTCGCCACCGTGCCGCTCACCTCGGGGCTTGTCGCGCATCTCTACGGGCTGCGCTACATGGGCACGCTCTACGGCATCGTGTTCTTCTCGCACCAGCTTGGCAGCTTTCTCGGCGTCTGGCTCGGCGGGCGGCTCTACGACGTGACGGGCGACTACACGCTGGTGTGGTGGATCGGCGTGGGCGTGGGGGCCTTCTCGGCGCTCGTCCACCTGCCGATCAGGGAGCGGCGGCTGGCGGTGGCGTGACGCGCGCGATGCAGCGGCCCTGCGCGGACTCAGAACGGGAGTGATCGTTATCCGAGTTCGATATCTGTGTGTTGTGAAATTTTTTTCTTCAAAAAGCCAATAGCAAGCGATTTAAGAATTTCGAGGGTAGCGTTCCCCCCGGTCGCTGCGACCGCCCGCTAGGTTTCTTCCCAAAGCCCCTCGTCGCGAATTGCTTCTAGAAAATCATGCCCTTGAGATGTCATCCGATAGGTACCTGCACCGACTGGCGTGACAAGTCCTTGGTCGGCTGCCAGATACAGATGGTATTTCCAGCGCCGGTCTTCTTGCGATGCGCGCATGACATTTCGATCAAGTATCAAAAAATCCTCTTGCGTTTCAAATTCGAAGAGCATGTCGCGCAAGAGATCATCGTCTCGTTTCACCTGCTCAACCCCCCATGCAGCGTCGGCACGTCGAGCGCGGCGAAGCCGTAATGCCGGAGCCACCGCAGGTCCGACTCGAAGAACGCCCGCAGATCGGGGATGCCGTATTTCAGCATCGCGATGCGGTCGATCCCCATGCCGAAGGCAAAGCCCTGCCACTCGTTCGGGTCGATATTGCCCGCCTCCAGCACCTTCGGGTGGACCATGCCCGAGCCGAGGATCTCCAGCCAGTCGTCGCCCTCGCCCACCTTGAGCGTGCCGCCATCCCATGAGCAGCGGATATCGACCTCCGCCGAGGGCTCGGTGAACGGGAAATGCGAGGCGCGAAAGCGCAGGTCGACGTGATCCACCTCGAAGAACGCCTTGACGAATTCCTCCAGCACCCATTTCAGGTTGGCCATCGAGATGTCGCGGTCGATTGCCAGGCCTTCGACCTGGTGGAACATCGGCGTGTGTGTCTGATCATAATCCGCGCGATAGACGCGGCCCGGCGCGATCACCCGCAACGGCGCGCCCTGCGCCTGCATGGCGCGGATCTGCACCGGGCTTGTATGCGTCCGCAAGACATGCGGCGGGCGGTCGTCGCCCTCGGCGCGGTGGGTATAGAACGTGTCCATCTCGGCGCGCGCGGGATGGTGGCCGGGGATGTTGAGCGCGTCGAAATTGTACCAGTCGCTCTCGATCTGCGGGCCTTCGGCCACGGCAAAGCCCATGTCGGCAAAGATCGCCGTGACCTCCTCGGTCACCTGGCTGACCGGGTGGATCGTGCCCTGGCGGCGGGGCCGGGCGGGCAACGTCACGTCGAGCCATTCGCCGCGCAGCCGCTCGTCGAGCGCGGCGTCCGTGAGTGCCTGTTTCCTGGCCGTGAGCGCCGCGTTGATCTCGTCCTTGAGCGCATTGAGGCGCGGGCCGGCTTGCTGGCGTTCTTCCGCGCTCATCCGGCCCAGTTCGCGCATGGCAAGGCTGATCTCGCCCTTCTTGCCGAGGGCCTGCACGCGCAGCGCCTCGAGCGCGGCCTCGTCCTTGGCCCCGGCAATCGCCGTCAGGTATTTCGCGCGCAGATCGCTCATGTCCGTCATCCCGTTCTGTCACGGGCGAGTTAGCGCGCATGGCGCGCCTGCGCAAGCGCACCCGCGCCGCTCAGCCCGGAAGGATGTGTGCCTGAAAGCAGTTGTTGCGCGCCGAGCGCACATCGACAAAGGCCACCCCGGGCCAGCCGAGCGCCCATTCGGCATGGTCCATCTGCGCCGCCCCGGTGGCCACCACCTTGCCGGTGCCGTAGACGATGCGCTCATCCGCGCGACCCGGATCCTGCGGATTCGCGCGCCCGCTCCTCACGGATCATCGCCTCCAGCCGGTCGAGGCGCGAGAGCACCTCGTCGCGATAGGTGTCGGTCTTCTCGGCATCCTCGGCGTGATGCGCGTCCTGCATCGAATTGACGATGAGACCGACCAGCAGGTTCACCACCGCGAAGGTCGTGACCATGATGAACGGCACGAAGAACGCCCAGGCATAGGGAAACACCTCCATCACCGGGCGCACGATCCCCATCGACCAGGATTCCAGCGTCATGATCTGGAAGAGCGAATAGGCGGAGCGGCCCAGATTGCCGAACCAGTCGGGGAAGGCCGCGCCGAAGAGCTTTGTCGCCATGACCGAGCCGATGTAGAAGATCATTCCCATCAGCAGGAACACCGACCCCATCCCCGGCAGCGCCGTCACCAGCCCCTCGACCACGCGCCGGAGAGAGGGAGCGACCGAGACCACGCGCAACAGGCGCAGGATGCGCAGCGCCCGGAGCACCGAGAGCCCCTGCGTCGTCGGCACCAGCGAGATGGCGACGATCACGAAATCGAAGACGTTCCAGCCGCGGGTGAAGAATCCGACGATCCCGCGCGCGTAGAGCTTGGCCAGGATTTCGATCACGAAGATCGACAGGCACAGCTTGTCCAGCGCGAGGATAAGGCCGCCCGCCCGCGCCATGACGGGATCGACCGTTTCCAGCCCGAGGATCACCGCATTGAAAAGGATCACGACGAGAATGGCATTCCGGAAAAGCGTCGTGTCAAGAAACGCGCCGACGCGGCTGCGAAATGTCATGTCATCCTGGTCCTTCGCGCTTCAATCGCGGTTCATATGGGCGCAGCCGCCCTGTGCCGCAAGCGCATTTCAGGCTCTTTGCAGCATCCTTCCCAGGGGGCGACCGCCGAGGATGTGCAGGTGGTAATGCGGCACTTCCTGCACCCCGGCCTCGCCCGCGTTGGAGATGGTGCGGAACCCACCCCCGCCCGCGCCGGGCGTGACCCCCGTCAGGCGGCAGATCTCGGCCACGGCGCGGGTGAAATCGACGATCTCGGCCTCGCTCGCCTCGGCGGCGAAATGCGCCTGATCCACGTAACGCCCCCTGGGGATCACCAGCACATGCACCGGTGCCTGCGGCTGGATGTCCTCGAAGGCAAGCGTGTGCTCGGTCTCGAGCACGGTCTTGTTGGGGATCTCGCCGCGCAGGATGCGGGCAAAGACGTTCTGGTCGTCGTAGCTATAGGGCATGGTCGTTCCTCAATCGGCAAAGAGATGGTCCATTTCCGCTATTTCCTGCGCCTTCCCGGCCGGAATATCAAGGAACTGCGCAAGAAGATCCCGCGTGCGCTCGCGCTCGTCCTCCTCGCGCAGGATCAGGTGGTTCTCGAACTCGGCATCGCGGATACGGTCGCTTTCGTACACGATGTCGCCGCGGATCGTGGGCAGGAGCCGCGCCAGCGTCTCTTGCGGGGTCTGTTCCCCGGCAAGCCCCACGCGCTTGGCATGGCCGATGAGATAGTCGTCGCTGAACCGGCACTGAATCTCGAGAAGCTTGGTGCGCGCCCGGTCGCGGCAGAAATCCTCGAGCAGGTCCATGCTGCCCGGGTCCATGCACACGATGAGACGATCGGTCTCGTAATAGTCGTAGAGCATCCGCATCAGCGCGCGACGGTGGCGGGTGCGCTTGGCCAGCGTCGCCTGCAGGCCGCCCAGATCGGGGAGCGCGGCCGATTCCTCGTTGAAAAGGTAGTCTATGGCGGGCAGGTTGGTCACCTGCCTGATGCGTGCCAGCAGCCGCTTGGCGACATGCCATTTCTTGCACACCAGGATCATCAGCTCGCGTTCGCGCCCGAGCGTGCTCTCTGCCTCCCAGAACCTGCGGGCAAACCGCCGCCCCTCGCGCCCGCGCGCCGTCAGGAACCTGAACAGGCTGCGCCCTTCGTTGGAGATGTTGAACACCGCGTCGTCGTTGTTGTAGAGCGCGCCAAGCCGGCGCTTGAGCTCGAGCGCCTCCGGGCTGATCTTGCGGGCAAAGAGATAGTCCTGGTTCAGCAGCATGTCGTAGTGATCGTTGTAGAAGGTCACCGGCATGCCGTAATCGGTGAACATCAGGAAGGTCAGCGTGCGCGTCTCGATCTCGGCTTCGGGCACGAGATGGCGCACCAGCGTCTGAAAGAAGGTCTCGTCGGGGATCCAGGTGGTGCGAAAGAACCGCATCACGTCGTGTCGCCTTCGCGTGAAATCCACGATCCATTCCACCGTGCGGCGGCGCAGGCACCACCACTGGCTGCCGATCTGCACCTGGATGTCACGCGGGATCTCGCGCGTGAGCCGAAGCCGTTTCTGGATCTCGAAGGAGGTGTAGAAACGCCATTTCTGGGTGCGTTCGTTGAAGAAATGGCGGTAGATCAGCCGCTCTTCCTTCATGCCCGTCTTGATCCAGTCGCTTTCGAAAAAATCGAAGCTCTCGATGTAATCGGCATCGCGGTCATCGAGAAATTCATGCGCGAAACGCGCCGACTTGATCGGCGCGCAATCGCCCGAGAGCATGTAGAAATGCGTGGCCCGCGGAAAGGCGTCGAGCGCTGCCTCCACCGCGTGCAGCGTCGCCTGCACGAGCGACCATTCGCCCCAGCCGCAGCGGATCCGTTTCCTGGCGAAGACGACATGCGGATCGTCTGCCAGCGCGTCGCGGATCGCCGCGAAGGACTCGGGCCTGGCGCGGGCGTCGAAATGGATGGCGATGTAGTCGCCCGCCTCGGTCAGCATCCGCGCCTGCCGCACGATGGCCTCGGGGTCCTTGTGGCAGAGCAGGATGAAGGCGATCTTGGCCATGCGTGAAACGGTTTGCCTCTTGTTTCGGCGCTTGTGTATATCCTTAACCGTGAAGATGGTCTGAATAAACACGCTTTCTTTGATTATTTGAACGGGTTAGACAATCCGAAGCCCGCTGCGCGGCGGGCCGGAGAGAGCGGAGACAGGCGGATGGGTTTCCCCGGGACTTGGATGACCGAGAGCGAGAGCGTGGTCTATCGCGTGGTGCCGAAATGCGCCTGCTCGACCATCGGTCAGATTCTCTATTATTCGGATCACGGGAAATTCTTCGACGGCGACATCCACGACGCGACCGCGGGTCTGCACAAATGGGCGATCGAGGCCAGCCAGAAGGTGATCTCGGCCAATGTGCGGACCCATACCAGCTATGCCTTCACCTGCGTGCGCAATCCCTATACGCGGATCCTGTCCTCCTTCTTCGACAAGATCTGCGGCATTCAGCGCAACGGCAAACGCTATCGCGGCAAGCTGGTGCCGATGCTGATCCAGAAATACGGCATCGAGGTGGGCGGCGAGGAGGGCAAGGAAGAGTTCGACCAGATCCGCAGCTTTCGCCGTTTCCTGCTCTTCGCGCGCGACACGATCCGCTGGAAGCGCCCGATGGAGCCCGATATCCACTGGTCGGCGATGTCGGGCCATGTCTCGACCTTCATCGTCAACGGCGGGCGCTACGACAATATCTTCTGGACCGAGAAGTTCAACGAGGGCATGGGCGAGGTGCTCAAGGCGATCAACACGCGCCACAAGGTCGATCTGAAGAAGATCCCGCGCTTCAACGAATCCGAGGGCCACGGCCCGAAACGCGCGCATCCCGTAGAGGACTATTTCGACGACCTGTCGATGCATCTCGTCTACGAGATGTACAAGCGCGATTTCGACCTGTTCAGATACGACTTCGAGAACCCGGCCAACAAGATGCCGGTGGGCGAGATCGACCTCGAAGAGGTGCATGCCAAGCTGGGCGAATGAGCGCGGGGCTTGCATTTCCCCGCGACTCGGGTATACGGCGCGCCAGACATGCGCGTGATGCCCGCTTTCCAGGCAAGAGCTGACGCCCCCGAGGGGCAGGGTCGGGTATCCGTGTGCCACGCATATTCAGACCCGAGAAAGGCTTGACACCCATGGCCAACACCATCCAGTCCGCCAAGCGCGCCCGCCAGAGCGAGAAGCGCTATGCGATCAACAAGGCGCGCCGCTCGCGCATCCGTACCTTCCTGCGCAAGGTCGAGGAGGCCATCGCCTCGGGCGACAAGGAGGCCGCTGCCACCGCGCTGCGCGCCGCGCAGCCCGAACTTATGCGCGGCGTCACCAAGGGCGTGTTCCACAAGAACACCGCCGCACGGAAGATGTCGCGTCTCTCGGCGCGCGTGAAGGCGCTCGGCTAACCTGCCACAACCTGTTGGAACACAAGGCACCGCTCGCTCGCGGTGCCTTTTTTAATGGCTGCCTTGCTGCGCATGCGAGGGATTCTTTTGAACCGCCACACCTGTCAAGCGCATTGATGAGTTGTCCGGACATGCCCGAGGTTGCTAGTTTCGGACACGCGATTCACGCTTGGGGGGACAGGCCGCGCCGCGCCCGGGCTCCAGTGCAGGGTCCTGGTGCCGACAAGAGCATTACCGCTCCGGTCTTGTCTGAATGCATTTCAGGGGATGCTCCTCTGCGGCCTTTGGGACGGGCCGCGAACGTGGGGTTTTCTCCGGAATGCTGGTGAAGGAAAGAAAAGCGGCCGTCGGCACGCAGCCGGCGGGTCCGTGGACTGTGCCTCCTCCGTGAGCCGTCCTTTTGGGAACTTGGGTCCGCGGCCATGCCGCAGGCACCACAACAGAGCAGCGGAATGGCAGAGATGACATTGGAACAATGGGGCGAATTGAAACAGCATATCCGGCAGACGGTCGGCCAGAACAACTTTCGAAACTGGATAGAACCGCTGGAGTTTGCCGAGGTGGCCGACGGCGTGGCGACCTTCTCGGTGCCGACCTCCTTCCTGGGTACCTATGTCTCGCAACATTACGGCGACCTGATCCTCTACCAGATCTCGCGGCTTGACCCGGGCGTGCGCAAGCTCGATTTCCGGGTGGCCGCGAATTGTGCGGCCCGGCCGCGACAGCCTGCTCCCCCGCCAGAGCCAGCGCGCAGCGAAACAAGACTCGATTCCGCCCCGCTCGACGAGCGTTTCCGGTTCGATACCTTCGTGGTGGGCAAGCCCAACCACCTTGCCCATGCCGCGGCACGCCGCGTCGCCGAGGGCGGCGAGACCACCTTCAACCCGCTCTTTCTCTACGGCGGGGTGGGGCTCGGCAAGACCCACCTGATGCACGCCATCGCCTGGGAGCTGACCGAAAAGCGTCCCGCCTTCAACGTGCTCTTCCTCTCGGCCGAGCAGTTCATGTATCGCTTCGTGCAGGCGCTGCGAGATCGCAAGATCATGGATTTCAAGCAGATGTTCCGCTCGGTCGATGTGCTGATGGTCGATGACGTGCAGTTCATCGCCGGCAAGGACAGCACGCAGGAGGAATTCTTTCACACCTTCAACGCGCTGGTGGACCAGAACAAGCAGATCGTGATCTCCGCCGATTGCGCACCGGGCGATATCGCCAAGCTCGAGGACCGCATCAAGTCGCGCCTGCAATGCGGCCTCGTGGTCGATCTGCACCCGACCGATTACGAGCTGCGCCTCGGCATCCTTCAGACCCGGCTCGAACGCTACCGCGACCAGCACCCCGATCTCGTGGTCGAGCCGGGTGTGCTCGAGTTCCTCGCCCACCGGATCAACACCAATGTCCGCGTGCTCGAGGGTGCGCTCACGCGGCTCTTCGCCTTCGCCTCGCTCGTGGGCAAGCCGATCACCCAGGACCTGACGCAGGATTGCCTTGCCGACATGCTGCGCAGCTTCGAGCGCAAGGTCTCGCTCGAGGAGATCAAGCGCAAGGTCGCCGATCACTACAATATCCGCCTCTCCGACATGGTCGGGCCCAAGCGCACGCGCTGCTATGCGCGCCCGCGTCAGGTGGCGATGTATCTGTGCAAGCAGCTCACCTCGCGCTCGCTGCCCGAGATCGGCCGCAGTTTCGGCGGGCGCGATCACACCACGGTCATGCATGGTGTGCGCCGCATCGACGAGCTGCGTCTCCAGGATGCCGAGATCGCCGACGATCTGGAGCTGTTGCGTCGCGCGCTCGAGGGCTGAGCCGCGCGCCAGACCTTGACGCCCTCCGCGTTCCGGCTGAAAAGTCGAGAAAACGCTTGAGCGGCGGGGGGAATTGGCTAACGTGCCCCTCCCGGCGCAAGACCGGCACCTGACAGGAGCGAGGGCATGAAATTCAGCATCGAACGGGGCGCGCTGCTCAAGGCGGTCGCGCAGGCGCAATCGGTGGTCGAGCGGCGCAACACCATCCCGATCCTCGCCAATGTTCTGATCGAGGCCGAGGGCGACCGGGTGCAGTTCCGCGCCACCGATCTCGATATCGAGATCGTGGACAAGGCCCCGGCCCAGGTCGAGCGCGCGGGCGCGGCCACCGTATCGGCGGTGCTCCTGCACGAGATCGTGCGCAAGCTGCCCGACGGCGCGCTTGTCTCGATGTCGGAGGACAGTGCCTCGGGGCGGCTCACCGTGCAGGCGGGGCGGTCGCATTTCAACCTTGCGACGCTGCCCAAGGAGGATTTTCCGGTCATGGCCTCCTCCGAATATGCCAGCAATTTCTCGGCCCCCGCGCCGGTGCTGCGGCGGCTCTTCGACAAGTCGAAATTCGCCATTTCCACCGAGGAAACGCGCTATTACCTCAACGGCGTCTACATGCATGTGGCCGAGGCCGATGGCGGGCGCGTGCTGCGCTGCGTGGCCACGGACGGGCACCGTCTTGCCCGGATCGACGCCGACCTGCCCGAGGGCGCGGGCGACATGCCCGGCGTGATCGTCCCGCGCAAGACCGTGGGCGAGCTGCGCAAGCTGCTTGAGGATGACGAGATGAAGATCGCCGTGTCGGTCTCGGAAACCAAGGTGCGCTTCGCCACCCCGGACATCACGCTCACCTCCAAGGTGATCGACGGCACCTTTCCCGATTACAGCCGGGTCATCCCGGTCGGCAACACCCGCCGCCTCGAGGTGGACGCTGCCGAATTCGCTCAGGCCGTGGACCGCGTGGCGACCGTGAGTTCCGAACGCTCCCGCGCCGTCAAGCTCGCGCTCGACGAGGACCGGCTGGTGCTCTCGGTCAACGCCCCCGACAGCGGCGCCGCCGAGGAAGAGCTGGCCGTGGCCTATGGCGACGAGCGGCTGGAAATCGGCTTCAATGCGAAATACCTGCTGGAAATCGCCAGCCAGGTGGACCGCGAGAACGCGGTGTTCCTCTTCAACTCCTCCGGCGATCCCACGCTGATGCGCGAGGGCAACGACACCTCGGCGGTCTATGTCGTCATGCCGATGCGCGTGTGACATCTGTCGGAGCCTCCGGCGGGAGTATTTTCGGAACGATGAAAGGGCGATGAATGCCCGGCCTTTACCTGTCCGAACTGACCCTGTCGCATTTCCGCTCGCATAAATCCGCGCGGCTGATGCTGGATGAGCGCCCGGTGGTGCTTTACGGCCCCAACGGCGCGGGCAAGACCAACCTGATCGAAGCGGTCTCGCTGCTCTCGCCCGGGCGGGGCCTCAGACGGGCGGCGGCGCAGGAGATGGCGCGGCGGCCCGACGCGCCCGGCTGGAAAGTGTCCGCGATCCTGCACGCCCCGGCGCGTATCCACGAGGTCGCGATCTGGTCCGAAGAGGGCGCGGCCCGGCAGCTGCGTCTCGACGGCAAACCCGCGAGCCAGCTCGCGCTCGGCCGCCTCGCCCGCGTGCTCTGGCTGATCCCGGCGATGGATCGGCTCTGGATCGAGGGGGCCGAGGGGCGCAGGCGCTTTCTCGACCGGATCACCATGAGCTTCCTGCCCGGCCACGCGGAGACGGTGCTGGCCTATGAAAAGGCCATGCGCGAGCGCAACCGCCTGCTCAAGGATCAGGTGCGCGACGCGCATTGGTATCTGGCGCTGGAGCGGCAGATGGCCGGGAGCGGCGCGGAGATCGACGCCAACCGGCAACACGCGCTTGCCCTCATCATGGGCGCACAGATGCAGGCCGAGACGGCCTTTCCTGCCGCTGAACTGGAGCTGACCCAGACCGAGGGCGAGATGCCCGAGGGTGCCGAGGATCTGCGCGAGGCGCTGGCCGAGAGCCGCTTTCGCGATCTTGTCGCCGGGCGCACGCTGGTGGGCCCCCACCGCGCCGATCTCCATGCCGTCTATGCCGCCAAGGGCGTGCCCGCCGCCGAGTGCTCCACCGGCGAGCAGAAGGCGCTGCTGGTCTCGCTCATCCTTGCCAATGCCCGCGCGCTTACCCGCGACACGGGCGCGCCGCCCATCCTGCTGCTCGACGAGGTGGCCGCCCATCTTGACGCCACCCGCCGCGCCGCGCTCTATGACGAGATCTGCGCGCTCGGGGCTCAGGCGTGGATGACGGGCACCGGGCCGGAGCTTTTCGCGGAACTGGGCGCGCGCGCGCAGCATTTCGAGGTGAGCGAATCCTGTGGCCCAAGCCGGATAGAACTGAACGTCTGATGACCATCTCTCTTTTCGATCTCGCGCTCTACGCCGCCGCGATGGCGGGGCTCTGGGCGGTGCCCGGCCCGGTCTGGGTGGCGCTCACCGCGCGCGCGCTTTCGGGCGGCATGGCCGGGGCCTGGCCTCTCGCCGTGGGCGTGGCGCTCGGCGATCTGATCTGGCCGCTCTGCGCGATCCTCGGCCTCGCCTGGGTGCTCTCGCTCTATGGCGATGCGCTGGCACTCATGCGCTGGATCGCGGCGGCGGTGTTCATCGGGATGGGGCTTCTGCTGCTGCGTGCCCCGGCGCGCCCCCCCGGCGCCGACAGCCGCATGACCAGGCCCGGCCTCTGGGCCGGGTTCTCGGTGGGCATGGCGGCGGTGATCGGCAATCCCAAGGCGATCCTCTTCTACATGGGGTTCCTGCCGGGCTTCTTCGACCTGACGCGAGTCACGGTGCCCGACATCGCCGCGATCCTTGCCGTTTCGGCCATCGTGCCGATGCTGGGCAATCTTGGACTCGCGCTCTTTCTCGATCGCGCCCGCAGGCTTCTGCAAAGCCCGGCGGCGATCCGCCGGATGAACATGGCCTCCGGCGCGCTGCTCGTTCTCGTGGGCCTTGTCATCCCCTTCACCTGAGCGCGACGTCCCCGCAAAATATGGGGGAAGGCCGTGACATTCCCCCCCATACTTCGTATAAGCGTCACAAAAATCCGAGGGAAAATCCGCATGTCCGAACCCGCCCGCGTGCCAGAGGAATATGGTGCCGATTCCATCAAGGTTCTCAAGGGGTTGGAGGCCGTCCGCAAGCGCCCCGGCATGTATATCGGGGATACCGATGACGGCTCCGGCCTGCATCACATGGTCTACGAGGTGGTGGATAACGGCATCGACGAGGCCCTGGCCGGTCACGCCGACCGGGTGAGCGTCACGATCCATGCCGATTCCAGCGTCTCGGTGCGCGACAACGGCCGCGGCATCCCGACCGACATCCACGAGGAAGAGGGCGTGTCGGCGGCCGAGGTCATCATGACCCAGCTTCATGCCGGCGGCAAGTTCGACCAGAATTCCTACAAGGTCTCCGGCGGGCTGCACGGGGTCGGCGTCTCGGTTGTCAACGCGCTCTCGGACTGGCTCGAACTGCGCATCTGGCGGAACGGCAAGGAGCATATGGCGCGCTTCGAGGGTGGCTATACGGTCGAGCCGCTGCGCGTGGTGCGCGACGCACCGGGCGAGCGTGGCACGGAGGTGCGCTTTCTTGCCTCGACCGAGACCTTCTCGAACCTCGATTACAGCTTCGAGGTGCTGGAGCGGCGGCTGCGCGAACTGGCCTTTCTCAATTCCGGCGTGCGCATCGTTCTGCGCGACGAGCGCCCCGCCGAGCCGCTTGAGACCGAACTCTTCTACGAGGGCGGCGTGCGCGAATTCGTCAAGTATCTCGACCGGCACAAGACCCCGATGATGCCCGAGCCGATCTTCATCTCGGGCGAGCGCGACGGGATCGGCGTCGAGGTGGCGATGTGGTGGAACGACAGCTATCACGAGACGGTGCTGCCCTTTACCAACAACATCCCGCAGCGCGACGGCGGCACCCATCTCGCCGGATTTCGCGGCGCGCTGACCCGCACGATCAACGCCTATGCGCAGTCGAGCGGCATCGCGCGAAAGGAAAAGGTGAGCTTCACCGGCGACGACGCGCGCGAGGGGCTGACCTGCGTGCTCTCCGTCAAGGTGCCCGATCCGAAGTTTTCCTCGCAGACCAAGGACAAGCTCGTGAGTTCCGAGGTGCGTCCCGCCGTGGAGGGACTCACCAACGAGAAACTGGCCGAGTGGTTCGAGGAGAATCCCAACGAAGCGCGGGTGATCGTCACCAAGATCATTGAGGCCGCCCACGCCCGCGAGGCGGCGCGCAAGGCGCGCGATCTCACCCGCCGCAAGAACCCGATGGACGTGAATTTCCTTGCCGGCAAGCTCAAGGATTGTTCTTCCAAGGACCCGTCCAGGACCGAACTGTTCCTTGTCGAGGGGGATTCGGCCGGCGGCTCGGCGCAGACGGGCCGCGATCGCGCCACGCAGGCGGTGCTGCCGCTCAGGGGCAAGATCCTCAATGTCGAGCGCGCGCGCTTCGACCGGATGCTTGGCAGCCAGGAGATCGGCAATCTCGTCATGGCGCTCGGCACCGGCATCGGACGCGACGAGTTCGACATCTCGAAACTGCGCTACCACAAGATCGTCATCATGACCGATGCCGATGTGGACGGCGCGCACATCCGCACACTTCTGCTCACGTTCTTCTACCGGCAGATGCCCGAGCTGATCGAGGGCGGCTATCTCTACATCGCGCAACCGCCGCTCTTCAAGGTGATGCGCGGCAAGTCCGAGGTCTATCTCAAGGACAAGCCCGCGCTCGAGGAATATCTCATCGCCCAGGGCACGACCGACGCGGCGCTGCGGCTCGGTTCGGGCGAGGAGATCGCCGGGCCGGACCTTGTCCGCGTGGTCGAGGAGGCGCGGCAGGCCAGGCGCATTCTCGAGGCCTTCCCGACACATTACCCCCGCAACATCCTCGAACAGGCGGCGATCGCCGGGGCCTTCGTGCCCGGCCGCGCCGATGCCGATCTTCAGGGCGTGGCCGATGCCGTGGCGGCGCGGCTCGATCTCATTTCCAACGAATACGAGCGCGGCTGGCAGGGCCGCCCGACCCAGGATCACGGCCTGCGCCTGAGCCGCATGGTGCGCGGTGTCGAGGAGGCGCGCGTGCTCGACGGCCCGGTATTGCGCGGTGGCGAGGCCCGGCGGCTGGCGCAGATCACCGACAGCCTGCGAGAGGTTTACGGCACGCCCGCGACGCTTGTCCGCAAGGACCGCAGCCAGCCCATCCACGGCCCGCTCGACCTTCTGGACGCGATCCTGAAGGAGGGCGAAAAGGGCCTGACCCTGCAGCGCTACAAGGGCCTGGGCGAGATGAACCCCGAACAGCTCTGGGAGACGACGCTCGACCCCGAGGCGCGCACGCTCTTGCAGGTCCGCATCGACGATGTGGCCGAGGCCGACGACCTCTTCACCAAGCTCATGGGCGATGTGGTGGAGCCGCGCCGCGAATTCATCCAGGACAACGCGCTCAACGTCGCCAATCTCGATTTCTGATCGGGTTTGGCTGCGGTTTCACCCGGGCACCGTCCCGGGACTTGTGGCGCAACTCTCGTCGATCATCCGCCGCGCCATGTCCCGGGCGAGCCGCGCCGCCTCGGGCATGCCGCGCACGTGGGCGGTTGCAATGGCCCCTTCCTTCAGGAGGGCCAGTTCTTCGGCCAGCCGTGCCGGATCGGCCGCGCCCGCCTCGGCACAGAGCCGTTCGAGATAGTCCACGATCCTGCGCTTGTGTTCGGCGGCGGCCCGGTGCGCGGGATGGGTGTGGTCTCCGAACTCTCCGGCCGCATTGATGAAGGCGCAGCCGCGAAACCCCATGCCCTTGAAGGCCCGCCCCTCGAACCACGCCTCGAGCGCGTCGAACATCGCAAGCAGCCGCCCGCGCGGACCGGGCGCGGCTTTCTCCATCTCGGCCATCAGCCAGTTGCGGAATTGCTCGTCCCGCCGGTGCAGCACCGCGAGAATCAACTCGTCCTTGGAGCGGAAATGCTTGTAGAGCGTCATCTTCGCGACGCCCGATTCGGCCAGGATCCTGTCGATCCCGGTGGCATTGAAGCCGCCGGAATAGAAAAGTTTCAGGGCAGTCTCCACCAGATCGTCGCGACGGGACTTCGACATATCGCCAACCTTTCCAGACAGTTCTGTATACTCTTCGCAGGCTGCGGGCACCATCTCAAGGGGTCGGCCGACGTCTGTTTCCTTCTGGTGCCATCATGCGGTTGTAATTATACAGACTAGTCTGTATCTATTATTCGCCACCCAGCCAAAGCGAGGTCCGCCATGACACGCCCCCCTCTGCCGCCCTTCGACGAAGCCACCGCCATCACCAAGATCCGCATGGCCGAGGATGGCTGGAACAGCCGCGATCCCGAAAAGGTCGCGCTCGCCTACACGCCCGACGGCCACTGGCGCAACCGGGCCGAGATTTTCGAGGGCCGCGAGCGCATCGTCGAGTTTCTCACCCGCAAATGGGCGCGCGAACTCGGCTACCGGCTGATCAAGGAACTCTGGGCCTGGCACGAAAACCGGATCGCCGTGCGGTTCGCCTATGAATACCGCGATGACAGCGGTTCGTGGTTCCGCGCCTATGGCAACGAGAACCGGGAGTTTGTCGAAAACGGCCTGATGCGCCAGCGCATCGCCTCGATAAACGACCTGCCGATCACCGAGGATCAGCGCCTCCTTCACTGGCCGCTCGGGCGGCGCCCGGACGATCACCCCGGCCTCTCGGCCCTTGGCCTCTAGGAGATCAGCCATGCCCCTCGGATTCGCCGGTATCGCCTTTACCCCTTCCGTGCGTGCCGAGCAGGTGCGCCTCGGCTCCGCCCCGCTCCATGACAGCGCGCTCCTGCCCGAGCGTGACGGCGGGCGCCTGCTCACCGCGCGCGAGGCTGCCTTTCTCGAGGCCCGCGACGGCATGTTTCAGGCCACGGTCTCGGAAACCGGCTGGCCCTATGTGCAGTTTCGCGGCGGTCAGCCCGGTTTCCTGCGCGTGATCGACCCGCAGACCATCGGCTATGCCGATTATCGCGGGAACCGGCAGTATATCAGCACCGGCAACCTGCGGACCAACCCCCGTGTCGCGATCATCGCCGTCGATTACGCCGCGCGCAAGCGGCTCAAGCTGTGGGGAGAGGTGCAGATCTCCGAAGATCCGAAGATCGTCGGGCTGCTCGCCACCCCGGATGCGCCGCTGGCCGAACGTGCCATGCTCATCCGCATCGCGGCCTTCGACTGGAACTGCCCCCAGCACATTCCCCTTCGCCGCACCGATGCCGAACACGGCCACGAGATCGCCCGCCTCCAGGCCCGGATCGAGGCAATGGAGGCGCAGCTGGCAGCAGCCGGGATCGACCCGGCTTGACAGCCGGTGCCGCGTCGCGCGGGTTCAGCCGTTGAGCCGTTCAGCCGCTCGAAGAGCAGCGCGACCGCCTCGGCACCGGGATCGTTGTGGCCGGAAAGGTTCTCGCGGGGAAGATGGCTCGCGCGGCCCGCGCGCGCACGGGTGATCCGGGCCGTCGCATCCGCGCCCTGCCGCGACGTCGCCGCCGCGAGGCCCCCCTCCAGCGCATCCAGAGCGGGGGCAAGCGCGTCTATCATCGTGCGGTCGCCGGGCTGCGCGCCGCCCACCTGCCGCACCCGGTCAAGCCCCGCGCGCAGCGCGCCATGGCCCGATCCCATGGAATAGACGCCCGCCACCTCGGGCCTGCGTGCAAGAACGTTGCCCACCATGGCGCGCATCCGTGCCGGATCGTCGAAGGACTCCACCGACGGCAGCACCCGAAGCCGGGGAAACTCGTCCGCGATCACCGCGTCAAAGCCAAGCCGCCCTGCCGGTGGGTCCGGCAGGGCACCGGCGCGGGCGCTCAGTAATACCCGTAGCGATCGAGACAGCCGTCACGGTAGATCGTGCCGTGATGCCCGCCAACCCGCACCGCACAGGCGGATGGCAGCGCGGCATGGCTGTAGTCGTGATGATGCAGGCAACGCCCGGAATAGCCCGAGCGAGGCCCGCGATAGACCCGGCATTCGGCAGGCAGGTAGGCGCGCCTCGCGTGATCGCCGCGATAGTCATGTCCGCGCGAGACGTGATGCCGGTCACGGTCGTTGTTGCTGTCACCGGCGATGGCGGCCCCGATCAGCCCGCCAAGCAGGAGACCGCCGAAGAGATAGCCGGCCTCGTCGCTGGCCGCGGCGGGGCGGGGCACCGCGGAGACAAGCCCAAGGGCCAGCGCGGCAGCGCCGAGGGACGCGGTGAGACGGGAAAGAAGGGTCATGGTCTGGCTCCTTTCGATTTACTTGCCATCATGGCGGTAATGGCCATGGCCGTAGCCGCGTCCGTATCCTTGACGGCCGTAATAGGGACGATATCCATGGCCCCGATACGGCCGGTAGCCATCGGCGCGATGCGCACGATAGCCATAGGCATGGCCACGGGGATGCCGCGGCGCGTCATAGCCCCGGTCGCCATGACCGCGCGAGACATGGCCGCGATGACGGCGGTGGCCGTGGCGGTCCGAGGCAAGCACGGTTCCTGCGATGGCGAGCGCGGTTGCGCCCGCCACGATGGCCGCGGTCTCGCCACGGTCACGCGCCTGCACGGGCGCGCTGGAAAGGCCCGTCGCGGCCAGGGCGGCTGCGGCGAAGAGCGCGATGAGATGACGTGTCATATCCTGAATCCTTTCGGTTGGGTCCGTGTCCCGAACTGCGCCGGTCCTTGCGCGCGGCGGGCCATGACATCGAGGCTGGGCGGCCCGGCCGGGACAGGCAATATCGCTACGATGATATCTGATAACGCGCGCCGCCCGGGTCATTTCCCGTCACGGGTTATTGAATAGCCGTGGGCGATCGCGCATCCTGCGCCCATGACACGCCCCGTTCGCCCCCTTTTCGCCGCGCTTCTCCTGGTGCTTGCCGCGCAGGCCGCGCAGGCGGCCTGCACCGTGGAATACAAGGCCAAGCGCGAAAAACCCTTCGAGCTTTTCTATGACGTGATCACGCTCGATGGGCCCTGTTCCGCAGCCGAGGCAACGTTGCGCGCGCAACTGGCGCGGCGGGGATTGACCCTGCTCAAGATCATGTCGAAAAAGGAAAACCAGACTTGAAAGGGAAGGAGGGCGACGGGTGCGCGGTCTGACGGCCACAGCCGCCGAGATGCGCCGGTCGGGAAATCGTGTCGTCGTGTTCGGCGTCATCGCCATCGTCACCATCCTGACGCTGGCCGCAGTCTTCCTGTTCCTGACCCTGCCCGACGGCAACGCCTTCAACGAGCGGGTCGAGCGTATCTTCGTCGAGAACGACGCGCTGACCGGCGAAGGCGAGATCAAACTTCTGGAAATCCTCGCGCTCTCGGGCACGGCCTTCTCCGAAACGCTGGTCAGCTACCGGATGGTGATCTTCGTGCTGCTGATCTTCGCCACGGCGCTTCTGGTGGCGTCGCTGGTGTTCCTGGTGATGCTGGTGGCACTCAACCGGCGCATGGCGCAGATCGAGCGCGCGGGCATTCAGGTGGCCTCGTTGCATATCAGCCGCGAGGAAAAGACCGTCTACCTCAACGATATGGCCTTCCGGCTGACCGATGCCGCGCTCGAGACCCTGAGCGTGCTGGCGGAGGCGCGGCTGGATGACGACGTGCTCAGCGGGGCCGAGATCGAGGCGGTGATTTCCGGCCGCCGCCCCGAGGATTGCGAGGAGGCGGCCGGGGCCACGCGGATCAAGCGGCTGCGCGACGCGCTCGGCAATCAGCTCGTGAGCGAATTGCTGGTCCGCAACATCGCCCGGCGCGGCTACGTGCTTGCCGTCGACAAGGGCGTGATCCGCGTCGAATAGGCCCCCGCTCAGCTCTTGGGGATCTCGATGTTGATGGTCAGCGAGCGGCGGAACATGTCCGGGCGCGGGGCGTTGATCGGCTCGACCGCGTGCCAGGAGTTGAAGGTCTTGACGAAGATCAGGCACTGGTTGGTGTCGAACTCGTAGCAATCGAGCTTCTCGACCTCGTCAAACTCCATGAAGGCATTGCGCGCATTGAAGCTGCGCGTCGGATCCTTGGGCCACACGACTGATGTGCCGCCGCCGTATTCGGGCTTCCATTCGCCCGGCGCGACCATGGCCACGACAAGGGTGATGAGCTTGGCCGGCGCATCCGTGTGCGGCAGGATCGAGCCGCCATTGCCCGGCATCATCGAGAATTCGAACCGCGAGCGCAGCGGAATCCTGCGCCGGTCAAGCAGCGCCGCGCCGCGCAGCATCTCGCCGAGCCGCAGCCCGATGCGGGGGGCAAAGCTGTTGGTGACGACCATCTTGCGTTTCAGGTCGAGATCGACATGGCGGGAGGCAAGGAAATCGATCACGCCGCGGATGAAGGCCTTGCTCTTGATCTCGGCATGAAAGCGCGACCAGACCGGCGTGGATTTGATGAAATCGTGGTATTGCCGGGCGTTGTTCACCTCGGAGAGCGAATATTTGTGCCCCAGCTTGGGCATGTAGAGAAAGCGCCCGGTTTCGGGCCAGTTCTCCAGCATCTCCTGATAGAGATCGGGCGCGAACACGCTGCGCGCGATGGCGATGGGGAAGGGCTCGTAGCGGAATTCGGCGGCGTCGAAGTTGAACATCATTCCCGAGGTCCTCCGGCGTTGATCCGTCAGGCGGCACGCCCGTAAACGGCGTTATGGGCAACCGACATCGGATCGGCCCCCTTGGCGATCTTGCGCTTGCCGATGAAGGTGTGGTGGCGATCCTCAAGACGGTAGCCATGCCCGCGCATGATCGTGTCAAGCTCGGCCTCGTAGCGGTGATTGACCTCTATCTGCACCGAGCGCGGCGGCCTGTCCGAGCCGAGCACCTGCGCCATGCCCGCAAGGATCAGAAGCTCGTTGCCGTCCACGTCGATCTTGATCGCGTCGGGCGTGCGCACGATTCCCTCGGCCACCAGATGATCGAGGGTGAAGGCCGCCTTGCATTCGCGCAGCACCGGCACGAAGGCCCGGTCATTGCCGTCCACGGTGCGGCCGAGCTGGCTCATCGACGAGCCCGACACCGCCTCGCGGATGTTGAAATCGAAAAATCCGTTGCTGTCGCCGAGCGCGGCCGAGATCACCTTCGCGCGCTCTGTCAGACCGTTGATCTGGATGTTCTGCATCAGGCTGAGCACGTTCGCGGCGTGAGGCTCGAAGGCCTGCACCTGCCCCGTCTCGCCGACCAGCCCGCCGGCGACCACCGAATAAAGGCCGATATTCGCGCCGATATCGCAGAAGGTATCGCCCGGGCGCAGCGTGGCGCGCAGCCAGGCGATCGTGCCTTCCTCCTTCTGAAACAGCGTCGCCGCGCGTTTGAACTCGGTATAGCTGCGGCAGTCGAAGCGATAGGAGGTATCCCCCTCGCGCACCTCGACGCGCATCCCCAGCCTTTGCGCCAGCGCGAAGCGAAGGCGGTAGAGACGGCTTGCAAGGTAGCTGGGCGCGCGCTTCCCGGAGACGATCATGACAGGGCCTTTCATGATCGGGGCGGCCATTGCGAAGATGACCGGTCCCGATGCCACGGCCGTCTCATACTGCCCCGACCGGGAGGGGTAAAGTTGCTTTTTGTCGCGCAAAGCCCCGGCGTCG
Source organism: Roseovarius sp. (assembly GCA_002720475.1). GTDB lineage: Bacteria > Pseudomonadota > Alphaproteobacteria > Rhodobacterales > Rhodobacteraceae > Roseovarius. Next base: position 54,509 of record PBIL01000009.1, read on the forward strand.
GCGGCGAAACCCCACCGTTTTGATTGATTCAGGCCGTCAATTCTCTATTCCTCGACAGAGCGGGAAAGAGGAGGGCGCACCCGATGGGCTGGATGAAGGATGAAACCGGGCTTGGCAAATGCGCGGCCAATCATGTCGCGCTGACCCCGCTGTCGCATCTGCGGCGCGCGGCGCGCGTCTATCCGGACCGGCTTGCCATTGCCTATCACGGCCATCGCAAGACCTATGCGGAGTATTACGCGCGCTGTTCGCAACTCGCCTCGGCGCTGGTGAATATCGGGGTCGAGCCGGGCGACGTTGTGGCCACGATCCTGCCCAACGTGCCCGCCCATTGCGAGGCGCATTTCGGCGTGCCGGCCTGCGGCGCGGTGCTCAACGCGATCAACACGCGGCTGGAGGCCGATACCATCGCCTATATCCTCGATCATGGCGAGGCGCGCGTGGTTCTGTGCGACACGCAGTTCCTGCCGGTTCTCAATGCTGCGCTCGACCTGATGGAGCGGCCCGCGCCCGCGATCATCGAGGTGCCCGATGACGAGGCCGGCGTGCATGCGCATTCCGATTACATGGCGTATGAGGATTTCCTGGCCACCGGCGATCCGGACTTTCCCTGGATCATGCCGGAGGACGAGTGGGAGAGCCTTGCGCTCAATTACACCTCGGGCACCACGGGGCGGCCCAAGGGCGTGGTCTATCACCATCGCGGCGCCTACCTGATGACCATGGGCACGGTGGTCAGCTGGGAACTGCCGCGCTATCCCGTCTATCTGATCATCGTTCCGCTCTTCCACTGCAACAACTGGAACCATGTCTGGATGATGCCCGTGGTGGGCGGCACGGCCGTCTGCTGCCGCGACATCACCGCAAAGGCCATCTATGACGCCATCGCCGAGGAGGGGGTGACGCATTTCGGCGGCGCGCCCATCGTGCTCAACATGATCGTCAATGCCAGGGACGAGGAGCGGCGGCTTTTCGATCACGTGGTGGACGTGTTCACCGCCGGGGCCCCACCCCCCGCCGCCACCCTTGCCGCGATCGAACCTCTGGGCTTCAAGGTCACGCAGGTCTACGGGCTGACCGAGACCTATGGCCATGTCACCGAGTGTCTATGGCAGGAAGGATGGGACGATCTGCCCGAGGAAGAGCGCTATGCCATCAAGGCGCGCACCGGTGTCCTCATGCCGATGATGGAGGATATCACGGCGATGGATCCAGAGACCATGGAGCAGATACCCATGGACGGCGAGAGCCTGGGCGAGATCATGATCCGCGGCAACTCGGTGATGAAGGGCTATCTCAAGAAGCCCGAGGCTACCGCAGAGGCGTTTCGCGGCGGGTATTTTCATTCCGGAGACATCGCCTATCAGCACCCCGACGGCTATCTCAAGATCGCTGACCGCGCCAAGGACATCATCATTTCCGGCGGCGAGAACATTTCCTCGGTCGAGGTGGAGGGGGTGCTCATGCGGCACCCCGCCGTGCTGCTCTGCGCCGTTGTGGCCAAGCCGGACGAGAAATGGGGCGAAGTGCCCTGCGCCTTTGTCGAGCTGAAGGACGGGGCCCGGGCGACCGAGGACGAGATCATCGCCTTTGCCCGCGAACGCCTCGCCGGCTTCAAGGCCCCGAAGAAGGTCGTGTTCCGGGACCTGCCCAAGACCTCGACCGGCAAGATCCAGAAATTCGAACTGCGCCAGATCGCCAGGGAAACGTAAAGGTGGGCGGGCGCGCGGGCCCCTAACCGCCGCAAATCCCCTGAAGGCGCAACCAGTCGGGATCGCTCAGAACCGGCGGCGGGGTCGTGCCGCGCGGAAAGGGATCGGCCTCGATGAGGCCGAGCACCGTCTCGCCGGTGATGTCGCGTGCATAGGCGTAAGGCGTCGCGGGGACCTGCAAGCGGGCAAACCCCTCAAGCAGCACCGCGTCGGGCAGCGGGGCGGGATCGGTCTTGAGGAGTGTCTCGGCATAGGCGGCGAGCGCGGCATCGCTCAGCCGCCCCGTGCCCAGAAGGCGCATCACCTCCCACAGGCCCGCCTCGGCAAGAAGGCGGTCAAGCGGGTCGCGCGCCTCGGCGCGCAGATGCGCGGCGATGACATAACCCGCGACAACGTCGGCCGTATCGTGATCCTCGACAAGATCCGCGCGGATGAGAACGGTGCCGCCGGGCAGGCGCAAGGCGTCCTGAACGCCGCTGCGCACCACCAGAAGACGCGCATCTCCCGCGCCGGGCGAGAGGCGGCGTGCAAGCGCCGTGAGCGCCGCCGTACCGCCCGTCGCGCGGCAGGGCGGGCCGGTGACGCGCTCCACATGCGTAAGCAGCGCCTGCCCGATCTCGGCGCGCTTGACCTGCGGTACCACGCGCAGCGCATGATCCCGCGCGGCCCCCGGCAGCCAGAGCCATGCGAGCAGAGCGACCAGGATCAGGCATGCCAGCACACCCCAGAACCGCAGCCGGCCGGGATGCGGACGCTGCCGGTCGATGGCCGTGCGCAGCGTCTCTATGGCGGCGATCATCTCGGCCTCGTCGGCGGACAGTTCCAGCGTCTCGCCGGGATCGCCGTCGGGATGATAGATCGCGGGCAGCGTGCCGGGGTTGGCGCGGGCCATGGCGGCGAGCGACCAGTGCGCCTTGACCCGTTCGCGCGTGTCCGTGATGGTCAGGGTTGCCTCCCCCACGGAGACGATCACATCTATCCGCTGGGCCTCGGGGTCCGCGCGCCAGAGCCCCGCCGCCTCGAGCCGCTGATACTTCCTGAGTGCCGTTCTTGCCATGGGCTGCCCTGCCTCGTTGGAAAAGACGATAGCACGCGGGCGCAGGGGGCAGCAATCGCTCGACGCGGGCGGGCCGGGCGGCTAGAACGGCGTCGGAGGAGAGCCGCCATGAAGATCGCCACTGCCGCCTATCCGCTCGATGTCCTGGGCACATGGGCCGATTTCGCCGCGAAACTGTCCGGTTGGGTGGCCGATGCCGCGGCGCAGGGCGCGGATCTCGCCGTCTTTCCAGAATATGGCGCGATGGAACTGGCCACGCTTGCGGGCGCGGAGGTGGCGGGGGATCTGGAACGCTCGCTCCATGCCGTCTCGGCGGTCATGGGAGACGTGGCGGATCTGCATGCCGAGCTGGCCACGCGCCATGGTCTGTACATTCTCGGGGCCTCGGCCCCGGTCTTCGATCCGGACCTGGGCGAGCGGCCGGTCAACCGCGCGGCGCTCTACGCGCCCTCGGGCGCACGCGCCCATCAGGACAAGCAGATCATGACCCGGTTCGAGCGCGAGGAGTGGCATGTCGCACCCGGCGGGCCGCTGCGGCTCTTCGACACGAGCCTTGGCAGGATCGGCATCCTGATCTGCTATGACAGCGAATTTCCGCTTCTGGGCCGCGCGCTTGCCGAGGCCGATCTTCTGCTCGTGCCCTCCTGCACCGAGGCGCTGACGGGCTACTGGCGGGTGCGCATCGGGGCGATGGCCCGCGCGCTCGAGGCGCAATGCGTGAGTGTCATGGCCTCGACCGTGGGCGATGCCGCATGGTCGCCTGCCGTCGATACCAATACCGGCATGGGAGGCATCTTCGGCCCGCCCGATACCGGCTTTCCGCCAACGGGCGTTCTGGCCGAGGGAAGGCTCAACCGCCCCGGCTGGACCCTGGCGGAGGTGGACCCGGCCCGCATCGCCGATGTGCGCGCCGACGGGGTCGTGCTCAACCGGCACCACTGGACCGATCAGGCGGGCCGTGACGGTGCGGCAAAGGTCACGCCCCTGCGCTGATTAGACCTTGAAAAACGCGGGGAAGAGGCGCATTTACTATCGCGTTCCGCGGAAGGGCGGAATGCGACTGCAAGGAGAGACCATGGCCAAGGAAGACACGCTCGAATTTCCCGGTGTCGTCAAGGAACTCCTGCCGAACGCGACATTCAGGGTCGAGCTTGAGAACGGCCATGAGATCATCGCACATACGGCAGGCAAGATGCGCAAGAACCGGATCCGCGTTCTGGCGGGCGACAAGGTTCAGGTGGAAATGACCCCCTATGATCTGACCAAGGGCCGGATCAACTATCGCTTCAAGTAAGCGCGCGCCAATGCCCCTCATCCTCGGTTCGGGGAGTCCCCGTCGGCGCGACTTGCTGGCGCAGCTCGGCGTGATACCGGACGCGATCCGCCCGCCCGAGATCGACGAGACGCCGCGCAAGGGCGAATTGCCCCGCCCCTATTGCGCGCGCATGGCCCGCGAAAAGGCACAGGCCACCGAAGCCGGACCCGATGACATCGTGCTCGCTGCCGATACGACCGTCGCCATGGGCCGCCGCATCCTCGGCAAGCCCGAAAGCGCGGGCGAGGCGGCGCAGTTCCTCCATGCCCTCTCGGGGCGGCGTCACCGGGTCATCACCGCCGTTGCGATCCGTCGTGGCGCGCGCCTGTGGGAACGCGACGTGCTGAGCGCGGTCAGGCTCAAGCGCCTTTCGGACGAGGAAATCAACGCCTATCTCGCCTCGGGCGAATGGCAGGGCAAGGCGGGCGGCTATGGCATCCAGGGCCTTGCCGGGGCCTTTGTTCCGTGGATTTCGGGTTCCTTCACCGGCATCGTCGGCCTGCCGCTGGCCGAGACCGCGGGCCTGCTGGTGGCCGCGGGCTATCCGCTCTGGAAGGGCCTGCCATGACCATCATCGCGCTCGATCACCTGGCAGGGCGCGAGGCGGCGGCGCTGCTCGTCGACGGGCGGCTCGAGGATCTGCTGATTGACGGCAGCGCACCGCGCCCCGGCACGATCTACCGCGCCGTCGCCGATCGCCCGGTCAAGGGGCAGGGCGGCATGTTCCTGCGCACGCCCGACGGTTCGGCCTTTCTGCGGCAGGTCAAGGGGCTTGCGCCGGGCCGGCCGATCCTCGTTCAGGTCACCGGCCATGCCGAGCCGGGCAAGGCGATCCCGGTCACGGCGCGTGTGCTCTTCAAGAGCCGTTATGCCATCGTCACTCCCGAGGCCCCCGGCCTCAACATCTCGCGCAGCATCCGCGATGGGGAAGAACGTGTCCGCCTGCACGAGATCGCCCATGCCGAGATGGGAGAGAGCGACCAGGGCCTTATCCTGCGCTCGGCCTGCGAGCATGCTGCGGATGAGGCCATTGCCGGGGACATCCGCGCCATGCGCGACCTGGCGCAGGCGGTTCTGGCCGATGCGGACGGGCGTGAGCCGGGAAAACTGGTCGAGGGAGACGGGCCCCATGCGCTTGCCTGGCGCGACTGGCCGGAACCGGACACGCTGGCCGATGCCGCGGGCAGCTTCGGGGCACATGGTGTGCTCGACGCGCTCGAGGCGCTGCGCGCGCCCGAGGTGAGCCTCCCCGGCGGCGCGTCCGCTTTCATCGAGCCTGCCCGCGCGCTGGTGGCGGTGGATGTGAACACCGGGCCGGATACCAGCCCCGCCGCCGGGCTCAAGGCGAATCTGGCGCTCGCCCGAGACCTGCCCCGGCAGTTGCGCCTGCGCGGTCTCGGCGGACAGATCACGCTTGACCTCGCGCCAATGCCGAGAAAGGACCGGCGTCTCTTCGAGGATGCGCTGCGCGCCGCCTTCCGGCGGGACGGAATCGAGACGGTGCTGGCGGGCTGGACCCCGCTCGGCCATTACGAGCTTCAGCGCAAACGCGCGCGCACACCGCTTGCGGAGCTTCTGTCATGAGCTGTCCGATCTGCGGAAAACCGACGCAGCACCGCTACCGACCCTTCTGCTCGCGCCGCTGCGCCGATATCGATCTCGGCAAATGGTTCGCGGGTGACTATGCCCTGCCCTCCGAAGACCGGGAGGAGGGCGCCGAGGCAGAGCAAGCCACGGAAGACGATGCGCAAAAACGGCCCTGAGGCGGCGCAAACCCTCTGGACAGCCCGCGCGCCCTCGTCTAGGACACGCCCACCCGAAGGCGCAGTCCTTCCCCGATGCCCGGGTAGCTCAGGGGTAGAGCAGTGGATTGAAAATCCTCGTGTCGGTGGTTCGATTCCGCCCCCGGGCACCATTCATCACCCTAGATGTAATGAAATCAGCGCATTAAGGGTCGAATTTGTCCCACCACCGTCCGGCATGGGCAAAAGTGGGACTTTTTTTGTTCGCGCTCTGTGCTTGAAGACACCCTCGTCTTGGCCGTCGGCCATCCTTCCCATCTTCGCTGCCATCGCTTTTCACTCTCTTGGTGATCGACCTTGAGGAAATCGTCCGCGACCTTGCCAGCGGTCGCGTGGCCTTAAATGTCCGGCCCGCACCATCCGCCGAGGCGGACCGTGTTGAACATGAAGCCCCCGCTTTTCCCGCCGTCTTTCCGGGGCGCGTCCATCAAGGACGCCAACCCAAGAGAGAAAGGAAAAGACAATGGGACTTGATATGTATGCAATGGTGACTGACGAACAGCTCGACAGCGAGGTGGATTTCAAGCCGGAGCGGCCCAGCGAACTCCACTACTGGCGCAAGCATCCGAACCTTCACGGCTGGATGGAACAGCTCTACTTCGATAAAGGCGGCAGCGCTGATAGCTTCAACTGCGTCTGCGTGGCGCTGACCGTGGCTGATCTCGACCGCCTGAAAGCCGATATCATAGAGGCTGGTTTGCCAGAGACCTGCGGCTTCTTCTTCGGTGCCTCCGATGGCACAGAGACCGAAGATGATCTGGCCTTCGTCGCCAAAGCCCGTGATAGGGTCAAGAAGGGCTACACCGTGTTTTATGACTCATGGTGGTAATGATCCCGCCGAAGCGGTCATTGGCCGCTTCGGCAGGTTTCAGCCTTGGTCGCGCGACAGATGTTTCATGCCGGATGCTGCTAGCACCTTCTGGCGGGCAGCGCGGGTATAGCGCGAGGCTTCTTTCATCGTGCTCCAGCCGAAGATTGCCATCAGCTGACGCTCGGTCGCGCCATTTTCGGCCGCAAGTGCCGCACCGGCCTTGCGAAGACCGTGTGCCGAGCAGTGCTTGAGCCCTGCGGCGTCACACTGCTTGCGGAACCAGTTGCCGAACCCGTTCGAGGTGAAGGGTTTGCCAAACGCCGTCACCAGAAAAGCAAGGTTGCCCGTCGGCGTCGCATCAATCACGGTTTCCAGCTCCGGCAGGACGGGGATCGAAAGCGTAACCGGTTTGCGGCTACGGTTCTTTTGTTGCGTCAACGTCAGCCAGCCATCCTTGATGTGCTGCGGGCCAAGCCGCACAACGTCCGAGCGACGCTGCCCGGTGTAGAGCAATAGCGCGAGCGCGAGCCGTGCTTTCGAGCCAAGCGCATGATGCTGCTCAAACTGCGCAACTTCTTCCATCGTCCACGAATGAAAGCCGTCGCTCGCCGAGCGGATATAAGGAACATCGCGCGCGGGATTACGATCGGCGAACTCATACTCGACCGCGAAGTTGAAGATTTGGCGCAGGGCTTTGACGATGCCATTGGCCGCTTCCGGCGTGTCAGCCCTGTCATCGCGCATCTTGCGCACATGCCGGGCTTCGAGCAGTGCGTAGGGGTTCTTGCCGTTCTTCTCGCAAACACCATCCAGAATGCGGCGGCGCACATACTGCGTGCGCGGTGCCAGCCGCTTGAATTCAGCGGAAGCGAAGTACTGTTCGCACAGCCATTTGAACGTTCCCTTGTCACCGCGTCGGTCGAGCGCGGGCGCCTGTGGCTTGTCGGGTCTGCTGTGCAAGGCCGCGCGATACTCATCCAGAAATTCCTGCGTGCCGGGCTGGCTCTTGAGCCTTACCTTCGGCTGGCCTGGCTTGCGCAGGTAAATCCGCACATTGCCATGGCGGTCGGTGTCTTCGACCACGTATCTAAGGCGAAAACTGCCTGTGCCATCTCGCATTCTGAATGTCGGCATCGCTCTACGCCCTCTATTGCATCAATCATCCCACGGATTGTTATCGACGGTATCCCCATCAGGAATCAGCTCGAAGGCCTGGTCAAGTTTTTTCCGGTCCCAAACCGTCCGGCTATTGATCCGCTTCGGCGCAGGCATGCGCCCATCACCGACCAGTAGATCGAACAGCGATGGTGAGACGCCGACATAGGCGGCAGCCTCAACACGGGAGAGCCCGCGCGGAGCCAACGAGAGGGGCAGTATGTCTTTGGTCTTTGCCATCTTGCCCCTGAATATGGGGCAAAACTGCCTTGCGCGCGTGGACACAAGCTGGACACGCGGCGCCTATCAGTAGGGTGAGAGCGTTTTGACGATGGAAGCGAAGGTTTCGCGCACGGCCATCACGCGCTGAACCGGATCACGGATATCAAGGTTCTGCCGGAACCGTGCGCAGTGCTCGGGACGCGTCATATGCCGTTCCAGGAACAGCAGCGCCTGCTTGAGCTCATCGGTACGCACATCTTCATCAGCGCAGCTGAGCATGGCCTCGCGCAGCGTGGCCACTGCATCGCGCACCAAGCGCTGATGACTGGTGTCATCCGACCAGTGACCAAAATACGCGACTTTATCCAAATTATCCGGCGAGAACATTAAGTGAACATATATCGATTCCGGCATGCGATCAACGAAAATGCTTTGCCCGCCGGATTGGCGGACAAAGCAATGGCTTAGATTGTCGGCGTGGATGCCGTGCGCTTTGCGATAGCGCGGCTGATATTTTCCATGCTCGCGAGAGCGTCGCGGCGCTCGGGCGTTTCAGCTTCGCTTGCGACAAGATCAAGCTGGGCTTGGCGGAAAAGAGTGCGCAGTTCCGGCACGCTGTAGTGATCAAGGGCTGCGGCTGTGAATATCTTTGACATGGGTCTCTCCTTGTCTGTCGTTCTCGGCCCCGACCATCGAGGCCTTTCGCCGTCCCCCCACCATCATCATCGGCAGGAAGAAGGCCCTCATGGGCGGGAAGAGACGGCAGGCGATGCCCGGAGAGACCGCACAAAGATCACCAGACGGCTGAACTGATCGCGCAGATGCTGCGCTGCACACCTACTGGCGCCATGATTTTGATCGTCGTAAGTGCGCTGTCAGCAACGATTTCGCAGATGCGGAAAAGATCAAATGCCCGAGAAAATTAACGAGCCGTTAAGGCGCGCAGGGGCAAAATTGAATTATATTTGATGAATTTAATTATGGTTATTATGAATGACGAAAAGACAGAAGCCTTACCGGCCGCCGCATTTAACGGTGGACTACACCGTCATGGGCATCATGACGATCGACGAGCTCAAGCAGGCGCTTTGGACTGACCTTCAGGTTCTCAAGGAGACCTACAACGTCAAATACATCAAAGCCCCAATGCTAAAGCTCAATCTCACCGATCAGTTTGGCGAGGTTGCGCCCCTGAAGAGCCTGGGCGATGGAAAGCCGATCTATCGCATGCATACGCGGCACTTTCGTCCTGCCTGCCAGGACTATGAGCCGTAAGGCGCTGTCAGGAAGGAGAGCGCATGAAACTGCCATGCTATATCGGGCTTTCCCAGGCCCGCGAGGTGCTTGCTGAAATGGGGATCGAGCTGAACGAACGCCAAATCAAGCGTGCCGCCGATCCAGACCCGAACGGGAAACGCAAGCTACCCTTTTTCGTGGACCCGATCGACGGGCGCCTGAAGATCGAAAAAGGTGCACTTGTGCGTATTTATCGGGAGGCGCAAAAAAATGCTGAAAATAATTTACGGGTTTGATAGAGTGGAGAACTTTTCAAGAACAAATAATTAACGAGCAATGTCAGACATAAGAAAAAGAACCGGAAAAAGAGGCACAACATACCAGGTCAGATACCCTTGCGAGGCGACCAAGACCGGCTACGCCTACAAGACTTTCGACACGATGAAAGAAGCGCGTGCCTTCACAGAAAATCTTGGGACGCTGACCCATGTGGAGCGAGATCGTCAGATTACGGTTCCCGAAGCCATTCAAAAATGGCTGGATATATGTGAGAAAATCGGTCGCGACGGCCGAGAGACGGTCGAGCCAGAAACGCTCAAGGAATACCGCCGACGCGCCCGTGTGATGGAAGAATATCACTGGGATCGGCTAACCCACGAACTTGAACCTGCGGATGTGGTTCGCTTCAGAAACTGGCTGTTGGAAACCCGCAGCCGCGATCTTGCGCGCCGGACACTGTCTTCCTTTCACTCGGTCCTGATTGAAATGAAGCACCACGGCTATCTGAATAGCGACCCGGCTGCGGGGATTACCGTCAAGTCCGGCGGACGTTACGAGGACGACGAAGACGAAATCCAAATCCCTACCGATGAAGATATGCGCGCGATCCTGAACGCAGCAGATCGGATGGGAGAGAAGAACGACTATATGCGCAAATGCTGGGCACGCTATCGCCCGCTAATCTATCTTGCCGCGTTCAGTGGAATGCGGCCATCAGAATATCGAGGGCTTTCATGGAGTGATGTCCATGACGATCATGTGTTTGTTCGACAACGTGCTGATCGCACCGGCAAGATCGGCCCCGTCAAATCTCGCGCAGGACGCCGAAAAATATTTCTGCCATCCTTCGTTGTTGAAATGCTACGCGCTTGGCAGGAAGTCTGCCCGGCTTCCGAGGCTGACCTCGTCTTTCCGACACGTAGCGGAAAGCCCATGCTCCTTAACAGCGTAAGGTTTGGTGCCTGGGTTCCGTTGCTGAAGGAGGTTGGCTTAACCGAAGCCCGTGACGGCGCACCCGATTTACCAAAATACAGTCCTTATTCCCTTCGCCACTACTACGCGTCAAAGTTGATTGAATCTAAGAAAGACCTGAAGTTCATCCAGCAAGCGATGGGGCACTCGAAGATTGAGGTCACTTTCAACGTCTATGGCCATCTGATCCGTGGGCAAGATGATCAACACAAGCTTCATGCCGAGGAGCTCGCGGCGACCATTCTGGGGGCTGAAAATTCTTGTGGCAAATCTGTGGCAACTGCTCGCTAAGTCGCGGTATGCAACAACTTTTGCCAGCCTTCCAAGCTGGCTATGTGGGTTCGATTCCCATCACCCGCTCCATCAACAAAATCAATAACTTAGCGAGATATTTAGAGTGGAAATCGCCCAAAACAGCGGTTTTTGCCACAAAATAGCGATGCGCTGTAACCCGCATAAATCCGCCATTGTCTTTACCGCGCTAAAATTCCTTGTGGCAAATTTGTGGCAAATCCTGTGGCATAGCTATCGTGGCTCGGGCGGACAGTATAGCGCCGCAATTTCTCGGATGGCATCTTCTACCGATTGACCGTGCTCAAAAGTAAGCATGCTTCGCCGCTCGTATTCAATGACATCGAATAGCGCCTTCCATCCCGTCGGCAACCGTTTCTGGATAGGATTGTATATCGAGCTGTAGAAGAGCGCCGTGATGCAATCCCTGCGAAACAACTCTTCGGCCTCTTCTGCTTCTTCGATCAGTCTTGCCGCCTCGTCTGTGATGATCTCGCCCTGTTGGTCCTCGGTCATGCCGTAGAAGTCGCGATAATCCGTTTCTGCCAGTGCCGGAACGCCAAGCGCGGCTGCGAATGTCACAATCAAAGCAGCTATCGGCGCGCTCCTGTTCGGCATGGCTTCAGTTCCCGTTTCTCTGGTGTGGCTGTCCGCTAGGGAGCGCAAATTCGTTCCCGTTGGCCACATCCGGCATGGCGGCTATTGCGCAGGTCTCAATACTTTGCCCTGTCTAGGTGCGCCGATCAATCTGTGCGGCACAGTATTCGAACTCCACGACGGGCGGATTGGTCGTCCGTGGCCATAGCACCTTCCGTTGAGGCCTTCCTCAATCTCTGACGCATACTTGGCCGGGGGCGCCTCCCGGTCAACGGCTTGCCCGCACCACCCAGCCTACGCTGCGCTTCGGCATGGCCGTGTTGGCCGTACACGCGCCTGTAGAAGGCGCGATGACCCTTCGGCTGAAACCCCCGTCCTTTTCGTGACGCGTCTTGAGGAAACGCCAAACGGAAGGAAACAGCCATGACCCGCAAAGACGAAAATACCCGCCTCAACAATCGTGGAGACATCTACACCCGCATCACCGATCAGATCGTCGCCGCCTTGGAGCAGGGCATTAAACCCTGGACGCAGCCCTGGAACGCCGCTCACGCCGCTGGCCCCATCTCGCGACCGCTCCGCCACAACGGACAGCCCTATAGCGGTATCAACGTCCTGAGCCTCTGGGCCTCCTCGATGGAACGCCACTTCGCCGCCCCGATCTGGATGACCTTCAAGCAAGCCCACGAACTTGGTGGCCATGTCCGCAAAGGCGAGAAAGGGTCGCCTGTCGTCTACGCCAACACGCTGACCCGCACCGAGCGCGACGATGCCACAGGCGAGGAGGTCGATCAGACCATCCCCTTCATGAAGGGCTATACGGTCTTCAACATCGAACAGATCGAAGGTTTGCCAGCGCACTACTACGCACCGGCGAAGACGCAGCGCAATCCCGATCAGCGGGTCGCCGCCGCCGATGCCTTCTTCGCCGATACCGGTGCCGATATCCGCCACGGCGGTAACAGCGCATACTACTGCCCGCCACAAGACTACATCCAAATGCCGGTCTTCGAGAGCTTCCGCGATGCTGAGAGCTATTACGCCACCCTTGCGCATGAATGCACGCATTGGACGCGGCATAAGAGCCGCCTTGATCGGGATTTTGGGCGCGAAAAGTTCGGCGATGCCGGATATGCCCGCGAAGAGCTTGTTGCGGAGCTCGGCGCTGCGTTCCTCTGCGCTGATCTAGGGATCACACTCGACGATCGCGAAGATCACGCCGCGTATATCGGCAGTTGGCTGAAAGTCCTGCGCGATGACAGCCGCGCGATCTTCACCGCCGCCGCCCACGCACAGCGCGCCGCAGACTTCCTGCACGGCTTGCAGCCGTTGATCGACAGAGACGATGCTAATGAGGTCGCCCAATAGGCGGCCTCTAAGAAGTCTCAGAATGCTATGAATAAGTCTTCTTCTTGATATGTAAAGTTGCGTATAGACGTAACCATACAATTTACGCGAGAAAAAATATATGTTCAAGAAGTACAAAATAGAAAAAAACATTTATTATTTAGAAAGATAACGCAGGAGGGGGGGGAGTTTTGAAGGCTCTATATAATTTCACTATTTTATCAATATTGGGAATCTTAGTGATCTTTATCAGTGAGACAGCGAGGGCTGATCAGCAAGCGGTACACGTGCCAAATGAGACTGTGACATTCTTGCGCGAAGTAAAGTATATTTTGGTAGATACGCGAGTGAAGCAAGATAGAGAAGTTAGCTACCGCTATCCGCCTAACAAATACAAGAATGAGGTGCCAGAAGACTACAACAACCGAAGCGACTTTAAGATCTTTAGAGAATTGCTCTATCCATCAGGAAAGTACCAAGATCATGACGCGTTCGCACATGTCTTTGTGGAACTTCTACAAAATCGGCTGGATGCGTCGAGTTTGTCAAGTCGTCGCTTTGTTGTGCTCGTAGAGGATAGTATCAAGCACCATGAAAGCATTAACCTTGCTTCAGATAATACAATATATTTAATGCTCAAAGTTGGGCAGCAAAGCTACACACCTCCAGTAGGAGCCGAGCTATTAATAGGGGCGGTTGATGTGGTTATTGAAAAACCCGATCTGAAGTTTGGAAACTCTGAACAACTTGGCGACATTATTGTGCCGGAGCCATTTATTTTTGATCCTCACTTGGGGGATCGAGCTGACTTTATTAAGTCGCTAGATTTTCTAGCACTGCAATTGGAAAAATATCTTGAGTATGTCTTCTATATTGGGAAATAAATTAGTTAAGGAAAAAATATGGCTTATGAAGTTGATACGGAGAACAGCAATCTTTTTACAGACGATGATATAAACTCAGAAATAATGGGGCTGCTTCTTCTTTTTCGGGAAAATGATGATAGCCGGTTTGAAGATGTTCTTCGAGAGGCGATTGAAAACACTCCAGGTGATGTAAGGATAATTTTGGAAGATGGCGCCACTAGCGGTGGCTCTTCACATCCCGGTGACACTGAGGATGTATATGGAAGCACTCAACCAATCGGATCCGATGTAGTCATACGAATGTCGGATGAAACGTTTACTCGAAGGGCGTTTCATCCTGATAACAATCCGGATAATGATCCGGAAGTCATCTCGTTGACGCGTGGGCTGCTTCATGAGCTCAAGCATGCTGCTGATATCGCGAGCGGAAGATACCCGGGCGGTGGTACCGAGCCTGAGAACAGCATGACTGACGCGGAATACGAAAATTCCGTTACGGAGTGGGTGGACGACATCATTGAAGATTACCCAGAACTAACAGATTCCCTTCGCGTAAAGTACGAAAATCAGGAGGTTCTACCAGCTGACGAGGCGAAGCCTGTACACAGGAATTTTGACCCAGAAGAAACTCCACGAGAGCTAAATGATATAGCGCCTGGCGGAGGTGACTCTGATGCAGAGGATACAGATACTTATGCTGATGACGTAGAAGAACGTATTGATGAAGGTGAAAGTGAGGCCTCGCCTCTTGTTCTTGATTTAGATGGTGATGGAATTGAATTAACCTCGCTCGTAAGTGGCAGCGCCGTATATTGGGATATTGACAATGATGGGTTTGCTGAAGCCACCGGCTGGGTTGGCTCCGATGATGGGTTGCTTGCCTTTGATCAAAATGGTGATGGAAAAATCAATAGTTCGACCGAGCTCTTCGGGGATCAAACCGGTTTCTCAAACGGATTCCTAGCGCTTGCTGCTCATGACAGCAATGAGGATGGAATTATTGACGCTGGTGACACGTCATGGGATGACCTATTTGTTTGGATCGATGCCAACACAAACGGTGTATCGGAATCAACTGAGTTATTCTCTCTGGATGCAAAGCTGATTACAGAGATCAATTTGGCCTACAGCGAGGTTAGCATAGGCATCGCTGGGAATTCAATCAAACAAGAAAGTAGTTTTACAATCAATGGTAATACGCGTGATATTGCGGACGTATATTTCACCTTCTCAAATCTGAACTCCATTTACGACGTGGATCATATTCCGGACATCAATGCTTACTTGGTTAATATTGATTTGCGCGGTTACGGAGAGCTGTCAAATCTATACTACTCAATGTCAGCGGATAATTCCGGGATCGGAAACCTCTTGGGGTTGGTTGCCGATCTTGCAGACCTTTCGCTATCTGAAGCGTTCACTGACGACAGCACAGTATTGGATAATGTTCGAGACATTATGTTTCGGTGGGCGGGTGTCGATGGAGTCAGCGCTGACTCGCGAGGTACTTACATAGATGCACGTGAGCTAGAGTTTCTCGAGGTATTTCGTGGAAGTGAGTTCTTGCAACGAGGTATTCATGTTAACCCAGGTCCATGGGCAAGTGCCGACTTAGAGGAGGCGTTCGATATTGCTTTAAGCAATGTTTATGCAAGACTGCTTGTACAGAGCGTTGGAGCTTCGCTGTTTGCCGGAGACCTATCGTACGATATTGTTGCGGACAATATTTCCGGAGTGGTAGGGCTTAATCAATCGACCATCGATGCGCTCGAAACGCAAGGCATGAGTGAAACCAATGTTGATGTGTTTTGGAAGAATGTGGTTCGAGTGATTGAGTACACCGTCGGAGTAAGCAACCTTTCAGGCGGTGATCAGACATACCTAGATGACGCGATCTATGCGACGGACAACTCGCTTAGCCTGAGCGGCATCGTCGCGGACTTAGCCTATGAGTCACCGCTTGGGACGACATACAATGGTACATCCAGTGGGGAAAGTCTTACTGGTGGCAGTGGCCATGATGAGTTGAACGGCCAAGCTGGTAATGATGTCTTGACCGGCAACGGCGGCGGCGACTACCTCCGTGGTGGTACAGGTGATGATCAGTATATTTGGGCTGCGGGCGATGAGAATGACATCATTCGTGAAGATGGCACCGGTGCTGGCAACGACGATGACCGCATCGTTCTAGGTTCGGGCTTTGATATTGGCGATTTGACCATCACAAGAACAGGCAACTCTGACCTGGTTATCGACATCGATAATGGTTCTGACACCGGACAAATCATCATCGAGAACCAGTTCAATATTGGCAACGGCCATGTTGAACTGATCGAGTTCTCGGACAGCTCAACCTATCGCTTAGATGACAAGAATTACACGCTGACTGGTACTGACGGCGCTGACGAGCTTTACGGCGTTGAAGAAGGTGGCGCAGACAGCGACACCATCTATGGCGGTGCGGGCAATGACGAAATCCACGGCTACGCCCCGAACCAGAACAACGACACCGCCACCAATTATCTCTACGGAGAGGCTGGTGATGACTCCATCTACGGCGGTGAAGGCATCGACCATATCTTCGGTGGTGCTGATGACGACTTCCTGGACGGCAATGGCGGCGCAGACATTCTGGACGGCGGCACGGGCAATGACAGCTATCGCGGTGAAGGTAGAGGTGGTCGCAGAAATTCGGACCAGTTGTTAAGGTGGATCGTATGATGAAAGAGACGATCCGCAATGACAAAGAGAAAGACGCATTCGCCTGAGTTCAAGGCGAAGGTCGCGCTTGAAGCGATCCGAGAAGAGATGACGCTGGCCGAGCTGTCGAAGAAATATGGCGTGCATCCGAACCAGATCAGCACGTGGAAGCGGGCGGCGATCGAGAACATGGCCACGGCGTTCACCCGGCGGGGCGCTGATCCCGGGAAGGGGAATGAGGCAGAGATCGAGAAGCTGCATTCGAAGATCGGGCAGTTGGTGGTGGAACGGGATTTTTTAGCGAATGCCTCGGTTCAGCTGCTCGGGACGCGAGGCAAAAAATGGTGAGCAAGGATCATGAGCTGAGCCAGCGGCGGCAATGCAGGCTGCTGCAACTGTCGCGCTCGATGCTGTATTACCGGCCCAAGGGGGAGAGCGCTGAGAACCTGGCCTTCATGGAGATCATCGACAAGCAGTTCCTGGAGACCCCGTGGTATGGCTCTCGCCAGATGGCGCGGCACATGAAGCGGCAGGGTCACAAATGTGGCCGCCATCGTGTGCGTCGACTGATGCGCCTGATGCGGTTGGTGCCGATCTACCAGGAGCCCAACACCAGCAAGAAACACCCGGCGCACAAGATCTATCCCTACCTGCTCAAGGGGCTGGCGATCAACCGGCCCAACCAGGTCTGGTGCGCCGACATCACCTATATCCGGATGGAGCGGGGGTTCCTGTATCTGGTGGCGATCATGGACTGGTATAGCCGCAAGGTGCTGGCCTGGCGGCTGTCGAATACCTTGGAGGCAGACTTCTGTGTCGCGGCGCTGAAAGAGGCGCTGGCCAAATATGGCCCGCCGGAGATCTTCAACACCGATCAGGGATCGCAGTTCACCAGCAGCGACTGGATCGATGAGCTGAAGGAGGCCAAGGTGAAGATATCGATGGATGGCAAGGGCCGCTGGATCGACAATCGCATGATCGAGCGGTTGTGGCGGTCGTTGAAATACGAATGCGTCTACCTGCGCGCCTTCGAGACCGGGTCACAGGCCCGAGACGGTATCGGCCAATGGCTCGCCTATTACAACGCCGATCGGCCCCACTCGACCCATGGCATCTTGACCCCCGACGAGGTCCATGCCAGCAAAACGGAACCCATGAAAATGGCAGCCTGATGTGAAACCCTGATCCACCTTAACTGGGCTGCATTCTGGTCGAAAAAGCAGGACCACCTCTC
>PBIL01000010.1 GCA_002720475.1 Roseovarius sp.
CCTGTCATGCTCACCTCCGGTTTCCGGCAGTGAATCACGACAGACACGATAAGGAAATCCCGTTTATGGGTTCACGACCTAGTCGCCGTAGGCCAGCCCCTCGCGGCGCGGATCGGCCCCGCCCGAAAGCCGCGCGCGCAGGTCGATCACGTGCAGGCCGGAGGTCATGTCGCGCGCCTCGACCGTATAGCCAAGCGCGCGCAGCCCGGACGCGAGCGGCATAGCGCCCGCCTCCAGTTCATAGGGGCCGAAGCGGTTGACCAGATGCGGCAGGTCCAGCGCGGCCTGCGCGTCCAGCCCCCAATCGAGCATGGCCACGATGGTCCGGGCCACATAGGGGATGATGCGGCTGCCGCCGGGACTGCCCAGCACCAGCACGGGCTGCCCGTCGCGCCGAATGATCGTGGGTGCCATGGAGGAGCGCGGGCGCTTGCCGGGGGCGACGGCATTGGCGATCACGCGCCCGTCCTCATGGCTGGCAAAGGAGAAATCGGTAAGCTGGTTGTTGAGCAGGAACCCCCGCACCATGAGCCGCGAGCCGAAGCCGTTCTCGATGCTCGCGGTCATCGAGAGGGCGTTGCCATAGGCGTCGGTGATGGAGACATGAGAGGTGGCCGGTTGTGCGAGGGTCTTCCCCCTTCCCCGGTTCAGCGCATGGTCGAACGCGGGCGCTCCGGGCGTCACCTCCGGCAGGGCGTCATCGCCCCGCAGGAGGTCCGACCGGTCCCGGAGATAGTCGGGCGCGAGCAGCCCCTTCACCGGCACCGGAACGAAATCGCTGTCGGCAAGGTATCGCCCCCGGTCGGCGAAGGCGAGGCGCGTGGCGTCCCCGATGAGACGCCACGCCTCGGCGCTCCCCGGGCCGAGCGCGGCCAGGTCATAAGGGGCCAGCAGCCCGAGGATCTGCCCCACGCCCACCCCGCCGGAGGAGGGCGGCCCCATGCCGCAGACCTCGTGCCCGCGATAGGGCACGCAGACCGCCGGGCGTTCCCGCACGCGGTAGACGGCCAGATCGGTCGGGCTTAGCAGCCCCGGGTTGCCGTCGGCGCCCCGCACCCGCGCGACGATGTCTTCGGCGATCTCACCTGTATAGAAGGGGCGCGGCCCCTCGCGCGCGAAAAGGCGCAGGGTTTCGGCATAGGCGGGATTGCGCAGGCTCTCGCCCTCGCCCAGCGGCTGCCCGCCGGGCAGGAAATAGGCGCGCGTTTCGGGGAAGCGCGCAAGACGCGCGGCATCGCGCCTGACAAGCGCCGCCAGCCGGGGGCTGACCGGAAACCCGTTCTCGGCCAGACGGATCGCATCGTCGAAAAGCCCGGCCCAGTCCGCCCTTCCCCATCGCGCCTGCGCCTCCGCCAGAAGCGCGGGCGTGCCGGGCACACCGACCGAGCGCCCGCCCACCACCGCCTCGAAGAACTCGAGCGGTTGCCCCTCGGCGCCGAGGAAAAGCCGGGGCGTGGCCTCAAGCGGCGCCGTCTCTCGCCCGTCGAGCGTGGTGATCTCGCCCGTCGCGCCATCGTGCCAGACAAGGAACGCGCCGCCCCCCAGGCCAGAGCTTTGCGGCTCCACCAGTCCCAGCACCGCCTGCACCGCCACGACCGCATCCGCCGCCGTGCCGCCCGCGCGCAGCACATCCGCGCCCGCCGCGACGGCCAGCGGGTGCGCCGCCGCGATCATCCAGTGCTCCGCCGCGAAAGGCCGCCCCTCCGCCTTGGCGCGCGCCGCCCCGGCCAGCGCAGGCGGCACCGCCACGCCCCCTGCCCCGCGACCCTCGGGCGCGATCGTATCTGCCGCCTGCTGCGCCATCAGCGGCGCGGCGAGAAACGCCAGAAGAAACAGAAGCACGCGCATGGCTGCCATCCTTTCGATCCTGTCTCGCACCCTGCCCGTCGCCACGTTAACAGAGCGTTATCACCACCCCGAAAACCGAAGACCCTCCGCATCCGCCTCAGAGCGGACCGGTGCGCCAGAGCGTCACCTTGAGCCCACCATGCGCCACCGGCGGGCCCGGTGGCAAGAACGGCAGGCCCGTTGCCTTTGCCAGACCGCCATCGCTCGTCACCAGCCCCACCCGCCAGCCGCGCATCTCGCGCCGCAACACCTCGCCGAGGCTGCCGTAAAGCCCGAAGAGCAGCCTTCGCTCGCCGATCCGCGCGCCATAGGGCGGGTTGACCATGACAAGGCCGGGCGGCCCGTCGGGGCGGCTGAGCGCCGAGATCGGCTGACAGGCAAAGCGCGTGAGCGCGCCCACACCCGCGCGCGCGGCATTGGCCGCGGCCATGCGCACCGCGCCTGCATCGCGGTCAAAGCCCTGAAACACCGTGGCGACATCCCGCGGCGCGGCGCCGCCCTTCATCGCCTGCCACGCGCCCGCGTCGAAACTCGCCAGATCCTCGAAGGCAAAGCGCCGGTCCCGCCCCGGCATCAGCCCCGCCGCGATCTCGGCCGCCTCGATGACGAATGTGCCCGAGCCGCACATCGGATCGAGCACCGGCCCCGAGCCGTCGAAGCCGCATTGGTGCAGGAAGAGCGCGGCCATCGTCTCTCGCAGCGGCGCCTTGCCCACGGCCTCCTTGTGGCCGCGCCGGTGCAGCGGCTCGCCCGAGGTATCGACGCTCAGCGTCACGAGATCGTCCTCGATCCGCGCCAGCAGCCGAATCGCGCCCTCGCCGCCTTCGGGTGCGCCAAGCGTCTCGGCGATCGCGCGTGCGATGCGCTGCGATGCGGCCCCGGCGTGATAGATTCTCGAGCGTCGGCACGTCGCCTCGACCCGGACGGGCACATCGGCGCGCAGCACCGCGCCCCAGTCGAACCGGCGCGCCCGCTTGTCGAGCTGCGCCAGATGCATCGCGCGGAATTCCCCGATCCGCGCCAGCACCCGCGCCGCCCCGCGCACCGCGAGGTTGGCCCGCCACACCTCGGGCCAGCCGCCCGGAAACGTCACACCCCCCGGCATCTCGGCCACCGGGCCGAACCCGAGCGCGCGCGCCTCCAGCGCCAGGGCCGCCTCCAGCCCCGGTGCCGTGGCAAGGAATATCTCGAAAGACACCCGGTTACAGCATCGCCGGGACGACCAGATCGGGCGGGCGGTGGCCGTCGTGATAGGTCTTGATGTTGATGATCACCTTCTCGCCCATCTCGAGCCGTCCCTCGACCGTGGCCGAGCCCATGTGCGGCAGGAGCACCACATTGGGCAATTCGCGCAGGCGCGGGTTGATCTCGGCCCCGCGCTCGTAGACGTCGAGCCCGGCACCCGCGATCTCGCCCGCGCGCAGCATCCGGGTGAGCGCGTTCTCGTCGATCACCTCGCCGCGGCTGGTGTTCACGATCACCGCCTCGGGCTTCATCAGCTTGAGCCGCCGCGCGTTCATCAGGTGAAAGGTCGCGGGCGTGTGCGGGCAGTTGATGCTCAGCACATCCATCCGCGCCACCATCTGATCGAGGCTCTCCCACCAGGTCGCGCCGAGCGCTTCCTCGATCTCGGGGCGCAACCGGCGGCGGTTGTGGTAATGCACCTGCATCCCGAAGGCCGCCGCGCGCCGCGCCACCGCCTGCCCGATCCGGCCCATCCCGAGAATGCCGAGCCGCCGCCCGGCGATGCGCCCGCCCAGAAGCGCCGTCGGCGACCAGCCGTGCCAGTCGCCCGACTGCATCACCGCCAGCCCCTCGGGCAGGCGGCGTGTGACGGCAAGGATGAGCGCCATGGTCATGTCGGCGGTGTCCTCGGTCAGCACGCCGGGCGTGTTCGACACGAGGATGCCGCGCTCCCGCGCCGTCTCCACGTCGATGTGATCCACGCCCGCGCCGTAATTGGCGATGAGCTTGAGCCGCTCGCCGGCCTGGCCGATCAGCCCGGCGTCGATGCGATCGGTGATCACCGGCACCAGCACATCCGCCTCCTGCATCGCAGCGACGAGTTCGTCGCGCGTCATGGGCCCGTCGTCCTCGCGCAGGCGCACGTCGAAGAGTTCCCGCATCCGCCGCTCGACAGGCTCGGGCAGGCGTCGCGTCACGACAACACTCAGGCGTTGAGATGGCATGAAGCCCTCCTCGTGGCTTTTCTTTGCGGCGCGTTGCTGCCAGAGTGGCGCAGGAAAGAGCGGGGCACAAGAACCCTTTGCAGGCACATTCGGAATTCGGAGACAGGCGATGCGGCGGGCGGGACTGACCCTGATCCTGATGGCGCTCTGGCCGCTTATGGCCATGTCCGGAGAGCGCGGACCGGTCACCGGGCTACCGCTGCCGCGCTACGTCTCGCTCAAGGCGTCCGAGGCCAATGTGCGCCGTGGCCCGAGCCTCACGCATCGCATCGACTGGGTGTTCAAGCGCCGCGACATGCCGCTGCGCATCACCGCCGAATTCGGCCACTGGCGGCGGGTCGAGGACCGCGACGGCGCGGGTGGCTGGGTGCATTACACGCTGCTGTCGGGGGTGCGCACGGTGATCGTGGAGGCGGACATGCTCGAACTGCACGCCCGTCCCGATCCCGGCACGATGGTGATGGCGCGGCTCGAGGCGGGGGTGGTCGCACGGATCACGGAATGCGGACCCGACTGGTGCGAACTGGCCGCCGGCGGCCATGACGGCTGGGCCCTCAAGAGCGGGCTCTGGGGCGTCGGCGCGAACGAGGTCCTCGACTGATCCGAGGAACGGCGCGACGGCGAAGATTTTTCAAACCGCACTCTTGAACCGCGCCCGCCACCGGAGTAATGAGCGCCTCACGCTGGGGTGTAGCCAAGTGGTAAGGCAGCGGTTTTTGGTACCGTGTACCGTAGGTTCGAATCCTACCACCCCAGCCAGCTTCACGCGGCGACATGGATGGCGCGGGCAGGTGCGGGAAACCGTGTTTCGCCGCTTTGCCCGCAAGATCGGCGCGCACCCTCGAGGCTCTGCTCAGATCGGCAAGGCGGTCCCGGCGAACCGCCAAGCGCCAGCGGCCGGACGCGGGCAGCCGCTAGCGTTTGCGGTCGCGGCGGCTCGACATCGGCTGGAAGGCCACGCCGACATGGGCCTCGCAATAGGGCTTGCCGCTTTGCACCGGCAGACCGCAGAACCAGAAATCGGGCGTGGCCGGGTCGCCTACGGGCCATTTGCAGGTCCGCTCGGTCAGCTCCATCAGCGTGAGCTTCTTGGCCTTCTTCTCGATCTCGCTGACCTTGGCGAGGGCCTCGGGGTCGATCTCGTTGGCCGATGGTTGCGGCGGCAGGGGACGGCCGGCCGGGATGATCGCCTTGGCGCGGGCTTGCGCGACGGTCTGCACCGGCTCGGGCTCGGCGTCCTCCACGGGCCGCGGGGCGGGTTTCGGCGCAGGCCTGGGCGCGGGCTGCGCGGTCTCCGGGGCGGGCGTCTCGGCAGCGGGGGCACCACCGCCGCCATTGCGGTTCGACAGGCCCAGCCGATGCACCTTGCCGATCACGGCATTGCGGGTGACACCGCCCAGTTCCTTGGCGATCTGGCTGGCGGACTGGCCCTCGGTCCACATCTTCTTCAACAGCTCGACGCGCTCATCGCTCCACGACATTCCGGGCTTCCCTTGATGGTGAAAGGCGGCCCTCGGCCCGGAATGGGCCCGCCGCCTTGTCATTCGGATCAGGACCCTATTCTAAACACCCGGGGCCGAGTTACAAGGCACCGAATCGTTCCGCGCCGCACAAGGAGCCGCCCATGACCCATGCGCCCGAGACCGCACTGCAACCGATGGGCGCGCGGCGCTTCGGCAGGGTCAACTGGCTCGGCCTGTGGACGCTGGCCCTCCGGGAAAACCGCCGCTTTCTTGCGGTCTGGACGCAGACGCTGCTGGCACCGCTGGTGACGGCGGCGCTCTTCATGGTGATCTTCAGCCTGGCGATCGGACCGCACCGGGGGGCGGTGATGGGGGTGGATTTCACCACCTTCATCGCGCCGGGAATCCTGATGATGACGGTGATCCAGAACGCCTTTGCCAATACCTCCTCCTCGGTGGTGATTTCCAAGGTGCAGGGCAATATCGTGGACACGCTGATGCCGCCGCTCTCGGGGGGCGAATTGCTGCTGGGATATCTGGCGGGGGGCGTCGGACGCGGTGTGCTGGTGGCGGGCGTGATCGCGGCGGGCCTCTGGGCCGGGCTGGGGCTCGTGCCCGAGCAGCCGCTCTGGCTGATCGTCTTCGTGGTGCTGGGGGCCACGCTGATGAGCGCAGTCGGGCTCGTGGCCGGGAT
Source organism: Roseovarius sp. (assembly GCA_002720475.1). Lineage (GTDB taxonomy): Bacteria > Pseudomonadota > Alphaproteobacteria > Rhodobacterales > Rhodobacteraceae > Roseovarius. The sequence continues at coordinate 6,195 of PBIL01000010.1, forward strand.
ATTTGCCAACAAGTTCGATCAGATGGCGGCGATCACCAATTTCGTCGTGACCCCGCTCGCCTTCCTGTCGGGCACGTTCTACTCGGTCGAGGCGCTGCCGCCGACGCTCTTTGCGATCAGCCATGTCAACCCGGTCTTCTACCTGATAGACGGGGTGCGCTACGGCATGATCGGCGTTTCGGACAGCGCGCCGTTGCTGGGGCTTGGCGTGGCGGGGGCGGTGACGCTTGCGGTCTGCGTGATTGCCTGGGTGATGCTGGCAAGGGGCACGCGGCTCAAGGTGTAAGGGTCAGCGACAGATCCGTTCGGCCCGCTCGGCATAGGCGGTGTAGGTCTCCCAGAAGCGTTGATCGGCCGGGCGGTCAGAGGTCCGCACCTCCTGCGCCGAATGAGGATCGCGGTAGAAACCCACGGCCCGGCGCTGCTCGGCCCCGCTCAGCGTCTGGTTGGCGACGGCCTGGATGCAGCCGCAAAGCGCCGGCGAGCGGGCCTTGCGGTCCGAGGCGAGGCAGGCATCGGAAATCGGCCCCGAGGCGACGGGCCGCCCGGCACGCGGATCGCCCTCGAACCGGTTGGCCCCACCGCAGGCTGCCAGCGTCACGGCCAGCCCGAGAAATGCGATCTGTCTCATCAGGAAATGCCTCTGCTGCCCGTGCCCCCGTTCGGCCGAGGGTCTCTGGCCCATAGATGGCCCAAAAGCGGCGGCGTTTCAATTCTCGCACGCGCAGACCGACGAGCATGGAGCGGGCGACGGGAATCGAACCCGTATCATCAGCTTGGAAGGCTGAGGTCTTACCATTACACAACGCCCGCAGCGCGCCCTGCTTAGGGCAGCGCGGGGGCCGGGTCAAGATGCCCGGCCCGCGCGCTCAGAAGTTGCGGCTGACCCTCAGGCCGAGTTCGAACTCGGAATGGTCGCTGCTTGCGCGCCCGCCGAGACGGGCCGATCCCAGCCAGCCGCTGGTATCGGCGAAGCCCACCTCGACGCTGCCGCGCAGCACGGCGCTGTCGTCGCCATCGACGAGGCTCACGACCGCCGCGCCGCCCGCCGTCGTCTGGGCAACGTTGAAATCGTCGCCCGACAGGTCGGTGAGCACGGCAAGGTCGATCACCCCGAAGACGTTGCGCTGCGCACCGAGCCCTTCGAAGCCGTAGCGCAGCCCGACCCCGACCTCGTTGCCGGTATCGGAGAAACCGGACGTGGTCAGCCCGGCATTTGTCTCGGTGAAGCTGTTGATCTCGGTTTTGCGATAGGTCCATTCCGCGTAGGCTGCGAAGGTCTGGCTGGAAACCGCAGCCATGTCGGGAAGGTCGAAATTATACCCCGCGCGCAGCTTGGTGCCGTGGGAATCGCCCTTCGGGGTCGAGCGGAAGGTCTGCGTCATGCCGATCCGCGTCTGGTCGTAATCGAGATCGGTGAAGAACAGCGCCCCATCGACGAAGGGCCCGCGCGGATCCGCGACGCCGCCGTAGAAGGCAAAGGACAGTCCCTCGAGGTCGATCGAGCCGAGATTGTCCGTGCGCGAGGCCGACACGTCCTCGTAGCCGATCGCAAAGCCATAGAGCCCCCGCGAGAACGGCCCGCCGACGATGTCGACTTCGCGCTCGATGGACATGCCGAGGTAGTGGGAATCGTAATCGAGGCCGACGTTGTTCGTCGTGGCGTCAAACTCGCCGTCGAAATAGCTGCCGGTCAGGCTGAGAACCAGACCGTCGAACCCGGCCGGGCGGAACTCGTTCGCGTTCCCCTGGGTGGAAACCGTCGATCCGGACGTGCCCATCGACAGCCGGTCGAGCCGTTGTGACGTGCGATAGACGTGGTGATCCACCACCAGCGTGGCCAGTTGGGTGCCGAAATTGAGCGGCGTCGTGGCCCCGCCGCCGCCGCCAGGCCCGATCGGCGTGCCGCCGACGCCACCGAAGCCGAAGATGAAGGTATGGGGCACACCGAGCGTCTCGCCGTCGGGCGAGCTGGGCTGGCCGAGCGAGAAGACCTCGGCCCCGACGGCACCGAGCGCGAGCATCGCATCCGCCTCGCTCGCTGCCGCACCGTAGTAGATCTGGAAATCCTCCATCTCGCCGACGGCGAGCGTGCCGAAGCCGAAATCGAACACCGCACCGTGGTCGTCCGGGCCGCTGTCGGTGAAATTGCCGTTGAGCACGGCATCGGGCGCAAGGGTCGTGAGCGGCGTGTTGGGGTTGCCCTCGACGAAACCGTCGTCGCTCGAGCCGATGAGGTTGGTGGCGGGCCAGCCGCCGATGGTGACGAATTCGCTGAACTCGGTATCCGGCACGTCCCAGTCCATCGCGCGGCGATAGACGAGATTGCCGACAGGCCCCGCGCCCGTGTTCTCGATCATCACCTCCACCTGGTAGAGGTTGGGCGAGGCCGAGGGCATGAAATCATGCGTGAGCCGGAGAGACAGCGCCCCATCGGCGACGTCGGTCACGGAGATGGCGGCATTGCCGGTCGAGGCCGCGTCGGTGCCCGCGCCCGAGGCGGTCACGCTCGACGAGGCGATGTTGGCAAAGCCGAACGACTGGCCCGCCATCCCGAATTCGGTCGTGGACATGTCGGCCACGCCCCAGCCCTCGCAGGGGCAGCCCGGTGCGAGCACTTCGCCCGAGGCGGCGGTGGTGGTGAGAAAAGTCAGCCCGATCCCGCCGGTCACGAGGTTGCCCGCCGGGTTGATGCCGAGCTGGATGGTGCCGTTGTCGATCACGACCTGGGCCGAGGCAGTGGTGGACATCAGCGCGATGAGGCTGCTGGTGAGAACCAATGCGCGGTGTGGAGTGGACATGATGCGGCCTTCCTCTGAAGAATTGAATTCGCCGAGAACGTCAAGCGATTGTTTCAGCGTAGATAAATCGCGCGGGAGCAGTCACGGTTTCGTGATCACTCTGCGGATGCGGGTCTGTTCTGTCAAGCACAGGCTCCTTGTCGGCGATCAAATCCCGGGGATGCGATCTCGATGCAACAAACCTGCTCGCCGGACCCTCTTCGGCGCGGCGCATTCAGTAGGTCTGTGCCTTGCGGATCTTCGTCATGCGCCCCTCTTCGGCGATGGCGGCGGCGAGCGTGCTCACCCCCTTGTCGCGCAGAAGCGCCAGCATGCGCACGAAGACCTCGGCCGTGGCCACCGTGTCCCCCATGGCGGTATGGCGCGCCTCCGGGGGGATGGTGATGCCGAACCGTGCGCAGAGCGCGTCGAGCGTGTGCTGCCCGGTGTGGTCGAAGAGCCCCGCCGACATCAGCACCGTGCAGAGCACCGGGTTGTCGAAGCGTCGCCCGATCACCTCTTCCTTGAGCCGCAGGAAGGCCAGATCGAAGGGCGCGTTATGCGCGACCAGAACCGACCCCTTGCAGAAATCGTGGAACCGCTGGCCCACGTCGCGGATATCGGGCGCACCCTCGACCATGGCATCGGTGATGTGGTGGACGCGGGTTGCCGAGGGCGGGATCGGGCGGCCCGGATTCACGAGCGATTCGAAGCTCTCGCCGCGCAGGATGCGCCCGTTGACAATGCGCAGGCCCGCGATCTGCACGATCTCGTCGCCGCCACGCGGCGAAAGACCGGTCGTCTCGGTGTCGAAGACGACAAAGCTCAGATCCGACAGGTCGCGCGTGGCCATCTCGCCCGCGGGGGCGGGGGGCAGGTTGAAATCATAGAATTCGGGGCGCGCGTCGCCGGGCGCGAGCGGTGCGCCAGCCGTGGAGAGCGGCAGGACGATGCGATGCGCGCTGCCTTTCCCCTCGGCCCAGAGCGTGCTGGCATGGGCCTCGAGCGCGTCGCGGCCGGAATACTGCCCGTAGGCGGGCGAGAGCGGCGCGTCGAGCCAGCCCATGATCTCGCCATCGGTGGCGACCTCGCCCTGCCAGCCGAGCACGAGCCGAGTCTCGGCCCCGTCCTCTTCGGCGGCGAGGGTGAAGCCCTCGCGCGTGCCCGTCTCGGAAAGGCGTTCGATCAGCCGGGCGAGGAGCGTGGACATCGCGAAACCGTCGCAGGCGATCATCGCGTCGGAGGCCGTGGCGGTAACGCTCAGAGCCTCGCGCGCGCGCACCGCGTCGAAGATGTGGCTGGCGGCCACGGCGGAAACCGGCCAGCGCCGCGCGGTGGCCGCCGCCTGCTCGGCCGCCAGATCGTCGATGACCCGGACAAGGCGCGCGACCTCCTCGGCGATGCCCTTGCGAAAGCCCGCGCGCGCCTCGGGGGGCAGGTCCTCGCCGGTTTCGAGCAGGTCGTGGAGGGCGGCGATGGTGCCCGCCGGGCGGCGGACGCCCTCGAGCAGGCGGTTGAAGAGATGGGCCTGTTCGGCATGGGCGCGCAGATCGTCGGTTGCGTCGCGGAAGATCAGGACATGGCCCGACAGTTCCTCGTCCGACAGGATCGGGGTGACGCGGCCCAGCAGGAACCGCGTGCCATCGGCGGAGGCGGCGAGAAAGGTCTCGGCGGCGATGCGCCCCGCGATGCGCGCCTCCTCGACGCGGCGCAGCGCATCCGTCACCGGCTCGGGACGCAGCACCGCCTCGAGCGGACGATTGAGCCCGATCTGCGGCAAGAGCTCCTGCGCCATGCGGTTGTAGAGCATCACCCGGTTGTCGGGCGTGGCCACGACCGCCCCCTCGCCCAGGTCGCGAAAGAGCGCCTCGAAGAGCGCCTTTTCGCGGGCGATGCGGGCGGTCTCGCGCTCGATGGCGCGCTGGCGGGCGGCGCGGGCCTCGGCCAGGGCCGCGTTGATGGCGTTGGCGGCCGGGGCGAGCGCGCCGAGATGGCGCGCCTGCGTCTCGTCGATCTCGAGATCCACGTCGGCGCGCGCGCGCGTGGTCAGGTCGGAGGCGAGCGCAAGAATGGGCTTGGCCACATTCTCGTCGAAGAGAAGCCCGATCCAGGCCGAGAGCCCCATCACGCCGAGCGCCGCGAGCAGGCCGCCGATCACGAAGCCGTCCACCGGCCCGCCGCCCCGCAGATGACCGAACCAGAGCGCCGCGGCAATGAGCGCCATCCCCCCGAGCCCGAGCGCCGCGAAGAACAGCGCGAAGCGCAGCCGCAGCCCGAGTTGCCGGGTCAGACGGTCCATCATGCCCCGTCTTCCAGAAGGGCGCAGACCTTCTGCGTGAGATCGGCCGTCGAGAACGGTTTGGTCATGAAGGCATCGGCCCCGACGGCCATGCCCTTGCGCCGCTCCATCTCGCCGCCGCCGGCGGTGATCATGAGCACCTTGACGCCCTTCAGCTCCTCGTCGCGGCGGATGAGCTGGCAGACCTCGTAGCCCGACTTGCCCGGCAGCATCACGTCGAGCACCACGAGATCGGGGCGTTCCTCGGCCAGCGCGGTCATGGCATCGGTGCCGCTGGCCACGCGCCGGAGCCCATAGCCGGCCCGCCCGATCAGATGGGCGAGCGCAAGGGCGATGTTGTCCTCGTCCTCGACGAGCAGAACGGTCTTTTGCGACATCGCGGGCCTCCTCTCCCGGTCAGGATCTGCACAGCGCCTCCATCAGGGCATCCCCCTCGGGCGCGCGCCTCCAGGCGGCCTGGGAGAGATCGGCGAGCGCGGCCTCGGTGACATCGGCGCGCGCCCGGTTGGCGCAATCGACGAATTGCGGCAGCCGCGCCGGGGGGGACCAGCGGGCGAAGAGATAGACATCGGCCAGAAGCACCCCCGGAGCCTGCGGATTGGTCTGAACGCCGGCGCGGTCAAGCGCCACGAAGCGCGTGACCTGGGGGACGGCAAGGGTCCAGGGCTTCCACGGTTTCGACTCGGGAATCTCTTCGATCACCTCGACCCCCTCGGGCAGGGTGCCCGCAGTGCGCGCGGCCCAGGTGTATTCGGACCAGATGGCATAGGCGAGCATGGCCAGCCCTGCCGTCGCGGGCGCGGCATAGCGCGGCAGCCGCCCGCCGGTCAGATGCGCGAGCGCGAAGACCAGACCGGCGGCACCGATCCCGGCGGCAAAGGTCGCTATGAGTTCGAAGAACATGTCAGGTGAGCACTCCTCGGGATTGGCCCGCGGCCGCCTGCATCGTCCGGATGACCATGAAGGCGTCGCGCAGGTGGTTACGCTCGAGATCGGACATATCGGCGGGATTCATGAAATTGTCAGGCTTGTCGCCGCGCAGGATCTGCGCGGCCTGGTGGCGCAGCCGGGTTTCGGCGATGAGGTCGTAGGCATCGAGCAGGTCATGCGCGCCGCTTTCCGAGACCACCCTCGCCGCGCGGCCCGCCTCGATCCGGTCGCGCGTGCCCGTCGCCTCGAGCGCGCCCAGAAGCGCGTAGATGCGCCCCAGATCGACCACCGGCACGACGCCCGAATGCTTGAGGTCGATGGTGTTCTTGTGCTCGCCCGAGCGGATGAGCGCGAAGCCCCGGAAGAGGCCCAGCGGCACGGTATGCTTGAGCGAATTGGCGATCATGTGGGCGGTGAAGATCGAATTCTTGCGCGCCGCCGCCAGGACCTCGGTCTGAAGGTTCTCGAAGAGCGCCGCCTCGCCCGCGATGGGGCGCAGATCGAACATCACCGAGGCGAGCATCTGCGCCTCGGTGTCGGGCTGCGCGATCCAGCCCGCGAAATACCTGCGCCAGACGCGGCGCGGCTGGCGCCAGCGCGGATTGGTGGCCATCATGTCGCCGGGACAGTAGAAGAAGCCGCAGGTATCGAGCCCGTCGCTCACGTATTTCGCCAGCGCGGCGAAATAGGGGTCGTGCGTCTCCGGCGCGAAACTGTCGTCGAGGATGAGACAATTGTCCTGGTCGCTGATGCCGGTCTGTTCGCGCCGCCCCTGGCTTCCGCAAGCGGCCCAGAGCCAGGGCACGGGCGCGGGGCCGAGCTCGGTCTCTGCCAGGCGCAGCAGGCGGCGGGTGATCGCGTCGGTGATGTCGGTGATCCGGCGGGTGATCGAGGCGGGCTTGACCCCCGCCCGCACGAGCTGCGCGAGTAGGCCGGGCACCCGGTCCATGACCTGCGCCATGTCCTCGGCCGAGCCCGCGCCCGCGATATCGGCCACCATGTGGCTTGCCGTCGCGGCCTGCTGGCGGAAGAGGTCGGTCTTGCCGATCATGCCCACCACGCGGCCGCCCTGCGCCACGGGCAGGTGATTGACGCCCAGTTCGGCGAGCTTCATGAGCGCATCAAGGCCAAGCTGCGTGGGCGCAATGGTTACCGGGTCGTGGGTCATGACCTGCGCCACGGGAATATCTCCCGAAAGGCCCTCGGCCAGCACCTTGTTGGTCAGGTCGTGAGAGGTGATGATCCCGGCCAGCCGCGCGCCCTCCATCACCACCACGGAAGAGATGACATGCGCGCGCATCAGCCGCGCGACCTCGGTGATGGTCGTGTCGGGCGCGCAGGTGATCGGCGTCTTCGCCATCAGGTCCGAGACCTGGAGCGCCGTCAGTCCCGTGGCATAGGGCCCGTCATCGGTGGTGCGGGCGGGGCGCGCGCGGTCGAACCATTGTCCGACCGGCTCCACCTCCTCCATCAGGCGCAGGAACCAGCCCGGCGGCATGAGGATGAGGCGCGTCGGCTCGACCGCGCGGGCGGTGAGCTGGGCGGTGCCGTCGCGCAGAAGCCCGCGCTCGCCCATCATGTCGCCGGGGCCGCGCCGCGAGACCGGCTCGCNCCCGCCGGTCTCGATGTCCAGCGCCCCCGTCTCGACAAGGTAGAAGCCCGCGAGCGGGTCGCCGATGGCAAAGAGCACCTCGCCCGGCGCAAGCGAGACGCGGCGCAGAACGGGGCCGAGTTCGGCCCGCAACGCGGGCGGCAACGCATCGAAGGGCGCGTTGCGGCAGAGCAGCTCGATGGGGGTCGGCTCGGGCTTGGCCATCGTTGCTGGCTCCCTCGGCGGGTTGGAAAGGAACCCAAGAGCGCCCGGTCATGCCGGAATTCCCGGCGGGCGAAGGGGAGGACGGGGGCGGCATGGCCGCCCCCGCCCGCTGTCACTCAGTGATCCGTGGCCGCGCCCGCGCCGCGCGGGATGCGCACGCTTTCGACAAGGTCCTGGATCTCCTGCGGCGGTTCTGCCGTCATGTTCGACACGAGATAGGCCACGCCAAAGTTCAGCAGCGCGCCGATCGGGCCGAAATGGGTCGGCGGGATACCGAAGAGGTATTGATCCGCGGTCAGCATGTTCGTGCCGGGGATGAAGAACCAGCCCAGGTAGAGGAACAGGTAGAGCGTGGTCGAGATCAGCCCCGCGAGCATGCCTGCGGTCGCGCCCGCCGAGTTGATGCGCTTGGAGAAGATCCCCATCATCAGCGTCGGAAAGAGCGAGGCCGCCGCGAGACCGAAGGCCAGCGCCACCACCTGCGCGGCAAATCCCGGCGGGTTGAGGCCCAGATAGGTCGCCACCACGATCGCCACCGCCATCGAGATCCGGGCTGCCAGAAGCTCGCCCTTTTCCGAGATGCCGGGATTGATCGTCGATTTGATCAGGTCGTGGCTGACCGCCGAGGAAATCGCGAGCAGCAGGCCGGCGGCGGTCGAGAGAGCCGCGGCGATGCCGCCGGCGGCGATAAGCGCGATGACCCAGCCCGGGAGCCCGGCGATTTCGGGGTTGGCGAGCACGAGAATGTCCTGGTTGAAGGTCACCAGTTCATTGCCCTGCCAGCCACGCTCGGCAGCCAGCGCGGTCATCGCTTCGGACTTGTCGTTGTAATACTGGATCTTGCCGTCACCGTTCTTGTCCTCGACGCCGAGCAGGCCNGTCACGCGCCAGGTCTCGAACCAGTCGGGCAGATCCTCGACCGCAACGGCCTCGCCCTGCACGCCCTGAGGCCACATGGTGGTCATGATGTTCAGGCGTGCCATCGCCCCCACGGCCGGAGCGGTGAGGTAGAGCAGCGCGATGAACACCAGCGCCCAGCCCGCCGACCAGCGCGCATCAGACACGCGCGGAACGGTGAAGAAGCGGATGATGACATGCGGAAGACCCGCGGTGCCGATCATCAGCGAGAGCGTGAAGAGCGCCATCAGCCAGGGGCTCGAGCCGGTGGTATAGGCGGTGAAGCCCAGATCCTTGAGCAGCCCGTCGAGCGTGACGAGCAGATACTGGCCCGAGGCCGCATGTTCGGAGAAGAGCCCGATCTGCGGGAAGACATGGCCGGTCAGTTGCAGCGAGATGAACACCGCCGGGATCGTGTAGGCGACGATCAGCACGCAATACTGCGCCACCTGCGTGTAGGTGATGCCCTTCATCCCGCCAAGCACGGCGTAGACGAAGACCACGCCGGAGGCGATCAGCAGGCCCGTGGTGTTGTCCACCTCGAGAAAGCGCGAAAAGGCCACGCCCGCCCCCGCCATCTGGCCGATCACATAGGTCACCGACATGGTGATGAGCGCGATGACAGCGACCACGCGCGCCGTGTTGCTGTAGAAGCGGTCGCCCACGAATTCCGGCACGGTATACTTGCCGAACTTGCGCAGGTAGGGCGCAAGCAGCATGGCCATGAGCACATAGCCCCCGGTCCAGCCCATCAGGAAGGTCGAGTTGTTGTAGCCGACGAAGGCGATGAGACCCGCCATCGAGATGAACGAGGCCGCCGACATCCAGTCGGCCGCCGTTGCCATGCCGTTCACGACCGGGTTCACGCCGCGGCCCGCGGCGTAGAATTCCGAGGTCGAGCCGGCCTTGGCCCAGATCGCGATGCCGAAATAGAGCACGAAGCTCAGGCCCACGACGATGATGTTGAGGGTTGTCTGTTCCATGTCCCGCCCCTTACTGCTCGTCCACGCCGTGTTCGGCGTCGAGCCTGTTCATGCGCCAGGCGTAGTTGAAGATCAGCACCAGGAACACGATGATCGAGCCCTGTTGTGCGAACCAGAACCCCAGATCGGTGCCGCCGATGGCGATGCCCGAGACCAGCGGGCGCAGCAGGATGCCGAACCCGAACGATGCCAGTGCCCAGATGACCAGGCTCCAGGTGATGAGACGCAGATTGGCTTTCCAATATGCGTTGGCTGCTTCCTTGTCGGACAATTCCTGTCCTCCCTTCATGATGTTTCCTCCCGCCCGCACCGGCCTGCGCCGGAACGGGCGTCCATTCAAACGAACGCCTTGCGGACGATCGCGTTCAGTTCATGCGAAACGGCCCCGATATCGGCCATCGCATCGACACGGGCGAGCACGCCTTTCGCGTCGTAATAGTCGATCAGGGGAGCGGTCTGCGCGTGATAGGCGCGCAGACGTTGCTCCACCGTCTCGGCATTGTCGTCGGCGCGCCGCTTCATATCGGTGCCGCNGCACTTGTCGCAGACGCCCGCGACCGCGGGCATCTTGAAGCTGTCGTGATAGCCCTCGCCGCAGCCCGCACAGGTGTAGCGCCCGGAAATGCGCGTGACCATCGCGGCGTCATCCACCTCGAGGCTGATCGCGGCGGCGATGTGCTGCCTTGTCTCTGCCATGAGCGTGTCAAGCGCACGGGCCTGCACCGTGGTGCGCGGAAAGCCGTCGAGGATGACGCCCTTCGCGCAATCGGGCTCTGCCAGCCGGTCGCGCAGGATGGCGATCACGATCTCGTCGGACACCAGATCGCCCGCTTCCATCACCGCCTTCGCCTCGAGGCCCGCCTCGGTTCCCGCCGCGACGGCGGCGCGCAGCAGATCGCCGGTCGAAAGCTGCACGAGGCCGAATTCCTCTTCCAGCATCCGCGCCTGCGTGCCCTTGCCCGCGCCCGGAGGCCCGAGAAGCACAAGGTTGACGGTGCTGCCCCGCGGCGTATCGGTTCCATCCATGTCCATGGCCTCCGCTCAGGCATTCGCGCGATTGGCGATGAGATCGTCAACCACCGAGGGGTCGGCCAGTGTCGAGGTATCCCCGAGCGAGCCGTAATCGTTCTCGGCGATCTTGCGCAGGATGCGGCGCATGATCTTGCCCGAGCGGGTCTTGGGCAGGCCCGGTGCCCACTGGATCACGTCGGGCTTGGCGATCGGTCCGATCTCCTGGCGCACCCAGTTCTGCAATTCCGTGCGCAGCGCCTCCGTCGGCTCCACCCCGTCCATGAGGGTGACGTAGCAATAGATGCCCTGGCCCTTGATGTCATGCGGATAGCCCACCACCGCAGCCTCGCTGACGGCGGCATGGGCGACCAGCGCCGATTCCACCTCGGCGGTGCCCATGCGATGCCCGGAGACGTTGATCACGTCGTCCACGCGGCCGGTGATCCAGTAATCGCCATCCGCGTCGCGGCGGCAGCCGTCGCCGGTGAAGTAATAGCCCTTGAACATCTCGAAATAGGTGGAAACGAACCGCTTGTGATCGCCCCAGACGGTGCGCATCTGGCCGGGCCAGCTGTCCTTGAGCGCGAGCACCCCCTCGCAGGCACCGCTCAGCTCGTTGCCCTGGTCGTCGAGCACGCCGGGCTGGATTCCGAAGAAGGGTTTGGTCGCCGAGCCGGGCTTGGGCGTCTCGACCACGCCGGGCAGCGGCGTGATGAGGATGCCGCCGGTTTCGGTCTGCCACCAGGTATCCACGATGGGGCAGCGGCCCTTGCCCACGTTCTCGTGATACCAGTTCCAGGCCTCGGGGTTGATCGGCTCGCCCACCGAGCCGAGCAGGCGCAGGCTGGAAAGGTCAGAGCCCTCGACCGGGCCGGTGCCCTTGCCCATCAGCGCGCGGATGGCGGTGGGGGCGGTGTAGAACTGCGTGACCTTGTGCTTTTCGCAGACCTGCCAGAAGCGGCCGGCATCCGGGTAGGTCGGCACGCCCTCGAACATCAGCGTCGTCGCGCCGTTGGCCAGCGGGCCATAGATGATATAGCTGTGGCCGGTGACCCAGCCCACATCGGCTGTGCACCAGTAGATGTCGCCCTCATGATAGTCGAAGACGTACTCGTGCGTCATCGAGGCATAGACGAGATAACCGCCGGTGGTGTGCACCACGCCCTTGGGCATGCCGGTGGAGCCGGAGGTGTAGAGGATGAAGAGCGGGTCTTCGGCCCCCATTTCCTCGGGCGGGCATTCCGCGCTGACCTTCTCGGCCTCCTCGTGCCACCAGAAATCGAGCCCCGCGCGCCAGGCGACCTGATCGCCGGTGCGCCGCACGACAAGGCATTTCACCTCGTCCACGTCGTGCAGAAGCGCCTGGTTGACATTGTCCTTCAGCCTGGTCTTGCGTCCGCCGCGCGGCGCGTGATCGGCGGTGATCACCAGCTTGGCGTCGCAGCCGTTGATCCGCGCGCCGAGCGCGTCGGGCGAGAAACCGGCGAAGACCACCGAATGGATCGCGCCGATCCGCGCGCAGGCCAGCATGGCATAGGCGGCCTCGGGGATCATCGGCAGGTAGATCACCACCCGGTCACCCTTCTCGATGCCGAGATTCTTCAGCACGTTGGCCATCCGGCAGGTCTGGGCGTGCAGCTCGCGATAGGTGATGTGGAGCGCCTCGTCACCGGGTTCGTCCGGCTCCCAGATGATCGCCGTGTGATCTCCCCGCACCGCGAGATGCCGGTCGATGCAGTTGGCGGCAACGTTCAGCGTGCCGTCCTCGAACCATTTGATCGAGACGTTGTCATAGTCGAAAGATGTGTTCTTGACCCTGGTATAGGGCTTGATCCAGTCGATCCGCCTGCCCTGCTCGCGCCAGAACCCTTCGGGGTCGCGAATCGATTCGGCATACATGCGCGCATAGGTGTCGGCGTCGATGTGAAACCCCTTCGTGCCCGCACCTGCAACAGTATCGGCCATATCCGAAAATCCTCCATCCCTTGTGTGAGCGCGGCCAGCGCCGCCTCTCTGAACATCTCCCAAGAGCAACAATATTTCAAATTGAGAAAAAAATTAACAGTTTGCTTCCAGGTCAAGCAATTCCTGTGAAAATCAGGGACTGCGATCCCGCCGATACTGTAAAATAGTTTACAACTTCGGCGCGATGCGACTCACCCGCTGCGGCGGGGNCGGCGGCACTCGGGCGCGAACGGGCGCGCGGCGACGGTGGCCCGCAATCTCGCATCGCAGGCCCTCCTTTTCACGCGGCCGCGACCCACGTTGTCAGAGGTAATTTCGCATATGCAGAAATTTAATTCTGCAACGCAGCAAAGTCTGCTATGCTAAGTTGAAACCGTCTCAGCGAGGTCATCCCATGCCCCCTTTCGATCCCAGCCGCTTCCTGACGGTGGTCCATCGTGGCAGCGCCCTCATGCTCGATGCCCAGATGGTGGTGACGATGCGGCTTTTCGGAATGGTCGGACTCTGGCCCGTGCGGCCGGATGAAACCCGGCGCATGATCGCCGAGAAAGGCCCCGCCCTGATGCGCGCGGCCAGCCTGGCGCAGAGCGCCGCCCTTGCCGGAAAGCGCCCGGAAGACATCGTTCTGGCGGGCATGGCCCCGCTGACCCGCAAGGCGCGCAGCAACCGCAAGCGTCTGGCGCAGCGCCGCGGCTGAGCAGCGGGCGGGAATCGCCTTGCACCTGTCGCCGGACGCGCCATCTTGACGGTCAAGGAGGCCGTCATGCCCTATGCCCATTCCGACAAGACCGAAGCGGCGCCGAGCAATCCCGCGCCGGGCCTGCGCGCGCGCGAAAAGCTCGAGGGCGGCCGGCGATTCGTCATGCAGACCGAGTTCCAGCCCGCGGGCGATCAGCCCGAGGCCATCGCCGAGCTGAGCGCGGGCATCCTCGCGGGCGAGCGCAACCAGGTGCTGCTTGGGGCCACCGGCACCGGCAAGACCTTCACCATGGCCAAGGTGATCGAGGAGACGCAGCGCCCCGCGATCATCCTCGCCCCGAACAAGACGCTGGCGGCGCAGCTCTACGGCGAGTTCAAGGGCTTCTTTCCCGAGAACGCGGTGGAGTATTTCGTGAGCTACTACGACTACTACCAGCCCGAGGCCTATGTGCCGCGCTCGGACACCTATATCGAGAAGGAATCCCAGATCAACGAGCAGATCGACCGGATGCGCCATTCGGCCACGCGCGCGCTTCTGGAGCGCGACGACGTGATCATCGTGGCCTCGGTCTCCTGCATCTACGGCATCGGCTCGGTCGAGACCTATGGCGCGATGACCCAGGATCTGGAGGTGGGGCGCAGCTATGACCAGCGCACCATCATGGCCGATCTGGTGGCGCAGCAATACCGCCGCAACGACCAGGCGTTCCAGAGGGGCAGTTTCCGGGTGCGCGGCGACAGTCTGGAAATCTTTCCCGCCCATCTCGAGGATCGCGCCTGGCGGCTGTCGTTCTTCGGCGAGGAGCTGGAGAGCATCACCGAATTCGACCCGCTGACCGGCGAGAAGACCGACAGTTTCGACAAGATCCGCGTCTATGCCAATTCGCATTACGTCACGCCCAAGCCGACGATGCAGCAGGCGATCCAGGGCATCAGGAGAGAGCTGCGCCAGCGGCTCGACCAGCTGGTGAACGAGGGCAGGCTGCTGGAGGCGCAGCGGCTGGAGCAGCGCACCAGTTTCGACCTCGAGATGCTCGAGGCCACCGGCGTCTGCAACGGGATCGAGAACTATTCGCGCTACCTGACGGGGCGCGCGCCCGGAGAGCCGCCGCCCACGCTCTTCGAGTTCATCCCCGACAATGCCATCGTCTTTGCCGATGAAAGCCATGTGACGGTGCCGCAGATCGGCGGCATGTATCGCGGCGACTACCGGCGCAAGTTCACCCTGGCCGAGCATGGCTTTCGCCTGCCCTCCTGCATGGACAACCGTCCCCTGAAGTTCGAGGAATGGGACGCGATGCGCCCGCAATCGGTGTTTGTCTCCGCCACTCCCGCCGCCTGGGAGCTGGAGCAGACCGGCGGCGTCTTCGTGGAACAGGTGATCCGGCCCACGGGCCTTCTGGACCCGGCCATCGAGATCCGCCCCGTGGACACGCAGGTGGATGACCTTCTGGACGAGGTGCGCCGGGTCTCGGCGGCGGGCTATCGCACGCTCTGCACCACGCTCACCAAGCGCATGGCCGAGGATCTGACAGAATACCTGCACGAACAGGGCATCCGCGTGCGCTACATGCATTCCGACATCGACACGATCGAGCGGATCGAGATCCTGCGCGACCTGCGGCTGGGGGCCTTCGACGTGCTGGTGGGGATCAACCTGCTGCGCGAGGGGCTGGACATTCCCGAATGCGGGCTGGTGGCGATTCTCGACGCGGACAAGGAGGGCTTCCTGCGCTCGGAAACCTCGCTGATCCAGACCATCGGGCGCGCGGCGCGCAATGCCGAAGGGCGCGTCATCATGTATGCGGACCGGGTGACGGGCTCGATGCAGCGCGCCATCGACGAGACCGACCGGCGGCGCGCCAAGCAGATCGCCTATAACGAGGAACACGGCATCACCCCCGCCACGGTGCGCAAGAATGTCGAGGATATCCTCGCCGGGCTCTACAAGGGCGATGTGGACATGAACCGCGTCACCGCGAAGGTGGACAAGCCCCTGGTGGGCGCCAATCTCGCCGCGCATCTCGAAGCCCTGCGCACGGACATGCGCCGCGCCGCCGAGAACCTGGAATTCGAAGAGGCCGCGCGCCTGCGCGACGAGATCCGGCGGCTGGAGGCGGTGGATCTGGCGGTGGCGGACGATCCGCTGGCCCGGCAGCAGGCGGTGGAGAAGGCGGCAGAGGCCGCCGTGGCCGGGCGCTCCACGGCGGGGCGGCCGGGGCAGCGCGGGGGGAATGTGAAGCGGCGGAAAAAGGGCGCTTGATCGCGCTAAAAGTCCCCGTCATTGCCCGGCTTGACCGGGCAATCTCTCTTGGGAATGCTCCGGTCAGGCCGGAGCATGACGCCCGTTGAATCGAAATGATCGCACCCGCCCTCTGGCGACCCTTCACCTGACTTGCTATTGTTCAGCGATGGAGGACAGACTGCACACACTGATGGCGCGCGCCGACGCCAATCTCGATGCGCCCGCGCGCGCCGTTCTGGCCGATATCGTTGAGGGCTTCATCGCCACCCATGCCGGGGCACCGGATTTCACCGACGACGAACGCGCCCACCTGCGCCGGATCGACGGCGAGCCTTTTGTGGCAGCCGACCGCGAGGCCGTGGCCGCCCTTTTCGCCCGGCGTGGCTGATCCGCTCTGGTCCACTCGCGCGCTGGCCAGCCTGACAGCCCAGGACCACTATCTCCGCCCGCTGAATTCCACCGCCGCCGATGCCGTGCTGACCGAGATCGAACGCTTGGCGGCACTCATCGCCGAACTTCCACATATGGGACGCCGCATCGACGCTACCGGACCAAGCTACCACGTCACCGCAAGCGACAAGTATCGGATGAACTTCAGGGTGCGTGAGGAACGGGTGAAAATCGACGAGGTGTTGCATCTGAGGCGAGGGTGACACAAAATAGTTGGCTTGGGAAGTTGGCGCGGCACGTAGTAAAATGTCGAGCGGCAAAGGAGTTTAGACGATGTTTCTACCAAGTTTTGATGACGTGATGGAAATCCATGAAGAGTTGGTCGAAATCTTCAGGAACGATGAAGACCCAATTGAACCAGCTGGAGCCAGAGACATTAACTTAGTGCACTCTGCATGTATGCGTCCAACCACTGGCATCGGTGATCAAGACAAATATGTAAGCGAATATGATAAAGCCGCGGCATTGTTTCATTCTCTGACCCAAAATCATGCGTTTCATAACGGCAACAAAAGAACCGCACTAGTGACCTTGCTGGCGACGTTGTACCGAAACGGAAGAATCTTAGTTTATGGGATTTCAGATGATGAAATCTATGAGCTAACTGTAGCCACAGCGAATGGTCGCTTTTTGAATCAGGAAAAGCGTCTAGCCGCAGACGAAGCTGTGCAGCTAATCTCGAACTGGCTTCGCGCGAATACAGTTGCCAGAAATATCGCGCCATCAGACATGCGCGTTTCAGACTTTCTTCATCGGTGCGAATTAATTGGTTGTAGTATAAGGGAATACTCCGGGGGCCAATTGATCTCGTATGCACAAAGCAGTATTCGGATCGGTGGCGACACAAGACAATTGTCCGGCAAGGCCGCCAAGAGATATCTTGGAATACTTGGTTTAACTTATGACCAGACCGGCCAAACTTTTGCAGAGTTTCAGAATGTTGATGATCCGGAGGAAAGGCAAGAAATATACAAATTCATGGGAGTTTTGCGCCGTCTGGCTAAGATTTGAAATACATTCCAAAACCTATAGCGCGAGCTTCTCTTAGTCAGATTCTTATTCTACATTTACCACTATTCACCTCAGAGCCGACCCAACAAGGTCCCGTAATCTCGCGCCGCCCGCCTCGCCCCTGGTCCGCGGCGTCACCGCCATCCGTGTCAGATACCTCGCCCGGCTGTGATTTGCAGTCCGGCAAGGGGGCGGCTAGGGCTGTGGCATGACGGCAGCAATGAGGAACATCATGGACATGGGTACCCGCCTCACCCCGCAGGACCGGCTTGACGGTCTCGCGCTTCTGATCCTGCGGCTGGGCCTTGCGTGGTTCATCTTCCTCTGGGCCGCGCACAAGATCATCACGCCGGGGCAATACCAGACCCTTGCGCGGCATTTCGACGGGGTCGATGTGAGCCTGACGCAGGTCCATGTCATGGGCGGCGCGCAGATCGCGCTCTGTCTGCTGGTGGCGCTCGGGATATTCCGGTATTTCAGCTATAGCAGCCTGCTTTTGATGCATTTCTTCACCATCACCCGCCGCTGGGAAGGGTTCTTCGATCCCTTCGCCGTCAACGATCGCGGCTTTCCGGTGAACCGCAACCAGGTGATCGACCTCGCGGTTCTGGGGGCCTTCATCGCGCTGGTGCTGCTCGTCCGGCGCGATCATTTCAGCCTTGGCGGCTGGCTGGCGCGGCATGACCGGCCGCGCTGGTGGATGTAATCCACAACGGGGCTTGACCGCGCGCGCGCGGTTGCCGAGATGGGAGGCGCAACAGATGCGAGAGATCCCATGCCAGATCCGAACCCCGCCGCGCTCGATTTCCTGCTGACGCGCCGCTCGCGCCCGGCCAAGACGCTCGGGCTGCCGGTGCCGGACCGCGCGGCGCTCGGCCCGCTGCTGCGCGCGGCCCTGCGCGTGCCCGACCATGGCAAGCTCGAGCCGTGGCGGCTCATCGTGCTCGAGCGCGCGGCGCTTCTGCGGCTTGCCGCCCTGGTTCCCGAGACGGGCGCGCGGCTCGGGCGCGCGCCCGAGGACATCGCCAAGCAGCAGGCGCAATTCGCAGAGGCGCATCTGGCCGTGGCCGTGATCGCCGCGCCGCAGCCCTCCGGGAAGATCCCCCCGGTCGAACAGGGCCATTCGGCGGCCTGCGTGGCCTTCGCCCTGCTGAGCGCGGCGCTGGCGGCGGGCTGGGGGGCGAACTGGCTTTCGGGCTGGGCCAGCCATGACCGCAGCTTCCGTGAGGCGGCGCTCGGGCTCGGGGCGTCGGAATCGGTCGTGGGCTTCATCCATATCGGCACCGAGACGGCCGCGCCCCCCGAACGGCCGCGCCCCGATCCGGCGGCGAAGATCTCCTGGGTGTCGGCATGATCCTCTCGGCCTTTCTCAAGACGCTCGGCCAGACCGGCGACCCGCGCTTTCGCAAGGTGCTGCTGCTTGGCATCGGGCTCACGCTCGCGCTTCTGGTGGCGGTCTATGCGGGGGTGCTCTGGCTCATCCAGGCGACGGTGGGCGACACCACGGTGCTGCCGCTGATCGGCGAGGTGACATGGCTGGGCGATCTGCTGAGCGGCGCGTCGATCCTGCTGATGCTGGTGCTCTCGGCCTTTCTCATGGTGCCGGTGGCCTCGGCGATCACCTCGATGTTTCTCGACGAGGTGGCGCAGGCGGTGGAGGACCGCCACTATCCCGGTCTGCCGCCGGTGCCCGCGCTGCCCCTCGGCGAGGCGCTGAAGGACACGGTGAACTTTCTTGGCGTCATCGTCGGCGCGAACCTGCTGGCGCTCATCCTCTACGCGCTGTTCACGCCCTTCGCGCTCTTCATCTTCTGGGGGCTCAACGGCTATCTGCTGGGGATGGAGTATTTCCAGCTCGCCGCCATGCGCCGTGAGGGACGCGCCGCGGCAATGGCGCTGCGCCGCAAGCACCGCCTCACGATCTGGGCGGCTGGCGTGCTCATGGCGATGCCGCTCTCTGTGCCGCTGGTGAACCTCCTCATCCCGATCCTCGGGGCGGCGACCTTTACCCATATCTACCACGCTATCCGGCGGCGGGCGGGCCCATCCGGTTGAACATGTCGATATCGCGCACCGAGATCATGCCCGACAGGATCACGTAAGCGCAGATCGCCCACAGGATCGCGGCGATGCCGGTCGTGATCCACGCCTTCTTCTTCAGGTGATGATGCTCGGGCGCGCCCGCTTGCGTACCGGGCAGGATCTGCCCGAGATCGCCCTGCGTCTGGATGCGCAGCGGCAAGACCACGAAGAAGGTCAGGAACCAGATCACCACATAGAGCACGATGGCCGAGGTGACGCCCATCAGACCTGCTCCAGTTCCACGAGGCAGCCGTTGAAATCCTTGGGATGCAGGAAGAGGACCGGCTTGCCATGGGCGCCAATCTTCGGCTCGCCGCTCCCCAGCACCCGCGCGCCCGACGCCTTCAGATGGTCGCGCGCGGCAAGGATGTCCTCCACCTCGTAGCAGACATGGTGGATGCCGCCCGCGGGGTTCTTTTCGAGGAACCCCTTGATCGGGCTCTCGTCACCAAGCGGATAGAGCAGCTCGATCTTGGTGTTGGGCAGTTCGATGAAGACCACGGTCACGCCGTGCTCGGGTTCGTCCTGCGGCGCGCCGACCGTTGCGCCGAGCGCATCGCGATACTGGGCGCTCGCCGCCTCGAGATCCGGCACGGCGATGGCGACATGGTTGAGACGTCCGATCATGGGGGCGCTCCCTTCTGGGTGGTTTGCCGGGTTATGACGTGCGCGCCGCCCGGTTTCAAGCGGCAGGGCGACGCAGCCGCGCGTTAACCGCGCGTTCATCATCGCGCGGCAAGCTGTCCGGGTCATGCAAGCAAGGAGCCGCGCGATGACCGAACCGCACATGCTCGACCGGCCGCGTTCCCCCCTCACCACCCGCCCGCTTCTGGGTCTGACCGTGCTGGCGGTGGAGGACAGCCGTTTCGCCTCGGAGGCGTTGCGCCTGATGTGCCTGCGCTCCGGCGCACGCCTGCGCCGCGCCGACAGCCTGCGCGCGGCAGACCGGCACCTGCGGGTCTATCGCCCCTCGGTGATGATCGTCGATCCGGGCCTGCCGGACGGCTCGGGCCTCGACCTGATCGCGCGGCTTGCCGTCGTGCGGCCGCGCATCCCGGTGATCCTCGGGATGAGCGGCGATCCGGGGCGCGCGGCGGCCGCGCGCCAGGCGGGGGCCGACGGGTTCCTGGTCAAGCCGCTGGTGCGGCTTGCGGAGTTCCAGCAGGCGCTGCTGCGCCACCTGCCGCCCGATCGGTGTCCGTCCGGCCCCTACCCACTCTCGCAGGAGCGGATCACGCCCGATCCTCTCGCCTATCGTGACGATCTCGACCATGTCCGCGCGGTGCTTGCCGCGCGGCCCGGCGGCGCGGCGCTGGCCTATGCGGCGCAGTTCCTTGCCGGGGTGGCGCAGGCGGCGGGCGATCCGGGGCTCGCGCAGGCCGCGGGTGGCCTTGCCGGGCACGGGGCCGAGGCGGGGCTTGCCCATGTGCTCGGCCTGATCGAGGCGCGGCTAGCCGAACGCGCGGCGATCTGAGCGCAACCGCGCCTGCGGGCGGGGCGGGCTTGCATACCGCTCGCGGGACCGCTATCGTTCCTTATTTGTTCACCATGACAATCTCGGGGAAGTCCGTCAACATGTCGTCGATGGAGCACGCAGCCACACAAGACCTTCGACGGTTCCTTGGGGAGGACCGGTTCGGCTGCGTGCTGGCCGATCCGCCCTGGCGATTTGCCAACCGCACCGGCAAGGTCGCGCCGGAGCACAAGCGCCTGTCGCGCTATCCGACGATGATGCTCGACGAGATCTGCGCCCTGCCGGTGTCCGACTATCTGACCGAGGCGGCGCATTGCTACCTGTGGGTGCCCAATGCCCTTCTGCCGGAGGGGCTGGAGGTGCTGCGCGCCTGGGGGTTCGACTACAAGTCCAACATCGTCTGGCACAAGATCCGCAAGGACGGCGGCAGCGACGGGCGCGGCGTGGGCTTCTATTTCCGCAACGTGACGGAGCTCCTGCTTTTCGGCACACGCGGCCGGAACGCGCGCACCCTGCCCCCCGGGCGGCGGCAGGTGAACATGCTCCAGACCCGCAAGCGCGAGCATTCGCGCAAGCCCGACGAGCAATACGAGATCATCGAGGGCTGTTCCTGGGGGCCGTATCTCGAGTTGTTCGGGCGCGGCCTGCGCGAGGGCTGGACGGTCTGGGGAAACCAGGCGGATGCCGATTACAAGCCGGGGTGGAAGACCTACGCCTACAATTCGGGCGTCGCGGCGGAATAGCATGACGCGACGCGTCGAGGATGCCGTGTTCGACGACCCAGCAAAGGTTTGGGGGCAGATCGGCAGCGCTCTCGATGGGCGCTATTCTGTTGCGAGCTATCGAAGCGCGGCGGCGGTACTTGCACAGCGGGCATCGGAGGAACTTGCCGCGATCCTGCGTGTGCTCGACCGCTTCACAATCAGTCGGACGGAGATCCGCTCTCCGGGAGGCAACCGGATGTCGGCCACCGCGCGCTTTGCCGAACTGGCCTCGGCGGAGGGCTTTCATCAGGAAGTGCGGATCGAGGCAGACCTGCTGGTGCGCCTGCGCGCGGGCAAGGGCGACGCCGCGCCGGAAATCGACCGCATCCTGCGCGAGGATTACATCCACAACCACCTCGTGGATTTCTGGCGCGGGCGTGTCGCCTTCGACTATGAATGGAACAGCAAGGACCAGACCTACGACCGCGATCTCTATGCCTTTCGGAGCTTCTTCGAGGCGGGGGTGATCGACGTGGGCGTGATCGTCACGCGCGAGTTGTCGCAGGAATTCTTTCAGTCGCTGGGCTATTGCCTCGACCGGGAGGGCCGCGAGACGTCGAGCACGGTGGCCGCGAAATTCGGGGCCAGCACCACCGGCACGCACAAGCTCATCAGCAGGATCGCCGCGGGCCGGAGCGGCGGCTGTCCGGTGCTGGGGTTCGGGATCCTGCCGGGCAACATCACGCCCGGCTGACGCTCACTCCCGCGGGATCACCCGCAGCCCCAGTTCCATCAACTGATCCGGGCTGGGCTCCGACGGGGCGTTCATCATCAGATCCTCGGCGCGCTGGTTCATCGGGAACATGATCCCCTCGCGGATGTTGGACGTGCCCGCGAGCAGCATCACCATCCGGTCGATCCCCGCCGCGCAGCCCCCGTGGGGCGGCGCGCCATACTGGAAGGCGCTGACCATGCCGCCGAACCGCTTGCGCACCTCCGCCTCGTCATAACCGGCCAGCTCGAAGGCCTTGAACATGATCTCCGGGCGGTGGTTGCGGACCGCGCCCGAGACCAGCTCGTAGCCGTTGCAGGCCAGGTCATACTGGTAGCCCAGAACGCCCAGCGGGTCGCCGGTCAGCGCCTCCATCCCGCCCTGCGGCATGGAGAACGGGTTGTGGCTGAAATCGACGCGGCCGGTCTCCTCGTCCTTCTCGTACATCGGGAAATCGACGATCCAGGCGAAGGCGAACCGGTCCTGCTCGGTCAACCCCAGCTCCTCGCCGATCACCACCCGCGCCTTCGCCGCCACCCGCTCGAAGGCCTGCGGCTTGCCGCCGAGGAAGAAGGCGGCATCGCCCACGCCCAGGCCGAGCTGCTGGCGGATCGCCTCGGTCCGCTCGGGGCCGATGTTCTTGGCCAGCGGACCTGCGGCCTCCATCGCGCCCTCGGCCTCACGCCAGAAGATATACCCCATCCCCGGCAGCCCCTCCTTTTGGGCAAAGGCGTTCATCCGGTCGCAGAACTTGCGGCTGCCCCCCTTGGGCGCGGGGATGGCGCGCACTTCGGTGCCCTCCTGCTCCAGCAGCTTGGCGAAGATGGCAAAGCCGGAACCGCGGAAATGCTCGGACACATCGGCCATTTCGATCGGGTTGCGCAGGTCGGGCTTGTCGGTGCCGTATTTCAGCATCGCCTCGGCATAGGGGATCTGCGGCCAGGTCTCGGGCGCATCGACGCGGGCACCCTGCCCGAATTCCTCGAACACGCCCGCGATCACCGGGGCGACGGTATCGAACACGTCCTGCTGGGTGACGAAGCTCATCTCCATGTCGAGCTGGTAGAAATCCGTGGGCGAGCGGTCGGCGCGCGGATCCTCGTCGCGGAAGCAGGGTGCTACCTGGAAATACTTGTCGAACCCAGAAACCATGATGAGCTGCTTGAACTGCTGCGGCGCCTGCGGCAGCGCATAGAACTTGCCCGGATGGAGCCGCGAGGGAACGAGGAAATCGCGCGCGCCCTCGGGGGAGGAGGCGGTGATGATCGGCGTCTGGAACTCGCGGAATCCGCGCTCCCACATGCGCCGCCGGATCGAGGCCACCACGTCCGAGCGCAGCACCATGTTGCGCTGCATCGCCTCGCGGCGCAGGTCGAGGTATCGGTAGCGCAGCCGCGTCTCCTCGGGATATTCCTGATCGCCGAAGACCTGGAGCGGCAATTCGGCCGCGCTGCCCAGAACCTCCATGTCGCGGATATAGACCTCGATCTCGCCGGTGGGGATCTTGGGGTTCACGAGGCCCGCGTCGCGCGCCTTGACCACGCCGTCGATGCGGATGCAGTATTCCGCGCGCAGGCCCTCGACCGCGTCGAAAACCGGGCTGTCGGGATCGCACAGCACCTGCGTCACGCCATAGTGATCGCGCAGGTCGATGAAGAGCACGCCACCGTGATCGCGGATGCGATGGACCCATCCGGCAAGGCGGACGGTTTCTCCGACATGGGTTTTCCTCAGATCGGCGCAGGAATGGCTGCGATATGCGTGCATTTTCGGTCTCCGGGGCCGGGAAGGGCGCGGTTCGGGTTTGTCTCGGGTCCGGGCCGATACACATGGGCGGCGCGGCAAAGTCAAGCCGCGACCGGGACGCGCGTGGTGGCTGAAGGGTGAAAGCGTTTACAGTCAAGGGGAATTTGGTAATATAAAGCGCCGGATAAAGGATCAGACCGCCAATGAAGGCACCGGAACAGGAGGTGTGCCATGTGGACCTCGGCATTCGACCGGATGTTGCGCCATCTCTTCCGTGAGGGGCGGCTTCACGTCACCTTTCCCGACGGGGCGCGGCGCAGCTACGGCCCCGGCGGCGGTCCCGAGATCGCCGTGGCGCTACGCGACCCGAGCCTGCCGCGCCGCATCGTCCTTTCGCCCGATCTCGGCGTGGGCGAAGGCTACATGGATGGCACGCTCACCATCGGGGACGATGACCTCTACGGCTTTCTCAGCCTTGCCATCGCCAATATCGCGCGGCAGGGACAGCCGGCCTTTCGCCGCCCGCTCGAGGCGCTGCGCTGGCTGAAGCGGCGGTGGGATCAGTTCAACCCGGTGCCGCGCGCGCGCGCCAACGTGGCGCATCACTACGACCTGTCGGGCGAGCTTTACGATCTCTTCCTCGATGCGGACCGCAATTATTCCTGCGCCTATTTCGCGCGCCCGGACATGACGCTGGAAGAGGCGCAGGAGGCCAAGAAACGCCATATCGCGAAAAAGCTGCTGATCGAGCCGGGCATGACGGTGCTTGACATCGGCTCGGGCTGGGGCGGCCTGGGGCTGACGCTGGCGCGCGATTTCGGGGCCGAGGTGACGGGCGTGACCCTTTCGCGCGAGCAGCATGCCATGGCCAACACGCGCGCCCGGGAGGCGGGACTTTCGGACAAGGTGCGATTCGAGCTGATGGATTACCGCGACGTGACGGGCACCTTCGACCGCATCGTGTCAGTCGGCATGTTCGAACATGTGGGCGTGCCGCATTACGACACCTATTTCGCCACGGTCGAGCGGCTGCTCAAGCCCGACGGAATCGCGCTCATTCATTTCATCGGGCGGGCCGGGCCGCCGGGGGCCACAAGCCCGTGGATCACCAAGTATATCTTCCCCGGCGGCTATTGCCCCGCCATGTCCGAGGCGGTCGCGGCGATCGAGCGGCACAGGCTTGTCACCACGGATGTGGAGGTCTGGCGGCTGCATTACGCCGAGACGCTGCGCGAGTGGCGCAGGCGGTTCGAGGCCAATATCGAGCGGGCCCGCGCGCTCTATGATGACCGTTTCTGCCGGATGTGGCGCTATTACCTGATTGCCAGCGAGCTGACCTTCCGCCTCAGTGACCAGGTGGTGTTCCAGTTCCAGATGAGCCCGAAACAGGACGCGGTGCCGCTCACGCGCGATTATCTCTACCGCGACGAGGCGGATGCGCTGCATCGCGCGGCGGAGTAGGGCTCAGGCTGGCGGTCCAAGCCGGGCAAAGCGCCCCTTCCACAGCGCCTCCTCATACTCGCCCGCAGCCGTGCTGTCATGCACCACGCCGCCGCCCAGATCGAGCCGCGCCTCCCCGCCTTCGAGCATCAGCGTGCGGATCGCCACGTTGAACTCGGCCCGCCCGTCCGGCGCGGCCCAGCCGATGGTCCCACAATAGATCTCTCGCGCGCGCCGCTCGGTCGCGGCAAGGATCTCCATCGCGCGTATCTTGGGCGCGCCGGTGATCGAGCCGCAGGGAAAGAGCGCCGCAAGGATGGCCGCGAGCCCCGTGCCGGGGCGCAGCCGCGCGGTGATGCGCGAGGTCATCTGATGCACGGTCTCGTAGCTCTCGACGGTGAAGAGCGCGGGCACGCGGACCGAGCCGGGCAGGCTCACCCGGCTGATGTCGTTGCGCAGCAGATCCACGATCATCAGGTTCTCCGCCCGGTTCTTTGCATCCGACTGAAGGAAGAAGCGGCGGCGCGCGTCCTCGGCCGCATCCCGGCTCCTTGGCTGCGTTCCCTTCATGGGCCGCGTCTCGATCATGCCCCCGGCATCGGTGCGAAAGAACAGCTCCGGCGAGCGTGACAGGATCGCGGGCAGGCCCTCCGCCTCGATCAGCGCGCCAAAGCGCACCGGCTGCACGGTGCCAAGCGCCGCATGGAGCGCCTGCACGCTGCCCGTGGCGGCCAGAGTGCAGGCAAAGGTGAGGTTCGCCTGATAGATGTCGCCCGAACCGATGAGCGCGTGAACGGAATCGAAGGCGCGCGCATAGCGTGCCGCGTCCCAGCCCGGCACGAGCGGGCCGAGCGTGGCCGGGCCTGCCGCAAGCGCGGGTGTCGCCTCGGGCGCGTCATAGACACCGAACTGCAGAAGCGGCAACCGGCGGCGCGCGGGCATCAGCGGCAAAAGCCGCGGCTCCAGCGCGAAGCCCTTCTCGTAGCTGGCAAAACCCGCGAGCCACGCCCCTTCGGCCCGCGCCGCGTCGAGCGCGGCCAGCGCGGAGGCGACCTCTGCCGCCTCGCGCGCCGCGATCAGCCGCGCCGCGCCGCGAAATCGCGCCGCGCCCCCGTCCGGCCCGTGATCGAAACGAATCTGCACCCTGGCTCCTGTTGCCCGATCTGCGCTTGTCTAAAGCGCGCGCCGCACCCGCGCATCCCGAAAAACGCCGCTTCGCCGGGGATTTGCGATCACCCTTGCGCCCCGGCGGACGATAGCTATAACCCCGGAGAATTTGGGCGCGCAGCCCCTCCGGCCCGCGCGTGCCGTCAGCCGTCAGGGGACCGACATGCCGAAGAGAACCGATATCAACTCCATCATGATCATCGGCGCAGGTCCCATCATCATCGGACAGGCCTGCGAATTCGACTATTCCGGCGCGCAGGCGTGCAAGGCCCTTCGCGAAGAAGGCTACCGGGTCATCCTGGTCAACTCCAACCCGGCGACGATCATGACCGATCCGGGCCTGGCGGACGCGACCTATATCGAGCCGATCACGCCCGAGGTGGTCGCCCGCATCATCGAGAAGGAACGCCCCGACGCCCTTCTGCCCACGATGGGCGGGCAAACCGGGCTCAACACCGCGCTCGCCGTGGCGGACATGGGCGTGCTGGAGAAGTTCGGGGTGGAACTGATCGGCGCGAACCGGCAGGCCATCGAAATGGCCGAGGACCGCAAGCTCTTCCGCGAGGCGATGGACCGGCTCGGCATCGAGAACCCGAAGGCCACCATCGCCAACAACATGGATGAATGCACGGCCGCGCTCGAGCATGTCGGCCTGCCCGCCATCATCCGCCCGGCCTTTACCCTGGGCGGCACCGGCGGCGGCGTGGCCTATAACCGCGACGACTATCTGGCGATCTGCAAGTCGGGGCTCGACGCCTCGCCGGTGAGCCAGATCCTCATCGACGAGAGTCTGCTGGGATGGAAGGAATACGAGATGGAGGTGATCCGCGACAAGGCGGACAACGCCATCATCGTCTGTTCCATAGAGAACGTGGACCCGATGGGCGTGCATACCGGCGATTCCATCACGGTGGCCCCTGCCCTTACGCTCACGGACAAGGAATACCAGATCATGCGCAACGGCTCGATCGCCGTGCTGCGCGAGATCGGGGTGGAAACCGGGGGCTCGAACGTGCAGTGGGCCATCAACCCCGCGGATGGCCGCATGGTGGTGATCGAGATGAACCCGCGCGTGTCGCGCTCCTCGGCGCTGGCCTCCAAGGCCACGGGTTTTCCCATCGCCAAGATCGCGGCCAAGCTGGCGGTGGGCTATACGCTCGATGAACTGGACAACGACATCACCAAGGTGACGCCCGCCAGCTTCGAGCCGACGATCGATTACGTTGTCACCAAGATCCCCCGCTTCGCCTTCGAGAAATTCCCCGGATCGAAGCCGCACCTGACCACCGCCATGAAATCCGTGGGCGAGGCGATGGCAATCGGCCGCACCATCCACGAGAGCCTTCAGAAGGCGCTGGCGAGCATGGAAACGGGGCTTTCGGGCTTCGACGAGGTGGAGATCGAGGGCGCACCGGACAGGGCCGCCATCACCCGCGCGCTCTCGGTCGCCACGCCCGACCGGATGCGCACCATCGCGCAGGCGATGCGCCACGGGCTCGGCGATGACGAGATAGGCGCCGCCACGGCCTATGACCCCTGGTTCCTCGCGCGCATCCGCGAGATCGTCGAGGCCGAGGAGCGTATCCGCCGCGACGGCCTGCCGCTGACCGAAGAGGGCTTGCGCGCGCTCAAGATGATGGGCTTCACCGATGCCCGCCTTGCCGCGCTTACCGGCCGCGAGGAGGAGCAGGTGCGCCGTGCGCGCGAGAATCTCGGGGTGCGCGCCGTCTTCAAACGGATCGACACCTGCGCCGCCGAGTTCGAGGCGCAGACCCCCTACATGTATTCCACCTACGAGGCCCCGATGATGGGCGAGGTGGAATGCGAAGCGCGGCCCTCGGACCGCAAGAAGGTGGTGATTCTCGGGGGCGGCCCGAACCGGATCGGCCAGGGGATCGAGTTCGATTACTGCTGCTGTCACGCCTGCTTCGCCCTCAGCGACGCAGGCTACGAGACGATCATGATCAACTGCAACCCCGAGACGGTGAGCACCGATTACGACACCTCGGACCGGCTCTATTTCGAGCCGCTCACCTTCGAGCACGTGATGGAGATCCTGCGCGTGGAGCAGGAGCGCGGCACGCTGCATGGCGTGATCGTGCAATTCGGCGGGCAGACGCCCTTGAAGCTGGCGCGCGGGCTGGAGGCCGAGGGCATCCCGATCCTCGGCACCACGCCCGACGCGATCGACCTTGCCGAGGACCGCGAACGCTTTCAGGCGCTTGTCACCCGCCTCGGGCTGAAACAGCCGAAGAACGGCATCGCCTCCACCGGCGCGCAGGCCCTTGCCATCGCCGAGGAGATCGGCTTTCCGCTGGTCATCCGACCGTCCTACGTGCTGGGCGGCCGCGCGATGGAGATCGTGCGCGACATGGCCCATCTGGAGCGTTACATCGCGGAGGCGGTGGTCGTCTCGGGCAAGAGCCCGGTGCTCCTTGACGGCTATCTCTCCGGGGCCATCGAATGCGACGTGGACGCGCTCTGCGACGGCACGCGCGTGCATGTTGCCGGTATCATGCAGCATATCGAGGAGGCGGGCGTGCATTCGGGCGACAGCGCCTGTTCGCTGCCGCCCTATTCGCTCCCGCGCGAGATCATCGAGGAGATCACCCACCAGACCGAGGCGCTGGCGCGCGCGCTCAATGTCGTGGGCCTCATGAACGTGCAATTCGCCGTCAAGGGCAGGGATATCTACCTCATCGAGGTCAATCCCCGCGCCAGCCGCACCGTGCCCTTCGTCGCCAAGGCCACCGATAGCGCCATTGCCTCCATCGCCGCGCGGCTCATGGCGGGCGAGAGCCTCGAGACCTTCCCCCATCGCGGCCCCTACCCGCGCGAGGCCAGGCCCGGCACCCTGCCCATGGCCGACCAGATGACGCTGGCGGACCCGGACATGCCGTGGTTCTCGGTCAAGGAAGCGGTGCTGCCCTTCGCGCGCTTTCCGGGCGTCGATACCATCCTCGGCCCCGAGATGCGCTCCACCGGCGAGGTGATGGGCTGGGATGTCTCCTTCCCGCGGGCCTTTCTCAAGGCGCAGATGGGCGCGGGCGTGACCCTGCCCGACGGCGGCCCGGTCTTCGTTTCGGTGCGCGATGCCGACAAGACGGCGCAACTGATCGACACGGCGCGGATCCTTGCCGATCTCGGCTTCTCCCTCATCGCCACGCGCGGCACGTCTGCCTTCCTTCAGGAGGCGGGGATCACCTGCGATGTGGTCAACAAGGTCTATGAGGGGCGGCCAAACATCGTCGACATGCTCAAGGATGGCGAGATCGCGCTGGTGATGAACACCACCGAGGGCACGCAGGCCGTCGAGGACAGCCGCGAGATTCGCTCGGTCGCGCTCTATGACCGGATCCCCTATTACACCACGCTGGCAGGCGCCCACGCCGCCGCTCAGGCGATCCGTGCCCGCCGCGAAGGGGCGCTCGAAGTGATGCCGCTCCAGGGCACGACGGCCTGAACGGCCGCCCTGCCCGCCGGACGATGTCGGTTCCGGGCGTCGGAACTGCGCTTTCGGCCGATATGCGTGTTGCGCCGCAGCACCATGACCGGCACGCATGAATAAAGGCGCTTTTTGTCATTGCGCCGCCAGGGATTTTGACTAGGTGCGGGATGTGACCGGCGCATCGGTCACGATGGTTTCAACCCCCAGGCCAGGGAGGCAAGACATGACCCGCGACGAACTGAACCGCGAACTGCGTATGCACTCTGCCTCCTGGCAGGCTGTGCTCGTCGTCTATGGCGCGATCATCGGCACCTTCGTGCTTTCGGCCATGGCGATCCTCTGAAATAGGCACGCAAGATTGCAGGGCAGGGCCGCCGCCGGATGTCTCCGGGGCGGCCCGCCTCCATTTCAGGCGCTGGCCCCCGTTATCTTGGGATCGTTCGGGTCGATCCGGGCCGAGGCTGCATCGCCCACATTGTCCACCCCCCTCTCCTCGAGCAGGGTGGTCAGCCAGTTGGGATCCATTTCCGGCACCGAACTGAGCAGCAGGTCGGTATAGGGATGATGCGGCGGGGTGAACATCTCGTCCTTGGGCCCCTGCTCCACCACCTTGCCATGCTGCATCACCACCACCTCGTCGGCGATCGAACGCACCGTTGCCAGGTCATGGGTGATGAACATATAGGCAAGGCCGAGCTCTTTCTGAAGCCGGTCGAGCAGGCGCAGGATTCCCTCCGCCACAAGCTGGTCGAGCGCCGATGTCACCTCGTCGCAGATGATGAAGGTGGGCTCGGCGGCAAGGGCACGGGCGATCCCGATCCGCTGCTTCTGCCCGCCTGACAGTTCGGTCGGGTAGCGGTTGTAATATTGCGACGGCTCCAGTTCGATCATGTCCAGAAGCGCATCCACCCGGTTCTTGAGCGCCACGCCCTTGAGCCCGCCATAGAACTGCGCCGGCCGGCCGATCAGCTCGGAAATCCGCAGCTTCGGATTGAGCGCGGTATCGGCCATCTGGTAGATCATCTGGCACTGGCGCAGCTGATCCTTGGTGCGGTCCTTGTAGCTCGGGGGAAAGGGCTCGCCCTTGAACAGGACCTCACCCTTGCTCGGCGGCAGAAGGCCGGTGATCACCCGCGCCGTGGTCGATTTGCCCGAGCCGGATTCGCCCACGACGGCCACGGTCATGCCCTCGTAGATGTCGAAGCTCACATCGTCGAGCACCTTGACCCCGCCGCTGTAGGCGGCATCGACATTCCGGACCGAGATGAGCGGAACGGCGTCCTTGGGCCGCGATTTCTGTGGCCGCTGAAAGCTGCGCACGGCCCAGAGCGACTTGGTATAGTCCTCCTGAGGGTTGTCGAGCATCTCGGCGGTCGGGGCCTCCTCGACCTCCTCGCCCTTCAGCAGCACCTTGATCGTGTCGGCCATCTGCGCCACCACGGCAAGATCGTGGGTGATGTAGATCGCCGCCGTGTTGAACTGGTCCACGATGTCGCGGATCGCCGCCAGAACCTCGATCTGCGTGGTCACGTCGAGCGCGGTCGTCGGCTCGTCGAAGATGATCAGATCGGGCCGGCAGGACATGGCCATGGCTGTCATCGCGCGCTGCAACTGCCCGCCCGAGACCTGGTGCGGATAGCGAAAGCCGATCTCCTCGGGATTGGGCAGGCGCAGGCGGCGGTACAGCTCGACGGCGTCCTCCTGCGCCTCCAGCCGCTTCTTGAGCCGGTATTGCAGCGGTGCCTCGGTATGCTGGTCGATGAGCTTGTGCGCCGGGTTGAACGAGGCCGCCGCCGACTGGGCCACATAGGCGATACGCGAGCCCCGAAGCGCGCGCCTGTCGGCCTCCGAGGCGGTGGTGAGCTCCATCCCGTCGAACTCGATCGAGCCGCCCGAGATGCGCGTGCCGTCGCGGGCATAGCCCATGGCCGCCGCGCCGATGGTGGACTTGCCCGCACCCGATTCGCCGATCAGGCCCATCACCTCGCCCCGGTGCAGCGTGAGATCCACCCCCTTGATGATGGGCACCCAGGTCTCGTCGGAATAGCCCTCGATCCTCAGATCGCGGATTTTCAGCAGAACGTCTTTCTTCTTGGTCATGGGTTCACACCTTCAGGCCGGAGGAGCGGTAGAGCATCCAGTCCACCACGAAGTTGACCGCCACCGTCAGCAGCGCGATGGCCGCGGCCGGGATGAGCGGGGTCAGTTCTCCAAACGAAATCAGCGTCGCGTTCTCACGCACCATCGAGCCCCAGTCCGCCGTCGGCGGCTGGATGCCGAGGCCCAGGAACGAAAGCCCCGCGATGAGCAGGAAGACGAAGCAGAATTCGAGCCCGAATTCCGCCACCAGCGGCGCGGTCGAGTTGGGCAGGATCTCGCGGCGGATCAGGTACCACCTGCGTTCGCCGCGCAGCTTGGCCGCCTCGATATAGTCCATCACCACCACGTTGCCCGCCACCGCCCGCGTCAGGCGAAAGACGCGCGGGCTGTAGATCACCGCCACCACGAGGATGAGGATGATCTCGGACGGGTTGAAGATCACCAGGAACCCGACGGCAAAGGCCACCGCCAGCCCGGCCATGACGGCAAGCCCGATCACCCAGGACAGCACGTTGCCTTCCGCCACCGCCGTCACGAAGAGTAGCCCCACGATCACGCCGAACCCGGTCAGCAGCCAGAAACTCGTCGTGTCATTGGCAAGCTCTCCCCCGAAGATCGACAGCATCAGCAGCGCGAAGATCAGCGAGGGGATCGACATGATCACGTCCGACATCCGCCCGAGGAACTGATCGAAAAGGCCGCCCGTCGTCGCCGCCAGCAGCCCCGCCATCGCGCCCAGCACGAAGGCAAGAACCGTCCCGGCCAGCGCCAGCGCCACGGTGTTGCGCGCGCCGTAGATGATCCGGCTGAACATGTCGCGGCCCAGCTGATCGGCCCCGAGGAGCATGGTCTCATCCGCGGGCGCGAAAGCCGAGGAGATGACCTCGGCCTCGCCGAACGGCGCGATCCAGGGCGCGAAGATACCCGCGATCGCATAGGTGAAGATCACGAACATCCCGAAGGCCGCCGTCAGGGGCGCGGTGCGCAGCTCCTTGGCCATGTTGACCGAAGAGATGGCGACCAGAAACTCGCGGAAGGCGTAGGACACCATCGCCGCCAGCGCCAGCAAACCCGCCGCGATGGCCACGCCGCGCAACGCGCCGACCCCACCGACGATCCCCAGAACGAAGGAGACCAGCGTCAGCGAAAACAGCAGCAGAAAGGCCGCCCGCTTGTTGAAATAGGCCGCAAGGCAGGACGCGCCCAGCAGCAGCGTGTAGTAGAGGATGACGAAAACGCTCATGTCCCTGCCCCCTTACTTCGGATGCCGCAGACGCGGATTGGTGAGGATCGCCCCCACATCCGCCGCGAGGTTGAGCAGGATGAACGTCGCGGCGAAGATCAGACAGCAGGCCTGAACCACCGGGAAATCGCGCTTGGAAACCGCGTCCACCAGCGCCTGGCCGATGCCGGGATAGACGAACACCACCTCCACCAGCACCACGCCGGTGATGAGATAGGCCAGGTTCAGAGCCACCACGTTGATGATCGGGGCCCAGGCATTGGGCAGGGCGTGTTTCACGATCACCTTCCAGGGTGGCGTACCCTTGAGCCGGGCCATCTCGATATAGGGCGAGGCCAGCAGGTTGATGATCGCCGCGCGCGTCATGCGCATCATGTGCGCGGTCACGACCAGAACCAGTGTCAGCGCAGGCAGGAAGGTCCGGTAGAGCAGATCGCCGAAACTCATCCCCTCCCGCAGGCTCGCAATGGCGGGGAACATGCCCGTCTTGACCGCCAGGTAGAGGATCAGGATATAGCCCAGAAAGAACTCCGGCGAGGAAATCGAGGTGAGCGTGACGACATTGGCCACCCGGTCGAAGATCGAGTTGCGCAGCAGCGCCACCAGAACCCCGAGCAGGATCGAGATCGGCACGGCGATGGCCGCGGCATAGGTCGCCAGGAAAAGCGTGTTGGCGAACCGCTCGCCGATGGTCTCGCTGACGCTCGCGCCGGTCACGATGGAATTGCCGAAATCGAGCATCACCGCGCCCGACAGCCAGTCGAGATAGCGCACGATGGCCGGCTGATCGAGCCCCATCTCCTTGCGCAGCGCCGCCAGGTTCTCGGGCGTCGCCCCCTGCCCCAGCACCGCCTGCGCGATGTCGCCGGGCAGGAGCTCGACCATGAAGAAGATGATCACGGAAATGATCAGCAATATGACCAGTCCCAGTCCCAGCCGTTTGGCCACGAGCCCCAGGATGTCCCCCATCTTTCCCTCCTGCTGTTGTTCTTATTTGTTCTTGTCGTGGACCCGCGTCACGGCGCGGACCCGTTGTTCGATCAGCGTAGCGGCTTTTTCCGAGGGCGGGGCCGCTTTTTTACGGTCTTCGCGCCATAGTGAGTGTCCGGCCCCGCTTCGGGGGCCGGACCGGTCTCGGAAGGGCGGCGATCAGGCCGAGAACCACCAGCGGCTCGCCGCGCGCGCGCCGTCGCAGGCCCAGCTTGCCGCGACATTCTCGTTGCGCTCCACGCCCTTGCCGCGCGCGTAGACCCAGTTGTTGAAGAACGGCAGCAGCGTGCCGCCGTCATCGCGCATGAGCAGGCACATCTCGCGATACATCTCGGCGCGCTTGGTGTCGTCGAGCTCGGCCTTGGCCTGAAGCAGCAACTCGTTGAACCGCGGGTTCTTCCAGCGCGTCTCGTTCCAGGCCGCGTCGTCCTTGTAGGCCAGCGTGAACATCACGTCCGGCGTGGGACGCGCGCCCCAGGAAACGGCCGAGAAGGGCTTTTTCAGCCAGACATCGGAATAGTAGCCGTCCGACGGCTCGCGCACGACGTTGATGTTGATGCCCGCCGCCTTGGCCTGCTCGGCATAGAGCACGCACATGTCCACCGCGCCGGTATAGACGCTCTCGGCCACCGACAGGTTGACCTTGAGCCCTTCCATCCCCGCCTCCTTGAGCAGCGCTTTCGCCTGGTCGGGATCGTATTCGCGCTGCGGGATGTCATCGGGCCAGTAGGGCTGCACCGGGGAGAGGTGGAAATCATTGCCGATCGTGGCCGCGCCGAACGAGATCTTCTCGATGATCTCGTTGCGGTCGATGGCGAGCTTGAGCGCGGTGCGCACGCGCACATCGTCGAACGGCGCGGTGTCCACATGCATCGGCATGGTGATCGCGCCACCCGAGGGGATGTTGTCCACCTTGATATCCGGGTTGCGCTGCAAGAGCGCCATGGTCTTGAGCTCGATGAGCGAGACGCAGTCCACATCTCCGGTGACGAGCGCCGTCTGGCGCGCATTGGGATCGTTGAGCACGATCATGCGCACATTGTCGAACCACGCGCCTTCGCCGTGCCAGCCGTCGTGACGGCTGAGCTCCCACTGGATGCCGAACTCGCCCGAGTCGATCTTGTAGGGGCCGGTGCCGTCGCCCGACTGCCAGTTGATCGAGCCGTCGTCATTCGCAGGGCAGATGGCAAAGTGATAGTCGGTCATCAGCCAGGGCAGATCGGCATTGCCGCGCGAGAGGGTGAAGACCACGGTGTAGTCGCCATCGGCGCGCACATCCGTCACATCGGTCAGAAGCGCCTTGGCCGCCGAGGTCGAGTTTTCGCCGCGGTGGTGGTTGAAGCTCGCCACCACGTCGGCCGCCGTGCACTTCTTGCCGCTGTGGAAGGTGGCATTCTCGTTGAGGGTAAAGGTCCACTCGGCCGCGTCCGGCGTCGCTTCCCAGCTGGTCGCAAGATCGGGGCCAAGCGTGTTTTCCGGCGTGATCATCGTCAGATAGCTGCGATGCGTATGCGCCAGATAGATCATCTGCCGGGTCACGTAGGTGCCCGGGTCATGCGTGTCGGAGGTGTTGCCGTCATGCACGCCCCAGCGGAACGTACCGCCGCGTTGCGGGTTGGCGGCGGCGGATTTGCTCCACAGCCCGGTGGCGGCCGAGGCGGTCACACCCGCCACGGCGGCATAATGCATGAACGAGCGGCGGGAAATGCGGCCCGTCCGGGCGGCCATCGCCAGCTTGTCCATAAGCAACTGGTCGGTTTTCCTGGTCATGAGACTTCCCTGTTTTGTGGTTGATCTGTCGTTGCAAGACGCGCGGGCGCGATCTTGGCCAGAAGCTTCCTAGCCAGGGGTCCTGTCTGGATGCTCAAAAACGACATAACCTTATCAAAACACGAAATATCCCTCGTTGCCACCCTTGATCACAAGGTTTTTCGATCAAGGCCCCCGCAAAGCCCCTTGTCGAATAGCGACATTTGCCCCCGATTCCGACAGGTCGCTCAGCCCTTGCGGGCCCGGAGCCTTGCGAAATACTCGAGTCGTTTCTTCAGTTCGCGTTCGAACCCGCGTTCGGGCGGCGTGTAGAGGACGGGCCGCTTCATGCCTTCGGGAAAGTAGTTCTGCCCCGAAAACCCGTCCTCGGCATCGTGGTCATAGGCATAGCCCGCGCCGTAACCTTCGTCGCGCATGAGCTTGGTCGGCGCGTTCAGGATATGCTTGGGCGGCGGCTCGCTCCCGGTCTTCCTGGCTTCGCGCATCGCGGCCTTCCAGGCGACATAGCCCGCGTTCGATTTCGGCGCGAGCGCGAGATATGTCACCGCTTGCGCCAGCGCCAACTCCCCCTCGGGACTGCCCAGACGCTCATAAATCTCCCAGGCATGCAGGCAGACCGTTTGCGCCTGCGGGTCGGCAAGCCCGATATCCTCCACCGCCATCCGGGTGATGCGGCGGGCCAGGTAACGCGGGTCCTCGCCGCCCTCCAGCATCCGCGCCAGCCAGTAGAGCGCGGCATCGGGATCAGAGCCGCGCACCGATTTGTGCAGCGCCGAGATGAGGTTGTAATGCGCATCCCCCGCCTTGTCATACTGCGCCGCCCGGCGCATCAGCCGCGCCGACAGCGCGCCCGCGTCAAGCCGCCCCTCGATGCGCCAGGCCGTCACCTGCTCGATCAGGTTGAGAAGCGCGCGCCCGTCGCCGTCGGCCATTTCCAGCAGCGCCTCGCGCGCCGGACCGTCGAGGGGCAGCGCGCGGCCCAGCTCGCGCTCCGCCCGCTGCGCCAGAAGCTCCAGCTCGGCGAGCGAGAGCCGCTCGAGCACCAGCACCTGCGCCCGGCTCAGCAGCGCCGCGTTCAGCTCGAAGGACGGGTTCTCCGTCGTCGCGCCCACCAGAAGGATCGTGCCATCCTCCATATGCGGCAGGAACCCGTCCTGCTGCGCCTTGTTGAAGCGGTGGATTTCATCGACGAAAAGGAGCGTGCCCTGCCCGTTGCCGCGCCGGTGCCGCGCCTCCTCGAAGACGCGCCGCAACTCCGGCACGCCTGTAAAGATCGCGCTGATCTGCACGAAATGCAGATCCGTCTCGGCGGCCAGCAGCCGCGCGATGGTGGTCTTGCCCACCCCCGGCGGCCCCCACAGGATGAGCGAGCCGAGACTGCCCGAGGCCAGCATCACCCCGAGCGGCGCCTCCGGCCCCAGCACCTTGTCCTGCCCGATCACCTCCGAGAGGCTGCGCGGGCGCAGCCGGTCCGCAAGCGGACGCGGCGGCGCACCCTTCGGTGCCTCTCCCGCGCTGTCGAAGAGATCGGCCACCGCCTAGAGCCTCAGCCGCAGCGCAAGTCGCTGCCCGTCGCGGTCGATCTCCAGCAAGAGCCCGCGCCGCGCCGCACGCAGCGCCTGCGCGGCCTCTGCGCTGTCGGATATCTCGGTGCCGTTGATCGCGCGCAGGATGTCGCCTGTCCGCAGCCCCACCCGCGCGCCATAGGGGCCGGGATCGGCGACCAGAACCCCCTCGGCCCCGAGCGCGAGGTCGCGCTCGGCGATCACGGCCGGATTCACGGTCTCCAGCGTCACCTCCGGCAGTGCCGAGCGGTGCCCCGTCACGATACGGTTGCGCGGCGGCACCTCGGGCGCGGCGGTGAGGCGGACGGGCAGCGCCTCCGCCCGCCCGTCGCGCAGCCGGGTGACCGTGGCCTCGGCCCCGATCCCCGCCAGCGACAGCCGATAGACCATCTCGGCCGGGCTGTTGACCGCCGCGCCATCCACCGCCGTCACCACGTCGCCCGGCCGCAGCACATCGGCGAAGCTGCTGAGCGGATGCACCTGCGAGATCACGATGCCGTCCGGCCGGTCGAGCCCCAGCCCCTCGGCCACGTCCGGCGTCACCGGCTGACCGCCCAGCCCCGCCCAGGGCCGCTCGAACGCGGTCTTGCCCGCGCGCGCCTGCGCCACGAACTGCGCGACAAGGCCCGAGGGAATGGCGAAGCCGATCCCGTTCGAGCCGCCCGAACGCGAGAGGATCGCGGTGTTGATCCCGATGAGCCGCCCGGCCATGTCGACCAGCGCGCCACCGGAATTGCCCGGGTTGATCGGCGCGTCGGTCTGGATGAAATAGCCTCGCGCACTGCCCATGGCCGTGCCAGAGCGCGCCAGCCCCGAGACGATCCCGCTCGAGACGGTCTGGCCCACGCCGAACGGGTTGCCGATCGCCAGCACCAGCTCGCCCACCTCCACGGTATCGCTGTCGCGCAGCGCGAGCGCGGGAAGCTGCGGCGCGCCCTCGACCTGAAGCACCACAAGGTCCGCCTCCTCATCGCCCAGAAGCACGCGGGCCGCGTATTCGCGCCGGTCGTTGAGCACCACGCGGATATCCGTGGCCTCGCCCACGACGTGATAGTTGGACACCACGATGCCGTCCGGCGACAGGATCACGCCGGAGCCAAGCGAGTTCTGCACCCTCGGGCGCAGCGCGCCGAATTCCTCGAAGAACCGCCCGAAGAACGGATCGCCGCGAAAGGGACTCACCCGTGCGGCGACGACGCGGCTTGCATAGATGTTGACCACCGCCGGGGCCGCCTCGCGCACCACCGGGGCAAAGCCGCGCGCGATCTCGGCGCGGCTCTGCGGCACCAGATCCGTGTCTCCGGCGGGTGCGGCGAATGGAAGTGCGGCCGCGAGCGCCGCGCATAGCATTACGATCCGTCTCATGCCCGCAGGATATGCGGACCCGCCCGCGCATTTGCAAGCGGGCGCTGCGGCAAACGGTCCCTTGCCGGTCCCCGGACGAATGCCACCTGTCCACCCGATGGAGACCGGATCATGATCACCCCTGTCCGCACCCGCGCGCTCTACAACGGCGAATGCCCGGTCTGCCGGTCCGAGATGGCCGTCTATGAAGGCTATGCCGCGCGCGCGGCCCTTCCCATCGCCTTCGACGATCTCAACCGCGCCGATCTCGCCCGCTGGGGCGTGACCGAGGACCGGGCCGCGCGCCTGCTGCATGTGCTGCATGACGGGCGGGTTTACGCGGGCTTCGACGCCTTCCTCGTGCTCTGGGAGCAGATGCCGCGCTATCGCTGGCTTGCGCGCATCGGCCGCGTGCCGGGGCTTTGCCATCTCTGCCGCTGGGGCTATGCCCATGTCGTCGCGCGCATCATCTACGCGCGTCACAGGCGGCGGCAGGTGCGCGCCCGGGCGTGATGCAAGATGCAAAAGGCCCGCCACGGGGGCGGGCCATCGCATCGCGCCTGCGCGCAGGTCTTCAGTCCTCGGCGGCCTCCTCGGCCTCGAGCCGCGCGCGGTCCTCGGCACCCTTGGCGCTCGGGTCGCGGTCCACGAATTCGATGATCGCCATGGGGGCCATGTCGCCATAGCGGAAGCCCGCCTTGAGGACGCGCACATAGCCGCCCTGCCGCTCGGCGTAACGGGGGCCCAGCACTTCGAAGAGCTTGGCAACGTGCTTGTCCTGCTTGAGCTGCGCCGCCGCCTGACGGCGGGCGTGCAGATCGCCGCGCTTGCCCAGCGTGACGAGCTTCTCCACCACGCGGCGCAGTTCCTTGGCCTTGGGCAGGGTGGTCTTGATCTGCTCATGTTCGATGAGCGAGCCGGCCATGTTCGCCCAAAGCGCCTTGCGGTGCTCGTGGGTGCGGTTCAGGCGGCGATATCCTCTGGCGTGACGCATTTTCTATCTCCTTCGCGTTTTGCTTTGTCCGGCGGTCCGATGCGTGTCAGCCGCTCTCCTTGGGGCAGGATTGCCCGGGTCGTCGGGGAACACCGATTTCCTGAAAGGAAATCGGAACGGAAACTTTTCAAGCTTCCGTCCCCCTATCTCAAAAAGCGTCCTCGAACTTCTTGGCGAGGTCCTCGATATCGTCCGGCGGCCAGTCCTCGACATCCATGCCGAGATGCAGCCCCATGCCCGAGAGCACTTCCTTGATCTCGTTGAGCGACTTGCGCCCGAAGTTCGGGGTGCGCAACATCTCGGCTTCGGTCTTCTGGATGAGATCGCCGATATAGACGATATTGTCGTTCTTCAGGCAGTTGGCCGAGCGCACCGAAAGTTCCAGCTCATCCACCTTCTTGAGCAGCAGCGGGTTGAACTCCAGCCCGTCCTCGTCATCCTGGCGGAGCGAGGATTCCGGCTCGTCGAAGTTGACGAAGATCGAAAGCTGGTCCTGAAGGATGCGCGCCGCATAGGCCACGGCATCCTCGGGCGTGAGCGAGCCGTCGGTCTCGACCTTCATGGTCAGCTTGTCGTAATCGAGCACCTGCCCTTCGCGGGTGGGCTGCACGTCATAGCTCACCCGGCTGACCGGCGAATAGATCGCGTCGATCGGGATGAGGCCGATGGGCGCGTCCTCGGGCTTGTTCTTGTCGGCCGCGACATAGCCCTTGCCGGTGTTGACCGTCAGTTCCATGTAGAGTTCCGCGCCCTCGTCGAGATGGCAGATGATGTGGTCGCGGTTGAGGATCTCGATGCCCGCGCTGTCCGAGATGTCGCCCGCCGTCACGGCACCCGGCCCCTTGGCGTTGATCGTCAGGCGCTTGGGTCCTTCGACCTCCATGCGGATGGCCACGCCCTTGAGGTTGAGCACGATGTCGGTGACATCCTCGCGCACCCCCGCGACCGAGGAAAACTCGTGCAGCACGTTGTCGATCTGCACGGCGGTGATCGCCGCGCCCTGAAGCGACGAGAGCAGGACCCGCCGCAGCGCGTTGCCGAGCGTGAGGCCGAAGCCCCGCTCGAGCGGCTCGGCCACGACCGTGGCCTGACGCAGCGGATCGTTGCCCGGCTTGATCACGAGCTGCGTCGGCTTGATCAGGTCTGCCCAGTTCTTGTGGATCATGCGTCCCTCCATTCCTGTCCCCGCCCCATGTCCGAAAGGCGGCGACGCCCGAGGATTTCAAAATGACGTGCAGGACCGCGCCAAGGGCGCGGTCCTGTTGGCAATCTCTCCGGTCAGACCCGGCGGCGTTTCGGCGGGCGGCAGCCGTTATGGGCAATCGGCGTCACGTCGCGGATCGCGGTGATGTTGAACCCCACGGCCGCGAGCGCGCGCAGCGCCGATTCGCGGCCCGAGCCGGGGCCCTGCACCTCGACCTCGAGGGTCTTCATGCCGTGTTCCTGCGCCTTGCGGCCCGCATCCTCGGCGGCCATCTGCGCGGCATAAGGCGTCGACTTGCGCGAGCCCTTGAAGCCCATGGTGCCGGCCGAGGACCAGGCAATCGCATTGCCCTGAACGTCGGAGATCAGGATCTTGGTGTTGTTGAAGGACGAGTTCACATGCGCCACGCCTGTGGCGATGTTCTTGGAGACCTTCTTCTTCGTGCGGCGGGTATCGCGTGCCATCTGCTCTGCCCTCCCTTATTTCTTCTTGCCGGCGATGGGTTTCGCCGGGCCCTTGCGGGTGCGGGCGTTGGTATGGGTGCGCTGGCCGCGCACCGGCAGGGTGCGGCGATGGCGCAGCCCGCGATAGCAGCCGAGATCCATCAGCCGCTTGATGTTCATCTGCACCTCGCGGCGCAGGTCGCCCTCGACGGTGTAATTGGCGTCGATATGCTCGCGCAGCGCCAGAGCCTCGGCATCCGAGAGCTCGTTGACGCGGCGGGAGGGGTCGATGTTGACCGCCTCGCAGATGGCCTTGGCCGAAGCATGGCCGATTCCGGTGATGTAGGTAAGGGCGATGGGCACCCGTTTGCTGGTCGGGATGTTAACGCCGGCGATCCGTGCCAAGTGTCTTTTCCTTTTCGTTGCGGTTCCGTGATTCCAGAACCTTTTTTCACAACGTAAGCCCGAGGCTTGCGCTTCGGGCCGCGGCTGATGTCGGATGATCGACTCGATGAGGGCGCGCCCCCCAGGGAATCAGGATCGAAAGTCAGAAACTGCCTGTTATGGAGAATCGGCAGGGGCGTCAAGCCCCCTCGGCAGTCATTTGTCAAGCACCGCCGCGATCGCCGCCCGGACCTCCTCGATCGCGCCAAGGCCATCGACCGAGACCAGCAATCCCTTGGCATGGTAATAGCCGATGAGCGGCGCGGTCTTCTTGTAGTATTCCATCAGGCGGTGGCGCACCGCCTCTTCGTTGTCGTCGGCGCGAACCGGCTGTCCGGCGGCGGCCGCTTCGCGCGCGCGGCCCACGATGCGCCGCACCAGCGTTTCGTCATCCACCCGCAGCTCGATCACCGCATCAAGCGTCTTGCCCTGCTCCGCGAGGAGCGCCTCGAGCGCATCCGCCTGCGCCAGCGTGCGCGGGAAGCCGTCGAAGATGACCCCGCCGCCCGTCTCGCCCTGCAACCGCTCGCGGATGAGGCCGATCACGATCTCGTCGGTGACCAGATCGCCGCGCGCCATCACCTCGGCCACCACCCGGCCCATCTCGGTGCCGCTGTCCTTGGCCGCGCGCAGCATGTCCCCGGTCGAGAGCTGGATCATGCCCCGCGTCTCGACGAGATGCTGTGCCTGTGTGCCCTTGCCGGCGCCCGGCGGTCCCAGAAGAATAAGGTTCATCGCCGCGCCGGTCCCCTGCGTTTCGTGCGCTTGCGGCCCTTGCCGCTCAGCTGCGATTTCTCGATCAGCCCCTCGTATTGATGGGCGAGAAGGTGGCTTTGCACCTGCTGGATCGTGTCCATCGTGACCGAAACGACGATCAGCACCGAGGTGCCGCCGAAATAGAACGGGATCGCGAACTGGTTGCGCAGCACCTCGGGCAGAAGGCACACCGCCGCGAGATAGGCCGAGCCGAGCACCAGGATGCGGTTGAGGACGTATTCCAGGAACTCCTCGGTGCGCTTGCCGGGGCGGATACCGGGCACGAAGCCGTTCTGGTTCTTCAGGTTCTCGGCCACGTCATCGGGCTTGAAGGCCACGTTGAACGTGTAGAAATAGGTGAAGAACACGATCATCGCAGTGAAGAAAAGCAGATAGAGCGGCTGGCCGGGTCCGAAATAGGCCATGATCGTCGAGAGAACCGGGTTGGTGGCATTGCCCGAGAAGGTGCCCACCGTGGCGGGCAAAAGCAGCAGCGACGAGGCAAAGATCGCCGGGATCACGCCCGCCGGGTTGACCTTGACCGGCAGGTGCGACGAGCCGCCGTCATAGACCTTCATCCCCACCTGGCGTCGCGGATACTGGATGTGGATCTTGCGCAAGGAGCGTTCCATGAACACCACGAAGGCGATCACCGCCACCACCATGACCATCACGCCCACGATCACCGCCGGGCTGATCGCACCCGAGCGCCCCGAGGCGAAGAACTGCGCCAGGGCTGCCGGGATCTCGGCGATGATGCCGACGAAGATGATGAGCGAAATGCCGTTGCCCACGCCGCGCGCGGTGATCTGTTCACCCAGCCACATCAGGAACATGGTCCCGCCCACCAGCGTGATCATGCAGCTTGCGATGAAGAAGAGGCCCGGATTCGTCACCATCTCGCCCGACTGGAGCGAGACGGCCAGCCCGTAGCTTTGCAGCGTCGCCAGCCCCACGGTGCCGTAGCGCGTATACTGGTTCATCTTCTTGCGCCCCTGCTCGCCCTCCTTCTTGAGCTGCTGGAGCGAGGGCACCATGGCCGACAGAAGCTGCACGATGATCGAGGCCGAGATATAGGGCATGATCCCGAGGGCAAAGATCCCCATCCGCCCCAGCGCGCCGCCGGTGAACATGCTGAGCATCCCGCCGATCGTCGCCTGCGCGCCCTCCATGAACTCGCGCAGCGCCGCCCCGTCGATCCCCGGCACGGGGATGAAGGTGCCCAGGCGATAGACGATCAGCAGCCCCAGCGTGAAGAGGATGCGCTTGCGCAGATCGGTCGCCTTGCCCAGCGCGGACCAGCTCGTGTTGGCCGCCATTTGCTCTGCTGCAGATACCATGCGAGGGTCTCTTTCATGTGCAAGCGCCGCCAGAACCGGTTTTCGGCTCGGGCGGCGTCATCGGAAAACCTGAGGCTTATGTAAGCGGGGCTTGGCCCGCTCACAACCTCTTATTCGGCGGCCTCGGCCGTCTTGACGGAAAGCGAACCGCCGGCCTTCTCCACCGCCTCGATGGCCGCCCTGGACGCGCCGGTCACGCTGATATCGAGCTTTGCCGACACGTCACCCTTGGCCAGAACGCGGATTCCGTCGAGCCTGCGCCGCACGAGACCCGAGGCCACCAGCACCTCCTCGGTGATGGGCTGGGCCGCGTCGATCTTGCCCGCATCGACGAATTTCTGGATGAGCCCGAGGTTGACGACCGCATAGGACTTGCGGTTC
The DNA here is from genome assembly GCA_002720475.1 of Roseovarius sp. Taxonomy (GTDB): domain Bacteria; phylum Pseudomonadota; class Alphaproteobacteria; order Rhodobacterales; family Rhodobacteraceae; genus Roseovarius. The sequence continues at coordinate 50,688 of PBIL01000010.1, forward strand.
GGCTTGGTAAAGCCGCGCTTGGGCAGACGCTGGTAGAGCGGCATCTGGCCGCCCTCGTAGCCCTTGATCGCCACGCCCGAGCGGGATTTCTGGCCCTTGATGCCGCGCCCGCCGGTCTTGCCCGTGCCCGAGCCGGGGCCGCGCCCGATGCGCTTCTTGGGTTTGGTCGCGCCCGGATTGTCGCGCAGTTCATGCAGTTTCATTGTCGCTTCTCCTTGCCGGATGCGGCCCCCAGCGACGGGAGCGGCCGACCACGGCGTGATTGATGTGAACGCGGCCTTCGGGCCACCGGCGGTCTCTAGCCCCCCTGCGGCGAAAGATCAAGGCCCGGCGACAGGCACCGCTCAGGGCAGATAGCGCGCGATCACGGTCAGGATCACGGCCGGCACCTCCCAGAGGCTGTAGCCGCCCGGCCGCGCCATCAGCGCCCAGACGATCAGCGCGCCCGCGCTCACCAGCACCACGGCCCCCAGTCGCGGCGCGTGCCCCTCCGAGAGCGCCGAGAGGATCGACGGGATCGACAGCACCACGAGCACACTGCCCAGCGCCATCGCCATGTCCGCGTCCATCTCCCACCTCGCCTGCTACGTCCCCGGTGGCGGGACTTAGCCCGGATCGGTGGCGTAGATCAAACTCTCCTTGCACGGGGCCACGCGCAGGATGTTGGTGGTGCCCGGCACGTTGAAGGGCACGCCCGCCGTCACCACGATCTGGTCGGTCTCCTCGGCATAGCCCTGCGCCCGCGCCGCACGCGCGGCATTGATCACCGCCATCTTGAAGCGGGTGAGCTCTCCGGTCATCACGCAATGCACCCCCCAGGTCAGCGCCAGCCGCCGCGCCGTGGCGCGCAGGCTCGTCAGCCCGATGATCGGCACATGCGGGCGCTCGCGCGCCGTCAGAAGGGCGGTGGTGCCCGATTCGGTGTAGCAGCAGATCGCCTTGATGTCGGTCGTCTCGGCGATCTCGCGGGCGGCCACCACGATCCCGTCGGCGATGCTCTGCCGGTTCACCTTGCGGCTGGCCTCGATCACCTCCTGGTAGGTCGGGTCGCTCTCGACCTCGCGGGCGACGTTGTCCATGGTCGTGACCGCCTCGACCGGATATTGCCCGGCCGCCGACTCCGCCGACAGCATGATCGCGTCCGCCCCCTCGTAGATCGCGGTCGCCACGTCGGAGACCTCGGCGCGCGTGGGCATCGGCGACTCGATCATCGATTCGAGCATCTGCGTGGCCACGATCACCGGTTTCGCCGCCGCGCGGCAGCGCCGCACCAGCCGCTTCTGGATGGGCGGAACGTTCTGCACCGGCAGTTCCACCCCCAGATCGCCCCGCGCCACCATGATCCCGTCCGAGACCGCGAGAATGTCGTCAAAGCATTTCACCGCCGCGGGCTTCTCGATCTTCGACAGGATCGCCGCGCGCCCGCGCGCCAGAGTGCGCGCCTCGTTCACATCCTCGGGCCGCTGCACGAAGCTCAGCGCGAGCCAGTCCACCCCCAGATCGCAGACGAATTCGAGATCGCCGCGGTCCTTCTCCGAAAGTGCCGCCAGCGGCAGCACCACGTCAGGCACGTTGACGCCCTTGCGGTTGGAGATGGTGCCGCCCACCACCACCTCGCACGCGGCGAAATCGGGGCCGCAGTCCATGACCCGCAGCCGGATCTTGCCGTCGTTGACCAGAAGCTGCGCGCCCGGTTCCAGAGCGGCAAAGATCTCGGGATGGGGCAGGCAGACGCGGGAAGCATCGCCCGCACCCTCGTCAAGATCGAGCCGGAAGGCCGCGCCTTCGATCAGCTCCTCCTCGCCCCGCGCGAAGGTGCCCACCCGCAGCTTCGGCCCCTGAAGGTCCGCGAGAATGGCGATCGGGCTGTCAAGTTCCTCCTCGATCCGGCGGATGATGGCATGGCGCGCGGCGATCTCCTCGTGGCTGCCATGGCTCATGTTGAGGCGAAACACATCCGCCCCCGCCTCGTGCAGCGCGCGGATCGTGTCGTAATCCGACGAGGCCGGGCCGAGTGTGGCCACGATCTTGACTTTGCGGTGCCGTCTCATCTGCTCTCCTTCGCCGCCTGTCCGCGCCTGTTATCGCTAACGGAGCGCCTGACCGGCTTATGACCCAATTCCCTTTTCCCGGCAACTGTCCTAGAGGGAAGGTCCAACCAATGCCAACCCGGATCATGTATCACCCTTATGACATCGAGGGCGCCGCGCGCCCTTCCCGCTGGCTCGTGGCCTGCGATCACGCCACCAATACCGTGCCCGGTTTCGTCAATGGCGGCAGCCTGGGCATTTCACCCCAGGACATGGCGCGCCACATCGCCTATGACGTGGGTGCCGCAGGGCTTGCGCGGGCCCTGGCCGAGAGGCTCGACGCCCCGCTCATCGCCTCGAACTTCTCGCGCCTCGTGATCGACCCGAACCGGGGCGAGGACGATCCCACCCTGGTGATGAAGCTCTATGACGGCACGGTGATCCCCGCCAACCGCCACCTGAGCGAAGAGGATTTCGCGCGCCGCCTCAACCGGCTCTACCGGCCCTATCACACCGCGCTGGCAGAGCTTGCCGCGCGCCGCGAGGATACCGCGATCCTCTCGGTCCACAGCTTCACCCCGCAATTGCGCGGCCGCCCCCCGCGCCCCTGGCATATCGGCCTGCTCTATGCCGCCGATGATCGGCTGGCCCGGCCGCTGCTGGCGCGGCTGCGGGCCGAGCGCGATCTCTGCGTCGGCGACAACGAGCCCTATGGCGGCCACCTGCCCGGCGACACCATCGCGCGCCACGCCATCGCCCGCGAGCGGCCGAACATCCTCATCGAACTGCGCAACGACCTCATCGCGACGCCCGCGCAGCAACGGGCCTGGGCCGCGCGCCTCGCGCCGATGCTGCGCGAGGTGCTCGATCACGTCTGACCCCTTGCGCCGCCGGGGCCGGGGCCGCATCTTTGGACAAACGACAGGAGGGAGCCATGGACGACCAGACCCGTATCGCGCTCGAGGCCGCCGCCTTTCGCAAGCTGCGCGCCCACCTGCTGGACAAGCGGCCCGACGTGCAGAACATCGACCTGATGAACCTTGCCGGCTTCTGCCGCAACTGCCTCAGCCGCTGGTATCAGGAGGCCGCGCACGAAATGGGGCTGGAGATGACAAAGGAAGAGGCGCGCGAAATCTACTACGGAATGCCCTATGCCGAGTGGAAGGCGCGCCATCAGACCGACGCCGACGCCGAGAAACAGGCCGCCTTCGAGGCCGCCTTCGCCGCCAATGTCGGGGATCGGGACTGAGGCGGCGACGGGCGTCTGTCATCCATGTCCCCCCACGCCCCTTGAAGCGTCGCTTTTGGGCGCGTAGCTCTGACAGGGTGCGGCGATAAGCGGCGCACACAAGGGGGTGCGCGATGTTTCTGTCGGTATTCGAGATGTTCAAGGTCGGCATCGGCCCGTCCTCGTCGCACACGATGGGGCCGATGGTGGCCGCCGCGCGCTTTCTCGACCGGATGCGCGCCGAGCCCTTCCGTTACGCGGGGCTCAGGGGCTCGCTGCATGGCTCGCTCGCCTTCACCGGGGTGGGCCACGCAACCGACCGCGCCACCATCCTCGGCCTGGCCGGGTTTCTGCCCGAGACCTACGATCACGACCGCGCCGAGGCCACGCTGGCGCAGATCCGCGAGAGCCACACCATCGCGCCTCCCGGCCTGCCCGAGATGAAGTTCAACCCGAAGGAGGACCTGATCTTCGATTTCGGTCCCAACCTGCCGGGCCACGCCAACGGCATGATCCTCATGGCCACCGACGCGCAGGGCGACGTGCTCCTGCAGGAGACCTACTATTCCATCGGCGGCGGCTTCGTCATGACCGAGGCGGAACTGGCCGCGGGCAAGGCGAGCGACGAGGGCCCGCCCGTGCCCTATCCGTTCAAGACCGCCGCCGAGATGCTCGACATGGCCGAACGCTCCGGCAAGACGATTGCCGAGATGAAGCGCGCCAACGAGATCGCGCGGCGCGGCCATGAGGGCCTGCGCACCGGCATCGCCCGCATCTGGCAGGCGATGAACGACTGCATCGAGCGCGGGCTGGAGGCGGAGGGCACGCTGCCCGGCGGCCTCGGGGTGAAACGCCGCGCCAAGGGCATCCGTGACGCGCTTCTGGCCGAACGCGGCACCAACCTCACCGCGCCGCACAAGATCAACGACTGGATGAGCGCCTATGCCATGGCCGTCAACGAGGAGAACGCCGCCGGCGGGCAGGTCGTGACCGCGCCCACCAATGGCGCGGCGGGGGTGGTGCCTGCGGTCATCCGCTACTGGCTCGACCATGTGCCCGGCGCGCATGAGGGGCAGGTCGAGGAATTCCTGCTCACCGCCGCCGCCATCGGCGGGCTTGTGAAGTTCAACGCCTCGATCTCCGGTGCCGAGGCGGGCTGCCAGGCGGAGGTGGGCAGCGCCGCCGCGATGGCCGCCGCCGGGCTCTGCGCCGTCCTCGGCGGCACCGCCCAACAGATCGAGAACGCCGCCGAGATCGCGCTCGAGCATCACCTTGGCATGACCTGCGATCCGGTGCGGGGCCTCGTGCAGGTGCCCTGCATCGAGCGCAACGGGCTCGGCGCGATCAAGGCCGTCTCCGCCGCCTCGCTCGCGCTGCGCGGCGACGGCACCCATTTCGTGCCGCTCGACGCCTGCATCGAGACGATGCGCCAGACCGGTCATGACATGAGCGAGAAATACAAGGAAACCTCGCTCGGCGGGCTTGCCGTCAACATCCCCAACTGCTGAGCGCCGCCGCATTTGACGCGCGAGGTATCGCAGGAAACGGCGGCGAAACCCGTCCGGCGCTCTATCTGTGGAGTGACGTGGCGGCCTCTCCCCATCGCGCCGCCGCCATGGTGCAACCCCGCAGTCAGGCCAGACGATGAAGAAACCCGGTCTCGATGCCATGGATCCGAGGATCCTTGACGCGGTGCAACGGCACGGCCAGCTCAGCAAGACGCGCCTCGCCGAACTGGTGAACCTGTCCCCCATCCCCTGCTGGGCGCGGCTCGACCGGCTCAAGGCGGCCGGATACGTCCGCGGCTATCACGGGGACATCGCGCTCGAACGGGTCTGCAACGTCACCGAGGTGGTGGTCACCGTCTCGCTGACGCATCACCGCAAGAGCGATTTCGACCGGTTCGAGGACCATGTCCGCGGCATCGACGAGATCACCGACCGCGTGGCCACGGGCGGCGGGTTCGATTGCGTCCTGACCGTCGTTACCCCTCGATGGCGGCGTTCCAGTCGCTGATGGAGGCGCTTCTGTCGGCCGATCTGGGCATCGACCGCTACATGACCTATTTCACGACCCGGCGAATCAAGTCCACACCTCGACGATCCGCCGGATCGAAGGCGGGATCTGAGCTATCATGCCGATGCCGACATGCACACCAACCCCTGCGAGCTGGGTCTCGACCGGCTGGTGAACCTCGACATGGAGGCCGATTTCATCGGCAAGTTCGCCCTGCGCCGCATCCGCGACTCGGGCGTGACGCGCAGGCAGGTGGGCCTCGTGATCGAGGGGCCGCGCCTGCCCGGTCCGAACACGCGGTTCTGGGATGTCACGCATGACGGCAAGAACGTGGGCCGCGTGACCTCGGCCGTTCACTCGCCGCGGCGGCACAAGACCATCGCCCTGGCAATGGTCTCGACCGGCCGTGCCGACCTCGGCACGCGGCTTGACGTCATCACCCCGAACGGGCCTGCGGCCGCGACCGTCGTGGAAACGCCCGTCTTCGATCCGAGGAAGGAACGCGCCACCGCCGACACGCGCACCGGCTGACCCGGCGCGCGGCCTCCCGCGCGCCCGTCCTCCCCGCGACGGGGCCGCTAGTCACCTGACTCTAAAGTTCGCCACATAGGTTCTGCTGGGTCCGCTGGCAGAACCGCTTGACGGAGGCCAGGATTTCATCGGCAGATTTGACCCATTTATAGGGTTTTGGGTTTTCGTTGTGCGCCTCGATGAAG
>PBIL01000011.1 GCA_002720475.1 Roseovarius sp.
TCTGCTGAGAGCGGATCAGGCATCCTGGCATTCCCACTTGATGTAGGCCTTGGTGTCCGAGGCCCGTTTTTCGTCGATCTCGACCGGCACGGCGCTGACCAGGCGCAAAAGCGCGTCTTCGCCTGGAAAGACCCTGACCTTGACGGTGCGCCGCTTCAGTTCATCAGGCAGAGCGTTGCTGTTCCACCTCCTGAGCAAACTCTACGAGCGCACAAGCGTGATCATCACCACCAATCTCAGCTTCTCCGAATGGGCCCAGGTCTTCGGCGACGCGAAGATGACAACCGCGCTCTTGGACCGGCTCACTCGCCGCTGCCACATTCTGGAAACCGGCAACGACAGCTACCGCTTCAAGGCCAGTTCCGAGGCCGCCTAGAAGACAAGAAGGGAGACCGCTACATTGACCAGGTCATGAACAAAGACGCATACTGAGGACGGGTCAAGTCTCGGTGAAAATACCGGGTCACTTCTCAGCGGAAATCAACACCTTGGTACCTGATAGCCTTGGTAAAGGCGAACACGTCGCGGTGGCGGCAGGCGCGTTCTGGTACGCGCGGCTCAGACAGCCAGGTCCAGACCGGCAATCTCGTGGATAAGCCGCACGACCTCGGAAGCGCCATCGCCGTGCTTCAGGCTGGCAACCACGAAAGGGCGGCCTTGCCGGACCCGTGTCGCATCGCGGCGCATCACCTCGAGCGACGCACCGACATACGGCGCGAGATCCGACTTGTTGATCACGAGGATATCCGACCGCGTCAGCGCGGGCCCGCCCTTGCGCGGTATATCCTCGCCCCCCGCCACGTCGATCACATATACCGTAAGGTCGGCCAGTTCCGGGCTGAAGGTCGCCGACAGGTTGTCGCCGCCGGATTCGATCAGAACGATTTCCACGTCGGGATGGCGCCTCTGCATCTCCGCAACGGCGGCAAGGTTGATGCTGGCATCCTCGCGGATCGCCGTATGCGGGCAGCCGCCGGTCTCGACGCCGATCACCCGGTCCGATGGCAGGATCTGCATGCGCATCAGCGCCTCCGCGTCTTCCTGCGTGTAGATGTCATTGGTGATGATCCCGATCGAGAAATCATGCTTGAGCCGCTCGGCGAGGCGGGCGGTCAGCGTCGTCTTGCCCGCCCCCACCGGGCCACCGATGCCGATCCGCAAGGGGCCGTTCATTCCGGTCATGACTGGAATATCCTCGGTTGCTGGGTTTCATGGCGCATCGCGGCGATGTCGGAGAGAAAGCAATTGGAAAAGAGGTCGGCCTCGGTCGCATGTCCGCCCTCTTCGGCAAGCCGCGCGCAGAGCGGTGCCAGGCGCGCCAGCACGTGCTGCGCCTCGGTCTGTCCCAGCGGCATCAGGCGCTGCGCAGCAGCAACCAGGTTCGAGGCGAACGCCTGAAGGTAGAGCGCGATGACCGGCCGCAGAGGAAGGTTCAGCAAGCGCGCGGCTCGACCGAGTGCTAGGGGCAACAGAAGATCGGGCAGATCCAGCGACCAGATCTCGCGCGTGACCCGCGCAAAGGCCGCCCCCTGCTGTGCGGCCTCGCGCAGACGCTCGGCCGAGGGCGCATAGGCGCGTGCGGTGTGGTCGAGAGCGCCCAGCTCATCGCCCGGCGCGGCATGGGCCAGCGCGATGTACACCGCGTCGGACCGGCCCGAACCGTCGGTCAGGATGTCGGCAAGCCAGCCCTCCAGCGTCGGCGCGTCCCGCACCCAGCCCGCCGCGACCGCCGCCTCGACCCCGTGCGACCACGCGAACGCACCCGTGGGATAGGCCGGCGAGAGCCATTGCGTCAGGATCAGCAGGGCGGAATCAGTGGGCATGGGCGGTGGCACCGTGCTCATGCGTATGGGTCCGGCCATGACCGTAGGCGCCGCCTTCGGGGGCGAAGGGCAGCTCCGCCGCGCGCAGGGTGGCCCCCTGATGCTCGAGCATGTGGGCAATGACCGGGTCATTCTGGATCAGCAGCCGATCCGCCTCGATCTGGCAGGGCGTGTGCCGGTTGCCTATATGCCAGGCCAGCCGCGCAAGATTGTCGCCCGTCACCACCAGCACCTGCTCGGCCGCCGCGCGGATCATGACGCGCAGACCGTCCTCGGTCTCGAGCGCATCGCCATCGTCAAGCGAGGTGGTCTGCACAAGGTCGACAACAAAGGCGCGCCCGGTCTCGGTGCGCAGCCGCTTGCGGCGCAGGAAGCGCGCATCGTAATCCAGCGTGCAGATCTCGGCGGGGCCGGTCCAGTGGCCTTTGCGGTGCAGGGTGCGGGCGATGGGAAGATCGGTCATATCGGGGCCTCAGAAAAGGAAATAGCGTTGTGCCATGGGCAGGGTTTCGGCGGGTTGGCAGGTCAGCAATTCGCCGTCCGCGCGCACCTCGTAGGTTTCGGGGTTCACCTTGATATGCGGCGTGGCGTCGTTGAGGATCAGATCCTTCTTGCCGATGGTGCGAGTGTTCCTGACCGCCAGCGTCTGCTTTGCCAGCCCCAGCGATTTGCCGATGCCGTCCGCTTGCGCGGCCTCCGAGACAAAGACTACAGAAGACCGCTCCACGCTGCGCCCGAAGGCCCCGAACATGGGCCGCGAATAGACCGGCTGCGGCGTGGGGATCGAGGCGTTCGGATCGCCCATCTGCGCACAGGCAATGGTGCCGCCAAGCAGGACCATCTCGGGCTTCACCCCGAAAAAGGCCGGGTTCCACAGCACGAGATCCGCACGCTTGCCCACCTCGACCGAGCCGATCTCATGCGCGATGCCATGCGCGATCGCCGGGTTGATCGTGTATTTGGCGATATAGCGGCGCACGCGGAAATTGTCGTTGTCGCCGGTCTCCTCGGGCAGGCGCCCGCGCTGCTTGCGCATCTTGTCGGCGGTCTGCCAGGTGCGGATGATCACCTCACCCACCCGACCCATGGCCTGGCTGTCGCTGGCGATGATCGAGAACGCACCCATGTCGTGCAGGATGTCCTCTGCGGCGATGGTCTCGCGCCGGATCCGGCTTTCGGCGAAGGCCACATCCTCGGGGATAGACTTGTCGAGGTGGTGGCAGACCATGAGCATGTCCAGATGCTCCTCCAGCGTGTTGACGGTAAAGGGCCGCGTCGGGTTGGTCGAGGACGGGATCACATGCGCCTCGCCGCAGATCTTGATGATGTCTGGCGCATGGCCGCCGCCGGCACCCTCGGTATGGAAGGCGTGGATGGTGCGGCCCTTCATCGCGGCGACGGTGTTCTCGACAAAGCCCGATTCATTGAGCGTATCGGTGTGGATCATCACCTGCACGTCCATGTCGTCGGCGACGCTCAGGCAGCAGTCGATGGCGCCCGGCGTGGTGCCCCAATCCTCGTGCAGCTTGAGCGCGCAGGCCCCGGCCCTGACCTGCTCCTCCAGCGCGGCGGGCAGAGAGGCGTTGCCCTTGCCCGCGAAAGCAAGGTTCATCGGGAACGCATCCGCCGCCTGCAACATGCGCCCGATATGCCAGGGCCCCGGCGTGCAGGTGGTGGCCAGCGTGCCATGCGCAGGGCCGGTGCCGCCGCCCAGCATGGTGGTCACGCCCGAATGCAGCGCATCCTCGATCTGCTGCGGACAGATGAAATGAATATGGCTGTCAAAGCCGCCCGCGGTCAGGATGCGCCCCTCGCCCGCGATCGCCTCGGTGCCCGGGCCGATGATGATATCGACGCCCGGCTGCGTGTCGGGATTGCCCGCCTTGCCGATGGCCGCGATGCGCCCGTCCCTGAGGCCCACGTCGGCCTTGTAGACACCGCCGTGATCGACGATCAGCGCATTGGTGATGACGGTATCCACCGCCCCCTCGGCGCGGGTGACCTGGCTTTGCCCCATGCCGTCGCGGATCACCTTGCCGCCGCCGAACTTGACCTCCTCGCCGTAGGGGCCGGTCAGGTCGCGTTCGACTTCGATGATCAGATCCGTATCGGCAAGGCGCAGCCGGTCGCCGACCGTGGGGCCGAACATGGCGGCATAGGCGCTGCGGGAAATCCCGCGCGGCATCAGAGCGCCCCCATGATAACTTGGTTGAAGCCGTAGATGCGCCGCGCCCCCGCGACAGGGATCAACTGCACCTCGCGGCGTTGTCCCGGCTCGAACCGCACGGCACTGCCCGCGGCGATATCGAGCCGCCTGCCCCGCGCGGCGACGCGGTCGAACTCGAGCGCGCTGTTGGCCTCGGCAAAGTGGTAATGACTGCCCACCTGCACCGGCCGGTCGCCGGTATTGGCCACCATGAGCGTGATCGCCTCACGCCCCGCGTTGAGGGTGATCGTCCCCGGCGCGACGATGATCTCGCCGGGGATCATTTGCGCCCCCGGCCGAGCGCATAGCCGCAGCCAAGCGCGAGCGCGCCCACCACCAGCAGCCACAGCGCGTCGATGCCATGGGGGTGCAGATGCGGACCGGCATGGGCGAGGACGGGACCGGCGGCAGCGCCCAACGCCAGGGCGATCAGGAAACGGGACATGAGGGGGTTCCTTTCTTTCAGCGGATCGGGTTGTGGACGGTGACAAGCTTGGTGCCGTCGGGAAATGTTGCCTCGACCTGCACCTCGGGAATCATCTCGGGCACGCCCTCCATGCATTGTGCGCGGCTGATGACCTGCGCGCCTGCCTCCATCATGTCGGCCACGCTGCGCCCGTCGCGCGCGCCCTCGACCACCGCATCGGTGATCAGCGCGATCGCCTCGGGATGGTTCAGCAGCACGCCACGGGCCAGGCGCTTGCGGGCCACCTCGGCTGCCATGGCGATCAGCAGCTTGTCTTTCTCACGCGGAGTGAGGTTCATCGGTCACAGTCTCCAGGATGCAGGAAGGTTCGATTGGCTGAGCAGGTCCAGCACCGGCAAGAGATGCCGCCGCAGGACATGGCTGTCGCTGGCGATCAGGCGCAGGGCCAGAACATCCTGGCCAAGCAGGCTTGCCCCGCCCGTGTCGCCCAGTGCCGCGCGCACCCGGTCCAGGTGCGACGCGGCGTCGGGCGCCACGTAAAGCGCGCTCGCCATGGCCACGGCGCCGCCAGCGACCGCACCCCGCGCCAGCCGCGCGGCGATATCGCCGCCGAGCCGCACCGCGTCGCGGTAAAGCGGCCGGCCCGCGCGGTTGATCGCGATCCGGTCGCGGAAGCAGCCCTCGCGCAGCGTTTCGCCCATGGCGGTCCGGCCGAAAACAACCGGCTCCACCATCAGAAGCCGCCCGGTGGCGGCGAGATCGATCCGCAGGCTCCTCTCGATCGCACAGCCATTGTAGAGGATGAGCTCCTGCGGCAACCAGTGCAGGCAGGCGTCATCGCAGACGGTTGCCTGCGCCTGGATGCGCCCGGTCTCTCCGGGCTGCGCGCGATAGGCCCGCTCGGCGGCCTGCGTGGTCAGGCTGACATGGGTCGATGCTGCGACCCCGGCCTCGAGCGCGAAGCGGTCGCCCCCGGTCACCCCGCCAGCCGTGTTGATCAGGATCGCCTGCAACGTGCCCTGCGAACGTGGGAAAAGCACCTTGAATGCCCCGGACTGGCGCAAGCCCGCCAGCACGCTGCGCCCCTCGAACGCCTTGGAGGACAACTCGACAGCCCCCCTGGCGCGGGGTACAGCCGATTGGGCGATACGGAATTTCATGAGGGTGATGACCCGCCTCCACACATGTCAGAACTCGAAGCTACCGAGCATGTGACGGGGATTTCGGCCACAAGTGCTGCAACTGCACCGCCCACGATCCCGGCGAATGCCTCAATTTCGCGCGAAGCACGGGCTTTTCGCCCATTATCTAGCCATTTATCGGCAGGCAAATGGAAAACAGCACCCCTCCATTGATCGCCATGCTGCCATGCGGAATGGTTCCGATGCCCGCGTCCGTATCTGGAAACGATCCACGGCAATGGGGGGTGCGTGACGACCGTCTGACTTGGACCTCAAAACGGCCGCCACACTGAATGCAACAACAGTTGCGGGGCCGATGCTATGCCTTTGCGTTCGATGACGCAATCCGCCCGGCATACCCCGCGTGGAGATAAAATGATGAGACTCGACCCGAAAAACCTGATCGGCGCCACAACACTGAGCCTTATGGCGCTGCCTGTTGCGGCGCAGGACTGCCCTGTCAAAGTGGGCGTCCTGCACTCTCTCTCCGGCACTATGGCGATTTCCGAAACCACACTCAAAGACACGATGCTGATGCTGATCGACATGCAGAACGCAAAGGGCGGCGTTCTGGGCTGCCAGATCGAACCGGTCGTGGTTGACCCGGCCAGCGACTGGCCGCTCTTCGCCGAGAAGGCGCGCGAACTGCTGACCGTGCAGGAAGTCGACGTGATCTTCGGCAACTGGACCAGCGTCAGCCGCAAATCCGTCCTGCCGGTGATCGAGGAACTGAACGGCCTGCTGTTCTATCCAGTGCAATACGAGGGCGAGGAAAGCTCGAGAAACGTGTTCTACACCGGTGCCGCGCCCAACCAGCAGGCGATCCCGGCGACGGATTATTTCCTCGAGGAACTGGGCGTCGAGAAATTTGCGCTTCTGGGCACCGACTATGTCTATCCCCGCACCACCAACAACATTCTCGAAAGCTATCTGAAATCGAAGGGCATCGCCGCCGAGGATATCTTCGTGAACTACACGCCCTTCGGTCATTCCGACTGGGCCACCATCGTGGCCGATGTCGTGGCGCTCGGCGCCGATGGCAAGAAGGTCGGCGTGATCAGCACCATCAACGGCGACGCCAATATCGGCTTCTACAAGGAATTGGCCGCCGCCGGTGTCAGCGCCGATGACATCCCGGTGGTCGCCTTCTCGGTGGGCGAGGAAGAGCTTTCGGGCCTCGATACCTCGAACCTCGTGGGGCACCTGGCCGCCTGGAACTATTTCCAGTCCGCCGACACGCCCGCCAATGCCGAATGGATCGCCGCTTGGAAAGCAAGGATGGGCGAGGATCGCGTGACCAACGACCCGATGGAGGCGCACTACATCGGCTTCAACATGTGGGTGAACGCCGTGACCGAGGCGGGCACGACCGAGGTCGATGCGGTGCGCAGCGCGATGTATGGGCAGGAATTCCCCAACCTGACCGGCGGCACGGCGGTTATGCTGCCCAACCATCACCTGTCCAAGCCTGTCCTGATCGGCGAGATCACGGCGACCGGGCAGTTCGATATCATCAGCCAGACCGAGGAAGTGCCCGGCGATGCCTGGACGGATTTCCTGCCTGAATCGGCCGTGCTCACGTCGGACTGGAAGGATCTCGGTTGTGGCATGTACAACACCGAAACGAAAACCTGCGTCCAGATGACGTCGAACTACTGATCGCCGGGTTGATCGCTTCCTGCCGGGGGCGGACCGCTCCCGGCACCTTCCCTCCTTCATGACAGGCCGCGCTAATGCTTCGCGTTCTTCTTGCGTATCTTGCCCTGCTGTGGCTGCCCCAGGCGGCCAGCGCCCAAGACCTGCAGACCTTCCTGCAATCCCACCGGGAAGAGATCGCGAACCCGTCGCGCCAGTCGGTCGGTGCGGTGATCGACGATCTGATCGCCCTCAACCCTCCCGGCACGCCTTCTTTCCTGCAAGCCTGGCAGACCAAGGAGATCTGGATGCGCGCGCCCGATGGTCTCTTCTTCCTCGCAACCGAGACAGCGGATGACCTCTACACGCTGCGCGAAATCGCAACCGGGGCGGAAGCGGCCAGCGACGTGCCCGCCGCGACGCTGACCCAGATCAAGCCGAACGGCGGCGTCAGGGGCCTCATCGGCGAGGCGCTGGTGCGCTTCCATCTCTCGGACCATGAAATTGACCGGCGGCGCGAGGCGGTCGAGTCCATCGCACGCAGGCCGGACCCGTCGCAACTCGCCCCACTCGCCGCCGCGATCGAAAACGAACCCGACCCCGCCCTCAAGGCGCGCAAAGAGGAAGTTCTGGGCTTTCTCGAAGCACGTTTCGCAACGGACACCGAGACGCGCCGGCGCGCCATCGCGGCCATGGCCGACAGCCTCAGCATCGAGGCGCGCGCCGTGCTGAACCAGATCCTGACCAAGGAATTCGCCGTCGCGCCATCGCTGCCCGAAGACGCCAATATCGCCGCCATCCTGGTTCCCGGTGACGGACTCGACCGCGAGACCGCCTACAGGGCATTGGTGGATGCGGGTCTGGCGCAAGAACACATCACCCCCGAAATGCTCCGCGCACTGCTTGAGGCCAATATCGCGGAAGGCATGGTCGGTGGCGTTCCCATCGGGCAATTGGACCGGCAGGCAGCCCGTGACCGGGCCTACAAGGCGCTGGTGGCGATGGGCAAGGCCCCCAGGCGCGCGACCTCCGACGATATCGAGGCCGAGTTGAAGGCCCATGTCTTCTTCGAAGCCTACAAAGAGCCCGACAACAGCATCACCGAGGCCGCGCGCAAGGCCCTCGACCGCATCGAAACCCGCGTCGCCTTCAGCCAAGCCGCCGACCTCGCGCTCGACGGCATCTCGCTGGCCTCGATCTACTTCCTCGCCGCCATCGGCCTTGCCATCACCTTCGGCGTGATGGGCGTTATCAACATGGCGCATGGCGAGTTCATCATGATGGGCGCCTATACCGGCTATGTGGTGCAACTCTTCATCCCCGACTACACGCTCAGCCTCGTCGTGGCGCTGCCGCTGGCCTTCGCGGTCACCTTCGGGGCCGGGGTGGCGATGGAACGGCTGGTCATCCGCTGGCTCTATCACCGGCCGCTCGAGACCCTGCTGGCCACGTTCGGCATCTCGATCGCGCTTCAGCAACTGGCCAAGAACATCTTCGGCACGCAGGCGCGCCCCCTCACTTCTCCCGGCTGGCTCGACGGAGCCCTCGTGATGAACGACGTCATTCAGATCAGCTATATCCGGATCGCCATTTTCATTCTCGCGCTCATGTTCCTGGCCTTTCTGCTGGTGATCCTCAAACGCACGCGCCTCGGGCTCGAAGTGCGCGCGGTCACCCAGAACCCCCGGATGGCCGCCTCGATGGGCATCAACACCGACCGGATCAACATGCTCACCTTCGGGCTCGGCTCGGGAATCGCGGGAATCGCAGGCGTGGCCATCGGGCTCTATGCCAAGGTGACCTCGGAAATGGGCGCCGACTACATCGTGCAAAGCTTCATGACCGTGGTCGTCGGCGGCGTCGGCAATGTCTGGGGCACGCTCGCGGGCGCCACCCTGATCGGCTTCCTGCAAAAAGGGATCGAATGGGTCTACCCGTCCAACACCCTGGCGGCGCAAACCTACATGATTCTCTTCATCATCCTCTTCATCCAGTTCCGGCCCAAGGGCATCGTCGCCCTCAAGGGCCGCGCCGCCGGAGACTGAACCATGCCCTGCCCTTCATCCTGCCCGAAATATCCTGGGGGAGCGCGAGGGGGCAACGCCCCCTCGCCCCGGGCGACGCGCTGCGCGCGGCGCAATACCTCTTCCGATCGCGACGGGAACATCTCATGAGACGGTCCTTCATCTCCCGACACCCATCGGTGCTGTGGTTCATCCTCTGCCTCGCGCTCTTTACCCTCTTCGTCACCGTCCTCTCCGAGGCGGCGGGCGTGGGTTATCTCTCGACCTCGTTCATCAAGACCCTGGGCAAGACTCTCTGCCTCTGCCTCGTGGCCATCGCCATGGATGTGGTCTGGGGCTATTGCGGCATCCTGAGCCTCGGGCATTTCGCCTTTTTCGGCATAGGCGGCTATGCCATCGGCATGTGGCTGATGCATGCCCGCACCGAAGCGCTCGTCGTCGAAAGCATGAGCGGCAGCGTCATCCCCCCCACCGAGGCCGAGATCGCCGCGGCGATCGCCAACCAGATCTTCGGCGTGGTGGGCGCGGCCGAGTTTCCCGCCATCTGGGCCTTCTCCCACAGCCTGCCCCTGCAACTGCTGATGGTCGTGCTGGTGCCCGGCCTTCTGGCGCTCGTCTTCGGCTGGCTCGCCTTTCGCAGCCGGGTGACAGGGGTGTACCTCTCGATCCTGACACAGGCGATGACGCTGGCGCTCTCGCTCTATCTCTTCCAGAACGACAGCGGCCTGCGCGGCAACAACGGCCTGTCCGGCCTGCAGAACATCCCCGGATACGAGGACACGGAGCAGTCTTTGATCTCGTTGGGCTTCTTCTGGGCCTCGGCGGCGGCTCTCGCGGCAGGCTATATCCTGCTTGCCTGGGTCGTCTCGGGCAAGATGGGCAGCGTCATCCGCGGCATCCGCGATGACGAGGTGCGCGTGCGTTTTCTCGGCTACGACGTGGAAAGCTACAAGCTCTTCGTCTTCACCCTGACGGCGGTCATCGCCGGTATCGCGGGCGCGCTCTACTATCCGCAGGCCGGTATCATCAACCCCGCCGAGATCGCCCCGATCGCCTCGGTCTACCTCGCGGTCTGGGTCGCCATAGGCGGGCGCGGGCGTCTCTACGGCGCGGTAATCGGCGCGGCCTTCGTGTCACTCGTGGCGAGCTGGTTCACCGGCGGCGGGGCGCCCCCGATCTACCTCGGCTTCTATACCATCCAGTGGACGGATTGGTGGCTGGTAATGCTCGGCATCAGTTTCGTTGCCGTCACCCTGTTCTTTCCCAAGGGGATCGGCGGCCTTTTCGATCTGCTCGTCGGGGTACGCGCGCCTTGGCGGATCGGCGATTACGGCCCCGACGAGGGCGCCTTGCGGCAGGAGGAGGGACGCGAATGAGAACCCTTCTCGAACTCTCCGGCGTTTCGGTTTCCTTCGACGGCTTCAAGGCGATCAACAACCTGTCCTTTCAGATCGGCGAAACCGAGTTGCGCGCCGTGATCGGCCCAAACGGCGCGGGCAAGACCACGTTCATGGACATCATCACCGGCAAGACCAAGCCCAATAGCGGGCGCGTGACCTGGGGCGAGGCGGGTATTTCGCTGCTGGGTCTCTCCGAAAGTCGCATCGCGCGTGAAGGCATCGGCCGCAAGTTCCAGAAACCCACCGTCTTCGAGGCGCAGACCGTGGGCGAGAACCTCGCCATGGCCCTCAGGAACCCGCGCGGCCCGCTCGCAGTGCTGCTCTATCGCGCGCCCCCCGAGGCGCAAGCCCGGATCGAGGAGATCGCCTCCCGAATCGGCCTTGAGGACAGCCTCGCCCGCCCGGCCAGCGAGCTCAGCCACGGGCAGAAGCAATGGCTGGAAATCGGCATGCTCCTGGCGCAGGAACCGCGCCTGCTGCTGGTCGATGAACCGGCTGCCGGCATGACCCCGGCGGAACGCGAGAAAACCACCGCGATGCTCGTCGAGGCCGCCCGGACCCGTGCGGTGGTGGTGGTCGAACATGACATGGAATTCGTCCGGCGGCTGAACTGCAAGGTAACCGTGCTGAACGAGGGATCGGTTCTGGCCGAGGGCTCACTCGATCATGTCACCCGAAACGAGCAGGTGATCGATGTCTATCTGGGGCGCTGAACGATGCTGACACTTGAAAACCTGACCCTGCATTACGGGCATTCGCAGATCCTCTTCGATGTCTCGCTCACCGCGCATGCCGGCGCGATCACTTGCGTGTTGGGCACCAACGGCGTCGGCAAGACCAGCCTGCTCAAGGCGATTTCGGGCACCCATCCCCGCTCGGGCGGCACGATGCAGCTGGGTGGGGTGGCCATGCCTGCGAACATCCCCGCGCATGTGCTTGCGCGCATGGGGGTGGGGTATGTTCCGCAGGGGCGCGACATCTTCCCGCTGATGAGCGTGCGCGAGAATCTTGAGACCGGGTATGCCTGCCTTGAGCGTGCCGACCGGCGTGTCCCGGACGAGATACTCGAGCTTTTCCCGGTGCTCAACGAGATGAAGGCGCGCCGGGGTGGCGACCTTTCGGGCGGCCAGCAACAACAGCTCGCCATCGCCCGCGCGCTGGTCGCCAAACCCCGGCTGCTGCTGCTCGACGAACCCACCGAGGGCATCCAGCCCAACATCATCACCCAGATCGGCGAAGTCATCTCCTACCTGCGCGACCGCGGCGACATGGCGATCATCCTTGTCGAGCAGTTCTTCGATTTCGCCTATCGCCTCGGCGATCATTTCGTCACGCTCGAACGTGGCCACGTCACACACAACGCCCCGCGCAGCGGCACGGATCGCGATGCCCTGCTCAGGAAAGTGTCCGTCTGATCAGGCGAGATCGTCTCTGTTGAATCGCCCCGGTTTTACCGGAGACCTATGCAAGTCAGACGGTTGGGGGCATTGCGCTGGGCATTCGGGTACTGGCGCGAAGGTAGAGATGGGGTGGATATCAGGCCCATCCCCTCCGCCAGAAGCGCTAGGCCGGCAGGAATCCTCGGCGGAGGACGCGCATGGGTGCGGAGCGCGGTTCCTGTTCGATCACCGGCAGGCATCCCACGCCAAACCGGCGCGCGAGGTTCATTTCCTTGCCGATCGGTTCCCCTGCTCGGGCGAGGGGGACGCATCTGGAACGGCCACCCGTTGCCTTATCGCAAGGGGCGATGTCGCGGGCGGGTCGCCGCCGGTGACACGGCGGCGATGCCGGGGTGAGGATCAGGCGACCGGAGCGCGCTGCGCGGCGGCAAGTTCCGCGCGCAGGTTGTCCTCCTGCTCCTGCGAGAGCGACGTCTTCAGGATGCGCGGGCGGAATTCCTCGGTCTCGCGATCACCTTGTCCGGCGTGGCCTTGGCCACGAGCAGGAACAGCGCCGAGGTGCCCGGCTTGATGGTCTCGCCCAGTTCGCGGATGAAGTCGTCGTTGATGCCGAAATCGGACATCCGGCCGCTGAGCGCGCCCATGGCCGCCCCGGCAAGCCCGCCGAGCGCGAAGCCCGCCAGCGGGTTGAGCATCAGAAGGCCCGCGAGGGTCGCTTTCGTGGCTCATCCCCCGGCCGGATGCGGGCCGTAGCCATAGATCGGATCAAGCCGTTCTGCCACCAGCGCGTCGATCGCGGCGATCTGGGCATCGTCGAAATAATCGCGGTAGCCGCCCACCTTGGCGCGGCGCACCTTGTAGCTGTCGGGATTGTCCTGGTCGCGCGGGGCCATGCGCCCGCCCGAGAGGCGAAAGGCCTGTTCGGCCTCCTTCTTCTTCATGTTCTCGTAAGAGGCGAAATCGACCGCCTCCTGCACTTGACTCGCGTCGGCGGGGATTTCCAGAAACCGCGCCACGCGCGTCATCGCCTCATGCGGGTCGGCGCGCATGTCCTCGTAGCGCAGCAGTTCCAGCGCGCGGACCTTGGGCATTTCCCGCGCCCAGAGGTTCATGAAGGCGATCACCTTGGGCAGACCGCCGCCCTCATGCATGACGAAATCGAAGATCGGGCTCTCGTCGCCGTCGGGCAGGTAATCGTTGAGCGCCTTCTTGCCCGGCCGCATCCGGTAGCGCCACTGAAAGAACTGCGACACCGCCACATCGCGCGGATCGCGCATCAGCAGAAGCACCCTCTTGTCGTAGAAATCGGCCTTCGTCCCGGTATTGCCGGTATAGTCGCCGATGTAATTGTCATGGGTGAAGAACAGACGCGGGATGCGGCGGTCCATGTTATGGAAATTGTCGAAGCCGATGAGGATGTCCTCGGGCAGGGAATGGACCTGCTGATAGAGCCGCGAGAGCATCACCCGCAGCCATGTCCGCCCGCTCTTGCCGTAGGAGACAACGACCGCATCGGCGCGTTTGAGGCGTGTGAAATGCTGGTAGCCGCGCAAGCGGCGCTCGGCGCGCAGCCGTTCCTCCGCGCTTGCGCCCGCGAGGGTGAGGCGCAGGTCCAGCAGGCGGCGCGCGGCCTTGCGCCAGACGACCTTGCTGGCCTCGGGCAGGGTGGCGCGCAACAGGCGGATCGTGTCGCTCATTTTGCCATCACTTCCTTTTCATGAACTGCGTGGTGGACATGAATGTGCCCATTGAGGGTTTATCATCTCGTATCCGAGAAGTTCGAAATCCCGCTCATATATCCGATTGATCTTCTCGATCCGCTCGGCATTCCCAGTAATGTCCTCGATGGATATCACCTGATTGCTTGTGTTGTGCCGTTCTTTTGCGTCAAATCGAAGGCCGTAATGTTGCTCGAAATACCGTGAAAAATCGTACATTTCCTCAACCTTAAAGACCCTGTCCACGAGGAATGTTCCAGTGTCGTTCATCAGCCAATCCGTGATTGGGTTAGCAAGTGAAAGATTGGGCAAATTGTATAAGCCTATAGGCGGCCGCAATCGGATATCATCCAAAAAACGATCAAAACAGTGTTCATTCGTAAGATCACGTTGGTTGAGATAATTGTAAAGCGAAGCCACTCTCGCATATGGGTTGCGGGCAAACGCGAACTTGAAAGCCCGACTGTTAAAATCCTGGCTGACGAATCCGGCCTCGAGAAGAGAAAGGTAGTGCTGATGTCCAAACGTGACGGCACCGCGGTTCACAAACGACATTGCCTGTTTTGCTGTCTTGAGCTTTTTCATCCCGAGCCGGTCACTGAGAAAGGTGAATATGCTGGTCCCCGCCGCCTTTGGTACCCAGATAAAGACGAGGTCTGGGTTGCCGGAGGTTTTTCTGTCAACGGTTGCCTTTGAAAAACGCTTGACCATCGAGCCCACGCGGCCGAGCATCCCACCGTTGCCTGAATCTCTATTGTGATGTTTCTTGATCATGGTCTTACCGTCTCCGTCCTGCATCGCTCGCCTTGCTCGGTCTCTTACCAATCCATCCAAGATTGATGGTTTTACGAGAAATGTCATTTATCGCGTTCTTTCGATTCGGTCTCCAGCTCTTAGTTGGCACCCGGAAGGCCCAACACGGCTAGAACCCGCGGCCCGAAGAGTCGCTCGCCGCAGGGGCTGAAATGGTCCACGTCCCAGAAGGTCAGGCAATCGTCCTGCACCAGAGTATCGGTGTCGAAAGCCAGCGCATCGAAGAGCGATATGTAGCGATATGCGATCTTGCCTGCGGCCTGCGCCTCTAGCACCTGATCGAGCTGCGCAAACCGCGCCAGAGACACCGGATTGAAACGGAGCCGGTCGGGGGCATAATTGTCGGGATTGCTCAGATCCACGCGCGCTTCGGCAAAGGGGCCGAGCCAGACAACGTCGAGCCCTTCCGGCAACCGCGCCAGATAGCGCGCTGTGGCATCGATGTCATCTTGGGCGATGCGCAGGGCCGCGTCCGGGAGAAAGGCAGCGTCGCTATCGCCCTCGCCCCGGTGATCGTGCAGGTAATGCGAGCCGGAGACGTGAAAGATGACCCGCTCTATCGCGTCTCTATGCGCTGCGAAGAAATCCACTGCCCTCTCGTAGGAGCATTTGGGCTTGGGCTCATATGGGCGGCATCCACCCCGGTTCAGCGCCACACGAAACGGGGTATCATCAGCTGACCGCAGCGCACCGTAGATGTTCCCCGCGTGGGAGTCCCCTAAAATGAACAGGGCTTTCCCGTATCTTTCGGCGCAGCTTTCGAAGCGTGCGACGAAACGGTCGTCGAGCACTTCGGCACGGAAGCGACAACCGTCATCGGCCACGAGCGACCGGGTTGCCTGCGGGCTGAATCTCTCGAAGTTGGCACGGGTCTCGGCGTCGAGCCGGTGCTCGAGATAGAAGGCGCGGAAGCCGTCGCTCCGCTGCCCCGCAAGCCCCAGCCCGCCGAGAAGCGCCATCGCCAGCGCCGCCGTGCCGAAGAGGCGGCGCGCGGGCAGTGCCTGCATCCGGCGGATCGGGCGCTCCACATGGTGCCAGCTCAGCCAGGCCAGCCCGAAGGCGAGCGCGCAAACGCCGAGCATGAGCGCCACATCCTCGCGCCCGGTGCCGATCCGGGCAAAGACCAGCAGGGGCACATGCCAGAGGTAGAGCGAATAGCTGACCAGCCCGACGAAGACCATCGGGCGCAGGCTCAGGAGCCGCCCGGCCAGGCTCTGCGGCGTGGCGCAAAGCACCACCAGAACGGCCCCAAGGACCGGCGGCACCGCCGCAAGCCCCGGAAAGCGCGTCTCTCGGTCATAGGCAACCACCGCGAAGAGGATAAATCCCAGCCCCGGAAGCGCGCCATGCCGCAGCCGCCCGTTTGCGCGCAGCGCCTGCCCCCGCGGCGTGGCGAGCCAGAAGGCCGCCAGCGCCCCGGCCATCAGCTCCCAGAGCCGTGTCTGAAGCATGAAGAAGGCGCGATCAGACTTGCCCTGCGCGATGTCCCATTGCGCGAGCGCCAGGCTCAGGCCCGCCAGTGCGGCCAGAATGGCCACCTGCCGCCGCGCACCCAACCGCCAGGTGAGCAGCACCAGCGCGGGAAAGACGAGGTAGAACTGTTCCTCGACCGCCAGGCTCCAGGTGTGCAAAAGCGGCTTGACCTCGGCGGCGGTGGCGAAATAGCCGCTGACATCGTAGAAGAAGACATTGGCCAGAAACAGCGTCGCGGCAATGACGCTGCCGGCGAATTCTTCCATGCCCTTGGGGCCCATCACCGCGAAGGCGATGGGATAGCAGGCCGCCATCATCACGAAAAGCGCCGGAAAGATCCGCCGGATGCGGCGCGCGTAGAAATTCGTGAGCGAGAAACGCCCCGCGCGCCGCTCGGCCAGGATGATCGAGGTGATGAGATAACCCGAGATGACGAAGAACACGTCCACCCCGACAAAGCCGCCCGAGACCCAGGACAGCCCCGCATGATAGAGCACCACCGGCACGATCGCCACGGCGCGCAGCCCGTCGATCTCGGGCCGGTATGAGAGGGGATGTTCACTCATCTGTGCGGATCGCAGCGCGGTCAGGCCATCCGCTCCACGGTCTGATATTCCTTGCGCCGGTTCCTGGCGAAACCGAACTTCTTGCGCCGTCCGGTCTTGGTCGAGGTGACAAGCCGATAGGAGATATCGGTGTGACGCATGGCCACGGCGTGAAACAGGCCCGCCCACCAGGCGGGCTCGCGGATGGTGCAATGCACGTTCTCGCCATTGGGCAGGAATTTCACCGCCGGGTAGCAGGCGACATTGGCATAGACGAATTTCGTGGCATAGGAAAACATCTCGTCCACGATCCAGGGCACGTCGGGGGCGGTGATGTGTTCGAGCACGTCGGTGCAGATCACCCCGTCAAAGCGGTTCTCGGGCAACGCCTTGAAGGGCTCGTGGCCCGGATCGTAACAGCGGATCTCGCGCACGCCCCAATAGCTTTCGATGCTGGGCACGGTCTCGCCCGTGCGCAGCGTGATGTCGCGCCGCTCGTAGCCCGCGCCCTTGCCCGCGCCGTAATCGAGGATGGTCTCGGCTTTGGTGCGTTCGATCATCTCCCGGATGCCCGGCGCGTGCTGAATGAGCATCTTGCCCGAAAAGGTCTCTTCGCCGGATTTCTTCGACGCGGTTTCGCCCTCTTCGTGCAGCCGCTCGTACATGGCGACCATGTCGCGGTATTCGGGGCTCGGGTTGTCGCGGCCATAGCAGCTCATCGCTCTCGTCCTCGGCGGTTGCTGGAATCTCTGCGCCGCGCATAGCCGGTCTTGGCACCGGTTTCGACCGGAAATTTCCCCCCTCGGCGCGGGGACAGCCGTCATTCACCGCGACATGAACACGCAAGGCCCGCCTCCGAACGGCGAAACGCCGCGCGAGCGATCACGCGGCGTCCCGCTGTCTCGTCGCCGGAATTACTCCGAGAAGGTCGCCAGATAGGCGGCCACGTCCTCGGCACCCTTGCGCAGCTTGAAGGTCATCTTGGAGCGGCTGCCCAGGAATTCGTTCGGATCGGTGGCGTAGGCGGCGAGGGTTTCCTCGGTCCAGACCTCGCCGGCGTCATGCTTGGCCTTGAGCCCGTCGGAATATTTGAAGCCTTCGACGCTGCCCATCGTGCGGCCGATCACACCGTAGAGATTGGGGCCGACCTTGCCGCCCCTGACGATCACCTCGGAGGGGGATTGGATCATGTGGCAGGCCTTGCACTGGTTGAAGACCTTTTCGCCAGCTGCGGCATCGCCCTCGGCGACGGCGGGCATCGAAAGCGCAAGCAGGGCGGCGGTGGTGGTGAGCAGGGTTTTCATGCGGTCTCTCTCTTGGATGGCGTAATCTGTCTGGTGAACGATGCACAGGACACTAGCCCGCCCTGCCCGACATGCAAGACCCGAGCTACGACGGCGGCGCAACAGTGTCGTGAAACGCGGCCGAGAAGGTCCGTTGCAGCGCGGCGTCGAGATCCTGCATCGTCACGGGCAGGCCAAGATCGACAAGGCTCGTCACCCCATGCCCGGCCAGGCCGCAGGGCACGATCCCGCTGAAATGCTCCAGATCCGGCTCCACGTTGATCGACAGACCGTGAAAGCTGATCCACTTGCGCAGGCGAATGCCGATGGCGGCGATCTTGTCCTCCTGCGGGGTGCCATCCGCCGCGAGCGCCCTGTCGTCCCGCGCGATCCAGACGCCGACACGGCCGGGGCGCACCTCGCCGCGCAGGTTGAACTCGGCAAGCGTGGCGATCACCCAGGTCTCGAGCCGGCGCACGAAGAGCCGCACGTCGCGCCCGCGCCGGCCCACATCCAGCATCACATAGACAACACGCTGGCCGGGACCGTGATAGGTGTATTGCCCGCCACGCCGCGCCTCATGGACCTCGAACCGGTCCGGATCAAGCAGATCGGCCGGATCGGCCGAGGTGCCGGCGGTGTAGAGAGGGGGGTGTTCGAGCAGCCAGATCGCCTCGGCTGCCTGCCCGGCGGCGATTCGCGCCACGCGCGCCTCCATCGCCGCCACGGCCTCGGGCCAGGGCGTGAGACCGGCGGAATGGTGCCATTCCACGCCATCCTGATCGGTTGCGAAGGGCGATTCGAGCATCTTGGCGTGACTCGCAGGCGCGTTTGGGCAAAACTCGTGCTATGCTGGGAGCAGGTCCCGGGTTGTCTGATTAAGGGAGAAGAATGATGGTTTCAAAGCGATTTGTCATGGCGGCGCTGATGATGAGCGTCGCGGCCCTGCCGGGGACACGCGCGGCGGCGGATTTTGCCGACGGGCTCGTGGGCGGCCTTGTCGGCGGCGCGGGGAGCGGCATCATCGTCAACGAAAGCGCCAAGGCACGCGAGCGGAAGCGCACGACCACCACGCGCACCTATCGCGCGCCCACCGTCTCGAGCCAGCAGGTGCGCGAGGAGCAGGCCGCGCTCAACTATTTCGGCTTTCCCGCGGGCACGCCCGACGGGGTGCGCGGGCGCAATACCCGCAACGCGGCCGCGCAGTATCAGGCGCATATGGGCTTTCCGGCAACCGGCTATCTGACGGATTACGAGCATCAGTTCCTGGTCTCCTCCTACTACCGGGCGCAATCGGGCGGCGCGGCCACCGCACAGCTCATCGCGCAAAGGGGCCAGGGGACGCGCGGCCTGCTGCATGCCTATCGGGACGAGGCGGCGGGCCTGCCGCCGACCTATGCCGCCACGCCCGTGCCGCAGGCGCAATCGCCGGTGATGGCGGCGATCCCGCAGGCCGCCCAGGTGCAGCCGCCCGCGGCCGCCGTGCCCGCGGCCGGTCAGGCCCCGGCGGCGGGCGCGCTGCCCAATCTCATGGCTTCGGGCGGCGACGGGCCATCGCTCGCCTCGCATTGCAACCAGGTGAGCCTTGTGACCAACTCGAACGGCGGCTTCGTGACCGCAGCCTCGCTGCAGGATGCGCGCTTTGCGCTGAACGAGCAGTTCTGCCTTGCCCGCACCTATGCCATCGCCGAGGGCGAGACCATGGCCGCCTCGCTCAAGGGGATCACGCCGGACCAGCTCGAGGAGCAGTGCCGTGCCTTCGGCCCCGCCATGCGAGATCATGTCGCCGCCCTTTCGCTCAAGGAGCGCGACGAGGTGCTCGAGGGAGTGCGCGGCTTCGTGCTCCAGACCGGGCAGTCGCCCGCGCAGCTTGCGGGCACGGCCAAGGTTTGCCTCTCGGTCGGCTACCGGATCGACAACATGACCGTGGCGCTCGGATCGGGCCTGCTGCTGACCGCGCTTGGCGAGGAAGCCTATGGCGAACTGATGGGCCACCACCTCAACGAAGGCTTCGGCACCACGCGGCGGCCCGATCTGGCGCAGGCCTGGTTCCGCGCGGCGGTCGAGGCGGTGGAGAAAGGCGCGACGCCGGTCTTTGCCCCCGGCAATGACGGGCGCAACGCGCTCTTGCGCCGCGCCGTCTTCGGCGAGGGTCCGGCCGAGGGCGCCACGGTTCAGCCCGCCGCGACCCTGCCGACCTTCAAGCTCGACTGAGGGCGCGCGAGGGTTGCAAAAAATCCCGAAGGGGCATGCGATTTGCCCCTTCACAATCTTCGGCACATTGCTTATACGGCGCGGCACCTACCGGGCACGTGCGGTCGTGGCGGAATTGGTAGACGCGCAGCGTTGAGGTCGCTGTGGGGTAACTCCCGTGGAAGTTCGAGTCTTCTCGACCGCACCATTCTCACGATGCCTGACGGGTCGTTCCGAAATCGTTGCCATGATAGGCACCTGTTTCGCGGCCCTCTCGGCTTGCCCATGCCGGGGCCGGTCCACGCTTCATATCGCGGCGGAATTTGCCCTCTACCCAAAACCTTGGGGCTGCCCTATAGTCGCTGTGATCGACAGGGCACAAGACCCATGATCCGAGAGGCAGAGACCAGAGGGGGAACGGCCGATGCGCTGCCCGTTTTGCGGAAACATCGACACGCAGGTGAAGGATTCGCGCCCGGCGGAGGAACATGTGTCGATCCGGCGGCGGCGGTTCTGTCCGGCCTGCGGCGGGCGGTTCACCACCTATGAGCGCGTGCAGCTGCGCGATCTGGTGGTGGTGAAATCGAACGGGCGGCGCGAGGAGTTCGACCGCGACAAGCTCGAACGCTCGGTGCGCATAGCCCTCCAGAAGCGCCCCATCGATCCCGAGCGGATCGAGCAGATGATCTCCGGCATCGTGCGCCGGCTCGAGAGCATGGGCGATACCGACATTCCCTCCAAGGTGATCGGCGAGATCGTGATGGAGACGCTCGCGCGGATCGACACCGTGGCCTATGTCCGCTTCGCCAGCGTTTACAAGAACTTCCAGGAAGCCGACGATTTCGATCGCTTCGTGAGCGAGCTGCGCCCGGACGAGGGCGCGGCGGCGCAAGACTGAGCGCGTGACCGAGGTGGACCGCCGCTTCATGGCGCTTGCCCTGTCGCTCGGGCGGCGCGGCATGGGCCAATGCGCGCCCAACCCGGCCGTGGGCTGCGTCATCGTGCGGGAGGGCCGGATCGTCGGGCGCGGCGCGACCGCCCCAGGGGGGCGGCCCCATGCGGAAACGCAGGCGCTCGCCCAGGCGGGCGCGGCGGCGCGCGGGGCCACGGCCTATGTCACGCTGGAGCCCTGCGCCCATCACGGGGCCACCCCGCCCTGTGCCGAGGCGCTGATCGCGGCGGGGGTGGCGCGGGTGGTGGCAACCTTCGACGACACCGATCCGCGGGTTTCGGGCCGCGGCTTTGCCATGCTGCGCGCGGCGGGCATCGCCGTCACCACGGGCGTTCTGGCCGAGGAGGCGGCGCGCGACCATGCGGGGTTCCTCATCCGCAACGAGGTGGGCCGCCCGCTGGTCACGCTCAAGCTCGCGGCGAGTTTCGACGGGCGGATCGCCACCGCCTCGGGCCACAGCCGATGGATCACGGGGGCCGAGGCGCGCCGCACCGTTCACGCGATGCGCGCGCGCCATGACGCGGTGATGGTGGGGGCGGGCACGGCGCGCGCCGACGATCCGATGCTGACCGTGCGCGGCATGGGCGTGGCCCGCCAGCCGGTGCGCGTGGTGGTCTCGCGCCGGCTCGACCTGCCGCTGATGTCACAGCTTGCGCGCAGCGCGCGCGAGGTTCCGCTCTGGCTGTGTCACGGGGCGGAGGTGGATGAGGCGCTGGTGGCGGCGTGGCGCGAGGTGGGCGCGCGGCTCGTGCCCTGCGCGGTGACGGGGGGGCAGGTCGATCCGGCCGCGCTTCTCCAGGCGCTCGGCGCGGCGGGGCTCACGCGGGTCTTCTGCGAGGGGGGCGGCGCGCTGGCGGCCTCGCTGCTCGCGGCGGGGCTGGTGGACGAGCTGGTGGGCTTTACCGCCGGGCTTGCCATCGGGGCCGAGGGCCTGCCCGCCATCGGTGCGCTCGGGCTGGCGCGGCTCGAGGAGGCACAGCGGTTCGAACTCATGGAGGCGCGCGCGCTCGGGCCGGATGTGATGCACCGCTGGGTGCGGGCGGGCTGAGCCCGGCTCAGCCCCCTGCCCTGCCCGCAAGGCGCGCACGCACCTCTGTCATGAAATCCTCGCCGCGCCGCTCGAAATTGTCATACTGGTCGAAACTCGCGGCGGCGGGCGCAAGCAGCACCACCTCGCCCGGCTGCGCCTCTTCCACTGCGCGGTCCACCGCGCGGGCCATGGTGGTGCATGTCTCTGCCTCCACCCCGCCAAGGCCCATGGCGAATTGCGCGGCCTCGCGCCCGATCACATAGGCCTTGACGACATGCGGCAGGCCCGGCGCAAGGGCCGAAAGCCCGCCCTCCTTCTCCAGCCCGCCGCAGATCCAGCGGATGCGCTCGAAGGCCAGAAGCGCCTTGAGCGCGCTGTCCACGTTGGTGGCCTTGCTGTCGTTGACGAAGCGCACGCCGCCCGCCTCGGCCACGAGCTGCGAGCGGTGCGGCAGGCCGGTGAAGCTGGCCAGGCCCGCCTCGATGGCGCGGGGCGCAAGGCCGAGCGCGCGGCAGGCGGCATAGGCGGCGCAGGCGTTCTGATGGTTGTGGCTGCCCGGCAGGCCGGGCATCGGGCGCAGGTCGATCGCGGCAACCTGGCGGCCCTTGCGGTATTCGCTGAGAAACCCCTTGCGCGCGAAGACCGCCCAGCCGGGGCCTGAAAGCCTGGCACTCGCCGAGACGCGGATCACCCGGTCGTCGCCCGGCCCCTCGGAAAGCTGACCGGCGAGAAAGCGGCCCTCGGCCTCGTCCACGCCGATCACAGCGCGGTCCGGCCCGCCCTCGGCAAAAAGCCGCCGCTTGGCCGCGAAATACCCGCCAAGCCCGCCATGCCGGTCCAGATGATCGGGCGAAAGATTGGTGAAGACGGCGATATCGGGGGTGAGCGCGCGGGCCAGTTCGGTCTGGTAGCTGGAAAGCTCCAGCACCACCACCCCGCCCTCGCCCGGCGGATCGAGATCGAGCACGCCGCGCCCGATATTTCCCGCAAGCTGAACGGGCTGGCCCGCCTGCGTGAGGATGTGATGGATGAGCGCCGAGGTGGTGGACTTGCCGTTAGAGCCGGTGACGGCGATGACCTTCGGCGGCCGGTCGAGCCCGTCCCAGTCCGGCGTGGCGAGCGAGCGGAAGAAGAGACCGATATCGTTGTCCACCGGCCCCCCCGCCGCCAGCGCGGCGGCGATCACGGGATGGGGCGCGGGGTAGAGATGCGGGATGCCGGGGCTGGTGACAAGGGTGGCGATGCCGTCGAGCGCGCCTGCGCGGGAGAGATCGGCGACGGTGAGGCCCTCGGCCTCGGCCCGTGCCCGGCTCTCGGGGTTGTCGTCCCAGACCACCACCGCCGCCCCGCCCTCAAGAAGTGCGCGCGCCGCCGAGAGGCCCGAGCGCCCGAGGCCCAGAACCGCCACGCGCTGCCCGGCCATGCCCCGCACCCTGATCATCGCGCCCCGCCCTTTCCCGTGAATTTCGCCGCGCGAGAGTGCCCCGGCGGCGCGGCGCGCGCAAGCAGGTTGACGGGGAACGGCGCGGGGCGCGATGCGCGGCTTGCCCGAGCGTCCGCCCGAGGCCGGACGCGCCCGCGCCTCACCGCAGTTTCAGCGTCGCCAGCCCGATGATCGCGAGGATAAGCGCGATGATCCAGAAGCGGATCACGATCTGCGGCTCGGCCCAGCCCTTCTTTTCGTAATGGTGATGGATCGGGGCCATGAGAAAGACCCGCTTGCCGGTGCGCTTGAAATAGATCACCTGCACGATCACAGAGAGCGCCTCGGCCACGAAAAGCCCGCCGACGATGCCGAGCACGAGCTCGTGCTTGGTGGCAACCGCGATGGCCCCGAGCGCGCCCCCCAGAGCGAGCGAGCCGGTATCGCCCATGAAGACGGCGGCAGGGGGCGCGTTATACCACAGGAAGCCGAGGCCCCCCCCCACGAGCCCCGCCACGAAGACAAGGATCTCGCCGGTGCCGGGGACGTAATGCAGGCCGAGATATTCGGTGAAGTCGGTGCGCCCCACCGTATAGGCGATGATCCCGAGCGCCGCAGAGGCGATCATCACCGGCATGATGGCCAGCCCGTCGAGCCCGTCGGTGAGGTTGACCGCATTGGCCGCGCCCACGATCACGAACATCGCGAATGGGATGAAGAAGATGCCGAGGTTCACCAGCACGTCCTTGAACACCGGCAGGGCAAGCTGGTTCTGCAACGCCTCGGGATGGTTGCAGACCGCCCAGAGCGCGGCCACCAGCGCGATGGCGAAGCCGAGAAGCAGCCGCACGCGGCCCGGCACGCCCTTGACATTGCCCTTGGAGACCTTGGCGAAATCGTCGGCAAACCCGATGAGCGCGAAGCCCAGGGTGACGAAGAGCACCAGCCAGACGAACGGGTTGTCGAGCCGCGCCCAGAACAGCGTCGAGGTGACCAGCGCCCCCACGATGAGAAGCCCGCCCATCGTGGGCGTGCCGGCCTTGACGAAATGCGTCTCGGGCCCGTCGGCGCGGATCGGCTGGCCCTTGCCCTGCCGGCGGCGCAGCACGTTGATGAGCGGCGGGCCGAATATGAAGCCGAAGACCAGCGCGGTCAGGAACGCCCCGCCCGCGCGGAAGGTGATGTAGCGGAAGAGGTTGAAGATGTCGCCCCCGTCCGAAAACTGTGTCAGCCAGTAGAGCATTACTCGCGTTCCTCTTCCACGCCCCGGGCCGTGCGGCGCAGGGCCCTGACCAGAAGGCTGACGCGGCTCCCCTTGGAGCCCTTGACGAGCACCACGTCGCCCGCGTCGATCAGGCGGTGCGCCTCGGCCGCGAGCGCCTCGGCGGTCTCCACGTGACGCCCCCGCTTGCGCTCGGGCAGCGCCTTCCAGAGCGCGCGCATCCGGGGGCCCACGCAATGCACCTCGTCCACCGCCTGCATCGCGGGCAGATCGGCAAGCGCCGCGTGCCGCGCCGCCTCGGTCGCGCCCAGTTCCAGCATGTCGCCCAGGATGGCGATGCGCCGCCCGCGAGAGACGCGGCCCACATCGTCGCGCGGCGCGCTTGCGGCCAGCACCTCGAGCGCGGCGGCCATGGATTCGGGATTGGCGTTGAAGGCGTCGTCGATGAGGTCGATGCTCATGCCGTCGGCGGCCAGGTCGAGCACCAGCCGCTCGCGCGTGCCGCGCCCCTCCGGCGGCGACCAGGCGGCAAGATCCGCGATGGCCACGGCCCGGTCCAGGCCGAGAAGCCGCACCACCGCCAGCACCGCCAGCCCGTTCATGGCGAAATGCCGTCCCGTCGCGCCGATCTTGTAAAGCAGCGGCGTGCGCCAGGCGCGGGCATGGGCCACGGTCGCCCCGTCATGCAGATCGACCGACAGGAGGCGGTGATGCGCGCCGCGCGCCGTGCCGAAGCCGATCACGCGCGCGGCGTGGCGCAGGGCCTTGGCGCGCAGGATCGGGGCGGTGGCGATGTCCGTGTGGTAGAGCGCGATGCCGCCCGGCTCGAGCCCCTCGAAGATCGACGCCTTTTCATGGGCGATGCCCTCGAGGCTCTCGAACGCCGCGAGATGGGCGGCGGCGACGGTGGTGACGATGGCGATGTGAGGCCGGGCCATGCGCGACAGCGGCGCGATCTCGCCGGGGGCGTTCATGCCGATCTCGATGACGGCGAATTCGGTATCGGCGGGCATCCGCGCCAGCGTCAGCGGCACGCCCCAGTGATTGTTGTAGCTCGCCTCGGCGGCATGGGCGCGGCCCTGATGGCCGAGCACGGCGCGCAGCATCTCCTTGGTCGAGGTCTTGCCGACCGAGCCGGTCACGGCCACGACCCGGCCCTTCATCCGGGCGCGGCCCGCGCGGCCCAGGGCCTCGAGCGCGGCCTGCACGTCCGGCACCAGAAGGAGCGGGGCATCGGCGTCCACGCCCTCGGGGATACGGCTGACCAGCGCCGCCGCGGCCCCCTTCTTCAACGCCTCGGCCACGAAGTCATGGCCGTCCCGCGCCGCGCTGAGCGCCACGAAGAGATCGCCGGGCCGAAGCGTGCGCGTGTCGATGGAGACGCCGGAGGCCGTCCACGCGCCCGACGTGCGGCCCCCGGTGGCCGCCGCGACCTCGGCTGCGGTCCAGAGGCTCATCCCACCCCCCCGTCAAGCGCCGAGACCGCAAGGCTTGCCTGTTCGGCATCATCGAAGGGCAGGATGTCCTGGCCCACCACCTGCCCGGTCTCATGCCCCTTGCCGCAGACCAGCAGCGCGTCGCCGGGCGCGAGCATGTCCACGCCGCGCAGGATCGCCTCGGCGCGGTCGGCCACCTCGAGCGCGCCGGGACAGCCCGAGAGCACGGCGGCGCGGATCGCAGCGGGGTCTTCGGTGCGGGGGTTGTCGTCGGTCACGATCACCGCATCGGCGAATTGCGCGGCGGCCTGTCCCATCAGCGGCCGCTTGCCCCGGTCGCGGTCGCCGCCCGCGCCGATGATGGCGACGAGCCGGCCCATGACATGCGGGCGCAGCGCGCGGATGGCGGTGGCGACGGCATCGGGGGTATGGGCGTAATCGACGAAGACCGCCGCCCCGTTGCCGCGCGTGGCGGCAAGCTGCATGCGCCCGCGCACCGTGGTCATGCCCGGCAGTTCCGCGAAAACGCGCGCCGGGTCCGCGCCCGCGCCGATCACCAGCCCCGCCGCGAGCGCCGCGTTCTCGGCCTGGAAGCCGCCGATGAGATCGAGGCGCAGCTGCTGCACGCCATCCTCCCAGCCGAGCCGGATCACCTGGCCGGTGGCGTCGAAGCGCTGCGCGAGAAGGCGCAGGTCTGCCCCCGCCTGTCGGCCGACGGTCAGAAGATCCTGGCCGCGATCGGCGGCAATCTCGGCCATGCGCGCGCCATGGGGATCGTCTATGTTGATCACGGCCACGCCGCTTTCCGGCAGGACGCGGGCGAAAAGCCCGGCCTTGGCCTGGAAATACGCCTCGAAATCGGGGTGATAGTCGAGGTGATCCTGGGTGATGTTGGTAAACCCCGCCGCCGCGAGCCGCACCCCGTCAAGCCGCGCCTGGGCAAGCCCGTGGGAAGAGGCCTCCATCGCCGCATGGGTCACGCCCTGCGCCGCGCACTCGGCCAGCACGCGATGCAGCGTGATCGGATCGGGCGTGGTGTGGGCAAGCGGCGCACGCACGGCACCCTCCACCCCGGTGGTGCCGAGATTGACCGCGTCAAGGCCCAGCCTTTCCCAGAGCTGGCGGGTGAAGGTGGCGACCGAGGTCTTGCCGTTGGTGCCGGTCACGGCCACCATCGTCTCGGGCTGCGCGCCGAACCAGAGCGCCGCGGTGAAGGCCAATGTCTGGCGCGGATCCTCCGCCAGCACGAGGGCTGCGTCATGCGCGGCGAGCGCCTCGGCGGCGAGACGCGCGCCCTCGGCATCGGTCAGGATCGCCGCCGCCCCCTGCGCAAGCGCCGCCCCGACGAAACGCGCGCCGTGGACCTGCGTGCCCGGCAGCGCGGCAAAGAGCATCCCCTCGCGCACCGCGCGGCTGTCCGTGGCAAGCCCGGCAAGGCGCGCCTGCCGTCCGCCCTGCGCGGTGAGGCCAAGCTCTGTCAATGTCCGAATCTGCCCCACGCGCGGTTTTGCCCCCTATCGAGATGCGGGCCTTATAGCAGCGGTTTCGGCGGGTTCAATCGCGGGCCGCAGACCCAGAAGCGGGGCCGTGCGGCGGATGATCTCGGCGGCGACGGGAACGGCGGTCCAGCCCGCGGTGCGGCGCGGCTCGGAGCCCGAGGTCTCGACCGGCTCGTCGAGCGTCACGACGAGCACATAATGCGGATCGTCGGCCGGAAAGAAGCCCGCGAAACTGGCGATGACCTTGTCCTCGTCATAGCCGCCGCCGGTGGTCTTCGGCTTCTCGGCGGTGCCCGTCTTGCCGCCCACGGCATAGCCCTCCACCTCGGCCAGGCTGGCCGTGCCCTCGGTCACGACCTTGCGCATCAGAGCGCGCATGGTCGCGGAGGTCTTCTCGGAGATGACGCGCGGCCCCGGTCCATGCGCCGGATCGCGCAGCAGCGTGGGCGTGACCAGCCGCCCGCCGTTGACGAGGGTCGCATAGGCGGCGGCAAGGTGCATCGGGCTGGTCGAGAGGCCATGGCCGTAAGAGATGGTCATGGTCGAAAGCTCCGACCAGTTGGCAGGCAGGAGCGGGGCGCTGCCCGCCGCCTCGCTGATCTCGATGGGCGAGGGCTGCATGAAACCGAGCGCCTCCAGGAAATGGCGCTGCCGTTCGGCCCCGATCTGGAGCGCGATGCGCGCGCTGCCCACGTTGGAGGATTTCACCAGCACCTTCTCGGCGCTGAGTTCGGGGCCGTAATCGTGGAAATCGCGGATGCGGAAGCGGCCCCATTGCATCGGGCTGCGCGTGTCGATCACCGTGTCGGGCGTGACGATCCGCTCTTCGAGGGCCTGCGCGAGGGTGAACGCCTTGAAGGTGGAGCCAAGCTCGTAGACGCCCTGCACCGCGCGGTTGAAGAGCGGGCTGTCGGCGGGATGTCCCTGCGTGGGCAGCGGCGGCCGGTCGTTCGGGTCGAAATCCGGAAGCGAGGCCACCGCGATCACCTCCCCCGTCCGCGCATCCATGAGAATCCCCGCCGCGCCTCTGGCGTTCATGATCTTCATGCCGCCCGAGAGCACCCTCTCCAGCGCCGCCTGAACGCTGAGATCGAGCGAGAGCACAAGCGCTTCGTTTGCGCGGGCGGGGTCGCGCAGGCGCGCGTCGAGCCGCTTCTCGATGCCCGCCACGCCCACCACCTCGGCCCCGTGAACCC
Organism: Roseovarius sp.; assembly: GCA_002720475.1. Lineage (GTDB taxonomy): Bacteria > Pseudomonadota > Alphaproteobacteria > Rhodobacterales > Rhodobacteraceae > Roseovarius. Next base: position 28,880 of record PBIL01000011.1, read on the forward strand.
CTTCCCGGCCGAAGCCCGCACCGCCCAGCACATGCGCGGCCAGCCGTCCGTTGGGGTAGAGCCGCATCTCGCGCGGGCCGAAGAGCAGCCCCGGCTCGCCGATGTCGTGGACCGCCTGCTTCTGTTCGGGGCTGAGGGTGCGGCGGACCCAGAGGAACTTGCGCTTGCCGGTGAAATCGCGCAGGAGCCGGTCCCGGTCGAGATCGGGGAAGATCTCGGCCAGCTTCTCGGCGGCACGCCCGGGATCGACCATCTGCGGGGGCTGGGCGTAGAGGCTGTGGGTGTCGAAATTGGTGGCAAGCACCCGCCCCCGCCGGTCCACGATATCGGCGCGCTGCGCGAAGATCTCGGCGCCCGCGCTGCCGACGCGCGGCTCTGCCGGTTCGGATTGCGCCAGCACCGCCATCTTGCCGCCCACAACCGACAAGCCGATGAAGAACAGCCCCGCCAGCACCAGAAGCCGCCCCTCGGCGCGCCGCCGCGCGCGGTCGCGCATCTCCTCGTGGCGCAGGCGGATGTTCTCGCGCTCGATGGCGTCGGGGTTCTCGCCCTTGCGGCGGGCCTCGAGGATGCGTGCGAGCGGGCGCAGCGGGGTGCGGATCATGGCCGTTGCTCCGTGTTCGAGACCTCGACGGGATCGGTGATGACAAGCGCCGCCGCGGCCGGATAGGGCACCTGATCGACGCGCCCGAACTGGTAGGGTTCCAGCGGCATGAGGCCGAGCCGGTCGTAATTCAGCTCCACCAGATCCATGAGCCGGTCGGGGCGGTTGAGATAGGCCCATTCGGCGTTGAGCATCCGAAGCCGCTGACGCGCCTCGGCGATGCCCCGCTGAAGCCGCTCGGCCTCGGCCAGCGCCTCCTGGGTGCGGTAATTCTCGCGATAGGCCCAGAAGGCAAGGCCGATCACGGCAAGCACGGTCAGGACGTGGAGAAGGCTGCGCATCATGTCTCTCGCTTCAGCAGGGGCATTCCGAGGGCGGCGGGATCGGAGCGGCCGGGGGCGGCGTCGGTCCGGGTGCCGATGCGCAGCCGGGCCGAGCGCGCGCGCGGGTTCCCGGCCAGCTCGTCCGCGTCCGGGGCGATGGCCTTTCGGGTCAGCAGGGTGAATTGCGGGGCCTCCCGTGGCGTCTCGGGGGCATGGCGGCTGCCGGTCCCCTGCGCGCCCGCGCGGGCCTGGAAGAACCGCTTCACCATGCGGTCCTCGATGGAATGGAAGGTGACGACGGCCAGCTGCCCGCCGGGTTTCAGCGCGCGTTCGGCCGCCTCCAGCCCGTCGAGGAGGGCGCGGTATTCGTCGTTCACCGCGATGCGGATGGCCTGAAAGCTGCGGGTGGCGGGATGGGCCTGGCCGGGCTTCGGCCGCGGCAGGCACCGCTCGATGATGGCGGCAAGCGCGGCGGTGGTCTCGATCGGGGCGCTTTCGCGCGCGCGCAGGATGGCACGGGCGATGCGGCGGCTCGCGCGTTCCTCGCCGTAGAGATAGAGGATATCGGCGAGCTGCGCCTCCGAGGCGGTATTGACCAGATCCGCGGCCGATGGCCCCTCCTGGCTCATCCGCATGTCGAGCGGGCCATCCTTCTGGAAGGAAAAGCCCCGCTCGGCCCGGTCGAGCTGCATCGAGGAAACCCCGAGATCGAGCACCACGCCGTCAAGCGCCTCGGCGTGGTCGTCCATCCGCGCGAAATTGCCCTGCACCAGCCGCAGCCGCTCGCCATAGGGCGCGCCCCAGTCGCGCGCCATGGCGATCGCCAGCGGGTCGCGGTCCATGCCGATGACCTGCTCGGCCCCCGCATCGAGCAGCGCGCGCGCATAGCCTCCCGCGCCGAGCGTGCCGTCGAGCCAGGTGCCGCGCACCGGCGCGACCGCCGCCAGCAGCGGGCGCAGGAGAACCGGGACATGCGGGGCGGGGGCGGCAGGGGCAGCGGCGGCCATGGCTCAGCCCCCGTCCGGCCTGTCGAGAAGGATGAGCGGGTCGAAATCCTCGGGGAACTCGTCAAGCCAGTCGGTGACATCGGCAAGGCGCTTGGCCTCGTAGGTCTCGGGCTTCCATATCTGGAAGGTGTCGCCGGCGGCGATGAAGAACGCCTCGTCGCCCAGATCGAGCTTCTTGCGCAGCTTCGCCGGCAGCACGATCCGGCCCGTGTCATCCACCGAGGTGGGCAGCGACTGGCCCTGGAACATGTGTTCGAGATAGCGCCGCTCCTTCGAGCCGCGCGGCAGGCGGGCGATCTTCTCGTCCACTTCCTGCATCGCCTCGATGGTGTAGCATTCGAGAAAATCGCGGCGGTGATCGCCGTAGACGATGATCAGTTCGGGCTGCTGCCCGGCGGACCAGTTGGGATCGCAGGCTTCGATCACGCGGCGAAAGAGCGCCGGGATCGAGACCCTGCCCTTGGCATCCACCTTGTGGGTGCTCTCGCCTCTGAATACCCGACCCACTGTCCCGTTGGCCTCTCACCGCGCCCCCGGTTGACACCGCCCCCTCAGACGGAAAACGGCGGGTTGATCTGCTGCCAGTGATCAACCCGCCGCCCTCGTCCCGCCTAGCGGGGTTTCCGACTGCGCGCGCCACCTGGGGGGATGTCTGCTCGCCCGCGCGCCGGATTCTTGTTCGATGAAGCTGGGTGCCTGTATGAAACCTGACTTGGGAGTTTGTTTCGGGGTCTTGATGCCCCTTCGTCTGTCCCGTCCTCATCGTGAGTTATGGATAGCATGGTATTTCTTGCCACCGCAACGATTTTTTCGCTGAAATGACGCATGATCTTGTTCAGTCGCCCTCGGCAGAGCAAGATCGTGTGGGTATTTCGGTTATTTTTTGGAATATGATGCGTCTTGATGATTTTCTTACACAATATATGGTTCAGACCTTCTGCCCTCTGATTTCCCATGATTTCCAAGAAATATTCCCCTACCCGGCCCGTGTGCCATCATTTCCCACGGGTTCGCGCCGAAATCCGGCACGATCACAGCCGAATCACCTGTCCGAACCGGGGGTGCGCTCCGCCTCGGGCCGGGTCGCGCGCTGGCGCGCGGGGGCGGACCATGGGGTGGCATGACGCAAGAGGCCCCGCTCCGGCGGGGCCTCTGGCAGGGCGCGCGGGGGCCGGTTCAGTCCCGGGCCAGCCACTTGTACATGACGCGCGCATCCACGAGCCCCGCCGCCGGGTGGCGAAAGGCGCGCGGCAGGCGGCCCACCGTCTCGAAGCCCAGATCCTGCCAGAGCGCGATGGCGCCCGCGTTGGTCTCGACCACGAAATTGAACTGCATCGCCAGATAGCCCATGGCGCGGGCCTCGGCCTGCGCGTGCTCGCACAGGGCCCGGGCCACGCCGCGCCCGCGCGCGGCCTCGGCCACGACAAAGCCCGCGTTGCAGACATGCGCGCCGCCGCCCGCCTGGTTGGTCTTTATGTAGGACGTGCCCAGCACCGCGCCGCCCGCCTCGGCGAGGAAGGTCGCGCGCGGGGTCTCCATCCAGAGCGCGCGCACCGCCTCGGGGCCGAGACCGGGATCGAGCGCATAGGTCTCGCCCGCGCGGATCACCGCGCGCAGCATCGGCCAGAGCGCGTCGAAATCGCCCTCGCGCGCCGGCCGGATCGTGAGCTCAGCCATTCACGTCGACAACCACCCGCCCCCGCACCTGGCCCTTGAGGATCTCGGCCCCCAGCCGGGGCAGATCGGCCAGCGTGGCGGGCGCGACCATCGCCTCGAGCTTGTCCATCGGCAGATCGCGCGCGATACGGCCCCAGGCGCGGACGCGGTTCTCGTAAGGCTGCATCACGCTGTCGATCCCCAGAAGGTTCACCCCGCGCAGGATGAAGGGCGTGATCAGCGCCCCCTCGATGGCCGCGCCGCCCGCAAGCCCGATGGCCGCGACGGAGGTGCCGTATTTCATCTGCTTGAGCCCCCGGCCCAGCACCGCGCCCGCCACGGCATCGACGCAGCCCGCCCATTGCTCGCTTTCGAGCGGCTTTCTCGTGACCTCGGTCAGCTCCTCGCGCGCCACGATCCGCGTAGCGCCGAGGCTGCGCAGATAGGCCTCCTGCTCGGGCCGGCCGGTCACGGCGGCGACCTCATGGCCGAGCTGCGCGAGGATCGCCGTCGCCACCGAGCCCACGCCGCCCGCCGCACCTGTCACGAGCACCGGCCCGTGCCCCGGCACCAGCCCGTGATCCTCGAGCGCCATCACCGCCAGCATGGCGGTGAACCCGGCGGTGCCCACGGCCATCGCCTGACGTGTGTCGAGCCCCTCGGGCAGCGGCACCAGCCAGTCGGCCAGAACCCGCGCCTTCTGCGCGTAGCCGCCCCAATGCGCCTCGCCAACGCGCCAGCCGGTGAGCACGACCTTGTCGCCGGGCTTGTAGCGTGCGTCGCGGCTTTCCTCGACGGTGCCCGCGAAGTCGATCCCCGGCACATGGGGATATTTGCGCACCAGCCCCCCACCCGGCCCGATGCACAGCCCGTCCTTGTAATTCACCGTGGAATACTCGACCGCGACGAGCACCTCCGCCTCGGGCAGATCGTCCACCGTGATCTGTTTCACCGCCGCGGAGGTCTTGCCGCTTTCCTCGTCCTTCTCGACGACCAATGCGTTGAACATGTCGCTCTCCTTTTCCATCGCAGGGCCAGCCCCCGCTTCATCGTTCCAGAAATACTCCGGGGAGCGCGAGGGGCTGGCCCCTCGCTCCCGCGTTCAGGCCCGCAGCCCCGGCCATGTCACCACGTGCCACCCGACGAAACAGCGACAGGCGGGGCGCGGTCATTGTGCCTCCTCGGGCATGAAGACGATATCGGTCACGGGCGCCGCCAGCCCGGCGCGCGTCAGCATCGCGTGGACCTGGCCGCGGTGATGGGTCTGGTGGTTGAAGAAATGGGCCACGCAGGCGGCCATGGGCCGCGTCACCTCGGCCCCGAGCGCGCCCGAATAGAAGGTCAGGTCGCCGGTGAGGTGGATGCTGTTCACGCGGCTTGCCCAGGCCTTGATCCGGCCATCGGTGGTGAAGCGCTCGGCGCTCCAGGCCGGCCCGGTGGGGGTGAGCGTGGGGCTCTCCTTGATCCCGCCTTCGGGGCGGTTCTCCTCAACCCCGAAGCGGTGCAGCCAGATGCGATCCGCCCAGAGGATATGGTTGAGGGTGCCGAGGATCGAGCCGAAGAAGGCCCCGTGATCCTCGGTCAGCAGCTTGAGGCTCACCCCGTCGAGGACGCGGGTCACTTGCGCGTTCTGCCACGCATTATAACGCGCCATGAGCGCGACATAATCCGCCGTCAGCATCATCAGCGCGGGCCTTTCCAGTCGATCCGGCAGATTTCCGCGCTGCGCCCGTCGAAATCCCAGACCCGTCCGAAGGCGCGCACGCGGCCCTTGGTGGCGGTGGCCACCGTGATGTCGGGGCCCATCCAGTATTCGGTATTGGTCACGACGATATCCTCGCCCTTGTGGCCCTCCACGGGGACCACCTCGCCCTGGATCTTCTTGCCCACCATCAGGCGGCGGGCCTTGCCCTCGGTCTCGAAGATGACCGGCGCGCGTTCGGCCCCCATAAATTCGCTGACCAGCACCCCGAAGAGCCCCGTCGTGCCGCGGGCCTTGCCGGAAAAGATGTTGACCAGCCCTTCATAGGCCGCCTCGCTCGCGCGCTCGTCGATAAAGGCCGCGGCCTTCCAGTTGCCGCGCGCCATCAGGCCGGGGATTTCCAGCATCAGGCCCACCTTGAGCCCCGAGAGTTCCTCGTCGCCATAATGGCCTTCGTCGATGCGCACGCCCGACCAGGCCTGACAATAGCCTTCGGTGGGCGGATGCTTGCCAAGGCTGACCACGCAGGGGCAGAACACCGTGCAGTTGCAGTTGAGGATCAGCTCCCCCTTGATCGTCCAGGGCACCGTGCCCGCCGTGTCCAATGCCATTGTCCGGTCTCCTCTCTCAGATCGTCGTGAACAGGACCCAGGCGGACGCGCAAAGGAGCGCCGCGCCCAGGGGTCGCGTCAGGTATCGCCCCAGCTCGGGCAGCTTTTCCAGCACCATGACCAGCGTGGCGAGCCCCATGAAGGCAAGGTTCATCACGCCGCCCACGAAGGCCAGCGCCATGAGCGCCCAGCAGCAGCCAAGGCAGACAAGGCCCAGCCGCAGCCCGTTGCGCCACGCGCCCTCGTCCCAATGGGCCATGAAGAAGGCCAGCGGGCGGCGGCACCTCAAAAGGCACGCCGCCTTGGCGGGGCTGAACTGATAAAGCCCCGCCAGCGCCAGCAGCGCCGCCGAGAGAAACCCCGAGCGGCTGTCGCCGAAGGCCGTGAGCAGCCCGCCGTTGAAGAGCACCATCTGCGCGCAAGCCGCGATCACCGAGAAGCCGAGCCAGACCGCGAGGTAGCCCGCCACCAGCGCGCCGAGCCGCGTTTCTCCGGCATGGCCGAGATCGTCATAGGTGGCGAAGGCCGGGAGCGCCGTGGGTGCCATCATCGCCGCCGACATGAGCGCCCACATGAGCGTGATGCGCGCGAATCCGGCGGCGTCAGGGGTCAGAACGCAGAGGCTGCGCAGGAAATCCGTGCCGAAGATCACCGCGCCCTCGCGCAGGTCGGCGGGCAGGGCCATGGCGTAGAGCAGACCCCAGGAACCGAGGATCAGCGCATAGAGCGCCAGCCACTGCGCGCCGCCCATCCGCCGGACCCGTGCCGCGATCATCATCCCCTCCCGCGAGACTCAACCGTTGACGGGCAAATTGTCAGACATTTAAATGTAAGACAAATGAAAATTGATCCGGACAACAGGGCCGACCTTTCGGCGCAGATCGCCGAGGCCATCCGCGAGGAGATCGTCGCGGGCCGTCTCATCGTGGACGAGCGGCTGCCCTCGGAGGCGGAACTGGCCGATCACTTCGCGGTCTCGCGCCCCACCGTGCGCGAGGCGCTCAAGCGGCTGGCCGCGCAGTCGCTCATCCGCACCGCGCGGGGCGCGTTCGGCGGCGCCTTCGTCAACCGGCTGAGCTACCCCGAGGCGTATGGGCAGCACATCACCACATCGACGCTCCTGCTGAGCATGAACAGCGTCAGCTTCGACGTGGCCTGCGAGGCGCGCTATGCGCTGGAGCGCGCCTGCACGCCGCTTGCGGCCCTGCGCCGCTCGCCCGACACGCTCGCCACGATGCGCGCCGAGATCCATCGCCAGGAGCAGCCGGGCCTGACGGACGAGGCGTTCTGCGCCTCGGACGTGGCCTTTCACCGCGCGCTGGTGGACAGCGCCGGGAACCCGGTGCTGTCCTATCAGTTGGCGGGCGCGGTCGAGGCGATGCAGCCGCTGATGAACATGATCACCTTCACGGCGCGCTCGCGCGGGGCGATCGTCGGCCTTCACACCCGCATCGCCGACGCGCTGGAGGGCCAGGCGGCCGAGGCGGCGCAGGCGGCGCTGTCGGAACTCGAAGCCTATACGCTCACGCTGGGGCGTGACGTGATGGCGGCGCGGGCGCAGTCGAAGGGGTAGAGGTCCGCACGGCGGCCCGCATGGGTGCCAGGACCTGAGCATCCGCCCCAAACCACCCCCCTCACCGCCGCGCCGCGATGGCCTGTCCCGCCGCCCAGCCCGAGGACCAGGCCCACTGGAAGTTGTAGCCCCCCAGCCAGCCGGTCACGTCCACCGCCTCGCCGATGACGTGGAGCCCCGGCAGGTGGCGCGATTCCATGGTGGCGGAGTGAAGGCCACGGGTGTCGATGCCCCCGAGTGTCACCTCGGCGGAGCGGTAGCCCTCGGTGCCGGTGGGCCTCAGCTCCCAGCCGCGCAGGGCCAAGACGATCCCGGCAAGCCGCGCGTCGGACTGGTCCCCGAGATTGCCCGCAAGGGCGAGCGCGGGGGCAAGACGGGTCACGAGCTTTCCGGGCAGGTGCAGGCCCAGCACGGTGGTCAGGTTGCGGCGGCCCTGGCTCTGCCGCTCTGTCCGCAGGTTGTCGTAGAGCCTGCCCGCGGGGTCGAGATCGAGGGTGATCGCCGCCCCCTCGCGCCAGAAGGACGAGATTTGCAGGATCGCCGGCCCCGAAAGCCCGCGATGGGGGAAGAGCGCCGCCTCCTCGAAGGCCGCGCCGTTGCAGGCGGCGCGCACGGGAAGGGCGGTGCCGGAGAGCGCGGCAAAGGGCGCGTCGGAAAACGTCAGCGGCACGAGGGCGGGCCGCGTCTCGGTCACGGCATGGCCGAATTGGCGGGCGATGTCATAGGCCAGCCCCGTTGCCCCCATCTTCGGGATCGACTTGCCCCCGGTGGCCAGCACGAGACTGCGGGCGGAGACGGTGACGCGGGTGCCCTCGCGCTCGAGCACGGCGCGAAAGCCGTGACCGTCATGGCCGATATCGACGACCCGCGTCGAAAGCCACAGCTCGGCCCCGGCGCGCCGCGCCTCGGCCAGCAGCATCGCCACGACCTGCGTGGCGCGCCCGTCGCAGAAGAGCTGCCCCAGCGTCTTTTCGTGCCAGGCGATGCCGTGGCGCGCCACGAGGTCGAGGAAATCCCATTGCGTATAGCGGGCCAGCGCCGATTTGCAGAAATGCGGGTTCCGCGACAGGAAATTCTCCGGCGCGGCGTGGAGATTGGTGAAATTGCACCGCCCGCCGCCGGAGATGCGGATCTTCTCGCCCGGGGCGCGGGCGTGGTCGATCACCAGCGCCCCCGGCCCGGCATGGGCCGCGCACATCAGCCCCGCCGCGCCCGCGCCGAGGATCAGGGTGGGAACCGTGCTCGTCATGGCGCGTGCTCTGACGCGAAATGCCGACCCTTGGCAAGAGGTTCTGGCGCGGGGGCCGAAATGCGGCTAGACTGCGGCGCGAGACCCCGCAAAGGGGCGCATGACATGAGGCGGCAGGCAGATGACGGAAATGGTCTACGGGGCAGTGCCCCTGCGGGACGCGGATCCCGTTCTTCCCCGGTGGTGGCGGACGCTCGACAAGTGGTCCTTCTTCTCGGTACTCATGCTCTTTGCCATCGGTATCCTGCTGGGGCTCGCGGCCTCGGTGCCGCTGGCCGAAAAGAACGGCTTCGCGCCCTTCCACTACGTGCAGCGCCAGATCGCCTTCGGCGCGCTCGCACTCTTCATCATGGCGTTCGTCTCGATGCAGCGCCCCGAAACGGTGCGCAGGCTCGCGGTGCTGGGCTTTCTGGCGGCGCTCCTGTCGCTGATGTGCCTGCCGTTTCTCGGCACGGATTTCGGCAAGGGGGCGGTGCGCTGGTACAGTCTCGGCTTTGCCAGCGTGCAGCCCTCGGAATTCCTCAAGCCCACCTTCGTTGTCGCCGCCGCCTGGATGATCGCGGCCAGCGACGAGATCAACGGCCCGCCGGGGCGGCTTTGGTCCTTTGCGCTCATGGTGGCGATCCTCGGCTTTCTGGCGATGCAGCCCGATTTCGGGCAGGCGGCGCTGGTGCTGTTCGGCTGGGGGGCAATGTGGTTCGTGAGCGGCGCGCCGGTGACGCTGCTCCTGATCATGGCCGGGCTGGTGGTGGCGGCGGGCTCGCTCGCCTATACCCATTCGGAACATTTCGCCCGCCGCATCGACGGGTTTCTCAGCCAGGAACTCGACCCCACGACGCAGCTGGGCTTCGCCACCAACGCGATCCGCGAGGGCGGCTTCTTTGGCGTGGGGGTTGGCGAGGGGCAGGTGAAATGGTCACTGCCCGACGCGCATACCGATTTCATCATCGCCGTGGCGGCGGAGGAATACGGGCTTGTCCTCGTGCTGGCGATCATCGCGCTTTATGGCGGCATCGTCCTGCGCTCCTTCCTGCGGCTGATGCGCGAGCGTGATCCGTTCATCCGGCTGGCGGGCACGGGGCTTGTCGCCGTCTTCGGCGCGCAGGCGATGATCAACATGGGCGTGGCGGTGCGCCTGCTGCCCGCCAAGGGAATGACCCTGCCCTTCGTGAGCTATGGCGGCTCTTCGGTGGTGGCGGGGGGAATCGCGCTGGGGATGCTCCTGGCCTTTACCCGGACGCGCCCGCAGGGGCAGATCGGGGATCTGCTGCGGGGGCGGCGGTGAGCGCGCCGCTTCTGATCATCGCGGCGGGCGGCACCGGCGGGCACATGTTCCCCGCGCAGGCGCTGGCGGAGGTGATGCTGCGGCGCGGCTGGCGGGTGCGGCTTTCGACCGATGCGCGCGGCGCGCGCTATGCGGGCGGCTTTCCCCATTCGGTGGAGATCGTGCAGGTGGCCAGCGCCACCTTCGCCCGCGGCGGCCTTGTCAACCGGCTGCTTGCGCCCTTCCATATCGCGGGCGGCATCCTCGGCACGGTGGTGCGGATGCTGCGCGAGCGTCCGGCGATGGTGGTGGGCTTCGGCGGCTATCCGAGCCTCCCGGCGCTCGCGGCGGCCACGATCCTGCGCCTGCCGCGCATGGTGCATGAGCAGAACGGCGTGCCGGGGCGGGTGAACCGGCTGTTTGCGCCGCGCGTGGACCTGGTGGCCTGCGGCACCTGGCCCGCCACCCTGCCCGAGGGGACGACGGCCGAGCATGTGGGCAACCCGGTGCGCGCGGCGGTGCGCGAGCGGGCGGGTGCCCCCTATATCCCGCCGGGCGATTATCCGATGTCCCTGCTTGTGATCGGCGGCTCTCAGGGGGCGCGTATCCTGAGCGAGGTGGTGCCGGGGGCCATCGCCGCACTGCCCGAGGAGATGCTGCGCAACATCCGGGTGAGCCACCAGGCGCGCGAGGAAGACGGCGCGCGCGTCGCGCGCGCCTATGCCGAGGCGGGGATCGACGCGGATGTGCAGCCCTTCTTCCGCGACGTGGCGCGGCGCATCTCGGAGGCGCAGCTGGTCATCAGCCGCGCCGGGGCCTCCAGCCTGGCCGATCTCGCGGCGATCGGGCGGCCCGCGATCCTCATCCCCTATGCCGCGGCTGCCGACGACCATCAGAGCGCCAATGCGCGCGGGCTGGTCGGGGCCGGGGCCGCGATCCTCATCCCCGAGCGCCGCCTTGACAAGGCCACGCTCGCCACGCAGATCGCCGCCGTTCTGGGCGATCCGAAGGGCGCAAGGCTGATGGCCGAAGCGGCGCGCCTGCAGGGGCGGCCCGAGGCCGCCGAGCGGCTGGCCGATCTGGTCGAAGACCTCGCAACGAAAGGAACCTGACACGATGAACGCCGCCACCAAGCTGCCCACCGATGTGGGCCCGTTGCATTTCGTGGGCATCGGCGGCATCGGCATGTCCGGCATCGCCGAGGTGCTTCTGAACCTCGGCTATGACGTGCAGGGCTCCGACCTCAAGGCGTCGAGGATCACCGAGCGGCTGGAAGCCCTTGGCGCGCGGGTCTTCGTCGGGCAGCGGGCCGGGAATCTCGAGGGCGCGGAGGTGGTCGTCATTTCCTCGGCGATCAAGCCGGGCAACCCCGAGCTGGACGAGGCCCGCCGGCGCGGCCTGCCGGTGGTGCGCCGCGCCGAGATGCTGGCCGAGCTCATGCGCCTCAAGTCCAACATTGCCGTCGCCGGCACCCATGGCAAGACAACCACGACGACGCTGGTGGCCGAGCTTCTGGTCAAGGGGGGCATCGACCCGACGGTGATCAATGGCGGCATCATCCACGCCTATGGCTCCAACGCGCGGATGGGCCAGGGCGAATGGATGGTGGTCGAGGCCGACGAAAGCGACGGCACCTTCAACCGCCTGCCCGCCACCATCGCCATCGTCACCAATATCGACCCAGAGCACATGGAGCATTGGGGCACGATCGAGCGGCTGCGGCAGGGCTTCCACGATTTCGTCTCGAACATCCCGTTCTACGGCCTTGCGGTCTGCTGCACCGATCACCCGGAGGTGCAGGCGCTGGTGGGCCGGATCACCGACCGGCGGGTGATCACCTTCGGCTTCAACGCGCAGGCCGATGTGCGGGCCGTGAACCTGCGCTATGAAGGCGGCGTGGCACGCTTCGACATCGCGCTTCAGGCCGAGGGCAAGATGATCGAGGGCTGTTCGCTGCCCATGCCGGGCGATCACAACGTCTCGAACGCGCTGGCCGCCGTCGCCGTGGCGCGGCACCTGCGCGTGCCGCGCGCGGCCATCAAGGAGGCGCTGGCCAGTTTCGGCGGCGTCAACCGCCGCTTCACCCGCGTGGGCGAGGTGGGCGGCGTGACCATCATCGACGATTACGGCCATCACCCGGTCGAGATCGCGGCCGTGCTGCGCGCGGCGCGCCAGGCCACCACGGGCCGCGTCATCGCGGTGCATCAGCCGCATCGCTACACGCGGCTGTCCTCGCTCTTCGAGGAGTTCTGCGGCTGTTTCAACGAGGCCGACGTGGTGGGCATTGCCGAGGTCTATGCCGCGGGCGAAGACCCGATCCCGGGGGCCAGCCGCGACGATCTGGTGGCCGGGCTCATCCGCCACGGCCACCGGCAGGCGGTGGCGCTGGAGAACGAGGACGATCTGGAACGGCTGGTGCGCGAGACGGCGCGGCCGGGCGACATGGTGGTGTGTCTGGGCGCAGGCACGATCAGCGCCTGGGCCAATGCCCTGCCGGGGCGGCTGCGGGGATAGCGCATGGCCGAGACCCTCAAGCGCCGCATCGGTCCGGGATTGCTGACCGCCTATGGCGTGGGGGTCATGGTGGGCGCGGGGATCTACGTGCTGGTGGGCGCGGTGGCGGCCGAGGCCGGGATCTGGGCGCCGCTGGCCTTTCTCCTCGCGGGCGTGATCGCGGCGCCGACGGCGCTCAGCTATGCGGAATTCTCCACCCGCCTGCCCGAGGCGGCGGGCGAGGCGATCTTCGTCGCGCGCGGCCTCAACCTGCCCTGGCTCGGCACGGCTGTCGGGCTTGCCATCGCGACGGCGGGGGCGGTCTCGGCGGCGGCGGTGCTGCGCGGCGGGGTGGGCTACCTGGGCGCGGTGACAGGGCTGCCCTTTGCGCCCTCTGTCCTGGTGATCGGGCTCCTCCTCATGGCGGTGGCGATCCTCGGCGTGCTCGAAAGCCTGGCGCTTGCCGCGCTCTTCACCGTGATCGAGGTGGCGGGGCTTGCCATGGTGATCCTTGCGGGGTTCACCGCCCCCCCGGTGGCTGACTGGCAGATGGGGGGCGATCTGGTCTGGTCCGGCGTCATGGCGGGCGCGGTGCTGGCCTTCTTCGCCTTCATCGGCTTCGAGGATATCGTCAACATGGCCGAGGAGGTGCGCACGCCCGAGCGCACCCTGCCCCGCGCGATCCTTCTGTCACTGGCGATCACCGGCGCACTTTATGCGCTGGTCAGCATCGCCGCGGTGCGCGCCGTGCCTCTGGCCACGCTCGGGGGCAGCGAACAGCCACTGGCGCTTGTCTGGCAGGCGGGGCGCGGGGGCAGCGCGGCCTTCCTGTCGCTGATCGCGGTGGCGGCGGCGCTCAACGGCGTGCTGGCGCAGATGGTGATGGCAAGCCGCGTGCTCTTCGGCCTCGGGCGGCGCAGCGTGGCGCTTGCGGGGTTCCATCACGCGCATCCGCGCTTTGGCACGCCGCTGCGCGCGACCCTTCTCATCGGGGTGATCGTGATCGCGGGCGCGCTGCTTCTGCCGGTGGCCGATCTGGCGGAGCTCACCTCGGGACTGCTTCTGGCGGTCTTCGTGCTGGTGAACGCCGCGCTCATGGCGATGAAGCGCCGCGCCCCGGAGGCCGCCTTCCGGGTGCCGATGGCGGTGCCGGTCTTCGGCCTCGGCGCGTCGCTTCTCGCGCTGTCGGTCAGTCTTGCCGGGGCGGTCTGATGCCCGTCTCGCTCGTGCTGGCCTGCCTGTGGGCGGTGGCGGCCAACCTGCTGGCGATGCTGCCCTCGCGCGATCGCCACTGGCGGCGGGCCTATCTGCTCATCGCGCTCGGCGTGCCGGTCCTCGGCCTCGTGACCTGGGAGAACGGGCCGTGGATCGGCCTTCTGGTGCTGGCGGCGGGGATGAGCGTGCTGCGCTGGCCGGTGATCCATCCGGGCCGCTGGCTGCGGCGGCTGGGACAGCGCAGCGGGTCCTGAGCGCGCCCCGGCACCCGTTTCGCCCGCCCGGCCCCCGTCGCCAGAGGGCTTGTGACCGGGGGGGCGAAGCGCCCTAGCCCAGCTTGCGCAAGCGCGCGAGCAGGCTCGAGGTATCCCAGCGTCCGCCGCCCATCTTCTGCACGTCCTTGTAGAACTGATCGACAAGCGCCGTGACCGGCAGGCTCGCCCCCACCTCGTCGGCGGTGTCGAGGCAGATCCCGAGATCCTTGCGCATCCAGTCCACCGCGAACCCGTGATTCCACTTGTCGTCGAGCATGGTCTGGTAGCGGTTCGACATCTGCCAGGACCCGGCCGCGCCCTGGCTGATCACCTCCACCACCGCGCGCCCGTCAAGCCCGGCCTTCTCGGCGAAATGCAGCGCCTCGCTGAGCCCCTGCACGAGACCCGCGATGGCGATCTGGTTGGCCATCTTGGTCATCTGGCCCGCGCCGCTCTCGCCGATGCGGCGGCAGAGCTTGGCATAGACCTGCATCACCGGCTCGGCGCGGGCGAACACCTCCGCATCGCCGCCGCACATGATCGACAGCTGCCCGTTCTCGGCCCCCGCCTGCCCGCCGGACACGGGCGCATCGACAAAGCCGAGACCGGCCGCCTTCGCCGCCGCGTAAAGCTCGCGCGTGACCCTGGCCGAAACCGTGGTGTGATCGACGAAGACCGCGCCCGCGCCCATCCCGGCAAAGGCCCCGTCCGCCCCGAGGCAGACGCTGCGCAGATCGTCGTCATTCCCGACGCAGGCCATCACGAACTCGGCCCCTTGCGCCGCCTCGCGGGGCGTGGCGGCCGCGCGACCGCCATGCCGGGCCACCCATTTCTCGGCCTTGGCCGCCGTCCGGTTATAGACGCAGACATCGTGCCCCGCCGCCTGAAGATGACCCGCCATCGGATAGCCCATCACCCCCAGACCCAGAAATGCCAGTTTCGCCATGCCGCTTTCCTCCTGTCGGGTTGCCGTTGTCTCCGGCGGGATTTCTGACTATCCCCGGTGGGGATGCAAGCAGAAACTCCGGGAGTGCCGCCATGCCGCTGATCCTGAAATGGCTGTTTCGCTTCGCGGGCGGGCTTGTGATTCTGGCGGTGCTCGGGATCGGGGTGATCTACCTGCTGCTCTCCCGCTCGCTGCCCGACTATGACAAGCGCCTCGCGGTCTCGGGCCCTGGCGCGCCGGTGGAGATCGTGCGCGACAATGCCAACGTGCCGCATATCCTGGGTCAGAGCGATGCCGACACCTTCTTCGGCCTGGGCTACGCGCATGCGCAGGACCGGCTCTGGCAGATGCTCGTCATGCGCCGCACGGTGCAGGGGCGGCTGTCGGAGGTGTTCGGCGCGCGCACCATCCGGATCGACACCGCGCTGCGCCGGTTCGATCTCTACAACCTCGCGCGGGCCTCGGTGGCGGCGCAGGATGCCGCGACGCTGGCCGCGCTCAAAGCCTATTCGGACGGGGTGAACGCGCGGCTGACCGAGATCAACCGCGACGCGCTCGGGCGCGGCGCGCCCGAGCAGTTCCTGTTCAACGCGCCCGTGGCACCCTGGCAGCCCGCCGATTCCATCGCGTTGATCAAGCTCCTTGCCGTGCAGCTCTCGGGGCATCTGGGCCGCGAGGTGCTGCATGCGCGCGCGGCGCTGGCGCTCGACGATCCCGCGCGGCTCGCCGATATCATGCCGCTTGCCCCGGGCGGCGGCATCGCGGCGCTGCCGGATTACGCCAGCCTCTTTCCGGGGCTTGCGCCCGGTGCCGCGCGGCGGGTGGCACAGGCCGATCCGCTCTCGCCCTTCCCCCGCCCGGCCTTTGCCGGGGCCTCCAACGCCTGGGCCGCCGCGCCCGCGCGCTCGGCCTCGGGCGGCACGCTGCTGGCCAATGACCCGCATCTGGGCTTCTCGGCCCCCGCGATCTGGTATCTTGCGCGGCTCGAGCTGGAAAGCGGCGGCGTGATCGGCGGCACCATCCCCGGCATTCCCGCGATCCTGACAGGGCGCAGCGCGCGGCTGGGCTGGGGCCTCACCACCTCCTATCTTGACGATCAGGACGTGTTCATCGAGGAGGTGAACCCCGAAAACCCGGACGAATACCGCACGCCCGACGGCTGGAAGCCGTTCCGCACCGCGCGCTCCATCGTCGAGGTCAAGGGCGCCGACCCGGTCACCCTCACCCTGCGCTGGACCGATAACGGCCCGGTTCTGCCGGGCAGCCATTTCGACCTGGCCGAGGTGACGCCGCCCGGCCATGTGGCCGCCGTGTCCTGGACGGCGCTTTCGGAACGCGATACCACGATGACCGCCGCCATGCGGCTCATGCGCGCGGGCTCGATCGCCGAGGCGCTGGAAAGTGCGCCCCTCTACATCGCGCCCTCGCAGAACCTGACGCTGGCCGACGAGCGCGGAATCGCGCTTCGGCTGATCGGGGTCATGCCCCGCCGCGACGCCCGCCACGAAAGCCAGGGCCGGATGCCCAGCCGGGGATGGGTGCCGGAAAACCGCTGGCAGGGGATGCTGCCCGCCACCGCCAATCCGGAATTCGTCAATCCCGCCGGGGGCATCCTGGGCAATACCAACAACAAGATCGTGGACCGCCCCTTTCCCGTGCATGTGAGCCATCACTGGGGCGACACGCAGCGCGTGCACCGCTGGCGGCGGCTCATGCAGGGGCGCGAGGTGCATACCCGCGACAGCTTCATCGAGGCGCAGCTCGACACGGTGAGCTTCACCGCGCGCTCGCTCCTGCCGCTGATCGGTGCGGATCTGTGGTTCACCGGCGAGGCGGCCCCGGAGGGCACCCCCGAGCGGCTGCGTCAACGCGCGCTCGGCCTGCTCGCCGACTGGAACGGCGAGATGAACGAGCATCTGCCCGAACCGCTGATCTATGCCGCCTGGATGCGCGCGCTGATGGACCGTCTCACCCGTGACGAGCTCGGCCCGCTGTCGCGCGCCTTCGACCACCCCGACCCGGTCTTCATCGAGCGCGTCTTCCGCGACGTGGACGGGGCCTCCGCCTGGTGCGACGTGCGGCAATCGGCAGCGGTCGAGACCTGCACCGATATCGCGCGCATGGCACTCGACGATGCGCTGATCTGGATCACCGAGCGCTACGGGCGCGCGCTCGAGAGCCTGCGCTGGGGCGATGCGCACCAGGCCACCCACGATCACCAGGTCCTGGGCGAGGTGCCGCTCCTGCGCTATTTCGTGAACATCCGCCAGTCCACCTCGGGCGGTGACAACACGCTGATGCGCGGGCTCACCCGCGGCGGCGACGGGCCCGATCCCTTTGCCAACGTGCACGGCGCGGGCTATCGCGGCGTCTACGATTTCGCCGATCCCGACAGCAGCCTCTTTATCCTGTCCACCGGACAATCGGGCCATTTCCTGAGCCGCCATTACGACGACCTGGCCCAGCTCTGGCGGCGCGGCGAATACATCCCGATGTCCCTTGACGAGGACCTCGCGCGCGCGGCGACGGTGGGGATCACGGTGCTGGTGCCCGAGGGGCAGGAATAGGGCCGCGCCCCCCTTTTCCGGGGCGCGCGGCCCGCCCGGCTCAGCCCGCCGCTGCCACCGCGCGGCGCGTCATCACGCCCACGAGATGCGCGCGATAGGCCCCCGAGCCGTGCAGGTCCGAGATCATGCCCTCGCCCGAAAGGCTCAGCCCCTCAAGCGCATCGGGCGTGAACCTGGCCGTGAGCGCGGCCTCGGCCTCGGACCAGCGGAACACGCCCTCCTCCGAAGCACCCGTGACGGCCACGCGCACGCCCTCTGCATATTTCGCCACGAACACGCCCACGAGCGCAAAGCGCGAGGCGGGCTGCTCGAATTTCTGGTAGCTCGCGGCCGCAGGCACCGGAAAGCGCACCTCGGTGATGATCTCGCCATCCTCGAGCGCGGTGGTGAACATGCCTTCGAAGAAGTCATCCGCCGCGATCTTCCGGTTGGTCGTCACCACCGTCGCGCCCGATCCCAGAACCGCGGCCGGGTAGCAGGCCGAAGGATCGTTATTGGCAAGGCTGCCGCCGATCGTGCCGCGGTTGCGCACCGCCGGATCCCCGATATTGGCGGCAAGCGCGGCCAGCGCCGGATAGGCCCCCGCGCCAGCCGCCACCTCGGCATGGGTCGTGCCGCCGCCGATGCAGAGCGCGCCATCGTCGGCAGTGCAGATGCCCTTGAGCCCGGCAATGCCCGACAGCGATACCAGCCGCGCCGGGGCCGCCAGCCGCGCCTTCAGCGCGGGGATGAGCGTCTGCCCGCCGCCCAGCGCCTGCGCCTCTTCGGCGCCGAGCGCCTTGACCGCATCGGCAAGCGTCATGGGCCGGTCAATCTCGAATGCATACATGATCCTGTCCTCCCTCAGCCCTGCATCGCCTGCCACACCCGCGAGGGCGAGAGCGGCATGTCGATATGGGTAATGTCATGGCCGCCCGAGCGCAGCGCGTCCACCACCGCGTTGACCACCGCAGGCGGGCTGCCGATGGCCCCCGCCTCGCCGCAGCCCTTCACGCCCAGCGGATTGTGCGTGCAGGGTGTCTGGCAGGAATGATCCACGGTGAAGAACGGCAGATCGTCGGCGCGCGGCATGGCGTAATCCATGTAGCTGCCGGTCAGAAGCTGGCCCTGCTCGTCATAGACGCAGCCCTCGAGCAGCGCCTGGCCCACGCCCTGCGCGATCCCGCCATGAACCTGCCCCGAGACGATCATCGGGTTGACCACGTTGCCGAAATCGTCGGCCGCCGCGAACCTCTCGATGGTCACCTTGCCGGTTTCCGGGTCCACTTCGACCTCCGCCGCATAGGCCCCGGCCGGATAGGTGAAGTTCGCCGGGTCGTAGAAGGCGGTCTCTTCCAGCCCCGGCTCCAGCTCCGCCAGCGGATAGTTGTGCGGCACGTAGGCGGCAAGCGTCACATCGCCCCAGGCCACGGATTTATCCGTGCCCGCGACGCTGAAACGGCCGTCCTTCAGCTCGATATCGCCCTCGGCCGCCTCCATCAGATGCGCCGCGATCTTTCTGGCCTTGTTGATGATCTTCTCGGTCGCCCGCACCATCGCCGAGCCGCCCACGGCAAGGCTGCGCGAGCCGTAGGTGCCCATGCCCATCGGCGTGTTGGCGGTATCGCCATGCACGATCTCGACCTGGTCGGCATCGATCCCGATCATCTCGGAAATCACCTGGGCAAAGCTCGTCTCGTGCCCCTGTCCGTGGCTGTGGCTGCCGGTCATCACGGTGATCCCGCCGGTGGCGTTGACGCGCACCGTGGCGCTCTCGTAAAGCCCCGCGCGCGCGCCAAGCTGTCCGACAAGGTTCGAGGGCGCGATGCCGCAGGCCTCGATATAGCAGTTGATGCCGAGACCGCGCAGCTTTCCCTTCGCCTCGCTTTCCTTGCGCCGGGCGGCAAAGCCCTTGAGATCGGCGATCTCC
Organism: Roseovarius sp.; assembly: GCA_002720475.1. Taxonomy (GTDB): domain Bacteria; phylum Pseudomonadota; class Alphaproteobacteria; order Rhodobacterales; family Rhodobacteraceae; genus Roseovarius. The sequence goes on from PBIL01000011.1 coordinate 48,253, forward strand.
TCGAGCTTGTCCATCGTGGCGTGATAGTCGCCGGTATCGTATTCCACGGCAACGGGCGTGGCATAGGGGAACTCGGTGATGAAGTTCTGCCTGCGCAGCGCGATCGGATCGACGCCGAGCTCATGGGCGGCCTTGTCGATCACCCGCTCGAGCTGAAAGGTGGCCTCGGGCCGCCCCGCGCCGCGATAGGCATCGACCGGAACCGTGTTGGTGAACACCGCCTTGACGTTCACATAGATATGCGGGGTCTTGTAGTTCCCGGCCATCAGCGTGCCGTGCAGCCAGGTCGGAATCGACGGCGCGAAGGTCGAGAGATAGGCCCCCATGTTCGCGTAGGTCTCGGTGCGGATGGCGGTAAAGTTGTTCTCCGCATCGAGCGCCAGTTCGATCTTCGTCACGTGGTCGCGGCCGTGGGCGTCGGAGATGAACGCCTCCGACCGGCTCGAGGTCCACTTGACCGGGCGGTTCAAGGCCTTGGCCGCGAAGGTGCAGAACGCTTCCTCGGCATAGTGGTAGATCTTGGAGCCGAACCCGCCGCCCACATCGGGGGCCACCACGCGCAGCTTGTGCTCGGGAATGCCGAGCACGAAGGCCCCCATCAGCAGCCGGATCACATGCGGGTTCTGGCTGGTGGTGTAGAGCGTGTGCTCGCCCGTCGAGCGGTTGTAATCGCCCAGAGCGACGCGCGGCTCCATCGGATTGGCGACAAGGCGGTTGTTCACCAGCTCGAGCGTGGTGACATGGGCGGCCTTCTCGAATGCCTCATCGACCGCCGCCGTGTTCTCCTCCACGAAGCCCCAGTCGTAGCAGAGGTTCGAGGTCAGATCGTCATGCACCTTGGGCGCGCCGTCCTCTAGCGCGGCCTTCATGTCCACCACGGCGGGCAGTTCCTCGATGTCGAGCACGATGGCCTCGGCGGCGTCGCGCGCCTGCTCGCGGGTCTCGGCCACCACCGCCGCGATCGGATCGCCCACATGGCGCACCTTGCCATGGGCCAGCACAGGGTGGCGCGGCTCCTGCATCGGCTGGCCGAAGCGGTCGGTCACCTGCCAGCCGCAGGGCAAGCCCCCCAGATCGGCGAAATCCGCGCCGGTAAAGACGCGCAGGACGCCGGGCATTCCCTCGGCGGCGCTGGTATCGACCTTGTTCAGCCGCCCATGCGCCACGTCAGAGCGCAGGAAATGCACATGGGCCTGCCCGCGCAGGTTGATGTCATCCGTGTAATGTCCCGTGCCGGTCAGAAACCGCACGTCCTCGCGCCGCTTGGTGCTGGCGCCGATGCCTCCGTCCTTCGGCATGTCTTGATCCTCCTGATGCTTCGGGGTCACCCCCATCGAGCCCGCAGCAGCTTCATCGTTCCCGAAATACTCCGGGGGAGCGCCGCAGGCGCGGGGGCAGCGCCCCCATTGCTCCGCTACTCCGCCGCGATCCGGCTCACATCCTGGCCGCTGGCCGCCAGAATCGCCTTGACGATGTTGTGATACCCGGTGCAGCGGCAGATGTTGCCCTCCAGATAGTCCCTGATCTCGGCCTCGCTGGGCGTCGGGTTCTCGGCCAGAAGCGCCGCGGCCGACATCACCATGCCCGGCGTGCAGAAGCCGCATTGCAGGCCGTGATGGTCCTGAAACGCCTGCTGAATGGGATGCAGCGTGCCGTCGGGCTCGGCCATGCCCTCGATGGTCCTGACCTCCGCGCCCTCCGCCTCGGCGGCGAACATGGTGCAGGCCTTGACGGCGCGGCCGTCCACATGGACCACGCAGGCGCCGCACTGGCTGGTGTCGCAGCCCACATGCGTGCCCGTCAGTCCGAGGGTGTCTCTGAGAAAATCGACAAGCAGCGTGCGGCCTTCGATCTGGCCCTTCGCCGGCTTGCCGTTCACGGTCATGCTGACCTCTGGCATTGTCTCCTCCCGGTTGCTTGAGTCTGGCTGTCTGGGGAGAGCCTAGCGCCCGCGCCGCAAAACTCAAACGGTTACTTGCACCTGGCGGGCGGGCGCGCTCAGCCGCGCGGGCCGCGCCGGGGCTGGGGCCTTGTCGGGATCTCCTTCAGAAGCCCCCCCACCCCCATCGCCGCGATCTCCGCCGCGCCGCAAGGCAGCCCGCAGGCGACCCGTGCCAGCACCCAGTCCGCCCCGTGCAGGACGGGGCTGCGCGCCGATCCGGGCAGGCCGATCACCGGCCGCGCGCCGATCTCGCCCAGAAAGAGCAGGTTGCCCGGATCGACCGGCATCCCGAAGCGGATGAGCCGCCCGCCCGCGCGGGCAAGGGCCGCGGGCGCGGTGTCACGTACGTCCGAGGTGGCCGAGGCGGTGAGAATGAGCACGATCTCGCCCGTCGCCGCCGCGATGGCCCGGGCGAGAGGTGCAACGTCATGCGGAACGCTCAGCGTCTCGGCCAGCGTCATGCCCAGCGCCGCGAGCCGCGCCGCCACCGCCTCGGTGCCCTTCGCCCCCGGCCCGCCCGCGGCTTCGGTCAGGATGAGGCTCGCGGTGGCGTAGCGCGGCACGGCAAGCCGCAGCGCGCCGCGCGCCACCCGGGCCGCGCGCGCCACCAGCGCGCCCGCCACGCCATAGGCGATGATCTTGACCGTGGCCGCCATGCCGCCCGGGCGGATCTGGTGAAAGGGCGCGACCGTGGCCACGGTGATCATCGGATCGACGGCGTTGGCCGCGTCGATCGCGCCCGCGTCGAGCGTGACCACCCCCGCGCGCGTCGCCATCAGGTTCACCCGCCCGGTGAACGGGGCCGAGAGCGTCACCCCCTCCGCCCCCTCGGCCAGCGCGCGCGCCAGCTCCAGCGCGGCGGCATCCTCGTGCAGGTCGCCCGGATCGAGCCGCGCCACGGTCACGTCGGCATAACCGGCCGCCCGCAGCGCCGCGATCTCCTCCGCGCCGAGCACCGCGCCCTTGCGCAGCCGCCCCGTGGCCACGCGCTCGGAATGGGCGAGGATCGCGCCCTCGGCCTCGTCCACCGGCACGGGCCCGAATTTCATCGGCCCATCCTCATGCGCCGCGCCTCAGAACGCGCGTCATCTCCGCAAGGATGCTGAGCGCGATCTCGGCCGGTCCGGCCGCCCCGATATCGAGCCCGACGGGGCCGTGAATCCGCGCGATCGCGGCCTCGGAGAATCCCGCCTCGAGCAGCCGCGCCACCCGCTTGCCATGGGTCCGGGTCGAGCCCAGCGCGCCGATATAGAAGACCTCCGAGCGCAGCCCCGCCATCAGCGCCGGATCGTCGAGCTTGGGATCATGCGTGAGCAGCACCAGCGCCGTGCGCGCGTCAAGCCCGAGCCCCGCCACCGCCTCGTCCGGCCAGTCGTGCAGGAGCGGCGTGCCGGGAAAGCGCGCGGGGCTGGAAAAGCTCTCGCGCGGGTCGATCACCACCGGGTCATAGCCCAGGGTCCGCGCCATCGGCACCAGCGCCTGCGCGATATGCACCGCGCCCACGACGATGAGACGCAGCGGCGGGTTGTGAATGGCGACGAAGGTCTCGCCATCTTCTTCGAACCCCGAGCGATCCATGCGGAACCGCGTCTCATGCCCGCAACGCTCCAGCCTGCGCCCGCCCGGCCCGGTGACATAGGCCACGGCCTCGCGCGCCGCCCGCGCCGCCACCAGCTCGGCCAGCAGTGCCTCGGGCATCACGCTGCCCACCGGCTCCACCAGCACCCGGATGGTGCCGCCGCAGGCCAGCCCCACGGCAAAGGCATCGCCGTCCGAGACGCCGTATTCCAGCGTCACCGCGCGGCCCTCCGCGATCGCGTCGAGCGCCTCGACCACCACCGCGCCCTCCACGCAGCCGCCCGAGACCGAACCCGCGATCTCGCCCTCCCCGGAAATCGCCAGCTGGCTGCCCACCCGGCGCGGCGCGCTGCCCCAGGTCTCGACCACCGTGGCCAGCGCCGCCCCCCGGCCCGCCCGGTGCCAGGCGAGCGCGGTTTCGGGGATATCGTCGAAGCGGTCCATGTTATTCGCCAAGCATATTCATTTGCTCCTGGTCCACCAGACGAACAACCTCATCGCGGAGACCGTTGCGCCAATCCTCCATGAATTCGGCAACGCGCTCCCGCATCCAGCGATGCTGGTTCGCCCAATCGTCTTCAACCATCGCATCAGCTTCGAGTGTCTTGGAAATCTGGAACAGGCCGCTTCTGTTTTGTTCCCATTTTCCGCCGTGTAGCGATGGATAATTCAAAGACGCTGACCATTCCTGAAAGAGGTCCGGGTTTCGGCGACCCACGGACAGGTATACCCCGACAACCCGCTCGGCTATCACGCGATAGAGATAGATGCCCCCGCCGTCGGGCGGCCTGCTGTCCCCGGTGAAGGCAAGCTTCATCCACCCTTGATTCGGCGCACGGGCAGGTGGCGACAAGCCATCATGGGCCGGCCAGTTGTCCAGGAACGCCTGCCAGTATTCCATGCGCCGCTGATAGTCTTCCATCTCCGAAGCGCGCGTCTTCTGCCGCTGGTGCCGCACCCAGTCATTGGGTCTGACGACGACCTCGAACTTGGGTGCGGGGTCACTCTCCCCGATCCGCCATGCTTCGACCTCGACTCCGAAAAACGCGTAATCGGTCGTGGTATTGTTATTCAGCCATTCCAAGGCCGCCCGATGCTCATCGCGCAGGGATTCGGCGATCCAGATGACGGTTCGCACGTCCTCGCCACCCGCCAGATAGGTCAGTATCTGCCCCAGATGGCCGTGATCGCTCTTCTGGAACTGGTTCTCGATCACGACCGTGGCGTCATTTATGTCCTTGCAAACCACGTCAGCCCGGAAACTTCCGACACTTACCTCGGTCGAAATCCGGTCAAGTGGCCCAAGATCGAGAGTCTCCGATAGCAGGTGCAGGTTCTCCGGCGAAGCGAGCCAGGGCGTGAAATCGGCATCCTCTCTCGGCCAAATCGTTCTGAGAGCCTGCTTTTCCAACCGTCCAATTCGCATTCGCGCTCTCCTCGGATAATCTTACCCCCCCATCGCCGCCATCAGCCGCGCCCTCTCGCCGCCATCTTCGGCGCGCGAGAGGGTTTCGGCAAGGGCTTCGAGCGTGGCGATGGAATGGCCCGCGCGCAAGGCGTCCACATGCGGCAGCATCGCCCGGATGCCCTGTGCCTTCGGCGCGAAGCCCTCCCAGCGCAGCAGCGGGTTGAGCCAGATCAGCCGCCGCGCCGAGAGATGCAGCCGCTCCATCTCGTGGCCCAGTTGCCCCGCCTCCTCGCGGTCGAGCCCGTCGGTGATGAGCAGCACCACCGCGCCCTGCCCCATCACCCGGCGCGACCAGTCGCGGTTGAAGGCGTGCAGACACGCCCCGATCCGCGTGCCGCCCTCCCAGTCCTGCGCCTCGCGGCCCGCGGCGGCAAGCGCGGCATCCACGTCGCGCGTGGCCAGATGCCGGGTGATGTTCGTGAGCCGCGTGCCGAAGGTGAAGGCATGGACCCTGGCCCAGCCCGCGCCCTTCGCGTTGGAGACGGCATGAAGAAAATGCAGGACCATCCGGCTGTACTGGCTCATCGAGCCGGAAATGTCGCACAGCACGACGAGGTTCGGCCACCGCTCGCGCGGGGCCTTGCGATGGAGCCGCCGCAGCTCTCCGCCCCGCCGCAGTGCCGCGCGGATCGTGCCGCGCGCGTCGAGCCGGGGGCCGTGGGGATCGGCCATGCCGCGCCGCGACGGCAAGGGGCGCACCGGCAGCGTGAGCCGCGCCAGCATCCGCTTGGCCTCGGCGATCTCGGCGGTGGACATCTGCTCGAAATCGAGCCGGCGCAGCCGCTCCTCGCGCGACATGGTGGCGGTAGCGTCGATCTCGAGCACCGTCTCGCCGTCCGTCTCGCGCGCGCCCGTCTCGGGCGGCGGGCGGTCCACCCCGTCAAGCAGCGCCTCGGCCGCGCGCTTCTCTGCCGCCTGCGCCGCGCGCTCCTCCTGCACGCCGCGGATGGCGGGCAGCATCATCGCCATCATGTGCTCCATGTAGCGCGGATCGCGCCAGTAGAGCCGGAAGATCTGCGCGAAGACCGTCAGGTGCTCGGGCCGCGTGACCAGGCAGGCGCGCAGCGTGTAGAAGAAATCCGCCCGGCTCGAGAACCCCGCCGCCGCCACCGCGCGCACCGCGTCGATCACCCGCCCCGGCCCCACCGGTAGCCCGGCGGCCCTGAGTGCCCGCGCGAAATGGGTGATGTTATGGGTGAGTTTCGGATCGTCGGGCAGATCGAGCGCCGGGAATTCGGTCATGGCGCGCCACGGGGGGCTGTCTGCCCCCCGAACCCCCCGAGGATATTTGCCGCCAGAAGATGCATCAGACCGGATCGAGCGCGGCGCGTGCCTCGTCCAGAAGCCGCTTGGCCTCGGACCCCTGAAGCCGCGCGATATCGTCCTGATACTTGAGCACCGCGCCCAGCGTGTCGGCGATCACCTCGGGGCTGAGGCTGATCACGTCGAGCGCCAGCAGGCATTTGGCCCAGTCGATGGTTTCGGCGACGCCCGGCTTCTTGAACAGATCCTCGGTGCGCAGGCGCTGCACGAAGGCCACCACCTCGCGGCTGAGCTCATCGGCCGCCTCGGGGGCGCGGGCGCGCAGGATCTCGATCTCGCGGTCGAAATCGGGGTAGTCCACCCAGTGATAGAGGCAGCGCCGCTTGAGCGCGTCATGCACCTCGCGGGTGCGGTTGGAGGTCAGGATCACGATGGGCGGCGCGGGCGCGCGGATCGTGCCAAGCTCGGGGATCGTCACCTGGAAATCGCTCAGCGCCTCGAGCAGGAAGGCTTCGAAGGGCTCGTCGGTGCGGTCGATCTCGTCGATGAGCAGCACCGGCGCGCCGCCCGGTTGCGGGCGCATGGCCTGAAGAAGCGGGCGCTCGATCAGGAAGTCCTCGGTGAAAAGCTCGTCCTTGAGATGGCCGCGATCCACCCCGCCCGCCGCCTCGGCGGTGCGGATGGCGATCATCTGCTCGGCAAAGTTCCACTCGTACACGGCCGAGGCGGCATCCAGCCCCTCGTAGCATTGCAGCCGGATCAGACGCCGCCCGAGGGCGAGGCTCAGCGCCTTGGCGATCTCGGTCTTGCCGGTGCCCGCCTCGCCCTCGAGGAACAGCGGCCGCCCCAGCGTCAGCGCCAGAAAGGTCACGGTGCCCAGCGCGCGCCCGCAGACATAGCCCTGCGCGCCGAGCATCGCCTGCACCGCGCCGATGGAAAGGGGTTCGTGCACCTGCCCTGCCTCCCGAAAACTGCCCGCACAGGACTGCATGGCTTGCCCGTCGCGGTCAAGGGCCGCGCCCCCTCGGCGGGCGCGCAATCCCCCCGCTTTCTTCAAAGTTTCGCCCCAATCGACCGGCATTTTCCCCCGTGTTACAAGGGCACGAGACCCGCATGAGGCACAAGGGGCAGCTTGGCGATGCAGAACAGCGGCGACATGTTCGAGGCCGATCTTTCAGGGCTCGACTGGCAGGAATGGCGCGACCGGGCCGGGACGCTGGTGGGCGAGACGGGCTATTGCCAGCCGCTGGGGGAGCGGCACGCGGCGCTCCTGGTCGAGCGCAAGCCGGTGCTGCTGGTCAGCTTCGAGAATTTCGAGCGGCTCGAGATCCTCTCCGAGCTTGGCCAGCCCTTCGGCTGGACGATGGTCGAGGCGCTCGGCTGGTCGCATCTGTGCCTGCTGAGCAAGGGCGACACCTGGTTCCGCGATGCCCGCGTCTACGGCTATTTCGACCGCCTGATCGATGACGGGTTCTTCGACGGGTTCGAGGAGGTGATCTTTTACGGCGCGGGGGCCTGCGGCTATGCGGCGGCGGCCTTTTCCGTGGCCGCCCCCGGCGCGAAGGTGCTGATGCTGCGCCCGCAGGCAACGCTCGACCCGCGGGTTGCCGAATGGGATGACCGCTATCTTGCCATGCGCCGGACCTCCTTCACGGACCGCTACGGCTATGCGCCCGACATGCTTGACGCCGCCGCCCGCGCGGTGCTTCTCTACGATCCCGAGATCGAGCTTGACGCGATGCATTCCGCGCTCTTCAACCGGGCCAATGTTCTGCGCTTCCGCACACGCCATACCGGCTACGACCTCGAGGAGCGGCTGGCGCGGATGGGGTTGATCCCGCGCCTGCTCGCGCAGCTTTCCTCCGACAGGCTCAGCGGGCTGAGCCTTGCCCGGCTGTGGCGCGCGCGGCGCGACGACACGCCCTATCTCTTCAACCTCCTGCGCCGTCTCGTGGCCGATCAGCGCGACCGGCTGACCGTGATGCACTGCCGCAACGCGCTCACCCGCCGGGTCGGCGGCCCGCGTTTCCGCAAAGCGATGAGCCTTGCCGAGGCCCGCCTGGTACAGGCAGAGGGATAGCCCTCTGGCGCAGGCGCGCGCGATTGTGTAGGCGTTCGGGCCATGACCGACAGCCTGACCCTCCGCCGCCCCGACGACTGGCACCTGCACCTGCGCGACGGCGCGATGCTGGCCGCCGTCCTGCCCGAAAGCGCGCGGCATTTCGCCCGCGCCATCGTCATGCCCAACCTCGTGCCGCCGGTGGTCACGGCCCATGACGCCCGCGCCTACCGCGACCGCATCCTGGCCGCCCTGCCCGAAGGCATGGCGTTCACCCCGCTGATGACGCTCTACCTGACCGAAAAGACCGAGGCGCAGGACGTGGCCGCCGCCCATGCCGAGGGGCTGATCACCGCGGTCAAGCTCTACCCGGCGGGGGCCACCACCAACTCCGCCGCCGGCGTGCGCGACTTCGACAAGGTGCGCGCGGTGTTCGAGAAGATGGCCGAGATCGGCCTGCCGCTCTGCGTGCATGGCGAGGTGACGGACCCGGAGGTGGACATCTTCGACCGCGAGGCCGTGTTCATCGACCGCGTGCTCGACCCCGTCCGCCGCGCCACGCCGGGGCTGCGCGTGGTGATGGAGCATGTGACCACATCGGACGCGGTGGCCTATGTCACGTCGCAGGACCGCGATCTTGCCGCCACGATCACCACCCATCACCTCGTGATCAACCGCAACCACATCCTGGCGGGCGGCATCAGGCCGCATTACTACTGCCTGCCGGTGGCCAAGCGCGAGAGCCACCGCCTTGCCCTGCGTCATGCGGCCACCTCGGGTGACGCGCGCTTCTTTCTGGGCACCGACAGCGCGCCCCATACCGACCCGGCAAAGGAAAGCGCCTGCGGCTGCGCGGGCTGCTTCACCGCGCCCAACACGCTGTCGATCCTCGCCCATGTCTTCGAGGAAGAGGGCGCTTTGAGCCGGCTCGAAGGTTTCACCTCGCTTCATGGCCCCGCCTTCTACGGCCTGCCCCCGAACGATTCCCGGATCACCCTGACGAGGGGCGACGCGGTGCCCTGCCCGGCGAAGATCGACACCGGCGAGGGGCCCGTCACCGTCTTCGATCCCGGATTCCCCCTGCACTGGCGGGTGGACTGATTTTCACTGTTCCCCAAATACTCCCGCCGGAGGCATGAAATCTCTTCGGCGCAAGCCAAACCCAAGGACCACGCCATGATCCCCGCCACCTACCCGCCCAAGGACGAGATCGCCCGCCTCACCGCCCGGATGCTGCTGGAGATCGGCGCGGTGCATTTCAACGCCGCCGAGCCCTTCACCCTGGCGTCCGGCCTGCCCTCGCCCACCTATATCGATTGTCGGCGGCTCATTTCCTATCCGCGCATCCGCGCCACGCTGATGGACTTTCTCACCGTCACCGTGATGCGCGAGGCAGGCTTCGAGGCGTTCGACAACGTGGCAGGCGGCGAGACGGCGGGCATCCCCTTCGCGGCATTGGTGGCCGAACGCATGGGTCTGCCCATGACCTATGTGCGCAAGAAGCCCAAGGGATACGGCCGCAACGCCCGCATCGAGGGCGTGATGGCCGAGGGCGACCGCGTGCTGCTGGTCGAGGATCTGACCACCGATGGCGGCTCCAAGCTCAGCTTCGTGGACGCGATCCGCGAGACCGGGGCCAGCTGCGCGCACACCGCCGTCATCTTCTATTACGGCATCTTCCCCGGGACCGAGAAGACCCTGGGCGATCACGGCGTGCGCCTTCACCACCTGTGCACCTGGCACGACGTGCTGGCCGAGGCGCGGGCGCAGGCCGCCTTCGACGCCGCGACCCTGGCCGAGGTCGAATCGTTCCTGGCCGATCCCCGCGGCTGGCAGGCGGCGCATCGGGGCTGATCCGCAGGGCCGCGGCGAAAAATGCTTGATCTGCGGCACGGAGGCCACGGCCGCCCGCGCATTCCCCCAGATGTTGCGTTCCTGCCCCTGCCCGTGGCAAGATGCGCGGTAATCCTGCGGCGGGGCTTATCCACAGAAACATACATTTTGCCCCCCGCGCGGGCCGGAGGCTATGCCGTCAGGCCAGGGACAGAACAGGGCAGAACCAATGAACGAGATCCGCGCTTTCAACCCCACCGGTGCCGGGATAGAGGCCGCCGAAAGCGTGCCCCATTCGATCGAGGCCGAGCAGCAGTTGCTGGGCGCGATCCTGACCAATAACGACATCTACGACCGGGTCGCCTCGATCATCGGGCCGCAGCATTTCTACGACCCGGTTCATGCCCGCATCTTCGAGACCGCCGCCGCGCGCATCGCGCGCAACGCGCTCGCCTCGCCGGTGACGCTGCGCGCCTTTCTCGAAGAGGATGCGGGGCTCAAGGAACTGGGCGGCCCGGCCTATCTGGTCAAACTCGCGGGCGCGGCGATTTCCACCTATGCCGCGCGCGACTATGCGCAGATGATCTACGATCTGGCGATCCGGCGCGAGCTGATCGCGCTCGGCCATGACATCGCCGCCAAGGCCGCCCGCGTCGAGGTGGCGAGCGAGCCGCGCGACCAGATCGTGGAGGCCGAGCAGCAGCTTTACCAGCTGGCCGAACAGGGCAAGACCGACAGCGGCTTCCAGAGCTTCCTCAAGGCGGTCAAGGATGCGGTGGACGTGGCCAATGCCGCCTATATGCGCGACGGCGGGCTTGCGGGCCTGTCCACCGGGCTGACCGACATGGATCACAAACTCGGCGGGCTGCACAAGTCCGACCTGCTGATCCTTGCCGGGCGTCCCTCCATGGGCAAGACCTCGCTGGCGACCAACATCGCCTTCAACGTGGCGCGCGCCTACCGGCGCGGCACGCTGCCCGACGGCACCGAAGGGGCGGTGGATGGCGGCGTGGTAGGCTTCTTCTCGCTCGAGATGAGCGCCGAGCAGCTTGCCGGGCGCATCCTTGCCGAAGCCTCCGAGATCCCCTCGCACAAGATCCGCCGCGGCGACATGGACGAGGAAGAGTTCCGCCGCTTCGTCGAGGCGGCGAAATCGCTCGAATCCTGCCCGCTCTTCATCGACGACACCGCCGCGCTGCCGATCAGCCAGATCGCGGCGCGCGCGCGGCGGCTCAAGCGCACGCACGGGCTCGACCTGCTGATCGTGGACTATCTCCAACTCGTGCGCGGCACGGCCGAGAACAGGGTGCAGGAAATCGGCGAGATCTCCCTGGGCCTCAAGGCCATCGCCAAGGAGCTCGACATCCCGGTGATCGCCCTTTCGCAGCTTTCCCGCCAGGTCGAGAACCGCGAGGACAAGCGCCCGCAACTCAGTGACCTGCGGGAATCGGGCTCCATCGAGCAGGACGCCGACGTGGTGATGTTCGTGTTCCGCGAGGTCTATTACAAGGAGCGCGAGAAGCCGGGCGAGCACGAGCTCGACAAGATGGCCGAATGGCAGGAAGCGATGTCGCGGCTGCACGGCAAGGCCGAGGTCATCATCGGCAAGCAGCGCCACGGCCCCATCGGCACGATCGAGCTGAGCTTCGAGGAGCAGTTCACCCGCTTCGGCAACCTCGTGAAGCCCTGGCAGCAGGTTCCGGGCTACTAGGGCAGGATGAATTCAGGTGCAACCGGTCGGGCGACGGGCGCGCGACCGCCCGGGCGGGTGCGGAACGCGCCCGCCCTGGGGGCGGGCGGGCGCGTGCCCGTCGCAAGCGAGGGGCGGGTGAGTCCCACCAGACGCATCCCGCGCTAGGCCAGCGCCACCCCCGGAGGTCCCGCAAGAAGGCGTCCGATCACCGCCGCACCGTGGCCTGCCGCCCGCAGCCGCGCCACGAGATCATCGGCCTGCGCGGGATCGACCGCCGCCAGCAGCCCGCCCGCCGTCTGCGGATCGTGCAGCAGCACGGCGCGCGGGCTTTCGTCCGCGCCCGCCACCGGCGCGGCGCGGCGATTGGCCGCCCGGATGGTCGAGCGGATGCCGCGCGCGGCCAGCGCCTCGGCGCCCTCGAGCACCGGCACCGCGCCCAGATCGAGCCGCGCCGCCAGGCCAGAGGCCCGGCAGATATTCCCCAGATGGCCAGCCAGGCCGAATCCCGTCACGTCGGTCATCGCATGGGCACCCGCTAGGATTTCGGCCGCGTCGCCCTGCCCGCGTGCGAGAATCGCGAAGAGCGCCGCGATGTCGCGCCCGTGGGCCTGCCCGCGCATCTCGGCGGCCAGCAGCGTGCCCGAGCCGATCCCCCGCGTGAGGATCAGCGCATCGCCCGCCCGCGCCCCGCCAAGGGTGATCGGCGGGCGGTCAAGGATCCCCGTCACGGCAAAGCCAAGGCTCGTCTCCGCGCCCATGCTGGAATGGCCGCCGACGATCTCGGCCCCCGCCTCGGCCACCGCCGCGCGCGCCGCCGTCATGATCTCGGCCAGGCTCCGGGCCTGCAGCGCCTCGCTCATGCGGGGCAGCGTCACCGAGATCAGAACCGCCTGCGGGCGCGCCCCCATCGCCCAGACATCGCCCAGCGCGTGCAGCGCCGCGACGCGCGCCAAGAGCGCCAGATCCTCCGTGAATCCGCGCAGGTGATCGGTGCTCAGCACCTGGCGAACCCCGCCCGTGACGATCACGGCGGCATCCTCGCCCGCGCCGCCCAGGGTATCGCGCAGCACCGCAGGCGCGATCTTGGCACCGCAGCCCGCGCACATCGGCCCGGCCTCGATCTCGTCGGCCGGTGCCCGTTCGCGCGGCAGCGGCGGCACCGGCATGGCGGGCAGCGGGTCGAACTTCGCCATGAAGGTGCGGTCGATCCGGTCCTTCCAGCGCCAGAGCAGCGCCCCGGAGACGGCGATGCCCAGCTTCTCGGCCACCGCCGCCTTGCCGCCCAGCGAGACGAGCTTGAGATAGTCGCGCTGCGGATGGAACGGGCGCAACGCCCGGCCAGAGAGCACCGCGCGCAGGTTGTCGAAGAGAACGGGGGCCGCGCGCACGGCATAGACCCCGGCCTTGGGGCGCGGCGCATGGCCGAGATGCGCGCAATCGCCCGCGGCAAAGAGCGCCCCCTGCCCCTCCACCCGCAGATCCGCGCCCACCCTCAGGAAGCCGTCCGCCGTCACCGGCAGCCCGGTCCGCCCCAGCCAGCCATGCGCCCGCGCCCCCGCCGCGCCCACGGTCAGGCGCGAGGGCACCGGGGCCTGACCGGCAAGGCGCACCTCCTGCGCGCAGACTTCCGTGACCTCGGCCCCGGTCAGCACCCGCACCCGCTGCGCCGCCAGCGCGCGCATCAGCCGCGGCCGCAGAACCGGGGCCTCCGGCGCGACATGGGGGGCGCGCTCGATCAGGCTTACCTCCGCCCCCGTTCCCAGCCGATGCGCCATCGCCAGCGCCAGTTCCACCCCGGCGATGCCGCCGCCGATCACCGCGGCCTGACCGGACTCCTCGCCTGCCGCGACGCGCGCGGCGAAGGCCTCCCAGCGCGCGGCGAAAGGGCCGAGCGGCTTGGCGGGCACGGCGTGCCCGGAAAATCCCGGCATGTCCGGCATGGCCGAATGGATGCCCACATCGACCGAAGCCACGTCAAAGCCCACCTCCCGCGCGCCGATAGCGATGCGGCCGGCGCCCGCGTCGATCCCCGTCACCGCACCCAGGATCAGCCGCGCCCCGGCGAACCGCGCCAGGCGCACCAGGTCGATCTCCAGATCCGCCTGCCGGTAATGGCCGGCCACCATGCCCGGCAGCATCCCCGAATAGGGCGCGACCGGGTTGGGATCGATCACCGTCACGCGCACCCCCGCCAGCGGCCGCATCCCCCACATCCGCAGCACCAGCGCGTGGGTATGCCCGCCCCCGATCAGCACCAGGTCGCGGCTCGGCGGGACGGTGGCGGGCATCATGGCGGGGTCTCCCTTGGCTTCTTGTGGCACGGGGCGGGCGGCAGGCGTCAGAACGGAAAGAAGACGGGGATGACCAGCACCGCCACCACCGCGAAGATCACGTTGAGCGGCAGCCCCACCACAAGGAAATCGCGGAACCGGTAGCCCCCCGCGCCATAGACGAAGGTGTTGGTCTGATAGCCGATCGGCGTGGCGAAACTGGCCGAGGCGGCGAACATCACCGCCATGATGAAGGGGCGCGGATCGTGGCCCAGCTGTTCGGCCATGCCGATCACGAGCGGCCCGACAAGGATCGCCACCGCGTTGTTGGTGACCATCTCGGTCAGGACGTTGGTCATCACATAGACCGCAGCCAGGATCGCCAGCGGCCCGAACCCCTCGAGCAGCCGCACCATCGTCTCGACGATGAGCCGCGCCGTGCCGGTTTCCTGAAGCCCGAGGCTCATCCCCAGCATCCCGAAGATGAGAAAGAGAATCCGCCAGTCGATCGCGTCGAACGCCTCTTCGGGATCGACGCAGCGGGTCATCATCACCACCACGGCCCCGATCACCGCAAGCCCCGCGATGGGCATGACATCGAGCGCCGCAAGGATCATCACGCCAAGGATGGTCAGCATGGCAACGGGTGCCTTCTCGCGCCGCATCGCCTGTTCGGCGGGCGCGGTCAGGTTGACGATGCCGCCATCCTCCATCAGCCGCTGGATCCCCTCGGGCGGCCCCTCGAGCAGCAGCGTGTCGGCGAATTGCAGCCGCACCTCGGGCAGGTCCTGGCTGATATTCTGTTCCTGGCGATGCACCGCCATCAGGTAGACGCCGTATTTGCGGCGCAGCTTCAGATCCTTGATCGGCCTCCCGCGCAGGTGCGAATCCGGGCCGACACTGGCCTCCATGGTGATCGTGCGATCCGCCGTCACCGGCTCGAAGCCGCTGTCGTCCATGCCGCGGAACTCGATCTCGCCATTGTCCTTGAGGCCGAGTATCTCTCCCGTGTCGGTCTTGATCACCACCCGGTCGCCCGGTTCGAGCACGAGATCGTCGAGGTGGCGGCGCATCGAGACCTCGCCGCGCACCACGTCGAGGATGCGCGCGCCCGCGCGGTTGAAGGGCAGATCCTCCAGCTTCTTGCCGATATATTTGGACTCGTGCGGAATGAGCAGGCGCGCAAGGAACTTGCGCTTGCTCTCCTGGCCCAGCACGCTGGCCAGCGAGGCGCGGTCGGGCAGCAGGAAGCGTCCGGCGAAGACCATGTAGACAAGCCCCGCCGAGACCAGCGCGAGCGCGGGCAGCGTCATCTCGAACATGGTGATCGGCGGCTGGCCCGCGTCGCGCGCCACCCCGCTCATCAGGATGTTGGTCGAGGTGCCCACCAGGGTCAGCATGCCGCCGAAGATGGCCGAGAAGCTGAGCGGGATGAGCAGCTTGGACGAGGAGACGCCGACCGAGGCGGCGACCGAGATCATCACCGGCGTGAGCAGGATCACCACCGGCGTGTTGTTCATGAAGGCCGAGGCCGCCACCGTCGCCACCATCATCATGAGGATCGCACGGAGGAAGGATCCGCGCGCCTGCCTGCGCAGGAAGGTGCCGATCATCTCCAGCACGCCGGTGCGTTCGAGCGCGGCGGAGAGGATGAACATCATGGCGATGGTGATCGGGGCCGAAGAGCCGAACACCTTCAGGAAGGCATCGGTTTCCACGATCCCCGTGGCCAGGAGCGCCGCCGAGGCCCCCAGCGCCGTGACCTCGGGCGGGTAGATCTCGCGGAAGAAGCTGACGAAGACCGCCGCCAGCAGCAGCAGCACGAATATCTGGTCGAGACTCATCGCTCGGGACGCCCCCTGGCCACGCAACAGCGCGTAGTAACAGCAGGACGTATCCCGAATTTCAACCGTTAATCCGCCCCGGAGCCGCCGGGTGCGGCAAAGCGCACCCGTGGCGCGTCCCGCTCAGTGCAGCGTGAACTCGCCCGTGACGTTGCGCCATTCGCCGGGCGCGATCATCTTGCGATGGGTGAAGCGCACCGAATGCAGCGGTCCCTCGATCTCGCGCTGCCAGAACTCGATGAAGCCGAAAAGCTTCGGATGATCGGGCGCGATATCGTAATCCTGCCAGAGATAGCTGTTGAGCACGTTGCGGTAATCGGGCATCCGGTAGAAGAATTCCGCCGTGGTCAGCCCGTAGCCTTTCAGCAAGAGTTCGGTTTCAGAGATCTCCATTTTTCTGCTCCTGTCATTGCCTGACAGAAACAATGTGCCATCAAAAAATTAGTTTTCAATGAAAACAATATGTTATCACTCGTGATCGGAGGCTGCCACGGCTCCGCGCCCCGCCCCATTGCACCCCATATCATGGAACTGTTATACTTCGTTCAACAAGATATAGCGGCAGATCACAGGATCCCAATAACGTGAGCGACACGCCCCAACCCCCTGAAATCACGGACGAAACCCCGTCAGAGCCGCCCCGGCACCACGGCCCGCACGTCTCGATCACGCAGGAGATGAAGACCTCCTATCTCGATTACGCGATGAGCGTGATCGTCAGCCGCGCGATTCCCGATCTGCGCGACGGGCTCAAGCCCGTGCATCGCCGCATCCTTTATGCGATGCACGAGAGCGGCAACACCCATGACAAGCCCTATCGCAAATCCGCCCGCGCCGTGGGCGACGTGATGGGGAAATACCACCCGCACGGAGATTCCGCGATCTATGACGCGCTGGTGCGCATGGCGCAGGATTTTTCCATGTCGCTGCCGCTTCTGGACGGTCAGGGCAATTTCGGCTCCATGGACGGCGATAACGCCGCGGGCATGCGCTATACCGAGGTGCGCATGGACAAGCCGGCCGCCTACCTGCTGGCCGATATCGAGAAAGAGACGGTCGATTTCCAGGACAATTACGACGGCAAGGACCGCGAGCCCACGGTGCTGCCCGCGCGCTTCCCGAACATGCTGGTCAACGGCGCGGGCGGCATCGCCGTGGGCATGGCCACCAACATCCCGCCCCACAACCTGGGCGAGGTGGTGGACGCCACGCTGGCCCTGATCGACGATCCCGATCTGGAAAGCGAGGACCTGATCCGCTTCGTCCCCGGCCCGGATTTTCCCACCGGCGGGCTGATGCTGGGCCGCTCGGGCGCGCGCAAGGCCTATCTGGAGGGGCGCGGCAGCGTCATCATCCGCGCCCGCACCCATGTCGAGGAGTTGCGCAAGGACCGGTTCGCCATCGTCATCGACGAGATCCCCTATCAGGTGAACAAGGCGGCGATGATCGAGCGCATCGCCGAGGCCGCCCGCGACAAGCGGATAGAGGGCATCGCGCATGTCCAGGACGAGAGCGACCGCAACGGTGTGCGCGTGGTGGTCGAGCTCAAGCGCGACGCCACCCCCGACGTGGTGCTCAACCAGCTTTACCGCTTCACGCCGATGCAGACCTCCTTCGGCTGCAACATGCTCGCGCTCAACGGGGGGCGGCCCGAACAGCTCACGCTGCACCGCTTCCTGTCGCTTTTCATCCAGTTCCGAGAAGAGGTGGTGGCGCGGCGCACCGCGTTCGAGCTGCGCCGCGCGCGCGAGCGCGCGCATGTGCTCTGCGGCCTGGCCGTGGCGGTGTCGAACGTGGACGAGGTGGTGGCCACCATCCGCGCCAGCGCCGATGCCGCCGAGGCGCGGCAGAAACTGATGGAGCGGCGCTGGCCCGCAGGCGATATCCTCGAATATATCGCGCTGATCGACGACCCCTCGCATCGCGCCAACGCGGACGGAACCTATAACCTGTCGGAGACGCAGGCCCGTGCGATTCTCGACCTGCGGCTCCAGCGCCTCACGCAACTGGGCGTCAAGGAAGTGACGGACGAGTTGCAAGAGCTGGCAGGCAAGATCAAGGATTCCCTCGCCATCCTGGCCAGCCGCGAGCGGATCATGGAGATCATCCGCGAGGAGCTGCAAGAGGTGCGCGCGCTGTTCGCCGTGCCGCGCCGCACCGAGATCGTGGACTGGTCCGGCGACATGGAGGACGAGGATCTCATAGAGCGCGAGGAGATGGTCGTCACCGTCACCCAGGGCGGCTATATCAAGCGCACCGCGCTTGACGAGTTCCGCGCCCAGAAGCGCGGCGGCAAGGGGCTCGCGGGCATGGCCACCAAGGACGAGGACGTGGTGACCTCGCTCTTCGTCGCCAATACCCACACGCCGCTTCTGGTCTTCACCACCGATGGCATGGTCTACAAGCTCAAGACCTGGCGGCTGCCGCTTGGCGGGCGCACCTCCAAGGGCAAGGCGATCGTCAACATCCTGCCGATCCCCCCGGGCGTGTCGGTGGCCGCCCTGCTGCCCGTGGACCGCGCCGAGGAGGATTGGGACGATCTCCATATCGTCTTCGCCACCTCGGCGGGCGACGTGCGGCGCAACGCGCTGTCGGATTTCGTCAATGTCAAGCGCAACGGCAAGATCGCCATGGAGCTTCCCGAAGGCGTGGAACTGGTCAATGCGCGCATCTGCTCGGACGAGGATGACGTGATGCTCGTGACCGATGCGGGCCGCGCGATCCGCTTCTCCGTCAGCGAGGTGCGCGTGTTCAAGGGCCGCAAGTCCACCGGCGTGCGCGGCATCCGCCTGCTGAACGGCGACAAGGTGGTGTCCATGTCGGTCATCCGCCATTTCGAGGCGAGCCCGGACGAGCGCGCGGCCTTCCTCAAGCGGTTCCGCGCCGAGCTCGGGGCCGAGCCGGAGGACGAGACGGCCGAGCCCGAGGCCATGGGCAATGCCGATGCCACCCTGCCAGAGGCGCGCTATCAGGAAATGCGCGCCGCGCAGGATCTGATCCTGACCATCACCGCGCGCGGCCTGGGCAAGCTCAGTTCGAGCCATGACTATCCGGTGCGCGGGCGCGGCGGCCAGGGCGTGGCGGCCATCGATCGCGCCATGCGCGGCGGCCCGCTGGTGGCCTCCTTTCCGGTCAGCCGCGAGGACCAGATCATGCTTGCCACGTCCACCGGCCAGTCCATCCGCGTGCCGGTGGAGGGAATCTCCTTCCGTTCGCGCGCCGCGGGGGGCGTGCGGGTGTTCAACACCGGCGCGGGCGAGGAGGTGGTCTCGGTCGCCTGGATCGCCGAACAGGCGGAAGAGAGCGACGAGACCGAGGGCTGACAGCGCGGCGATCTGCCCGCATTGACCTAGAAATCGTCAAGTTTCGGCCCGATTGTCCGGCGACAGTCGGGCTCAAGCTTTCGTAAAGGTTGAGTGCGGCTTCCTTGTTTCCCTTGCAACTGCGGACAGGACAGACCCGAATGAAACCCGCTCCTGCCTCCGGCGTCGATCAGGTTGGCGTCAACATCCTGCGGATCGTGACGGGCACCTATTTCATGGCGCTCGCCCTCGATCTCATCAAGGGCTTCGATCCGACCGCGCTCTTTCGTCCCGTGATGGGGGCCACCGGGGCCGAGGCCACGGGTGCGATCCTTCTTCTGGCGCTCAGCATCTGGTTCATGCTTGGGGCGGCCCTGCGCATTGCGGCGCTCTCGCTCGCGCTCTTCGTGCTCTTTTCGAGCTTCGTGTCCAATTTCGTCGCCGGCCCGGTCGAGAACCTCTCGGCCTTCTGGTATGATCTGACGCTCGCCTGCGGGGTTCTGTTGAGCTATCTCACGCTCGACCCGCGGGAGTTGCGGCGCGCCTCGGTTCTTGGTCATAACGCACGGATGCGCCGCATCGATGTGCATCGCGCCGTCCGGCCGCGCCGCGTCACGCCGGAGGCCAAAGCGTCCGACAAGCCCGAATCGCGCCGCCCCAGACCGGCGACCGAGGACGAGATCAACATCTTCGCCAATATCTGACGCGGCGCGCCTGCTCAGTTCGACAGGGTGTTGGCCGTCGCCCCGATCCCGACCAATGTGCCGAAAAGGCCCAGAACGGACTGCACCCGCGTGACCGGCGATTCGGTCGCAAGCACGGTGTCGCCGGGATGGACCGGAAAGGCGCGCGCGGCGAAAAGGCCGTCGGCGCTGCTCAGATCGAGGCTGAAGACCACCTGCGGCATCTCCGGCCCCGGCTCTGCCCGCAGCGCCTCCACGGGATAGTCGCGCAGGATCAGCAGGCCCTTCGGATCGGCCCGCGACGCGGTCAGCCCGCCCATGGCCGAAACCGCCTCCATCGCGGTCATGCGTTCCTTCTCGAAATGGATCACCTTCTGCGTGCCTGCCGCGCCCAGCGCGTTGAAGCTGCGGTCATCCTCGATCACCACCACCTGATCGCCGCCGCGCATCAGCACGTTGCGCGCGGGCTCGCGCAGGATCGTCTCGGCGCGCGCCTCGAAACGGTGCCCGTCACGCTGCAGCACGACGAGCGGATGGCGCAGCCCGGGGTCGATACCGCCTGCCTCGGCAAGCACGCTCAGGATCCGCGTGTTGCGGCTCTCGAGCGGGTAGCGCCCGGGCTCGCCCACGCCAGAGACGACATCGACCGTGTTGTTGCGCCCCGGCTCGACCGCGAGCTGCACCTGCGCGGAGGGTGCGATGTCGCTCAGCGCCGCCTGCAGGCGCGCGCGTGCCTCATCGGTGCCGAGTCCGCCGACCACCACCTCGCCGACATAGGGCATGAAGACCGCGCCCGAGGAGGTGACGGTCATGGTCGGCACCTCGGTGAGCCGCGTGTCAGGCGTGGCGAGAAGCGAGTTTTCCTGCGAGTCCCAGATCGAGAGATCGAGCCGGTCGCCCGACCGGATCACCGCCGAATCGGGTCCGCGCCCGGCCTCGGGCCAGTGATAGCCGCCGCTCCATCCGGTCACCGGCCAGCGCGCCAGTTCCGCCACGCGCGCGCGGGTCACTTCGACGATCTGAAAGGCCGGGGACCCGCTCTCCGGAGGGCGCAACACGTCTGTCTGGCGCGCGGCCCCGCCCGGCAGTGAGCAGGCGGCGGCAACAAGAAGAACAAGGAGCGCCCCAAGGCTCCGGCAGGCTGGCAGCACAGTCGAGACCCCCCGATCCGAATGACTGTTGTTCACGATCACCCGGTCGTCCTAGCGCGCGCAACACAGGCAAGACAATCGAAAACTTCCGCAACGGGTTGCCGCGGGGGCGCTCACCGGGCGTCACACTGAGGTGAAGGCCGTTCCGCCCGACGCGCCGCATCCCCACCTCCGGCATGGCGGGCATGTCCCGCCCCCCCGGACGAAGCCCCCGATGACTGATCGCCTGTCGCGTCTTCTGCGTCTTCTGCGATCTCTGCGCCGCCTGCGCACCCGGACGGCCCCGCCCGCCGCCGGGGCGCGCGGCCCCCTGCCCGCCCCGGCCACGCGCGGCACCGCGCAGGACCGGCCGCTTGACCCGGCCGCGCCTT
Source organism: Roseovarius sp. (assembly GCA_002720475.1). Classification (GTDB taxonomy): domain Bacteria; phylum Pseudomonadota; class Alphaproteobacteria; order Rhodobacterales; family Rhodobacteraceae; genus Roseovarius. Next base: position 69,710 of record PBIL01000011.1, read on the forward strand.
AGCAGGCCGCCGAGATAGTCCCCGATCCGGAGCGCTGTCCCTGCATCACGGCTGCGTCACGCGAACGCGCTGCCTCTTGGCGCGTTCGGTGCATGCGCCGGGGGCGTTAGCCGGTCCCGGTTCTTGGTGAATACCGTGGGGACCCAGACCGGATCGTCGATCCCGAGCCGAGGCCCACAAACCCGCGAAACAGCAGGTCGTAATCCATCTGCCCCATCAACTGCCGCTCGGAGCGGACAGAGAACAGGATCTGCAGCAGGCTCGCCCGGATCAGCCGTTCCGGCGGGATCGAGGGCCGGCCGAAATCGATGTAAAGCGACCCGAACTCCGCATCGAGGCTGGCGAGCGAATCATTGACCACCTGCCGGATCTTGCGCAGCGGGTGTCGCGGCGGGATGCGCTCCTCCAGATCGACATGGCTGAACAGCGACCCGCTCGTCTCGTCCACACCCCGCATGATCACCCCCGCCGTTACCGTGCCAAGGGTGAGTCATGTTCTCAAACCGCTGTCGAGGGTCGACTCTTTCAGCAGCCTGTTAGTGCAGCGCCGTGCCCTCGACCGCAAGCGCAGCGGCGCGGTTGCTGCCCGATTGCCCGGTGCTGCGCAGGTCTCGCTTGATCTGCGCGAAGCGAGCCTGCGGGACTTCGTTCAGATCGTGGCGCAATCGACCGGGCGCAACTTCATCCTCGACGCCCGGGTTCAGGGCTCGGTGACTGTGGTGGCCCCCAATACCGTCACACCGGATGCGATCTACGAGATCTTTCTCAACGTGCTCGAACTCAACCGTCTGACCATCGTCGAGGGAGACGAGACCGACCGCATCGTGCCGCTCGACGTGGCGCGCGAACTGGCGCCGGGCGAGGCCCGCGCGCGGCGCGGCGGCGATTTCGAAACCCGGGTGATCACGCTGCGCAACAGCCCTGTCGAGGAGGTGGCCGAGGTGATCCGCCCGCTTCTGCCCGCCGGGGCGGTGCTCTCGACCGTGCCCGATTCCGGCCTGATGATCCTGTCGGACCGGCGCGAGAACTTCCGGCGCATCGTGCAGCTTGTTGACCGGCTCGACACGCCGTCGCGCAACGCCATAGAGACCATCCCGCTGCGCAACGGCAAGGCGGCGGAGATGCTGGCCGTCATCACCGCGCTGGCGATCACGCCGCCGGGGGCGCGCCTCTCGGCCGATCCGCGCTCCAACGCGCTGATCGTCTCGGGCACGCCCGAGTTCCGCGACCGCGTGCGCAACGCGGTGGCCGAACCCTCGCAGAATGCGCTCATCGTCACCGGGCCGTCCGACCGGATCGCGGCCGTTGTCGCGGCGGTGCGCGGGCTCGACCAGCGGCCCGACCAGGTGCTGATCGAGGCGGTGACCTTCGAGCTGTCGGTCGAGAACTTCTCCGACCTGTCCTTCCAGTTCGACGGGGTGATCCAGGATGCCACCGTGGGGGGCGTGGAATTCTCCCTGCCCGGCCGCCCGACGCTCACCAGCCTCGTGACCACCGTGCTCGCGGGCAACCAGCCGACCGGCGGCGGCGCGGGCGCGGCGGCTGCCGCCGCTACCCTCCCGGCTCACTTTCGCGGATCGCCTGGCCATGGCCACGCCGCTCCTGCCATTTGCGTTCGCGCGCGACATGCAGGTGCTGATCGAGGGCGACCGGCTTCTCACGGGGCCGGGGGCGGGTGCGCTCGGCCTGCGCGAGGCGCGGCGCCGCGCGGGCGGCGCGCTCACGCTCGAGCGGCTCGAGACCGAGGCGTTCGAGACCCGCCTCGCCGCGCTCTACCGCGACGACGGCACCGAGGCGGGCGAGGACGGGCTGGCCTTCGATCTCGAGGAGGGCGCGGCGGGCCAGGGGCCGCGCGACCTTCTGGAGGCCGACGAGGAGGCCCCGGTCATCCAGCTTGTCAACCAGCTTCTGCGCCGCGCGGTGCGCGCCAGCGCCTCGGATCTGCATGTCGAGCGGCACGAGGCGGGGCTGCGCGCGCGGATGCGGGTGGACGGGATGCTCCAGACCGTGCTCGACCGGCGCGACGTGCCGGTGCGGCGGGTGGTCTCGCGGCTCAAGGTCATGGCGGGGCTGGACATTTCCGAAACCCGCCTGCCGCAGGACGGCCATATCGCGCTGCGCCTTGGCGGGCGCGCGATCGATGTGCGCGTGTCCACCCTGCCGGGCAATTGCGGCGACCGGGTGGTGATGCGGCTGCTGGATCGCTCGGCGGGGTTGATGCCGCTCGAACAGCTTGGCCTGCGCGCCGATCAGGAGGCGGTCCTGACCCGCATGGCCGAGCGGCCCAACGGCATCATCCTGGCCACCGGGCCGACCGGCTCGGGGAAGACAACGACGCTCTATTCGCTCCTGCAACTGGCCAATGACGAGGTGCGCAACATCCTTACCGCCGAGGATCCGATCGAATACGACCTGCCCGGCATCAGCCAGACCCAGATCAATTCCGAGATCGGCATGACCTTTGCCGCCGGGCTGCGCGCGGCGCTGCGGCAGGACCCCGACATCATCCTCGTGGGCGAGATCCGCGACAAGGAAACGGNGAGCATCGCGGCGCAGGCCTCGCTTACCGGGCATCTGGTGTTCTCCTCGCTCCACGCGAACGGCTCGGTCGGCGCGGTGGTGCGCCTGCGCGATCCGGGGCTGGACGACTTCCTGATTGCCGCGACCTTGCGGGGGGTGATCGCGCAGCGCCTCCTGCGCAAGCTGTGCCTCGCGTGCCGCCAAGGCACCGCGCCCGATCCCGAGACCGCGCGCCACTTCACCGCGGCCGGTCTCCGCGTGCCGGATCTCCATCACGTCGCGCGGGGCTGCGACGCCTGCAACGGCACCGGCCATGCGGGCCGTGTCGGCGTGTTCGAGATCCTCGAAGTGTCCGAGACGTTGCGCGCGGCCATCGACGCGGGCCAATCCGAAACCGGGATGAAGCGCGTGGCGCTGCCACCCGAGCAGACGCCTTTCGGGCCGGCGCTGCATCAGGTCGCGGCCGGGCGCACCAGTCTGGCCGAGGCGCTGCGGGTGGTGGGTGACGCCCTGTGAGGGCCTTTGCCTATACCCCGCCTTCACCGCGACCGGCGCACGCAGGCGCGGCACGCTGGTGGCCGAGAGCGAGGCGCAGGCCGCCGAGATCCTGCGCGGCCAGGGTCTTTTCGCCGAGGCGATCACCGCCAAGGGTGCGCGCGCGCGGCGCGGCGGTTTTGGCCGCCGAACACGGCTCAACGCCGACATGCGCGCGGTCTTCACCCGGCAGATGGCGGTGCTTCTGTCCTCGGACCTGACCGCCGGGACCGCGCTCGAGACGATCCGCGCCTCGGGCACGGCCCCCGAGATCGCCGCCATCTTCGCCACCACCGGCCGCCCCCTGCCGCCGCTGACGCAATGGGTCATGGGCATCAGCGATATCGTGCAGGCCCATGCGCTTGCCCTGGGGCAGTGGCTTGGGATGGGGGGGCTGGTCCTCGGCACCGTTCCGGGGCTGCGCGTGCCCGCCATCCGCGATCGCTGGCACGGGGTCGCGCTGCGCCTGCCGGTGGTGGGCCGTCTGATGCGGCTCTCGGCGGCGGCGCAATACCTGCGCACGCTGGCGCTTGTCATCTCCAGTCGGCAGGCGGTGGTGGATGCCGCCGCCTCGGCGGGCGAGGTGCTCGTGATCCGCCGCTTTCGCACCGAGGCCGAGGACCTGGCCGAGGCGGTGCGGCGCGGCGAGAGCCTGAGCCAGGGCCTCGCGCGGATGAGCCTCGTGCCGCCGGTCTGTCGGCAACTTATCGCCGCCGGCGAGCAATCGGCGCGGCTGGGGCGGATGACCGAGCGCGCGGCGGTGCTGGTGGAGTCGTGGCTCACCAACGAGCGCAAGCGCGTCTCGGCGCTTCTCGACCCGCTGCTGATGCTGGTGCTGGGAGCGATGGTGCTGGTGATCGTGCTGGCGATCCTGCTGCCGATCTTCGATCGTCAGGCCGCCGTCGGCTAGGGCGTTGCGGGCGGGCGCGCGGGCGCGGTATAAGGGGGCCTCAGCAGCGGAGGCCAGGCCGATGAAGGATCTCAGCGACATTCCCGCCCTCATGGCCGAGATCGGCGCGCGCGCCCGCGTTGCGGCGGCAGAACTTGCCAGCGCCACGCCCGAGGCCAAGCAGGCCGCCCTCGAGGCCGCCGCCGATTGCGTCTGGACGCGCCGCGACGCGATCCTTGCCGCCAATGCCGAGGACATGGCGGCGGGGCACGAGAAGGGGCTGACGCCCGCCATGCTCGACCGGCTGAGGCTCGACGAGAAGCGGCTCTGGGCCGTGGTCGAAGGGTTGCGCGCCGTGGCGGCGCAGGACGATCCGGTGGGCCAGGTCATCGCCGAATGGGACCGGCCCTCGGGGCTGCATATCCGCCGTGTGCGCACGCCCCTCGGCGTCATCGGCGTGATCTATGAAAGCCGTCCCAACGTCACCGCCGACGCGGGCGCGCTCTGCCTGAAATCCGGCAATGCGGTGATCCTGCGCGGCGGCTCGGAGAGCTTTCACTCCTCCGCCGCGATCCATGACTGCCTGGTCGAGGGGCTGCGCGCGGCCTCTCTGCCCGAGGACGCGATCCAGCGCGTGCCGGTCACGGACCGCGCGGCGGTGCAGCTCATGCTCACCATGACGGATTACATCGACGTGATCGTGCCGCGCGGCGGCAAGGGACTCGTCGGGCTCGTGCAGCGCGAGGCGCGGGTGCCGGTCTTTGCCCATCTCGAGGGGATCGTGCATGTCTATCTCGACGCCGAGGCCGACCCGGAAAAGGCGCTCAAGGTGGTGCTCAACGCCAAGACCCGGCGTACCGGCATCTGCGGGGCGGCCGAATGCCTGCTCATCCACCGCGAGATCGCGGACACGATCGGGCGGGGTGTCATCCGCGCGCTCATTGACGCGGGCGTGGAGGTGCGCGGCGACGCGGCGCTTCAGGCGATACCCGGCGTGACACCCGCCAGCGAAGACGATTGGGGGCGCGAATATCTCGACAGCATCATCGCCGCGCGCGTGGTCGATGATCTCGACGCCGCCATCGCGCATATCCGGCGCTACGGGTCGAACCACACCGATTGCATCGTGACCGAGGACGACGCGGCCGTGGCACGCTTCTTTGCCCGGCTCGACAGCGCGATCCTGATGCACAACGCCTCGACCCAGTTCGCCGACGGGGGCGAGTTCGGCATGGGCGCGGAGATCGGCATCGCCACCGGCAAGATGCATGCGCGCGGACCCGTGGGAGCCGAACAGCTGACCAGTTTCAAGTATCTCGTCACCGGCGACGGGGCGGCAAGGGACTGACCCACGCCGCCACCTGCCAAGGCCCCCGGCAAGGCACGGGCGGCAGGTTGACCCGCCGCCCGCCACGTCCCCAGTGGCCCATTACTCAAAACCTCAGGGAACGATCCAGTCGCTGACAACGCGGTAGCCAGGCCGCGTGTCCGGGGTCAGTTCGGCGATGAAGGCCCCCTTGGAGGCGATCCGCTGCCCCGGCCCGAGCGCCAGTTCGGGATGCGTGCCGGTGTTGAGCTCGCTCTCGGCCAGGTGCTCGACGATCTCCATCACGTAATCGCGGTAGAAATCGGTGATCGCGTGCATCAGGCCGAATTCCATCATCGTCATCGCGTAACAGGTCTGCATCTGGAGGCGCGGATGCGTGACCGGCAGCCTGCGCGAATGCATCCAGCCGCGCACGCGGAACTTGCGCGGGTGATAGGCACCCGGCCGCTCGTAGGGCCAGATCACGCGGGTGCGCGGGATCATCGTTGCGGGCAGGGTCCGGGCGGCGGCCTGCTGCGCCGCCGATGGCAGGAAAAGGCGCGCGGGCGGCTGCGTCTCGGCCAGCACGGCGACGGTGCCGGCCGCGTCCCCGGGCCAGACCACCAGCGTGTCCTCCGCGCCCAGCCCGGCCAGCGCCGCCCTGAGACCCTCGGCATCGGCAAAGCCGCGCGTCTCCACCGGCACATCGGGCAGAAGCCGCGCCATGGCCGCTTCCAGCGCGGCGGCGGGCCTGCTGCCCTTCGGCCCCTCGGCATGAAGCTGCACCACGCGGGCAGGCGGGGCGGCGGCATCCGCGAGATGGGTGGCAAGCGCCTCGGCCTCGAGCGCGAGCCCGCGATTGAAGAAGACCGAATAGCCATAGCGCCCCTCGCCCGGTGTCGGCAGTTCGGTATCGGGAAAGAGGCAGGGCATCCGCATGTCGTCACAGAAGGCGCCGATCTCGTCCCACGGTCCCTCGACCAGGCCGCTGACGGTGGCGAACACGGGGCGCTCGGCATGGAGCGCGTCGAGCTGCGCGCGCCAGGTTCCGGGCGGACCCTCGAGCCGCCAGACATGCAGGGTCCAGTAGCGATAGGCCGGGATGAAGTTCGACCGGTAATCGGGCGAGAAGGTCGGGTTGCGCGTGTCGCCCTCGGTATCCTTGTTCATCCACTCGACATAGAGCCGCATGGTGCGCAGCATCGCCTCTGCCGCCTCCGGGTCCGCGCCGGGGCCGATGATCGTGGCGAGGTGGATCTCGGTCTTCTCCACCCCCGGCGAGATCTCGGCCGCGAGCGTGCGCAGGAAGGCGGCGAGATTGGCCACATCCTGCGCCGAGAGATCGTAGCGCGGCATGATCGGGTCAAGCTCGTGCCCGGCCGGGTCCACCCCCTCGCGCAGGGCGCGCGCCAGCGTGGCCTCGTCATAGGCGGGCCGCATCCGGGGCTGGCGCACCCGCGCCCAGAAACCCGGCGGCTGCACCTCCTGGTAGAGTTCCTTGAAATTGCGGTTGCGGTCGAGCGTCTTCTTCTCGAAGAGCACGCTGCCGATGATGGGCGGCATGAAATTGCCCCCCTCCGAGGTGCCGAAACCGCTCGGGCGGTGGCAGGAGACGCAGGAGAATTGCGCGCCGGTCACGGCCACATCGCCCTGGGTGACGCCGCGGATCGGCGTGCCGTCGGCACCGATCCCCTCCCGGTAGAGCCGCCTGCCCGCCTCGGCATCCCCTCCCTGCCCTGCCCCGGCACAAAGCGGCAGGAGCATGAGGAAGATCGCAAGCGCGGCGGCGCGCCTCAGTGCCGCGCGCATCAGTTCACCTCGGGCTTCAGGATGCGGGCATACCCAGATCGTTCCAGACCTGGATCTTGTCGCCATCGCGGTATCTCGAGAAATCCACGATCACGTCAAAGCGGCTGGCCACCCAGAGGTTGAACATGGGCTCGGCCAGCGGCCGCTCCAGCAGGTTGCCGTCGTTCGACAGGATCACCCAGTTGTCGTAATAGGGGTCGCCATAACGGGCGTGATAGGTCTCGCCCGGCGTGATGCCGTTGAACCCCCAGTGCCAGGAGCCGACATCCGGGTCGCCATCGCGGCCCACGACACCCTCGGTGCCGTCACCATAGGGGGGCTGCCAGTGGTATTTCCAGCGGAACTCGCTCAGCGTTTCCTCGTAGAATCTCTGCGGCGGGAAATCGTCGTACCGCTGGTGCCGCGCCGGTTCGGGCTGCGGATCGAGCGTTGCCGGGTCGATCGGTTGGGCCACCGGCATGATGTTGAGCGGGGCCGTGAACGGCTCCACGTAAGGGCTCGGGTCGGTCACGATGCTCGGTTGGAACGTGTCGGGGAAGACGAGGCCGTCCTGAGGCAGCCCCTCCGCGCCGCAGACGCACGCCCGCCCCCTCGATGGCCAGCNCCTCCTCCTCCGGGCCGAGCCGGTCGCCGCGCCGCACGATCCGGTCGCCGCCCGCTCCGGCCAGGATGGCCCAGCTGTCCGCGCCCCCGGCCACCAGCCCGACCAGGCGATAGCTCTCGGGCTTGCGTTTCGGGGCGGCGGCCTGCGGCGGGTCGGGCACATGGGCGTCGAAGACCGGCGGCCAGGCTTCCGCGGGCAAGGACGGGAGGGCGCGCGCGGCCTCTTCCAGTTCGGCGGCGATCTCCACCGGGGCGGGCGGCGCGGCGCGCGGGACCAGCAGCGTCTGACCAAGGCTCCAACCGCCATGGGCCAGCCCCGCAAGGGCAGGCAGCAGGATGAGGCCGCTAGCGCGCATCGCCCTGGTCCGGCGGCGCTGCAGCGGGCCTGCCTCGGTTTGCGAATGAGGGAGTGCGGGTCATGCGAAACAGCCTGAAGGAACGCGCGGCAGCATAGCGTGAGGCTGTCCTCTCTCGCAAGCGCGGCGTCACGGCAGCGGCGGTACGCTGAGGGCCAGGGGCCAGTCGCGCGGATCGCCCCCTTCCCCCGCCGGACGCGCCAGCAACACCTGCGCGTGGAAATGCCCGGCGGACTCCAGTCCCTCGGTGACATGCCCCGCCGCGCGGGCGTTCTCGATGGCGCGCGCCTGTTCCTCGGGTCCCTCGAAGCGGCGATGGATGAAGGGAGGGATCGGCAGCACCTCCTGCACCAGGCCGTGACGCGCCAGCACCTCGGCCGCCGCCGCGCGCTCGTTGCCGCGGATGGGCGAGGTCATGACCCAGGGCTTGCGCGCCCCGCAGGCCGCCAGCACCCGGTCGAGCGCGCGCGGCATGAGCTGCGCCACCGAGCCGCATTCCACGATCATGTCCACCCGCCCGAGCGCGGCCGCGAGCTCGTCCGAGGGCGCGCCCGCCTCCAGATCCTCGGCATGGCCCGCGTCGAAAAGCCCGACCGCGCGCCCGTAGGCCACCGCGTTCGGCATGACATCGAGCGCGGTCACATGCAGCGATGGCGCCCGGCGCGGCAGGGCCGCCAGCCATGCCCGGTCCCGCGCGATCACCTCCTGCGGGGAGGCGTCGTCGAACGCCGGCGCGCGGTAACGCGCAAAGACCTCCGCCAGCGTGATCTCGTGGCGCATGAGCAGCGTCACGACACCGTAGCTCGACGCGAAATCAAGCAGCCGCGGCTTCGCCAGCCCGCGTGCCTCGACCAATGCCGCAAGCCCCGCCCGGAAGGCCGCCACCGCGTGATGCTGGTTGCGATAGCCAAGCGCATCCATCATCCGGAAATAGGCGCGGCAATCGGGGCGGTCATAGGTATCGTCAAAGATCGTGACAAAGCTGTCGCCTTGCGGCTTGTCTGGCATGGGGCGCTCCGTTGTGGCCGTTCGAAACGCGGCCAAGCTGCGCGCTCCCCGGCGCAAATACAAGCCATGGCGGGACTGTTCGACACAAGCCACACGGCGGCGTGAGCCGACCGGTCGCCGCCGCCACATCCGTGAAACATTGTTGCGCGCGGATTTCCCGAACGTGAAGAGCCGTGCGGCAACGTCATTTGAACGAGCGCGCCACCACACCCATACTCGGCCTGTCCTTCCCGTGTCACGAGGTTCCGCCGCCATGGCCCATGCCAGCTCCCAGACCAGGCTCGATGCCCTGCCCGATACGTCCCGCCTGATGCTGGGCGCGGCCCTTGCCTGGCTTGCGGTGGTGATCTTCGCCGCGGGCAATTCCATCGTCTCGCTCCTGGCCGAGATCGGCGCGGAACACCGCGTGATGGGGCGCAACGTCATCACCTATTGCAACCTGCTCTTCGTCGGCTCGCTGATGTCGCTGGTGCCCATGAGCTTCATTTTCTGGCGCGACTGGACGCTCGAGAACCTGCGCAAGCTCACGCGCTGGCACTGGACGATCCTGACGCTCTCGGCCTTCCTGTCCTCGGCGCTCACGCCGGGGCTCTTCTTCTACGCGCTGGAAAAGACCACTGTGACCAACGTGGTCCTCGTGGGGCGGATCGAGCCGCCTCTTTTCCTCCTCGCGGCCTGGTTCTTTCTGCGCGAGGAATTCGAGCCCTGGGCCTTCGCCGCGGGTCTTGTGGCGCTTTGCGGCGCGGTGCTGATGCTCTGGATGAACGGCGGCGGCGGGTTCGCCTTCGGCAAGGGCGAGATCGGTGCCTTTCTCGCGACGCTCTCCTACATCGCCTCGACCCTGGTCGCGCGCACCGGGCTGCGCGGCATCCCGCTGGGGATCTACGTGATCTACCGCACGGTGGTCGGCACGATCTTCTACTTCTTTCTCGCCCTCTATCTCTTCGGGCGCGATCACTTTCAGGACGTGTTTCACCCCACGGTATGGGAGTATGTCTGGATCTACGCGGTGATCGTGGTGATCGGCGGACAGTTCGCCTGGGCGCTCGCGTTGAAACATGCGCGGTCGGGCGACGTGTCGCTGGCCACCTCCTTCTCGCCCGTTGCGGGTATCCTCATCGCCATGGTGCTTCTGGGCGAGGATCCGGGTCCGGGCCTCCTGCCCGGCGGGGTGGTCATCCTGCTGGGGATCGTGATCGGGCAGTACGGACGGATGCGCTCGCGCCGGATGCGCGAGGATTGCGCGACGAAACGGCAGGCGGCCGAACGGGCGCTCGAACACGAGGGCGAAGTGAACTTCAAGGGCGCGTGACGGGCTCGCGGGGCGTTTCCACCACCCGGAACATTTCCTGCGGGGCGATTTCCGCGGGCAGCCCCAGGCTCTGCAGCGCCGCGCGCTTGAGAGCCGCGCCCGCGCCGGTCCCCACCAGGACATCCGTCGCCTTCCCTGTTCCGTCGGCCATCTCCCAGACCTCCACCGGCACGGAACTCGCCGGGCGCACGGGTGGCAGGCCGGGTGCAGCGATCACCCGCAGCCGCGAGGCATTGGCATGCGGCACATGCGACGCCGCCGCCGAAAGCGATGCCCACCGATAGGTGGGCAGGTCCGCGAAAACCGTATCGAGACCCTCTCCCCCCTCGCCAAGATAGACGCTCACGCGCGCCCCGGCGATGAGCTTGCCCGCCATCAGCGCCCCGGCATGGCACACCGCCTCGGCCTCGGTTCGGGCGATGACCATGACGTCTTCCAGCAGGCCGAGCGGCTGGCGCGAGAGGAAAAAGCCGAGGATCTCCTCGGCCATCCCGTTGTAATGGGCGATGTCGCGCGCATCGTGTCGGATCCGCCCGATATCCACCTCGGCCACCCTGGCCCCCGCGGCATGCACACGCAGCATCACGTCGATGTCCACCGCGTAATCGCCGGTCAGATGCGCATGGGCGATGCGCGCGCGATCGAACAGGTAGATGCCGGTATTGGGGGCCTCCAGCCCGCCCAGCCCCGGAAACATGAGCCGCAGCGCGGGCCGCACCAGAAGCCGGGTCATCGGCATGTTGTCCTTCGGATCGCTCCACACCCCCTTCACAAGCCCCACACCCGGCGCACGCGCCGCGCCCATGCGGGCGAAAAGCGCCGTGTGGAACCTGTCCAGATCGGCATCGATCTTCATCACCCAGTCGTGTCGCGCCGCCGCCACGCCGCGCCGCACCGCATGCCCCATGCCGCGGCGCGCCTCATCCACCACCACGGCCCCGGCCGCGCGCGCGCGCGCGGCGGTGTCGTCCTCCGAGGCGTTGTCGATCACCACCACCTCGGCCACGTCCTGCATGGCCCGCATGGTGGCAACCACGGTGCCGATGGTCGCCGCCTCGTTGCGGGCAGGGACGATGACGCTGATCGGATCGGGCATGGCGGCTCCTTCTGTTCGGACGGAGCCTAGAGCGAAGCCGCGCAGGCCACAACGGCCCGGTCAGAAAGACAACGTCGCCTTGATCGCGCGTGACCAGGCGGCGCATTTGCGCGACCGGATCTCGGGCGACATGGCGGGCAGGAATTGCCGCTCGAGCGCCCAGCTACGGGCAAATTCCGTCGGGCCCGGATAGATCCCCGCGCGCATCCCCGCAAGCCAGGCCGCGCCGCGCGCGGTGGTCTCAAGCACCTCCGGCCGGTCCACCGGCGCATCGAGAATATCGGCGAGAAACTGCATGGTCCAGTCAGAGGCGCTCATGCCCCCGTCCACCCGCAGCACCGCCTCCCTGCCCTGCCCCGCCCAGTCCGCGCGCATCGCCTGAAGCAGGTCGCGGGTCTGGAAGCCCACGCTTTCGAGCGCCGCGCGCGCCAGTTCCGCAGGCCCCGTGCCGCGGGTGAGGCCGAAGATCGCGCCCCGGCACTCGGGCCGCCAATAGGGCGCGCCAAGCCCGGTGAAGGCCGGGACCAGCACCACCTCCTGATGCGGGTCGGCGGCATCGGCCAGGGGCTGCGTCTCACCCGCCTCGCGGATCAGCTTCAGCCCGTCGCGCAGCCATTGCACCACCGCGCCGGCAACAAAGATCGAGCCTTCGAGCGCATAGGTGGGCCTGCCGTCAAGCTGATAGGCGATGGTCGTGAGCAGCCGGTTCCGCGAGACAACCGGCTCGGCACCGGTATTGAGCAGCGCGAAACAGCCCGTGCCATAGGTGGCCTTGAGCATCCCCGGCTGAAAGCACGCCTGCCCCACCGTCGCCGCCTGCTGATCGCCCGCAACGCCCAGGATCGGGATCTCGCGGCCGAAGAGATCGGCGCGCGTCACGCCATAGTCGTCCGCGCTGTCGCGCACCTCCGGCAGCATCTCGATGGGGATGTCGAGCAGCTTGCAGATCGTGGCGCTCCAGCGTCCCTTGCGGATGTCGTAAAGCAGCGTGCGCGCGGCATTGGTGGCGTCGGTGGCGTGGACCCGCCCGCCGGTCAGCTTCCAGATGAGAAAGGAATCCACAGTCCCGAAGAGCAGATCCCCCGCCCGCGCCCGCTCGCGCGCGCCCTCCACATGATCGAGGATCCAGGCAAGCTTGGTGCCCGAGAAATAGGGATCGAGCAGCAGGCCGGTGCGCGCGCTCACCATCTCCTCATGCCCCGCCTCGCGCAGCGCCGCGCAGGTCGCGGCGGTGCGCCGGTCCTGCCAGACGATGGCGCGATGGATCGCGCGGCCGGTGCGGCGGTCCCAGACCACGGTGGTCTCGCGCTGGTTGGTGATGCCGATGGCGGCCACCTCCGCGCCGGTGATCCCGGCCCTCTCGATGACCGCGCGGCAGGTGGCGGCGGTGGTGGACCAGAGGTCATCCGCCTCATGCTCGACCCAACCGGAATCGGGATAGTGCTGCGGGAACTCCTCCTGCGCGGTGGCAACAGGTCGCATGTCGGCATCAAAGAGGATCGCCCGGCTCGACGTTGTGCCCTGGTCGATGGCGAGGATATGGGTCATGGCTCGGGTCTCCGTTGAGGTGCACGTCATCCTCGGGCTTGACCCGAGGCGTCAATGGCCCGTCATCCTCGGGCTTGACCCGAGGCGTCAATGGCCCGTCATCCTCGGGCTTGACCCGAGGATCTCAGATCCAAGAGATCATCCGGTCAAGCCGGATGATGACAGACAAGGGATACCCCAGGCCAAGCCCGAGGATGACGCCCGCACCGGGGCGCGCCTGAACGCGCCCCGGCACCTGTCGTCACTGCCAGGACTTGATCAGCTCGTCATAGGAGACGGTGATCGGGGTCTCGTCCTCGTTCTCGAGCTTCGGATAGGGCGCGCCGGGCTGGCTCAGCCAGTATTCGGGATCGCGCTCCTCGTTGAGCTTGGGGCCGATATCGCCCTGGATCCCGGCCCGTTCCAGCCGTGCAAGCACGCGCTCCTGATCCGCGCAGAGCGCATCGAGCGCCTCCTGCGGGGTCTTGGCCCCCGACATGGCGTCGCCGATGTTCTGCCACCAGAGCTGCGCGAGCTTGGGGTAGTCCGGCACGTTGGTACCCGTGGGCGACCACTGCACCCGCGCGGGCGAGCGGTAGAACTCGATCAGACCGCCGAGCCGCGGCGCGCGGTCGGTGAAGTGATCCGAGTTGATCGTCGATTCGCGGATGAAGGTGAGGCCCACGTCCGATTTCTTGAGATCGACGGTCTTGGAGACCACGAACTGCGCATAGAGCCAGGCGGCCTTGGCGCGGTCCACCGGCGTCGATTTCATCAGCGTCCAGGATCCCGCATCCTGATAGCCGATCTTCTGGCCTTCCTTCCAGTAGACGCCATGCGGGCTCGGGGCCATGCGCCACTTGGGCGTGCCGTCCTCGTTCATCACCGGCAGGCCGGGCTCGACCGTGGCGGCGGTGAAGGCGGTGTACCAGAACATCTGCTGGGCGATGTTGCCCTGCGCGGGGATCGGGCCCGCCTCGGAGAAGGTCATCCCGGCGGCGGCGGGGGGCGAGTATTTCTGGAGCCACTCGATCGCCTTGGTCACGGCATAGACGGCCGCCGGCGCGTTGGTCGCCCCGCCGCGCGCCATGCAGGAGCCCACGGGCTGGCTGTTCTCGTTGACGCGGATGCCCCATTCATCCACCGGCAGGCCGTTGGGCTCGCCCACATCGCCCATGCCCGCCATCGACATCCAGGCATCGGTGTAGCGCCAGCCAAGGCTCGGGTCCTTCTTGCCGTAATCCATGTTGCCGAAGACCTCGCCCTCGACCCCGAGATGGCTCAGGTCGCGCCCGGTGAAGAACTCGGCGATGTCCTCATAGGCCGACCAGTTGACCGGCACGCCGAGGTCATAGCCATACTTTGCCTTGAAATCGGCCTTGTTCTTCTCGTCGTTGAACCAGTCGTAGCGGAACCAGTAGAGGTTGGCGAATTGCTGGTCGGGCAGCTGGTAGAGCTTGCCATCGGGGCCGGTGGTGAAGGAGGTGCCGATGAAATCCTCCACGTCGAGCGTCGGAAGCGTCACCTCCGCCCCCTCGCCCGCCATCCAGTCGGTCAGGTTGCGCACCTGCTGATAGCGCCAGTGCGTGCCGATGAGATCGCTGTCGTTGACATAGGCGTCATAGATGTTCTCGCCCGACTGCATCTGCGTCTGCAGCTTCTCGACCACGTCGCCCTCGCCGATGAGGTCATGAGTGACCTTGATGCCGGTGATGGCCGAGAAGGCGGGGGCCAGCACCTGGGATTCGTATTCATGGGTGGCGATGGTCTCGGAGACGACCTTGATCTCCATCCCCTGATAGGGCTTGGCCGCGTCGATGAACCATTGCATCTCCGCTTCCTGCTCGGCGCGGCTCAGCACCGACAGCCCCGCAATCTCGGTGTCGAGAAAGGCTCTTGCTGCCTCCATGTCGGCGAAGGCCGGCCCGGCCATCAGGCCGAGCGAGACCATCGCCGTGGTGGTTGTCATTCGCAAGTTCATGTTGTCCTCCCTTATGAACTCTCAGTCAGGTTGCAATGGCCCCTCACACCCAGCGAAACACCGCCGCGGCATAGAGAAGGCAGACGATCAGCGCATAGGGTTGATATGCGCCGACAAGCCCGAGCCAGGCCAGGTTGATGAAGGCCGAGCCCAGAAGCGTGATGAAGAGCCGGTCGCCCCGCGTCGTCTCGATCCGCAGGATACCCCGGCGCGGGGTTTCGGGAAATTTGATCGCCAGCACCGAGAAGGTGATGAGTAGGCTGGCGATGACCAAGAAGAAGATCGCCGTCGGCCAGGTCCATGCCATCCATGCCATCAGGCTCGCCTCCCTCTCATGCAAGCTGTCATCGTCCGGCTTGACCGGACGATCTCCGTGGCCAGAGATCCTCGGGTCAAGCCCGAGGATGACTTATTTCTTCGTTGCGTGTCATCCTCGGGCTTGACCCGAGGATCTCTGGCCGTCGGGCGCTTCGTGTTCTCTATGCCCCGGAGACGTCTTCCCACAGATCGCGCCAGCCCGGATTGCTTTCTTCGACCAGCGCGATTTTCCAGCTGCGATTCCATCGCTTCAATGCCTTTTCGCGCCGGATCGCCTCGCCGAAGTCGAAATGCATCTCGAACCAGACAAGCCGACCCAGGTTGTAGCGGTCTGTGAAGCCCGGAACGGCATGAGTGCGATGCTGCCACAAACGATGCCCGAGGCTGCCCGTCATGCCGACGTAAAGCGTCCCGCGCGGCTTGTTGGTGACGATATAGACGGCGGGTTGTCGCGTCATGACATGGGTCGCATTGCTCTTGGCCGGAGATCCTCGGGTCAGGCCCGAGGATGACGCAGGCAAAAGGGCCACCGTCATCGTCCGGCTCGACCGGACGATCTCTGCGGCAAGATGTCCTCGGGTCAGGCCCGAGGATGACATGGAAATGGTTAACAACCCGTTCCATCACACCCTCCCCAACGCGAAACCCTTGGCGATGTAATTCCGCACGAACCAGATCACCAAGGCCCCCGGCACGATGGTCAGCACCCCCGCCGCCGCGAGCACCCCCCAGTCGATGCCCGCCGCGCCCTGCGTGCGGGTCATGATCGCGGCGATGGGCTTGGCGTCCACCGTGGTCAGCGTGCGCGACAAGAGCAACTCCACCCAGGAGAACATGAAGCAGAAGAACGCCGCTACGCCGATACCGCTCGCGATCAGCGGCATGAAGATCTTGACGAAAAACCGCGGAAAGGAATAGCCGTCGATATAGGCGGTCTCGTCGATCTCCTTCGGCACGCCCCTCATGAATCCCTCCAGGATCCACACCGCCAGCGGCACGTTGAAGAGCGTGTGCGCGAGCGCCACGGCGATATGCGTGTCGAAAAGCCCCACCGAGGAATAGAGCTGAAAGAACGGCAGCGCGAAGACGGCGGGCGGCGCCATGCGGTTCGTGAGCAGCCAGAAGAACAGGTGCTTGTCGCCCATGAAGTTGTAGCGGCTGAACGCATAGGCCGCAGGCAGCGCCACCGTCACCGAGAGCACGGTGTTCATCGTCACGTAGAGGATCGAGTTGACATAGCCCATGTACCAGGCCGGATCGGTCAGGATGGTGCGGTAGTTCCCGAATGTCAGATCGGCGGGCCAGAGCGTGAAGGCGTTGAGGATCTCGGTATTGGTCTTGAGGCTCATGTTCAGCAGCCAGTAGATCGGCAGCATGAGGAACAGGAGATAGAGGACCATCACGATATTGAGGCGCGGCAGACGGGGCCCGGTCATCGCCCTGCCTCCCGTGCCCGGGGGCCCCTTGCCCCGTCAAGCCCGAGGATGACGCAGGAAAGACGCAAACCTCTCATCACCTGCCCCCCTGGCTGTCAAGATTGGTCATCACCGTGTAGAACACCCAGCTCACCAGCAGGATCACCAGGAAATACATGATCGAGAAGGCCGCCGCCGGGCCGAGATCGAACTGCCCCAGGGCCATCTTCACGAGGTCGATGGAGAGGAAGGTGGTGGCATTGCCCGGCCCCCCGCCCGTGACCACGAAAGGCTCGGTATAGATCATGAAGCTGTCCATGAAGCGCAGGAGAATGGCGATCATCAGCACCCCCGTCATCTTGGGCAGCTCGATATAGCGAAAGACGGCCCAGCGGCTCGCCTGGCCGATGCGGGCGGCCTGGTAATAGGCGTCGGGGATGGACTTGAGCCCGGCATAGGCCAGAAGTGCCACCAGCGAGGTCCAGTGCCAGACATCCATCACGATGAGCGTGACCCAGGCATCGAGCGGATCCTGCGTGTAGTTGTAATCGACCCCGAGCGCGGCCAGCGTGTGGCCCAGAAGGCCGATATCGACGCGCCCGAAGATCTGCCAGATCGTGCCCACCACGTTCCACGGAATGAGCAGCGGCAGCGACATCAGCACCAGACAGACCGAGACCCACACGCCCCGCTTCGGCATGTGGAGCGCGATCAGCACGCCAAGCGGCACCTCGATGGCCAGGATGATGGCCGAAAAGATCACCTGCCGGCGCAGCGCGTCCCACATCCGGTCATCGGCCAGCATCATCTCGAACCATTCGAGCCCGACCCAGAAGAACTGGTTGTTGCCGAACGTGTCCTGCACCGAGTAGTTGACCACGGTCATCAGCGGAATGACCGCCGAGAAGGCCACCAGCGCCAGCACCGGCAGCACCAGAAACCAGGCCCTCTGGTTGGTGGTCTTCTCCATCAGGCGGCCTCCTCGTTGCGGTTCTGGTTCATGGCGGCGTGAGACCCGAACGCTCCGTCATCCTCGGGCTTGACCCAGGGATCCCCCCGCGATGAGATCCTCGGGTCAAGCCCGAGGATGACGTCCGAGACCTGACCCATCATTGCGCCATCTCCGGCACATCAGTCGGCGCGACGCGCCAGTCATCGACATAGACACTGACCGCGCCGGGGTCGAACTGCGCGCGCAGGTCGCCTGCGGGCAGGGCCAGCCCCTCGGGCAGGATCGCGTTGAGCGCCTGCCCCTCGAAATCGAGCCGCGCGATGCGGTGGCGGCCCACATCCTCGATGCGCTTCACCGTCACCGGCAGACCCTCGCTGCCCAGCGTCACGAATTCGGGGCGCACGCCGATTTCCACGCGCCCCCGCGGCTGCCCGTAATCGGCCCCGAGCGTCACCGCGTGGCCTGCCACCCGCGCGCGGTCGTCTTCCACCTCGGCGGGCAGGAGGTTCATCCCCGGACTGCCGATGAAATACCCCACGAAGGTATGCGCGGGCCGCTCGAACAATTCCTGAGGCGTGCCCACCTGCACCACGCGCCCGTCATGCATCACCACAACCTTGTCGGCGAAGGTCAGCGCCTCTGTCTGGTCGTGGGTGACATAGATCATCGTGTGCCCGAACTCGTGATGCAGCGCCTTGAGTTGCGTGCGCAGCTCCCATTTCATGTGCGGGTCGATCACCGTCAGCGGCTCGTCGAAGAGAAGCGCGTTGACGTCCTCGCGCACCATGCCCCGGCCAAGGCTGATCTTCTGCTTGGCATCCGCCGTCAGCCCCCGCGCCTTGCGGTCAAGCTCGGCCTCCATGCCGATCATCGCGGCGATCGCCTGCACCCGCGCCGCGACATAGCCCGGCTCCGCGCCCCGGTTGCGCAGCGGAAAGGCCAGGTTCTGCCGCACGGTCATGGTGTCGTAGACCACCGGAAACTGGAAGACCTGCGCGATGTTGCGCGCCGCCGTCGGCTCTTCGGTCACGTCCCTGTCGTCGAAGAGAATGCGCCCGCGCGTGGGCCGCAACAGCCCCGAGATGATGTTCAGGAGCGTGGACTTGCCGCAGCCCGAGGCCCCGAGAAGCGCATAGGCCTCGCCATCGCCCCAGACATGGGTCATTTGCTTGAGCGCCCAGTCCTCCTCGCGCGATGGCGCGGGCAGGTAGCTGTGGGCAAGCTTGTCGAGCGTGATCCTGGCCATTTCTCCCCCTCAGGCCGCCTGCGCATAGGCCGCCGGGGCCACCAGCGCGCCATCGGTCGAAAACACGTAGACATGCGCCGGATCGAGCCAGACCCGCAGCATGGCCCCAAGCTCCAGATCGCGCACCCCGTGGATGAGGCCCACCCACCGCTCGCCATGGTGATCGAGATGCACGAAGGTCTCCGACCCGGTGATCTCCGTCACCCGGAGCCGCGCCTCGAATGCCATCGCCGCGCCGCCGGGCCGGTCGATCTCGAGGTGATTGGGCCGGAACCCCGCAAGGTAACGACCATCGGCCAGCTGCGCGAGGCTGCCGATCGCCGGCACCTCCTGCCCGTCGCCGAAGCGGATGCTGTCCCCTGTCTTGGTCACGGCAAGGAAATTCATCGGCGGATCGCTGAAGACCCGCGCGGTGGTCGCGTCCTTCGGCTGGCGATAGACCTCCGGCGTCGGGCCGAACTGCGTGACCCGTCCCTCCCAGAGCGTGGCCGTGTTGCCGCCCAGCAGGAGCGCCTCCTCCGGCTCGGTCGTGGCATAGACGAAGATGCTGCCCGCCGCCTCGAAGATGCGCGGGATCTCGAGGCGCAGCTCCTCGCGCAATTTGTAGTCGAGATTGGCCAGCGGCTCATCCAGAAGCACGAGCCCCGCCCCCTTCACCAGCGCCCGCGCCAGCGCGCAGCGCTGCTGCTGCCCGCCCGAGAGCTCCAGCGGGCGACGCCCGAGCAGCGGCGTGAGCTGCAGCAGCGCGGCGGTCTCCCGCACCGCCCGGTCGATTTCGGCGACCGGCTTGCGCTGGAGCCGCAGCGGCGAGGCGATGTTGTCATAGACGCTCATCGAGGGATAGTTGATGAACTGCTGATAGACCATCGCCACGGCCCGATCCTGCACCCGCATGCCGGTGACGTCCTGCCCCTGCCACAGGATCCGGCCCGTCGCGGGCCGGTCGAGCCCGGCCATCAGCCGCATGAGCGAGGTCTTGCCCGAGAGCGTGGGCCCGAGCAGCACGTTCATCGTGCCGGGCAGGAGCGTTAGATCGGTCGGGTGGACATGCACCTGCCCGTTCACCACCTTGGACACCCCCTCCAGCGTCAGCGTCACGCGCTTGCCCTCCCTGTCTTCGGCGCGTCGCGCGCCGCGCGCATCCAGTCGTCAAGCGCGGCGATCTCGGCCCCGGTCATCTTCAGCCCCAGCCGCGTGCGCCGCCAGACCACATCCGCCGCCTCTCGGGCATATTCGCGGCGCATCTGCCAGCGCAGCTCGGCCTCGGTCAGCGTCGCGCCGAAATCGCGCCCCAGATCGCCGGGCTCCTTCGCCGTGCCCAGGATCTCCGCTGCCTCCGTCCCGTAGGCGCGCACCAGCCGCCGCGCGTGGGCCTCGTCCAGGAACGGATAACGCCGCCGCAGACTGTCCACCAGCGCCCCGAACCCGTCAACGTCGAAATCCCCGCCGGGCAGCGCCACACCCGCCGTCCAGTCCCCACCCGCCTGCGGGAAATGCGGGGCGAGCCGCGCCAGCGCCGCCTCGGCCAGCCGCCGATAGGTGGTGATCTTGCCGCCGAAGACATTGAGCAGCGGCGCGCCCGCCTCGTCGAGCGAGAGCACATAGTCGCGCGTCGCCGCCGTCGCCGATCTGGCGCCGTCGTCGTAGAGCGGACGCACGCCCGAATAGGTCCAGACGATATCGGCCTCGGTGACGGGCCGCTTGAAATAGGCGCTGGCAAAGCGGCAGAGATAGGCCGCCTCCTCCGGCGTGCATTCGGGGCGCGTGTCCGCGCTCTCGTGCTCGGCGTCGGTCGTGCCGATCAGGGTAAAGTCGCCCTCATAGGGAATGGCGAAGATGATCCGCCCGTCAGCGCCTTGAAAGAAATAGCACTTGTCGTGGTCATAAAGCCTGCGCGTGACGATATGGCTGCCACGCACCAGCCGCACGCCTTCGGTGGAATTGAGCCGCAGCACGCCGCCGATCACGTCGCGCACCCAGGGCCCCGCGGCATTCACGAGCGCGCGCGCCTGCACCTGCTCGCGCGCGCCATCCGCCTCGAGTGTGACGCGCCAGAGATCACCCGCGCGCTCGGCGGCGATCACACGGGTGCGCGGGCGGATCGTGGCCCCCCGCGCCTCGGCATCGCGCGCGTTGAGCACGACAAGCCGGCTGTCCTCGATCCAGCAATCCGAATATTCGAAGGCGTGGGCGAATTTCTCCTTCAGCGGCGCGCCCTCCGGGCTGTTTCGCAGATCGAGCGTGCGCGTGCCGGGCAGGATCCGCCGCCCGCCCATATGGTCGTAGAGAAAAAGCCCGAGCCGGATGAGCCAGGCGGGCCTGCGCCCCCGCATCCAGGGCATGAGCGCCGACAGAAGCCGCGAGGTCGGCGTCTCGGCCTCGAAGCGCATGTCGGGATGGTAGGGCAGCACGAACCGCATCGGCCAGGAGATGTGCGGCATGGCGCGCAGCAGAACCTCACGCTCCACCAGCGCCTCGCGCACGAGGCGGAACTCGAAATATTCCAGATAGCGCAGCCCGCCGTGAAAGAGCTTGGTCGAGGCCGAGGACGTGGCCTGTGCCAGATCGTCCTTCTCGGCCAGCATGACGCTGAGGCCCCGCCCCGCCGCGTCGCGCGCGATCCCGCAGCCGTTGATACCGCCGCCGATGACGAAGAGATCGACGATATCGCCCTCGGCGCGCTCCACGATGCGATCTCCTCCCCGGTCTCGATGAACGCAAACGAAACAGCAACCGGCCGCTTCAGTCAACCACGAAAGTTCGTTTATGTTCCTTTTGCATTGCATCTGCCTCCCGCGGCGGTCCTTCCTGCCTTCGCCGGACTCGCGCGGCGTCACGCAGGGGCGATTGCCCCGAATCGCCCCTGCCCGCTTGCGCCCGTCGCGAAACCGAACATAATCGAACACCACATCAGCACAGGCCCGCCATGTCCCAGAGCTTTCGCCAGCCCGATATCCTCGAGATCGCCCGCGCCGAGGGCAAGGTCATGGTCGAGGACCTCGCCTGCCGCTTCAACGTCACCGTCCAGACCATCCGCCGCGACCTCGCGGAGCTTGCCAATGCGGGCAAGCTCGAGCGCGTGCATGGCGGCGCGATCCTGCCCTCGGGCGTCACCAACATCCTCTACGAGGAGCGCCGCCGCCTCAACGAGTCCGCCAAGACCGCCATCGGGCGCGCCTGCGCTGCCGCCATCCCCGAGAAGTGCTCGATCTTTCTCGACATCGGCACCACTACCGAGGCGGTGGCGCGGGCGCTCATCGACCACCGCAACCTGATGGTCGTGACCAACAACATGAACGTGGCGCGGATCCTGTCGGCCAATCCCGAATGCGAGATCGTGCTGGCGGGCGGCGCGCTCCGACGCTCCGACAACGGGCTCGTGGGCCACCTCACGGCGCGCGCCATCGAGAATTTCAAGTTCGACCATGCGATCCTCGGCTGCTCGGCGCTGGACGAGGACGGAGACATGCTCGATTTCGACATCCAGGAGGTGCTGGTCGGCCAGACGCTGCTGAAGCGCTCGCGCGACGTGATGCTGGTGGCCGACACCTCCAAGTTCCACCGCAGCGCGCCGGTGCGCATCGGCTCGCTGCGCGACGTGGACCACGTCTTCACCGACGCCCCCCTGCCCGCGCCGCTCTCCGCGCGCTGCGCCGACTGGGGCACGCGCGTCCACGTCGCCGCCCCCTGGCCCTGATTTCTTCTGGCCGCGAATATCCCGGGGGTGCCGCGCGAATGCGCAAGGGGGCAGAGCCCCCCTAGAACACCGAATGATCCCCGAGCGCGACGCTGACCTCGCCGCGGGCGAGGCGGGCATAGAAACCCGCCAGCGTCTCGGTCCCGGTCTCGGGCGTGGCCGCCGCGTCGTAGCGCCCGGTTTCGGGGTCGAGCACCAGCATCGACTCGGTGGCATAGTAGCGCCCGATCCGCGCCAGTTCGGCCTTGTCCGCAAGCCGCGCGCTCACCCGCCCCAAGAGGCTGAGCGCGCCCACGACCCCGTCCATCATCCGCAGGGGCACATGGGCAAAACGCGGCGCGCGTCCGAGCGCAGCAAAGAGCATCTCGCCCTGATCGCGCGGCGTGATCGCGGGCCCCGGCCCCCCGATGGGCAGCACCCGGTTCCACCGGCCCGGATCGTCGAGACAGCCCAGCAGGAAGCGCGCGAGATCGCCGTCCGAGATCGGCTTGCAGGCCGTGCGCCGCCCGTCGCCGAAGAGCAGGAAGGGCCTGCCCGCCCGCAGCCGCGCCACCTGCCCCGAGAGCGACTTGAAATAGGCGGTCGGTCGCACGACGGAATGGCGCAGCCCCGAGGCCGCAAGCGCCGCCTCTGCCGCAAGCTTGGCGTGCTGGAACGCCAGAAGCGGCCGCTGCACGCAGATCGCCGAGAGGAGCACGAAATGCGCGCCCCGCTCTTGCGCCGCTTCGATGGCCGCGACCGTGGCGGCGTGATCGACGGCCCAGGCATCCTGCGGCGCGCCCGTGCGCGAGGCCACGCAGCAGATCACCGCCTCCGCCCCGCTCGCGGCAAGTGCCTGCGCCACGGTGTCGAAGTGCAGCCGCGCCGCGGCGGGCAGGCCGTCGC
Organism: Roseovarius sp.; assembly: GCA_002720475.1. Taxonomy (GTDB): domain Bacteria; phylum Pseudomonadota; class Alphaproteobacteria; order Rhodobacterales; family Rhodobacteraceae; genus Roseovarius. The sequence continues at coordinate 93,164 of PBIL01000011.1, forward strand.
CCCCGCCCGCATGGTGCTGCCGCAGCAGGCAATGCGCCTCTCGCCCCTCGTCCAGCGCCGCCGCCACCACCGCGCGCCCGATGGTCCCCGTGGCCCCCAGGACGAGAACCCGCCCCGTCATCCGCCCAGGAAACTGGCAAAGGGGAGATAGCGCACCGGATCGCCCGGCCGGATCTCGGCCGCCCCGTCGGGCAGTTCCACCAGCCCCTCGGCCCAGCTCAGGCCGCTGATCCGCCCCGATCCTTCGGAGCGGAACACCTCCACGTGCCCCTCCCGGATACGCGCGCGCAGATATTCGCGCCGGCCGGGCTTCTTGCTTTTCTCGAAGGCCGCAGGCACGTCGAACCCCTGCGGCTCGGCCCATCCCGCCCCTGCAAGGCAGCGCAGCGCGGGGCGCGCGAAAATCAGCGTGCAGACGAGCGCCGCCACCGGGTTGCCCGGCAGGCCGAAGACCGGCACACCGCCCCAGACCCCGAGAGCGAGGGGCCGCCCCGGCTTGAGCGCGATGCGCCATTCGGCCATCGCCCCTGCCTCGTTCAGGAGCGCCGAGACGTGATCCTCGTCCCCCGAGGACGCCCCGCCCGAGGTCAGGATCACATCCGCCTCCGCCGCGCCCCGGTCAAGCGCGGCGCGGAGCGCGGCGCGATCATCCCTGATCCGTCCAAGGTCCACGACCTCATATCCCATCTGCACCACAAGCGCCGTCAGCATCGGGCGGTTGGCATCGAAAATCTGCCCCGGCGCGGCCTCTGCCCCCGGCTCCACCAGCTCGTCCCCGGTCGAGATCACGGCCACGCGCAACCGCTCGTACACGGTCAGCTCCGACACGCCCACCGCCGCGCAAAGCGCCAGATCGGCAGGCGTCAGCACGCGCCCCGGCTCCAGCACGGTCGCGCCCGCCGCCACATCCTCGCCCGCGCGCCGCGTGTTGGCCCCCCGCCTGAGGCCCGCGCGAAAGGCGATGCGCCCCTCGCCCACGGTCACATCCTCCTGCAAAATGACGGTATCGACCCCCTCGGGCAGCGCCGCGCCGGTCAGCACCCGCACCGCATGGCCCGGCGGCACCGCGCCCGGATAGGGCACCCCCGCCGCCGCGCGACCCTCCACAAGCGGCAAGACCTGATCGCCCTCCCCCAGCGAAGCATGGGCAAATCCATAGCCATCCACCGCCGTGTTGGCCTCCGGCGGGTTGGCGCGCCGCGCGACGACCGGCGCGGCCAGCACCCGGCCCGCTGCCTGCCCGAGCGCCACGCGCTCCTGCCCCACGACACGGGCCAGCCGCGCGCGCAGCAGCGCGAGCGCATCGTCCACCGGCGTCCAGTCCACGCCCGCAGGCAGGGCAAAGCAATCGTCGCGCAGCGGCGGCGGTTTCAGCGTGTCGTCGCAGGCGCGCATCAACTCCTCCTCGTGGCCGAGGCCGAAAATCCAGCCCTCTTCGGGGGCCTCCACCGCCAGCATGGCGGCGAGCCGGTCCTGTGGCAAGCGTGCCAGCCCCCGCGCCATCAGCCGCACCTGATGCGCGTCGCGGATGCCGCCCGCGGCTTCGGCGCGCCTGACGGCCCTGTTGATCAGCCCCGGCCAGACCTCAACCAGCACCACCGGCGCGTCCGGCGCCTCGAAGGGCCAGACGGCGAGATCTCCAGCAAAGCGCCGCCGCAGCCGGTTCAGCACCGGCAACCCGATCAGCACCTGCCCGCCCACGGCCCCCGCACCGCCCATCTGCCAGGCGCTGAACGACCCCGGCGCACCCTCATCGGCACGCCGCCGATCAGGCAGGCCGTGCCCCGCCCGCGTATCGCGGCGCGGCAGCCCCTCGATCTCGCGCTTGAGGCCGTTGAACCAGAAGGGCCCCAAACCGGGAAACCGCGCGTTGATCTGCGCCGCCACGTCAAAACGGTTGTTGGCGCGCGGGGCGTCCTCGATCCGCGCCTCCAGCCAGTCCCAGACCGCGAAAGGATTGTCCGAACCGGTCAGCGCCCGCGCGAACCCCTCCGGGAAGCCGAACGGAAAATCGCACCCGATGAACAGACGACGCCCCGCCGCGCGCTCGGTCTCGATCAGATCGACAAGGGCGGCCTCGGCCTCCGCCCGGTTGCGCAGGTAGCACGGTGCCTCCTCTCGCCCGGCCCGCACCAGCCCCAGCCAGATCGCATCGCGGCGCGGGCGCGGCCCGGTATCGTTGCCGCTCGACCAGTCCAGCATGGCAAAGCTGTCGAACGGGGTCACAGCCCCACCTCGGCCAATATGAAATCGGCAATCGCGCGCGTGTCGTTGAGATCGAACACCGGCCGGTCGAGATCGAGCGCCACGTCGCTTGCCACCGCGCGGATGGTCGGATCGCCCGGCGCGATGAGGGGATTGCCCGTCCCGGCGCGGAACGCCTCCACCTTGGGATGGCTGTCGCGCTTGTAGCCTTCGACCAGCACCAGGTCGCAGGGCGCGAGCATCGCCAGCAGATCGGCCAGCGCGGGCTCCGCCTGCCCGCGCAATTCGCGCATGAGCGCCACCCGGTGCCGTGAGGCCAGCAGCACCTCGCCCGCCCCCGCCGCGCGATGCCGGTAGCTGTCGCGCCCCGGATGATCCACGTCGAAGCTGTGATGCGCGTGCTTGACGGTCGAGACGCTGAAGCCCCGCGCCACCATCTCCGCGACCAGCCGCTCCATCAGCCCGGTCTTGCCCGCGTTCTTCCAGCCGGTCACGCCATAGAGCCTCATGCCCCCGCCCTCTGCCGGGCCTCGGCCAGGTCCTCGGGCGTGTTGACGTTGAAGAACGCCTGCGCATCGTCGAAAAGCGCCTCGCGCCCGCCATGGCGTTCGGTCCAGAGCACCACCTTGCGCAAGCCATCCTCCAGCGCCGCGCGCAGATCGTGGCGCAGCGCCACGGGCCAGAGGCCGAAGGTGGGATGGCGCACCAGCCCGCCGCGGCTCATGGATCTGGTCTCTTCCCCCCCGCGCGGCGTGGCCGCAAGGGCCAGCGGATGCGCCATGCCCGCCGCCGCCCCTTGCAGCCGCGCCACCAGATCACGCGGGAAGAATGGCGTGTCGGCAGCCACCGTCACGATGGTGTCGCCTCCCTCCTCGGCGGCCCAGTCGAGCCCCGCGAGCACCCCGGCCAGCGGCCCGGGATAATCCGCAATCGGATCGGCCAGCACCGGCAGGCCGAACCGCGCGAAGCGCGCCGGATCGCCATTGGCGTTGAGCGCCATCGCGCGCACCTGCGGCCCGAGCCGCGCGATGACATGATCGAGGATCACCCCGCAGCCCAGGACCAGGAGCCCCTTGTCACCGCCGCCCATCCGCGTGGCCTGTCCCCCGGCGAGGATCACCCCGAAAGGCGCGCTCATCCCTCCGCCCCCTTGCGGCGATGTTTCGGGCCCTCCTCCTCCACGCTCGCCGGGTCGGCATCGCGCAAGAGCCGCTCCTCGCCTGCAAGGCAGACGAAGCGCCGCCCCCGCATCCGGCCAATCAGCGTGAGGCCCACCTGACGCGCGATCTCCACCCCCCAGGCGGTAAAGCCCGAGCGCGAGGCCAGCACCGGAATGCCCATCATCGCCGTCTTGATCACCATTTCCGAGGTGAGCCGCCCGGTCGTGTAGAGCAGCTTGTCGCCCGCGCTCACCCCTTCCGAGAACATCCAGCCGGCGATCTTGTCCACTGCATTGTGCCGGCCCACATCCTCCATATAGACCAGCGGCCGCGCCCCCTGGCAGAGCACCGTGCCGTGGATCGCGCCCGCCTCGAGATAGAGCGAGGGCGTGCGGTTGATGCGATGCGCCAGCGCGTAGAGTTCCGAGGTCTTCACCTCGAGCGCAGGAAGCGTGACCCCCTCCAGCCCCTCCATCATGTCCCCGAAGACCGTTCCCACGGCACAGCCCGAGGTGCGGGTCTTCTTCCTGAGCTTTTCCTCATAGCTGGTCTGCCCGTCGGTGCGCACCACCACCGTTTCCAGTTCCTCGTCGTAATCGACGCCGCGCACCGTCTCGCCGGGCGCGAGCATCCCCTGGTTGCGCAGGAAGCCGAGCGCGAGATACTCGGGATAATCGCCGATGGTCATCGCCGTCACGATCTCCTGCGCGTTGAGGAAGATCGTCAGCGGACGCTCCTCGACCACCCGGATCTCGGTGCGGTTTCCGTCATGATCCACGCCCTCGACCGCGCGGGTCAGCCGCGCCGCCGTCGGGTCGGGCGCGATCAGATAACCTTCACGGTCGATGTTCCCGGCCAATTGCATCTCCTCCCGCGCTGGGATACCCCGGCTCAGGGCAGAGCGCGCGGGGCGAAATTCGTGTCAAGGCAAACCACCAATTCCCTCTATTGGCAAGGCGTGCGCGACGGCGCACCCTTCGTGCTGGTGGTGGTGCCTTTCGCCTTCCTCTTCGGGGTGGTCGGCACCGAGGCGGGGCTGTCGCTGGCCGAGACGATGGGCTTTTCGGTGCTGGTCATCGCGGGGGCCGCGCAGTTCACCGCGCTGCAACTGCTGACCGACAATGCGCCCGCGCTGATCGCGCTGGCCTCGGCGCTGGCGGTCAACCTGCGCATGGCGATGTATTCGGCCTCGCTCACGCCCTGGATGGGCGCGGCCCCGCTCTGGCAGCGCGCCTTCGCCGCCTATTTCATGGTCGATCAGAGCTATGCCTGCGCGATCGTCCGCTTCGAGCAGGAACCGCGGCTGAGCGTGCCCGAGCGCATGGCCTATTATTTCGGCGTGGTCACGCCGATCTGCCCGCTGTGGTATGCGTTCACGCTGGCAGGCGCGCTGATCGGCAACGCGGTGCCCCCGGGCCTGCCGCTCGATTTCGCGCTGCCGATCACCTTCCTGGCGATGATCGGGCCGATGCTGCGCACCCCGGCGCACATGGCCGCCGCGGCCGTGTCGGTCACGCTCGCGCTGATCTTCGCCGGGCTGCCCTACAACACCGGCCTGCTGGTGGCGGGGGTCGCGGGCATGATGACCGGTGCGCAGGCAGAGGTGATGCTGGAGCGGCGCAAGGCGGCGCGCCAGCCATGATCGAGGGGGGCGATCTCTGGCTTTTCATCGCCGCGCTGGGGCTTGGCACCTTCGGGCTGCGCTTCGTCTTTCTCGGGCTGGTGGGCAATCGCCCCCTGCCGGCCTGGCTCTTGCGGCACCTGCGCTACACGGCGGTGGCGGTGCTGCCGGGGCTGGTGGCACCGCTCGTGGTCTGGCCCGCCGCCACCGGCGGCGCGCTCGATGCCCCGCGCATGGCCGCGGCGGTGGTCACGCTTGTCCTTGGCTACACGTTTCGCAACGTGATCCTCGCCATAACGGCGGGCGCGCTCACGCTCTTCGCGGGCCTCGCCCTGTTCGGCTAGCAAGGGCGCGGGTCACGGCCCTGTCAGAAGTCGGTGGGTGCCCCACCCTCGGCCTTGCGCCGTGCCACGAAATCCGCAAGCTCCTCGCGGATGCCCTCGTCCATCGGCGGGGCCTCGAAGCCTGCGATGATGTCCTGGAACACCTGATGCGCGCGCGCCGGCGTCTAGACCGCCCCCGCCGCCTCCCAGGCCTCGTAATTGCGCCAGTCGCTGAGGAAGGGCGCGTAGAAGGCCGTGGTATAGCGGTCCTGCGTGTGCTGGATGCCGAAGAAGTGGCCCTTGTCACCGACCTCCCGGATCGCGTCCACCGCGATCTCGTCAGGGCCCGTCGCGGTCAGCATCGGGTCCATGTATCGCTGGATCTGTTGCAGGATCTCGCAATCCATGACGAATTTCTCGGGGCTGGCGATCAGCCCCCCCTCGAGCCATCCGGCCGCGTGATAGACCATGTGCGCCCCCGCCTGCACCGCCGACCAGAGGCTGTTCGAAGTCTCCCAGATGGATTGCCCGTCAGGGACATTCGCCGCGCAGACGCCGGAGGCCCGCATCGGCAGGCGGTAGAACCGCGCCAGCTGCCCGGTCATCTGCGTGGCGCGCATGTATTCGGGCGTGCCGAACGCCGGCGCGCCGGATTTCATGTCCACGTTGGAGGTGAAGGTGCCGATGGCGCAGGGCGCGCCGGGGCGGATCACCTGCGCCAGCACCACGGCGCAGAGCGCCTCCGCGAGGCTTTGCGCCACCGCCCCCGCCATCGTCACCGGCGCCATGGCGCCCGCCAGGGTGAAGGGCGTCACCACCAGCCCCTGCCCGCGCCGCGCCAGCCGCATCCAGCCGTCGAGCATCGGGTAATCGTGCTTGAGGGGCGAGGTGGAGTTGATGTTGGTATACATGCGCGGCGTCGCCTCGAATTCCTCGTGGCTGAGCCCGCCCGCGATGCGCACCATTTCCATCACGTCCTCGACCCGCTCCTTGCCCAGGCAGTAGGCATGGGCCACCTTGTCGGTGAGCGTCAGCTTGTCGTAGAGCACATCCAGGTGCCGGATGCTGGCATGGATGTCCTGCGGCTCCACCGGATAGCCGCCGATGAAATGGATGCAGTTGAAATACTGGCTGAGTTTCAGAAGGTTCTGGCACATCTCGCGGGTGCCCGTGACCTTGCGCCCGATCTTCATGTCCCAGTAGGAAGGCGGCGAGGAGACATTGCCGAAGTTGAGATGCCGGCCGCCGATGGTGATCTGCCGTTCGGGGTTGCGCGGCGTGATGGTCCAGCTTTCGGGTGCCCTGGCGATCATCTCCATGACGAACTCGCGGCCCATGCGCACGTTCTCGCCGGTGATCTCGCAGCCGCCCGAGCCGCGCAGGATCGCCACCGCCTCGGGGTTGAGAAACTCGATCCCGATCTCCTCGAGGATCCGCATTGCGCCGTCATGGATCGCCGCCACCCCCTCGGGGGTCAGCGGCTCGGTCGGCCGGTCGAGATTGACCGGCGGGTTCCACGGCATCTGCTCGATCACCGCCTGACCGCGCCGCGCGGCATTGCCCGCGCGCCCGCCGCCGCGCTTCCTGCGTGTGAGTTCCTCGCCCATCTCGCGCCCTCCCGGTGCTCGTCTCCTTCCACGAAACACCGGGTGGGCAGGCGTCACATGCCGCTTTGCGACGCGCGCTGTCGTTTTCTTCCATTCGCGCGCCGTCGTCCCTCCTGCCGGAGGTAGAGCGCGAGGCTGGCCACCACCACCGCGCCCCCCACGAGCATCACCGGCTCCGGCCGCTCGCCCACCCCGATCCAGACCCAGAGTGGGCCGAGCACCGTCTCGAGCAGCAAGAGCAGGCTGACGTTCGAGGCATGGGTCTGGCGCGAGGCCAGCGAAAGCGAGAAGAACGAGACCGGCAGGATCACAAACCCGCAGACCGCGATGGCCCAGACCGTGCCCCCGGTCATCTGCGCGGGCCCCGTGACGGCCCAGCCCGTCGCCCCCGCCAGCGCCGCGCCGAGGCCGATCACCAGCGGGATCGGCATCTCCGGGTGCGCGCGCAGCAGCACGAAGTTGAGCGCCAGCACCAGCGCCACGCCGAGCCCCGCCGCAAGACCGGCCGCCACGCTTTCCCCGCCCGGCCCGTCGCCGCCCGAGACCGCCAGCGCCAGCCCCGCCATGACCGCCGCGATGGCCGCCCAGGTGGCCGGGCGCGTGCGCTCTCCCATCACCAGCCAGGACAGAAGCGCGGCAAAGACGGGCGCGGTCGCCACGCCGAGCAGCATCACCGCCACCGGCGCAAGGGCGATGCCGAGGCTGAAGAGCGTCATGTTGACATATTGCGTGGCGACCAGAAGCGCGCCCGTCCCGCTGGCCAGCACTGCCAGCTCGCGTGTCATGCCGCGCGCGGTAACGGCCCAGAGGATCAGCATGACCGCCCCCATCAGCCCGCCGCGCCAGCCCACCATCTGATAGCCCGTCATGCCGGAAAGCCGCATGAAGAGCGCATCGGGCGTGAGCACCAGCGCCCCGAAGGTGGCCAGCCCGAGGCCGAAGAGCGGATGGCGTGTCACGAAGCCAGCCAGCCGGGCAGATGGCCGATATCGGGCAGCACCGCATCGGCATGCGGGGCAAGATCCCCGGCCAGCGCCGTGCCGGTGAGCACACCGATACAGGCCATGCCCGCCCGGCGCCCGGCGATCAGGTCATGGGTGCTGTCACCCACCATGACCACGCGCGCCGGGTCCACCTTCACGGCGCGCGCGAAGGCCAGCAGCGGCTCCGCGGCGGGCTTCGCCCCGTGCCCCGAGTCGAACCCGGCAACGAAATCGAACCGCTCCAGCACCCCGGCTGCGGTGAGATGCGCGCGCGCACCGTATTCGGTGTCATTGGTCATCACCCCGAGGCGCAGCCCCTGCGCCCTCAGCCCGTCGAGAAAGGGGCCGAGCGGCACGGCGGGGGCAAGCGGGGCCTGCGCCGCGCTCAGCATCAGGTGATCCTCGATCGCCGCCACGTCGCGCCCGGGCAGCGCGGAGGCCAGGCATTCCGCCGCCTCACGGTTGGTTCCGGCGATGACCGGGCTTGTCGGGCGGAACCGGCGCGCGGCAAGGTCGTAATCGACCGTCTCGGCCAGCCGCGCGACCAGCGCCGCGTCGCCCGCCGCCAGATCGTGCAGCACCTCATGCGCCCAATGGCTCCAGGTCGTGTGAAAGTCGAACAGCGTGCCGTCCTTGTCGAACAGCACCGCCTCGGCGCGCAGGGTCATGTCCAGTGTCTCTCCTGCCCGCCGGGCAGGGCGGCGCGCGCCCGCATCGGCTGGTCATAACCGATGCCCTGCGCGTCGCAGAATGCCATGATCCATTGATCGTCCATCATCACGAAATCAAGCACCGCGCCCAGAAACGCCGCCTCTGCCGCGCGGGCGCGCAGATCCTCCGCCGAGGCCCCGGTCGCGCCAAGAAACACGGGCAGAAGCGCATCGTTGCCCGCCAGCCAGCCCAGGGCCTGAAGCGCGACCGTCTCGGCGGCCTCCCGCGTCATGGTCATCATTGTTAATTCCCGGAAAGGTTTTCTTAACCACTTAGCGCGAGACTGTCACCAATAACAACGCTCAGATCAGAGGCAGCGCCGCAATGTCGGGCACCATTCTCATCGTTGACGATCTGGCAACAAATCGGATCGTCCTGAAGGTCAGGCTTGCAACCACGCCCTATCGCGTGGTGCAGGCCGGATCGGCGCGCGAGGGGCTGCGCATGGCGATGGCCGAGCCTCCCGATCTCGTGCTCGCCAGCGCCCGGCTCGACGGACAGAGCGCCGCGCCCTTCCTGCGCGCGCTGCGCCGGGACGAGCGGCTTGCCCATGTGCCCATCCTCCTGCTCCAGAGCACGGACAGCGCCGCCGAGCGGCTTGCCCTGCTGCGCGCGGGGGCGGATGCCGTGCTCACGCGGCCGGTGCCGGAGCCGCTCCTGCTCGCGCGGCTGCGCAACCTCCTGCGCGCGCGCAATGCCGAGGAGGAGCTGATCGGCCAGACCGGCGGCGCGCCCGGCTTTGCCGAGTCGCAGGCGGCGCTCGCGCTGCCGGGGCAGGTGACGCTCTTCGCGCCGGACCGTGCCGCCGCACTTGCCCTGCGCGCCCGGTTTGCCGAGACGATGCCGCACCGGCTGAGCTTTCTCGCGCTCGACGATCCCCCGCCCGCGTCGCAGGATCTCTTCGTGATCCGGCTGGGGCAGGCGCAGGCCGAAGCGGGGCTGCGCCTGCTGGCCGATCTCAAGGCCACGCCCGGCACGCGCCACGCGCCGGTGCTGGTGCTGCTCGATGCCGCTGCCGCCCCGCTCGCGGTGACGCTGCTGGACATGGGGGCCGATGACGTGCTCTTCGCGCCGGTCGCGTCCGAGGAGCTTTGCCATCGCATGGGTTGCCTTCTGGCGCGCAAGCGCCGCGTTGAGGCGCTGCGCGCGCATCTGCGCTCGGGGCTCGAGGCGGCGCTGCGCGACCCGCTCACCGGGGCGCATAACCGCCGCCATGCCCTGCCCTGGCTCGAGCGGCAGATCGCGCGGAGCCGCGCAGGTCTCGCCGTCATGGTGGCCGATCTGGATTTCTTCAAGCAGGTCAATGACCGGCACGGCCATGCCGCAGGCGATGCGGTGCTGGTAGCCGTCACCGAGCGGCTGCGCGCGCATCTGCGCGCGGGCGATCTGCTGGCGCGGATCGGTGGCGAGGAGTTTCTCATCGCCCTGCCCGAGACCACCCGCGCCGAGGCGCAGGAGGTGGCCGAGCGGCTTTGCCATGCCATCCGCGCCACGCCGGTTGCCGTGCCGGGCCTGCGCGCGCCGATCCCGGTCACGCTCAGCCTTGGCGTGACCGTGGCCGAGCCGCGCCCCGGCATGGCACCGCCCGCCATGCAGACGCTGCTGGAAGAGGCCGACCGCGCGCTTTACGCCGCCAAGGCGCGCGGCCGCGATCAGGCGCGGTTCTGCACCCGTTCCGCCGCCTGATCGCCGGGACGCCCGCGGAAGGCACGCGGCGTCTCGCCCCACATCGCGACGAAGGCGCGGGTAAAGGCGCTGCGGCTCTGGAATCCGACCGCGCGCGCCAGCCGCAGATCGCGCAAGAGCGTCATCGCCCCCTGGCCATAGGCCGCCTGAAAGCGCGCGGCGAAACGTGACCGGCTCATCCCCGCCGCCTCGGCAAGGCTTTCGAGCGTATGGGGGCGCCCCGGATCCTCGAGCATGGCGCGCAGACCCCGCCACAGCCCCGGATCGGCCAGCGCCGCCAGCCAGGTCACGCCAGGATCGCCCGATTCGAGCCGCGTGCGCAGCATCTCGATCAGGCATTGCAGCAGAAGCGCACGCACCATCGCCCGCTGTCCGGGGCGGTCGCTGCCCATCTCCGCCACCAGCGCCGCCATGGCCTGCGCCGCCACCGGGCTTCTTGTCACGTCAAGGCTGAGCGGCGCGCGCAAGAGGTCGATGAGCCCATGCGTGCCGCGCAGACCCAGCGAGATCGCCGAGCAGAGCACCACCATCACGCCCGCCCCCGCGCCGCGGGCCACATGCTCTTGCAGATCGAGCCCTGCCGGACGGCAGGCGGGCAGGCCCGCCTGTGCGCCGCCGCGATTGACAAGCGAAAGGCTGCGGCTTGCCGGGACCAGCACCAGCCGCCCCGGTTCAAGGCCGAGCGGCGCCCCGCCCTGCACCGAGAGCACCCCCTCGCCCCCCAGAACGTAATGCAGCGTCGCGCGCGGCGCGCGCCCGAGCCCCAGGCAGCACGCCCCTTCGAGCGCGCAGATCGCAAAGGGCTCGGCGCTGATCTCGAGCGCATCGAGAATCCGGTCGTGCGGGTGCTCCTGCATGGTCCGATCCTGCCCCAGCCCGCGCACAAAGGCACGAAAAATCCGCTCTGCGCTGCCAATTCGGGACGCGAAGGCACATAGCCCCGGGCAGACTATGACCAGAGCCCATCAAAGGCGGACACCCATGTGCACTTGCCATGACCACGACCACGACCCCAGATTCACCCGCCGCGCCGCGCTGACCGGCACCACGGCGCTTGCCGCCGCCGCAACCGGCCTCGCCGCCACGAGCGCGCGCGCGCAGGACAATCCCTATGCGCCCCCCGCCGAGCCGTTCCTGCCGCCGAGCGACATGAAGCTCGACCTTTCCCGCGCCGCCCTCGTCGTGACCGATCCACAGATCGACTTTCTCTCGCCCGAGGGTGTCGCCTGGCGCGCGGTCGGCAAGTCGGTCGAGATGAACAACACGGTCGAGAACATCGAGCGGCTGGTCAAGGCGGCCAGGGGCGCGGGCCTCCCCGTCGCGGTCTCGCCGCATTACTACTATCCGAACGACAAGGGCTGGAAATTCGAGGGCGCGCTGGAAAAGCTGATGCATGCCATCAACATGTTCGACCGGGTGCGCCCGGTCAGCATGGAGGGTTTCGAGGGCTCGGGGGCCGATTTCATGCCGCAGTACAAGCCCTATATCCTCGACGGCAAGACCATCCTCTGCTCGCCGCACAAGGTCTACGGGCCGGAAACCGACGATCTTGTGCTGCAACTGCGCAAGGCCGGGGTCGATCAGGTGATCCTTGCGGGCATGTCGGCCAATCTCTGCACCGAGAGCCATATGCGCGAACTGCTCGAACAGGGATTCGAGGTGGCCGTGGTCTCGGACGGGACGGCGGCGGCGATACTGCCCGAGGGCGACGGCTATCTCGCCGCCCTCACCAATTTCCGCTACATGGCCAACGCGCTGTGGACCACCGATGAGGTCGCGGCGATGCTCGGCTGAGCGCGCCACAGGCCCTTCCTGGGGATGAGGGGGGGCGCCCGCGCGGGGTGCTCACGGAACCCGCGGGGGCATTTTCTTTTGCCGCGATCCGGCCTAAGCCTTTGCAGCACACAGCGAAAGGCAAGGCGATGACACAGACGATGATCGGGGTGATCGGCGGCTCGGGGCTCTACGAGATCGACGGGCTGGAAGGGGCCGCCTGGCAGGAGGTGGAGACACCCTGGGGCGCGCCCTCTGACGCGATCCTGACCGGCAGGCTCGACGGGGTGCCGATGGCCTTTCTGCCCCGCCACGGGCGCGGCCATGTCCACAGCCCCTCCTCCGTGCCCTACCGCGCCAATATCGACGCGCTCAAGCGCCTCGGCGTCACGGACGTGATCAGCGTCTCGGCCTGCGGCTCGTTCCGCGAAGAACTGGCCCCCGGCGATTTCGTCCTGGTCGATCAGTATATCGACCGCACCTTCGCGCGTGAGAAATCCTTTTTCGGCCCCGGCTGCGTGGCGCATGTGAGCGTCGCGCACCCGACCTGCGCGCGCCTTTCGGACGCCTGCGAGACCGCCGCGCGGGATGCGGGCATCACCGTGCATCGCGGCGGCACCTACCTGGCGATGGAGGGGCCGCAATTCTCGACCATGGCGGAATCGCGCCTCTACCGCGATCACTGGGGCTGCGACGTGATCGGCATGACCGGCATGCCCGAGGCCAAGCTCGCCCGCGAGGCGGAGCTTTGCTATGCCTGCGTGGCGATGATCACCGATTACGACAGCTGGCACCCCGATCATGGTGCCGTTGACATCACCGCCATCATCGCCACGCTGACCGGCAATGCCGACAAGGGCCGGGCGCTCGTCCGGGGCCTGCCCGCGCTTCTGGGAGGGGCGCGCACCCCCTGCCCGCAGGGCTGCGATCGCGCGCTCGATCACGCCCTGCTCACCGCGCCCGAGCGGCGCGACCCGGCGCTTCTGGCGCGGCTCGACGCGGTGGCCGGGCGGGTGCTCGGAACCGGATCGAAGGACACGAACGGCTGAGCGCGCCCTATTCCAGCAGCACCGCCTCGACCCGGCGATTGGCCTCGCGCCCCTCCGGGGTGGAGTTGGGCGCGATCGGGGCAAGATAGCCCACGCCATGCGCCTCGAGCCGGTCGCCTGCCACGCCATGAACCTCGATAAGCCGCGCACGCACCGCCTCGGCGCGGGCCTGCGAGAGCGCGATATTGGGCTCGAGCGCGCCCACGCTGTCGGTATGGCCGACAAGAACGATCCGCGCGGCGGGCGTCTCGGCCATAAAGGCCGCAAGCGCCGCGAGATCGGGATAGGGCCTCTTGCCGAGCGCGGCGGCCCCGGTCTCGAACTCGAGCCCGTTCAGAACCACATGGCCCGCCCCGCGCAGCCGCGCGCCGAGATCGCCCGGCGCATCGGTGACGGGCGGCGTTGCGTCCGGTGCCGATGTACCCTCGACCGGGCCGACATGGGTGAGTTGCACGTAACCGCGCGCGCCCGCACGGCTGACGAAGAGCATGGCCGTCTCCGCGCCCCGCCGGGCCAGGAGATAGCGATAGTCGAAGAGGTTCACGAACATCGCGGGCGCGGGCAGGACCGGCGTGGCAAAGCGGAAATCGAACCCGCCGCAGCCCGCGCTCTCGCAGTCGTAGACCACATCCCAGCCCGCCTTTTCCAGCGCCGCGCGCAAGGGGGCGAGCAGTTCGAGCGTGCCAAGCCCGCGCTCCGGCAGGCGCCAGGCGCGGCTGGTGATCCGCCCGTCAAGCCGCTCGCGCGGCACCGTGCCCCCGGCAAACGGACCCGTGGGCAGGTGGATCGTCGCCGCCTCGCGGATCACCTCGGCCGTGCGCTCGGCCTCCGCGGGCAGCGGCAGATCCTGCGCCAGGGTCTGCGTGGCCAGCAGCGCCAGCGCAAGCCAGACCCCCCGCCCGATCATGTCACCGCGCCTGCGAATGATACTCTGGATTGGGCACCATCCCGGTGGCCGAGGCGACGCGGTTCGACATGTTGAAGAACGCCGCCACGTTGGCGATGTCCCAGATGTCGCGGTCGGAAAACCCGTGATCGCGCAGCGCCTGGCGGTCCGGCTCCTCGATTGTGGCGCTCGCCTGGGTCACCTTGACGGCGAAATCGAGCATCGCGCGCTGGCGCGGCGACAGATCCGCCACGCGATAGTTCATCACCATCGCCTCACCCAGCGCCGGATCGCCCGAGAGCGCGCGCACCGCCGCGCCATGGGCGACCTGGCAATACCAGCATCGGTTGGCGGAGCTGACCACCACCGCGATCATCTCGCGTTCGAGCTTCGAAAGACCCGAGGGCGCAAGCATCAGCGTGTTGTAGAGCGCCGTGAAGGCGTCCAGCTTGTCGATGTCGAAGGCATGGGCGCGCAGCACGTTGGGAACAAGGCCCAGCTTCTCCTCGCAGATCTGGAAATAGCGCGCGGTCGCCTCGGGCAGCGGATCGACGGGAGGCAGGTCGAGGGCGATGGGTTTTTCGGTCATGGCTTACTCCTTCTGGCGGTAATGATACGTCGTCGCGACGCGAAATCCCATTGCGGCATAAAGCCCGTTCGCCGGCGCGTTCGCGCGGGTGCAGAGCACGGCCAGATGTGCCGCGCCCCGCGCCTCCGCCCAGAGCGCGGCCTGCACCATCATCAGCCGCCCGAGCCCCGCCCGGCGGTGATGCGCGCGTACCTCAAGCGCGTGCACCATGCACACATCTCGGCTGATCGCGGCAAAGCCTGCGGCGGCGGGCTTGTCGGCATGGCGCGCGAAAAGGCCGGTCTTCGGCCCCGCCGCGCGCTCCATCACCGCCACGCGGGCCGGGCCGATCCCGCCCTCTGCCCAGATTTCCCGCATTATTTCAATGGGTTCCCAGATGGTGAAGATCGTCAGGCGCGGCGGGCGCTCGCCAACCAGCGCCGCCACGGGCGCGACCAAGACGTTGACGGGATCGACGATGCCGTAGCCCCGCCCGGCCAGAAGCCGATCCAGGTCATCCTCGCCCTCCCGCACCTGAAAGAGCGGTGCCTGCCCGCGCGCGCGCATCGCGTCCTCGGCGCGGGCGATCTCCTTCGCCGTGACCGGCGGCGTCGCCGTGGCGGCCGAGACGCGCTTGCCGCCGCCCTTCCCGTCGCGCAGCGTGACCGGGCCGAGCGTCTGCGTGGCGGCGGGCGGCCATGTCGCCTCGGCCACGGCATGGAGCATGGCAGGATCGGGGGTCATGCGGGAAACATCGTTGCCAGTTCCGTCGTGGCTGCGTCCACGCGCGCCCCGTCCGCACCGCGGATCACGATATGCGCCCCGTGACAGCCATCGCGGATGAACGGATAGGAACCGATGGAAAGATCGGGATAACGCGCCGCGAGATCGGCCAGCGGCGCGGCGATATCGCCCTCGCCGCGCCGCACCTCGTAGCTCTGCGACAGAAGCGGCGCGCCGCCGATGATCCCCGGCAGGACCGAGGCGAGCATCGCCTGGAAGATCGCGGGCACGCCCGCCATCACATGCACGTTCTCGATGGTGAATCCGGGCGCCGCGCTGATCGGGTTCTCGATGAGCGTGGCCCCTTCCGGGATGCGCGCCATGCGCAGCCGCGCCGCGTTCAGCTCCTGCCCGCGCGCCGCGTAATGCGCGGCCAGGATGGCGCGCGCATCCTCGCGCACCGAGATCGGGCGATCGAAGGCCGCGGCCACGCTCTCGGCGGTGATGTCGTCATGGGTGGGGCCGATCCCGCCGGAGGTGAAGACCACGTCATAGGCGGCGCTGAGCGCGCGCAGGGCGGTCACGATGGCCGGGCGGTCATCGGCCACCACGCGCGCCTCGCGCAGGTCGATCCCCGCCCGCGTCAACTCTCCCGCCAGGTAATGCGTGTTGGCATCGCGCGTACGCCCCGAGAGGATCTCGTCCCCGATGACCAGCATGGCGGCGGTTGGGTTGGGCATGGCGACCTCCTTGATCTGCAATCCGTTCCGGTATAGTCCCGCTCCATGCGCTTTCAAAGCCCCCTCCTGCCGCCCGGCCCCGCCGCCGCCATTGCCGTGCGCACGGCCCCGGAACATGCGTGCAAGGCGGCACGCCCGGCCACGGTCACGGTCCTGTCATATCGCGCGGATATCCCGCGCGGGACGATCACGATCGGTCACAGACTGCCGGTGATCGCGCCGCAGCCTCTGGCCCTTGGGGACAAATATCCCTAAGTAAAGGGAAAACCCTGGAACCCGACGAGGCAAGACGTGAACGAACCGCATCGCGGCAGGCACACGCGCGAAGGCATCCGCATCCACGAGGCGGCGGATTTCGCAGGCATGCGCAAGGCGGGCCATCTCGCCGCCCGTATCCTTGACGAGATCGCCGATCATGTCTTCGTGGGCCAGACCACCGAGGCGCTCGACGCGCTGATCGAGCAGAAGGTGGCCGCCGCCGGGGCCAGATCGGCCACCATCGGCTACAAGGGCTATCGCCACGCAAGCTGCATCAGCGTCAATCACGTGGTCTGTCACGGCATCCCCGGCGCGCCCATCCCGAAAAGCGGCAGCGAGACCATCTCGCGCGATTACGAGAAGCGGCGCAAGAACGACGTGCTTCAGGACGGCGACATCCTCAACATCGACGTGACCGTGATCGTCGATGGCTGGTTCGGCGATACCAGCCGGATGTATGTGGCGGGCACGCCCTCGCGCAAGGCCGAGCGGCTCATCGACGTGACCCATGACGCGCTCATGAAGGGGATCGAGGCCGTGCGCCCCGGGGCCACCTTCGGCGATATCGGCCACGCCATCCAGAGCTTCGTGGAGGCGCAGCGCATGGCGGTGGTGCGCGACTTCTGCGGCCACGGGCTTGGCCGCGTGTTCCACGCGCCGCCGAACGTGCTGCATTACGGGCGTCCCGGCAGCGGGCCACGGCTTGAGGAAGGCATGTTCTTCACCATCGAACCGATGGTCAATCTCGGTCGGCCCGAAACCGTCGTGCTCGACGACGAATGGACGGCGGTGACGCGCGACAAGTCGCTCTCGGCGCAGTTCGAGCATTCCGTGGGCGTGACCGCGACCGGGGCCGAGATCTTCACCCTCTCGCCTGCCGGGCGCTTCCACCCGACCTGGAACCGCGCGCGGGGCTGAGGGCGGTTTCCGTCGCAAACAGGCGAGACAGTCGCTTTTGGTCCTGAGAAATTCGACCCACTCGGCCTGAGTGCCGTCCCACCGCATGATCTCTGCCAAGACGCCCCGCCGCGCCGGGGCGACGGGCCTGGCCTGTCTGACCACAGAGGCAAGGGAGACCGCCATGGCGATGATGTCCGCCCATCCCGCCCCCGTGCCCTCGCGCGCGGTGCAGGGAATCCTGTGCATCGAGGTGGCGATGCTGCTCTTCGTGGCGCAGGATGCGGTGATGAAGGGGCTTCTGTCCAGCTACCCGGTCTGGCCGCTGCTCTTCGCGCGCTCGGTCGTGGCGGTGCTCGTGCTCGTGCCGCTCATCGCCATGCTGGGCGGGCCGCACAGCCTGCGCTCGGCGCTCTGGCCGCTGCACATGGCGCGCGCCTTTCTCTTTGCCGCCGGATTCTCCATGTTCTACGCGGCCTTTCCGTTCATG
Source organism: Roseovarius sp. (assembly GCA_002720475.1). Taxonomy (GTDB): domain Bacteria; phylum Pseudomonadota; class Alphaproteobacteria; order Rhodobacterales; family Rhodobacteraceae; genus Roseovarius. The sequence goes on from PBIL01000011.1 coordinate 110,844, forward strand.
GGGCTGGCGGAGGTCAGCACGATCTTCTTCTCCGCGCCGCTGATGACCGCACTGATGGCCGCGCTCTTTCTGGGCGAGCGGGTCGGTGCGCATCGCGCGGCGGCGCTGGTCGTCGGCTTCGCGGGCGTGGTGATCGCCATGAACCCGATGGGCGGGCAATTCTCCTGGGCCAGTGTGCTGCCGCTTCTCTGCGCGCTCACCTATGCCGCCTCGCAGATCCTCGCGCGCCGCATCGGCGAGCGCGAGAGCACGCTCACCGTCGGGCTCTACACGCTGAGCTTCTCGGGGCTGATGATCGTGCCGATTGGCTGGCTGGTGGCCCGTCTGCTGCCGCTCGCGCCCGAGACGGCGCATCTGCGCTGGGGCCTGCCCGAAGGGGTCTGGGCGGATCTGCCCCGCCTCGCGGGGCTGGGAGCGATCGGGATGGTGGCCTACATGCTAGCCTCGCGCGCCTATCAGGTTGCATCGGCGAGCCTCGTGGCCCCCTTCGACTATACCTACCTGCCCTTCGCGGCGCTGCTCGGCTATCTCGTCTGGGCCGAGGTGCCGGGCCCGGCCACGCTTACCGGCATGGTGCTCATCATCGGTGCGGGGCTCTATATCGGCTGGCGCGAGCTGCGCGCGGCGCGGCGCGGCGACGCCACCCCGGTCACGGCCGAGGCCACATTCGCCCCCGGCAGCCCCCTGCCTCCGCAAATGCCCGAGGAAGAGCGCGCGCCATGAGCATGGCCGCCACCACCGAGCGCGATCTCTCGGGCTGTCTTCTGGTGTTCGCCGCCGGGGTGCTGTGGTCCACCGTGGGCCTCGGCATCCGCCTCGTCGAGGAGGCGGCCGTCTGGCAGATCCTGTTCTACCGCTCGCTCTCCATGAGCGTCTTTCTCTACGCCGTGGTGCGGCTGCGCACCGGGCGCGCGCCGCTCTCGCTCGTCCGCGCGATGGGATGGCCGGGGCTGATCGCCGGGGCGGCGCTCGTCGCCGCCTATTCTGGCGCGATCTTCGCGCTTCAGACCACCTCGGTCGCCAATGCGATGCTGCTCTTCGCGGCCGCCCCGCTGTTGGCCGCGCTTCTCGGTCGGGCGCTTCTGGGCGAACATGTGCGCCGTGCCACATGGATCGCGATGCTGGTCGCGCTCTGCGGCATCGCCGTGATGGTCTGGGACAAGACCTCGGGCGCGGCGCTTCGGGGCAATCTTGCGGCGCTCGGCTCGGCGCTCGGCTTTGCCGTCTTCACCGTGGCGCTCCGGCGGGGCAAATCGGTCGAGATGATGCCCGCCGTGCTGCTCTCGGGGCTGATCGGAACGGTGGCGATGACGGCGATCTGCGCCGCGCTCGGCCTGTCGCTCGCGCTTTCGCCGCGCGATGCGGGGATCGCCTCGGGCATGGGCGTCTTTCAGGTGGGGGCGGGGCTGGTGCTCTACACGCTCGGCTCGCGCCGCCTGCCCGCCGCCGAGCTGACGCTGCTCTCGATGGCGGAAGTGGTGCTCGGGCCTGTCTGGGTCTGGCTGTTCCTGGGCGAACGGGCCGAGCCGAGCACCCTTCTGGGCGGCGCGGTCCTGCTGGCGGCGATCGCCGGCAACGCGCTGTCGGGCGCGCGGCGCAGGGTACCGCCCCCCATCCCGTGACCGGCAATTCCTTGCCGAAGCGCAATTTTTCGCGGGAAAACCTTCGTTCCTGCGGCGTAATACCCATATCACGAGCAGGCAGGAAAGGAGCTTGACATGACACGCAACACGATCATCGGGGCGCTGGCGGGGCTGGCGCTTGCGGGCTGCATCGACACGTCCGACAACCGTGAACTCACCGGGGCGGCGATCGGCGCGGGGGTGGGTCTCATCGGGGCGGCCGCGTTCGACGCCAATGCGGGCTGGACCGTTCTCTCCACCCTTGCGGGGGCCGCCGCCGGCACGCTCATCGCCCGCAACACGCGCACCAACCAATGTGCCTATTCCAACGGTGACGGCACCTATCGCACGGTGCCCTGCTGAGGGCGAAGAGCAAGGTCATCCCCGCGCAAGCGGGGATCGCCTGCCACCGCAAGGCGGGATCCCCGGGGCACGGCCCGAGAAGGAGGCGGCCTCAGCCCCGCCCGCGATAGGGCGGCACGCCCTGATCGGGCAGCCAGACGCCCTCGGGCGCGGGTCCGGTCTGCCAGAACACGTCGATCGGGATGCCGCCGCGCGGATACCAGTAGCCGCCGATTCGCAGCCAGTGCGGTTCGAGGAAATCGACCAGCCGCCGGGCGATGGTGAGGGTGCAATCCTCGTGGAACGCCCCGTGATTGCGGAAACTGGTGAGGTAGAGCTTGAGAGACTTCGATTCCACCAGCCACGCTCCCGGCACGTAGTCGATCACCAGATGGGCGAAATCCGGCTGGCCCGTCATCGGGCAGAGCGAGGTGAACTCGGGCGCGGTAAAGCGCACCGCATAGGCCACGTCGGCCTGCGGATTGGCCACGCGCTCTAGTTCCGCCTCCTCGGGGCTTTGCGGCACCCGCGTCGCCCCGCCCAACTGTTTCAAACCCTGATAGATGTTCCCGGCCATCGCCCTCTCTCCTCTCAGACCCCGCGCCGGTTGCCCCAGAGCGCGACATGCAGTTGCGGCAGCACCCGCGCGCCATACCAGCCATCCCGGGTGACGCGCCCCACAAGCCAGCGCATCCGCTCCGCGATCCCTTCGTGATCGACCACCGCGCTGTCATCGCCCGGTGGCGGCGGCGTGTGATTGCCGGGCTGCAGGACCAGCGGCAGGGCGGGGTATCGCGCCGCCGCTTGCCGCGCCCACTGATAATCCGTCTCGTCGAAGATGACGATCTTCAGGACCACATCAGGTTTGGAGTCCCGCCCGGCGGCAACGCCGGGCAGCGCCCGACCGCCCCCCCGGGCGGGCGCTTCTCGCCCACCCGCGATCGGTCGCTGCCCTACTTTATTTCCCCCGCCCGCCGCCGCCAGACACGCCTCGAAGGCCGCCCAGTCCACCGCCATGCCCGAGGAGGGCGGCTTGGGGCTCAGCACCAGCATGTCGAGCGCCGCAAACCAGTCCCGCGCGACCGAGCCCTGTGTCTCCATGGCAAAGCGGTAGCCCTGCGCGCGCCCCGCCTCGATCAGCGGCCCCAGCGGCTGGATCGCCGGGTTGCCGCCCGAGAGCGTCACCAGCAAGGGCCGCCCGCCCGCAAGCCGCGTCACCTCGGCCATGATCGCACCGGGCTGCATCGGGGTCCATTCGCGGCGGTATTCGGCATCGACGGCGTGCAGGCTGTCGCACCACGAACAGCGGTAATCGCACCCGCCCGTCCGCACGAAAACCGTGGGCACGCCAATGAGCGCGCCCTCGCCCTGGATGGTCGGGCCGAAGATCTCGGAGACGCGGATCGCCTCGTTCACGGCCGGTATTCCGCCCAGGTCTTGGGCGTCTCGCTCACCCTGACGGCGGCCACCTCGGGCCAGCGCGCGCGGCACCAGTCGTAGAAATGCCTGGCCATGCGCTCGGCCGTCACGCCATCGTCGCCCAGCACGTCGTTGAGATGCCGGTGATCCAGTTCCTCGTCGATATAGCGCTTGAGCGCCGCCAGGTCGTGATAGTCGCGCACGAAGCCGGTGGGCCCGAGGTCTTCGGCGGCCAGTTCCACCACCACCACATAGTTATGCCCGTGCAGCCGCGCGCAAGGATGCCCCTCGCGCAGCCCGAAAAGCTGATGAGAGGCCGAGAAATGGAATTCCTTGGTGATGCGATACATCAGCGCCCCTCCACCGCCGCGCGCCAGAACTCTGGATCGTCATAGGCGGTCGGATCCTCGATGCCCGCCAGGTGAAACGCCTCGCGCCGCTCCACGCAGGTGCCGCAGCGCCCGCAATGGCGCGCGCCGCCCTTGTAGCAGGACCAGGTCTCGGCAAAAGGCACGCCAAGCCGCGCGCCATCGCGCACGATATCGGCCTTGGAGCCATGCAGATAGGGCGTCCAGAGCGCCACCTCGGCATAGCCCTGAAGCGCGGCGTCCTGCATCGCCTGAAAGGCCGCGACGAAGCCGGGGCGGCAATCGGGATAGATGAAGTGATCGCCGCCATGCACCGCCGCGGCGACCGCCTCGGCCTTTTCCGCCGCCGCCATGCCGAAGGCCACCGCCAGCATGATCGCGTTGCGGTTGGGCACCACGGTCAGGCGCATGGTCTCCTCGGCATAATGCCCGTCCGGCACCGCCACGTCACCGGTCAGTGCCGAGCCCGAGAGCGCCGCGCCGACGCTGCGCAGATCCACCACGCTGTGCGGCACGCCAAGACGGCGCGCGCAGGCGGCGGCGCTGCCCAGCTCCTTCACATGGCGCTGGCCGTAGTCGAAGGACAGGAGCCCGGCAAGATCGCGCTCGGCGGCGGCCTTGTGGGCGAGCGTGACGGAATCGAGCCCGCCGGAGCAGATCACGAGAGTGCGCATGTCGATCCTTGTTTTTTAGAGCGGGTAGGCTGCGACCGCTTGACCGCCCGCCTCTAGCGCGCCCGCGCGCAAATGGCAAGCGCGCGGAAGCCGCGCGCCCGGCGGCCTGCGCGCAATCGGCCGGTCGCGCCCGTCCGCAACCGGCCGGCAATGCCCTGAAGGGCGGCGCGGCCCGCGCTCAGGCGATTGCGACCAGTTCTATGGCAAAGGTCAGGTGGCGCCCGGCCAGCGGGTGATTGGCGTCGAGCACCACCTCGCTTTCGGTCACCTCGACCACCGTCACCGGCATCACCTGCCCCTGCGGCGTCTGCACCTGGAGCCGGGTGCCCAGATCGAGCGGGATCTCGGCGGGGATATCGGCGCGCGGCACCGCCTGGCGGGCCGCAGGGTCGGGCATTCCGTAGGCATCCTCGGCGGCCACGTCGACGGTTTTCGTCTCGCCCACGGCCATGCCCGGCAGGGCCGCATCGAGCCCGGCGATGATCTCGCCCGAGCCCACGGTGAATTCCAGCGGCTCGCGCCCCTCGGAGGAATCGAAGGTCTGCCCGTCCGGGAGCGTGCCGGTGTAATGAATGCGGACGGTATCGCCCGGTTTGACCTGCGTCATGTCATGTCCAGTTCTTCAGGGGGGTGGGTTGGCAAGGCCGCGTCATGTCGCGCGGGTGCTTGTGTGATGACCCGATCCTACCCGGCCCGGAACGGATTCGCAAACACCCGCGCCCGCGGCCGCTCAGAGCCGCCCGAACACCGCCCGCAGGATCCCTTCCAGCCCCGCGGCATCGGCGGCACCGAAGGCCGCGGGCCGGTCGCTGTCGATATCGAGCACGCCAATAAGCCGGCCCGCGCGGTCCCGCACCGGCAGCACGATCTCCGAGCGCGTCGAGGCGGCACAGGCGATATGGCCGGGAAAGGCATCGACATCATCGACGATCTGCACCTCGCCCAGGCGCGCCGCCGCCCCGCAGACCCCGCGCGAGAAGGGGATGACAAGGCAGCCATGCCCGCCCTGATAGGGTCCGATCTTGAGCGTCTCCGGCCCGGTCACGCGATAGAAGCCGGTCCAGTCGAAGCGGTCATCGGCATGGTGCAACTCGCAGGCCACGGTGGCCATGAGGGCAACCTCGTCGCTCTCGCCCTCGGTCAGCGACAGGATCGCGCGGGTGGTGGCGGGGTAGTCTATGCGCATGGTCGCGCTCCTGTCGAGCCCGCGGCGGGGGCCAGCCCCCGCACCCCCGGGATATCTTCGGCCAGAAGAAACTTAGGTCCGCTCGATGGCAATGGCCGTCCCTTCCCCGCCGCCGATGCAGATGGCGGCCACGCCACGTTTCAGCCCCCGCTTTTCCAGCGCGTTGAGCAGCGTCACCATGATCCGCGCGCCCGAGGCCCCGATCGGATGACCCAATGCGCAGGCCCCGCCGTTGACATTCATCTTCTCGCGCGGCAGCCCCATCTCGTGCATGAAGGCCATGGGCACAACGGCAAAGGCCTCGTTCACCTCCCAGAGATCCACGTCATCGACGCCCCAGCCGAGCCGCCTGAGCAGTTTCTGCGCCGCCGGGACCGGCGCGGTGGTGAACCAGCCGGGGGCCTGCGCGTGGCTCGCATGGCCCAGAATGCGGGCGCGGATATTGAGCCCCTGTGCCTCGGCCGCCGCGCGCGAGGCCAGCACCAGCGCCGCCGCCCCGTCGCTGATCGAGGAGGAATTGGCCGCCGTCACCGTGCCGCCCTCGCGGAAGGCCGGTTTCAGCTGCGGGATCTTCTCGGGGCGCGCCTTGGCGGGCTGTTCGTCGCGGGCGACCGTCACCTCGCCCTTGCGCGTGCGGATCGTGACCGGCGCGATCTCGCCCTCGAAGGCCCCCGATTTCTCGGCCGCGAGCGCCCCTTCGAGCGACCCGAGCGCATAGTCGTCCTGCGCCTCGCGGGTGAACTGGAATTTCTCGGCGCAATCCTCTGCAAAGGTGCCCATGAGGCGGCCCTTGTCATAGGCATCCTCGAGCCCGTCGAGGAACATGTGGTCGAGCACCTGCCCGTGTCCGATGCGCGCCCCGCCGCGCATCTTGGGTAGAAGGTAGGGCGCGGAGGACATCGATTCCATGCCGCCCGCGATCATGGTTTCGGCGTGGCCGAGGGCGATCTGGTCGAAGGCCATCATCGCCGCCTTCATCCCCGAGCCGCACATCTTGTTGAGCGTGGTGGCGGGCACTTCCTCGCCCAAGCCCCCAAGGAATCCTGCCTGGCGGGCCGGGGCCTGGCCCTGTCCAGCGGGCAGCACGCAGCCCATGAGCACCTCGTCCACCGTGGCCGCGCGCGCATCCCCAAGCGCCGCGCGAATCGCCGCGCCGCCCAGTTCCGCGGCCGGAACGCCGTCGAAATCGCCCTGAAAGCCGCCCATCGGTGTGCGCACCGCGCCCGCGATCACAACTTCGCGCATCTTCGTTCGTCCTCCTGAGACTCTGGCCCGTGCTTACCGGATGGAAAGGAATCGGGTCTAGGCTTTCTCGTATTACCACGTAGCGGAGGCATGATGAAACTCGAGCTGAGCGATCACGACACCCTGCGCATCGTCACCGTGCCGGAGGCGCGGATCGACGCCGCCGTTGCCCTGCGGTTCAAGGAGGCGATGCGCATGGCGACGGAAGGTGGGCCGGATCACGTCGTGCTCGACCTCGGCCAGGTGCGGTTCGTCGATTCGAGCGGGCTCGGCGCGATCGTCGCGGCGATGAAGCAGATGGGCGCGGGCCGCAGGCTCGATCTCGCCGGGCTCACACCCGACGTGGCCAAGGTGTTCCGGCTCACGCGGATGGACACGGTCTTTGTCATCCATGCCGATGCCGCGGCCCCGCTGCCCCGCGCGGCGGGTTGAGCGGGGCCGTGGCGCGATGCCGCCGGCGCGCGCGCCTGGCTGCTCTGCGCCCCGGGCGGGACACGCCATGTCCTGGGTGATGCAGCGCCGCATCGTCGCCCATGAGGGGGCGGTGCGCGATCTTCTGGCCGCGCTGCGCGCCCGGCTTCGCGCCCTGGGCGAGACCGAGGAGACCTGCGGCACCGTCGAGATCGTGATCGCAGAGGCGCTCAACAACATCGTGGAGCATGCCTATGGCGGGACGGGCGGCGAAATCGCGCTCGACATGGCCCGCGAGACCGGGGGGCTGTGCTGCATCCTGCGGGACCGGGGCCACCCGCTTCCGGGGCTGCGCCTGCCCGAGGGAACGGCCCCGCCCGCCGTCACGCCACGCGAGAGCCTGCCCGAAGGCGGATTCGGCTGGTTCCTGATTCGCGCGCTGACAGAGCGGCTCGACTATGCGCGCGCGGACGGAGAGAACCGGCTTACCCTGCATTTCGGCCCCGGAACCGGGCCGGATCTGCGCCGCTGAGGGCACGCCGCAACCCACGCGTGTGCCTGTCCAGAAAAGACCGCAATCGCACCCAAGTGACGCCGCAGAGCCCCGCCATATCCCGTCTTGTAGCTGCATATGGCTTCCCTCGGCGTCGCGTGTCATTGCCCCCACCCAATGCGCGGCGTCGAGGTCTCTTCCCGCCAAATTCCCGATGACCGGGCGCATTGGCTTTCGTTGCGCGCCGTCCTAACGTGCCGCGATTCGCGAACCACGGGAGACGGAGCATGCGCGATTTTCACCTGCCGGGACGCTCGGGCACCTATGCGACAAACGGGATGTGCGCCACCTCGCACCCGCTTGCCGCCAAGACCGCCATCGACATCCTCGAACGCGGCGGCAATGCCATGGATGCGGCCATCGCGGGGGCCGTTCTCCTCGGCTTCTGCGAGCCGCAGATGACCGGCATCGGCGGCGACTGCTTCGCGCTCTTCACCACGCCGGGCGAACCCGGGATCCGCGCGCTCAACGGCTCGGGCCGTGCCCCCGCCGCCGCCTCGGCCGAGGCGCTGCGCGCAGCCGGTCACGCCAGCGTGCCGCTCCACTCGCCCCATGCCGTCACCATCCCCTGCGCCATCGACGCCTTCTGCCGGCTCTCCGCCGATCACGGGCGGCTCGGGCTCGACGCGCTCCTGGCACCTGCCATCCGCTATGCCGAGGAGGGCGTGCCGGTGGCACCCCGCGTGGCCTTCGACTGGCCGCGCGCGGGGGCCGCGCTCCAGGGCCACGGCATCACCCATTTCAGCCGCAGCGGCGCACCGCTGAAAACCGGCGACATCTTCCGCGCCCCCGGCCAGGCCGAGGTGCTGCGCCGCATCGCCCGCCACGGGCGCACGGCCTTCTACGAGGGCGAGGTGGCCGAGGACATGATCGCCGCCCTCACCGCCCTGGGCGGCGTCCACGACGCGGCCGATTTCGCCGCCGCCGAGAGCAATTACACCGATCCGGTGAGCGGCGACTACAAGGCCGCCACCCTGGTCGAGCATCCGCCCAACGGCCAGGGGGCAACGGCGATCCTGCTCCTGAACATCCTGAGCCATTTCGACCTTGCCGCGATGGACCCCATGGGTGCCGAGCGCCTGCATATCGAGGCCGAGGCCACCAAGCTCGCCTATGACGCGCGCAACCGCTTCATCGCCGATCCCGACCATGTGACGCGGCTCGATCACATGCTCTCGCCCGAGACGGCGGCGCAGCTTGCCGCGCTCATCGACCCGGCCCGCGTCATGCCCGCCACGGCACCGCTTGCCGAGGCGGTGCACCGCGACACGATCTACATCACCGCGGTGGACCGCGATCGCATGGCCGTCTCCTTCATCTACTCGATCTTCCACGGCTTCGGCTCGGGCATCGCGTCGGAGAGATTCGGCATCCTGCTGCAAAACCGCGGCGCGGGATTCACGCTCGAGGCGGGCCACCCGAACGAGCTTGCCCCCGGCAAGCGGCCGATGCACACGATCATTCCGGGGATGCTGGCCGAAAAGGGCCGTGTCACCATGCCCTTCGGCGTGATGGGCGGGGCCTACCAGTCCACCGGCCACGCGCGGCTTGTCTCCAACATCGTCGATTTCGGCATGGATGTGCAGGCGGCCATCGACGCGCCGCGCGCCTTTGCCGACCCGAGCGGGCTCCGGCTCGAGCGCGGCTTCGCGCCGGAGGTGGCGCAGGCGCTGGCCGATCTCGGTCATTCGGTGATCGTCCCGCCGGAGCCGCTGGGCGGCGCGCAGGCCATCCGCATCCACGAAAGCGGCCTGCTGGAAGGCGGCAGCGACGGGCGCAAGGACGGCTGCGCGCTCGGCTACTGAACAGCGGGGCGGGGACAACCCCGCCTCAGTTCAGCTGGAAATGCAGCGGGTAATGCCCGTCCTCGAAGGGTCCGAAGAGATCGGGAATGTCGGGATGGTCCACCGGCTCGCCGGAATAGTCGGCGACCAGGTTCTGCTCGCTGACATAGGCGACGTAATAGCTCTGCTCGTTCTCGGCCAGCAGGTGATAGAAGGGCTGCTCGCGCTCGGGGCGGCTGTCCTCGGGGATGGCCGCATACCATTCCTCGGTGTTGGAAAACTGCGGGTCCACGTCGAAGATCACCCCCCGAAAGGGATGCTTGCGATGCCGCACCACCTGCCCCAAGGCATATTTCGCGTGTGTCTTGATCATCGTCATTGCCCTAGCACAATTATCTAACGCCGCAAGGCGGGTTTGTCCAATACCGCGCGAAACAGTCTGTGAACGGCCGCCGAACAGCCAGGGCGGTGCGGATTCCCGATTCCCCCCACCGCGCAAATCCGCTAGACTCTGCCAAAACAAACGCGAAAGCGAGAGGCAGATGAGCAGGAGTCTTCGCGCCGTTCTGGTGCTTTTCGTGTTGTCGTCCTGCGGCGGCTCCGGCTACGGCACGGCCCCGCGCAATCTCGACAATGCCTGTGCGATCCTCGACGAGCGGCCGGAATATGCGCGCGCCTTCCGCGCCTCCGAGCGCCGCTGGGGCGTGCCTGCCCATGTCCAGATGGCCACGATCTACCAGGAGAGCAAGTTCGTCTCGGACGCGCGCACGCCCTATCGCTGGACACTGGGCGTGATCCCCACGGGCCGCATCAGCTCGGCCTATGGCTACAGCCAGGCGCTCGACGGGACCTGGGAAGAGTATCTCGCCGATACCAACCGCTTCGGCGCGCGCCGCGACGACATCCACGACGCGGCCGATTTCATCGGCTGGTACATGGCGCAATCCAGCGAAAGGCTGGGCATCGCGCCGGACGACGCGCGCAGCCAGTATCTGGCCTATCACGAGGGGCGCACCGGCTTCGCCCGCGGCAGCCATCGCTCGAAGCCCTGGCTCGCGCGCGTCTCGGACGAGGTCGAGAACCGGGCGGCACGCTACCGCGCGCAACTCGCAACCTGCCGCGCCGGTCGCGGGCTTCTCTGACGCGGCGCGCTACCGGTCGATCCGCTTGCGGTCGAGGCCGGGGATCACGAAATTCTCGTCCGCCAGCCGCACGTCCCGAACGAGTTCTCCAAGAATGACCGTCGTGCGCCCGCCATTGGCATCGTTGACGATCCATTGCCGCAGTTCGACAGGATCGGCGGTGAACACCAGGTCGATGCTGCCATAGTCGGGATGCTCGGGATCCTGCGCGCGCACCGTTGTGGTGGTCCCGTCGCTGAAATGCGCCGTGACCATCCGCGCGCGTCCGAGATCGACGTTGCGCGCCAGGATGATCTTGAGCGGCGTGCGGTGCAGCGGATAGCCCTGCCGCTCGTTCGAGCGCGGGTCTATGATGCCCACCGTGTCGCCATCGGCGATGACCAGCGCCGCCTCGGGCGGGTCGTATTCGAAGCGCACCCGGCCGGGACGCTTGAGCAGGAGCCGCCCCGTGCTCACCGCACCGTCCTCGCTCACTTGCGTGAACTGCCCCTCTGCCGTGCGCAGATCGTTGAGATAGGCCGAGATCTCGGCCAGCGAGAGCTTCTCCGCCGCCGCCGGAAGGGCCAGCATCGTCAACCAGAGGGTCACTGCAACCGCATGACGGATCATCATTCCTGCTCCTCGATATGTTCCCGCAACCACCAACCCGCGCGCTGGTGTCTGATCGCCTTGGCCGTTCGTGTCGTGCGCGGCCCTGTTTTCATCACCACCCGCCGCCCCCTTGCATCCTAACGCGACTTGAACACGACCCAGGCGGCAAAGGCGCGGCGATCCCTTAGACTCACGGCCCCGATGCGCTTGATCACGAAATCCGCCGCGTCGATATCGCTCAGCACCTCAGAGCGCTTGAATCTGGCGTCCGGGTCGTGATCGGCGTCGTGCCGTTTCTTCTGCAAGGCGACGAAGGCGTTTGCGAAATCCTGAAGTTCAGCAGGAAACTGCCCGAGGATTTTCGGCTTTTGCTCTCCCGAAAACAGCTTTTTCACAAAGCCATGATCAACCGCCCGATAGGCCTGACGCCAAGCCTCGCCGCTTCTTTCCGCCCCTGTCTTTCCGATCATCATGTCGGCACAAAGACGACACAGCGCATGGAAACAGGCGTAACAGGCGGTGCTTTGCGCCCTCCGAAGGTCGGCCTGGCGCGGCTTCCGGCCACCTCCACGCATGGCAAGGTGACGCGCTGTCACGATGAGGTCTTCCGGTTTCACTCCGTCAGGGCCTCGGCTTCCGAGACGTAGGAGATGACGGGAAACCGGTCCTCGCCGCGCTCTTGCAACCGCGCCCTGAGAACCCTGATGAAACTTGACGTTGCGTCTGCGCGCAAACGGCCGTCGGACGCATCATAGATCACGCGAATGTCCATGAAGTCATCATCTTCCACGCCGTCCTGCGCACGAACAACCACGTCACGGATGGTATCGTCGGCAAAGTGCTGCCTTGCCGCGTCCATGACGATTGCCTTGATGGTGCTGCGCTCGCTCATGTCCTGCGCCTCCTTACCGACGCAAAATGGGCATTCTGCCAGCCTTGCGCAAGTCGCCCGTCATGGTGCCGGCCGCCCTATTGCGGCTCCGGCACCAGCACCTCGCGCTTGCCGACATGGTTGGCCGCGCTCACCACGCCCTCGTCCTCCATCTGCTCCACCAGCCGCGCGGCCTTGTTGTAGCCGATGGCAAGCTTGCGCTGGATGTAGGAGGTCGAGCATTTGCGGTCCTTCGCCACGATCGCCACCGCCTGATCGTAAAGCGCGTCGTCGCCCTCGGCCGCCCCGCCGGAGGCAAGGCCCAGAACCGCGTCGATGCTCTCGGCGCGCTCCTCGTCGGGGCCCTGCACCACGCTTCCCACATAGGCGGGCGGCCCGAAAGCCTTGAGATGGGTGACCACCTCCTCAACCTCCTCGTCCGAGACGAAGGGGGCGTGGCAACGGGTGATCCGGCCCCCCCCGGCCATGTAGAGCATGTCGCCCATGCCCAGAAGCTGCTCGGCCCCCTGTTCGCCCAGGATGGTGCGGCTGTCGATCTTCGAGGTCACCTGAAAGCTGATCCGGGTCGGGAAATTCGCCTTGATCGTGCCGGTGATGACATCGACCGAGGGGCGCTGCGTGGCCATGATGAGGTGAATGCCCGACGCCCGCGCCATCTGCGCAAGCCGCTGGATGCAGGCCTCGATCTCCTTGCCCGCGACCATCATCAGGTCGGCCATCTCGTCCACGATGACCACGATATAGGGCATCTTCTCGGGGGCGAATTCCTCGGTGACGAAGACCGGCTCGCCGGTCTCGTCGTCGAACCCCGTCTGCACCGTGCGCGCGAACATCTCGCCCTTCGCCAGCGCCTCGGCAACGCGCCCGTTATAGCCGTCGATATTGCGCACGCCGAGCTTGGACATCTTGCGATAGCGGTCCTCCATCTCGGCCACCACCCATTTGAGGGCCACGACCGCCTTCTTCGGGTCCGTCACCACGGGCGAGAGCAGGTGCGGGATACCGTCATAGACGCTGAGTTCCAGCATCTTGGGGTCGATCATGATGAGCCGGCATTCATCGGGGGTCAGCTTGTAGAGCAGGCTCAGGATCATGGTGTTGATCGCCACCGATTTGCCAGATCCCGTTGTCCCCGCGATCAGCAGGTGGGGCATCTTGGCAAGGTTGGCCACCACCGGGTCCCCGCCGATATCCTTGCCGAGCGCGAGCGGCAGCTTCTGGGTGCCGTCGCCATAGGCGCGGCTCGACAGCATCTCCCGGAAGCTCACCATCTCGCGGTTGTCGTTGGGCAGTTCGATCCCGATGACCGAGCGCCCCGGCACCGTCGAGACCCGGGCCGAGAGCGCCGACATCGACCGTGCGATATCGTCCGAAAGCCCGATCACCCGGCTTGCCTTGAGGCCCGGCGCGGGTTCGAGCTCATACATCGTCACCACCGGGCCGGGTCGCACGCTCACGATCTCGCCCTTGACGCCGTAATCGTCGAGCACGTTCTCCAGCATCCGCGCGTTTTCCTCCAGCGCCTCGTCGCTGAGGTGATGGCGCGTGATCCGCGCCGGATCGGACAGCAGCGAGAGCGGCGGCAATTCGTAGACCGGCGCATCGGCCTCGAAGGGCAGCGCGGGTTGCGCCTCGGCCATGGCGCGCGCCGAGGGCGCGAGCGGCTTCTGCGGCGGGTGCTGCACCACCTTGCGCGGTTCGGGCACGGGGATGCGCGGGGCGGGGCCGACGGCGGGCGCGGCCTCGGGGGCCGCGTCGAATGCCTCCTCGATCAGCGGGGCACCCTCCGGCTCGGGCGCGGGCGGCACCGCCTGCCGCGCGGTCAGCGGCGGCTCGGGCGGCAGGGGCGCGCGCGGCGCGGGCTTGAGGATCAGCGGATCGGGGCCGCGCCCGCGCCCCTTGGTGAGCGGGGCCACGCTTTCCACCTGCACCGCCGGGTTCTGCCGCACGCGGCTGCGGATCGCATCCGAGATGCGCGCGCGGATGCGGTCATCGCTCGGGGCCTCGGCATCGGCGGCCTGCGGTTCCACCAGTTCGGGCGCGGGCATGGCCTCGGGCTTGCGCAGAAGCGCGGGCATCCGCGCGAGCAGCCCGCCGGGCTTTTCCGCGGCCGGTGCCGGGGTCCGTGCCTCTGGCGGGGGCCGGCGCACCGCCGTCTGCCCGAGGGACGGCTCGGGGCGCACCACCGTCGGGCCTTCCGCCGCTGCGGCCTGCGCCACGGCGCGGCGTTCGGCCAGCCGCGCCTGCACGCCCTGGCCCGCCCGCGCGAGCCCGCCCGCGCCGGTCGCCAGAGCGGCCCGCAGCGCGGCATAGCTCAGGACCAGCCCCACCAGCAGGAACCGCCCCACCCGGCGCAGTTCCGCCATGCTGAAGCCCAGCACGAACAGTCCCGCCGCCAGCACCGCCGCGCCGAGCAGCGCCGAGACGAGCCGCAACGCCAGCCCCGGCTCCAGCGGCAGCATCCCCAGCAGCGCGCCAAGCACCGTGTCGCCGAAGAGCCCGCCCAGCCCGAAACTGTGATGCGCCAGCCAGTCCGCGCCGGGGGTGAGCGTGGCGGCATGAAGCGACAGGAGCGCCAGCCAGACCGGCGCGAAGATGAGCCGCCCGGTGGCGCGCTCCTCGCCGAAATGCAGCATGAGCCGCAGCCCCCAGGCCCCCGGCACCAGCGACAGCCCCAGACCGCCCCAGCCGATGATCATGAAGACCGGTGCCGCCACACCCGCGCCGACCGTCCCCAGCCAGTTGCGCACCGGCGCGTCGGTCGCGGCCATCCAGTTCGGATCGGTCGGGCTGTAGGACAGCACCACGGCCCCGGCCGCCAGCGCCAGCGCCAGCAGCGCCAGACCCAGCAACTCCTTGCCGCGCTTCTCGATCGCCTCTGCGGTGGTGCTGTCGAAGAGCGGCTCGCGCCCGCGTGTCTGATATGCCATTTTCCTGCTCACCCTCGCTCAACCGTAAAGACAGTCGCGCAGGCGGATCAGCCCTTGCGCCATCTCTTCTTCGGGGGCCACCATCGCCACCCTTATATAGCCCTGGCCGGGGTTCATGCCCCCCGCCTCCTGTCCCAGATAGGCCCCCGGCAGCACCCGCACGCCAGTCTCGCGCCAGAGCCGCAGCGCCGCCGCCTCGCCGTCCTCGACCGGCAGCCAGAGGAAGAACCCCGCCTCTGGGCTGCGATAGCCCGGCACCTGCCCGAGGATCCGGTCCGCGCGCGCGTATTTGCGCGCATAGAGCCCGCGATTTTCCACGACATGCGCCTCATCTGCCCAGACCCGCGCCGCGGCGTGCTGCAAGGGCATCGGCAGGGGCGCGCCCGCGTAACTGCGCAACTGCTTCATCGCCGCGATGCTCTTTGGCCCCGCCGCCACGAAACCCGAGCGCAGCCCGGGCAGGTTCGAGCGTTTCGACAGGCTGTGGAAGGCGACAATCCGCTCTGGATCGGCCCCCATCTCCTGCGCCACCTCCAGCACGCCCACGGGCGGCGTGTCGCGGTAGATCTCGGCATAGCATTCATCGGCGAAGATGCGGAAATCGTGGCGCTCCGCCAGCGCGACGAGATCGGCCCAGTAGCGCCGCGAAGCCACCGCCCCCTGCGGGTTCGAGGGCGAGCAGAGATAGGCCACCGTCACCCGGTCGAGCATCTCCGGCGAAAGCGTCGTGAAATCCGGCAAATGGCCCGTCTCGCGCGTGGCGTTGAGAAACACGGGCTCCGCCCCGACGCTCAGCGCGGCGACCATATAGACCTGGTAGAACGGGTTGGGCAGCAGCACCACGGGCCGCTTGCCGCGCCTGGTCTCCGGGCAGAGCGCCATCATCGCGTTGTAAAGCCCCTCGCGCGTGCCGTTCAAGGCCATCACCCGCGTCGCCGGATCGAGCGTCACGCCATAGCGCCGCGCCACCCAGTCCGCGATCGCCTCCAGCAGCGCGGGCATCCCGTCGTTGACCGGGTATTGGCCAAAGCCGCCCGCGTTTTCGGCAATGACATCGACGATCCAGGCGGGAAACGCATGTTTCGGCTCGCCGATGGTCATATGCACGACCTCGCCGCCCGGCGCATGCGCGTCGAGAAGCGCCCGCAGACGCGGGAAGGCATAGGGCGGCAGATTCGAGAACCGCTCGGGGAACATCGGGTTTCCGTCTTGTTATGTGCAACTGCCTCGGGGTCGGGGTCGTTTCGCCCCGTTTGCACGGAATCTACCCCAAGCCCGGCCACCAGGTCCAGAAAAACCAAGGGCTTGACAGCCCGATTGTGGCATTTTGGCGAAACCGGGCCGCGGCACCGCTGTTTCCAGGCTTGCGGCCCGGCCCTATACTGCCGCCAGAGCTGCCATTTGCCGGGAAGGACGCCATGCCGACAGGATTACGAGAGATCATCGCCGTGCTCGGCCTTCTGGCGGGATGCGCGCTCTGCCCCGGTCCCGCGCGCGCCGAGACAGAGGCGCGCGCCGTGCATGTCTTCGGCAACAGCCTCTTTCATCACCTCACCGACAGCCCGCAGACGGCGGTGCACTGGTGGCTGGCCGAACTGGCCCGGGCGGACGGCAAGGCGTTCGCGGCCTCCGGGCAATGGGGCTTCCTGCGCGATTTCGCCCGTGACGGCGTGGCGGACCGCTGGACGCTTGACGGTGTGGCGCGTCCGCGCGGCCCGGTGGACACGGTGATCCTCACCCCCACCAACTTCATCCAGTATCAGCCCCCCGACCGCCCCTTCGACGGCAGGAACCCCGACCGCGCCACGCCGCTTGGCACCGCCCTTGCCGCCATCGACGCGGCGCGCGCGCGCTGGCCCGGGGCGCGCATCCTGATCTATGAAGGCTGGCCCGACATGAGCGGGTTTCTCCGCCGCTTTCCGCCCTCCACGCGCCAGTTGCGGCGCTGGCACGGCCATGCGCTCTCGGATTATCACGACTGGTTCCGCAGCTTCACCGCCGCGCTGCAAGAGGCCCGCCCCGACGCGGAGATCGCGCTTTTGCCGGTCTCCTCCGTCCTTTCGGGCCTCCAGACCGGCCTGCTGGAGGATGTGCCGGTCGAGGCGCTCTATTCCGACGACGCCCCCCACGGCACGGCGACGCAGTATTTCCTGGCCGCCCTCGTCACCTGGACGGCGCTTTACGAAACCCCCGCCCCGCCCGGCTTCGACCTGCCTGCGGACCTGCACCCGCTGGTGCGCGCCCGCTACGCCCGGATCGCCGACGAGATCGTCCAGGCGCTCGGGCTGCGCGACGCGGCGCGCGCGCCCGTCGCGCACGCGCAGGCGGCCGGCCTCGGCCTCGACAATCCCGCCCTCGGCATGGGGCTCAACGGCCTCTCGGACTGGTCCACGCAGCACCCGTTCCTCGACGTGATGAAGACCGCGCGCCCCTGGATCGGCC
This sequence comes from Roseovarius sp., assembly GCA_002720475.1. Classification (GTDB taxonomy): domain Bacteria; phylum Pseudomonadota; class Alphaproteobacteria; order Rhodobacterales; family Rhodobacteraceae; genus Roseovarius. The sequence continues at coordinate 128,445 of PBIL01000011.1, forward strand.
ACAGCGCCGCCGAATGGGGGGCGTTCTCGACCGAGGCGCTGCGCGCGGGCGGCTATCTCGACGCAGAGGGCTGGCCCCGCGCCCTGCCCGAGGACGCGCGCGCGCTCGAGGCGTTCATTCTCACCGACCAGCCCGCCGGGGCCGCGCATCTGCGCGGCCGCTACCTGCTTCGCTACGAGGGTGAGGGCGTGCTGCGCGTCACCGGGCGCGTGGACAATGTGCGCTACGATTACGACCGGCGCGAGATCCGCTTCGACACCGGCCCCGGCGAGGGCCCCGTGGTCCTGCAACTGACCCGGACCGATCCCGACAATCCCCTGCGCGACATCACGATCCTGCATGAGGATCACGTCGCGCTGCATGCGGCGGGCGCGGTCTTCAACCCGCTCTGGCTCGCGCGGATCGCCGATCTGCGGCTCCTGCGCTTCATGGACTGGCAGTTCACCAACGGCTCGGACCAGACCACATGGGACGCCCGCCCGCTGCCCGGCGATGCCACCTATGTCTGGCGCGGCGCGCCGGCCGAGATCATGGTGCGGCTCGCCAACCGGATCGGGGCGGATATGTGGGTGAACATGCCCCACGCCGCCGATGACGGCTACATGCGCGCCTTCGCCGAATACGTGCGCGACAATCTCTCCCCCGGCCTCAAGGTGCATGTGGAATATTCCAACGAGGTGTGGAATTTCATCTTTCCGCAGGCGGTCTGGGCGCGAGAGGCGGCCGAGGCGCTTTGGGGCGGTGAGGCAGGCGACGACGCCTGGATGCAGTTCGCGGGGCTGCGCGCCGCGCAGATGGCCGACATCTGGCGCGCCGTCTTCGCCAACACGCCCGAACGGCTGGTGGTGGTGGCGGGCACGCATACCGGCTGGCCGGGGCTGGAAGAGCCGATGCTGACGGCCCCGCTCGCGCTTGCCCATGGCCAGCTCGACGCCGCGCCGGTGACGCGCTTCGACGCCTATGCCGTCACCGGCTATTTCGGCCACGATCTGGGCGAGGAGGCGATGATCCCCACGATCGAGGGCTGGATCGCCGCCAGCCGCGCCGTGGCCCGCGCCCGCGCCGCCCAGACCGGGGCCGAGGCCGAGAGCTATCTTGCCGCCCATGGCGACGATCTGGCCTTCGATCTGGCCGCCGAGGCGCTGCGCCAGGGCTCGCTCGGGGCGCTCCTGCGCGACATCCTGCCCTATCACGCGCAGGTCGCCGCGCGGCACGGGCTCGCCCTCGTGATGTATGAGGGCGGCACCCATGTGGTGGCACAGGGGGCGGCGGTCGAGAACGACGCGATCACCCGCTTCTTCACCGCCTTCAACTACTCCCCGCAGATGGGCGCGCTCTACGAGGAGCTTCTCAGGGGCTGGCGCGCGGCGGGCGGCACGCTCTTCACCGCCTTCGTCGATGTGGCCAGCCCGTCGAAATGGGGCAGCTGGGGCGCGCTGCGCCATCTCGAGGACATGACGCCGCGCTGGCAGGCGCTCATGCGGGCCAATGCGATCGCCCCCGCCTGGGCCGATCCGCGCCCGCCCGGCACCTTCCTGCAAGGCACGCTCCTGCGCGCGAACGATGCGGGCGCGCGGCTCGAGGGCACTGCGAAATCCGACATCCTGATCGGCGGGACGGGCGATGACGTGTTTCTCGGGCTGGGGGGCGATGATCTCATTCACGGCGGGGCCGGACGCGACCGGGTAATCCTGCCCGGCGCGCGCGGCACCTACGGGTTCGGGCGCGCGGGCGGGCGCGTGATCCTCCAGGGACTGGAGGGCACCGTCACGCTGACCGATATCGAGGCGGTGGAATTCTCCGACAGTCCCGGCACGCCGGTGCCCCTCGACGATCTGATGTAGCCCTCAGCGCCGCAGCCGCCCGCGGATCTCGGCCAGGCGGAAGGCCCCCAGCGCCTGCCCCGCCACGCCATAGCTGAGCGCGCCCGCGCCGATGAGCGCCAGAAGCGCCAGCCACCGCCAGCCGCCCAGCGCCAAGAGCGGGCCGAGCGCCACGCCCGCCCCCCAGAGCACCGCGCCCATGACGCCCGAGGCCAGCGCGATGCGCCAGAGCCGCCGGTGGAACTGCGCATCGAAGCGCGCCACATCGCCATAGCCGCGCGCGCCCAGCATGAGCTGCGCCACCATCACCCAGGCCGCCGCCGTGGTCGCCAGCGCCGCCGCGATCCAGCCCAGCGCGCCCGCAAGGCCAAAGGCCAGCGCCGCGTTCACGACCATCGCCCAGACCGCATAGCGAAACGGGCTCTTCGTGTCCTCGCGCGCGAAGAAGACCGGCTGCAGGATCTTCTGGAGGACGAAGGCCGGCAGGCCCAGGCCATAGACCGCCACGGCCAGCGCCGTCGCCGCCGTGTCGTCCGCCCCGAAGGCACCACGCTCGAAGAGCACCGAGACGAGCGGCAGCGGAATGACCACCAGCGCCACCGCGCAGGGCAGTGTCAGCGCCAGCGCCACCTCGCCCGCCCGCGAGAGCGCCATGCGCGCGCCCGCATCGTCCCCGGCCTTGAGACGGCGCGACAGATCGGGCAGGAGCACGATCCCCACCGCGATCCCCACCACCCCCAGCGGCAGCTGATAGAGCCGGTCCGCGGAATAGAGCCAGCTCACCGCCTTGTCGTATTGCGAGGCGACAAGCTGGCCCACCACCAGGTTGATCTGCACCACGCCCCCCGCCAGCGCCGCCGGCACCGCGATGCGCAGGAGCTGGCGCATCTCCGGCGTCCAGCGCGGGCGCACCAGCCGCAGACCCAGCCCCGCCCGCCGCGCCGCGATCCAGACAAGAGCAAGCTGCGCCAGCCCCGCCACCGGCACCGACCAGACCAGCGCCTCCACCACCGCGCCGCCCGCCAGCGCCGCCGCCGCCATCGCCGCGATCATCACCAGGTTGAGCAACACCGGCGCCGCCGCCGCCGCCGCGAACCGCCCCGCCGCGTTCAGCACCCCCGAGAACAGCGCCACCAGCGAGATGAAGAGGATATAGGGAAAGGCCACGCGGCCATACGCCACCGCCAGCCCGAACCGCGCATCGCCCGCGAAGCCCTCGGCCGTGAGCCACACGAGCCCCGGCATGAACACCATGGCCAGCCCCGTCAGCACCAGCAGCACGAAGCCCAGCCCCGACAGCGCCCGGCTGGCAAAGCCGAGCGCGTCCTCGCCCCCCTCCAGCCGCTTGGAAAACATCGGCACGAAGGCCGCGTTGAACGCGCCCTCCGCAAAGAAGCGGCGGAACATGTTGGGCAGGCGGAACGCGGCCACGAAAGCATCCATCAGGATGCCGGGGCCCACCAGGCTTGCCAGCATCACGTCGCGCGCAAAGCCCAGGATCCGGCTCATCAGCGTCCAGCCGCTGACGGTGAGGATGCCGGAAAGCAGGCGAACGGGTCTCATCGGCGGGCCTTTTGGCTGGGGTCAGGCCGGTCTAGCCCATCGCCCGCGCGGCGGAAAGGGGGCTTGGCGGGGCGGCCGGGACAGGGGCCGTGCGCGCCATCCGCGGCCCCTTGCAGCCCCCTCACGCCCCCAGCGGGATCATCGTTCCGACAAGCCGCGCCACATGCGCCTCGCGGCCCGCGTCCACCGCGTGGACATCCGCCTCCACGATCACGAGGCGGCGGCCCGGCCGCAGCACCCGGCCCTCGGCCACCAGCAGATCGCCCCGCGCGGGCGCGAGCAGGTGGATCTTCATCTCCGTGGTCAGCACCTCCTGCCCTTCCGGCATCACGCTCAGCGCGGCATAGCCCGCCGCGCTGTCGCCGATGGCAAAGCTCAGCCCGGCATGGGCAAAGCCATGCTGCTGGCGGCTGCCGGGCAGGATCGGGGCCTCGATCCGCACCGCTCCCCGCGCGACCTGCACCAGCCGCGCGCCCAGCGTCGCCATCATGCTCTGGGCAGCGAAACTCTTGCGGATGCGCGCCTCTGCCTGCGGGGAAAACACCGCCTCATTTCCCATCCCTGCCCTCTCCGCTTCGGGTTGATGATCCCGCAGGCTCCGTCAACACATGCTTGGAATTGAATACCCCGGCTGATACATGCACGTTATAAGGGTATGAGCAAGGGTGTCGAGTTGATCTGGTCCGAGTTCCGGCGGCATGTCCAGGAGACGGTCGCCGCCATCCTGTCATGGACCAGCCTGTCGCTGATCCTGGGTGGCGGGATCGTGGCTGTCGTGGCCGGGCCTTTCGGAACCTTCCAGACCATGGGGCCGGTGCTGCGCGCGGCCTATTGGAGCGTGGTGCTCTGCCTGGGCGTGGCAATCGGCGGGTTAAGCCGCGCGGCGCTGCTCACGCTTTGCGGGCGCTGGCCGCCGCTTGCGCTCGATCTCGGCATGAGCCTTGCCACCGCGACCCTGCTGACCCCGCTCATCCACGTCCTGCGGGCCGCCTTCGATCCGGTGCTGGCGCGCTCTGATCTCTCGCCCGCGTCGATCTGGGTCAACACGCTGGCTTTCGTGACCACGATCGTCCTGCTGCGCCGCCGCTTCGGGCTCGAGACCGGCCCCGCCACGCCCGAACCGCCAAGCCCGCGCCTTGCCCGCCGCCTCTCCGAGCCCTTGCAGGGCGCGGCGATCCTGCGCCTGTCGGGGCGCGATCACAGCGTCGAGGTGGTGACGGACGGGGGCACGGAAACGCTTCGATTGCGGCTCTCGGACGCGATAGACGAGATGGAGCCGGTCGCCGGGCTCTGCACGCATCGCTCGCACTGGGTGGCGCTCGCCGCGATCGCGGGGCACGAGCGCAAGGGCAACCGGACCTGGCTGCGCCTTGTCAATGGCGACCGCGTGCCGGTGACGCGCACCTATGCCCCCCGGCTGGAAGAACTGGGCCTGATCCCGCCGCGCGACGGCGCGGCGGGCGGCTGATCCCGCTCATCCCAGGGACACCGCCGCCCCCAGCCCGCGCGCGCGCGCGATGCGCGCCGCAACCGCCGCCACCGCCAGATCCTGCAAGCCCACGCCGGTCCCGTCAAAGAGCGTGATCTCCTCGGGCGATCTCCGCCCCGGATGGGTGCCCTCGATCACCGCGCCGATGGGGGTGATGTCGCCCTCGGCGATGAGCCCCCGGGAAATGGCGTGCTGCGCCTCGCCGATGCTGACCGATTGCGCGATCTCGTCGGCAAAGACGGTGGCGCGCGCCAGAAGTGCCGGATCGACCTCCTGCTTGCCCCTGGTATCGGTGCCCATGCAGGCGACATGCGTGCCGGGCCTGATCCAACCGGCCATGAGCAGCGGCTCGAAGGCCGAGGTGATGGTGATGATCACATCCGCCTGCGCGCCCAGTTCCTCGGGGCTCACCGCCTCGAAGGCCAGCCCCAGTTCCTCGGCCACCGCTTGCAGACGCGGCAGCATCTCGGGATGCGGGTTCCAGGCCACGACCTTTTGAAACGAACGCTGCTCGGCCGCGGCGCGCAGCTGAAACGCCGATTGATGGCCCGCGCCGACCATGCCGAGCACCCTGGAATCCTTGCGCGCCAGATACGCGATGGAGACCGAGGAGGCGGCCGCGGTGCGCAGCGCGGTGAGATAATTCCCCCCCACCAGCGCCGAGAGCTGCCCGGTATCGGGATCGAAGAGGCACACCGTGGACTGATGATTGGTCAGCCCCTTCGCCATGTTGCCGGGCCAGTAGCCACCGGCCTTCAGCCCGAGGGTCAGGCCGGATTTGTCAAACCCGCCCTTGAACCCGTAAAGCGCATCGGCATGGCCGATGGCCTCGCGCACCACCGGAAAGTTGCAGGCATCTCCCCGCGCCATGGCGGCAAAGACCTGTTCCACCGCATCGAAGGCATCGGCGCGGGTGATCACCTCTTCGCAGATCGCCTCGGGGACGATGACGATACCCTGCGTGGCCTGGCTGTCCATGCCCATCGCCTCAATACGCCTTGCCGCGCGCCGAGACCGGCCAGACGCATTCCACCTTGCCGCCCCGGACGCCCACATACCAGTCATGGACATTGCAGGTCGGGTCGCAATGCCCCGGCACCAGCCGCAGCTTGTCACCCACCTTCAGCACGCCCTCGGGATCGGCGATCACGCCATGTTCGTCCGAACACTTGACATAGGTCACGTCCGCCCTCCCGAACACCACCGGCAGACCACTATCCACCGACTGCGCCTTGAGCCCCGCATCGCAGATCGCCTTGTCGGGCTTGGCATGACTCATCACCGAGGTCAGCAGGAAAAGCGCGTTCTCCCATTCCCCCTGGTCGATGCGCTTGCCGTCCTTGTCGAGGATACGCCCGTAATCGGCATCCATGAAGGCGTAGGAGCCGCACTGAAGCTCGTTATAGACGCCCGAGCTTCCCTCGAAATAATAGCTGCCGGTGCCGCCGCCACCCACGATGTCGCACTCCAGCCCTTCCGCCTTCAGCGCCTCCACCGCGTCGCGCACCATGGCCACGGCCACGTCGATCTTGGCCTTGCGGTCCTCGTAGCTGTCGAGATGCTGCATCGCGCCCTGATAGGCCTGGAGCCCGGCGAATTGCAGCCCCGGCGCCGCGTCAATCGCCTTGGCGATCTCCACCACCTCCGGCGTCGTCGTCACCCCGCAGCGCCCCGCGCCGCAATCGATCTCCACCAGGCACTCGATCTGCGTGCCATGCCGCACCGCCGCCTCGGAAAGCTCGGCCACATTGGCCGCGTCGTCCACGCAGCACAGCGTGCGCGCGCCCAGTTTCGGCAGCCGCGCCAGCCGGTCGATCTTGAGCGGGTCGCGCACCTGGTTGGACACCAGAACATCCTTGATGCCGCCGCGCGCGAAGACCTCTGCCTCGCTCACCTTCTGGCAGCAGACGCCGCAGGCCCCGCCAAGGCTCTCCTGCAATTTCGCCACATCGACCGACTTGTGCATCTTGCCATGCACCCGGTGGCGCACGCCATGCGCCTTCGCCCAGTCGCCCATCTTCTTGATGTTGCGCTCCAGCGCGTCGAGATCGAGGATCAGGCAGGGCGTCTGGATCTCCGCCTCGACCATGCCGGGCAGGGCGGGCACGTCGAAACCGACCTCGAGACCGTCGAGTGTCACGGGCTTGTTCATGGTCTTTCTCCTCACTTGATCCAGGGCAGGCGGTCGAGATCGACATTGCCGCCGGTGATGATGACGCCGACGCGACGGCCGGCAAAGATGTCGCGGTTCTTCAGGAGGGTGGCCAGCGGCACGGCGCAGCTTGCCTCGATCACGATCTTCATGCGCGCCCAGGTGAGCTTCATCGCCTCGATGATCTCTTCCTCGCTCGCCGTCAGGATGTCGGTGACGTAATGGCTCACGAAATGCCAGGTGTTCTCCTTGAGCGGCACCTTGAGCCCGTCGGCCACCGTTACCGGCGCGTCATCGGCGATGATGTGGCCCGCCCTGAAGCTGCGCGCGGCATCGTCGGCCTGCTCGGGTTCGGCGGCATAGATCTTCACCCCCGGCGCAAGGTTCGACAGCGTGAGGCAACACCCCGAGACCATGCCGCCCCCGCCAATGGGCGCGATCACCGCATCCAGCCCCTCGACCTGTTCGATCAGCTCCGCCGAGCAGGTGGCCTGCCCCGCGATCACGCGCGGATCGTTGTAGGGATGCACGAATTCCGCGCCGGTGCGCGCCTGCACCTCGGCAAAGACGGCCTCGCGGCTCGTGGTGGAGGGCTCGCATTCGGTGATGATCCCGCCATAGCCGCGCACCGCGTCCTTCTTGGCCTGCGGCGCGGTATGCGGCATGACCACATGGCACGGGATCCCCCGCCGCCCGGCGGCATAGCTGAGGCTGAGCGCGTGGTTGCCGCTCGAATGCGTGGCCACGCCCCGCGCGGCCATCTCCTCGGTGAGGCCGAAAACCGCGTTGCACGCGCCGCGCACCTTGAAGGCCCCGGCCTTCTGGAAGTTCTCGCACTTGAAATAGAGCTCCGCCCCCGTCAGCGCGTTGAGGTATTCGGAGGTGAGCACCGGCGTGCGGTGGACATGCGGCGCGATCCGGTCGCGCGCGGCCAGCATGTCGTCGAGCGTCAGATCCGCCCCGGTCTTGTCCTTCACGTCAAGCATTCTCGTCTCCTTCAGGCGGCCTTGTCGGCCATGGCGGGCCGGGCGGTGGCGCGGAAATGCGCCTGCGCCGCGATCACCCCGCTGCCCAGGCGGACCGGATAGTCGAGATCGGCCATCGCCATCTCGATCGTGGCCAGACCCGAGAGCACCATCGCATCGGTCAGGCTGCCCAGGTGGCCGATGCGGAAGGCGCGGCCGTTCATCTCGCCCAGGCCCACGCCGAAACTCATCCCGTAGGTGGCGAAGGCATGGTTCACCAGCGCGTTGCTGTCCTTGCCCTCGGGAACGTAGATCGCGCTCACCGTGTCGGAATAGAGCTCGGGCGCCTCTGCCACAAGCTTCAGCCCCCAGGCATCGACCGCCCGCCGCACCCCCTCGGCCAGCCGCGCATGGCGGGCATAGACCTGTTCCAGCCCCTCCTCGAAGAGCATCTTGAGGCTCTCGTCCAGGCCGAAGATGAGTTGCAGGGGCGGGGTGTAGGGAAAGCCGCCCTTGGCATAGGCCCCGAGCATGTCGCGGAAATCGAAGAAGGTGCGGGGCAGGCGGGCAGTCTCTGCGGCCGCGAGCGCCTTCGTGCTCACCGCGACGATGGCCATGCCGGTGGCCAGCATGAACCCCTTCTGAGAGCCCGAAACCGCCACATCGACGCCCCAGGCATCCATCTCGAAGGGCATCGAGGCCAGCGACGAGACGCAATCCACCATCAGAAGCGCCGGGTGCCGGGCCCCGTCCATCGCCGCGCGCACCGCGGCGATGTCGGATTTCACGCCGGTCGCGGTCTCGTTATGGGTGACGAGCACGGCCTTGATCTCGTGGCCCCTATCGGCCTGCAATGCCTCGGCAAAGCGCTCGGCGGGCGCGCCGCTGCCCCAGGCGCAGTCGAGGATCTGCACGTCGAGCCCGTGGCGCTGGCACATGTCGATCCAGCGATGGCTGAACATGCCGTAGCGTGCCACGAGCACCCGGTCGCCGGGGCTGAGCGTGTTGGTGATCGCCGCCTCCCAGCCGCCGGTGCCTGAGGCGGGGAAGAGCACGATCTCGCCCGCCTCGGTGCCGAACACCCGCTTGCATCCCTCGCGCACCGGTGCCGGCGCGGCGGCGAAGGCGGGCGAGCGGTGGTCCATCGTCTGCACCTGCATGGCACGGCGCAGCCGGTCGGGCATGTTGGTGGGGCCGGGGATGAAAACCGGGTTCTGGTCTGACATGGCGAAACCCTCCTCAGGATGGGGCATCCTCTCCCGGATCGCGCCGGAATGCAATTTTTCTGAAAAAGTTTTTCATTTATGGTTCAAGTGAGTTATATACATGATATTATTAATTTTTGTATTTTCCACCTCTACCGGCAGAGAATGTGTTGGAAACATTTTTCAGTTTTTGTAGGCTGAGCACGGTAGCAAATCAGACAGAGGGAGCCACATCATGCGCAACGCCTGCAAAGCATCTCCGCGCGGAACAAGGGTGCGCTTGCGCGCCGCCGCGCAGCGCCCACCCGCCGTCGGGCGCCGCGCGGCGGCCCACCCATGACCAAGCCCCCCCGCCCCCGCGGCCGCCCCCGCTCGCCCTTTACCGAGAAGGGCACCGGCACCATGCAGGCGCTCGACCGCGCGCTTGCCGTGCTTACCGCCGTCGCGCAGCAGGAGGCCACCAGCCTGACCGATCTTGCGCGCGCGCTCGACATTCCGCCGGCCACCACGCATCGCATCCTCACCACCCTTCAGGCCCGCGATTTCGTCCGCTTCGACGAGGAACGGCAGGACTGGTCCATCGGCATCGAGGCCTATCGCACCGGCGTCGCCTATCTCAAGCGCACGGGGCTGGCGGATATGGGCCGCCCGGTCATGCGCGCGCTCATGGAGGAAACCGGCGAGACCGCCAATCTCGCCGTGCCCGACGGGGCCGAGGTGGTCTTCATCGGCCAGATCGAGACGCCCAACCCGATCCGGGCCTTCTTTCCGCCCGGCTCGCGCACGCCGATGCACGCCTCGGGCACCGGCAAGGCGATCCTCGCCGCCCTGCCTGCCGAGCGCCGTGCGCGGCTTCTGCCCGCGACCGGGCTGACAGGCTTCACCGCGCGCACCCATGTCAGCCTTGCCAGCCTCATGGCCGATCTCGAGGCCACCCGCGCGCGCGGCTGGTCCTTCGACCGCGACGAACGCTATGAGGGCATGTCCTGCATCGGGGCGGCGATCTTCAACGACCGGGGCGAGCCCTGCGCGGGCATCTCGATCTCCGGCCCCTCGGCGCGCTTCGCCGAGGACCGGCTGCCCGGCCTGGGCAGCGCCGTGGTCGCCGCGGCGCACCGGATCACCGCGCGGATTGCCGGAGACCCGGCCGCCTGATCGCGGGACTTGAGAACATTTGGCGAACACGCTACCCTTCCCGCCATGAACGCCCCGCTCCTCGCCCGCGCCCCGTGCCCTGCCCTGCCGCTTCCCGGCGGGCTCTCGCTGGCGCGCGGGCGGGTGCATGAGGGCTGCGGCCCCGCCCGCCATAGCCTTGCGATGCTCGTGGCCGGCGCGCTTGCCGGTCCGGTGCTCTGGATCGCGCCGCGCTGGCGGCGCGACCGGCCCCATCCTGACGGTATCCGGCCCTTCGCCGGGCCCGAGCGGTTTCTCTTCGCCACCCCCGACCGGGGCACCGATCTGCTGTGGTGCATGGAGGAGGCGCTGCGCAGCGGGGCGGTGCCGCTTGTCGTGGCCGACCTGCCCGCGCCGCCCGGCCTGACCCCGGTGCGCCGCCTGCACCTGGCCGCCGGGGAGGGCGCGGCGCGGGCCACCGATCCGCCCCTCGGCCTGCTGCTCACCCCGGGCGAGGGCGGCGCGCCGGGGGTCGAGAGCCGCTGGCACATGGCCCCCGCCCACAGGCCGCAGGGCGACCGCTGGCATCTGTCCCGCTTGCGCGCCCGCAGCGCGCCCCCCGCCGACTGGCAGCTTGCGGGCTGCCCCGGCGCCTGGGCGCTCACCCCGATGTGACATCCGCCGCGCCCGCCCGCGCGTATATTCGGGCATGATCCGCCGCACGCTTGCCCTTGCCCTCTGCCTTCTGGCCCTGCCCGCCACCGCCGCGCCCGAGGCATGGCGGCTTGACGCGGATGGCTCCAACGTGGGCTTCACCTATGATTTCGCGCTGGGCGACAATCGTGGCACCATGCCCGTCTCCGCCGCCGATATCCGGCTCGACCTGCGCAATCTCGCGGCCAGCAGCGTCTCGGTGACGCTCGACGCGCGCGGGGCGCGGGCCGGCTTCTTCCTTGCCCACCCAGGCGATGCAGGGCCCGCAGGTGCTCGACACCGCGACCCACCCCGCGATCACCTTCCGCTCCACCGCGATCACCGGCACGACCCGCGCCGCCCGGATCGAGGGCCTGCTGACCGCCCGCGGCGTCACCCGCCCCGTCACTCTCACGGCGGGGCTCTACCGCACCCCCGACACCGATCCGGCGACGCTCGAGAGCCTCACCGTCCTGCTCACCGGCGAGATCGACCGCCACGCCTTCGGCGCCTCCGGCTATCCCGACCTCGTCGGCCCCACCATCACCCTGCGCATCCTCGCGCGGGTGAAGCGGTAAGGGCAGACCTGAGCCGGATCGCCCCCGTCACACGCCAGGCCAGCCCGCCGGGTGCCCGAATCCGACGCGGTCGTGTCGAAAACGCGCGGGCCTGACGGGCCGCAGCTGCGATGCTGGCGCCACCATGCGCCTTCTCGTCTCCTTCACCGCCCTGTTCCTGTCAGTCGTTCTCCTGCAGCTTTCCACCGGCGGGGTGGGTCCGCTCGACGCGCTTTCGGGCATCACGCTGGAGTTCACGACGGCGCAGATCGGCCTCCTGGGATCGGCGCATTTCGCAGGGTTCTTCATAGGCTGCTGGTTCGCGCCGCGGCTGATGGGCACGATCGGGCATTCCCGTGCCTTCGCCGCCTTCACCGCCGCCGGGGCCATCGGGTTACTCGCGCACATGATGGTGACGGACCCCTATGCCTGGGCGCTGATGCGGCTGGCCTCGGGGCTCTGCGTGGCGGGCTGCTACACGGTGATCGAGGCCTGGCTCCAGGCCAAGCTCACCAACGAGACGCGCGGGCGCGCGATGGGTGTCTACCGGGTGGTGGACATGGGTGCCTCGCTGGCCGCGCAGCTGCTCATCTCCGTGCTCTCTCCGGCCGCCTATTTCTCCTACAACCTCCTGGCCCTGCTGTGCTGCGCGGCGCTTCTGCCGCTGACGCTCTCGCGCCTGCGCGAGCCCGAGACGCCCGCCGCCCCGCGCCTGCGCCCGATGCTGCTGGTGGCCTGCTCGCCGCTGGCCACGGCGGGGGNGCTGGTGGCGGCGCTCTCCTCGGCCTCCTTCCGCATGGTGGGGCCGCTCTACGGCCAGCAGGTGGGCCTTGCCATCGACCAGATCGCCGGGTTTCTGGCGGTCTTCGTGCTGGGGGGCGCGGTGGCGCAATACCCGGTGGGCTGGCTCGCCGACCGCTACGACCGCCGCTGGGTGCTCATCGGCCTGTCGGTCGCGGCGATCCTGTCCTGCCTCTCGACCGCCACCGTCGAGGGGCTGGGCACGGCCGGGATCCTTGCCACGGCCTTCTTCTTCGGCATGACCACCTTTCCGATCTACTCGATCTCGGCGGCGCACGCGCATGATTTCGCGGATGCCTCGGAACGGGTGGAACTTTCGGCCGCGCTCATGTTCTTCTTCGCCGTGGGGGCAATGGCCGCGCCGCTCATGGCCTCCACGCTGATCGAGGTCTATGGCCCGCCCGCCATGTTCTACATGATCGCGGCGGGCCACGGGATGCTTGTGCTCTTCGGCCTCTGGCGGATGCGGATGCGCCCCGTGGCCGAACGGCGCACCGCNTATGTCTGNACGCCGCGCACCTCCTTCCTGATCGGACGGCTCACCGGGCGCAGCCGCGACAGGCGCTAGAAACCCCCGCGGTTCCACGCTAAAGGGGGCGCGAGCAAGGCACGGACAGGCACCCAATGGCACGGCATCTCATCACCTCGGCGATCCCTTACATCAACGGGATCAAGCATCTGGGCAATCTGGTGGGCAGCCAGCTTCCGGCCGATCTGTTTGCCCGCTACTGCCGCGCGCGCGGCCACGAGGTGCTGTTTCTCTGCGCCACGGACGAGCATGGCACGCCCGCCGAACTGGCCGCCGCCAAGGCGGGCAAGCCGGTGGCGGACTATTGCGCCGAGATGTGGCTGGTGCAGAAACGGCTCTCCGACGGCTTCCGGCTCAGCTTCGATCATTTCGGGCGCTCCTCGAGCCCGCAGAACCATCGCCTGACCCAGCATTTCGCCAAGCGCCTTTACGAACAGGGGCTGATCCGCGAGGTGTCGGAGACGCAGATGTATTCGCCCACCGACGGGCGCTATCTGCCCGACCGCTATATCGAGGGCACCTGCCCCAATTGCGGGTTTGAGTCCGCGCGCGGCGACCAATGCGACAACTGCACCAAGCAGCTTGATCCGGTCGATCTCATCAATCCCCGCTCGGTGATCTCGGGCGCGACCGATCTGGAGATGCGCGAGACCCGGCATCTCTATCTCTGCCAGTCGCGGATGAAGGACGAGCTGGCGGCCTGGATCGACTCCAAGACCGACTGGCCGGTGCTCACCACCTCCATCGCCCGCAAATGGCTCNNTGACGGCGACGGATTGCGGGATCGCGGCATCACCCGCGATCTGGACTGGGGAATCCCGGTGCAATTCGACGGCGCGCCCTGGAAGGGGATGGAGGGCAAGGTGTTCTACGTCTGGTTCGACGCGCCCATCGAATATATCGCCTGCGGCGCCGAATGGGCCGAGGCGAACGGGCTTGACGCCTCCGCCTGGGAACGCTGGTGGCGCACCGACAAGGGTGCCGAGGATGTCCGCTACACCCAGTTCATGGGCAAGGACAACGTGCCCTTTCACACGCTCAGCTTTCCCGCCACGATCCTCGGCTCGCGCGAGCCGTGGAAGCTCGTCGATTACATCAAGTCCTTCAACTACCTGAACTATGACGGCGGCCAGTTCAGCACCTCGCGCGGGCGCGGCGTGTTCATGGATCAGGCGCTCGAGATCCTGCCCGCCGACTACTGGCGCTGGTGGCTGCTCAGCCACGCGCCCGAAAGCTCGGATTNCGAGTTCACATGGGAGAATTTCCAGACATCGGTGAACAAGGACCTGGCCGATGTGCTGGGCAATTTCGTCTCCCGCGTGACCAAGTTCTGCCGCGCCAGGTTCGGCGAAGCGGTGCCCGAGGGCGATACATTCACAAACGCAGAACACCAACTCATCGAAGACCTAGCGTATCATATCCGCGCCTATGAAACTCATATGGAGGCGATGGAGGTGCGAAAGTCAGCTCAGGAGCTGCGCTCAATCTGGGTGCTGGGCAATGAGTATCTACAATCTGCCGCGCCATGGACCACATACAAAGAAAACCCTGGCTGGGCCGCATCGCAAATCCGAATTGCGCTATCTCTGATTCGTATTTTTGCGATTCTCTCCAAGCCTTTCATTCCTGATGCCGCTGATAAGATGATGGCTGCGATGAACTCTAATGATTGGAGTTGGCCAAATGACATCCAAGCCTCCATGAATGTTCTACCCCCCGGCCACGGCTTCGAGGTGCCCGAGGTGCTCTTCACCAAGATCACCGACGAGGCGCGCGCGGACTGGGAGGTGCGGTTCGCGGGCAGCCGCGGCTGATTCTCAGATCCCCCAGGCCGCGCATTTGCGGTCGATCGTCTTGCGCGCCACGCCCAGCCGCCGCGCCGCCTCGGCGCGGTTGCCGCCGCAGGCGTCAAGCACCGCCATGATGTGGCGCTGCTCGACCAGGGCCAGCGTCTCGATCGCCGGCGCGCCGGTCACGCGCCCCTCGCCCGCGAAGTCGGACGGAAACGCCCCGAGGATCACCGAACGCTCGATCAGGTTGCGCAATTCGCGCACATTGCCGGGCCAGTCGTAGCGGCTCAGCTTCAGCAGCACCTGTTCGTTGAGCTCCAGCGCGGGCATCCCGAGCACCCGGGAAAACTCGCTCATGAAGAGCGCCGCCAGTTCGCCGATATCCTCGTGGCGCTCCCTGAGCGTGGGCATGGCGACATTGACGATGTTGATGCGATGAAAGAGGTCCGCGCGGAAACGGCCGTCGCGCACCGCCGTCTCCAGATCGGCATTGGTGGCGAAGAGGAACCGCAGATCGAGCGGCACCTCGCGCTCGGACCCGAGCGGACGGATGCGCCGGTCCTCCAGCACGCGCAGAAGCGCCGCCTGCACCGTCTCGGGCAGCTGCGCCACCTCGTCGAGCAGGAGCGTGCCGCCCTCGGCATGAAAGAGCAGCCCGTCCTTGCGCCGCCGCCCGTCCTCGATCACGCCGAACAGTTCCTCGGCGATGTGATCGTCCGAGATTGCCGCACAGTTCACGGCGACGAAGGGCTTGTCGGCCCGTTCCGACAGGGCATGCAGCGTGCGCGCCGCCACCTCCTTGCCGGTGCCGCTCGCCCCGGTGAAGAGCACCGGGGTGGGCAGCGGCGCGAGACGCTTGAGCAGCTCGCGCACCTGCTGGATGGCCGGGGAATGGCCCAGAAGCCGCCCGCGCGCCGTCCCGCCCCCGCCCGACAACTCGTGCCGCAACAGGTAGTTGTCGCGCGCCAGGTACTTTCGGTCGAGCGCGCGCGCCACCGCGTTCAGGATCTGGTTGGCGCGGAACGGCTTGAGCACGAAATCCGTCACCCCCGCCCGCAGCGCCTTGATCGCCGTGTCGAGATCGGCATAGGCGGTCATGAGGATGGTTTCGGCGAAGAGCCCGACCCGGCGCTGTTCCTCCAGCCAGTCCAGCCCGGTCTTGTCGGGCATGATGTTGTCGAGGATGAGCAGGTCGAAATGCGCCTGATCGAGGATCTCGCTGGCCTCGGCGCAAGACCGCGCCTGTTCGACATGGCGGCAGCGCGGCCCCAGCGTCTTGATGAGGAAATTGCGCATCCCCGGCTCGTCGTCGATGACGAGCACGGCGGCGCGGCCAAGGTTTTCGCCGTAATCGTCGCGCGGCGCGCTCTGCGCCTGCCTGACGGCGGGGCGCGGTCTCATTCCTGGTCGTCACCCAGCCGGACGCTGTCGCCGGCGCGGGTCGCCTCGACCGTGTAACCCAGTTCGCGCAACACCCAAGGCGCGGCGGCGGCGATCACGGCGCAGGCCACAAAGGCCGCAAGCATGGCTTTCATCGTCTTGTCTCTCCTCTCATTCGGTGGCGCGGCGCAGAAAGGCGATCAGATCCTGCCGGTCCTGCGCCCCGGTGATCCGTTGCATCGGCATCTTCGAGCCTGGGATGTAGTGATCCGGCCCGAGATCGAAGAGCGCGTCGATGCTCTCATCGGTCCAGACGATATCGGAATTGGCAAGGATGGGCGAGTAGGGATAGCCCGGCACGCTGCCCGCCGCACGCCCGAAGAGGCCATGCAGCGTCGGCCCCGCCTTGCGCGAGGGCGGCGGCGTGAGCGCGTGGCAGATCGAGCATTTGCGCATGAACTGCCGTTCGCCGTTCTCCATCTCCTCGGGAGGCCGCAGAAAGCTGTGCTCGGTCTCGCCTGCGGGGTCGAAGGCATCGAGCATGGCGACGGGCCAGCCATAGACCACCTCGGACAGCCCCCCGGCATAGAGCGTCCCGCCATCCGGAGAGAAGGCCAGCGCCCAGACCGGCCCGCGGCTCATCGCCTGAAAATCGCGGGTGATCTGCCATGTGCCCGTCTCGATCACCATGATGTAGCCATGCCCGTCCCCGGCCGCGAGCTGCCCCGTCCCCTCGTGATGGGCAAGCGCCAGGATCGGCCGCCGGTCCAGGGTGAAATCGGCGATCTCGGTGCCATTCTCGGGCTCCACCACGCGCGTCGCCCCGTCCACCGCACCATAGGCGAGCCAGGCATCCTCCGGTCCCGCCACCAGTTCGTTGATGCCAAAACCCTGGTCCACCAGCACCCGCGATACCGGGTCGCTCTCCTGCCAGCGCCAGACACGCAGCGTGCCATCGGCCGAGGTGGAAAAGAGCCGCGCGCCGTCGCGGGCAAAGGTTACATCTGTCACCGGGCCGTCATGGCCCCGCAGAAAGCGCGGCGCACCGCCCTGCGCGGGCCAGAGACCGATCGAGCCGTCCCAGCTGGCCGAGGCGATCCAGCCGCCATCGGGCGAGACGGCAAGCGCCGCGATCTTGCCCCGGTGCCCCTCGAGCCGCGTCGCCGCGCCGCTTTCGCGGTCCCAGATGATGAGGTCGAAATCGTCGCCCCCCGTCACGAGCCGGTCCGGGCCGAGCGGGGCCAGCGCGATCACCGCCGCCGCGTGCCCCTCGAGCCAGCGCGGCACGCGCCCCTGCCAGAGCCCCACGGAATTGTCGAAACTGGCCGAGGCGACCGTGCCGCCCGGCAGCATGGCAAGCCCCATCACCGGTCCGCCATGCCCCTTGAGCGTGGTGAATTCCTGCGCCGCCGCCGAGGCCGCCGCCAGACACCAGAGCGCCGCTATCCATCCGCGCATCGGCTTACTCGGCGGGATGGGCGGCCTTGCCGTGCGCGGGCGCGTGGCCCTTCTGCTGCAACTCCTCCAGCCACAGCCCGTGATGCTCGCGCGCCCACTGCTCCTCGACCTCGCCCGAACCCATGGCGTCAAAGGCGCCCTCCATCCCGACCGAGCCGATATAGATATGCGCAAGGATGATGGCGATGAGAACGAAGGCCACGATCGCGTGCCAGAGCGTGGCAAGCTGCATCTCCTCATGCGGCGCAAGCGTCTCGGGCAGCGGCCCGAGGCCCACGATCTGCGGCAGNCCCATGTCGTTGAGGATGGTGAAGGTCTTGGCGAACATCGGCAGCTCGAAGGGAAAGAGCAGCGACAGGCCGGAAGCCGAGATCGACGCGCCCAAAAGGATCACGGACCAGAAGATCATCTTCTGCCCTGCGTTGAACTTCCGTGCCGGGGGATGCACCCCCTTTGTGAAGATCCCGCCCCCCACGGCCAGCCATTTCAGGTCGGCCCGGTTGGGGATGTTGTGACCCACCCAAAGGAAGAAGGCCATGACAAGGCCCAGCATGAAGGCCCAGGAGATGTTGTTGTGCACCCATTTCGAGGCCACCGCGATGGTCGAGAAAGCCTCGTGCCCCAGAAGCGGAATGATCGCCATCCGCCCGAAGAGCACCACGAGCCCGGTGATCGCCAGAACGATGAAGGACCCCGCCATCAGCCAGTGCGCGAACCGCTCCACCGCCTGGAACCGGGTCACGGTGCGCCCGGTCTTTTGCCCGTCGATGCGGATCCTGCCACGGATGAGATAAAACAGCGCCAGAAGCGCCAGCGTGCCCCCGAGAAGCCACGCGCCATAGGTCGCGAGCGGCCCCTTGCGGAACTCGAGCCACCACATGCCGCTGTCCTGGATGAGCACGCGCGCCTCCGGCCCGCCCGCCGAGACCGTCACATCCTCCAGCCCGTAGCGCAGCGCGCGCCAGACCTCGGCATCCGAGGCACCGCCCAGCGTTCCGAGCTGACCGGCCATGCCTGCCGCATCATCCGGGTTGCCCGTGGCGCTGCGGCGAAAGCTGTCGTCGATCTTCTCGCCGCGTTGCCGCGCGAGAATGTCCTCGAGCGTCTGCGCGCCGCCGGTGGCGGAGCGGTCCGGCGTGTCCTGCGCCATGGCGGGAAGTGCGAGCAGGATACACAAGGCCAAGCTGGGAATTGCGCGCATGATGTCCTCGATTCATGTCTCTTGNAACCGATTTCTTTCAANGAAACCGGATCGGAAACTTTTGAAGTTTCCGATTGCATATGCACCGGTGCCGAAGGTCATGCCGACCTCCGACACCGGCATCGGGGCATTCAGCCGCCGCTCTGCTGACCGTAGGCGCTGCCCNAGCCCCAGGCACCCGAGCCGAAGCCGCGGGCAACGACCCGCTCGCGGTAGATGGCCGAGACCACGTCGCCGTCACCGGCCAGAAGCGCCTTGGTCGAGCACATCTCGGCGCAGATGGGCAGCTTGCCCTCTGCGATCCGGTTGCGCCCGTATTTCTGGAACTCGGCCTGGCTGTGGTTCTCCTCGGGGCCGCCCTTGCAGAAGGTGCACTTGTCCATCTTGCCACGGGAGCCGAAATTGCCCGCCTGCGGGAATTGCGGCGCGCCGAACGGGCACGCATAGAAGCAATAGCCGCAGCCGATGCACAGGTCCTTGGAGTGGAGCACCACGCCTTCCTCGTCCTGGTAGAAGCAGTCCACAGGGCAGACGGCCATGCAGGGTGCATCCGAGCAGTGCATGCAGGCCACCGAGATCGACCGCTCACCGGGCTTGCCGTCGTTGATCGTCACCACCTTGCGGCGGTTGATCCCCCAGGGCACCTCATGCTCGTTCTTGCAGGCGGTGACGCAGGCGTTGCACTCGATGCAGCGTTCGGCGTCGCACAGAAACTTTGCTCTTGCCATGTNTCTNTCTCCTTACGCTGGCATGATCTTGCAGAGAGTGGCCTTGGTCTCCTGCATCTGGGTCACGCTGTCATAGCCATANGTCTGNGCNGTGTTNNTGGCCTCGCCCAGNACATAGGGNTCGGCNCCGNCGGGNTANTTNTCCCGCAGNTCNNNNCCCTCGAAATGNCCGCCGAAATGGAANGGCATGAAGGCNACNCCCTNNCCCACNCGNTCGGTNACCATNGCCATGACCTTGACCTTGNCNCCNTCGGNNCCTTCGACCCAGACCTGTGCGCCGTCCCGCACGCCGATNNTNTTGGCGTCNNGCGGGTTGATCTCGACGAACATGTCCTGCTGCAATTCCGCAAGCCANGGGTTCGANCGCGTCTCGTCGCCGCCNCCCTCGTATTCGACCAGACGGCCGGAGGTGAGGATGATCGGNTANTCCTTCGAGAAGTCGTTCTTCTGGATCGANGCATANANGGTNGGCAGNCGNTAGGCGTGCCGGTCCTCGTAGGTNGGNTANTCCGCCACCAGNTCGCGCCGNNNGGTATAGAGCGGCTCGCGNTGNANCGGCACCGGNTCGGGGAAGGTCCANACNACNGCCCGCGCCTTGGCATTGCCGAAGGGCGCGCATTCNTGNNNNATCGCCACCCGCTGGATGCCGCCCGAAAGGTCGGTNTTCCAGTTCACCGAACCGATATTNTCGGGGCTGCCCGCGACCTNCGTCGATNNCGGCNCGCTCCTCGTCGGTCAGCTCGCTGTCCCANCCNAGATCCATNAGCATCTGCATGGTGAATTCNGGATANCCGTCCTGGATNTCGGANNNCNCCGANTAGACACCNTCGGCCAGCAGGTTGTCNCCNTCNCGCTCNACGCCGAANCGNGCGCGGAAGGTCAGNCCNCCCTCNGAGACNGGCNTNGACATGTCATANAGGATATGCGTGCCCGGNTGNTTCATCTCNGGCGTGCCCCAGCANGGCCAGGGCAGNCCNTAGGTCTCGCCNTCNGCNGGNCCGCCNACNGCGCGCAGCGTNGTGCGGTCGAAGGTNTGCTGNTTGGCCATGTGCAGCTTGAGCCGCTCCGGNNNNTGNCCGGTATAGCCGATCGTCCANNTNCCGCGNTTGANCTCGCGCNGNGATGNNCTCGACATTCGGCGTCNCGNCGTCNTCCTCGANCNCGATNTTGCGGAANANCCGGTCANNNNAGCCGAACTTGNNGGCGAACNNGGCCGATGATNNCNTNNTCNGGCNNCGACTCGAANAGNGGNNCNACCACNNGNTCNCGCCANTGCAGCGANCGGTTCGANGCNGTGACNGAGCCGCGCGTCTCGAACTGNGTGCAGGCCGGNAGNAGATAGACNCCNTCGGTGCGGTCATGCATNACCGCCGAGACGGTNGGNTANGGATCGACCACGACCAGNANGTCGAGCTNTTCCATCGCNGTCTTCATTTCCTTGCCGCGGGTCTGGCTGTTGGGCGCGTGNCCCCAGAGCACCATGGCNCGNACCTTGTTGGGNTNGTCCATGTTNNCGGGGTCTTCNAGNACNCCGTCGATCCAGCGNCTNACCGGGATNCCGGANANGNNCTGGAGCGANNNNTCCTTGCCNTCCTTGNCNNTGATCNTGNCGAACCGNNCGGCAAGCCANNCGGGGTCTTCGCCCCAGACNCGCGCCCAATGNGCCCAGGCCCCGGCGNTNAGNCCGTAATAGGCCGGNAGNGTNTGGCTCAGCACGCCNAGNTCNGTCGCGCCCTGCACGTTGTCATGNCCNCGGAAGATNTTGGTGCCGCCNCCNGCNNNGCCCATGTTGCCGAGCGCCAGTTGCAGGATGCAGTAGGCNCGGGTGTTGTTGTTGCCNTTGGTGTGCTGNGTGCCACCCATGCACCAGATCACGGTGCCGGGNCGGNTGTTGGCCAGCGTNCGNGCCACNCGGCGNAGCTGCGANCCCGGNGCNCCGGTCACNCGCTCNACCTCCTCGGGNGTCCATTTCTTCACCTCGTCGCGGATCTGGTCCATCCCCCAGACGCGCGTGCGGATGAATTCCTTGTCCTCCCAGCCGTTCTCGAAGATGTGCCAGAGGATCCCCCAGACGAGCGCCACGTCGGTTCCGGGGCGGAACCGCACGAACTCGTCGGCATGGGCCGCAGTGCGGGTGAAACGCGGATCGCAGACGATGAGCGGCGCGTTGTTTTCTTCCTTGGCCTTCAGCACATGGAGCAGGCTGACGGGATGCGCCTCGGCCGGGTTGCCGCCGATGATGAAGATCGCCCTGGAATTGTGGATGTCGTTGTAGCTGTTGGTCATGGCGCCGTAGCCCCATGTATTCGCAACGCCGGCAACGGTGGTCGAGTGGCAGATCCGCGCCTGGTGATCCACGTTGTTCGTGCCCCAGTAGGCGGCGAACTTGCGGAAGAGATAGGCCTGCTCGTTGTTGTGCTTGGCAGAGCCCAGCCAATAGACGCTGTCAGGCCCGGATTCCTCGCGGATCGAGAGCATCTGGTCGCCGATCTCGTTGATCGCCTGCTCCCAGCTGATCCGCTTCCACTCGCCGCCCTCTTTCTTCATAGGATACTTGAGGCGGCGTTCGCCATGCGCATGCTCGCGCACCGATGCGCCCTTGGCGCAATGCGCACCCAGGTTGAAGGGGCTGTCCCAGCCGGGCTCCTGCCCCGTCCAGACGCCATTCTGGACCTCGGCCACGACCGTGCAGCCGACCGAGCAATGGGTGCAGACGGACTTGACCGTCTTCACCGCCTCGCCCGCCGCAGTCTGGGCGTTGGCGCGGGTCACGGTGCCCCCAATGGCACCCATCGCGGCCAGGCCCCCGATGGCCAGGCCGCTGCCGCGCAGGAACGCGCGGCGATCGACGGATTTGCCGCCGACCTCGGACAGGATACTTGTCCGCTGGGGGCGTCGCGCAACCCCGTTGGTCTTTTTCCTAAGCATGTGTCTCTCTCCTCCCTGGGCCCTCCTGGGCTGGGTACTGTGGCTTCCCCTGACAGTCGGGCGTCACGCAACCGGTCGTCAGCGGTGGTAACGGCGTCCGGTGCTCAGAACCGGGCGCTGTCGAAATAGGCGCGGGTATGCGCGGTGTCCTGCATCCTGTTCGATGTCAGGTCCGGCTCGGCGGCCTCGGCCCGCTCGCCGGTCACGGCCGCGGCCACGGCGGCCGCGGGCGCGCCCGTGGCGGCCAGCTTGAGGAAATCGCGGCGGCTGGTGGCCTCCTCGGGTTTCCTGGTCATGGGGTTCTCCCCTCCTCTGGTTGTGGCGGCCACGCGCCGCCGGTTGGTCGGCGCGGCCTCAGGCCCCGCTCATCCGGAAGCCCTCGGCCTCGATCTCCATGAACACCCGGCCGACCGCGCCGACC
Source organism: Roseovarius sp. (assembly GCA_002720475.1). Lineage (GTDB taxonomy): Bacteria > Pseudomonadota > Alphaproteobacteria > Rhodobacterales > Rhodobacteraceae > Roseovarius. The sequence goes on from PBIL01000011.1 coordinate 151,241, forward strand.
GAGGCATAGAGAACCGAAGACCGAGCCGCCTCCAAATCCGCAAAGAAATGCCCCGCCCAGGGGCCGACATGCCTGCCGAAGAAGGTCTTCTGATCGGCCAGGCTCGCGGGCGCGCCGAAACGGCCCCGGATGAGCCCGGCCATCATCTCCATCAGCGAGGCGATGTTGTCTTCGGGCTCATAAACGTTGTCCGCCCGCCGCATGCCGCGCGCCGCCATGTCGCGGCGCAGGCTGGCCAGCGGCTTCTCGTTGAGAAAACCCGTGAGATAGTAGCTCGCATAAGGCAGAAGCTCGCGGCGTCCCAGCCCGATGAAAAGCGCGGTGAACTCGCTCTCGACGGCGCGCGGGCTGCTCACCGCTGCCACCCGAGCGAGCGCCTGGATGGCCTGCCCCAGGCCGCTTTCGTCCCCGGTCAGCGCCGCGCAGTGCCGCAGAAGCTCCGCATCGGCGGGCCGCGCCAGGATCGCGCCGAGAAAATCGTATAGATCGGCGCGCAGGCGATCCTCCTCGGCGATCACGGGCGCGGCGGTCTGTTGCTCCATCAGGGTCTCCTCACGGGTCACGCGGTCACTCCGGCGCTGTCGTCAAAGGCAAAGCGCATCCGGCGGCGCGGCGGCGGCGGGGCCTCCCCGGCCTCGGTCGTCTTCTCCTCGGCGGACGGCTCACGGGCGGGCTGCGCGGCCTCCGCCCCGGCCTCGTCGCCGGTCTCGCTTTCGGCCACGGCCAAAACGTCGGACCTGTCTGCCGGGGGCTCGGCTGCCGTGTCCGGCCCGGCTTCGGCCTCGGCCTGCCGCGCCGTTTCCTCGACATGGGCGAGCATCCCCTTGCCCACCTGATAGGCGGTCCGGAGATTTTCGATCACGCAGGCGCTGTCGGTGAAATCCTCGCCATAGTCGATCATCCCATCGAGATTGGCGAGCGCGGGGTTGCTCAGCCACAGCCGCCGCAGCGCGCGGCGGCGCAGCCGCTCGGGCACCGCCCTGGCCATGAAGGCGCGGAAATCGTCACCGGGGCCGAGCGTGTCCGGGTCGGGCAGGCCCAGGTCCGCGCAGATCTCCTCGTCTGTCTTCCCGGCCTGCGCCGCCTCGCGCGCGGCCTCTTCCGCCGCGCGGGCGGCAAGCGCCTCGGCTTCCGCCTCCGCCTCGACCCGCGCCTTGCGGCGCGACCAGAAATCAGCCCCGCCCGTCAATGCAGCCTCTCCCGCCGCGCCCGCGACGGGGCGCGATACACATCCGCCGCCTGCGGGATGCGCGCATCGCCCACCCCGTCCTGCGCGATCTCGATGTTCACCCGGTCACGCTTGCGCTTCCGAAACGTCTCATCCGCGTGATGCGCCGCCACGAAATCGCGGATCAGCGCGATCAGCCCCTCCGGCATCGGCACCTTTTCCACGATTTCCTCGCCCGTGTCGCAGTAGTCCTGCGCCTCGAAAGGCGAGGCCGTGACCAGCGTGACCTCGTAGGGCATGTCATCGGTGCCCGCCGCGCGGGGACGCAGGATCACATAGACCGACGGCACCTGCGCGCGCAGCGCCTCGAGATAGGCGTCGGTCTGGGTATGATGAAGATCGAGCTGGACGGTGGCGGCATGATACTCGACCGCCTCGCCCTCACGCCGCAGCTCGCGCCACTCCGCCGCTCCCGCGCCGGGCAGCACGGCGACCGCCCGCCAGCACCATCGCGCCCAACGGGTCACGCCCGGCGTCTTGCGCACGACGACACCGATCGGCAGCAGAACCTGCTTGTCGGGCTGCATGTCTTTCACGGCTGGCATCATCCCCTTGCTGGCTTGTACCCAAGATTGGTGCAGTTTCCTGACCACGCAAAGCACTTTCTGTGTGCCACGGTCCACAGACCCCGATCGACGGTCATTTTGAACCACCTCCCCTCGGCCCGAGCGCCGGTCAGGACAGATTGACCCTGGCTGCGGCAAGATGCTGCAACGCCGCATTGCAAGCGGCTGAAAACAAATAGAATCAATCAGGTTTGCGCATGGACCCAAGCGGCTCCCGCCGCGACGGGATCGTGATTCGGAATCCGGTTTACGAGGGACGCGAATCATGTCTAAGCTTTGCTCCAAGCGGCGAGGGCCGCGCCCTTCCCGACACCGAGAATCCCCTGGGGAACCGATGCCCAAGCAACTGATTTTATGCGATTGTTCCGGCTCCCAGAGCATCGATGCCAAGGCGCTCTCCGAGGCGTCCGGCCTGCCCTGCTCGCGGCTGCACTCGGCGCTCTGCACCGCCGAAACGGGTGCCGCGGCCAAGGCGATCGAGGGGGGCGACGCGATTATCTGCTGCACGCAGGAGCGGCGGATCTTCGAGGAGATCGCCGCCGATCTGGGCGTCGATCCGCCCGCCTTCCTCGACCTGCGCGACCGCGCCGGGTGGTCCGACGACCCGGCCCCGAAACTGCCCAAAATGTCCGCCCTCGTGGCCGAGGCCACGCTTGCCGCGCATCCCGACAAGACCGTGGACGTGGTCTCCGAAGGGCTGTGCCTGATCATCGGCACCGCCGAGGCCGCGCTCCCGGCGGCGGAGAAACTCAGCCCCGTCCTTGGTGTCACGGTCCTTCTGACCGACGGAAGCGACCCGCCGGAGAACCGCGATTTCGACGCGATCCGGGGCCGGATCGTGCAGGCCACCGGCGCGCTCGGCGGCTTCTCGCTGCGCCTCGATGCGCTGCAACAGGTCGATCCGGGCGGACGCGGCGCGCTGCGCTGGACGGCCCCGCGCACCGGCGGGCAGACCGGATGCGACATCATCCTCGATCTGTCCGGCGCGACGCCGCTATTCCCCGCGCCCGAGAAGCGCGAGGGCTATCTGCGCGCCGATCCGGGCAGCCTCACCGCCGTCGCGGACGCGATCCTTGCGGCATCGCAGCTTGTGGGCACCTTCGAGAAACCGCTCTACGTGGCGCTCGAGCCACTGCTTTGCGCCCATTCCCGCGCCGGGCAGACCGGCTGCACCAAGTGCCTCGACATCTGCCCCACCGGTGCGATCACGCCCGCGGGCGATCATGTCGGCATCGACCCGATGATCTGCGCGGGCTGCGGCGCCTGCGCCGCGCGCTGCCCCTCGGGCGCGATCACCTATGACGCGCCGCCGCCCGACATGATCCTGCGCCGCATCCAGACGCTGGCCTCGGCCTATCGCAAGGCCGGCGGGGCGGCGCCGCGCCTGCTGGTGCATGACGCGGGCTTCGGTGCCGAGATGATCCGCCTGGCCGCGCGCCACGGCCGCGGCCTGCCCGCCGACGTGATCCCGATGGAGGTCTCCGCGCTCGCCGGTTTCGGCCATGCCGAGATCCTCGCCGCGCTTGCCTCGGGCTTTGCCGAGGTGGCGCTCATGCTCTCGCCCACGACCGAGCGCGATGCGCCCGAGGCCGAGACCGAACTGGCGCGGGCCATGGCAGGCGGCCATCCGGTGCGCCTGCTCGACCCCGCCGAGCCCGACGCGCTCTGCGACGCGCTTCATGACACGGCCCCGCCGCCGCCGCTCTCCGAGCCGGTCCTGCCGATGGGCAGCCGCCGCCAGGTCGCGCGCCTTGCCGCGCGCGCGCTCAACCCCGGGGCAGAGACGCTGGACCTGCCCGCCACCGCCCCCTATGGCGCGGTGCTGGTCGATGCCGGAGCCTGCACGCTCTGCCTGTCCTGCGTGTCGCTCTGCCCCTCGGGCGCGCTTCTGGACAACGAGGATCTGCCGCAGCTCCGCTTTCAGGAGGATGCCTGCCTGCAATGCGGGATCTGTGCCACGATATGCCCGGAAAAGGCGATCACGCTGGAGCCCCGCCTGAACCTTGCCGACAGCGCGCTCGGCCAGGTCGTGCTCAACGAGGAAGAGCCCTTTGCCTGTGTCGAATGCGGCGTGCTCTTCGGCTCGAAATCCACCATCGAGCGCATCACCGAGAAGCTCGCGGGCAAGCACGCGCTCTTCGCCACGTCAGAGGCCGCGCGCATGATCCGGATGTGCGAGAATTGCCGGATCACGGCGCAGTTCAACGCCGCCGACAACCCCTTCGCCATGGGCGAACGCCCGCGACCGCGCACCACCGAGGATTACCTCAGCAAGCGCAAGGATCACTGAACTTGGATCGGCGCGCCCAGATCGGCGGGGGCCAGCCCTGCCACATAGGCAAGGATCGCCTCGATCTGCGCGGGCGTGACCTCGATGGGCGCGATGGCGGGGGGCAGGTGATCGGCAAAGGGCGCGGTCACGCCCGGCACCTGGGTAAAGGCCGGGTGGGGATTGAGCGCGTAGAATCTCTGGAACCGCGCATCCCAGTCGCCCAGCGTGCGCAGCACCGGAAAGGACGGGGTGGAGCCGATTCCGCCGCGCCGGTCAGGGCCGATCAAATGACAGCGCCCGCATTGCGCCCGCGCCACGCGCTGCCCCTCTGCCGCGTCTCCCTCGATGACCGGGCCGGTGGCCCCGGCCTCCTCTGTCTCGGGCAGGGCGAAAGGCGCGCCCCCCGCCACCTCGTAGCTGGTGATCGTGCGCTGCCCGATCTCCGAGCCGAGCCAGTCGGCAAAGCGCGCGGCACCCGGATGATCGTCCGCAAGGCCAAGCCGCCACGTCGCGCCCGCCCCCACGAATACCGCGCGGCCCGCCTTGGTTCCCAGCGCCGCCTCGGCCTCCGCGCCCTCGGGCAGGATCTCGATCCGCACCCCGGTCTTGAGCGAGAAGCGCGGCAGGATATATCCCAAGAGCCCGCTTTCCAGCAAAGCCTCGGGCGCGGACAGCCGGAAATGCCGCTCGTCCGTCTCGGCCATCGCGGGCCAGAGCGCCAGAAGGACAGGCAGGAGCCACGGGCGGAACCGGGCGGGATTTGGGACAAGGCACGCCATGCCCAAGCGTAGAAACAGCCCCGCCGCCACGTCAAGCGCGGGATCGGAGAGAAGGAGACGGAGATGACCGACGCATTCAACATGTCGATGCGCAAGTTCCTCAAGCAGGTGGGCGTCACCTCGCAGCAGGCCATCGAGGAGGGGTTGCGCGCCAGGGGGGCGGTCGCGGGCCAGGAATTCGAGGCGAAGATGGTTCTCACCGTCGAGGGGCTGGATGTGGAACATGTCGTGACCGGCACGATCAAGGGGCAGGACTGAGGTGGCAGCCACACGCGAAGGCGTCCTTGCGGCGCTCAAGGACATCACCGACCCGGCAAGCGGCAGCGACATCGTCTCGGCCGGCATCGTGCGCGCGCTCCATGTCGAGGGCGAGACCGTGCGCTTTGTCCTCGAGATCGACCCGGCGAAGGCCGAGACCTATGGCCCTGTGCGCGATGCGGCCGAGGCCGCGGCCAGGACGGCAGGGGCAAGCAGCGTCTCGGCGGTGCTGACGGCCCATTCCGCCAAGGCCCCCCCGGATCTCAAGCCCGCCCGCAAGGCCGAGCCCAAGGGGCCGCAGCAGGTCCCCGGCGTGGACCGGATCATCGCCATCGCCTCGGGCAAGGGCGGTGTCGGCAAGTCCACCGTTGCCTCGAACCTCGCCTGCGCACTGGCCGCCGAAGGCCGCCGCGTTGGCCTTCTGGATGCCGATGTCTACGGCCCCTCGCAGCCCCGGATGCTCGGTGTCTCGGGCCGCCCGGCCAGCCCCGACGGCAAGACCATCCTGCCGCTCAGGAACCACGGCGTCACCATGATGTCCATCGGCCTCATGGTGAACGAGGGGCAGGCGGTGGTCTGGCGCGGCCCGATGCTCATGGGTGCGCTGCAACAGATGCTGATGCAGGTGCAATGGGGTGCGCTCGACGTGCTGCTCGTGGACCTGCCGCCGGGCACGGGCGACGTGCAGCTCACGCTTTCGCAGAAGGCGGCCGTGGATGGTGCCATCGTGGTCTCCACGCCGCAGGACGTGGCGCTTCTGGACGCGCGCAAGGGCATCGACATGTTCCAGCAGCTCAAGGTGCCGGTGCTGGGGCTGATCGAGAACATGAGCACGCATATCTGCTCCAATTGCGGACATGAGGAGCATATCTTCGGTCATGGCGGCGTGCGGGCCGAGGCAGAGAAGCTGGGCGTGCCGCTGCTTGCGGAGATCCCGCTGCATCTCGATATCCGCCTCGCCTCCGATGGCGGTGCGCCCATCGTCGTGACAAGGCCCGAGAGCGCGCAGGCACAGGCATTCCGGCAGCTGGCGCGCGATCTGGTGGCGCGGGGACTGGCATGAACGCACCAGGCGCGGCCCCCACCTTCCCGCCGCTGCTGACGGGGATCGCCGTCACCGGCAGGGTCGAGCCGTTCGACAGGGCGCGCGCCCTGGCCGCGCTCGGCTGTGACGCGGGCACGGTCGTGCACAACGTCACCGCCGACCGCCTTGCCGCCGCGCTCGTGCTTGCCCCCGAGGTGCCGCTTTCCCGCGCCATGGCCATGCTGCCCGCCTGCGGGCTGGGATTTCAGAACGCGCTCGGCGCGCTCGGCCCGCCGGAGGTGGCGGTGCATCTCGACTGGGCGGGCGGCCTGCGCGTGAACGGCGCGCGCTGCGGGCGGCTGCGCGCGGCGGCGGGGACGGCGGATCCCGCCGCCCTGCCCGGCTGGCTCGTCGTCGGGCTCGAGGTGCCGCTCCTGCCGCTCACCGATCAGCCGGGCAGCACGCCCGAGCAGACCGCGCTTTCCGAGGAGGGCTGTGCCGAGGTCGGGCCGGTCACGCTGCTCGAAAGCTGGGCACGCCATACCCTTGTCTGGATCAACCGCTGGGAGGACGAGGGGCCGCGGCCGCTGCACGCCGAATGGCGCGGGCTGGCCTGGAACATGGGCGAGCAGATCACCCAGGGCGATCTGACCGGCACCTGGCTCGGCGTGGACGAGGATTTCGGGATGCTCCTGCGCGACGGCGGGACCACCCATCTCATCCCCCTCACTACGGTTCTGGAGGCCGCCTGATGAAACTCGCCCGCGCGATCCATTTCGACGAAAGCGACATGCGCGTCTATCACAGCCCCGCGCGCACCGGCGAATGGTGCCTCTCCGGGGGCTTCGAGTTCTCGAACTGGACCGAGGCCGACCTTGCCGGCAAGGCACGGCAGGCCTTTGCCAACGGCTGGCTCGGGCTCGAGACCTTCGGCCGTGTCACCTTCGTTGCCGTCACGCAGGTGGAACCGGCCGAGGTCGCGGCGCTGGAAGAGGCGCTCGCCGCGCATTTCGTCGCCGTCTACGGTGCGCCCGATGCCGAGGCCGCCCTGCCCGTTGCCCGCGACGAGATCGCGCAGATGGCCGAGCTTTGCGAGGATCACGCGCCCAACACGCTGCTTACCGTCCTGCGCGAACTGACCGGGGCCGGCGTGCGCGAAAGCTACAGCGTGATCGCGCCGCAGGATGCCCGGCTCGATCTCGTGGCCGTTCACGGATCGCTCGAAGACTGAGACGCGGGTCTCAGCGCGCCTCCTGGGGGTTGAGCCGGATCACCGCGAGATTGAGCGCCGCCGCCACGCTCACCCACACCAGATAGGGCACGAAGAGAAGCCCCGCCCAGATGTCCACCTGCCAGAGCGCCACCAGCGTCGCCGCCACCGAGAGCCACAGCGCCCCCAGCACCACAAGGCCGAGCCACATCCGCCGTAGCCCGAAGAACACCGGCGTCCAAAGCCCGTTGAGCGCGATCTGCAAGGCCCAGAGCGCCATGGCGAGGCTGTTGCCCTCGCTCACCGCCGCCCGCGCTCCCGCCGCCGCCATGCAGATGTAAAGCGTGGTCCAGGCCACCGGGAACAGCCAGTTGGGCGGCGTCCAGCGCGGCTTGCTCAGCCGCGCATACCACTCGCCGGGCGGAAAGAGCCCCCCGGTCGATCCGGCGGCGAAACAGGCGGCGAGGAAAATGGCGAACAGGACATAGATCATCCTGCGGTCATAGCGGGTGCCGTGTCGCGCATCAATGCGTCACGGCGCGCGGCGTCGCGGGCCTTGAGTTCCGCCAGCGTCGCATGCAGCGTGTCGGACCAGTCGCGCGCAGGCTCTGCCTCCTCCGCCGCCGCCTCGACGAGAAAGACCGTCTCGGGCAAGGGGCGCGCATAATAGAGCGCCGAATGCGGCATCACGAGGCTCGCCCCGGTGCGCACCCCCGCCCAGGCCAGCCAGCCCAGTTTCTGCCGCGCGCTGGTATGCGCCCGCGCGCGGATCGGATCATGGCCCGCGCGCCGCAACGCGCCGCCGATCCCGGCATAGATCAGCCGCGCGGCATAGATGCCGGGCCGGCAATCGACCGCCAGCGCGGCAATCCCCGCCTCGGCACGGTGATAGAGCGTGTCGGCCTCGCGCAGGAGCCGCGCCACCAGCTCGCCCAGGTCGGACGACATTGCGGGCGCGGCGAGAAACCGCGCGGGATCGAGCCGCGCCTCGCGCATCCACTCCAGCGGCAGGTAGAACCGCCCCTCGCGCGCATCCTCGCCCACGTCGCGCGCGATGTTGGTCAGTTGCATCGCCACGCCCAGATCGCAGGCCCGCGCCAGCGCCTCGCGCCGCCGCTCGCGCATGAGCACGCACATCATCGCACCCACCGCCGAAGCGACCCGCGCCGAATAGGAGCGCAGCCCGCTCAGATCGTCATAGCGCCGCCCCTCCGCGTCCCAGGCCAGCCCCTCGAGCAGCGCCTCGGGCAACCTGCGCGGCATCTCGAACTCCTCGATCACGGCGGCGAATGCGCGGTCGGCGGGCGCGTTGCGCGGCCGCCCCCGATAGGCCAGGTCGAGCCGCTCGTGCAGGCGCAGCACCGCCGCCGTCTTTTGCTGCTGCAGATCAACCGCGTCATCGGCCAGCCGGCAGAAGGCATAGAGTGCCAGCGCCGGATCGCGCAGCCGCCGGGGCAGAAGTTTCGAGGCCGCATGAAACGAGCGCGAGCCCTGCCGGATCGCCGCCACGCAATGCGCCATGTCGCCTTCGTCGATCATCGCACCCCCACCGGATCGGGCACCAGTTGCGCCAGCACCTCGGCGCTCGAGATCACGCCGGGCAGCCCCGCGCCGGGATGCGTCCCCGCCCCCGCGAGATAGAGGCCCGCCGCCTCCTCGCTCACGTTGTGGGGCCGGAACCAGGCGCTTTGCAGGATGCGCGGCTCGATGGAAAATCCCGCGCCATGCGGGCTGAGATACCGGTCGCGGAAGGTCTCGGGCGTGAATACCTCCGAAGGCCCCAGATGCGCTTCCAGACCGGGCAGAAGTTCGCGCTCCAGCACCGCCTGCACCCGCGCGCGATAGGGCTCGGCCATGGCCTGCCAGTCCACCGGGTCGGCATGGCCCAGATGCGGCACCGGGCTCAGCGCGTAGAACGTGTCGCCCCCTTCGGGCGCGACCGTGGGATCGGTGACGGAGGGGCGATGGACATAGAGGCTCATGTCCTCGGCCAGCTTGCCCTTGAGAAAGATGTCGCGCACGAGGCCCCGGTAACGCGGGCCGTTGAGGATGGTGTGGTGCCCCGCATCGGGCCACATGCCCGCCGTGCCCCGCGTGCCGAAATACCAGACGAAAAGCCCCATCGACCAGCGCGACCGCCTGAGCCGCGCTTGCGTCCAGCGCCGTCTGGCATGGTTGCGCATGAGGTGATCATAGGTATGGCCGGCATCGGCGTTCGAGACCACGATATCGGCCCTCACCACCTTGCCCGAGGCGAGCCGCAGCCCCGCCGCGCGCCCGTCGCGCAGGAGGATCTCGTCCACCTCCGCGCCCTGCCGCACGGTGCCGCCCTGCGCCGCCACCACCCGCGCCATGGCCGCGGCGATGGCCGCCACGCCGCCCATGGCGTAATGCACGCCGAATTCCTTTTCCAGATGGCTCACGAGGGCATACATCGAGGTGACATGGAACGGGTCGCCGCCGATGAAGAGCGGATGAAACGAGAGCGCCATGCGCAGCCTCTCGTCGCGCACCCGCCGCGCGGCATGGGCATAGACCGAACGGTCCGCGCGCAGCCAGGCGAATTTCGGCAGCACCTTGATCAGGTCCCGCAGCCGATGCATCGGCCGCCGCCCCAGATCCTCGTAGCCGAACCAGTAGCGCGCCTCGGCATCGCGCACGAAACGGTCATAGCCCGCCAGGTCCCCGGGCGAAAGCCGCGCCACCTCGGCCCGCATCGCCGCCGGGTCGGCCCGCGCGGCAAAGCGGCTGCCGTCGGGCCAGCGGATCTCGTAGAACGGGTCGAGCGCACGCAGATCCACATCCGTGTCGAAATCGCGGCCGCAGGCGGCCCAGAGATCGCGCAGCCCCTGCGGCACGGTGACGATGGTCGGCCCCAGATCGAAGCGGTGGCCGTCGCGCATGAGGCAGGAGCCCCGCCCGCCGGGCATCTCCAGCCGGTCGAAGACCGTCACGCGATAGCCCTTGGCACCCAGCCGCATCGCCGCCGCCAGCCCGCCCAGCCCCGCGCCGATCACCGCCGCATGGGGCGCGACAGGTTGGGCCGCATCGGGGTGAAGGGCGGGGTCAAGGCGTGTCAACATGGACCAAGCCTACACATGTCAACTCAAGTTGACAATCGGCGATTGCCGGCGTTTCATTCCCCCAAGATCCATGGCAGGGTGCCAAGGCACAATACGCGGGGAGCGGAGCCATCCAGACCGTCAGCCTCTGCTTTTTCCGATTCGCCCCCGGCACGGCACGGCGCTGGGCCTTTACCATGATGGGGCTGGCGCGCGGCGCGCTGGCCGCCACCCCCGGCATCGGGTTCTGGAAGCTCTGCGGCTCGGGCACGGGCGAAGGGTTCACGCCCCGGCCCAATCTCGGGGTCTACGCGATCCTCGCCACCTGGCCCGACCACACGACGGCAGAGGCGCAGACCGCCACGGCCCCCGCCTTCGCCCGTTACCACGCCCGCGCCAAGGAAAGCTGGACCGTGTTCCTGACCCCTGTCTCGGCGCGCGGCACATGGTCCGGTCGGCAACCTTTCGTGCCCGCCCCTGCGCCGCTTACCGGTCCCGTCGCGGCCCTCACCCGCGCAACCCTGCGACCCCGCGCGGCGCTCCGTTTCTGGAATCGCGTGCCCGATATCAGCGCCGCCATCGGGGCCGATCCCGACGTGACCTTCAAGATCGGCATCGGCGAGGTGCCGCTCCTGCATCAGGTGACCTTTTCCATCTGGCCCTCCACCGAGACCATGGCGCGATTCGCGCGCGCCGACGGCCCGCACGCGCGCGCCATCCGCGCCGTGCGCGAGGGCGACTGGTTTTCCGAAGAGCTTTACGCGCGCTTCGCCATCACCGGGACACGCGGCACCTGGCTTGGCACCAACCCACTGGACTCACTGAAAGAAACTGCATGACCCCTGCCTTTCCCTTTTCCGCCATCGTCGGCCAGGACGACATGAAACGTGCCATGATCCTGACCGCCATCGACCCCGGCCTTGGCGGCGTTCTGGTCTTCGGCGACCGGGGAACCGGCAAGTCCACCGCCGTGCGCGCGCTTGCCGCCCTCCTGCCGCCGATCCGCCAGGTCGCGGCCTGCCCGGTCAATTCCGAGCGCCCGGAGGACTGCCCCGACTGGGCCAATGTCACCGATCCCGCGCTCGCCGAGCGCCCGACCCCGGTGATCGACCTGCCGCTCGGCGTGACCGAGGACCGCGTGACCGGCGCGCTCGACATCGAGCGCGCGCTCACCCGCGGCGAAAAGGCGTTCGAGCCGGGGCTGCTGGCGCGGGCCAATCGCGGCTATCTCTACGTGGACGAGGTCAACCTGCTGGAGGATCACATCGTCGACCTGCTGCTCGACGTGGCGCAAAGCGGCGTCAACATCGTCGAGCGCGAGGGACTCTCGATCCGCCACGCGGCGCGCTTCGTGCTGGTCGGCTCCGGCAACCCGGAGGAGGGCGAATTGCGCCCGCAACTGCTGGACCGGTTCGGCCTCTCGGTGGAGGTGCGCTCGCCCTCGGACATCGAGGAGCGCGTCGAGGTGATCCGCCGCCGCCATGCCTTCGAGACCGACACGGACGCCTTCATGGCACATTGGGGGGCCGAGGATGCGCGCCTGCGCGATGCGATCCTCGCCGCCCGCGCGGCGCTGCCCCGCACCGCCACGCCCGAGGCCACGCTCACCGATTGCGCGCGGCTGAGCCTCGCGCTTGGCACCGACGGGCTGCGGGGCGAATTGACCCTGCTGCGCGCGGCCCGCGCGCTGGCGGCGTTTGAGGGCGCTCCCGCGACCGGCCCCGACCACCTGCGCGCGGTGGCCCCGCTCGTGCTGAGCCACCGGCTGCGCCGCGACCCGCTCGACGAGGCCGGATCGGCCGCCCGCGTCGCGCGCGCCGTCGCCGAGGTGCTTGGGTGACGCGCGGCGCGGATACGGGCCGGGCACTCGCCGCGCTGGCGGTCGATCCCGCCGGTCTCGGGGGGCTGGTGCTGCGCGCCCGCCCCGGCCCCGCCCGAGACGCGGTCGAGGCCGCGCTTGCGCGCCTGCCGGGCCCCGCGCGCCGTCTTCACCCCGCCACGCCGGACGAGACGCTCTTCGGTGGGCTCGACCTTGCCGCCTCGCTCGGGGTGGGCCGCGCGATCCGAACGACGGGCCTTGTCGCCACCCCGCAGCGCCTGATCCTGCCCATGGCCGAGCGCACGCCGCCCGGTCTTGCCGCGCGGCTCGCGCGGATCCTCGATCTGGGGCTTGGCCATTGCCTCGTCGCGCTCGACGAGGGGGCCGGGCCGGAGGAGGCCGCCCCGCCCTCGCTCACCGACCGGCTCGCCTTTCACATCGACCTCACCGGGGTGCGCGCCGAGGCGGTGGCCCTGCCCGTACCCGGAGATCTCGATGCCGCGCGCGGGCGGCTCGGCTCAACCGCCCTGCCCGAGGGGGCCATCGCCACCCTAACCGCGCTCGCCGCGCGTTTCGGCATCGACAGCCTGCGCGCGCCGCATCTCGCGCTGCGCGCCGCGCGCGCGCTGGCCGCACTGGACGGCGCGAAAACCGCGACCGATGACCATATCCGCGAGGCGGCGGAACTCGTCTATCCCGCCCGCGCCACGCAGGCCCCCGCCCCCGAGGCCCCGCCCGACGAGAACGACGCGCCAGAGCCGGACCGCCCCGAGACGGGTGGCGAGGAAACCGAGACGCTGCCCGACGACATACTCGTCGCCGCCATCGCCGCGCGGCTGCCTGCGGGCCTGCTCGACCCGAACCGCGGCACCGGTCCCCGCCGCGCGCCGACCCCCGGCAGCGGCGCGGGCGCGCGGCAAAAGGGCGCGCGGCGCGGCCGCCCCCTGCCCGCCCGCGCGGGCCGCCCCGACGGGCGCGCGCGCATCGACGCGATGGCCACCCTGCGCGCCGCCGCCCCCTGGCAGGCATTGCGCCGCAGCCAGTCCCCGGAAGCGACGAAACACCTCCACCTGCATCCCGACGACCTGCGCTTTCGCCGCTACGAATCGCGTCGCGACCGGCTTCTTGTCTTCGCCGTCGATGCCTCCGGCTCGGCGGCTCTCGCCCGGCTCGCCGAAGCCAAGGGCGCGGTCGAGATCCTTTTGGCCGAGGCCTATGCCCGCCGCGATCAGGTCGCGCTGATCGCCTTTCGCGGCGCGGGGGCCGAGGCGCTCCTGCCACCCACGCGCGCGCTGGTGCAGGCCAAGCGGCGGCTGGCCGCGCTTCCGGGCGGCGGTGGCACACCGCTCGCCGGGGGGCTTCTGGCGGCGGGCGAGCTGGCCGCACAGGCCCGCCGCGCGGGCCTCAGCCCGCTTCTGGCGCTGCTGACCGACGGGCGCGCCAATCTCGCGCTGGACGGCACCGCGGGACGCGGCCCGGCGATGGAGGATGCACGCCGCGTGGCCCGCAGCCTTGCCGCCACCGGACTGCGCGCGCTGGTGATCGATACCTCCGCCCGCCCCGGCCCCGAAGCGGCCGAGGTGGCGCAGGCGCTCGGCGCGCGCTACCTCGCGCTGCCGCGTGCCGATGCCCGCCGCCTGAGCGCCGCCATCGGGGCGGCGCGCGACGACATGGCACCCTGAGCATGGACTGGGCGCGGGACCTGCCCGGCTGGCCGCTCAGCCACCTCTCGCGCCGCGTGGCGTCGCGCCCGCATCGCTGGCATGTGCAGGAGACGGGGACCGGCCCGACGCTGCTCCTGCTGCATGGGGCCGGGGCCTCCAGCCACAGCTTTCGCGCGCTCATCCCGGCGCTCGCCGAGGATCACCATGTCGTGGCGCTCGACCTGCCCGGCCACGGCTTTACCGCGCTCGGCACGCGGGCGCGTTCGGGCCTTGGCCCGATGGCCGAGGACATCGCCGCGCTCTGCCGTGCCGAAGGCTGGACGCCCCATGCCGTCATCGGCCATTCGGCCGGGGCCGCCGCCGCGCTGCAGATGGCGCGTGTGGCCGGGCCGCCCCTGCCGCGCATTGTCGGCCTCAACGCCGCGCTCGACCGGTTCGACGGGGTGGCGGGCTGGCTCTTTCCGATGCTGGCCAAACTCCTGGCGCTCAACCCGCTGACCGCGCTCGCCTTTGCCGCGGGCGGCAACCGCATGGCCCGCGCCCGGCGGTTGATCGAGAGCACCGGCTCGCATCTCGACGAGGAGGGGCTTGCGCTCTATGCCCGCCTGATCGGCGACCGCGCCCATGTGGACGGCACCTTGCAGATGATGGCGCAATGGGATGTGGCGGGGCTTGACGCGGCGCTGCCGCAGATCGCCGCCCCCTGCCTGCTGATCACCGGCGAGCGCGACCGCGCCGTGCCGCCCTCCGTCTCGGGGCGTGCCGCCACGCGCCTGCCCCGGGCGCGCCATCTCTCCCTGCCCGAACTCGGCCATCTCGCGCACGAGGAATCGCCCGCCCAGGTGGTCGATCTGATCCGCGCCTTCAGCGCCGAAGGCTGAACCGGGACGGGCCGCCGCCTATCCGAGCCAGGTGCGCACCGCCGCCTCGAATTCGCGCGGCTTCTCGGCATGAAGCCAGTGGCCCGCGCCGGGGATCCTCGCGAATTGCGCGCGCGGAAAGAGGTCCTTGATCCGGGCACGGTGCAGGGACGTGACATAGCCGGACTCCGCGCCGGACAGGAACAGGCATTTTCCGTTGTAAACCCCGTCCATATCGGGAAATCCGAGAATCTTCGGCATCTCGCGCCCGAGCACGTCCAGATTGAGCAGCCAACGCCGCGCCTTCACGTCGAGCGCCTGGAGGAAGAACGACACCAGGGCCGGATCATCGACCAGGGTGCCAAGTTGCGCCCCCGCATCCGCGCGCCGCTCCACCCGGTTCAGATCGACGGCCTTCATCGCCTCGACATACCGGATCTGGCTGTGCCCATAGGCCACGGGCGCGATATCGGCCACGATCAGCCGGTTGACCAGATCGGGCCGCGTGAGCGCAAGCACCATCGCGGCCTTGCCGCCCATGGAATGCCCCAGCACGTCCCACGTCCCGCCGAGCGCCGTCACGACCTCTGCCAGATCGGCCGCCATGTCCTCGTAGGAATGGCTGTCGAACCAGGGGCTTGCGCCGTGGTTGCGCATGTCCACCGCCGTCACGCGCCGCGTGTCCGAAAGGCGTCTGGCGATCACCCCCCAGTTGCGCGCCGAGCCGTAAAGCCCGTGCGCGATCAGAAGCCCGGGCCTGTCGGTCGGCTGGCCATGGTCGATATGATGCAACATGGCCCCTCCTAGCGCGCCCGCGCCCCCTTGGCCAGAGTGCGCGCGCGGGCTAAGCTGCGCCAAAGAGGGTATGCAAGTGATTGATCCAACGGAATTTCAGGGGCGGATCGAGCGGCTGCGCGCGGCGTTTGCCTCAAGGATGCGCATCAAGGGGGCGAGCCTCGAGCGCCAGATCGGCCGCGCGGGCCGCCGCCTGCCCCGCCGCCAGCGCCGCGCCGCGGAGCTGATTCTCGGCGCGCAGGACTGGATGGGGCACGCCCGCCTTGCCCGGCTCGTCGACCGGCGCGCCGTCAACGCGGCCTTCGCCGATCTTCACGCGCATCTCGACCGGCTCGATCCGGCCGAGGCACGGCGCGGCACGGTTCTGGGCATCCTCGCGGTGATCGTGGTGAACCTGACGATCCTTGGTGCGGCGCTCTACCTTGTCGCGTCGCTCCTCCGATCCTCCTGATCCTGCCGCAACCGCGCGCGCAGGTCGGTCTTGAGCACCTTGCCATAGTTGTTTTTGGGCAGGCTCTCGAGCATCACATAGCGTTTCGGGCGCTTGAAACCGGCGATATGCGCGCGGCAATGGGTGTCGAGCACCTCGGGCGTCGCCGCGCCCACGACGAAGGCCACCACCGCCTCGCCCCAGTCGGGATCGGGCGCGCCCACCACCGCCGCCTCGATGACATCGGGATGCGACAGCAGCACCTCCTCGACCTCGCGCGGGTAGATGTTCGACCCGCCCGAGATGATCACGTCCTTGGAGCGGTCGCAGAGCGTGAGATGGCCCGCGCCGTCCATCCGCCCCAGATCGCCGGTCCAGAGCCAGCCGTCCCGCAGCGCCTGCGCGCTTGCCTCCGGGTTCTGCCAGTAGCCGGGCATGACCAGATCGCCGCGCACGAGGATCTCGCCCACTTCGCCCTCGGGCAGATCGGCGCCCGTCTCGTCGGCGATGCGCAGTTCCACCACCGATTGCGCGCGCCCCACCGAGCCGAGCCGCGCGCGCCAGTCCGGATGGCTGCGATCCGCCACCTCGGCGCGGCCAAGCGCGGTGATCGCCATGGGCGCCTCGCCCTGGCCATAGATCTGTATGAAGACCGGGCCGAACCGGTCCACCGCCTCGAGGATATCGGCCTCGTACATCGGCCCGCCGCCATAGACGACGCTGCGCAGCCCCTCGCCGCGCGCGCCCGTGGCGCGGGCGTGGGCGGTCAGGCGGCGCACCATCGTGGGCGCGGCGAACATGTGCAAGCGCCCGTGATGGCGGGCAAGATCGAGGATCTCCCCCGGCTCGAACCCGCCCGAGACGGGACAGATGTGCCGCGCGCCGCGCAGCACGTGGACAAGCGCATAGAGCCCCGCGCCATGGCTCATCGGCGCGGCGTAGAGCGTTGCATCCTCCGCCGAGACCGCGTCCACATCGGCGAGATAGGCAAGCGACATGGCCGAAAGCATCCGGTGCGTGATCATCACGCCCTTGGGCCGCCCGGTCGTACCCGAGGTGTAGAAGAGCCAGGCCAGATCGGTGGGCGCGCGCGGCGCGATCCGCGCCACCGGCGCGCCCTCTGTGACGGGCTGGGCAGGCAGACCCTCACCCGCCAGCGCCGCGCGGCGCGGCGCATCGGCAAGGACCACCTGCGCGCCTGAATTGCCGATGATCCAGGCGGCCTCGGCCCCGTGCAGCTTGGCATTGATCGGCACCGCCACGGCCCCCGCATACCAGATGCCGTAAAGGGCCGTCAGATAGTCCGGCGCGTTCCCCATGAAGAGCGCCACACGGTCCCCCGGCGCGACCCCCTGCGCCAAAAGCCCGCCCGCCACGGCCCGCGCGCGCGCGTCGAACCCCGCGTAATCGGCCACCCGGTCGCGCCCGAGAAAGAGCGCCGGGTGCCGTGGCGCGGCAAGCGCGGCCCGCTCCAGCCAGAGACCGATATTCATGGTCAGTCCTCCCCTGTCCCGGCGCAGCAAATCACCCCGCGCGGTGTGGCGCAATTCCGTAGGACTACGCAAGGCACTTGGAGCGCCGCGCGAGGCGCGGCATAACAGAGGTCATGGATTTCGGAACCCTCGCTTTCGAGCACGCTCCCATCGGGCTTGCGGTGCTCGAACATCGCATCGTCCGCGCCTGCAACCGGCAATTCGCCGCGATCTTCGGCGGCGCGCCCGACGATTACGGCGACGTGCCCCTCGCCCGCTTCTATCCCTCGATCGAGGATTACCGGCGGATCGGCGAGCGCGGGCTCGCGGTCATGCGCCGGACCGGGCGCTATGCCGACGAGCGGGTGATGCGCCGGGACGACGGCGAGCTTTTCTGGTGCCGGGTGCGCGGCGCCTCGCTCACGCCTGCGGCCCCGTTCCAGCGCGGGGTCTGGTCCTTTGCCGATCTTTCGGACGAACGCCCGCTGGTGCGGCTTACCCGACGCGAACGTGAAGTGGCCATCCTGACCTGCCGGGGCCTTACCTCCAAGGAGATCGGGCTGGAACTGGGCCTGAGCTATCGCACCGTCGAGGTCTATCGCGCCCGCCTGCTGGAGAAATTCCAGGCCCGCAAGCTGGCCGAACTGGTGGCCAAGCTCTCGGGGATGCCGCTCTGAGCCGGCCTGCCGCCACGGCAATTGGCCGCTTTTCTCATCCCCCCGCATGGCCTATAAGCGCCCCAAACGCACGCCATGCGGGCGCAGGGCGCCGCATCGCACTCACCGAGGACGCAAATGTCGAACAAATCGCATGACTCCGACGTGGCCTTCATCCGGGCCCTCGCGGAACTCCTGAACGAGAACGATCTGACCGAGCTTTCCGTCAAGCGCGAATACGGCGAGGATGACACCCTCCAGGTGCGGGTGAGCCGCAAGGGCGAGACGGTGACCCATGTCGCCACGGCCGCGCCCGCGCCCCATTCCGCCCCGGCCCCCGCGGCCGCCGCCAACGCCGCGCCGGCGGCACCGGTCGAAGACCCGGCCAGCCATCCCGGTGCCGTCACCTCGCCCATGGTGGGCACCGTCTACATGCAGGCCGAGCCGGGCGCGCCCGCCTTCGTCAGCGTCGGCCAGCAGGTGGCCGAGGGCGACACGCTCCTGATCATCGAGGCGATGAAGACGATGAACCACATCCCCGCCCCGCGCGCAGGCACCGTGCGGCGCATCCTTGTCGAGGACGGGGCGGCGGTGGAATACGGCGCGCCGCTCATGATCATCGAGTGAGGCGGCCATGTTCGACAAGATCCTTGTGGCCAACCGCGGCGAGATCGCGCTCCGGGTGATCCGCGCCGCGCGCGAGATGGGGATCGCCTCGGTCGCCGTCCACTCCACCGCCGATGCCGATGCGATGCATGTGCGCATGGCCGACGAATCGGTCTGCATCGGCCCGCCGCCCTCCTCGGAGAGCTATCTGTCGATCCCCTCGATCATCGCCGCCTGCGAGGTGACCGGCGCGCAGGCGATCCACCCGGGCTACGGGTTTCTCTCGGAAAACGCCAATTTCGTGCAGATCGTGGAGGATCACGGGCTGACCTTCATCGGCCCCTCGGCCGAGCATATCCGCATCATGGGCGACAAGATCACCGCCAAGGACACGATGAAGGCGCTCGGGGTTCCCTGCGTGCCCGGATCAGAGGGCGGCGTGGCCAATCTCAAGATGGCGCAGACGCTCTGCGACGCGATCGGCTTTCCGGTGATCGTCAAGGCCACGGCGGGCGGCGGCGGGCGCGGCATGAAGGTGGCGCGCGACGCGAGCGAGCTCGAGCGCGCCTTTCTCACCGCGCGTTCCGAGGCCAAGGCCGCCTTCGGCAATGACGAGGTCTATATCGAGAAATACCTCCAGAAGCCGCGCCATATCGAGATCCAGGTCTTCGGCGACGGCAAGGGCCGCGCCGTGCATCTGGGCGAGCGTGACTGCTCGCTCCAGCGCCGCCACCAGAAGGTGCTGGAAGAGGCGCCGGGTCCCAGCATCACCGAAGAAGAGCGCGCGCGCATCGGCACGATCTGCGCCGAGGCCTGCGCCAATATCCACTATCGCGGCGCGGGCACGATCGAATTTCTCTACGAGAACGGCGAATTCTATTTCATCGAGATGAACACCCGCCTCCAGGTGGAGCATCCCGTGACCGAGGCGATCTTCGGCGTCGATCTGGTGCAGGAACAGATCCGCGTGGCCGAAGGGCTGCCGATGTCCTTCACCCAGGAGGATCTGGTGATCAACGGCCATGCCATCGAGGTGCGCATCAATGCCGAGAAACTGCCGGATTTCGCGCCGCGCCCCGGCACGATCACCCAGTTTCACGCGCCCGGCGGGCTCGGCGTGCGGATGGATTCGGCGCTCTATGACGGCTACCGGATCCCGCCCCATTACGACAGCCTGATCGCCAAGCTGATCGTGCATGGCAAGGACCGGCCCGCCGCACTCAACCGTCTGGCGCGCGCGCTTGGCGAGCTGATCGTGGACGGGGTGGATACCACCGTGCCGCTCTTCCACGCGCTTCTGCAGGAAGAGGACATCCAGCGGGGAGACTACAACATCCACTGGCTCGAACGCTGGCTGGAAACCAACCTGCGGGCGTGATGCCCGCCTTCCTGCCCCCGGAGATGCTGCTGCGCGCCTATGCCGCGGGCGTCTTCCCGATGGCCGAGCACCGCGACGACCCGGAGGTGTTCTGGGTCGATCCCGAGCGGCGCGGCATCCTGCCGCTCGACGGCTTTCACATCTCGCGCAGCCTTGCGCGGCGGATGCGGCGCGGCGGCTACCGGGTGACGCTCGACGCGGATTTCGCGGGCGTGGTTGACGCCTGCGCGGATCGCACCGAAACCTGGATCAACGGCCCGATCCGCGCGGCCTACCTGGCACTGCACCGGCGCGGCAACGCGCATTCGCTGGAGATATGGGAAGAGGGCGCGCTTGCCGGCGGGGTCTATGGCGTGACGCTCGGGCGCGCCTTCTTCGGCGAAAGCATGTTCTCGCGGCGCAGCGATGGCTCAAAACTGGCGCTGGCGCATCTCGTGGACCACCTGCGGCGGTGCGGCTTCACGCTCTTCGACACGCAGTTCCTGACCGATCACCTTGCCCGGCTCGGAGCCATGGAGATCAGCCGCGCCGCCTATCGCGCGCGGCTTGCCGAGGCGCTTGCAGATCGGGCGGATATCCGCGCCTTGCCGCTTGAACCGGACCCCGCTCAGGTCGTGCAGCGCAACACCCAGACATCGTAGCGCGGGTGTTCGAGCGCGTTGAGCGCGGGCGAGGAGGCCAGCATCCACCCCGAGAAGAGCACCTTGCCCGTCTCGGTCGCACGGATCACGAGGAAGGCATAGGCGTCGCTGGCGGGGTTCTCCTCGGGGTAGCGGCATTCGCCCAGTTCCACGGTGAGCGAGCCGAACGCCGCCGAATCGCCATTCGCCAGTTCCAGATCGCGCACCTCGGTTGTGATCTTGTCGAGCGCGCGCAGCACCGCGCCCTTGCCGGGGGCGGCCGGCTCCTGTGCCGCCGCGTGCCCCGCCAGCAGCAGCGCGCAGACGGCCGTCAGCGCGCGCCTCATTGGCCGGTGGCTCCCTCGTCGCCGCCGGAGACGAATTTCATCAGCAGCGACACAAGGCTGACCGAGCCTTGGGTGAACTCGATCTCGTCGCCCGGCTCGAAATGGAAGGGTGAGCCGCCGGGCAGGATCTCCACGTAATTGCCGCCCAGAAGCCCCTCGGAGGAAATCGACACGGCGCTGTCATCGGGCACGCTGATACCGTCGCGCACGGTAAAGACGGCCCGGGCGCGATAGGTCTCGGGATCGAGTTGCAGATCCGTCACGCGCCCCACCTTGACACCGGCAAGGCGCACATCGGTGCCCACGTTCACCCCGTCGGCGCTGCGAAAGCTGGCATTGAGCAAATATTCGCCGCCGCCGGTCATGCCGGTGGTCTTGCCCGCATAGACCAGAAAACCGATCGCCACGGCCAGGACGACCCCGCCCACCAGAACCTCGGTCTTGTTCTCAGACATGATGCTGATCCTATTCCGGCTGCCAGGCCTCGTAATCGCGGCGTTCGACCGGGGCCGGACGGCGGATCGAGCCTGCGGGCGCATAGGCCAGCGGCGTGCCGGTCAGGTTCTCCTGGTGCGGCTTCTCCCACGGCTTGTGGGGCAGCGGGCGCTCGGTCGGGGCCTCGTCATAGGTATGATGAAGCCAGCCGTGCCAGTCCGGGCTCACCCGGCTTGCCTCCGCCTCGCCGTTGAAGATCACCCAGCGGCGCTTGCCGTCGCGGCTCTGGTAGAAAACGTTGCCCTGCGCGTCTTCGCCGACGCGAACGCCCTTGCGCCAGGTGTGGATCAGGGTGTTGAGCGTGGCCCCGTTCCACCATGTCACGGCGCGCAAAAGCGTGTTGAGAATGCCCATGGACGACTCCTGTCTCCTGTCACGCCCTTATAGGCCCAAGCGCGCGCCAAGGTCCAGCCGCGCGACAGGCGCAGGCTCAGGCAGGGGCAAGCGCCGTCACTTCGATCTCGATGCGGAATCTCGGGTCGATGAGGCCGCATTCCAGCATGGTTGCCGCTGGCGGATTCGCGTCGAAAGCCGCGCGCAGGATCGGCCAGCAGGGCTCGAACTCGGCCGCGTCGGGCAGGTAGTAGGTCACGCGCACCGCGTCGGCCAGGCTCCCGCCCGCCTCCTTCAAAGCGGTCTCGATGATGGCAAGCGCGGCGCGGCACTGCTCGGTCACGGTCTCGCCCTCGCCGACGGTGCCCGCCACATGGACGAAGCCGCCCGCGACCACGGCGCGCGCATAGCCCACCCTCGCCTCGAAGGGACCGCCCGAGAATATGCGTTTCATGACCCCTCCGCGCGAAAGCGGCTTCAGCCCGCGCTCTTGCCTTCCTTCTTGCCGCGGCTCTCGGCGTAGATGACAAGCGGGCGCGCCTCAGAGGCCACCGCCTCCTCGTTGACCACCACCTCCTCCACATGCGAGAGGCTCGGCAGGTCGAACATGGTATCGAGCAGGATATCCTCGAGGATCGAACGCAGGCCGCGCGCCCCGGTCTTGCGGGCGATGGCGCGCTTGGCGATGGCCTTGAGCGCGTCGTCGGTAAAGCTGAGCCGCGCGCCCTCCATCTCGAAGAGCCGCTGATACTGTTTGACCAGCGCGTTCTTGGGCACGGTCAGAATGGTGACGAGCGCCTCCTCGTCCAGATCCTCGAGGGTCGCCAGCACCGGCAGGCGGCCGACGAACTCGGGGATGAGCCCGAACTTCAGAAGATCCTCCGGCTCCAGTTCCTTGAAGAGCTCGCCGACATTGCGCGCATCGGGATCCTTCACATCGGCACCGAATCCCATCGCGCTGCCCTTGCCGCGCTGCGCGATGATCCGGTCGAGCCCGGCAAAGGCGCCGCCGCAGATGAACAGGATGTTGGTCGTGTCCACCTGCAGGAATTCCTGCTGCGGATGCTTGCGCCCGCCCTGCGGCGGCACAGAGGCGACCGTGCCCTCCATCAGCTTCAGGAGCGCCTGCTGCACCCCCTCGCCCGACACGTCGCGGGTGATCGAGGGGTTCTCGGACTTGCGGGTGATCTTGTCCACCTCGTCGATATAGACGATGCCGCGCTGCGCGCGCTCGACATTGTATTCGCTGGCCTGCAACAGCTTGAGGATGATGTTCTCCACATCCTCGCCGACATAACCGGCCTCGGTCAGGGTCGTCGCATCGGCCATGGTGAAGGGCACGTCGAGGATGCGCGCCAGCGTCTGCGCCAGAAGCGTCTTGCCGCAGCCGGTGGGGCCGATCAGCAGGATGTTGGACTTCTGCAGCTCGATATCGCCCTTGCCCGACTGGTTGAGCCGCTTGTAGTGGTTGTGCACGGCAACCGAGAGCACCCGCTTGGCACGCGCCTGCCCGATCACGTAATCGTCCAGCACCTTGCAGATGTCATGCGGGGTGGGCACCCCGTCGGCGGTCTTCAGCCCGGCGCTCTTGGTCTCTTCGCGGATGATGTCCATGCACAGCTCGACGCATTCGTCGCAGATGAACACCGTGGGCCCCGCGATCAGCTTGCGCACCTCGTGCTGGCTCTTGCCGCAGAAACTGCAATAGAGCGTGTTCTTGCTGTCGCCGGAATTGTTCGCCATGGCTTCCCTTTCAGCGCCGCCGCCCGAGCGGCGCACTCGTCGTCTCGTCTGATCCTTCCCGCCAGCTTAAGTCAGGGCGGAAAGCACCACAATGCGAATTTCATGACCGCCCGCGCACGGGCGATCACCGTTTCCTCACCGTCTCATTTGGCGTCATCGCCTTCGTCGGGCTTGACGCGGCTGGCCACGATCTCGTCGATCAGGCCCCAGTCCTTCGCCTCTTCCGGCGACATGAACTTGTCGCGTTCCAGCGCGGTCTCGACCGTCTCGTAGCTCTGGCCCGTGTGCTTGACATAGATCTCGTTGAGCCGCCGCTTGAGCTTGAGCGTCTCCTCGGCGTGGATCATGATGTCGGTGGCCTGCCCCTGGTAGCCGCCCGAGGGCTGGTGCACCATCACCCGGCTGTTGGGCAGAGAGAAGCGCATCCCCGGCTCTCCCGCCGTCAGCAGCAGGGATCCCATGCTCGCCGCCTGCCCGATCACCAGCGTGCTGACCTTGGGCTTGATGTATTGCATCGTGTCGTAGATCGACAGCCCGCTCGTCACCACGCCGCCGGGGCTGTTGATATACATGCTGATTTCCTTTGACGGGTTCTCCGCCTCGAGATGCAGCAGCTGCGCCACGATCAGGCTTGACATGCCGTCATGCACCGGCCCGCTGAGAAAGATGATCCGCTCCTTGAGAAGGCGCGAGAAGATGTCATAGGCGCGCTCGCCCCGGCTGGTCTGTTCGACCACCATGGGCACCAGCGTGTTCATGTAAGTCTCGAAAGGGTCGTGCATCCTGTCCCGCCTGCTGTTTTCGCCCGGCCCGCCGGGGCGCTGATCGTGAAAATACGCCGAGGCTACCGGCGCGCTGCTAACGGAGTCTTAGTGGCGCGCCCCAGCCCCTGCAAGGGCGGGCGCACAATTCGCGCCCGGTCCCTCACGGCATTGACAATTGCCGCGCGCGGCAGATTTCCTTAAATGAGTCCGAAAAGGATGCCCATACCATGACCTTGCCAGACCTTGCCGACCCCTCCGCCGACATGGCCCAGATGCAGGACAGCGCCCAAAGGGCCGCCGATTTCCTGCGCGCGCTCGGCCATGAGGGGCGGCTGATGATGCTCTGCCATCTGGTCCCGGGCGAGAAATCTGTGAGCGAGCTCGAGGAACTTCTGGGTGCCCGCCAGGCGGCGGTATCGCAACAGCTCGCGCGGCTGCGGCACGAGGGCCTTGTCCAGACCCGCCGCGACGGCAAGACCGTCTATTACAGCCTTGCCGACCCGCGCACGCTGCGGCTTCTGGAAGTGATTTACGAGATGTTCTGCGCCCCCGGCGGACAGCAGGGGCGCAGCAGCGCCTAGGGATCAGGCCGGCTCGACCGACTTGTCCACCGCGAAATCCGCGAAGGCCGCGTCAAGCTCGGTGTGATTGACGTGGTTGGCATAGTTCGAGATCGTCTTGACCGCCATCGCAAGGATGATCTCGAGGATATGGACATCCCCGTATCCGGCGGCCTTGAACGCCTCGGCCTCGGCCCGCGTCGGCAGCCCGCGCGTTTCCCACATGTGATGGGTAAAGCGGCGCAGCGCCTCCAGTTTCGGGTCGTCGAGCGGCTTGCCCTCGCGCAGCGCCTGGGTATGCGCCTGCGAGAGTTTCGACACCTTCACCGCCAGCATCGAATGGGCCGCGACGCAATAGCTGCAGCCATTGGCCTGCGAGATGGTGAGGAAAACCACCTCCTGCTCGGGCGGGGGGAAGTTGCCCTGCTCGCGGAAATGGGCATAGCCGTGCAGATAGGTGCTCAGAAGCCCCGGATCGTTGGCCATGCCGCGATACATGTTCGGCACGAAACCAAGCTTGGCGCGGGCACCGTCCAGCAGGTCCTTGGCCAGGCCCTCGGCCCTGTCATCGCTGAGCGGGGGAAGTTCGACCTTGTATTCGGCAGTCATGTGACCCTCCTTTTCTGGTATCGTCACCCTGGCTAAGCCTATGGGCGCGGCAATGGAACCGCCGCCCCGTTCACCACAACGTGAGCATCGTGTTCCGGCGCGAAACCGGATGTGCGGAAATGCTCAGGTCCGTCGCGCCGGCCCCGGACCGGAGCCTCGCGACAGGGCGCTCGAAGTCCGGGGGCAGGCCCGGCACAGGCTCCGCCGGGCGGCTAGACCCGCGCCTGCGTGTGACGCCGCAACTCTGCCCGCGCCACCTGCCGGCGGTGCACCGCATCCGGCCCGTCGGCCAGGCGCAGCGTGCGCACATGGTGCCACATCGCGGCGAGCGGCACGTCCTGGCTGATGCCCTGCGCGCCGAACATCTGCACCGCCTCGTCGATGACCTTCAGCGCCACGCGCGGGGCCACCACCTTGATCTGGTGGATCCAGGGCGCGGCGGCGCGCGCATCGCCCTGGTCCATCATCCAGGCCGCCCTCAGGCACAGAAGCCGCGCCTGCTCGATCTCCATCCGGCATTCCGCGATGATGTCGTGATTGGCCCCCAGCTCCGCCAGCGGCCTGCCGAAGGCCTCGCGCGCGAGGCTGCGGCGGCACAGCATCCCGAGGGCTGCCTCGGCCATGCCGATGGCGCGCATGCAGTGATGGATCCGACCCGGCCCGAGCCTGCCTTGCGCGATCTCGAAGCCCCGCCCCTCGCCCAGAAGCAGGTTCTCCACCGGCACGCGCACGCCCGAAAAGCGGATATGCATGTGCCCGTGCGGCGCGTCGTCATGGCCATAGACCTCCATCGCGCGCAGCTTCTCGATGCCGGGCGTATCGGCGGGCACGACGATCATCGAATGGCGCTGATGCCTGGGCAGATCATCGCCGCCGGTTCGTACCATCACGATATAGACCGCGCAGCGCGGATCCCCCGCGCCGGTCGCCCACCATTTCTCGCCGTCGAGCACGTAATCCTCGCCGTCGCGGACACAGGACATGGCGATGTTGGTGGCGTCCGAGCTGGCCACCTCCGGCTCGGTCATGAGATAGGCCGAGCGGATCTCGCCCGCCATGAGCGGGCGCAGCCAGCGCGCCTTCATCGCCTCCGTGCCATAGCGGTGAAACACCTCCATGTTGCCGGTGTCCGGGGCGTTGCAGTTGAACACCTCGGGGGCCAGCGGACTCTTGCCCATTTCCTCGGCGAAATACGCATACTCGACCGTCGAAAGGCCGGGGCCCCCGTCACCTGCCCACCAGAAATTCCACAGCCCCTCGGATTTCGCCCGCGCCTTCAGACCCTCGAGGATTTCGGCCTGCCGGGGCGTGAACTGCCAGCGGTCGCCCCTGCCCACCTCGGCGTGAAATTCGGTCTCCAGGGGCGCGATCTCGTCGCGCACCATGGCCGCGACCCGCTCCAGCAGCGCCCGCGTCTCGGGGCGCATCCCAAGGTTCATCTCCATTGTCGTCGCCTTTCCTCTTTGCCGCCTCAATTGAGCGCAGCGCGCAGGCGACGGCAAGGACTATCAGCGCTTGATCACCAATGACTGCCCGCTTGTCAGACCGATGACATTCTCGGGCTTGTCGGCAAAGAATTCGTCGATGGCCTTCTTCGCCCCGGGGCAATCGGCCGAGCCGTAATCGTCGCACAGGATCACCCCGCCGGGATTGACCCGCGGATAGAAGAACTCCACCGCCGCCATGGTCGGCTCGTAAAGGTCCACATCGACATGGACGAGCGAGAACCGCCCGGCTTCGACCTCGCCGAACCGATCCGGAATCCAGCCCTTGTAAAGCACGGCGCGGTCGCCGAAATCCGACAGGTTGCGGCGCACGATCTCCTCGGGCACGGCCAGATCGCCCTTCACCCAGGCCGCGCCGCCGCCCGACATCGCATCATCCGCGCCGGGGTCCGAAAGCCCCTCGAAGGAATCGAAGATGAAGAGCCGCTTGGCGCTCTGCTCGCCGGCCCCGCTCAGCAGAAAGCGCGAGGACTTGCCGAAGCGCACACCGCATTCGGCAAAATCGCCCGGAATGTCGCGCACCGAGCGCGCTGCCGCCAACAAGGTGTAGCAACGGTCGTTCGGGCCGCCCTCGATGCCGCGCCGCTCGGTCTTCTCGCGCGCGGCGACGAACTCCTCGTCGGTCAGCCAGACAAGGTGCGGCTTGTAGACCTCGAAGCCCTTGATCGCCGCGATCCGCTTGGCCAGCTTGTAATATTTTCGCCGGTAGCGGTCGCGCCCCCACAGGCGCTCGCCCAGATTGTCGATGGCCCTGCCGATCATGACTGTCATCCTCGTGAATCTGCACCGTGCCTTCCCCGTATCACGCCGCCTGTCAACCCGCCTCCGCACGCAGCGCGCCGGGCCAGCATGACGCGACGTCATACGCGCAAGATGCCCTTGGGTAAGGTTTTCCTGACCGGACTCGGCCGCGATTCTGCATCATATGCGAAGAGGCCGCCGAGAGTATCGCCTTTTACGTGACACGTGCATCCCCATCGTGTCACGGGGGTAACGAGTAGCGGCGCGCCATCATGCAAGGTAACGCGTGTTTAAAGGCCCCGGTGATGCCACCGGGGCCGCTACCCGAACCGCCCCGACCAGGCCGGAACGGTATCGCCCGACATGGGGCGCGCCGCATGGATTGCCCGCGCCACCGCCCGTGCCATCACGCAGGCCGCCGCATGGCCAAGCGTCACCTGCCCGGCCAGGTCCGGCGCGCCGCGCGCGCCCGTGGCGGCGGCAAAGATCGCGTCGCCATCCATCAGCGTGTGCGACGGCACCAGCGCCCGCGCGAGCCCGTCATGCGCCGCCACCGCAAGCCGCGTGCATTGCGCCTGCGTCAATGCCGCATCGGTCGCCACGATGCCGATGGTGGTGTTGGCGTGCTGCGCCAGCTTCGTCGGCGCGGCCATCGGATCGCCAAACTCCGCCGCCGCCCCCAGCCCGCCGAACTCCTCCCCGATCTCGAAGGGCGCCGCCCAGAACTGCGGCCCCTCCCCCACCGTGGCCGAGCCGAGCGCGTTGACCGCCACCAGCGCCCCCACCGTCTCGCCCGAGGGCAGGAGGACCGAGGCCGATCCGATCCCGCCCTTGAGCGTCGCCGTCGTGGCCCCCGTCCCCGCGCCCGCCGTGCCGATCTCGAACCGCTCGCCTGCCGCGTCGAGCGCCGCGCGCCCCAGCGCGCGATAGGGGTTCTCGGCCCAGTCCTTGTCGCCGCCATTGATCAGATCGAAGAGGATCGCGGCCGGCACGACGGGCACGCGGGCCGCGCCCACGGCAAAGCCGCGCCCCATGGCACGCAAGCCGTCGGCCACGCCCGACGCGGCATCGAGACCGAAGGCCGAGCCGCCAGCGAGCACCAGCGCATCCACCTCCTGCACCGCGCGGTCGGGGGCGAGCAGGTCTGTCTCGCGCGTGCCCGGCGCGCCGCCCATGACATGCACACCCGCAACGAAGGGCACGTCACCCACCAGCACCGTCACGCCCGAGCGCAGCGCGTGATCCTCGGCCTGCCCCACGCGCAGCCCGGCGACATCGGTGATCAGGTTGCGCGGCCCGGTTCGCGTCATCACGGCCTGTCCCTGGCGGCTCGAAGGTGATCGACCAGGTGCAGATGCTGCGCGAGCCGCTCCACTTCCGCAAGGTAGCGCGCCACGAGCTTCGGGTCATGCGGCGCGGCGCTGACGCCTGCGGGGATCTCGCGCGCCAGAACCGACTCGACGGCGAGCGAGACCGGAACGGAGACGAGCCGCGCCATCGCCGTGCCGCGCGCATCGCCCCAGGCATCCATGACCCAGGTCTTGTGCCAGACCGTCTCGCCGCCGCGCTCGGCCCGCAGGGTCACGCAAAGCACCACGCGATCCGGCTCGCCCTCGGCATAGGCATGCTCCTGCCAGAGGCGCTCGGACATCTCCCGAAGCCGCGCTTCGCTCGCCTCCCCCTCCAGCGTCTCGATCTCGGCAAAGATCTCCCGCCACGCCTCGGACCAGCCGTCGGGCCGCAGCGTGCCGCGCACGAAATCTCGGATCTGCCACGCGGGATCGAAGCGATACTCGGCGATGAAGGGCAGCGAATCGCGGTTGGGATAGACCTCGAAACTCTCGGGCGCGGGCAGCGGCGCGTCATGGCGCGAGATCGCCTCCCAGGGCCGCGCCACCGCCAGTTCCGAGAAGTTGCGGATCGAGCGCGAGGGCGCACGCAGCGCCTTGAGCACCCCCAGCGGCGACCAGCTGAACTTGTAGCGGAACGCATTGGGCTCCTTCGGTACCCCGCCACAACAGGACAGGAAGGACAGCGCGTTGCCCGGATCGACCGCGCCCGAGGCGCGATAGTCCGCCACCAGGTGATGCGCCATCAGGTGATCTATCCCCGGATCGAGCCCGATCTCGTTGACAAGGCACAGCCCCGCCTCGCGGGCGCGCGCGTCCAGCGCACGCATCTCCGGCGAGATGTAGGAGGAGGAGACGAAATGCGCCCCCCGCTCGAGGCAGAGCGTGGCCAGGGCCACGTGCCAGTCGCCCGGCAGCATCGACACCACCACGTCGCCCGGCACCAGCGCAGCACCGAGCGCCTCCCTGTCAAAGCCGCGGATATCGTCGGTGAGATCCCCCACCGCCGCGCGCGCCTTGTGGGTCGAGCGGTTCCAGACCGTCACCGGCCGCCCCGCCTCGATCAGCCGCCGCAGCCCCGGGATCGCCGAAAGCCCGGTGCCGCACCAATGGATCGTCATGTCGTCACCTCCGTCACATGCCTGTCGAACACCGCCCGCGCCCGGCCCCAGACGCCCCCTTCGATCCGCTCCAGCGCCATCAGCGACGGCAGAAGCTGCGCGGCGAAATCCTCGGAGGATTCGCGCGGCAGGAGCGAAGGCAGATTGTCGATCGCCATGATGTCGAGCACCGGCGACCCGTGGACCCGGATCACCGGTGCCTCCCAGCTTGTCGCGCGGTCATAGACCGGCACCGGGTTGTAATCGCTGTCGGGATCGCAGGCCACGTCGCCCACGACCGTGAGGCGGCGGGGGGCCGTCAGCACCTCTCTCGGCACGAAGACCGGCGTGCCGGGCCGCGCAAGGATGCAGTTGAGGAATATCTCGTGGTCGAGGATCCCGGGAAAGGGCCCGCCATGGGCGGTCTCTGCCATGTCCCAGCGCGTCACGCGCAGGCCCATCGCCTCGCACAGATCGGCCGCGCCGCTGCCCACCCGGCCCAGCGCGCCGATGATCAGGGCCGAGGGCCGCGCCGGCAGCGGCGCGAGGCGCTCACCGAGATCGCCCAGAAGCGCCGCGCGCCCGCCGAAGGTCCTGACGGGGGGACAAATCCCGCCGCCCTGCTGCGCCGCCCAGGCCATGAGCGACACCGCTGCCCCGGCATGGCCCGCCCAGTAGCCGAAGGCCGCCACCCGGCGGCCCGTCTCGTCCACCAGGTATTCCAGATCGTAAAGCGCGCCGCCCCCGGCCCGGAACCGCGCAAGCAGGTGCCGCCCCGCATGCTGCCCCTTGAAGGCGTGGCCGAACATGATGTGACGATGCACGAGCGGCGTGCCATCCTCGGGCAGTTCCTTCAGCCCGAAGATGATCGCCGCGCGCGGGGCGGCGCGCCAGGCCCCCTCGGGCGCGATGGCGCAGCCCGCGGCCGCATAGCCGCCGACCGGAATGGCGCGCGCCGCGCTCTCCTCCACCGTCACGGAAAAGCCCCGCGCGATCAGGGCCGCCGCGCCCTCGGGCGTGATGCCGACCCGCTCCTCGTTCTCGCGCTGCTCGGCCCGCACCCAGAGATGTGTCATGCCCACGTCTCAGATCATCCCGTCGGCCACGACCTGCGCGACCGAGGCGCGCGCCGCCATCGCCTCGCGGAACGCGCGGATCTTGGGGAAGGGCGCGACATCCACGCCGTCGCCCATGAGCCAGCCGGTCGCAACATAGAGATAGGGATCGGCCAGCGTCAGCATCGCGCCCATCACGAAAGGCCCGCGCAGCATATGGGTTTCGACGAATTGCGCGCTCTCGGTCATCGTTTGCACCGCCTTGGCGCGCATGTCGGCAAGCGAGCTTTCCTCGTCGGCCCAGCGGGTGCCGCGCGCGCGATGCGCGTGGTTCACATGCATGGTGGAGGCCAGGTAATACATCGCCGCGCGCATCTGCGCGGCCTCATACGGGTCAGCAGGCCGCAAATCCGCCTGCGGCGCCAGATCGGCGATATAGTCGAGGATCGCCCCCGTCTCGGTCAGGGTGCCGTGATCTGTCACCAGCGCGGGCACCCGCCCCTTGGGGTTGACCGCGTGATAATCGGGCTTTCGCTGATCGCCCGCCTGAAAGTCGAGCCGCACCGGCTCGAACGCCAGCCCGGCCTCGTGCAGCGCGATGGCCACGGCCACGGCAATCGTGCCCTTCGCGTAATAGAGTCTCATGCCCTTCCCTCCTCAGATGAACGTGCGCGCATGGGCGCGCTCGGGCGCGTCGAGATGCGGCGTCGTGTTGAACGCCCCCACCATCAGCATCTCGTGCACGTGATGCACCCGGTGAAGCGAACTGTTCATCACCTGAAGCATCACCTTCGACAGGCCCGGGATCTCCAGATGCAGCGCGTGCCGCATCACCATGCCGATGACGCCCCCAGATGTCACCACCAGAACCCGGCCGCCCATCCCGCTCAGATCGTCAAGCACCGATTCCACCCGCGCGGCAAAGCCCTCGAAGGTCTCGGGCAGACCCTTCAGCCCGCCCTCGGCCCAGCGGGTGATGACCTGCGGCAGATATCGGGCGAACTCGGTGGCATCGGCGGGCGCGGGGATACCGTGCTGCTCCTCCACCGCCCGCGCCAGCGCGAAATAGCTCAGCTCGTCAAGCCGCGCATCGGTCTCGAAGCCGCCATAGCCCATTGCGCGGGCGGTGCCCCGCTGCCGGTTGAGCGTGCCGGTCAAGACGTGATCGAAATGCGGGTTGGTGGCGCGCAGATGCGCGCCCAGCCACTCGGCCTGCTGCACCCCAAGCGACGAGAGCCGGTCATAGCCCGCCTCGTCGGTCGCATGGCTCATGGCCTGCCCGTGCCGCACCAGAACGATCTCGGTCATGTCACCTCCCTGCCCGCCGCCGGGACGTTAGCGCCGGTTCGGAGCAGGGAAAACCCCGTCCCGCGCATCGTCCCGCCAGGCGTTTCGGAAATCTGGTGCCGCGTGAGGGGATCGAACCCCCGACCTTCGCTTTACAAGAGCGCTGCTCTACCAGCTGAGCTAACGCGGCACGTTTCAAAGCCGCCAATAAAGCCATTCGCCCCGGCAGGCAAGCCGGGCGGCGGAGCGGATTACGGTTTTCCCCGCCTGAAATCGGCTTATAGTGGCGCAAAATCACCCGCAAGAGGCAAGCCAGAGGCATGCAGGTCGTCATCCACGCAGGGG
This sequence comes from Roseovarius sp., assembly GCA_002720475.1. GTDB lineage: Bacteria > Pseudomonadota > Alphaproteobacteria > Rhodobacterales > Rhodobacteraceae > Roseovarius. Next base: position 184,173 of record PBIL01000011.1, read on the forward strand.
CACACAAGACCGACGAGGACAGGCTCGTGACCTGTCTGCGCGACAATCTCGAGACGCTGCACGCGCTTGGCACTCACGTGCCGTCCCCCGAGAGCTATCGCCGCACCATCCGCGATCTGTTCCAGACCGCACAGGCCAATGCCCTGCCCGCCGATGCCCGCGCCTCGGTGCTGGCCGCAACCGGCACCGGCGAGGAGACCGGCCGCCTCGTGCTCTCGAACCACGGCTTTTTCGGCACGCCCAAGATGACCGTGGGCAGCGGCCGCTTCTATGCCGCCGCCGAGACGCGGCTGGCGCAGCTCAGGCAGATGTTCGCGGGCGACGCGATCGAGCTCTTCTTCGCCCTGCGCAACCCGGCGACCTTCCTGCCCGCACTCCTGCCCGACACGCCCTTTGCCAGCATGGCCGAGCTTCTGCGCGGCGACGATCCGCTGGCGCTGCGCTGGTCCGAGACGGTGGCCCGGCTGCGCACGGCCTTCCCGGATATCGCCCTCACCGTCTGGTGCAACGAGGACACGCCGCTGATCTGGGGGCAGGTCATGCGCGAGATGGCGGGCGTGGATGAGACCACCCCGCTTGCGGGCGAGTTCGCGCTGCTGCCCGAAATCATGACGGCACCGGGGCTCAAGCGGTTCCACGCCTATATCGAAAGCCGCCCGGGCCTGACCGAAGAGCAGAAGCGGCGCGTGGTGGCGGCCTTTCTCGACAAGTTCGCCGACGAGGCGGCCATCGAGGAAGAGCTTGACGTGCCCGGCTGGGACGCCGCGCTCGTCGATGAGATGAGCGCGCTCTATGACGCCGATATCGAGGCCATCGCCGCGCTCGATGGGGTCCGTTTCATCGCGCCCTGAGCGCCGCGTCCGTCACCCCTTGGTCCTGAGCCCCATCAGCGCCGCGGCGAAGGGGTTGTCCGGGTCGATCCGGTCCTTCTTCTCGGGGCGCGCGGAAAAGGTCTTGGCCCGCTCCTCGCGCGCCTCGCGCGGCTTGCCCTTGCCCGGCTTGCCGCCCTTGGGCCGGTCGCCGCGCTTGCCCGGCTTGTCCCGAGCGCCGCGCTCGGACCGCTCCGGGCGCGCGCCCTGCGCCGGACGCTCGACACGGCCGCGGCCGCGCGGTGCCCAGGTGAAGGTGTAGAAAACCTCGATCTCGGGCGCTTCCGCCGTCTCGTCACGGGGCGTCTCGGTTGTCCCGGGCGCGATCCCGGCCTCGGGTCGCGGATCGTCCGGCGGCGGGGCGGTGTCCGCATCGGGGGCGGTCTCGGCCTGCGCCCCGGCGCTTTCGGCCTCGGGCGCGGCGGCGGCGGCCTCGGCCGGGGCCTCGGCAACGGGCGTGTCCACCGGCCGGACCTTCGCGCGCTCGGCCTTCTCGGCGCGATAGCCCAGGCCCCGCATCAGCCCGGCGAACTGTTCGAGCGTCATGCCGGTGATCGAGAGCATCTCTGCCGTCGCCTCGAAGCCGCCGCGCGTATCCACGCCGCGCAGGAGATCGGCCAGCCGCTCCAGCATGTCGATGCGAATCGCCCGCTCGCCCGCGGCGCGATAGCCCGCCATGGTGAAATAACCCGTGGGCGCCCCTTCCGGCGCGGGCACGGTCACAAGACCCGGCGGCGGGGCCTCGGGGAACTCCTCAAGGCCGGTGCTGAGCGCCCAGAGCACCAGCCGCAGCCGCGTCGGCGCGGGCTTTAGCAGCAAGGGCAGGAACACGGTGAACTGTCCGAAGCGCACCCCGTGCTTGCGCAGCGCGCCGCGCGCCTCCTGATCGAGCGCCTTGACCTCCGCGGCCACGTCCCCGCGCGGGATCACGCCCATCGCCTCGACAAGGCGAAAGCCGAAGCCGCGCGCAAGCCCCGTCAGCGCCTCGTCGCGGCTGATCGCGGTCAGCGGCTCGAAGAGGGTCGCCACCTTGCGGTCGATGAAATGCTGCAAGCGCCGCTGCACCTTGGCGGCCACGTCGGGCCCCGCCTCGTCATCGACAAAGGCCACGGCCTGCGGCTTCATCGGATCGCTTCCCGCGACCAGCTTGCCCACCGCGTCGGTGCCCCACATCAGGCCGCCCTGTTCGGTAAAGTCGATCTCGGTATCGGGCGCGTTGTAGAACCTGTCCGCCTTGAGATGGAAATGCGGCGCGAGCGCGGCAAGGCTCGCCTGCTGGAGCGTGCGCGCCTCCTGCCCTGCGGCGGCCTTGTCGCGGATGAAGCGGAACCCTTCGAGACGGCCCACGAATTCGCCCTCGACGCTGACCGCGCCCTGATCGTTCACTTCGGCCACCATGGCCTCCTTCTGCTTGAGCCGGCGCATCAGCACGGATGTGCGCCGGTCCACAAATCGCTGGGTCAGCGCCCCATGCAGCGCGTCCGACAGGCGGTCTTCTACCGCGCGCGTCGCCTCGCGCCAATGGGTTTCGTCATCCACCCAGCCCCTGCGCTGCGCGACATAGGTCCAGGTGCGGATATGGGCGAGCCGCTTCGAGAGCGTGTCGATATCGCCGTCGGTGCGGTCGATGCGCCGTATCTGCGCCGCCAGCCAGTCATCGGGCACGCGGCCGCGCTCGTGCAGATCGCAGAAGATGCGTTCGAGAAGGCCCGCGTGCTCGGTGGCGCTGATGCCGCGGAAATCGGGGATGCGGCAGACATCCCAGAGCAGCCGGACGGCGGGCGCGTCGATGGCGCGCGCCCGCACCTCCGCCACTTCCGAGAGCGATTTCAGCGCCGCGAGATCGTCCGCCTCGCGCGCCCGCGCGAGCCATTCGTGTTCGGGCCGCGCCTCGAGCGCGGCGATGAGCGCCGCGACCGACCCGAAGGCGAGCCCCGCGTTGCGCCATTCCAGACGGCGGACCGGCGCGAAGCGGTGATCGGTGATCGCCTGCGCCAGCTCGGGATCGAGCTCGGGGGCCTCGCCCGTCACGCCGAAGGTGCCGTCGCGCATCCCCCGCCCCGCGCGCCCCGCGATCTGGCCCAGCTCGTGCGGGAAAAGCGCGCGCATCCGCCGCCCGTCGAACTTCGCCAGCGAGGAAAAGGCCACATGGTCGATATCGAGGTTGAGTCCCATGCCGATGGCATCGGTCGCCACGAGGTAATCCACGTCGCCGTTCTGATAGAGCGCCACCTGCGCGTTGCGCGTGCGCGGGGAAAGCGCCCCCATCACCACCGCCGCCCCGCCCTTCTGCCGCCGGATCAGCTCGGCGATGGCATAGACGTTTTCCACCGAGAAGCCCACGATGGCGCTGCGCGCGGGCATCCGCGAGATCTTGCGCGCCCCGGCATAGGCCAGCTGCGACATCCGTTCCCGGCCCAGGAATTCCACCCCCGGCACCAGCGCGGCGATGGCGGGGCGCATCGTGTGGCTGCCCAGGAACTGCGTCTCGCGCAAGCCCCGCATCCGCAGCAGCCGGTCGGTGAAGACATGCCCGCGCTCGGGATCCGCGCAAAGCTGGATCTCGTCGATGGCCACGAAATCGGCGCCGGTTCCCTCGGGCATCGCCTCGACGGTGCAGACCCAGTATTGCGCGCGCGGCGGCACGATTCGTTCCTCGCCGGTGACGAGCGCCACCACCGAAGGGCCGCGCAGGGCCACGATCCGGTCATAGACCTCGCGCGCCAGAAGGCGCAGCGGCAGGCCGATGATCCCGGTGCGATGGCCCAGCATCCGCTCGATGGCGAAATGGGTCTTGCCGGTATTGGTGGGGCCCAGAACCGCAAGGGTTCTCGACTGCTCGGACATCCGCCCCGTTCCTCTTGCCTCTGCCTGCGCTCAGAGCGTGGCACCGCCCAGTTCGCGCGACACACGTTCCAGGACCGTGCCTATCTCTTCATGGTGGGGATGTATAGCTTGGGCGCGCAGCAGCGCCTCGCGCGCAAGCGCGGGCTTTCCCAGCTCGTCCAGCAGCACGCCCAGGCCGAAGATCGCGTTGAAATGGCGCGGCTCCAGCGCGATCACCCGCTCGATGTCCCGCAGCGCCAGCCCGAACCGTTCCTGACGGAAAAAGGCGATGGAGCGCAGGTGCCAGGCCTCGGCGAAATCCGGCGCATGGTCGATGGCGGCGCTCAGATGCTCCACCGCCATGGCCAGATCGCCCGCCTCGAGCGCATCCTCTCCCCGCCGCAGGAGCAGGTCCATCGCGGGCGAGCCGGACCTGGCCCATTCCATCTCGATCTCTGCGGCGATACGGCGCGCTTCCTTCGGGTCGGCCTGAGAGAGTTCCGAAAACAGCGTGTCGAGCCTGGACCCCTCGGCCCCGAGAGGTAAGGAAAACAGGACTGACGCCAGACCTGCCGCGACGATACGGTTGAGATATTGGATGACGGCTTTCATAACGGGTCCAGTGTAGCGCAGATCGGCGGGATGCAAAGCCCCGCCATCGCAAAGGTGAAAGGACGAACGATGAGCGACGTGATCGCAGCCGCCGTGACGGCACTCAACGAAAAGCTGGGCGCGGACGGCTTTGACGGGGCCGCGAAATTCGTGATCGAGGGCGAGGGCAGCATCGTTGTCGATGCCGACGGGGCCCGCGCCGCCGATGACGAGACCGATGTCACGCTTTCGGCCGATGCCGAGACCTTCCAGGCGATTCTCTCGGGCGATCTCGATCCGACGGCGGCCTTCATGTCGGGCCGTCTCTCGGTCGATGGGGACATGGGGATGGCCATGAAGCTCGGCAGCGTCCTCGCCTGATGGATCCGGCCCCGCTCTTCGCCGAGGTGGCGGACGGCCCCGGCGACGGGGCCGCATTCTGGCTGCGGGCGGCGGACGGGGTGCGCCTGCGCGCCGGGCTCTGGCACCGCGCGGGGCCCTGCGGCACGGTGCTGCTCTTTCCGGGGCGCACCGAATATGTCGAGAAATACGGCCGTGCCGCGCGGCAGCTTGCCGGTCACGGCTATGCCACGCTGGTGATCGACTGGCGCGGGCAGGGCCTTGCCGACCGGCTCACCGGTGACGCCATGACGGGCCATGTCCATCATTTCCCCGATTATCAGCACGACGTTGCCGCGCTGGTGGCGGCGGCGCACCGGCTCGATCTTCCTCGGCCCTGGCACCTTCTGGCGCATTCCATGGGCGGCTGCATCGGGCTGCGCGCGCTGATGGAGGGGCTCGACGTGGCCAGCGCCGTCTTTTCCGGGCCGATGTGGGGGATCCGCATGGGCGCGGCGCTGCGGCCCTTCGCCTGGTCGCTGGCCTGGAGCATGCGCCAGCTGGGTCTTGGCCATCTCTACGCGCCGAGCACGGGGGCCGAGCATTACGTCCTGTCAGAGCCCTTCGAGACCAACAAGCTCACCAATGACCGCGAGATGTGGGATCACATGGTGCGCCAGTTGCGGGCGCATCCCGAGCTGGGCATCGGCGGGCCGAGCCTGCGCTGGCTGCACGAGGCGCTTGTCGAGATGCGCGCGCTTGCCCGCCGCCCCTCGCCCGCGCTGCCCTGCCTCACGATCCTGGGCAGCGACGAGGACATCGTCGAGACGCGCCCGATCCATGACCGCATGGCCGCCTGGCCCGGCGGCCGGCTCGAGATCGTCCCCGGCGGCCGGCACGAGACGCTGATGGACACGCCCGCCATGCAGGCGCGGCTCTTCGGCCTGATCTGCGCGTTCTTCGCGGAGGCGGCTGCGGAACGGCGCGCGGACGTGACAGGCCCCGCCGCTCAGCGCGTCGGCACCGGCTCCTCGCCGCGATAGTCGTAGAAACCGCGCCCGGTCTTGCGCCCGAGCCAGCCCGCCTCGACATATTTCGTGAGCAGCGGACAGGGCCGGTATTTCGTGTCCGCCAGCCCGTCATGCAAGACGTTCATGATCGCCAGGCAGGTATCGAGCCCGATGAAATCCGCCAGTTCCAGCGGCCCCATCGGATGATTGGCCCCAAGCTTCATCGACTGGTCGATGGAGCGCACGTTGCCCACCCCCTCGTAGAGCGTGTAGACCGCCTCGTTGATCATCGGCATGAGGATGCGATTGACGATGAAGGCCGGGAAATCCTCGGCGCTCGCCGCCGTCTTGCCCAGCTTCTCCACCACGCCAAGACAGGTGTCGAAGGTCTCCTTGTCGGTGGCAATGCCGCGAATGAGCTCCACCAGCTGCATCACCGGCACCGGGTTCATGAAGTGGAACCCCATGAACTTCTCGGGACGGTCGGTGCGGCTCGCAAGCCGCGTGATCGAGATGGAGGATGTGTTGGAGGTCAGGATCGTGTGCGGGGCGAGATGCGGCAGCAGCGCGTCGAAGATCTTCTGCTTGATCTCCTCGCGTTCGGTCGCGCTCTCGATGATCAGGTCGGCCTTTCCGAGCGCGGTCAGATCCTGTGTCGTGGTGATCCGCCCGAGCGCCGCCTCTGCCTCTTCTTCCGTGATCTTGCCGCGGCTTGCCTGCCGTTCGAGATTGCGCCGGATGGTGGCAGTGGCCTTGTCGAGCGCCTCGGCGCTGATGTCGTTGAGCAGCACGTCATAGCCCGCAAGCGCCATCACATGGGCAATGCCGTTGCCCATCTGGCCCGCGCCGATGACCGCGACCGTCCGGATTTCCATGACCCAACCTTTCCCGGTTTTCCGCGCGCAGCATAGGCCCCGGCGGGCAGAGGCCGCAAGGCCCGGATTTCGCTAAAACACACTGCAAATGTGCGCGTTAGCGAATTGGCAAGACGAATCGGTCAGGCTTCCTTCCGGGTGACTGAAAACGGGTGGGATCATGGCATATGAGCGCCTGGGGCGGCGGCCCCTTGACTATCGGCCTGTGCGCTATGCGGGCGTGCGGCTTTCCTTTCGCGGACCGGCGCGTGATCTGCGACGGGGCTTTGTGGCCTGCCTTGGCGGGACGGAGACCTACGGCACCTTCGTCGAACGGCCCTGGCCGCAGCTTGTCGAAGGCATCGCCGCGCCAGCCTGCCTGAACCTTGGCGTGCCCAATGCCGGGCCCGATCTCTGGCTCGCGCCCGGCGGGCCGCTGCCGCTGGTGCAGGGCGCGCGCGCCGTCGTGCTGCAAATCCCCTGCGGGATGAACCTGACCAATCCGCTCTACGCGGTCCATCCCCGCCGCAACGATCGCTTCCTGCGCGCCGCGCCGCCGCTCGAGCGGCTTTACCCGGAGGTGGATTTCACCGAGTTCCATTTCACCCGTCACATGATCCAGCACCTGCACATGCTGTCGCCCGACCGGTTCGCGCAGGTTCGGGAAGCGGTCCAGGCGGCCTGGATGGGGCGCATGGCACAGGTTCTGGACCGGATCGCGCCGCCGGTCATCCTGCTGTGGCTGTCGAACCATGCACCGGGGGCGGCCCCCGCCTCCGGCGACATAGAAAGCGACCCGGCCCTTGTGAGCCGCGACATGCTCGCTTCCATCACGCCCCGGGCACAGGCCACGGTGATCGCCGTCATCTCCGACGCCGCCCGCGCGGAGGGCACGCGCGGCATGCGCTTCGCCCCGCTCGAGGAAGAGGTGGCCGCCGCCCTTCCCGGCCCCCGCGCACATGCCGAGGTGGCCGGGGCGCTGCGCCCCGCGCTCGCCGCGCTTGTCAATGAAAAGGGGCCCGCGCCGCGCGCAGGCCCCTTCTGAACCGCCCGATATATCAGAGCTTCTCGGTCAGTTCCGGCACCGCGTCGAAAAGGTCCGCCACCAGCCCGTAATCGGCGACCTGGAAGATCGGGGCCTCCTCGTCCTTGTTGATGGCGACGATCACCTTGCTGTCCTTCATCCCCGCAAGGTGCTGGATCGCGCCGGAAATGCCCACGGCCACATAGAGGTCCGGTGCCACGACCTTGCCGGTCTGGCCCACCTGCCAGTCGTTCGGCGCATAGCCCGAATCGACCGCCGCGCGCGAGGCGCCCACGGCCGCGCCGAGCTTGTCCGCCAGCTTCTCGATCAGCGCGAAATCCTCCCTGGAGCCGACACCGCGCCCGCCCGAGACGACCACGCCCGCCGAGGTCAGGTCCGGCCGGTCCGAGGCCGCCACCTTGTCCTCGACCCATTCCGAAAGGCCGGGATTTTCCGCCGCGCCGATGGTCTCGACCGGGGCCGGGGCCTGCTCGCCCGCCGCGTCGAAGGTCGAGGTCCGGATCGAGACGACCTTCGTGGCGTCCTTCGATCTCACCGTCTGGATCGCATTGCCCGCATAGATCGGCCGCTCGAAGGTCTCGGCATCGACGATCCCCGACACGTCCGAGATCACCATCGCATCGAGCAGCGCCGCCACCCGCGGCAGCACGTTCTTGGCATCGGTCGTGGCCGGGGCGACGATATGCGAATACTCCCCCGCAAGGCTGACGATCAGCGCCGCCGTCGGTTCCGCCAGCCGGTGGCCCAGAGCGGGATCTTCGGCCACCAGAACCTTCTTGACGCCGGCAATCTTCGCGGCCGCCTCGCCCGCCGCCGCGGCCGAGGCCCCGGCACAGAGCGCCGTCACGTCGCCAAGCTGCGCCGCCGCCGTGACCGCCTTGGCCGTCGCATCCACGTTGAGCTGACCATCGGTCACCTCGGCCAGAAGAAGAACCGCCATCACACCACCCCCGCTTCCTTGAGTTTCGCCACCAGCTCATCGACAGAGCCGACGATCTGCCCGGCCTTGCGCGCCTCGGGCTCCGAGGTCTTCACGATCTCCAGCCGCGGGCGCACGTCCACGCCGTAATCGGCCGCCGTCTTCTCCTCGAGCGGCTTCTTCTTGGCCTTCATGATGTTGGGCAGGCTCGCATAGCGCGGCTCGTTCAGGCGCAGATCGACCGTCACGATCGCCGGCGTCTTCACCCGGATGGTCTGAAGCCCGCCATCCACCTCCCGCGTCACCAGCGCCGTGTCGCCCTCGACCTCGAGCGCCGAGGCAAAGGTCGCCTGGCTCCAGCCCAGAAGCGCCGAGAGCATCTGCCCGGTCGCGTTCATGTCGTTGTCGATCGCCTGCTTGCCGCAGAGCACGAGACCGGGGCCCTCTTCCTCGACGATCTTCGCGAGGATCTTCGCCACGCTGAGCGGCTCGATGTCCTGATGCACGTCGTCGGCCGCCACCACGAGGATCGCCCGGTCCGCCCCCATGGCCAGCGCCGTGCGCAACGTCTCCTGCGCCTGTTTCACGCCGATGGAAACGGCCACAACCTCGTCGGCCTTGCCCGCCTCCTTCAGACGGATCGCCTCTTCCACGGCGATCTCGTCGAACGGGTTCATCGACATCTTCACATTCGCAAGATCGACCCCGCTGCCATCCGCCTTGACACGGACTTTCACGTTGTAGTCGATCACGCGCTTGACAGGCACGAGCACCTTCAT
>PBIL01000001.1 GCA_002720475.1 Roseovarius sp.
GGGTTCTGCCGCGCCGCAGCCCGAAGATGCAGCCCGGCATAGCGCGGTACAGGCTGACCGGCGAGGCGCAGCGCCAGAAGCCGCGCCAGAAGGGCGCGGCGGCGCTCGCGCTGGCCGGGCTGGATCGCGGCCAGCCCGCCCACGTCGAAAGGCGCGACCCTGATCCGGCCCGCTGCGACAGCGTCTTGCAGAATCCGTTCCCCGAGTTCCGTGCGGCTCACGATCAGGCTGACGCCATCGGCCTCGTCAAAGACCGGATAGCCCTGGGCATCGCTTTCCCAGGCATCGGCGCAGACCAGGTCAGCGGCCTTGCCGGTGCCATCGGCACAGATCTTGCAGCGGTGCTGGACATGGTTCGAGAGGATCCCGCCCCAGCTGTCGTGATAGCTCATCGAGCGTTCGCTGCCATCGGTGAGGGTTGCGGTGGCCCGTCCCGGCCAGCCCTGTCCGCGATAGCGAAACCGCGCGACCTTTTCCGGCTCGGCCCCAAGGGCACGCAGGACCGCGCGCCCACCGGTCTCGGAAGGCACGCCCGCGCAGAAGAAGGAGAGCAGCACCGGGAAGGCGGCCGCGATCTCGGGACACTCTTCGGTGAGGGCCCTGAGTGCCACCACGTCGCAGGGCTTGCCGACGAAGGCATGGCGCCGCCCGGTCTCCACGAGCGCCATCAGCTGCGCAAGCGGGGCCGAGGGGGCATAGCGCGACCCGGCCGCGGCGAGGATATCCGCACGGGTGCGGCTGATCACCGTGCGGTTGGCGATCGGGTTCTCCGGATCGGCGGCGATCTGCACCACGGCCTCGACCTCGCCGCTCTCGAGCAGGTGCAGAAGCAGCCCCGAGAGCGCCCCGCCCGACGCCCCGGCAAAGCGCAACCCGGGATCGGTCGCCCAGCCGGTGCGCATCTCCAGATACGGCCCCCAGAGCACGTGATCGGGCCGTCCATGTGCCTCGACCTTCTGCCCGAGCGCGGGACAGAAACGGCTCAGGGCCGCCTCCTCGGCGGCACCCAGAGGCGCATGCTGCCGGGGCCGCAGGAATCCGGGCGGGGCCATCTCCATCGTGATCCTGTCGGGAAACATGCCCCCGCAGGCCCCGCAACCGGCACAGAGATCGCCCCGGGCGATGCGGCGCAGGTTATTGCTGGGTGGAGATGCGGTCACGATGACTTCTGTCCTGTTGGCAAGGGGCTCGGAAACCATCTCACCATTCCGCCCTGCGCCGCCAGACTGCTTGCCATCCCAAGGCGGATTCACGATATTGCCGCCCGATCGTCGGCAGGCGGGACACAAATGACAGAGCCACATAACGCGATAGAGGCCAGAGCGTCGGAAAAAGCAGACCGAGCCCCCGCGCATGAGGTGCAAATTGCCTTTTTATCAACTCTGCCTTCGCGCGTAGCAAGCGCACCAGCTTGTCGGCTCGGATCTTCTCCGATGCGCCACCATGATGAATGATCGTTGCATAAGGCGTTATAGCCGGTCGCAAACCGATCTTGGCTGCGCGCAGGCACAGATCGGCCTCTTCGCCATACATCGCAAAAACCGGATCAAAACCGCACAGGTCATCCCGTATCTTGCGGGAAATCAGGAAGAAGCATCCAGAAACGCTATCCGCTTCGCGAACATCATCGCGTTGCCGACAGCCATAATTTTCTACATCAGAAAATGGCGAACTTGGGAAAATCACAGCCAATCCGGATGCTCGACAGAAGAGTGACCATGGCGTCTGACGATGCCGGCATGATGCCGGGTTCAACCGTCCATCCGCATAGAGCGTTCGCCCGCCCCAGATCCCAGCCTCGGGCCGTTGGCGGCTGAAGGCCATGAGTTCATCCAGCGCTCCGTCCAGCACCACAGTATCGGGGTTGAGAAGCAGGAGCCATGGCGCGCGGCAATGGGGCAGGGCGACATGATGCGCAGGGCCGGGCCCGTGATTGACGTTTTCTGCGATCGGCGTCGCCTCCGGAAACTCCCGACGGATCGCCTCTGCCGATCCATCGGTGGAGGCGTTGTCCACCACGATCACTTCAAAATTTCCATGAGTCTGTGAATACACCGAAGACAGGCAGGCCAGGGTCATGTCGCGGGTGTTGTAGCTGACGATGATGATGGAAAATTCTGGTGAGGCCGATGGTTCATTTGACATGACGCATCCCGGAAAGATCACATGTTTTTGTGCTGGATTGCTCTTATCACCCGGATGTTCCGGCCCTCAACCAGCTTGTTCGTCCGGAGCCAGCCCCAGTTTGCTTCGTTCTCGATATGACGCAATGACGGCGCATTGCGTTGACCGGGTTTCGGGCTTAACGTCCGCGGGGAATTCAGCAGTCATGGTCGGGCATATGGAGGCCAAACCTGAAATCATGGGACAGCGCCTCCGGCTTCGTCTGGTGACACCGGAGGATGCCCCATTCATCCACGGCCTGCGCACCGATCCGGCCTACAACCGCCACCTGTCGCCCGTGACCGGCACGGTGGAGGATCAGCGCGTCTGGATCCTGGCCTACAAGGCACGCGAGGCGGCGGGAGAGGAATACTATTACATCATCGAGCGTCTCGATGGCGTGCCCTGCGGGGTCGTGCGGCTCTACGGGATCACGGAGGACAGCTTCACCTGGGGCAGCTGGATCCTGAACGCCGACAAGCCGCCCAAGGCGGCGCTGGAAAGTGCGGCGTTATCCTTCGTGATCGGGTTCGAGATGTTGGGCCTCAGACGGGCTGATATCGATGTCCGCAAGGATAACGCCAAGGCCATCCGTTTTTACCGACGTTTCGGCATGGTTGAAACCGGTTCCGATCCTGAAAATCTGTATTTCGAGCTCACGCGTTCACGGTTCCTTGCCTTGCGCCCGACGCTGTATGACAACCTGGAGGTCTGAAAGATTTCATAATGGATTCATCAAGCAAGATGCCCGGTGGCAGTGCACGGCTGATCGACCTTCCGGTGGTGTCCGACCCGCGGGGCGACCTGACCTTTGTCGAGGGACGCAACCATGTGCCCTTTGATATCGCGCGGGTCTACTACCTCTACAATGTCCCGGTGGATGCCGAACGTGGCGGTCATGCGCACAAGGTCTTGCAGCAGGTCGTGTTCGCCCTGTCGGGCAGTTTTCGGCTCACGATCGACGATGGCCTCGAAAAATCCGAGTTCTGGCTGAGAAACCCCCGTCAGGGAGTATTGATCGACAGGCTCATCTGGCGCGAGATGGACGCCTTCAGTCAAGGGGCCGTGTGCATGGTGTTGGCGTCACATCCATATGACGAGGCAGATTACATTAGAGACTACGAAGTGTTTCGGGCGGCCGTACAAGATACGACAAACTCATGATCCCCTTCCTCGATCTCCGCGCCGCCTATCTCGAACTCAAGCCGCGGATTGACGCCGCCGTGGCCCGGGTGCTCGACAGTGGCTGGTACATCCTCGGCCCCGAGGTCGAGGCGTTCGAGGCGGAATGGGCGGCCTATTGCGAGGCGGCTCATGCGGTTGGCGTGGCCAACGGGCTCGATGCGCTGACGCTGGCGCTCCGGGCCTTGGATATCGGCCCCGGGGATGAGGTGATCGTGCCCTCCAATACCTATATCGCCACCTGGCTCGCTGTCTCGGGCGTCGGGGCCACGCCGGTGCCGGTAGAGCCCGATCCCGCGACCCACAATATCGACCCGACACGCATCGAGGCTGCCGTCACATCGCGCACGCGCGCGTTGCTGCCCGTGCATCTCTATGGTCAGCCCGCCGACCTGGACCCGATCCTCGACATTGCCCGACGCCACAACCTGCGCGTGGTCGAGGATGCGGCGCAGGCACATGGCGCGCGCTACAAGGGCAAACGGATCGGGGCGCATGGCGATATCGTCTGCTGGAGCTTCTACCCGGGCAAGAACCTGGGCGCGCTCGGTGATGCGGGGGCGATCACAACAAATGACGCGGCCCTGGCGGAACGTGTGGCCCTCCTGCGCAACTACGGCTCGCGGCAGAAATACGTGAATGAAGAGCCGGGGGGGAATTCCCGCCTCGATCCGCTGCAGGCGGCGGTGCTGCGTGTGAAGCTAGACGTGCTGGACGCCTGGACCGGGCGGCGCCGCGCGGTGGCCGCCGCCTATGCCGGGGGGTTGGCGGATGCCGGCCTGATCCTGCCGCATGTCCCCGACTGGGCGGAGCCCGTCTGGCATCTCTACGTGGTGCGCAGCCCCGCGCGCGATGCGCTGCAGGCCCGGCTGAGCGAGGCCGGGGTGGGCACGCTCATCCATTACCCGATCCCGCCGCACTGCCAGGCGGCCTATGCCGAAATGGGTCTGGCCCCCGAGGCGCTGCCGCTGGCACGGCGCCTGGCGGGCGAGGTGCTGAGCCTGCCGATCGGGCCGCATCTGGAGAAAAGAGCGACTGATATGGTGATCCAATGTTTTTATAAAGATTGTGACGGTGAATGAGAATTCTTGGTATTCGCACTAATTTAATTCTCACGCGCGTACTAAGGCGTTTTAGGCAACATCGATTCAATTATTTTGACGATGCCGAGTTTCTAAGATATGCGGCGAGCAAGAGCTATGCCTTCCATCAGAAAATCCACTATGTTGAAACACTTGCCCTTCGGGATTCACATGCAGATTATGGATTCTACCCCACTACATTTCCAAAATCTTTCAACCTCGGACTAACCAGTGGTGATCTTTACACTGCTTTTCAAATTTACAGAATTCATCAGAAGGATCTGGTTAATCTGAAGGGGATCATTCTTTATTTTGGAGTTTTTTCTCCTGGGTTTTCCCTAATCAAAACTAGAGAAAGATATCGCGCAGTTGCTTACAATTTCTATTTTCAAGTCCCCTACCAAGACTTAAACTTCATAAACAAGGCAGTAGAGAGAAAAATTATTCGAAAATGCAGGAAATTTCCCCCCCATGAATTTAACGAAGGTGAATTTGGATACAGGAAGAAAACCTTTTTTCTATCTAATGTTGATGCGGGGAAGCGCGCAGCTGCGCATCTTAGAGAGAACCGCCGAAAGCCTAGCCAGATTATCTGGCTTGAGCGCCTTTCAAAACTTGCTGAAAGTAATGGCCACCGATTATATGTTGTTATTCCTCCTGCAAGACGTGACTATCGCAAGCGCCTCCCCCCGAAAAAACAACTTTTCAAGGATCTCTATTTGAGTAAACTTGATAACGGCAATATTATTGATTGTTTCGAATGCAACCTAACCGAAGATGACGGGATGGGTGATGTAGACCATCTAAATGAAAAGGGCGCGATATTACTTACTGAATACTTGAATCGGGCTATTTCAGATATTGAAAGAAATGCTTGATGTCAGCCCGCGGCCTTCTGAAATCCATGGCGATCATCGGCAGCGCACAGGCGGTGCGGATCGTGATCAGCATTGTTCAAGCCAAGGTGGTGGCGATCCTGCTGGGCCCGGCGGGGACTGGATTTCTGAGCGTACTTAACAATTTGCGCGAGATGGGGTCGATGGCCGCGGGGCTGGGGCTGGGCAGCAGCGGCATCCGCGAGATCGCGGCTGCCCGGGGCGAGGAGGCGGCGCTGTCACGCGTGCGCCGGGTACTTCTTGGTGGACTTGTGCTGCAAGGCATCATCGCCATGGGTCTGATCTGGCTGGCGCGCGCGCCGTTGTCGCGCTGGCTTCTGGACAGCACCGATCACGCGACCGAGGTGGGGCTTGTCGGCGTCGCCGTCTTCCTGTTTCTGGTGGCGGGATCGCAAATGGCGCTCTTGCAGGGGCTGCGGCGGATCGGCGACCTGGGACGCGTGACGGTCTACAGCACCGCCCTGGGCAGCGCGGGCGGGCTGGCGGCGGTCTGGGCCTACGGGCAGGCGGGGCTGATCTGGCTGATCCTGCTGCCGCCCCTGGCCAGCATCGGGATCGCCTGGCGCTATACAAGCCGCCTGCCCAAACCCACGGCCGCGCCGATGACCCCACGCCAGATCTGGCTTGCCTGGCGGCCGATGGTCAAGCTGGGGGTGGTGTTCACGCTGGGGGCGCTGGCCACCACCGCCACGCTCTTGCTGGTGCGCGCCCGCATCACCCAGGATCTGGGGCTGGAGGCCGCGGGGCAGTTCGCCGCCGCCTGGAGCGTGACGATGATCTATGTCGGGTTCCTGTTGCAGGCGATGGGGGCCGATTATTTCCCGCGCCTGACCGAGGTGATCAGGGATCGCGAGGCGGCCAATGCGCTGATGAACGACCAGATGCAACTGGCGCTGGCGCTTGGCGGGCCGCTTCTTCTGGTGATGATCGGCTGCGCGCCCTGGCTGATCCGGCTGCTCTATTCGGCCGAGTTCGATCAGGCCGCCACGCTTCTGCAATGGCAGACGGTGGGCAATGTGTTCAAGCTGGCTTCCTGGTCGCTGGCCTTCGCCATCGTGGCCTCGGCGCGCTCGGGAATTTTCCTGATCACGCAATTGCTGTTCAATGTGCTGTTCCTGCCGATGATCTGGTTCGGCCTGCCCGTGCTGGGGCTTGAAGTGACGGGCATCGCGTTTCTGCTGGCCTATTTGATCCTATTTATCGTGATCGTCATCCTTGTGCGCCGCCTGCACGGGTTCCGCTGGCAGGGGCTGTCGCTGCGGCTGGTCGGAACCCATGCCGCGCTGGCGCTGGCGCTGCTGGCATTGTCGCTGGCGCTGCCCCTTGCCGGTGCCGTGACCTCGGTCATGCTGGGGATGGGAACGGCCTTTGTCGGCGGACACGTGGTGATTGCCAAGATCGGGCCCCATGGACGCCTTGTTTCAAAGGTAGCGCGCATCTATGAATGGCTTGGCTGGCCGATCAGGGATGTCAGATGACCGAGACGACAGAGCGCCCCCTGGTGACCTTCGCGGTCATCGCCTACAATCAGGAACGGTTCATCCGCGAGGCGATCGAGGGGGCATTTGCCCAGACCTATCAGCCGCTGGAGATCATCCTGTCGGATGACTGCTCGCCCGACCGCACCTATCAGATCATGCAGGAGATGGCGGCTGCGTATGACGGGCCGCACACGGTGGTGCTGAACCGCAATGAGCCGAACCTGGGGCTGGTGCCGCATATAGACCGGGTAATGGAACTGGTCTCCGGTGAGTTCATCGTGGTGAATGCGGGCGATGATGTGTCGGTGCCGGAGAGGACCGAGAGGCTGGCGGGAGTATGGCTGGCATCTGGCAGGAAAGCTAAGATGGTGCATTCTGCGGCAAGGCGGATTGACAATGTTGGTCGGTCACTGGACATCAAGCATCCACCACAGGGCATCCTCCACACGCCTTCACCGTTGGCGATCATCCGCGACCGGCTCTTTGTTATCGGGGCGACAGCGGCATGGGATCGGACGGTTTACGACAGCTTTGGCCCGCTGGGTGCCGGGCTAGCAACCGAAGACCGGGTTCTCCCCTTCCGCGCGGCGATACTGGGCGAGATTGCCTATCTGGATGAACCCCTAATCGGTTGGCGCACTGGCGGGGTGTCCGAGGGTCATGATCAAATGAACGGGTGGAATTTTCTGTACGGTATCTGGCACCGGGGAAGAAAATGGGCCCTGACAATCGATCAACATATTCTCGATTGCTACAAAGATACTAACTACCCCGACAAGACCACAATAGAAACCGTATGTCGGAATCGCATTCCGAGGCTGAACCTTGCAATAGAGCTGGCCGAAAGTTCACGTTTGACAAGGCTTGGAATGGGCCTGCGTGCCCTGCGGCTTTCATTCGCGCAGAGGTCAGCCGAACCGCTGAAATACTGGATATACTATGTCTTCGACTGGCTTTACATGCCCTATGCCAGTTGGAAATCGGCACGTCGATCACAAAGCGAGAAGAACAGACAGTCTGGATCTGATGAAAAATATTATGAACATTCGTAAACACATACTATTCCGAAACGCACGACTTGGTGTGAGTGCACTTTTCTACCTATGACCGCTTCCCCCCTCATCTCCGTCATCCTGCCAACCTACAACCGCGCGCATACGCTCATGCGGGCGGTCACCAGCGTGCTCAACCAGGATTACCGCGAGATCGAGCTGATCGTGGTCGACGACGCCTCGACCGATGGGACCACCGAACTGCTGGAGAGCATCGCCGATCCCCGGCTGCGCGTCATCCGCCATGATCACAATAAAGGCGTGGCTGGAGCGACCAATACCGGCATCCAGGCCGCGCGCGGCGAGATCATCGCCTTTCAGGACAGCGATGACGAATGGCTCGACGGCAAGCTCTCGCATCAGATGGCGCGCCTCGCCGCCGCGCCGTCCGATTGCGTCTGCGTCTATTGCATCAAGATCGTCTATGGCCGCGACGCTGAATTTCGCCGGGGCAAACGACGGGTGGCTTGCGTGCCCGGACCGGAGGAAACATTGGTCGAGGGGAACTTGCGCGAGGTGCTGTGGCGGCGCAATCTCGTCAGTCCGCAAACCGCAATCTGCACCCGTGCGGCAGCGATGCGCCTTGGCGGTTTCGACGAAAAGCTGCGCACCGACCAGGATTGGGATTTCTTTTCGCAACTGGCAGAAGTCGGGCCTTTTGCCTTTGTCGACGCGCCACTGGTCAGCACCTATCTGCAAACGGACAGCATTTCGACCGACAGCCGCAAAAGCCAGTACAGCCAGTTCATCGTCACGAACAAGATGAAGCGGCGGGGCGTACCGCGCACTGTTCTGGCCGAACACTGGGCGCGGCTGGGTTATACGATGGGCAGGCTCGGGCATCCGCGACGCGGCGATATCCTTCTCAGGGCCGCGCTCTCTGCGCGGCCTCTTGTCGCAAGGACCTGGGCGCGCCTTTTGGTAAACGCTCTGCGCCGCCTTTTTTGACAGCCTTTGCCGGATCTAACCGGGCAGACGTTGTGAGAGCAGTTCCGCCCTTCGGAAACCTGGTATAGACCAACTCTGTCGGCTTGGAGACTGCGGGCACGCCGCTGTCCTCCTCCCCCTCCCAGTCGAGGAACCAAACACCGGCCCCCAGAAGGAACATGAAGAACGCATAGGTGACATCCCAGTAATGCACCGTCCAGCCGGCCATGAAGAGCCCGAAAAGCGTGATCACATATCCCGTGCGGTACCAGCCCACCCGCTCGCTCAGGCCTTGCCGGTAAGCGACGGCAAGGAAGATCGAGAAGAACAGCATAAACCACAGGATCCAGACGGGAATGCCGTGCCGCATGGCACCGATGATCCAGAACATGTCAACACTGTCGGACATCCAGTAAGGGCGCATCCAGTCATTGAATCCGTTGCCGAACAGGGGATATGCGAAGATGTTGTCGGTCCCAAACTGCCAGATCCGGATACGGTTATAGGCCGTCTCCTTGTTCAGCGCGAGATATTCGACCACGACGTGAAACGGCGTGCGGTTCGACAGGAAATCCACAACGACGAACCCCACCGCCGCCAGCGCGGCAAAGATGTGCCAGCGCTGGCGCACGGATGTCATCATCCCGTCCCATATTATCACGTTGAGCTGCGCCATCAGCGCCACCAGCGGCCCCGACGAAAGCGAGGTTGCACCCACGAACGCAACCACCAGCATCTGACCGACCCGCCGTGTCCAGCGCAGCCCGTAGCCCAGCACGTAATAGACGACCCCGCTCAGACACAGGAAGAACACACCGAAATGAATCTGGTGCGGAAAGGGGCCCTGGACCCGGTCGAACCCCAGCCGCGGCTCCATTGGGTTGTCGTGATAGGTCGGCCCGATCTTCGAGAAGAGCGTCAGGATCAGGTCCTCGGCGGTGATCATCTCGTAGATCGTGAAGGGGATCATCACGAGCGACAGCCGGAAGAGCAGCCGCACGATCGCATGGAATGTCTCGGGTGTGCGGATATAGCAGCGTCCCAGCAAGTAGGCACCCAGCGTCTCGACCCAGAAGATGCCGATCGTTTCATACATCGCGCCAAATCCGTGCACGACGGAAAACGACAGCGACGACCACAGGCAGATGCCCACGACACAGATATCAGCCAGCCGGATGCGCCCGGCCCGACCGCCCAGCCAATAGAAGAGCACCGGGAAGAAGGCGACGAGCAGTGCCAGGCGATATGGGGTCAGGCGCATTGGCCCGACCTGGATGAACAGCGGAGTTACCAGACCGATTACGAATATCCAGACCCAAGGAGAGGAACGCCCTTGAGCCCGCGCATCGGCATCCGCCTTGTGCTGAGCCGGCGCATAGTTCTGTCCGGTCAGTTCCGCAACCACCTCGTTACCTTTCTGCCAGTCTGACGGCTCGTTCCGCGGTGATCAGTACAGCGCTACTATAATCCCTGACCAGTAAAATAAGCGCCGTTATTCACTCGTGCCAGGGCACAAGCACGGTGCGTCCGACAGGTTTGGCCGAGATCGTTACTGCGCAATCGTGCTAGGCGAGAATTGCGTCATCGGTTGTCACGGATGTTTCCAAGAAGTCGAAATCGTCACTGACCTGAAATTCATGCACTTCCCCCTCGAACCAGCGGTTCCAGGCCGTGCCAAGAGACCAGCCCCATTCGTTTCCGCCCGCGCCGACGAAATCGAAATCTGTTCCTTGTTCGTCCAGGACCAGAACATCATTCACCACCACCTGCAATCGGTCTGCCTCGGCATCGACCATCACGGTCGCAGTATGACGGTTCCCGTCATTCAGGCCAAGGCCATCGACCTCGAAGCCTTTCCAGAAGGGATCGTCGTTGTTACCGGCATGCACGCGAAGCCCGTCCCCTTCCAGGGTCAACCCGAGCTTGAGATGATTCCAGACCAGCCTCTCGGCTCCACCATCAGCATTGTCACTGACGAAGCCGACTGAGAAGGCAATCTTCTGCGACGCCTCAAAATCTGTGAGGCGACCGAGCGAGGCGAAGTCTTTTTTGCCGTCAAAGGAAAGCGCGGAGCCGTCCTCTGTCTCGACAAGATAGGCATCGTCATGCAATCGCACCGTATCCGACGTCATGACGGAGGCGACATCCAGTTGGTAGCCGCCGTTGAGCAAGGATCCGGGGACGGCGGATTCCTCTTCCGGAGCAGGCGCATCAACCGGTTCCGTCGTTGCAGGATCGCTTTCCGGAACGGGGGTCGCGTCCTCGGGCTCCACAGGTTCTGACGTGACGGTGTCTCCATTGTCTGCAGTATTGTCTGCAGCCGGCGCTTCTTCGGGAGCAGGTTCGGTCACACCCGTATCGGGAGAATCCGGCGGTGAAATGACGTCTTCGGCCGGGCTTGTCTCAGTATCCGATACCGGCTCGATAGCACCATCATAGGCTGGATAATCCTGACTGCCCACTTCCAGATCGAAGGCGGTCAGCGTTCCGTCGAAATTCTGCTTGCCCCAAGGATTGCCAAAATCCAGGCTGCGCGGGTAATCGCCACGCATCCTGCCTTCGATCTCGGTTGCCGCCGCCAGCCGATCATCGACATAGATCATCAAGCTGTTCGTCGCACCGTCGAATGAAATCCGGACATCGTGATCAGCCCCGTCATTGACAGTGACGCCGGTAGTGGTCAGTGCCTTGGACTCTGCATCGGTCCAAAGCTGCAAGCTTACCTCGCCCCGCGATGCAACGGAAAGAATAAAGTTGCCATGTACGCGAGCCACCTCGCCGATGCTGCCAAGGGTATCGGCGCGCAAGGTCATCGACATGTCGAAGGATTCTGCCCCGAAAAGTCGTGCGATCTGAGATTTGTCTACGCTCACCACAGAACCTGTCCCACCCAAGTCTATGCCATAGCCAACCTCGGTGGAGACAGACGCCTTGTCGGTTCCCTCGATGGCCGTGATCGTGCCGTACTCCTGGAACTGGAAAAACCCGGACTGCGGATCATACAACAGGATGTCTGCGCCCTTGATCCCGATCTCGCTTGTCGCCTTTGCTGTCGCCCCGTCCGCAGCTACAGCAGTCAAGGTCACCTGATAACGGCCCGCATCGGCATATGTGTGTCGCACCACCTGCCCTGTCCCGACGGTGCCATCCCCAAAATCCCAGATGAACTCGGCATCAGTGACCGGCCCCTCTGGTCCACGGGTCTGATCGGCGCGCAGAATCAGACCCCCGATTTCATCCTCTGCATGTTCGACCTTGAAGATTGGTGTCAGACGGTCGGATTCTTCGTCGAGATGCATCAGGGGCGATCCAAGCCCGTCGGCCACACTGCCGGGCAACAGGATCTTTTCCCAAAGATCGCTGCCTTCCAACCGGCTATCGGCGAAAATCTTCCCAACAAAGTTTGCTGCATTCGGGTCATCGTGATCCACATCAATGTTGTTCTTGAAGATGATTCCCTTTTCGGCCAGGGCCTGCTGTTGAGCCTCTCCGAAAAAGGTCGACACGATATTATCCTCGAGGCGGATGTTTTTTGTCCCGTCGGTCAAGACCAATTGAGACCCTTGCTTCTCGACACCATCAGCATTCAGGATCGTGTTACGCGAGATCGTAGCATCGGAAACATTCTCGAAACGTACCGCCTGCCCGGTACTGCTATGGATGACATTGCCTTCGACAACGACATTCGTGAAACCAACCTCATTGAGATTATCATCAAGATAGATACCTAGCAGCGAGCCGCCCTCCTCGTCGGAGAAGACGTTGTTGGTGATGGTGATATTCGACATCGGCTGCCCGCCGGGCTGGGTCCAGAGATGGACGTAATCGCCGTGATCGCCGGCACCACCCATTTTCCATGGATTTGAATCGTGGAAATAGTTGCCGTCTATAATCAAATCGGAACCACCACCAGCAAGGGGAGAGGTTCGAAGATCGTAGATTTCGTTGTTCAGTATTGCATTGCCATCGCCTGACGTCACAATGCCTCTGTTGAAATGCGAGATGTCGTTATTCTCGATCACGATATTTGTGCCTGTGATGGTGATCGCCCGGCCAATCGGCTCGCCGAGAATGCCAGATGCCCCCTGCTCTCCGGGTTCGGAGTCCGGAGAAACACCGGCAATCGAATCGCCGCCTTCGACCTTGCTGTTACGCAGGGTAATGTTCGAGACGCCTTGAACCGCCCGGAATGCACTGGACCATTCAACGGTGCCCTCGGTCGGCGTGAAGTCGATGAAAAGTGAATCGAAGGTTAGGTTCGAGGATTCAATTATATTGATTGTGTTGAACACGGCTGGGTCGGCCGCCTCTGCGGATCTGATCGTGACCTCGGAATCGAAATCGAGGCCCCGTAGCGACAGGTTGCCATAGTCGCCCGCCGCAAGCTCGATGACATCGCCGCCCGATGCGCCGCTGAGCACGGCTTGCAAATCGGTCGCGGACGAAACGGTGTAGGTGGTCATACTGTTCTCCTTTCCAAACCCTCCGACCGAGTCGGCCGCTCTTAGACAGGCAGCAAGGTGACCATCCAATATGGCAACATCACGGTCATAGAACGAGAGAATGTGGCAAGATGACTCCTCGTCATTGACTAGTTCGGTGGGCGCTGCGCGCGATACAATCTAACGGCGCATCTTGCGAAACTTTCGGACAATCAGTTGCGGACGCCGCGCGGCGCGTCCGATCTGTTTCAACAGGTCCTGCAGGGCCCCCTGGCTGTTGAAGGGATAGGACAAGAGCTCCGGCCAGTGCATGCGGATGATCCCGGTCGTCAGCCTGCTCTGGCGTTTCCATGCGTCAGGAAGGCCAAGCATCAGCTTGACAGTCTTCGTTGTGCCTATCGGATTGTGGCGCACCAGTGACGGATCTGAAAAGAACTGAGCGCTCGACCAGGGCCCCATCCGATGTTCCAGATAGGCCAGATCGAGTTCCGAAAGTGAATCCGTCGTCGGAAGAGCCCGCCGCCAGGATTCAAATCGCTCTTGGAGCTCGGTCACTGTTGGCAATCCCATCCTGCCCGTGAGAATCTCGGCAGAAAGATTCGTGTCTGCCGTATCGGTCTTACGCCATAGGAACGCTCTGCCGATTTCGCCGTTCAGGCCACCCACGAAATCATAATCATTGGCAAGATGCCCAAGCGTTGGATGGAAGAACTTGTTGGGCCCGCCCACGCAATGCCCCCCCCGGCGCATGTAGCGCGCCACGGCCGCCTCATCGGCGACCACCCGAGGCAGCATGCGATGGGTCAGGCCAAGCTCGCGGGCCATGCGTTGCGAGAGCACCGTGTCATCGGCACGCGGAGTGTCGCCTTCCAGCGTGACGAACTCGATCGCGTCGAGATAGGGACGCGCGCAGGCGAGCATGACCCGTGTCTCATGTCCCGCTGTCAGAGCCTGGGCAATCTTTTTCGGCCCGTTGAGCAAGGCTTCGAGCTGAATACGGATGATCCGGGAAATTTCCTCCAGACTGCTCTCGGGCGATGAGGTTCGCGCGATATCCCCGAGGGGCCAGTATCGTCTCTGGCTCCAGTCCCGCAGGTCTAGAACATGATTGGGCAGCAACCGCTCGATCCCCTCATGGGCGGTCAGCCCCCCCGGAAACCAGCCATCATTCTCGATATCCAGCGCCGCATAGAGATCGTGACGGAAAAGCGTTTCATAATCCGCGTCCGACAGGATCGCATCCGCCGTCGATCCGGCCATGCCTTTCTCAGGCGAATAGACGCAAGGGACCTGGGCTGCACAGTCAGGATAAACCCTGCTTTCACCGGAAAGGGTCAGCAGGAGAAGGAAGCGGCCGCCAAGCCGGTCAAGGATCGCCTCTGCTGCCGCGTCAATCTCCGAGGAGGCCGGAATAGCCACCGTCAACGGCCCCGACAGGACACACCGATCCTGCAGATCGATCGGAAAGCCCATGAGCAGACCGATCCGTGCACCGGAGGCATCGAGAATGTCGAAGATGCCGAGATCGGGATGCGCGCGCACATGGATGTCATTGCCCGTGGCGGTCAGTTCTGGCCTGATCGTGAACTGGCGCGGGGCAAGTGAGACGTCGGTAGTGAATGTCAGGTTCATGATCGCTCCAACACAACGACTTCAGTCTGCCGACCGCATCGCAATAACCGATTTCGAGAAACCCAGGACTCTTTCCTTCCTGATCTTCCCGTCGGGGAAGAATCCTTGCATCAGGAACGGGCTGATGATCCGGGTATGATCCACGCGCGGCAGGGCCATGTCGAAGGTACATTTACGCGCGTAGCCGACATTCATCCTTGTGAAGAACCAGATCCGCCGAGTATCCGACAGCCAGTGGAAGAACGGCACGCCGTAATGGGGCTCGATCGGGAACCAGTAGTTGGGTGTCTGGACATAGTAGAACCTGCCGACACGCCGGGTCTCGTCCGCAAAGCGCTTCATGTTCTGGTAGCTGCCGACATGCTCGATCACGCTGTTGGAATGGACGACGTCGAAGGCGTTGTCCGGGAACTCGGGCATGTGGCAGGCATCCCCGACAACGCAAGTGATCCGCAAGTCCGGACTCGGCTGCGCATAGGTCTCCAGTTCGGTCCGGAAGTTCAGGCAGGTGATCCTGACCTTGTCCCGCAGGTCCGGGGCCAGGATCGCCCAATAGTCCGGGCGTCCACCGGCATCGAGGATCGACACCTCCGGCTGTGTCTCGAGAATGCGGCGCAAGAGCGCGTCGAAGACCTGGAACCGCCTGTTTCGGAAATGCCTTTGCAGCCGGTAGAAAAGCCTGCCCCGTTTCATGCAATATCCTCTTCGTCAACGTAGCGGCCTGCGAGTAACGGGTCACAGGCGTATCCTCGGTCCTGTCTTAAGGTATTCCTGGCGCGATTGTCCCGATCAAAAGGACTTATCCCCCGGCGGCCTGCCCCTCCCCCGCCCCGTGCCCCGAGCCCAGGTTCACATTGAGCTCGACGAAGCTGCGCCCCACGCGGCGCAGCGTGGTGGCGAGGGTGGTGTTGGCCTCGGCGACGTCCTGTTCGGCCTCGATCAGGTCGCGGATCGTGGCACCGTCGCGGGTGACGATCTGGCGGGTGAGGGTCACCACCTCCTGGTAGAGCCGCACCGTCTCTTCCGCCGCGCGCTGCGCCGAGAGCGCGGCGGCATATTCGGCGAGCGAGGTCTCGACATCGCGGATCGCCCCGAGCACGGTCAGTTTCCATTGGGTATGCGCCTGACGGACGAGCGACTCGCGCTGCTCCACGCTGGCGCGGCGCGCGGTATTGGGCAGGACCGGGAAGGTGAGCGCGGGGCCGAAGAAATACTCGGTCCCCGCGGAGCCCGAGAGCGAGCTGCGCGTGATCGTGCCGCTCAGCGACAGCTGCGGATAGAGATCGGCCCGCGCCGCGGCCACGTCGCGGAAGGCGGCGTAATAGCGGCGCTCGGCCACGCGGATGTCGGCGCGGTTGCGCAGCAGATCCGCGGGGATCCCCACCTCGGGCGAGAGGGAGACGCGCGGCTGGCGCGCGCCCTTGTCGAGGTCGATCCCGAGCGTGCCGGGAACCTTGCCCGCCAGCACGGCGATCTCGTTCCGGGCGGCCTCGATGGCGGCGCGGATCTCGGGGATCTCCGCCCGGGTCTCGGAGACGAGCGCGCGCGCCCTGACCACGTCGACCTGGGTCGCGGCATTGCCCTGCTGCAGCCGCTCGATCAGCTCCAGCGTCTGACGCCGCGAGGCGAGTTCGGACTGGCGCAGCGCGAGGCTCGTCTGCTGATAGCGCAGATCGACATAGGCATTGGCAATGTTGAGCAGGAGCAGCAGCCGCGCGGCATCGACCTCGGCATCGGCCACCTCGATGCGGGCGCCCGCCGCGTCGATCTGCGCCCGCCGCCCGCCATAGATATCGACGATCCATTCGAACCCGAGCGTGGCCTCGGCGCGGCTGTCGGTCCTGCCATTCTCGTCGCGCTCGCCCCCCGCCCGCGCCCGGGGCGAGAGAAAGGCCGCCTGCGGCACGGTGCGCTGGATCGCCTCGGCCTCGGTCACGCGCTCGCGGGCGATGTCGAGATCGAGATTGCCGGCAAGCCCCGTCTCGACCAGGGCATCGAGCGTGGGATCGCGGAAGGTCTTCCACCATTCGGCATTGCTGAGCAGCACCGGGCTGCTGTCGCGGGCGGATTTGTAGGAGGACAGGAAGGCAAAGCGCGGGGCATGGTAGGGCACGTCCGAACAGCCCGCCAGAAACGCAAGCCCGGAGAGAACGGAGAATGTGCGTGACGTCCTGCGCCAGGCCCGGCCCGTCATGAAATATCCTGCCTCACTGCCCATGCGCCCCGGTTTCTGGCACCGGTTTGTCACATGCGACCACTCGCGCCCAGAATGGTGCAAAACCCTCTTGAAAACAAGCCGTGCGTCGGGAACGGGTGCCGTTGTGCCCCCGGCGCATCACCCCTGCGGCCCGTTCAGTCGTCGCGGAAGGCGCGGCGCAGCTGGTCGCTGAGCGGGCGGGTCAGGTAGCTCAGCACCGTGCGCTCCCCGGTCTGCAGGAAGGCCTCGATCGGCATGCCGGGCAGGATCTCGTGGTCCCCGAGACGCGCCATCTCCTCGGGCGCGATGGTGAGGGTGACCCTGTAGAAGCTCTGCCCGGTGGACGGATCGGTGACGGCGTCGGGCGAGATGCCCGAGACCGTGGCGAAGATCTCCGGCGTGGTGCGGGTGCTGAAGGCGGTGAAGACAACCTTGGCGCGCTGCCCCTCCGCCACCTGGTCGATCGCATTGGGATCGACGCGGATCTCGAACTCCACCCCCTCCGAGACCGGGATCACCTGCAGGATCGTCTCGCCCGGCGGCACCACGCTGCCCGCGTTGAACACCTGCATCTCATGCACGATCCCATCCACGGGCGACAGGATCTCGATCCGGTCGAGCTGTTTCTGCGCGGTGACGATCTGCAGGAGCAATTCCTCGCTCTCCATCATCTTCTCGCGCAGGTCGGTGACCACCTGCTCCTTGAACTGCCGTTCGGCCTGGAGGATCTCCAGCTCGGTATCGCGGATCGAATTGCGGATCCGGGCCAGTTCGGACTGATGCTCGGCGATCTCGCCCAGAAGGCGGGCGCGTTCGCGTTGCAGTTCGAGCACCTGCCCCTCGCGCGCCAACCCCTCGGCATGGAGCGCGCTGACATCGGCCAGTTCCTTCTCGATGAAATTCAGCTGCTCGCGCTTGGCGGTGATCAGCCCGTCCACACCGGAGATCTGGTTGTGGAACTGCGCCGCCTTCTCGGCGAGCTGGTCCTTGCGCCCCTTGATCACCTCGCGGCGCGCCTCGAAGATCTGCCGCTGCCCGGCATTGATCTTCTCGAGCGGCAGGCCGTCGAGATAGGTCGTGTCGTAATCGAAGACCAGATCGGGTGCCGTCACCTGCTCGGCCTGCAGCCGGCTGATCTCGGCGCGGGTCTCGGCCAGGCGGTTGCGATACATCTCGAGATTGATCCGCAGGAGCGTGGGATCGAGCCGCAGGAGCAGATCGCCCGCCCGCACCATGTCGCCGTCGGAGACGCGGATCTCCTCGACGATCCCGCCATCGAGGCTCTGCACGATCTTGGGCTTGCCGCGCACCACCGCCGCACCCGGGGCAATGACCGCGCCGCTGATCTGCGTGACATAGGCCCAGCCGAAGAGCAGCGTCAGCAGGGCCAGCCCGGCGAGTGTGCCGAGACGGCCTGCGCGCGTCAGGTCGGTCCTGAGCGGCGGGGCGGCGAAGGTGTCGGCCGTCATTCTCCCCTCCTCACTGCGCCACGACCGAGACCGGGCGGGGCCTGCCATAGAGCACCTCGTCCTTGTCGCCGAACTTGGCCATCCGTCCCTGGTGCAGCAGCATGACCTTGTTGACCGAGGCAAGCGCGCTCGGCCGGTGCGCCATGACCACGACCACGCAGCCCCTGTCGCGCATGGTGCGGACCGCCGCGGCGAGCGCATCGTCGCCATCGGCGTCGAGATTGGAATTGGGCTCGTCGAGCACGATGAGGCGCGGTGTGCCATAGATGGCGCGCGCCAGCCCCAGGCGCTGGATCTGCCCGCCCGAGAGCGGCCGGGTCATCCGGTCCATATGGGTGGCATAGCCGTCGGGCAGCCCGAGGATCATCTCGTGCACCCCGGCGATGCGCGCGGCCTCGATGATGTCGGAATCCTTCGCCTCCGGGTCGAAGCGCGCGATGTTCTCGCCGACACTGCCCGACAGGATGTGCAGCGATTGCGGCAGGTAGCCGACATGGCGGCCGAGCGCCTCGGGCGTCCATTGATCGAGCGTCGCCCCGTCGAGCCGGATCTCGCCCGCATCCGCCACCCAGGCCCCGACCAGAAGCCGCGCCAGCGTGGACTTGCCCGCCGCACTGTTGCCCACGACGCCCAGCCCGTCGCCCGCCGAGAGCGCGAAGCTCACCCGGTCGAGAATACGCGGGCGGTCCGCCTGCCCCTCCGGCCCGGCCGGGGCCAGCTTGGTCAGGGCCGTCACCCGCAGATCGCCCGCGGGCGCTGGCAGCTCGACCCGCGGCTTCTTGGGCGGCATCCGCTCGAAGATCTCGCGCAGACGCTGATGGGCCTCGCGCGCGCGTCCGATGGCGCGCCACTGGCCGATCACCTGGTCGACCGGGGCAAGCGCCCGGCCGGCGATGATCGAGGTGGCGATGATCATGCCCGGCGTGATCTCCTGGCGCAGGGCGAGATAGGCTCCGAGCGTGAGAAGCGCCGATTGCAAGAGCAGCCGGAAGGATTTCGAGAAGGCGGCGAAGCCTTCGGAACGGTCGCTGCCCATCTGCGCCGTGGCGAGCGCCGCGTCATGCATGTCGCGCCAGCGCCGGACCAGCCGCTCGCGCATGCCGAGCGCGTGCAGGGTTTCGGCGTCGGTCCGGGCCTGGTCGACGAGAGTGCGCTCGGCCGCCTCCATCGACATCGCCCGGTGGATCGATTTCTGCGCCAGGATCTGGTTGAGCAGGGCGGCGACCGCCACGATGGCCGCCCCGGCCAGTGTCAGCCAGCCGAGCCAGGGATGGATCACGAAGACGAGCGCCAGAAAGATCGGCATCCAGGGCAGATCGAAGAGCCCGGTGACCGCCGGGCTGCCCAGAAAGCCGCGAACAGCCTCGAGGTCGCGCACCGGCTGGGCGCGGGGATCGATCTGCGCGCCGCCGCCGATGAGCCCCGCGCGCAGCACGAAGCGGAACGCCTCCTCGCCCAGCTGCGCATCGAGCCGCAGCGCCGCCCGCGACAGAAGCCGCGCGCGCAGGAAATCGTAGAGCCCCAGAAAGGCATAGAGCACGATGACGATGGCGAAGAGCCCCACCAGCGTGGCCACCGATCCCGACGACAGCACCCGGTCATAGACCTGCAGCATGTAGATCGGACCGGTCAGCATCAGAAGGTTGATGACGGCGCTGAAGAGACCTGCCAGCACGAATGTGCGCCGCAGCCCCCGAAGGGCGCCAAGATAGGGGGTCGTTGCCGGTTTCCTATGCCACATGCCGCTTCGCCACTGCCTGTCTCGCCCGCCTGTTTTCCACCAGTATAAAGAACAATCCGGCCCCTGTCGCATGATTGTCGACAGGGATTCCACAGCGCGGTGGCGAATTTGTGGCGCGAGGGCGGTTTTGCGTCGGTCTCTCGTCGGTATTCGATCGGTCCCCGCGCGGCCCCGGGACACGGGACAGGAGCGGCCGGGAAGGCAGGCCCCCGGACGCAAACAGCCCCCGGGCGGGGGCTGCCAGCGAGATCATCCGGGTGTCGAACGTCCGTCAGGCCACCTTGCGACGGCGGCGGACAGCAATCCCCAGGCCACCGAGCGCGGTGATCAGGAGAAGGCCACCGGCGGGGAGGGGGATGGGAACGGCACCACCAAACTCCGTGACATGGCTCAGGCCAGACGCTGAATTGCCATCCCAAGTCAGTTCCAGGCTTCCACCATTGGTCTCGTTACGCACGAGGACAGTGTTGAACGTATTCCCGCCCCCAATCTTCATAAGGATGTAGAGTGCCGACGTGGTAAACGGATTGGGAGCAGGCTCGGTCTTGAAACCTGTCGCGAAAGCAGCATCGCCAGGAAACAGATTGGCGTTCACGAAACTGGTTTCGTTCGTCAGATTTGGCGGGTGGACGGTAAAGACACCCCCAACGCCAGGGCTAAAAACGCCCGGCTCCGCATTGAGCACGGAGCACGCGGCAGAACAACTCAACGTCCCGCGCTCTCCTGTCAAGCCGACAGGATCATCGTAGACTGTGATATCTATCGTCGCAGCCTGAGCCAGACCTACGCTCAGAGCCATTAGAACAGCAATCACGGATGTCGCTACAATTCTCTTCAACTCAAACATCTTAACCCACTCCATAGAAGACCAATGCCGCCCTGACCTGGACAGGTTCGGGCGATTTCAAGCCATGACCTGACCATGCCTGACGAGCATGCCTAGTTGACGCCGTATTATCGCCTCATTTTCGTCCCAAGTCAAAAGAACGTGGCCGGGGATGGCGCAGCACAACCCTGGGAAGAACCCCGGACTGTTTCGGCAACAGATCACACGCCTGTGGCGAGTGTGTTGCCTGAAAGGAAACAACTGTCGCCGACCCCTTGGGGGCGGCGGCGGGCGTGATTCGTTTCTTCGGGGAAGGACCGGCTCAGCCGCCCTCCGGGCCCACCAGGGCATAGGGCCTGGCCGATGCGCCGCTGTCCTGCGGATCCGGGTGGCGGGCGATGGCAAGGGCCGCGAACCCCAGCACGGCGGCCACGCCCGTGGCGGAGTAGATCAGAAGGGCCATCCAGATCGGGTATCCCAGCAGCACCGCCCCGAAGGCCGCAGCGGCCCCGAACCCCGTTCCGGCAAGGATCAACCCGATGATCATGCGGCACCCCTCCTGGCGATTCAACTCAAGATTGAACGTATGATCCCTTACTCCACCTGTAAAGATAAGACTGCATTGCGCCCAAAGCTAAGCACGATTGCGGCAAAATTCTGTCAGGAAATCGTTACCTTTGCCGATAGCCCCCGAATTTCACCCGCAACCCGAGTCCTCACGGCAACACATCCCCCTCATCCGCGCTTGCGCACCCAGCCCAGGAAGGCCGCGTCGGGGCTGCGCAGGCGCGGGCGGCCCGTCGTCACCCACCAGGCGCGCCAGTCGGCCTCGAGCGCGTGGACATCCGCGCCGGGGCTGAGGCGGCGCGCCTCGTCGAGCGCCTCGGGGCTCGGGCGCGGCCCCTCGCCGGGGGCCAGCACCACCTGTCGGGGACGGACATGGATCATGTCGCCCGGCTCCTCGGCGAGATCGTAATCGGGCAGGTGATTGGTGGCGATCATGTCGCGGATCATGCGGCGGAACACCCGCAGCGGCGAGGCGGAGCCGGACTTGTGCGCCAGAACCGCCAGCGAGATGCGCCAGCCCGGCTGATGGCCGCAATGCTTGCGCGCAAGCTCGTAGATGCGCCGTTCGAGCGGCTTGCGCAGGCGGAAATAGTCGCGGCTGAGCGTGAGGACGGATTTCGCCAGCACCGCCCGGTAGAGCCATTCCGCGAGCGTCACCCGCACCGAGACCATCCGGCCGCCGCGGGTGCGGCGCTGGATCTGCCAGGTCTCGATCAGGCCGAAGCCGGTCGTCGTCTCGACCTCGGCGGTGGCGAGATTGGTGGTGATGCGTGTGCCCGCGAGCCGCTCGAAGGCCTCGACCAGCCGGCGATAGCCGTCGCCGGAAGTCTCGCGATTGGTGGCCACCAGGAGGTCATGGGCGCGCAGATGCAGCGTGCGGCTCACGGGGCGCCCGGCATTGAGCGCGGCCATCAGCTGGCTGATGCAATAGATCAGGATGTCCTTGTCGAAGAGCGTGGCGCGGCCCTTGACGGAGGGCGTCACGGTGATGGTCACGTCGTTGTGGCGGTAGGAGAGCACCCGCAGATCGGCCCGGGTGGAGAGCGAGAAGAGCGGATGCTCCATCGAGGCGAGATCGTCCTTGGGCAGCGCATCGAAGATGTCGCAGACGAAGAAATCGCCCGTCGGATGACGCTCCGGCAGCAGCCCCGGCCGCCCTGATCCCGCGTAACTGCCCATGCCCCCTGCCCGCTCTTGTCTTTCGGGGTTTCATTATCACCACCTTACGCAGGCAGCGGGCGGAGCGTCCAGAGTTTCGGGGCGGGCGATCGTGGCTTCGGAATCGCGCGATCGTGGCTTCGGAGTCGCGTCATCGTGGCTTCGGAATCGCCCCGAGGCCCCGGAAGCGCGAAATCCGCCTTTGAAAACAGGGCTCTGGGAAAACGCCCGATGCGCTTAACTATTAAATAACAATTCAATAACTGCAAAATTCCTGACTGCGCCCGGCACGGGACGCCCCGCACCGGACGGAACCACCGGAATTTGCCGAGAGAAGGGCAGAAGAAGGCCGAATCGACCCCGTTCAGGACAGGAAAATATTCCCATGTGCGCCATTTTGAGATACATATCGAAAAACAGAGCACATGAGGCATATCGTGGCACGTGACGGGTCTTCCCCCCTCCCCCCCTATTTCAACATCTCTCCGGATGCCGCGATGGCCGATCTCGACCCGCCGCAGATGACGGGCGATTTCGAGCGGATCGCGGCGGCGTGCCGGCGCGGACGGCAGGATCTCGCGTCGCGCGGGCTCGACGAGAGCGGCACGCGCAAGCTGCGCCTCTTCTCGACCTGGGAGATCACCCGCTATCTCATCCCCATCGCCACCGCCCATTTCCGCCGCGTGCTCAAGGCCAATCCCGACCTGCCCCAGGGACGTTCGGAAACCGAGGGCGGGGCAAGGTGGTTCACCCTCGACGAGGTGCTGCGGCTGCGCGCGCATTTCGCGGCGGAAGGATCGAAGACCAAGGAGTACAGGCCCTGGCGCCCCGAGGGCCTGCCCGCCAAGATGATCGCGGTCGCCAATTTCAAGGGCGGGGTCGGCAAGACCTCGACCGCGGCGCATCTGGCGATGTCGGCGGCGCTCGACGGCTACCGGGTGCTGGTGGTCGATCTCGACAGCCAGGGCTCGATGACCTCGATCTTCGGCGGATCGGTCGAGGATGAATGGGGCACCGTCTTTCCCCTGCTCGCCCGCCATTACGGGCGGCACCTGCAGGAGGAGAACCGCCAGCGCGTGCAGCGCAACGAGGCACCACAGCCGATCGACGACACGCTTGCCGAGGCGATGAAGCTGCGCGCCCAGGATCTCATCCAGACGACCCACTGGCCCAATATCGACCTGATCGGCGCACAGCTCAATCTCTACTGGTCCGAGTTCCAGATCCCGGTCTGGCGCATGGGCGCGCGTAGCTGGAAGCTCTGGGAGGCGCTGACCGAGAGTCTCGAGGCCGACGGCATCCTGCAGGACTACGATCTCGTGTTTCTCGACACGCCGCCGGCGCTTGGCTATCTCACGATCAACGGGCTGGCGGCGGCCGACATCCTGCTGGTGCCGCTTGGCGCGTCCTTTCTCGAGTTCGACTCGACGGGCCGGTTCTTCGAGATGCTGCACGCCACCTTCCAGTCCATCGAGGAGGGCGAGAACATGGCGGCACGTGCCCTGGGCCGCGAGGGGGTGCGCTTCGAATGGGATGCGGTGCGCGCGCTCATCACCCGCTACGATGCCGGGCAGCAGGCCGAACTGGCCGGGCTGATGCAGGCCTATCTCGGCCACGCCCTTGCCCCGCAGCGGCAGGATTTCACCGCGCTCATCGGCCAGGCGGGCGAGCAGGTGAGCGGCATCTACGAGGCCGATTACCGCGACTTCAACCGCGAGACCTATATCCGCGGGCGCGAGACCTTCGACGCCACCTATGCCGCCTTCAAGAAGCTGCTCTTCGGGGTCTGGCGGCGCGACCAGCTGGCCATGGCCGGGCGGGAGGTGGCGGAATGAGGCACCCGACCCCCCTGCCCCGCCCCGTGAAACGTTTCGCATGCGAAACACGTCCCCCCATTCCCCCGGCCCCTCGGGAGGTCTGCCATGGCCAAGCGTAAACGTCTCGGCGGCCCGCTGCAGGATTACCTGGGCACATCGGAGGAGGCCGCGCCGCCGCCGGTCGCCAGCGCGGCCCCGATTGCCCGGGTGGCGGGGGACGCCTCGCTCAACGCGGCCTTCGAGGAGGTCAGCCGCGAGCTGAGCGCCGCGCGCAGCGAGGGACGGCTGGTGCAGCGCCTCTCCCTCGACCGGATCGAGGCCGCCTGGCTGATACGGGACCGGTCCCATCCGGGCACCGGGGAGGATCCGGATTTCGCGGCGCTGCTCGAGAGCCTGCGGCGCTTCGGCCAGCGCACCCCGATCGAGGTGGTCGATCTGGGGCAGGGGCGCTACGGGCTCATCTCGGGCTGGCGGCGGCTGACCGCGCTGACCCGGCTTCGCGACGAGACGGGCGAGGCACGATTCGACACTGTTCTGGCCTTTCTGCGCCAACCGGCAAGTTCCGAAGAGGCCTATGTCTCGATGGTCGAGGAGAACGAGATCCGGCTGGGGCTGAGTTATTACGAACGTGCCCGGATCGCAGCGAAATCGGTCGAGGCGGGTGTGTTCGACACGCCCAGGGCGGCTTTGCAGGCGCTCTTCGCCTCGGCGTCCCGGGCCAAGCGCTCCAAGATCGGCTCCTTCCTGACCCTCTACGAGGCGCTCGGGGATGCCGTTCGGTTCCCCCAGGCCCTGACCGAGCGGCTTGGGCTCGCGCTGGTCAGGATCATCGAGGCCGATGACAGCGCCGGATCCCGGCTCCGGGCGCATCTCGAACAGTCCGAAACAGACACTGTCGAGGCGGAACAGAGCCTGATTGCGGGCTTTATCGAGAAGGAAAGCCCCCCTGCTCCCACGGCGTCTTCAGAGGTATCGGGGCCACCCGCAACCGCACCAGACGGTTCTGAACGGTCCGTCCAGAAGGTGGAATCCGTCTCTGATACGGCCAAAGAGGTCTGTCCGGGCCTCTATCTCACCGAGAAAGGCGGCTCTTTGCGCCTCTCCGGCCCGGCCATCGGCCCGGCGTTTCGTGCCCGGCTCGAGGCCTGGCTGCGAGGGCTTGCCGAGGAGTGAACCGCGGCCCGAATGTTTCGCATGCGAAACATTGGGGCGTCTGCGGCACTCCGTGGACCGGCGTCGCCATCCGGAGCCGAGTCCCTGGCCCTGCCGTCGTCCCCAAACCCGTCATGCACCAAGACTGAAACGGGACCACTCGGCAGGGGCGGACCAGTATGTCGGATGCAGGATTGCTCGGGATGGCGCGTAGATCACTGATAGCCCTTGGGCGGTAATTCAGATCAATAGCCCAGGGGCTATATTGACGAGATATAGCCTGTGAGCTATCTTGGCCAGATGATGAATTCGGCACCACATCCTGTTCGAAGCCTGCGCCAGGCCGGGGCCATCCTTCGTGCCCGACGGGTGGCTCAGAAGCTCAGCCAGAAACAGCTTGGCGAGATGACGGGCACCGCGCAATCCACCATTTCGGATATCGAGAACGGCGTCGTTTCCGTCAGCCTGGATGTCTATCTGCGCCTCCTCGAAGCCTTGGGCGCGGAACTCTCGGCGACGGATCGTATCGGCGGCCGGAGCCAGTTCTGAAATGGCACGCATCGCCCGTGCTGGTCGCCGCACACGTCATAGCAAGACAGCCGTCTGGTACGAACGGTCGAGGGTGGGAACGCTGACCCGCGCGACGGATGGCGCCATCGCTTTCACCTATGATCCTGCCTGGCTTGCGTCCGAGGCCGCTTTCCCGGTTGCCAGCGCCCTGCCGCTGACCAAGCTCAAATGGCAGGGCGATCCCGTTGTCGCCGCCTTCGACAACCTCCTGCCCGATGACGAAGGCGAGCTGCGCGAGAAGATCGCCGCGCGCGTCGGGGCACAGGGCAAGGATGTGTTTTCGCTGCTTTCGGTGCTGGGGCGCGACTGTGTCGGTGCGCTGCAATTCCTGCCGGTGGACGAGGCCCCGGCAGAGCAGGACATGCAGTATCGCATCATTTCGGAAGAGGAGATGGTCGCCGACCTGAAAAATCTCGCCGCCGCGCCGCTCGCCTTGGGCGAGGACGAGGGCCGCGCGGCGGGTCTGCCCAAGGGCAGCGCGTTGGAGCAGTTGCGGGACATGGTAGATCGGCTGGGGCCTGCGCTGGAGCGGGCGCTTCTGGCGGTAGGCGATCAGGTCCCGGCGGCGGTCAGCGAGCCGATCACAAGCGATGCGATGCTGCGTGCGGCGCAGATGCGCGACCTGCTAAGTCCGATCTAGAGGCGGCAGGCCTTCGCCAGATCCTCGGTCTCGATTGCCGCGCCGACAGCGCTGAAATCGCGGGCATCCATGCCAAGCTGGCCACCGATGCGGCGCCAGGCCCCTGCGATATGGCGCGCCATGTCACCTGTCATCTGCTCCGCAGTCCGCCTGTCGATGTCGAAGAAGGCAGAGGCATCGAGCGCCGCGTCGATCGAGGGCAGGTTGCCATGGATTTCGGAGATTGCGGTCTGCATCCGGCCGCCCGGACGGTGTTCGGGGTTGATGTCGAATGCCGGTGACAGCCGCCAGCCGCCGGGCGCGCGCAAGAAGCCATGATTGCGCAGATGATCGTCGGTATTGCGGATCAGGATGCCGAAGACCATCCGGCGATACAGTTCAACGATTTGCCCGGCAGGGTCCACGCAATGGCGGCGCATCGCCATCGCAAGGTCCTCGTAGCTGCTTGCGGCCGTTCCGCCCAATCCCAGAAAGGTCTGGGCCGAGATGAACGGGACTCGGTCCGAATGATCGGCCCCGACCCTGTCAAAGCGGCGGATGAGAGCGGCCGGGAACCGTTGCGAGGTGTTCAGGATATCCGCGACGCAGGCGTCTATGCCCACCTCACGCGCAAGTCTAAGCGTCATGACCTCGGCGCGGGCGACTGCGTAGTCGTCGTCGATCTTGGGCAGCTTGACGATCCAGAGAGCACCTTCGCGGTCGCGCGCATTCACCTTGGGCCGGGCACCGCCCAGAGAACCGACCGCTTCGGCCAGAAGATCACCGCCGACAAGCTCGGCGCGACGTCGGGCATAGCCGGCGGGATCTTCCTCGAAGGCCCGCGCCTGGCGGATGACCTCGTCGAGATCGTGCAGGCGCGGCACGTTCACGCCGTCAGCACGCGGTGGGGCAAGCGCAGTGGCCTCCGCCCCAGGGCCGTCGAAATAGCGCAAGGCCCCGATCCTCAGGCGATCGTCGGACTCAAGCAGGTAGTCGAGTTCGGTCAGATACTGCGTACCGCGCAGCAATTCGATGATCTTGCGCCCCCAACTGTCGGGCGCGGTGTCCGTCATCGGCAATGGAAGGGCCGAGCGTTCACCGTCCCGGCGGCCGTAGAAGGGTGCGGCCACGAGCGGCATGTCCGGCGAAAGCGGAAAGGCCCGTTCAAGCGCGAGCCAGCTTTCATGGTAGGTGAAGGCCGAGGTTTCGCGGGTGCCGTCCGCCTCGAAGATCAATTCGCCCACCGGAACCGCCCGGGCACCGATCCGCACATCGATACGTCGTGTCGGCATCACCACCCCTCCGGAGCATCGTCAGCGGCTTGCGCAGCCGGACCTTGGCTCTTCGCCGACGGTGACCTCCGTCGACGGGAGATGTTCCTGGGCAGCGTCTTCTCCGCCAGCATCAATCCGAGCTCATCCGATGCCGGATCGACGAGTTCGGCAAGCCGGTCGAAAAGCCCCAGAACCGACAGGGCCATCGCCAGAGTGTTCAGCGAGACGCCCGGATCGCCTTGTTCCAGGCGGTGCAGCGTGCTGCGTCCAACGCCCATGCGCGCCGCCATGTCGGTTGTGGAGATCCCGCGTGCCCGGCGTGCGCGGGAGATGTCCTGCCCAAGCCGCGCGATACCGCGAGCGATCAAGGGGTGAACCGCGCTCCCCTTGGTGCGTGCTGCTTTGTCCGTGCTGGTAGTCATTGTCCTGCATCTCGGTCAGAAGAGTTGTTCTTGTCTCACTTGTGATACGACAAATATGATGAGCCAACCCCCCGCTGCAACCCCCACCCTATGTCTTCAGTCGGGTTTTGTTTTGTAAGTGACACAAAAATTAATTTTCTGTTTTACTTGCGAGACAAATTTGGTTGGCCAGCGTCGGCGAATGCTTCTGACTGCGCCCCCAACCCCTCCAGCGCCTTGTCGACCTCGCGTGCCTTCTTGGCCAGCTGTGCTTCCCACAAGATGCGGAAGGCCTCGGCGAATTCGGCGAGGCCTCCGGCGAAGGTGCGGATCGTGGTCATGTCGTCATCGGTGAAGGGTATCGGGCGGCCGCGTAGCTTGGCCTCGTTCAGCTTGCGGGCGATGTGGTTGACCGCAGCGCCTTCGGTCGCGACTTGCGCGCCCCAGGCTTGCAGGTGGTCTCGCACGACCGGATCGACCGGGCGCAGCAGGATATGGGCCGCTCCCATCAGGCGGCGCAGGGCGGCGGGTTGGTCGGTGATGCCGCGCCGCGCCAATGCGGCCTGAAACCCCGCCAGCTGGCGCGTGCTCACGCGCATGCTCATCGTCGTGGTTGGGCGAAGGGGCACGCCTTTGGCCCGGCTCAGCGTGCTGTAGATCGTCCGGGTCGAGACGCCGAAGCGGCGGGCCAGCACGGCGGCTGAGGTGCTCCCGGCGCGAACCTCGATGATCTGGCGGCGTTCGTCGTCGGTCGGTTTGCGGTGGTGGCGCATGTGAAGTATACGTTCCTATTTCTTGCCAACTTCCTCCAAGCCCCCCACCTCCCAGCCTCAGCGGAGGCGGATCAGGGGCCTGGAGTCCGTTTCAGTGAGGTTGCGCAGGTGGACGGGGTGCAGGGCGCGCGATGCGGGCGACGCGAAACGCTTGGCATGGAGCAGGAAACACGGCGCGCGCAACTGGGGCATCGCGCAGGCGGATCGTTATGCGAATGGCCTGTTTGCACTCTTCGAGCTGCTCGCTGACTTTCCGGAGATGGCCCGGGAACGCCGTGAGTTCACACCTGCGGTACGTATCCATCCCAGCGGAGCGCATCTGGTGATTTCCCGCGCGGACGGGCAGGGGATCGAGATCATCCGCATATTGCATGCCCACCAGAACCTGACAGCCTATCTGCCGGAGGGCTGATCCTCACAATCCCGCAGCCTTGGTCAGGTTCACCCGGAACCGGTCGCGGCGGCGCTGGTAGCGGCGGGTCATCTCGGCGGAGGCGTGGCCCAGCTGTTTCTGCACGTAACGCTCGTCCACCTCGGCGCTGCTCGCGAGACCGGCGCGCAGCGAGTGACCGGAGAAGAGGACGAGGCGCTCTTTCTCGGGCAGCTCTGATCGAATGCCAGCGTCCAGGACCGTGCGCTTGATCAGGCGTGACACATGTTTGTCGTCGAGGCGGGCGTCCAGCGCGCGCTTGCCGTCGCACGAGGTGCGCACGAAGACCGGGCCGAAGCCGATCCTGGAAAAGTGCAGCCATTGTTCGAGCGCATGAACGGGGCAGGTCTGGTCCGAAGACCCACGGCCGATCTCGACCTCGCGCCAGCCGGTCTTGGCATTCAGCGTCAGCAGAGCACCTTTCTCCATGATCTCGATCCAGCCGCCCGAGTCCGGTGTGTCGTCCTTGTGGACGTCGAGGCCGACGATCTCCGAGCGGCGCAAGCCACCAGCATAGCCCAGGAGCAGGATTGCCCGGTCCCGCAAGCCGCGCAGGTCAAAGGGCAGGGTGGCCACCATCGCGAGGATGTCTTCGGCCAGGATCGCGGCCTTCCGAGCTGGCGGGCGGGCGTGCTTGCGCTTGATCCCGGCCAGTACCCTGGCGATATGGCGGTTTCTGCGATCAAGGGAGACGCCACGCTGCGCGTAGTTCCAGGCCAGGCCCGACAGGCGGCGCTCTATGGTCGAGACCGATAGGGCAGGGGAGGGGCCCGACCCGGAGGCCAGATCGGCGAGATAAAGCCCGATCATCTCGGGCGAGGGGGGCAGCGGCTCGGCACCCCTCATCCGGCACCAGCGCGAGAAATGCGCCCAGTCTTTCGCATAGGCCTTCAGCGTGTTCTCCGACGCGGCGGCGCGGGCATAGTCGCGGGCGGTGTCCACCAGCCGGTCGAGGGTGCCGGACCCGGCGACATGGGCGGGCAGGGCGATCTCGGGACGCGCGTCTTGTGCGGACGGGGTGTCTTGATTACACTCCTTTGACATACGTATTCTCCAGGAGGTCTTGATGGGGCGGGTCAAGGTCAATCTCACGCTGGACGCGGATGTTGCGGCCTCGGCCCGGTCTTTGGGCCTGAACATGTCGCGCCTCGCGGAGAGGGCGATTGCCGAGGCCGCGAAGGTCGAACGGAATCGCCTCTGGCAGGAGGAAAACAGCGCGGCGATCGCCGCCTATGCCGAAGAGATCGCCGCCGAGGGGCCCGCGCTCTCGCGGTTCCGAAGCTTCT
Organism: Roseovarius sp.; assembly: GCA_002720475.1. Taxonomy (GTDB): domain Bacteria; phylum Pseudomonadota; class Alphaproteobacteria; order Rhodobacterales; family Rhodobacteraceae; genus Roseovarius. Next base: position 31,138 of record PBIL01000001.1, read on the forward strand.
GAAATTGCTCTGACATGGCACAATTCGATGTTTTTCGGCTTGGCAACGGCCAGCTTGTCGTCGATCTGCAAACCGATCTGATCGGGATCGACGCCTCCCGTGTCGTGGCACCGCTGCGCGATGCGGACCGCTACGTGGCCTTTCCGGGTCTCACGCCCATGGTCGATCTGGCCGGAACGGCATGGATCGTGCGCGTTCAGGAACTGGCGGCCGTTCCCGGCGCGGAGCTGCGAGACCGGGTCGGGTCGCTGGCGGGTCATCGCGACGCGCTGAAGTGCGCATTGGACATCCTGATCGACGGGGTTTGATCGGCGCTGGCCGGAGGCCGGTCCAAGGGAAGCAAGCCGCCGGGCCCGGAGGCGCGCTGCAACGCTCGCGTTACCCGCGTAGAGGAAAGACCCGTCTTGTGGTTCCGGGCGCGATTTGTCGGCGGTTTCCGGCATGTCGGCGAGCCTATCTCGTCATGTCCGATAAAGCAAACTTACCGGACATGACTGAGCGTGCCAAACCGGGGCGGTTTCAGCGGTATTCTCTGGCAGAAAGCGCCGCACAAGTGTAGGCTCCGGGCATGACATTTGCCCGGCCGGATCGCGCCACCGACTTTGACACGCTACCCCGCATACCCTCCTGGGTCATCTCCGCGCATGCGGAAACCCTTGAAGATTTTGCGTTTTTGTCAGGTGCGGTGCTGACCCACCTGCATCTTGTCTTGGCACACGAGGATGTCCCCCAAGCCTTGTTGCGGGATCGCCTGGCGCTCCGCGCGGCAGAGGCTTGCGTTGCGTTTTCCGGGCGGCCCGAGCGGGCAGGGGAGTTGCGCGATGCGATACATCTGCTGCGTCCCGGCGATCTGCCCGGACCGGCTGGTGAGATCTGCCTCGCCTGGCGGCGCGCGGTGGAGCGGCCGGTGTCGATCAAGGCTCTGGGTCGGGGGTTGCCGACCCTCAAGCCGGGCCAGATTGCCGCATGGCTTGATGCGGGGAAGGGCGGGCCGGTGACCGGTGCTGCGATGGTTCTGGAGGCGGTGTTGCGCGATGCGCCGCGCGCAGACGTATCAGCGCTGATCCTGGCCGATGCCGCACTGTCGCTGGCGCTTGGCTGGGATCGTCTCGTGCCGCTCCTGGCTGCTGGTCTGAAACGCGCCGACCTGCGCAAGCGGGGGGGCGATTTGCGGCTCGCGTGTCATCGGGCACTCATCTCTTCGGCGGTCGAGGCCGCGCGCCTCGCCGCCGACCTTGCGCGGCGGACGGCGCATCTCAAAGCCGTCGCACCGAAGCTTCGGGCCAAGGGGGCGGGCGATGCGGTCGAGATGTTTCTGACCCGCGATGCGGTGGCACCCGCGGCCTTGCCCCTGCCGGATCGCGCCGCGCGGCGGCTTTGTGACCGGCTGGTCACCCTCGGCGCGGTGCGCGAGCTGACCGGGCGCGACACCTTCCGTCTCTACGGGGTGTAGGGATGGCGAAGGACAGACCGGAGCCAGAGCTGGACCGCGAGCTGCCCGGCCTGCCGCCGGATCTGCGCTGGCGGGAATGGATGCGCCGGATCGAGGCGGTGCTGTTTGCCTCCGCCGCGCCGGTGCCGCGCGCGGATCTGGCGCGGGTCGTGGGGCAGGGGGTCTCGGTCGATCTGCTGGTCGAGGATCTGGCCGCCGATCTGGAGGCGCGGGCCTTCGAGATCGCCCGGGTCGCCGGCGGCTGGATGTTCCGGACGCGCCCCGCCTACGCGCCCGCGATCCGCGCCGCCGGTAACGTGAGCGACCAACAGCAGGACTTGAGCGAATTCGACACCGCCGTCCTCGCCGCCATCGCCTGGTACCAGCCAATCACCCGCGACGGGCTCAAGGACATCTTCGGCAAGGAAATCAGCCGCGACCTGATCGGGCGGTTGCATGCGTGCGGCCTGATCGGGACCGGGCCGCGGTCGCCGCGTCGTGGTGCCCCCTATACCTTTGTCACCACCGAGCAGTTCCTGGTGGCCTTCGGGTTGGAGAGCCTGCGCGATCTTCCCGACCTGGAACAGCTGGAGGATGCCGGGCTGGCGGTGCGCCCCTGAAACCCGTCGCGACCCTCAGAACATCTGCCGCTTCTGATGGAGCCGCGCGGCCGTCTGCACGAGATCTGCCAAAAGCGGACCCGCAGAGGCAGAGCATTGCCCGACTCTGGGTCTCAGCTGCCGTCATCGCGGTGACCCGCTGCACCGGGATGCCGAGGTGCAGCGCCGTCGCCTCGCCCAGGATCAGCCCGTTCAGCCCGCGCCAGAGCAGCGCAGCCCCGATGATCATTCACCGCCGCAGGCAGCAGACCTATAGTGACACCGCCATCCAGACCTTCCGCAGACCCATGCGGCCGCACGTCGAGGTCAGTATCCAGAGGGTTGACAGCGCGATCTTGAAGCCCGTTGCCGTGCCCCTATCTTTCCGGTAGTATTTCCGGAAATGGAGGGCAGCATGGCCAGCACCGATCCGTCCCCCGTCACCCAGTGGCGCAAGCGCCGTCAGCGGCAGGGCTTCGTGCGCGTGGAAGTGCAGGTCCGCAAGGAGGATGCCGCCCTCGTCCGGGGCGTCGCCACCGCTCTCGGCGATCCCGAACGCGAGAGCGAGACGCGCACCATCCTGCGCGAGAGGATCGCCACGCCTCGCAGCGGCGGTCTGAAGGCGCTACTCGCCTCGGCACCGCTCGACGGGATCGATCTCGACCGTCCCCGCGATTTCGGGCGCGACGTCTCCCTGTGAGCTTCCTGATCGACACCAACATCATTTCGGAGGTGCGCAAGGGCGAGCGCTGCGATCCGGTCGTGGCGGTCTGGTGGTCGGGCGTCGCGGAGGACGACCTGTGGCTCAGCGCGCAGGTTCTGGGCGAGATCCGCAAGGGCGTGGAACTGGCGCGCCGCCGCGATCCCCGGAAGGCCGACGCTCTCGAGGCGTGGCTCGGCGACGTGATTGCGGGCTTCGGCGACCGGGTGCTGCCCGTCGACACGGCCGTGGCGGAGGAATGGGGACGGATGAACGCGATCCGTCCGGTGCCGGTCATCGACGCGCTGCTGGCGGCGACGGCCAAGGCCAATGGTCTGACGCTGGTGACGCGAAACGGGGCGGATGTGGCCGGGCTGGACGTTGACGTGCTGAACCCGTTCAAGGCGACGTGAGCCGCGTGATCATCCCGCCCGCCTGCATCCCGCAGCGTGCGCATTGTGCCGCGCCCTGTGCAGCCCGCATCCCGTCTTGCGCCGCGTGTCCCCTGCGCTCAGGATGGGGCCACGGCCCCTCGCGGGCCATGCGCTGCCCCTGCCCGGAGCCTGCCGTTCATGCCGCTTTCCCTCACCCGCCGTGCGCTGATCCGGGGTCTGGCCGGGCTGGGGCTGATGCCCGGGGGGGCGCTGGGGCAGGGGGGCGGGCCGATGGTGGCCCGGGGCGGTGCGATCCTGGTGCGGCGCGCGGCGCTCCTGCCGTTCGGGCCGGGCGGGCGGCTCCTGGCGCGGGTGACGATCCCCGAGACCAGCGCGCCGGTGCTGGGGGCCGAGCAGCGCGGCCCGGCGCACCGGCTGCTCTGGCAGATGGTCTTCGAGGGGCGCGCGGCGGGCAATCACGGCGATCTCTACGAGAATCGCGACCGCGGGCATTCGCGGCTGCCCGCCGAGGCGCATCCGCAGCTCACCCATGTGACCTATGACGCGGAGATGCGCGAGGCGCGGCTCGATTACGGGCTCGCCGGCCCGGTGATCTTCGACGCGCCGCTCATCGGCAATTCCTCCACCGCCGTGAAGGACGGCCCGCTCTGGCGCTCGCTGCCGCGTCTGGCGCTGACGCAGCCGCAGGGCCCGGTCATGCTCTACCAGAATTACCTGGCCGGGCAGATCCATGTCTATCCCGAGCATCGCGATCACGATCCCGGGCATGGCGATCTCTTCCCCGCCAACACGCCCTTCTTCCTCGTCTCGCAGGGGTCATCCTACACGGATCGTCCGCATCTCGAGGCGCTGGCGATGATCCTCGCGGCGCTGCGGCCCGAGACCAAGGCCTTCCTCCACGAGAGCCAGCTTCTGGCGGCCACGGTGCAGATGATCTTTCGCCGCAGCCTGGCACCGGTGCTGAGCCGCGAGGCCTATCGCTCGGGGCTGGCGCATCCGTCGGTCATTCCGCGCGATCGGATCAACCTGATGCGCATGGTGAGCCTCGCCAATGCCCTGACGCCCGACACGGTGCCACCCATGGTGCGGATGGCGGTGCTGGAGGAGGACGAGGCCATCGAAGGCATCCACTATTTCGGCGAGGGGCTGGGCGAGCGGCTCTTCGACACGCCCGTGGCCATCGCCCGGATCTGGCGCAGCACGGCCCCGAGGCGCAGCATGGTGGTCTCGGTCGAGGCGACGCGCGACCTGCAGGGGCGCGCGCCGGAGTTTCACTGGCGCCTGTTGCGCGGCGATCCCGCGCGCAGCCGCATCGAGCCGCTGGACGCGCGCGGGTTGCGGGCGCGGATCACGCTCGACTGGCAATTGCCGCGCCCGGTGCCGGGGCAGGCGGGTCTGGTCTCGAACAGGGTCGATATCGGGGTCTTTGTCCGCAGCGGTGATCACGACAGCATGCCGGGGCTGATCTCGGTCCTCCTGCCGCAGCACGAGACGCGGCGTTATGGCCCCGGTCCCGATGGCGCGCTGCGGATCGAGAGCGTCGATTACCGCGTCCCGGAGGGGGTCTATGCCGATCCGGTGCTGTTTCCCCAGGCCGACTGGCGCGATGTCCATCGCTACGATGCCGAGGGGCACCTGTCGGGCTGGGACCGGCAGGGGGCGGAGGGGGTGCTGCGCTTCGATGCCGCCGGCCGGCACATCACCCCGGCCGGCCCGCAGCCGGTGCGCCATGTGGTCGAGCGGCCGCCGGGGCGCGCGCCCCGGGTCGTGCTGCGGACGGGGCCGGACAGCACGGCGGAGTGAGGCGATTCGCATCCCGGGCGGGCGCGTGACCGGCGGGATTGTTTGCATGGAGACAACAGTTTGCACCCCCGCCGTGGATAGGCGTCGGGCCGCAGGACAATTGGCACCCCCTGTGGTTGAAAATCCGTTCGAGACCTGGAGGCACACTTGTCAAGTGACATGATTGTGATCAAACCAAGGCAAAACCGGATCGGAAAGAGGGTGTTTTCATGACCTGTCAGTTCAAGGCAAGGGCTCTGGCGGGGGCGGTCGCACTGTCGCTCGTGGCGGCGGGGGCGTCGGCGGGCACCGTGGACCTGACCTATATGGGAACCACGGCGACCAATCCGAAAACGGTGAAGATCACCAACTCGCCGGTGGATGAGGCCGCAACTCATGTCTATGCCCATGGCTTCAGGATGCGGACCGATGCCGCCGATCCGCTGACCGAATTTCTTGCCTGGTGTCTGGATATTGCCAGCCTGTTGGGGACGGGCTCTGCCTTCGACTACAACATCACGGATACCCCGTTCTCGAACAGCTTCGGCCTTGACCCGCTCCAGCTTGGCCGCGTGCAGGCGATGTTCGACGCGAATTACGGCGGGCTCGACGACACGGACGGTGTTGAGGCTGCGGGTTTCCAGGTGGCGCTCTGGGATGCGCTCTATGACGATGACTGGAAAGCAACCACCGGGGATTTCACGGTCACGGCCTCTGATGCTGACGTCATCGCCCAGGCCAACAGCTACCTCACTACTGCGCAGAGCCATGGCGGTGGCAAGGCGTTCAACCTGACCTTCTACGAGAGCACGGGCGAGGGGGCGGCGAAGAAGCAGAACCTCGTCTCGGTCGCGCCGGTGCCGCTGCCGGCGGCGGGGCTTCTCCTTCTGGGCGGTCTCGGGGGCCTTGTCGCCCTGCGGCGGCGCAAGCGGACGCTCTGACCGATAAAATTCTGAAAACACGATGCAAAACGGCCGCCTCGCGCGGCCGTTCATGCGTTGTCCTGCCGGTTCCCGCCGCAGCAGGCGATTCGCGCCACGGCCCGGGGCCGCTGTTCGCAACCCGGCAACAATTCAGACGCGCCGCCCGGATTGATGGCGATTCTGAAATGCGGCCTGCAGAGATCGCGCAAAGGTTGTGGGGATTGCCGCATCGCACGCCGAAATCAGGGCGAAAATGAGGCCAAAACGTGAAATCCCTGTTTGCAGCGCGGCCCGCTTGGCGTATGGTGACGAGAGATAGACACCTTTGTGTGGGAGATTGTCGATGAGTTTCATGAGCAACAATTTGAGCAAGAGTGCCTTGGGCGCGTTGGCTGCCGGGATTATGTCACTGGCTCCAGTGGGCGCGCAGGCACTGACTGTTGAGTTTGACGACTCAAGCACGGCAGGTGTCGACTCCACACTGAGTGGGTCCGGGTCGGTCGGCACTCTCAGCACAAGCGTTGGCACCTACTCTCTCTTGGCGTTTTCAGCATCAAGTTTCGATCTCGCCACTGAATCAGAGTTGAACTCGGTGTCCCTGGATATTTCGGGGGGAGTTGCAGGCAGCACCCTTACCATTCGTGTATCCGATACCGGATACAGTGGCGGCGCGGCAGCACCGTTGATCAGTCAGCTTTTCTTTGATGTGAACGGAACGGCGCTTGGCGACACGATTTCGATTTCATCCTACGTCGATGATTCGGACACTCTGTTCGGGACGGGAACTCAGATCGGATCGACCATTACGGCAACAAATACGAGTGGAAGCTCGTCCTTTTCCTGGGGCGGGACTGAACTGGGAAGTCTTGCTTTAAGCCCTACCTTCTCGATAACCCAGATCATCGAAATCACACCATCATCAAATCGCACCTCGTTTGATGCAAAAACCGTTGCAGCGGTTCCGCTGCCCGCCGGTGGTCTGCTGCTGCTGACCGCGCTTGGCGGGGTCGCCGCGCTGCGCCGCAAGCGCAAGGCCGCGTAACGCTCCAGCGTTTCTCCGATCTTCAAGAGGGCCGCGCATCCGCGCGGCCCTTTTCCCTTGCGCCTCAGATCTCCAGCCCCGCCGCCTGCCGCAGCATCCAGACCATGCGCAGGAGACGCAGCCGGGCGAGGGTGAGGGCGGCGCGCCAGCGCTCGCGCGGGCCCGAGAGGGCGGGGCTTGTCAGCACTTTCGGCAGATGCGCGAGGATGCTCGCGGGCATCAGTAGCCCCTTGAGCGCCCATTTCAGCCGCGCCATGGCACCGCCCCCGGTCTGGCCGAACATCTCCTGCGTGATCCGCCGCCACTTGCCCCGGAGCGCCGCCCAGTCGGCCCGCGAGGGATGGCCCACGCGCAGCCCGTCCTCGTAAGTAAGCCGGTAGCCCTTGGCGGTGGCGCGAAAGGACCAGTCGCGATCCTCCGACACGCCGCCGCGGAACGGGCCCACATCCTCGAACACCTCGCGGCGGGTGATCAGGTTGCCGGTGCCGGAAAATCCCTGCACCTCGATATACTGGCGGAAGTCGAAGGCGAAGACCGCCTCGAAAGCCTCGGCCCCGCTGCGCGGCGGCGGGGTCTCGTCGAAGACCTCGACACGGCCGCCGATCAGGTCGGCCTTGCCCGCCACGGCGCGGCCCACGCTCACCCAGTCGGGCGCGGCCACGCAATCGGCATCGATGAACATCAGCAGCGGCGCCGTGGTCTCGGCCACGCCGCGATTGCGCGCGGCGGCCCGCCCCCCTCTCGGTCTCGGTCACGAAACGGACCGCCGGGAAGGCCGCCCGAAGCTCTGCCAGCGATTGCGTCGAGCCATTGTCGACGACGAGGATCTCGCAGCCCGCGAGATCGTTTTCCATGAGCGCCGCAAGGCAGCGCCCGAGCCGCGCCACGTCATTGTAATGCGGGATGATGATCGCGATCCCGGGCATTTCCCCGCCTTCAGTAATACTCGTACCCTTCGGCCTCGCTCACATAGCGGCACTTGTTGAGCACGATCCCCATCACGTTGGTGAGTTCCGCCACCTGCCGCTCGGCCTGGTCGATCCGGCTCATCGGCGTGGCCTCGGCGGCGGCGATGATCACCGCGCAATCGACATTCTGCAGGAAGGCGATGTTGTCGTCGCTGGCATTGAGCGGCGAGATGTCGAAAAGCGTCAGATCGGCCGCAAACTCCGCATCGATCCGTGCCAGGGCCTCGCGGGTGTCACGGCTGAGCAGGAGCCCCGACGGGTTGGAGGCGGGCTCCCTGTTGAAGCCGAAGGCCACCCGGTTGCCCAGCCGCCGCCCGTGTTCGGAAAAGCGTACATGGCCGTCGAGCACATCGGCCATGGAATGATCCGGCATCTGGCCAAGGATCCTGTGAAGCGTCGGCCGGCGCAGGTCGAGGTCGAGGCAGAGGATGCGCATGTCGCGCTGCCGCTCGAAGCTGAAGGCCAGATTGGCGAGCGTGGTGGTCTTGCCCGCCCCCATGTCGGGCGAGACGATCGCCACCCGGTGCCAGCCATTGGTTTGAGCCTGATGGATGATCTTGGTGCGCAGGAGGTCATAGGGCGCGGCCTCGCGCCCGCTGTCGGTGGCGACCACCCGATGCTTTCGGAGCAGCGCCCGGTTGAGCTTGAAGGGGGCCAGCGCCGCCCAGCACTCATCCACCGTCGGCGTGGCCGGTGCTTCGGGGGTCCCGGTGGCGGGCTCGGGTGCCTGTGTCGTCCTGCCCTTCTGCCGCTCGGCGCGGGCCTTGCCCAGAGCTTCCTGAATGCGTTCCATCTCAAGCCCTCCTGAAATCGCTGTGACCTGTCACCAGCGCACTCCGATCTTGTTCATGGCACGATCGGCCAGCAGGTCGAGCGGCAGGTAATAAAGATGTATGGCATAGACGGCAGCCGGCAGCCCGACAAGGATCGCCAGATAGAGGGTGATCTTGATCAGGCGCTTCCAGAAGACCTCGGAGCGGCTGCGCATGTAGGGCAGGGTCGCCAGGGGGCGCACGCCGATGCGCTTGACGATATCCTCGGGCCGCCGGGCGGTGCGGTTCAGAAGCTCGATCAGGAGGACCAGGCCGATCCCCGTGAGGATGCCGAACATCGTTCCGCCCCCGGCAATGAGCATCCGGTTGGGCTTGGTGGGCGTGTTCGGCACGGCGGGCGGCTCGATGACGGAAATCCGCTGCCCGCGGGAGAGCGACTCGATCCGCTCGCCTGTGCTGGCCTGGGCCAGGCGATCGACCGCGAGGTTGTACTGTTCCTCGATATTGGCATAGGCGCGCGTCAATTCGTCCAGCGCCACGGTATTGGCCGGGGTTCTCGCCAGCGACTCCGACAGCTCTGCCAGCCGGTCCTCGGTCTCGGCGCGCTGCTCCTGCAGCATCGAGATGCGCGTGTCGATCTCGCTCAGCTGCAGATCGAGCATGGTCGCGCCGGGACGCTGGGGGGCAGGCGCTGCCGCGTCCGGGGCGTCCTCGGGGGCCTTCGCGAGCCGCTCCTCGATCTGGGCGATCCGGGCCTGCAGAACCCTGACCCGGGGGTTTGTCTCCGAATAGACCGACAGCGCCTCGTCAAGCTGGGCCCGAAGCTCCTGAAGGCGCTCTTCGTCGGGGGAGAGCCGGGGCGCGGCCTGCTCTTCGGTTATCTGTCCCGTCGCCTCGAAAACCTCCACCAGCCGGGTGCGCTGGTTGCGCAGGGTCGCTATGTCCCGATCGATCTGGCGCACCTGTTCCTGCAGCGTGGCCTGCTGATCGAGCCGGTATTCGAGGCTGTCGGGCAGGGCCCCGGAGTTCTTGGTCTTGAACTCCAGGATGCGCGCGCTTTGCGCATCCAGATCCTGTCCCAGCCGCGCGACCTCCTGCTGGAAGAACTCGAGCGTGTTGCCGGCCCGTGTCGTGCGGAACTCGGCATTCTGCTGTTCGATCAGGGTCAGGTATTCGTTGAGCACCCCGGCGGCGATCTGCGGGCTGCGGGCCTCGAAGGTGATGTTCATGATCGGGGTCGGGTTGCGGCCTCCCGGCGTCTGAATGATGGTGCGGGCGCTCATGGCCTCCACGATCTCGTCGGCGGTCATCTCCTGGATATCCTCGAAAGCGTTCTGGTTGCGCGCCACGGCGAGCAGGTTGGCCCGCGTCATCAGCCGCTGTTCGATGATCTCGAGCTGCTCGGCAAGACCCACCATGACCGTCGAGCTTGCCAGTTCCGCAGGGATCTGTGGCCCCTCCAGAAGCAGGCGGGTCTGCGACTCGTAGGCCGGTGGCAGGGTGAAGGCGGCGATCACCGAAACGGCCGTCACGATCACCGAGACGATGAGGAAATAATGCAGCCGCCGCAGGAAAATGGAGAAGTAATACTTGAGGTCACTCATGTCTTGTCGCTTTCCTCGGCGGCCAGGGTGGCGGCAAAGAACAGCCCGTCATCGAGCACGTTCTGCAGGATCTCTTCCGTCACGGTTCTCTGTTCCTTGCTCCAGGTATAGACCATGGCAATGTCGCAGAGCTGGTTGACCAGCCGCGGCACGCCTTCGGTCTGTTCATGCACCATGCGGCAGGCCCCTTCGGTGAACTCCTCGCCGCTGCCGCCCACGGTCCGCAGCCGGTGCCGGACATACTCCGCCACGGTCCCGGCATCCATTGCCGGGATGTGAAAGCTGGCGGCCACGCGCTGCGCCAGCTGCTTCATCTTCGGGCTGCGGATCACGTCGCGCAACTCGGGCTGCCCGACAAGGATGAGCTGGATCAGCTCATCCTTGTTGGCGTTGATATTTGTCAGCATGCGCAGTTCCTCAAGCCCTTCCATGGACAGGTTCTGCGCCTCGTCGAAGATCAGCACGACGCGCCGCTCCGCAGCATATTCGGCGATCAGGAAATCCTGGAGCGCCTGGAATTTCTGCACATAGGTCGCGCCCTTTGGCACCTCGACCGACAGCGCGTTCAGCACCCATTGCAGCAGTTCGCCCCGCCCGCCCTGGGCGTTGGAGATCAGCCCGATGGTGATCGAATCGTCGGTATTCTTCAGAAGATGCTGCACGAGCGTGGTCTTGCCCGATCCGATCTCGCCGGTGATCACGGTGATGGGCGCGCGCGAGAAGATGCCGTAATCGAGGATCGTGTAGGCGTTGCGATGCGCCTTCGACCAGTAGAGAAAGGACGGATCGGGCAGGAGCGTGAAGGGACGTTCCGACAGGCCGAAATAATCTGCGTAAAGGGTCTCGGGTTTCATGAGTGTCTTTCGGAACGCGCCTGCAGGCCAATATCCGCGGGTGTCATGCCGGGGATATGGTACGGATGCCGTGCCATCAAGGTAAGAATCCCCCATCATGTGCCTGCGCCGTTCTGTCCCGGTCTCCTGCCGGATGTAGAAACCCATTCCCGCACCTTGATGGCAGGAATGGGAAGAATGCGGGGCTTGCGGCATGGCCGGACCTTTTTCAGGAGCGGGACGGCCGCGAATCGGGTACACTTGTTCCTGAACGATTTCGGCGTAAAAGCGTGTTTGTTTCGCGTCTGGTGACAATGCTCCGAAAGATGCCGGAGCAATCATCAGTCGCGCACCTCCGAAGCAGATGAAATTCAAGACTTTCAGGGACTTGACACAAAAATTCAGGGAATCTGGCCAAATTATGTCTTGTTTTGGGCACCCCGGACGTGTTCAGTGTTTGAGGGGGCGTGAACACGGGTCACGCAAGGCTCGCCAGATGACGGATTTCAGGGGGTCTGTCAGCATTCGGCGCAAGTTTCATTGACGCGTGTAAGATGTGAGTAGGGGATATTACATGACCTTTCGGGATTATTCCGAACCGTCGCTGCGGGGAGAGGCTGTCGGGCCGGAACGTGGTCAGCGTCGTCGATTCATCTATCGCAACGGTGTCAAACGCTGCCTCGATATCGCCCTCGTCGTCCTGAGCCTGCCGATTTCCCTGCCGCTCGTCCTGGGCATGATGTGTCTCGTGGCCCTGGACGGCAGCAGCCCGCTCTACCGGCAGAAGCGTCTCGGTCGCGGTGGCCGGGTATTCGACATGGTCAAGATCCGCACCATGGTGCCGGGGGCCGATGCGCTGCTGGAATATCACCTGCGCAAGAACCCCGAGGCGCGCCGCGAATGGGACGAGACCCAGAAGCTCAAGACCGATCCGCGGATCACGCGGATCGGGCGCTTCCTGCGGAAAACCTCCCTCGACGAGTTGCCGCAGCTCTGGAACGTGCTGAAGGGCGACATGTCGCTGGTCGGCCCGCGCCCGATGATGGTCGATCAGCGGGTGCTCTATCCCGGCACCGCCTATTTCGACCTGCGTCCCGGGATCACGGGGCTCTGGCAGATATCGGAGCGCAACGAGACGAGCTTTGCCGAGCGCGCCGGCTTCGACAGCCGCTATCTCGCCACCGTCTCGCTGTCGCTCGATGTCTCGATCCTGCTGCGGACCGTGGGTGTCGTGCTGCGCGGAACGGGCTACTGAGACGCCGCGCAGGAGGCGCGCCAGTTTTCATCGGATGGACATACCTGTCTTGATAGGGAAGAACACGGCCATCCCGGTGCCCTCACCGGATTGCCGCCCCGGGTCGAAGGTGCAAGAGTAGTCCCATGATCAAACCCGCCTTTCTTGCCCTGGTCACTGCAGGCCTCCTGTCCTTTTGCGATACCGCCGAAGAGCGGGCCGAGGGCCATTTCCGGTCCGGTCTGGAACTCCTGGAACAGGGCGATGTGGATCGCGCCCTCGTGGAGTTCCGCAATGTCTTCAAGCTGAACGGCACGCATCGCGAGGCGCGGCTGCGCTACGCCGAGGCCGAGCGCGCGCGCGGCAATATCCGCGAGGCCTATGGCCAGTATCTGCGGCTCGTGGAGCAATATCCCGACAGCCTGCCCGGCCAGCGTGCCCTTGCCGAGCTTTCGCTCGAGATCGACGACTGGGAGGCCGCGCGGCACCATGCCGCAGCGGCGGCGGCGCTCGCCCCCGAGGACCCGCTCGTGCAGGCGGTGAACGCCACCATCGCCTATCGTGACGCCCTGACCGGGTCGGGGGATGCGGCGGCGCGACAGGCGGCGGTGATCAAGGCACAGGCGCTCGTGGCCGAGGATCCCGACCTGATGATCGCCCGGCGCGTGGTGATCGACGATCTCATCCGCAACCAGGACTGGACCGCCGCGCTTGCGGCCATCGACGCCGCCCTGGCGCGGGCCCCGGATAACCGGCAGCTTTACACGATCCGTCTGGGTGTGCTCAACCAGCTGGGCGAGACCGCCGAGATCCGCGCGCAGCTCGAGGAGATGATCGGACGGTTCCCGGAAGATCCGAACGTGCCGGCCACCCTCGTGCGGTGGTACATGTCCCAGGGCAATGTCGATGCGGCAGAGGCGTTTCTGAAGGCGCGCGCCGATGGCGACCCGCGCGAGATAGACGATATCGTCACCTATATCCGGTTTCTGGCCGAGGCGCGGGACAACCAGACGGCGCTCGCCGAGCTTGAGCGTATCCTCGAGGGTGATCCGCCTGCGGTCGAGCGGCTGACCGCGCTGCGGGCCGGGTTCCGCTTCGATCTGGGAGAGCGGGACGGCGCCATTTCGGAACTGGAGGCGCTGATCGAGGGGATGGAACCCTCTGACGAGCGGCGCAGCATCCAGGTCATGCTGGCCCGGATGCTGGAGACGACCGGCAACAATGTCGGGGCGCGCGCCCTGATCGAGGAGGTGCTCGAACAGGATGCGGGCCAGGTCGAAGCGCTCAAGATGCGGGCGGGCTGGCTGATCGAGGGCGACCGCACAGACGAGGCGATCACCGCCCTGCGCACGGTGCTTGGAGAGGCCCCCGAGGATGCCCAGGCGATGACGCTGATGGCGCAGGCCCATGAACGCGCGGGCAATCGCGACCTGATGGCCGACATGCTGAGCCGCGCGGTCGAGGCCTCGCGCAACGCGCCCGGGGAATCCCTGCGCTATGCCCGGTACCTGATCGGGCAGGGCAACCGGCGCACGGCGGAAACGGTGCTGGTCAATGCGCTGCGTCTGGCCCCTGGCAATGTTGCCCTGCTGGGGACCCTGGGCGAGGTCTATATGGGCGAGCAGGACTGGGCGCGCCTGACCCAGGTGATCGAGGCGCTCCGGCAGAAGCCCGAGGACGCGGCCGCCGCACGGATCGCCAACGAGCTGACCGCGCGCCAGCTGGCGGCGCAGGATCGCCAGGACGAGCTCATGGGCTTTCTCGACCGGCTTGCGGGGGAGGGGGCCCGCGGCATGGGCGCGGCGGCCGCCATCGTGCGCACCCGCCTGGCCCAGGGCGATATCGAGGGGGCGCGCGCCTATGCGCGCGAGGTGCTGGCGGCCAATCCCGACGATGTGAACGCGCGTTTCCTGATGGCCTCGGTGCAGGCGGTGACCGGAGAGGTCGATGCGGCCAGGGCGGCGCTTCGGGAACTGGCGGCGGCGGCCCCGCAGGATCCCCGCTTCTGGCTGGCGCTCTACAATGTCCATGCCGCACAGGAAGAGACGGCAGAGGCCCGGCAGGCGCTGCGCGACGGGCTTGCGGCATCCCCCGACAACCTGCAGCTCAACTGGGCGCTGGCCGGGGTGCTGGAGCGCGACGGCGATGTCGAGGGCGCGATCGCCATCTATGAGCGGCTTTACGCCGCCAACAGCAGCAATCTGATCATCGCCAACAACCTTGCCAGCCTTCTGTCCACCGGACGCGACGATGCCGAGAGCCTCGAGCGGGCGCACGAGATCGCGCGCCGTCTGCGCGACCGCGACGTGCCGGCCTTTCAGGACACCTATGGCTGGATCGCCTTCCGCCGCGGCGATCTCGACACGGCACTTGCCGCGCTGGAGCCGGCCGCCGCGGGCCTGCCCGATGATCCCAGGGTGCTGTATCACCTCGCGCGCACCTATGCCGCGCTCGGGCGCGAGGACGAGGCGCTGGCGCAGTTCGCCAGGGTGGTCGAGGCCGTGGGAGAGGGCCCCGAGCCGGAGTTCATGGCCGAGGTCGAGGCCGAGATCGCCCGCCTGTCCGAAGGGGCCGGTGCGGCGCGGGACTGACCCGAAATCACCTCCCGGGCGCTACAAATCTGCCGCAGCGGCGGAGTTTCTTTCTCTTGGCTATTCTGGCAGGGGCCCGAATGGCGTAGGTTGCAGACAAAACGAGACATAACGGGACAGAGGCACAGCATGATCAGGGTTCTGACGGTGTTTTTCCTGATGGCGGGTCTGGCCGGGGCCGCCGCCGCGCAGAGCGATTATCGCATCCAGCCGGGCGACACGCTGCAGATCGAGGTTCTGGAGGATCCGAACCTCAACCGCAGCGTTCTGGTGCTGCCGGACGGCTCGATCAGCGTACCGCTGGTGGGCACGGTCCGGGCGGGGGGGCGCAATGTCGACAGCGTGGCGCAGACGCTCGCCTCGGAACTGGCGGGCAATTTCGCGGTGCCGCCGACGGTGCTCGTGTCGGTCGCCGCCCTTGCTCCGGAAGATCCTCGGGTTGATGAAGAGCCCGACCTGATGAATGTCTATATCGTCGGCGAGGCCAACGAGCCCGGTCGCAAGGAGGTGTTGCCCGGCACCACGCTCCTGCAGTTCCTGGCCGAGGCGGGGGGGCTGTCGCGCTTTGCCGCCGAGAAACGCATCCAGCTGCGCCGGGTCGATCCGGTCAGCGGAACGGAAACCGTCTACCGGTTCAACTATCGCACCATGGGCGGCCCCGACAGCATCAGCGGCACGACGGTTCTGGCACCGGGTGACGTGATCGTGGTGCCGGAGCGGCGCCTCTTCGAATAAGGGCGGGTCGTGACACCCTTGCGCCTTCTGATCGGCGGCGGATGCCTGGGTGCGCTTGCGCTCGGCACGGGGCCGATGCTGGCCCAGCAGGGCAGCAGCCCCGAGGATGGGGGGCCGGTGCTGACCTTCGGGGTCGGCACGACGCTGAGCGCCACGGACAACTACAATCTCGACCCCAATAACGGCGAGGATGCCACGCTCTTCGACACGCGGCTCTCCTTCGGCTATCTGAACCGGCGCGCCAGTGATGTGTTCAGCCTCGATGTCAGCGGGCTCTTGCGCGCCGACGAGCCGCCGGGCGGAAGCTCCGTTCTCGATGATCGCAACGTCCGGCTCGGCTACGAGCGGGAGGGGGTGAACAGCCGGCTCGGCTTCGGCGCGGATTACAGTTTCGCCTCGGTCGATGCCTTCGATCCTTTCGATGACCGGTTCTTCGAGGATGATCCGCTCGACCCGACCGACCTCACCCAGGACCGGGGCGATCGCGAGCAGTTCGGCACGCGGTTTTCCTTCGAGACCGGGCTTGACGGGCCGCTCGGCTTCCTCCTCGAGGGGCGCTACCGGGATCAGTCGTTCAGCGGCACGACCGATCCCGATCTCTTCGATACCGAGATTCTCAATCTCTCGGGAACCACGCGGTTCACCCTCAGCCCGGTGACCGAGGGCCGGGTGGTGCTGCGCTACGAGGATTACAGCGCGGAGGATCTGCCGCAGACCGACCGGATGACCAGCAGCCTGAATTTCGGGGTCACGCAGGCGCTCTCGCCGGTCTCCACCCTCGATGTCATCGTCGGCGTTCAGGAGATCGAGACCGAGGAGACCATCGGCGGCCTGCGTCAGACCGATACCGAGACCGGGTTCATTGGCGGTCTGGATTTCACCCGCGAGCTTGCACGGGGCACGATCGGCACCAGTTTCGACGTGCGCGAGAGCGTGAACGGCCGGACGGCCACCTGGCTTGTCAGCCGCGCCATGCCCCTGCCGCGCGGCGCGCTCGAGCTCAGCCTCGGCGCGGCCAGCGATGTGGACGACACGATCCTGCCGGTGGGCAGCCTGACCCTCACCCATGAGATGAAGCGCAGCACGCTTACCGCCTCGCTCGAGCGGCAGGTCGCCACCAGTTCCCGCTCGGAAGAACTGCGCACCACCCGTGCCTCGCTGGAATATCGTTATGCGATCAACGGCATTTCGGATCTCGGGTTTTCCGCGAACGTGGCCGAGCTCGACCAGGCCGGGGGACCTGCGGTCAACGACACCACCCGCGCCGATCTGCGCGCCACCTATTCGCGCGAGATCACGCCCGACTGGCGGCTGTCCTCCGGCTACGAGTTCCGCTGGCGCGACGAGGAGAATGTCGGCAGCGCCACCTCCAACCGGGTGTTCCTGACACTCGAGCGGGAGTTCGTCCTGCGCCCGTGACCGGTTGCCGGAAACACTGTGTTCAGCGGCTCTCCGGCCCTGTTTCCCGCCCGGTTTTGAATCGCCTTGGGCGGGATTTTCCGTTAGTAATCCGGGGAGGATGATGCGCCTGGACAAGCAGGGGAATGTAAGGGTATGTCAGCAACCGATCAGGCGGGCTTCGGGGCCTTCACCCGCCCGCTGAACCCGGCAGGGCTTTTCTGGTTCGCGTTGCTCCTTCTGGGCTCGATCCCGATCTTCTGGATCGGGTTCGTGTCGCTGGCGCAGGCCTGGTCCACCGCCGAATACAGCCACGGGCCGCTCATCCCGCTCATCTCGCTCTATCTCTTCCTGCGCGAGATGCGCCGCCTGCCGCCGCCCGCGCGGGAGGTGCATGACCGCGCGCCGGGTCTCATCGTGATCGTGCTGGCGCTCCTCCTGGCGATTGCCGGCAACCTGACGCGGATCCCCGATATCGTCACCTATGCCTTCATCCTCTGGGTGGGCGGCGTCGTGCTCACGATCTTCGGCTGGGAGCGTGGCAAGCTGCATCAGCTGGGCGTGGTGCATCTGATCTTCATGCTGCCGCTGCCACAGTTCCTCTACCTCAAGATGACCATCTTCCTGCAGACGATTTCCTCCGAGATCGGCGTCTGGTTCGTGGCGCTGATGGGCGTGCCGGTCTATCTCGAGGGCAACGTGATCGATCTCGGCGTCTACAAGCTGCAGGTGGCCGAGGCCTGTTCGGGGCTGCGCTATCTCTTCCCGATCCTGAGCTTCTCCTATCTCTTCGCGATCCTCTATCGCGGGCCGCTCTGGCACAAGGCGGTGCTGCTGCTCGCGGCCGCCCCGCTCACCGTGCTGATGAATTCCTTCCGCATCGGGGTGATCGGCGTGCTGGTCAACAGCTACGGCATCGAGCATGCCGAGGGGTTCCTGCATTATTTCGAGGGCTGGGTGATCTTCGGGACCTGCATCGCCATTCTCTTCGCGATGGCGGTGGCGCTGCAGCGGCTGACGCATGATCCCAAGCCGCTCTCGGAGGCGATCGATCTCGACACCTCCGGTTTTGGTGCCATTTTCGCGCGGATCCTGGGCATCCGCGCCTCGCGCGGGCTGGCGGCGGCGGCGCTGCTGACGCTCGGGGTCTCGGCGGGCTGGGCGCTGCAGCAGGGCAACGAGCCCGCGCCCCTCGACCGCGATCCCTTCACGCTCTACCCGCGCCAGCTGGGCGACTGGTCGGGCACCTTCTCGATGCTCGAGCCGGATATCGAACGGGTCCTGGGCGCCACCGATTACCTTGCCGCCTCCTATCGCAACCCGGCAGAGACCGCCCCGGTGGAGCTTTTCATGGNCTTCTACGAGAAACAGACCGAGGGCGACGGGCTGCACTCCCCCGAGGTCTGCCTGCCCTCGGGCGGCTGGGAGATCTTCAGCTTCGAGACCGTGCCGGTGGAGATGGAGGGCACCGGCTACGGCAGATTCGAGGTGAATCGCGCGGTGATCCAGAAGGGGCTCTCGGAACAGCTGGTCTATTACTGGTTCGAACAGCGCGGCAAGCGCATGACCAACGATTTCAAGGCGAAGATGAGCGTGGTCTATGACAGCCTGACGATCGACCGCACCGACGGCGCGATCGTGCGCTACATCACGCCCATCCTGAAGGACGAGCCCGAAGGCGCGGCCGACGAACGCCTGCAGCGGCTGATGCGGGAGAGCCTGCCGAAGCTGCCACGGTTCGTGCCGGGGTGAGACCTTCATGATCGCAGTCATCATCGTCACGTATAATTCCGCTGACGTCATACGGAGTTGTCTTGAAAGCCTGACACGCTCGGAAGGCGAGACCGTGAGGGTAGTCGTTGTCGACAATGCCTCGACCGATGAAACCGTCCAGACGATCCGGGACTGGGCCGCCGGACGGCCCGGCAGTTTTCAGGAGTGCCCTGCGCATATGCCGGGCCCGCCAAGGGCGCAGTGCACCCTTGTCCGCTCCGAGGTGAATCTGGGCTTTGCCGGCGGGGTCAATCTGGGGCTTGAAGCCCAGATGGCGGATCCGGACTGTGATCTCTTCTGGATACTCAACCCCGATTGCGAGGTGGAGCCGACCACGGCGGCCGCGTTCCGGCGTTGCGCGGATGCCTCCGGTCGTTTCGCCCTGATGGGCTCGCGGATCCTCTACCTCGAGGCACCCGGGCTTGTTCAGTCCGATGGAGGCCGTGTCGGGCGCTGGACGGGCATTTGCCGGAACATCAACCAGGGGCTCGGTCCGAAAGCGGCCCGCCGCCCCGAGGCAGGATTTCTCGATTTCATTTCCGGCGCCAGCATGGTCGCCTCGCGCCATTTCATCGAAACCGCGGGCCTGATGCGCGCAGACTATTTTCTCTACTACGAGGAAGTGGAATGGGCGGCGCGGCGCGGCAGCTTGCCCCTCGTGCTTTGTGAAGAGGCCCTTGTCCATCATCACGGCGGCACGGCGATCGGGAGCGGGTCGGTCACGCGCCGGGCCTCTCCCCTGTCGCTCTACTTCAATTACCGCAACCGGATGCGGTTTGTTGCGCAGATACGGCCCTGGGCCTTGCCGGTCGCCGGCATGGCCTCGCTGGCGCGGATCGTGAAACTGGCCTTGCAGCGCGCCTGGCCTGAGGCGCGGGCCGCTCTGCTCGGCCTCTTCCAGTTGCCGCCTCCCGAAGCGGTGCGATCAATGTTATCCGAAGAAGCGGCGGAACATGCCTTTGGCCGACGAGGCGCTCTCCATGCATGAGCAAAGGGTCTTCTCACTGGATTTCCGTCGCACGGGCTCGATGGAAATTCGGATGCGCGTGACCATACACCCGGACAGGGAGCTCAATCCCCTCTGATGACGCAAGCTGACGTTACTCGCAGCATGGTACGTTCCTTCGTTGGGTCGGACTCTAATTCCAAATGGAGGAAAAATCCCGTAGCAGGTCAGACGAGTTCCTGATTCCGATAATGGAGACAGAAAGGGCGGCCATATGAGCCGCCCTTTCTGCGTCGCTTTGGGCGAAATAAATTAAGCGGTCGCCTTCTTGCGGCGCTTCATTGCAGCGAGACCGCCAATGCCGGCGAGCAGCATCCAGCCAGCAGCCGGAAGCGGCACTGGCGAGGTGGGCCCCGGGCCGGTGCCCGGAGGAACAGAGACGATCCCGGTTAGCGTGACTGTGAGCTTCTGGGTCATCGTGTCGATGCAGCAGCTGGTTCCGGTGAAGAAGTCCCAGGTGCCATTCCCCAGCGTCAGGGGGGTAGTATAAAGCCAATCATTGTATGGTGAGGAGCCGTCATGGTTGCCGGGATCGACGGCAAATCCTGTCAGAGCGCTGCTGCCGAGACCGGCTTTACCAAAGCTTGAGGAGGTCTCATCGACATTATTGAAGACCCCGATCCACGCTGTGCGGAACAGCTCGCTCCCGGTGCTGTTGTCGAAAATGCCAAGACCACCATTGGCTGTCGATGGCGCGGACTGATCGCCGTGCCAGTGCTCGCCAAACAAGGTGACAGTGCCGTCGCCGTTGTCGAGCCATCCGAGGCCGACGGTGTGCGCAGAAGTGCCCGTTGCCATTAGCGAGACCGCGATTGCGGCCACGGCGGGCAGCGCCGTTGCGCCAAGGCGGGAAAGGAACCCGCCGCCGGTTTTGTCTTGTGGTGTTGTTGTATGTGACATGGGAAAAATCCCCCCCTGTTGATCGATAAATCAGACTACACAAACTGAGCGAATCACAAACCTTCTCAAAAAAATAACATTATTGTGCCTAACAGTTAACACATTCCTGCGTGTGGAGGGGGACATTCCATTGTCTTGCAAGGGCACTCCTGCTTTTTTGGAAACAATAACCCTGAATGGTTCCGATTGACCCCTTTGGGGAAACCTCGGTTTTCCAGGGTCTTGCGCCTTGCCGTGTGCCGCGCGGACTTGAGTTTCCCACTTTGCTGACGCATCCAGTGGAGATGAAGCACCGCTGCTCCTCGCCCTTTCCGGCATGGTTCGGACCCCATTGGGTTCTGATCGCTATCCTCCTTATTTGCGTTGCCATCGAGGCGCTGCTGCAAGGCGCCGATCTCGGGCTCTGGGGATCGCCGCGCTGGCGGGGGCTCGCCTATCAGAACGGCGGGTTCTGGCGGGGGCTTCTGGACAACTGGCGGCCCAACTACGCCGCGCAACCCGTCACCATGTTCGCCAGCTACGGCTTTCTCCATGGCGGCCTCGTCCATCTTCTGGTCAACATGGTCACGCTGGTCTCGCTGGGGCGGCTGGTGATCGAGCGGGTGGGGCAGGTGCGCTTTGCCGCGATCTATGCGCTCTCGCTTCTGGGGGGGGCGGCAGGGTTTGCGGTGCTCTCCAGTGCCGTGCAGCCGATGGTGGGGGCCTCCGGCGCGCTTTTCGGCCTGGCGGGGGCTCTGGTCGGCTGGGAGTATACCGCGCGGCGCCTGGCGCGGGCGGATCTGGGGCCGGTGCTGCGGGTGGTGGGGCTCCTGGTGCTGCTCAATCTGGTCATGTACTGGGCGATGGACGGCAACCTCGCCTGGGAGACGCATCTCGGCGGGTTCCTCACCGGCTGGGCGGCGGGATGGTGGCTGCGGGAAAGGCCGGAATAGGGACTATGTTCGTCCGGTCAGGATGAAATTCCGCAAGCTGTCCGTAAAGCCCGCATCCGCGAAAAGACCGATCGCCTCCGGGCGGGATGATCCGATCGATCGCATCGCCGCGTCGAGACGGGCCGGCAGATCATGCTCGTCGCGGGCCTTGAACAGCCCGGGGTAATCCTTCAGCCGCTCGACGGTGGCAAGCTGGTGATCGTTCCTGTGTTCGTTGTATTTCACTTGCCGGGGCATGACGCAGATCTGCTTGCCCCGGGTGAGGGCCGTGAGGATCGTGCCCATGCCGGCGTGGGAGATGACGAGCTGGGCCTTGTCGAGTATTCCGGCATAGTCCTTCGGGGAAAGCCGTTCCCTGGCGTCGAAGTTCCGCGGCCTGTAGGGATCACGAGAGGCTGGCAGGACCTGGGCGACGATCTCGTATCCGGGTCTTGCTGTCTCGACCCAGTCATCCACGGCGCGCACAAGCCGGTCGAAGGGCAATTGAGTGCCGGTTGTCAGGAAGATCACAGCACCGCCCCCATGTAATGCGGTCCCCCGGGGCGCGCCAGATGTTCCCATTGGGTCAGCCACAGGTCGGCATGTTTCCCGACTTCCTGTCCGGATTTCGAGAGTTCCTCTGCATTGGCCATGCTGTCGATCCAGATCGTCCGGGTTCCGAAGAGCTTGCCGAAGCGCAGGGCGAAATAGCCCGGCGCGGCCCCCGTGGTGATGATCACGTCCGGGCGATGCCGCAGGACGGCGAGAAAGACCTCGGCAAGCTGGCGCAGAAGACGCCGCTTCTCGGAGAGATTGGCATCGGTGACCGAGATGAAGTCCGGGGGGGGATTGCCTTCGGCCCGGGCCGTGCTTGCCACGATATCGGCAAGGCCCGGCTCGGTGCTCAGATAGATGACGGGCAAGCCCTGCCAGGCCTTGCGCAATCGCATCAGCTGGACCCAATGCCCCCCCGCAGAGGCCACGACCATGAGCTTTGGCGGAGAAGACATGTTGCGCTCCTTTTGCCGGAAAGGATCGGGATGAAGAATGCCTAAAGTGCGCCCCGACGGTATTTGAAAGGCATGGTCATGGCAATCTTGCCCGGGGCTTTTCCGGCCTCAAGGCCAGCTGTTCCATCAGATCGCCAAGTGCGGCCTCGTATCGGGCGAGTTTTTCGAGCCCCGTTGCCAGCGCCGCCTTCTGGGTCCGGGCCAGGTCCGCGCGACGCCCGTAGGCATCGAATATCCGCGCCAGGATCTCCTCGGCGCTCAGGCTGGTGCAATCGACGGTCTCGTCATATCCCAGCGATCCGAAGAGGCCGGCGAACTTGCGGCTGTAGGCCATGGGCACCACCGGCACGCCCGAGGAGAAGGCCGCGATGCAGGCATGCATGCGCGCGCCCATGAAGAAATCCAGGCCCGCGATATAGCTCTTGGCCTCCGAGGGAGAGGTGAAGGCCGGGGCGACGGTGACGGAGGGAAACTCCTCTCGCAGGGCAAGGCTCGCGGCATGGTCATCCTCGACGCCGCCGCCGGCCCAGGAGATCACATGCGGCACGAGATGGATCTCGCATCCGTCGGGATGATCGGTGAAGCGGCGCAGGAGATCGCGGATGAGCTGCGGATAATCCATCCTGAGCCCGAACATGTTGTTGCGGGTATAACCGCCGCTCATCAGAAGGCCCGAGACATTGATCCCGACCCTCACGGCCCCGCCTTCGGGGCGTTCGGAAGGCGGATCATAAGGCAGGCGCAATGCCACGTCGGAGGCCTCGATGATCTCGCCCGTGATCCCCATCTCGCGCAGGCAGGCGGTCGAGAGACTGTCGCGCGTGGTGATGATGGCGCAACGCCGGATGGTCTGACGGGCAAGACGGGTCGACAGCCCGTGCCTGAACGGTCCGAAGGTCTGCGGCGCGAGCACGAGAGGCCGACGCGCCAGATGCGTGAGATATTTCATCAGCAGCATCTGCGCGAGGCGGCGCGGCCCGTAGATATCGGCGAAACTGTCGCCGCCGCCGATATCGATCACCAGATCGGCGGCCCGGACGGCGCGGAAGAAATCGCGCGGCTTGCGCAGGGGCCGGGTGGGCCGGATCGTGATGTCCTCGCCGGTCACGTAAGGCGGGCGTTCGGCGATGCTGTCGATCACCGTGATGGCGAGGGAGAGGCCGCGCGCCCCGGCGATCCGGCGCAGGATCGCCACCTCCGACACGCTCAGCGCCCCGACCCCCAGGTTGTCATTGCTGGCGGAATGGAAGATCAGGGCAATCTTGAGCATCGGGCATCCTGAAAGGATCGGAAAATGACGGTTCCAGCGCCGGTTAGCACAGTCCCGTGACGGTGATAAGGCGGGGGCGGGTATTCCTGGTGGCCTATTTCCGGCGAAACAGTCTGCCTCGGGCAACCCGGCGCAGGGTTCCGAGGAAGTTCTTCAGATTCCGCAGAACAGGGTTCTGCCGCGCCGCAGCCCGAAGATGCAGCCCGGCATAGCGCGGTACAGGCTGACCGGCGAGGCGCAGCGCCAGAAGCCGCGCCAGAAGGGCGCGGCGGCGCTCGCGCTGGCCGGGCTGGATCGCGGCCAGCCCGCCCACGTCGAAAGGCGCGACCCTGATCCGGCCCGCTGCGACAGCGTCTTGCAGAATCCGTTCCCCGAGTTCCGTGCGGCTCACGATCAGGCTGACGCCATCGGCCTCGTCAAAGACCGGATAGCCCTGGGCATCGCTTTCCCAGGCATCGGCGCAGACCAGGTCAGCGGCCTTGCCGGTGCCATCGGCACAGATCTTGCAGCGGTGCTGGACATGGTTCGAGAGGATCCCGCCCCAGCTGTCGTGATAGCTCATCGAGCGTTCGCTGCCATCGGTGAGGGTTGCGGTGGCCCGTCCCGGCCAGCCCTGTCCGCGATAGCGAAACCGCGCGACCTTTTCCGGCTCGGCCCCAAGGGCACGCAGGACCGCGCGCCCACCGGTCTCGGAAGGCACGCCCGCGCAGAAGAAGGAGAGCAGCACCGGGAAGGCGGCCGCGATCTCGGGACACTCTTCGGTGAGGGCCCTGAGTGCCACCACGTCGCAGGGCTTGCCGACGAAGGCATGGCGCCGCCCGGTCTCCACGAGCGCCATCAGCTGCGCAAGCGGGGCCGAGGGGGCATAGCGCGACCCGGCCGCGGCGAGGATATCCGCACGGGTGCGGCTGATCACCGTGCGGTTGGCGATCGGGTTCTCCGGATCGGCGGCGATCTGCACCACGGCCTCGACCTCGCCGCTCTCGAGCAGGTGCAGAAGCAGCCCCGAGAGCGCCCCGCCCGACGCCCCGGCAAAGCGCAACCCGGGATCGGTCGCCCAGCCGGTGCGCATCTCCAGATACGGCCCCCAGAGCACGTGATCGGGCCGTCCATGTGCCTCGACCTTCTGCCCGAGCGCGGGACAGAAACGGCTCAGGGCCGCCTCCTCGGCGGCACCCAGAGGCGCATGCTGCCGGGGCCGCAGGAATCCGGGCGGGGCCATCTCCATCGTGATCCTGTCGGGAAACATGCCCCCGCAGGCCCCGCAACCGGCACAGAGATCGCCCCGGGCGATGCGGCGCAGGTTATTGCTGGGTGGAGATGCGGTCACGATGACTTCTGTCCTGTTGGCAAGGGGCTCGGAAACCATCTCACCATTCCGCCCTGCGCCGCCAGACTGCTTGCCATCCCAAGGCGGATTCACGATATTGCCGCCCGATCGTCGGCAGGCGGGACACAAATGACAGAGCCACATAACGCGATAGAGGCCAGAGCGTCGGAAAAAGCAGACCGAGCCCCCGCGCATGAGGTGCAAATTGCCTTTTTATCAACTCTGCCTTCGCGCGTAGCAAGCGCACCAGCTTGTCGGCTCGGATCTTCTCCGATGCGCCACCATGATGAATGATCGTTGCATAAGGCGTTATAGCCGGTCGCAAACCGATCTTGGCTGCGCGCAGGCACAGATCGGCCTCTTCGCCATACATCGCAAAAACCGGATCAAAACCGCACAGGTCATCCCGTATCTTGCGGGAAATCAGGAAGAAGCATCCAGAAACGCTATCCGCTTCGCGAACATCATCGCGTTGCCGACAGCCATAATTTTCTACATCAGAAAATGGCGAACTTGGGAAAATCACAGCCAATCCGGATGCTCGACAGAAGAGTGACCATGGCGTCTGACGATGCCGGCATGATGCCGGGTTCAACCGTCCATCCGCATAGAGCGTTCGCCCGCCCCAGATCCCAGCCTCGGGCCGTTGGCGGCTGAAGGCCATGAGTTCATCCAGCGCTCCGTCCAGCACCACAGTATCGGGGTTGAGAAGCAGGAGCCATGGCGCGCGGCAATGGGGCAGGGCGACATGATGCGCAGGGCCGGGCCCGTGATTGACGTTTTCTGCGATCGGCGTCGCCTCCGGAAACTCCCGACGGATCGCCTCTGCCGATCCATCGGTGGAGGCGTTGTCCACCACGATCACTTCAAAATTTCCATGAGTCTGTGAATACACCGAAGACAGGCAGGCCAGGGTCATGTCGCGGGTGTTGTAGCTGACGATGATGATGGAAAATTCTGGTGAGGCCGATGGTTCATTTGACATGACGCATCCCGGAAAGATCACATGTTTTTGTGCTGGATTGCTCTTATCACCCGGATGTTCCGGCCCTCAACCAGCTTGTTCGTCCGGAGCCAGCCCCAGTTTGCTTCGTTCTCGATATGACGCAATGACGGCGCATTGCGTTGACCGGGTTTCGGGCTTAACGTCCGCGGGGAATTCAGCAGTCATGGTCGGGCATATGGAGGCCAAACCTGAAATCATGGGACAGCGCCTCCGGCTTCGTCTGGTGACACCGGAGGATGCCCCATTCATCCACGGCCTGCGCACCGATCCGGCCTACAACCGCCACCTGTCGCCCGTGACCGGCACGGTGGAGGATCAGCGCGTCTGGATCCTGGCCTACAAGGCACGCGAGGCGGCGGGAGAGGAATACTATTACATCATCGAGCGTCTCGATGGCGTGCCCTGCGGGGTCGTGCGGCTCTACGGGATCACGGAGGACAGCTTCACCTGGGGCAGCTGGATCCTGAACGCCGACAAGCCGCCCAAGGCGGCGCTGGAAAGTGCGGCGTTATCCTTCGTGATCGGGTTCGAGATGTTGGGCCTCAGACGGGCTGATATCGATGTCCGCAAGGATAACGCCAAGGCCATCCGTTTTTACCGACGTTTCGGCATGGTTGAAACCGGTTCCGATCCTGAAAATCTGTATTTCGAGCTCACGCGTTCACGGTTCCTTGCCTTGCGCCCGACGCTGTATGACAACCTGGAGGTCTGAAAGATTTCATAATGGATTCATCAAGCAAGATGCCCGGTGGCAGTGCACGGCTGATCGACCTTCCGGTGGTGTCCGACCCGCGGGGCGACCTGACCTTTGTCGAGGGACGCAACCATGTGCCCTTTGATATCGCGCGGGTCTACTACCTCTACAATGTCCCGGTGGATGCCGAACGTGGCGGTCATGCGCACAAGGTCTTGCAGCAGGTCGTGTTCGCCCTGTCGGGCAGTTTTCGGCTCACGATCGACGATGGCCTCGAAAAATCCGAGTTCTGGCTGAGAAACCCCCGTCAGGGAGTATTGATCGACAGGCTCATCTGGCGCGAGATGGACGCCTTCAGTCAAGGGGCCGTGTGCATGGTGTTGGCGTCACATCCATATGACGAGGCAGATTACATTAGAGACTACGAAGTGTTTCGGGCGGCCGTACAAGATACGACAAACTCATGATCCCCTTCCTCGATCTCCGCGCCGCCTATCTCGAACTCAAGCCGCGGATTGACGCCGCCGTGGCCCGGGTGCTCGACAGTGGCTGGTACATCCTCGGCCCCGAGGTCGAGGCGTTCGAGGCGGAATGGGCGGCCTATTGCGAGGCGGCTCATGCGGTTGGCGTGGCCAACGGGCTCGATGCGCTGACGCTGGCGCTCCGGGCCTTGGATATCGGCCCCGGGGATGAGGTGATCGTGCCCTCCAATACCTATATCGCCACCTGGCTCGCTGTCTCGGGCGTCGGGGCCACGCCGGTGCCGGTAGAGCCCGATCCCGCGACCCACAATATCGACCCGACACGCATCGAGGCTGCCGTCACATCGCGCACGCGCGCGTTGCTGCCCGTGCATCTCTATGGTCAGCCCGCCGACCTGGACCCGATCCTCGACATTGCCCGACGCCACAACCTGCGCGTGGTCGAGGATGCGGCGCAGGCACATGGCGCGCGCTACAAGGGCAAACGGATCGGGGCGCATGGCGATATCGTCTGCTGGAGCTTCTACCCGGGCAAGAACCTGGGCGCGCTCGGTGATGCGGGGGCGATCACAACAAATGACGCGGCCCTGGCGGAACGTGTGGCCCTCCTGCGCAACTACGGCTCGCGGCAGAAATACGTGAATGAAGAGCCGGGGGTGAATTCCCGCCTCGATCCGCTGCAGGCGGCGGTGCTGCGTGTGAAGCTAGACGTGCTGGACGCCTGGACCGGGCGGCGCCGCGCGGTGGCCGCCGCCTATGCCGGGGGGTTGGCGGATGCCGGCCTGATCCTGCCGCATGTCCCCGACTGGGCGGAGCCCGTCTGGCATCTCTACGTGGTGCGCAGCCCCGCGCGCGATGCGCTGCAGGCCCGGCTGAGCGAGGCCGGGGTGGGCACGCTCATCCATTACCCGATCCCGCCGCACTGCCAGGCGGCCTATGCCGAAATGGGTCTGGCCCCCGAGGCGCTGCCGCTGGCACGGCGCCTGGCGGGCGAGGTGCTGAGCCTGCCGATCGGGCCGCATCTGGAGAAAAGAGCGACTGATATGGTGATCCAATGTTTTTATAAAGATTGTGACGGTGAATGAGAATTCTTGGTATTCGCACTAATTTAATTCTCACGCGCGTACTAAGGCGTTTTAGGCAACATCGATTCAATTATTTTGACGATGCCGAGTTTCTAAGATATGCGGCGGGCAAGAGCTATGCCTTCCATCAGAAAATCCACTATGTTGAAACACTTGCCCTTCGGGATTCACATGCAGATTATGGATTCTACCCCACTACATTTCCAAAATCTTTCAACCTCGGACTAACCAGTGGTGATCTTTACACTGCTTTTCAAATTTACAGAATTCATCAGAAGGATCTGGTTAATCTGAAGGGGATCATTCTTTATTTTGGAGTTTTTTCTCCTGGGTTTTCCCTAATCAAAACTAGAGAAAGATATCGCGCAGTTGCTTACAATTTCTATTTTCAAGTCCCCTACCAAGACTTAAACTTCATAAACAAGGCAGTAGAGAGAAAAATTATTCGAAAATGCAGGAAATTTCCCCCCCATGAATTTAACGAAGGTGAATTTGGATACAGGAAGAAAACCTTTTTTCTATCTAATGTTGATGCGGGGAAGCGCGCAGCTGCGCATCTTAGAGAGAACCGCCGAAAGCCTAGCCAGATTATCTGGCTTGAGCGCCTTTCAAAACTTGCTGAAAGTAATGGCCACCGATTATATGTTGTTATTCCTCCTGCAAGACGTGACTATCGCAAGCGCCTCCCCCCGAAAAAACAACTTTTCAAGGATCTCTATTTGAGTAAACTTGATAACGGCAATATTATTGATTGTTTCGAATGCAACCTAACCGAAGATGACGGGATGGGTGATGTAGACCATCTAAATGAAAAGGGCGCGATATTACTTACTGAATACTTGAATCGGGCTATTTCAGATATTGAAAGAAATGCTTGATGTCAGCCCGCGGCCTTCTGAAATCCATGGCGATCATCGGCAGCGCACAGGCGGTGCGGATCGTGATCAGCATTGTTCAAGCCAAGGTGGTGGCGATCCTGCTGGGCCCGGCGGGGACTGGATTTCTGAGCGTACTTAACAATTTGCGCGAGATGGGGTCGATGGCCGCGGGGCTGGGGCTGGGCAGCAGCGGCATCCGCGAGATCGCGGCTGCCCGGGGCGAGGAGGCGGCGCTGTCACGCGTGCGCCGGGTACTTCTTGGTGGACTTGTGCTGCAAGGCATCATCGCCATGGGTCTGATCTGGCTGGCGCGCGCGCCGTTGTCGCGCTGGCTTCTGGACAGCACCGATCACGCGACCGAGGTGGGGCTTGTCGGCGTCGCCGTCTTCCTGTTTCTGGTGGCGGGATCGCAAATGGCGCTCTTGCAGGGGCTGCGGCGGATCGGCGACCTGGGACGCGTGACGGTCTACAGCACCGCCCTGGGCAGCGCGGGCGGGCTGGCGGCGGTCTGGGCCTACGGGCAGGCGGGGCTGATCTGGCTGATCCTGCTGCCGCCCCTGGCCAGCATCGGGATCGCCTGGCGCTATACAAGCCGCCTGCCCAAACCCACGGCCGCGCCGATGACCCCACGCCAGATCTGGCTTGCCTGGCGGCCGATGGTCAAGCTGGGGGTGGTGTTCACGCTGGGGGCGCTGGCCACCACCGCCACGCTCTTGCTGGTGCGCGCCCGCATCACCCAGGATCTGGGGCTGGAGGCCGCGGGGCAGTTCGCCGCCGCCTGGAGCGTGACGATGATCTATGTCGGGTTCCTGTTGCAGGCGATGGGGGCCGATTATTTCCCGCGCCTGACCGAGGTGATCAGGGATCGCGAGGCGGCCAATGCGCTGATGAACGACCAGATGCAACTGGCGCTGGCGCTTGGCGGGCCGCTTCTTCTGGTGATGATCGGCTGCGCGCCCTGGCTGATCCGGCTGCTCTATTCGGCCGAGTTCGATCAGGCCGCCACGCTTCTGCAATGGCAGACGGTGGGCAATGTGTTCAAGCTGGCTTCCTGGTCGCTGGCCTTCGCCATCGTGGCCTCGGCGCGCTCGGGAATTTTCCTGATCACGCAATTGCTGTTCAATGTGCTGTTCCTGCCGATGATCTGGTTCGGCCTGCCCGTGCTGGGGCTTGAAGTGACGGGCATCGCGTTTCTGCTGGCCTATTTGATCCTATTTATCGTGATCGTCATCCTTGTGCGCCGCCTGCACGGGTTCCGCTGGCAGGGGCTGTCGCTGCGGCTGGTCGGAACCCATGCCGCGCTGGCGCTGGCGCTGCTGGCATTGTCGCTGGCGCTGCCCCTTGCCGGTGCCGTGACCTCGGTCATGCTGGGGATGGGAACGGCCTTTGTCGGCGGACACGTGGTGATTGCCAAGATCGGGCCCCATGGACGCCTTGTTTCAAAGGTAGCGCGCATCTATGAATGGCTTGGCTGGCCGATCAGGGATGTCAGATGACCGAGACGACAGAGCGCCCCCTGGTGACCTTCGCGGTCATCGCCTACAATCAGGAACGGTTCATCCGCGAGGCGATCGAGGGGGCATTTGCCCAGACCTATCAGCCGCTGGAGATCATCCTGTCGGATGACTGCTCGCCCGACCGCACCTATCAGATCATGCAGGAGATGGCGGCTGCGTATGACGGGCCGCACACGGTGGTGCTGAACCGCAATGAGCCGAACCTGGGGCTGGTGCCGCATATAGACCGGGTAATGGAACTGGTCTCCGGTGAGTTCATCGTGGTGAATGCGGGCGATGATGTGTCGGTGCCGGAGAGGACCGAGAGGCTGGCGGGAGTATGGCTGGCATCTGGCAGGAAAGCTAAGATGGTGCATTCTGCGGCAAGGCGGATTGACAATGTTGGTCGGTCACTGGACATCAAGCATCCACCACAGGGCATCCTCCACACGCCTTCACCGTTGGCGATCATCCGCGACCGGCTCTTTGTTATCGGGGCGACAGCGGCATGGGATCGGACGGTTTACGACAGCTTTGGCCCGCTGGGTGCCGGGCTAGCAACCGAAGACCGGGTTCTCCCCTTCCGCGCGGCGATACTGGGCGAGATTGCCTATCTGGATGAACCCCTAATCGGTTGGCGCACTGGCGGGGTGTCCGAGGGTCATGATCAAATGAACGGGTGGAATTTTCTGTACGGTATCTGGCACCGGGGAAGAAAATGGGCCCTGACAATCGATCAACATATTCTCGATTGCTACAAAGATACTAACTACCCCGACAAGACCACAATAGAAACCGTATGTCGGAATCGCATTCCGAGGCTGAACCTTGCAATAGAGCTGGCCGAAAGTTCACGTTTGACAAGGCTTGGAATGGGCCTGCGTGCCCTGCGGCTTTCATTCGCGCAGAGGTCAGCCGAACCGCTGAAATACTGGATATACTATGTCTTCGACTGGCTTTACATGCCCTATGCCAGTTGGAAATCGGCACGTCGATCACAAAGCGAGAAGAACAGACAGTCTGGATCTGATGAAAAATATTATGAACATTCGTAAACACATACTATTCCGAAACGCACGACTTGGTGTGAGTGCACTTTTCTACCTATGACCGCTTCCCCCCTCATCTCCGTCATCCTGCCAACCTACAACCGCGCGCATACGCTCATGCGGGCGGTCACCAGCGTGCTCAACCAGGATTACCGCGAGATCGAGCTGATCGTGGTCGACGACGCCTCGACCGATGGGACCACCGAACTGCTGGAGAGCATCGCCGATCCCCGGCTGCGCGTCATCCGCCATGATCACAATAAAGGCGTGGCTGGAGCGACCAATACCGGCATCCAGGCCGCGCGCGGCGAGATCATCGCCTTTCAGGACAGCGATGACGAATGGCTCGACGGCAAGCTCTCGCATCAGATGGCGCGCCTCGCCGCCGCGCCGTCCGATTGCGTCTGCGTCTATTGCATCAAGATCGTCTATGGCCGCGACGCTGAATTTCGCCGGGGCAAACGACGGGTGGCTTGCGTGCCCGGACCGGAGGAAACATTGGTCGAGGGGAACTTGCGCGAGGTGCTGTGGCGGCGCAATCTCGTCAGTCCGCAAACCGCAATCTGCACCCGTGCGGCAGCGATGCGCCTTGGCGGTTTCGACGAAAAGCTGCGCACCGACCAGGATTGGGATTTCTTTTCGCAACTGGCAGAAGTCGGGCCTTTTGCCTTTGTCGACGCGCCACTGGTCAGCACCTATCTGCAAACGGACAGCATTTCGACCGACAGCCGCAAAAGCCAGTACAGCCAGTTCATCGTCACGAACAAGATGAAGCGGCGGGGCGTACCGCGCACTGTTCTGGCCGAACACTGGGCGCGGCTGGGTTATACGATGGGCAGGCTCGGGCATCCGCGACGCGGCGATATCCTTCTCAGGGCCGCGCTCTCTGCGCGGCCTCTTGTCGCAAGGACCTGGGCGCGCCTTTTGGTAAACGCTCTGCGCCGCCTTTTTTGACAGCCTTTGCCGGATCTAACCGGGCAGACGTTGTGAGAGCAGTTCCGCCCTTCGGAAACCTGGTATAGACCAACTCTGTCGGCTTGGAGACTGCGGGCACGCCGCTGTCCTCCTCCCCCTCCCAGTCGAGGAACCAAACACCGGCCCCCAGAAGGAACATGAAGAACGCATAGGTGACATCCCAGTAATGCACCGTCCAGCCGGCCATGAAGAGCCCGAAAAGCGTGATCACATATCCCGTGCGGTACCAGCCCACCCGCTCGCTCAGGCCTTGCCGGTAAGCGACGGCAAGGAAGATCGAGAAGAACAGCATAAACCACAGGATCCAGACGGGAATGCCGTGCCGCATGGCACCGATGATCCAGAACATGTCAACACTGTCGGACATCCAGTAAGGGCGCATCCAGTCATTGAATCCGTTGCCGAACAGGGGATATGCGAAGATGTTGTCGGTCCCAAACTGCCAGATCCGGATACGGTTATAGGCCGTCTCCTTGTTCAGCGCGAGATATTCGACCACGACGTGAAACGGCGTGCGGTTCGACAGGAAATCCACAACGACGAACCCCACCGCCGCCAGCGCGGCAAAGATGTGCCAGCGCTGGCGCACGGATGTCATCATCCCGTCCCATATTATCACGTTGAGCTGCGCCATCAGCGCCACCAGCGGCCCCGACGAAAGCGAGGTTGCACCCACGAACGCAACCACCAGCATCTGACCGACCCGCCGTGTCCAGCGCAGCCCGTAGCCCAGCACGTAATAGACGACCCCGCTCAGACACAGGAAGAACACACCGAAATGAATCTGGTGCGGAAAGGGGCCCTGGACCCGGTCGAACCCCAGCCGCGGCTCCATTGGGTTGTCGTGATAGGTCGGCCCGATCTTCGAGAAGAGCGTCAGGATCAGGTCCTCGGCGGTGATCATCTCGTAGATCGTGAAGGGGATCATCACGAGCGACAGCCGGAAGAGCAGCCGCACGATCGCATGGAATGTCTCGGGTGTGCGGATATAGCAGCGTCCCAGCAAGTAGGCACCCAGCGTCTCGACCCAGAAGATGCCGATCGTTTCATACATCGCGCCAAATCCGTGCACGACGGAAAACGACAGCGACGACCACAGGCAGATGCCCACGACACAGATATCAGCCAGCCGGATGCGCCCGGCCCGACCGCCCAGCCAATAGAAGAGCACCGGGAAGAAGGCGACGAGCAGTGCCAGGCGATATGGGGTCAGGCGCATTGGCCCGACCTGGATGAACAGCGGAGTTACCAGACCGATTACGAATATCCAGACCCAAGGAGAGGAACGCCCTTGAGCCCGCGCATCGGCATCCGCCTTGTGCTGAGCCGGCGCATAGTTCTGTCCGGTCAGTTCCGCAACCACCTCGTTACCTTTCTGCCAGTCTGACGGCTCGTTCCGCGGTGATCAGTACAGCGCTACTATAATCCCTGACCAGTAAAATAAGCGCCGTTATTCACTCGTGCCAGGGCACAAGCACGGTGCGTCCGACAGGTTTGGCCGAGATCGTTACTGCGCAATCGTGCTAGGCGAGAATTGCGTCATCGGTTGTCACGGATGTTTCCAAGAAGTCGAAATCGTCACTGACCTGAAATTCATGCACTTCCCCCTCGAACCAGCGGTTCCAGGCCGTGCCAAGAGACCAGCCCCATTCGTTTCCGCCCGCGCCGACGAAATCGAAATCTGTTCCTTGTTCGTCCAGGACCAGAACATCATTCACCACCACCTGCAATCGGTCTGCCTCGGCATCGACCATCACGGTCGCAGTATGACGGTTCCCGTCATTCAGGCCAAGGCCATCGACCTCGAAGCCTTTCCAGAAGGGATCGTCGTTGTTACCGGCATGCACGCGAAGCCCGTCCCCTTCCAGGGTCAACCCGAGCTTGAGATGATTCCAGACCAGCCTCTCGGCTCCACCATCAGCATTGTCACTGACGAAGCCGACTGAGAAGGCAATCTTCTGCGACGCCTCAAAATCTGTGAGGCGACCGAGCGAGGCGAAGTCTTTTTTGCCGTCAAAGGAAAGCGCGGAGCCGTCCTCTGTCTCGACAAGATAGGCATCGTCATGCAATCGCACCGTATCCGACGTCATGACGGAGGCGACATCCAGTTGGTAGCCGCCGTTGAGCAAGGATCCGGGGACGGCGGATTCCTCTTCCGGAGCAGGCGCATCAACCGGTTCCGTCGTTGCAGGATCGCTTTCCGGAACGGGGGTCGCGTCCTCGGGCTCCACAGGTTCTGACGTGACGGTGTCTCCATTGTCTGCAGTATTGTCTGCAGCCGGCGCTTCTTCGGGAGCAGGTTCGGTCACACCCGTATCGGGAGAATCCGGCGGTGAAATGACGTCTTCGGCCGGGCTTGTCTCAGTATCCGATACCGGCTCGATAGCACCATCATAGGCTGGATAATCCTGACTGCCCACTTCCAGATCGAAGGCGGTCAGCGTTCCGTCGAAATTCTGCTTGCCCCAAGGATTGCCAAAATCCAGGCTGCGCGGGTAATCGCCACGCATCCTGCCTTCGATCTCGGTTGCCGCCGCCAGCCGATCATCGACATAGATCATCAAGCTGTTCGTCGCACCGTCGAATGAAATCCGGACATCGTGATCAGCCCCGTCATTGACAGTGACGCCGGTAGTGGTCAGTGCCTTGGACTCTGCATCGGTCCAAAGCTGCAAGCTTACCTCGCCCCGCGATGCAACGGAAAGAATAAAGTTGCCATGTACGCGAGCCACCTCGCCGATGCTGCCAAGGGTATCGGCGCGCAAGGTCATCGACATGTCGAAGGATTCTGCCCCGAAAAGTCGTGCGATCTGAGATTTGTCTACGCTCACCACAGAACCTGTCCCACCCAAGTCTATGCCATAGCCAACCTCGGTGGAGACAGACGCCTTGTCGGTTCCCTCGATGGCCGTGATCGTGCCGTACTCCTGGAACTGGAAAAACCCGGACTGCGGATCATACAACAGGATGTCTGCGCCCTTGATCCCGATCTCGCTTGTCGCCTTTGCTGTCGCCCCGTCCGCAGCTACAGCAGTCAAGGTCACCTGATAACGGCCCGCATCGGCATATGTGTGTCGCACCACCTGCCCTGTCCCGACGGTGCCATCCCCAAAATCCCAGATGAACTCGGCATCAGTGACCGGCCCCTCTGGTCCACGGGTCTGATCGGCGCGCAGAATCAGACCCCCGATTTCATCCTCTGCATGTTCGACCTTGAAGATTGGTGTCAGACGGTCGGATTCTTCGTCGAGATGCATCAGGGGCGATCCAAGCCCGTCGGCCACACTGCCGGGCAACAGGATCTTTTCCCAAAGATCGCTGCCTTCCAACCGGCTATCGGCGAAAATCTTCCCAACAAAGTTTGCTGCATTCGGGTCATCGTGATCCACATCAATGTTGTTCTTGAAGATGATTCCCTTTTCGGCCAGGGCCTGCTGTTGAGCCTCTCCGAAAAAGGTCGACACGATATTATCCTCGAGGCGGATGTTTTTTGTCCCGTCGGTCAAGACCAATTGAGACCCTTGCTTCTCGACACCATCAGCATTCAGGATCGTGTTACGCGAGATCGTAGCATCGGAAACATTCTCGAAACGTACCGCCTGCCCGGTACTGCTATGGATGACATTGCCTTCGACAACGACATTCGTGAAACCAACCTCATTGAGATTATCATCAAGATAGATACCTAGCAGCGAGCCGCCCTCCTCGTCGGAGAAGACGTTGTTGGTGATGGTGATATTCGACATCGGCTGCCCGCCGGGCTGGGTCCAGAGATGGACGTAATCGCCGTGATCGCCGGCACCACCCATTTTCCATGGATTTGAATCGTGGAAATAGTTGCCGTCTATAATCAAATCGGAACCACCACCAGCAAGGGGAGAGGTTCGAAGATCGTAGATTTCGTTGTTCAGTATTGCATTGCCATCGCCTGACGTCACAATGCCTCTGTTGAAATGCGAGATGTCGTTATTCTCGATCACGATATTTGTGCCTGTGATGGTGATCGCCCGGCCAATCGGCTCGCCGAGAATGCCAGATGCCCCCTGCTCTCCGGGTTCGGAGTCCGGAGAAACACCGGCAATCGAATCGCCGCCTTCGACCTTGCTGTTACGCAGGGTAATGTTCGAGACGCCTTGAACCGCCCGGAATGCACTGGACCATTCAACGGTGCCCTCGGTCGGCGTGAAGTCGATGAAAAGTGAATCGAAGGTTAGGTTCGAGGATTCAATTATATTGATTGTGTTGAACACGGCTGGGTCGGCCGCCTCTGCGGATCTGATCGTGACCTCGGAATCGAAATCGAGGCCCCGTAGCGACAGGTTGCCATAGTCGCCCGCCGCAAGCTCGATGACATCGCCGCCCGATGCGCCGCTGAGCACGGCTTGCAAATCGGTCGCGGACGAAACGGTGTAGGTGGTCATACTGTTCTCCTTTCCAAACCCTCCGACCGAGTCGGCCGCTCTTAGACAGGCAGCAAGGTGACCATCCAATATGGCAACATCACGGTCATAGAACGAGAGAATGTGGCAAGATGACTCCTCGTCATTGACTAGTTCGGTGGGCGCTGCGCGCGATACAATCTAACGGCGCATCTTGCGAAACTTTCGGACAATCAGTTGCGGACGCCGCGCGGCGCGTCCGATCTGTTTCAACAGGTCCTGCAGGGCCCCCTGGCTGTTGAAGGGATAGGACAAGAGCTCCGGCCAGTGCATGCGGATGATCCCGGTCGTCAGCCTGCTCTGGCGTTTCCATGCGTCAGGAAGGCCAAGCATCAGCTTGACAGTCTTCGTTGTGCCTATCGGATTGTGGCGCACCAGTGACGGATCTGAAAAGAACTGAGCGCTCGACCAGGGCCCCATCCGATGTTCCAGATAGGCCAGATCGAGTTCCGAAAGTGAATCCGTCGTCGGAAGAGCCCGCCGCCAGGATTCAAATCGCTCTTGGAGCTCGGTCACTGTTGGCAATCCCATCCTGCCCGTGAGAATCTCGGCAGAAAGATTCGTGTCTGCCGTATCGGTCTTACGCCATAGGAACGCTCTGCCGATTTCGCCGTTCAGGCCACCCACGAAATCATAATCATTGGCAAGATGCCCAAGCGTTGGATGGAAGAACTTGTTGGGCCCGCCCACGCAATGCCCCCCCCGGCGCATGTAGCGCGCCACGGCCGCCTCATCGGCGACCACCCGAGGCAGCATGCGATGGGTCAGGCCAAGCTCGCGGGCCATGCGTTGCGAGAGCACCGTGTCATCGGCACGCGGAGTGTCGCCTTCCAGCGTGACGAACTCGATCGCGTCGAGATAGGGACGCGCGCAGGCGAGCATGACCCGTGTCTCATGTCCCGCTGTCAGAGCCTGGGCAATCTTTTTCGGCCCGTTGAGCAAGGCTTCGAGCTGAATACGGATGATCCGGGAAATTTCCTCCAGACTGCTCTCGGGCGATGAGGTTCGCGCGATATCCCCGAGGGGCCAGTATCGTCTCTGGCTCCAGTCCCGCAGGTCTAGAACATGATTGGGCAGCAACCGCTCGATCCCCTCATGGGCGGTCAGCCCCCCCGGAAACCAGCCATCATTCTCGATATCCAGCGCCGCATAGAGATCGTGACGGAAAAGCGTTTCATAATCCGCGTCCGACAGGATCGCATCCGCCGTCGATCCGGCCATGCCTTTCTCAGGCGAATAGACGCAAGGGACCTGGGCTGCACAGTCAGGATAAACCCTGCTTTCACCGGAAAGGGTCAGCAGGAGAAGGAAGCGGCCGCCAAGCCGGTCAAGGATCGCCTCTGCTGCCGCGTCAATCTCCGAGGAGGCCGGAATAGCCACCGTCAACGGCCCCGACAGGACACACCGATCCTGCAGATCGATCGGAAAGCCCATGAGCAGACCGATCCGTGCACCGGAGGCATCGAGAATGTCGAAGATGCCGAGATCGGGATGCGCGCGCACATGGATGTCATTGCCCGTGGCGGTCAGTTCTGGCCTGATCGTGAACTGGCGCGGGGCAAGTGAGACGTCGGTAGTGAATGTCAGGTTCATGATCGCTCCAACACAACGACTTCAGTCTGCCGACCGCATCGCAATAACCGATTTCGAGAAACCCAGGACTCTTTCCTTCCTGATCTTCCCGTCGGGGAAGAATCCTTGCATCAGGAACGGGCTGATGATCCGGGTATGATCCACGCGCGGCAGGGCCATGTCGAAGGTACATTTACGCGCGTAGCCGACATTCATCCTTGTGAAGAACCAGATCCGCCGAGTATCCGACAGCCAGTGGAAGAACGGCACGCCGTAATGGGGCTCGATCGGGAACCAGTAGTTGGGTGTCTGGACATAGTAGAACCTGCCGACACGCCGGGTCTCGTCCGCAAAGCGCTTCATGTTCTGGTAGCTGCCGACATGCTCGATCACGCTGTTGGAATGGACGACGTCGAAGGCGTTGTCCGGGAACTCGGGCATGTGGCAGGCATCCCCGACAACGCAAGTGATCCGCAAGTCCGGACTCGGCTGCGCATAGGTCTCCAGTTCGGTCCGGAAGTTCAGGCAGGTGATCCTGACCTTGTCCCGCAGGTCCGGGGCCAGGATCGCCCAATAGTCCGGGCGTCCACCGGCATCGAGGATCGACACCTCCGGCTGTGTCTCGAGAATGCGGCGCAAGAGCGCGTCGAAGACCTGGAACCGCCTGTTTCGGAAATGCCTTTGCAGCCGGTAGAAAAGCCTGCCCCGTTTCATGCAATATCCTCTTCGTCAACGTAGCGGCCTGCGAGTAACGGGTCACAGGCGTATCCTCGGTCCTGTCTTAAGGTATTCCTGGCGCGATTGTCCCGATCAAAAGGACTTATCCCCCGGCGGCCTGCCCCTCCCCCGCCCCGTGCCCCGAGCCCAGGTTCACATTGAGCTCGACGAAGCTGCGCCCCACGCGGCGCAGCGTGGTGGCGAGGGTGGTGTTGGCCTCGGCGACGTCCTGTTCGGCCTCGATCAGGTCGCGGATCGTGGCACCGTCGCGGGTGACGATCTGGCGGGTGAGGGTCACCACCTCCTGGTAGAGCCGCACCGTCTCTTCCGCCGCGCGCTGCGCCGAGAGCGCGGCGGCATATTCGGCGAGCGAGGTCTCGACATCGCGGATCGCCCCGAGCACGGTCAGTTTCCATTGGGTATGCGCCTGACGGACGAGCGACTCGCGCTGCTCCACGCTGGCGCGGCGCGCGGTATTGGGCAGGACCGGGAAGGTGAGCGCGGGGCCGAAGAAATACTCGGTCCCCGCGGAGCCCGAGAG
Source organism: Roseovarius sp. (assembly GCA_002720475.1). Classification (GTDB taxonomy): domain Bacteria; phylum Pseudomonadota; class Alphaproteobacteria; order Rhodobacterales; family Rhodobacteraceae; genus Roseovarius. The sequence continues at coordinate 71,281 of PBIL01000001.1, forward strand.
CGAGCTGCGCGTGATCGTGCCGCTCAGCGACAGCTGCGGATAGAGATCGGCCCGCGCCGCGGCCACGTCGCGGAAGGCGGCGTAATAGCGGCGCTCGGCCACGCGGATGTCGGGGCGGTTGCGCAGCAGATCCGCGGGGATCCCCACCTCGGGCGAGAGGGAGACGCGCGGCTGGCGCGCGCCCTTGTCGAGGTCGATCCCGAGCGTGCCGGGAACCTTGCCCGCCAGCACGGCGATCTCGTTCCGGGCGGCCTCGATGGCGGCGCGGATCTCGGGGATCTCCGCCCGGGTCTCGGAGACGAGCGCGCGCGCCCTGACCACGTCGACCTGGGTCGCGGCATTGCCCTGCTGCAGCCGCTCGATCAGCTCCAGCGTCTGACGCCGCGAGGCGAGTTCGGACTGGCGCAGCGCGAGGCTCGTCTGCTGATAGCGCAGATCGACATAGGCATTGGCAATGTTGAGCAGGAGCAGCAGCCGCGCGGCATCGACCTCGGCATCGGCCACCTCGATGCGGGCGCCCGCCGCGTCGATCTGCGCCCGCCGCCCGCCATAGATATCGACGATCCATTCGAACCCGAGCGTGGCCTCGGCGCGGCTGTCGGTCCTGCCATTCTCGTCGCGCTCGCCCCCCGCCCGCGCCCGGGGCGAGAGAAAGGCCGCCTGCGGCACGGTGCGCTGGATCGCCTCGGCCTCGGTCACGCGCTCGCGGGCGATGTCGAGATCGAGATTGCCGGCAAGCCCCGTCTCGACCAGGGCATCGAGCGTGGGATCGCGGAAGGTCTTCCACCATTCGGCATTGCTGAGCAGCACCGGGCTGCTGTCGCGGGCGGATTTGTAGGAGGACAGGAAGGCAAAGCGCGGGGCATGGTAGGGCACGTCCGAACAGCCCGCCAGAAACGCAAGCCCGGAGAGAACGGAGAATGTGCGTGACGTCCTGCGCCAGGCCCGGCCCGTCATGAAATATCCTGCCTCACTGCCCATGCGCCCCGGTTTCTGGCACCGGTTTGTCACATGCGACCACTCGCGCCCAGAATGGTGCAAAACCCTCTTGAAAACAAGCCGTGCGTCGGGAACGGGTGCCGTTGTGCCCCCGGCGCATCACCCCTGCGGCCCGTTCAGTCGTCGCGGAAGGCGCGGCGCAGCTGGTCGCTGAGCGGGCGGGTCAGGTAGCTCAGCACCGTGCGCTCCCCGGTCTGCAGGAAGGCCTCGATCGGCATGCCGGGCAGGATCTCGTGGTCCCCGAGACGCGCCATCTCCTCGGGCGCGATGGTGAGGGTGACCCTGTAGAAGCTCTGCCCGGTGGACGGATCGGTGACGGCGTCGGGCGAGATGCCCGAGACCGTGCCGAAGATCTCCGGCGTGGTGCGGGTGCTGAAGGCGGTGAAGACAACCTTGGCGCGCTGCCCCTCCGCCACCTGGTCGATCGCATTGGGATCGACGCGGATCTCGAACTCCACCCCCTCCGAGACCGGGATCACCTGCAGGATCGTCTCGCCCGGCGGCACCACGCTGCCCGCGTTGAACACCTGCATCTCATGCACGATCCCATCCACGGGCGACAGGATCTCGATCCGGTCGAGCTGTTTCTGCGCGGTGACGATCTGCAGGAGCAATTCCTCGCTCTCCATCATCTTCTCGCGCAGGTCGGTGACCACCTGCTCCTTGAACTGCCGTTCGGCCTGGAGGATCTCCAGCTCGGTATCGCGGATCGAATTGCGGATCCGGGCCAGTTCGGACTGATGCTCGGCGATCTCGCCCAGAAGGCGGGCGCGTTCGCGTTGCAGTTCGAGCACCTGCCCCTCGCGCGCCAACCCCTCGGCATGGAGCGCGCTGACATCGGCCAGTTCCTTCTCGATGAAATTCAGCTGCTCGCGCTTGGCGGTGATCAGCCCGTCCACACCGGAGATCTGGTTGTGGAACTGCGCCGCCTTCTCGGCGAGCTGGTCCTTGCGCCCCTTGATCACCTCGCGGCGCGCCTCGAAGATCTGCCGCTGCCCGGCATTGATCTTCTCGAGCGGCAGGCCGTCGAGATAGGTCGTGTCGTAATCGAAGACCAGATCGGGTGCCGTCACCTGCTCGGCCTGCAGCCGGCTGATCTCGGCGCGGGTCTCGGCCAGGCGGTTGCGATACATCTCGAGATTGATCCGCAGGAGCGTGGGATCGAGCCGCAGGAGCAGATCGCCCGCCCGCACCATGTCGCCGTCGGAGACGCGGATCTCCTCGACGATCCCGCCATCGAGGCTCTGCACGATCTTGGGCTTGCCGCGCACCACCGCCGCACCCGGGGCAATGACCGCGCCGCTGATCTGCGTGACATAGGCCCAGCCGAAGAGCAGCGTCAGCAGGGCCAGCCCGGCGAGTGTGCCGAGACGGCCTGCGCGCGTCAGGTCGGTCCTGAGCGGCGGGGCGGCGAAGGTGTCGGCCGTCATTCTCCCCTCCTCACTGCGCCACGACCGAGACCGGGCGGGGCCTGCCATAGAGCACCTCGTCCTTGTCGCCGAACTTGGCCATCCGTCCCTGGTGCAGCAGCATGACCTTGTTGACCGAGGCAAGCGCGCTCGGCCGGTGCGCCATGACCACGACCACGCAGCCCCTGTCGCGCATGGTGCGGACCGCCGCGGCGAGCGCATCGTCGCCATCGGCGTCGAGATTGGAATTGGGCTCGTCGAGCACGATGAGGCGCGGTGTGCCATAGATGGCGCGCGCCAGCCCCAGGCGCTGGATCTGCCCGCCCGAGAGCGGCCGGGTCATCCGGTCCATATGGGTGGCATAGCCGTCGGGCAGCCCGAGGATCATCTCGTGCACCCCGGCGATGCGCGCGGCCTCGATGATGTCGGAATCCTTCGCCTCCGGGTCGAAGCGCGCGATGTTCTCGCCGACACTGCCCGACAGGATGTGCAGCGATTGCGGCAGGTAGCCGACATGGCGGCCGAGCGCCTCGGGCGTCCATTGATCGAGCGTCGCCCCGTCGAGCCGGATCTCGCCCGCATCCGCCACCCAGGCCCCGACCAGAAGCCGCGCCAGCGTGGACTTGCCCGCCGCACTGTTGCCCACGACGCCCAGCCCGTCGCCCGCCGAGAGCGCGAAGCTCACCCGGTCGAGAATACGCGGGCGGTCCGCCTGCCCCTCCGGCCCGGCCGGGGCCAGCTTGGTCAGGGCCGTCACCCGCAGATCGCCCGCGGGCGCTGGCAGCTCGACCCGCGGCTTCTTGGGCGGCATCCGCTCGAAGATCTCGCGCAGACGCTGATGGGCCTCGCGCGCGCGTCCGATGGCGCGCCACTGGCCGATCACCTGGTCGACCGGGGCAAGCGCCCGGCCGGCGATGATCGAGGTGGCGATGATCATGCCCGGCGTGATCTCCTGGCGCAGGGCGAGATAGGCTCCGAGCGTGAGAAGCGCCGATTGCAAGAGCAGCCGGAAGGATTTCGAGAAGGCGGCGAAGCCTTCGGAACGGTCGCTGCCCATCTGCGCCGTGGCGAGCGCCGCGTCATGCATGTCGCGCCAGCGCCGGACCAGCCGCTCGCGCATGCCGAGCGCGTGCAGGGTTTCGGCGTCGGTCCGGGCCTGGTCGACGAGAGTGCGCTCGGCCGCCTCCATCGACATCGCCCGGTGGATCGATTTCTGCGCCAGGATCTGGTTGAGCAGGGCGGCGACCGCCACGATGGCCGCCCCGGCCAGTGTCAGCCAGCCGAGCCAGGGATGGATCACGAAGACGAGCGCCAGAAAGATCGGCATCCAGGGCAGATCGAAGAGCCCGGTGACCGCCGGGCTGCCCAGAAAGCCGCGAACAGCCTCGAGGTCGCGCACCGGCTGGGCGCGGGGATCGATCTGCGCGCCGCCGCCGATGAGCCCCGCGCGCAGCACGAAGCGGAACGCCTCCTCGCCCAGCTGCGCATCGAGCCGCAGCGCCGCCCGCGACAGAAGCCGCGCGCGCAGGAAATCGTAGAGCCCCAGAAAGGCATAGAGCACGATGACGATGGCGAAGAGCCCCACCAGCGTGGCCACCGATCCCGACGACAGCACCCGGTCATAGACCTGCAGCATGTAGATCGGACCGGTCAGCATCAGAAGGTTGATGACGGCGCTGAAGAGACCTGCCAGCACGAATGTGCGCCGCAGCCCCCGAAGGGCGCCAAGATAGGGGGTCGTTGCCGGTTTCCTATGCCACATGCCGCTTCGCCACTGCCTGTCTCGCCCGCCTGTTTTCCACCAGTATAAAGAACAATCCGGCCCCTGTCGCATGATTGTCGACAGGGATTCCACAGCGCGGTGGCGAATTTGTGGCGCGAGGGCGGTTTTGCGTCGGTCTCTCGTCGGTATTCGATCGGTCCCCGCGCGGCCCCGGGACACGGGACAGGAGCGGCCGGGAAGGCAGGCCCCCGGACGCAAACAGCCCCCGGGCGGGGGCTGCCAGCGAGATCATCCGGGTGTCGAACGTCCGTCAGGCCACCTTGCGACGGCGGCGGACAGCAATCCCCAGGCCACCGAGCGCGGTGATCAGGAGAAGGCCACCGGCGGGGAGGGGGATGGGAACGGCACCACCAAACTCCGTGACATGGCTCAGGCCAGACGCTGAATTGCCATCCCAAGTCAGTTCCAGGCTTCCACCATTGGTCTCGTTACGCACGAGGACAGTGTTGAACGTATTCCCGCCCCCAATCTTCATAAGGATGTAGAGTGCCGACGTGGTAAACGGATTGGGAGCAGGCTCGGTCTTGAAACCTGTCGCGAAAGCAGCATCGCCAGGAAACAGATTGGCGTTCACGAAACTGGTTTCGTTCGTCAGATTTGGCGGGTGGACGGTAAAGACACCCCCAACGCCAGGGCTAAAAACGCCCGGCTCCGCATTGAGCACGGAGCACGCGGCAGAACAACTCAACGTCCCGCGCTCTCCTGTCAAGCCGACAGGATCATCGTAGACTGTGATATCTATCGTCGCAGCCTGAGCCAGACCTACGCTCAGAGCCATTAGAACAGCAATCACGGATGTCGCTACAATTCTCTTCAACTCAAACATCTTAACCCACTCCATAGAAGACCAATGCCGCCCTGACCTGGACAGGTTCGGGCGATTTCAAGCCATGACCTGACCATGCCTGACGAGCATGCCTAGTTGACGCCGTATTATCGCCTCATTTTCGTCCCAAGTCAAAAGAACGTGGCCGGGGATGGCGCAGCACAACCCTGGGAAGAACCCCGGACTGTTTCGGCAACAGATCACACGCCTGTGGCGAGTGTGTTGCCTGAAAGGAAACAACTGTCGCCGACCCCTTGGGGGCGGCGGCGGGCGTGATTCGTTTCTTCGGGGAAGGACCGGCTCAGCCGCCCTCCGGGCCCACCAGGGCATAGGGCCTGGCCGATGCGCCGCTGTCCTGCGGATCCGGGTGGCGGGCGATGGCAAGGGCCGCGAACCCCAGCACGGCGGCCACGCCCGTGGCGGAGTAGATCAGAAGGGCCATCCAGATCGGGTATCCCAGCAGCACCGCCCCGAAGGCCGCAGCGGCCCCGAACCCCGTTCCGGCAAGGATCAACCCGATGATCATGCGGCACCCCTCCTGGCGATTCAACTCAAGATTGAACGTATGATCCCTTACTCCACCTGTAAAGATAAGACTGCATTGCGCCCAAAGCTAAGCACGATTGCGGCAAAATTCTGTCAGGAAATCGTTACCTTTGCCGATAGCCCCCGAATTTCACCCGCAACCCGAGTCCTCACGGCAACACATCCCCCTCATCCGCGCTTGCGCACCCAGCCCAGGAAGGCCGCGTCGGGGCTGCGCAGGCGCGGGCGGCCCGTCGTCACCCACCAGGCGCGCCAGTCGGCCTCGAGCGCGTGGACATCCGCGCCGGGGCTGAGGCGGCGCGCCTCGTCGAGCGCCTCGGGGCTCGGGCGCGGCCCCTCGCCGGGGGCCAGCACCACCTGTCGGGGACGGACATGGATCATGTCGCCCGGCTCCTCGGCGAGATCGTAATCGGGCAGGTGATTGGTGGCGATCATGTCGCGGATCATGCGGCGGAACACCCGCAGCGGCGAGGCGGAGCCGGACTTGTGCGCCAGAACCGCCAGCGAGATGCGCCAGCCCGGCTGATGGCCGCAATGCTTGCGCGCAAGCTCGTAGATGCGCCGTTCGAGCGGCTTGCGCAGGCGGAAATAGTCGCGGCTGAGCGTGAGGACGGATTTCGCCAGCACCGCCCGGTAGAGCCATTCCGCGAGCGTCACCCGCACCGAGACCATCCGGCCGCCGCGGGTGCGGCGCTGGATCTGCCAGGTCTCGATCAGGCCGAAGCCGGTCGTCGTCTCGACCTCGGCGGTGGCGAGATTGGTGGTGATGCGTGTGCCCGCGAGCCGCTCGAAGGCCTCGACCAGCCGGCGATAGCCGTCGCCGGAAGTCTCGCGATTGGTGGCCACCAGGAGGTCATGGGCGCGCAGATGCAGCGTGCGGCTCACGGGGCGCCCGGCATTGAGCGCGGCCATCAGCTGGCTGATGCAATAGATCAGGATGTCCTTGTCGAAGAGCGTGGCGCGGCCCTTGACGGAGGGCGTCACGGTGATGGTCACGTCGTTGTGGCGGTAGGAGAGCACCCGCAGATCGGCCCGGGTGGAGAGCGAGAAGAGCGGATGCTCCATCGAGGCGAGATCGTCCTTGGGCAGCGCATCGAAGATGTCGCAGACGAAGAAATCGCCCGTCGGATGACGCTCCGGCAGCAGCCCCGGCCGCCCTGATCCCGCGTAACTGCCCATGCCCCCTGCCCGCTCTTGTCTTTCGGGGTTTCATTATCACCACCTTACGCAGGCAGCGGGCGGAGCGTCCAGAGTTTCGGGGCGGGCGATCGTGGCTTCGGAATCGCGCGATCGTGGCTTCGGAGTCGCGTCATCGTGGCTTCGGAATCGCCCCGAGGCCCCGGAAGCGCGAAATCCGCCTTTGAAAACAGGGCTCTGGGAAAACGCCCGATGCGCTTAACTATTAAATAACAATTCAATAACTGCAAAATTCCTGACTGCGCCCGGCACGGGACGCCCCGCACCGGACGGAACCACCGGAATTTGCCGAGAGAAGGGCAGAAGAAGGCCGAATCGACCCCGTTCAGGACAGGAAAATATTCCCATGTGCGCCATTTTGAGATACATATCGAAAAACAGAGCACATGAGGCATATCGTGGCACGTGACGGGTCTTCCCCCCTCCCCCCCTATTTCAACATCTCTCCGGATGCCGCGATGGCCGATCTCGACCCGCCGCAGATGACGGGCGATTTCGAGCGGATCGCGGCGGCGTGCCGGCGCGGACGGCAGGATCTCGCGTCGCGCGGGCTCGACGAGAGCGGCACGCGCAAGCTGCGCCTCTTCTCGACCTGGGAGATCACCCGCTATCTCATCCCCATCGCCACCGCCCATTTCCGCCGCGTGCTCAAGGCCAATCCCGACCTGCCCCAGGGACGTTCGGAAACCGAGGGCGGGGCAAGGTGGTTCACCCTCGACGAGGTGCTGCGGCTGCGCGCGCATTTCGCGGCGGAAGGATCGAAGACCAAGGAGTACAGGCCCTGGCGCCCCGAGGGCCTGCCCGCCAAGATGATCGCGGTCGCCAATTTCAAGGGCGGGGTCGGCAAGACCTCGACCGCGGCGCATCTGGCGATGTCGGCGGCGCTCGACGGCTACCGGGTGCTGGTGGTCGATCTCGACAGCCAGGGCTCGATGACCTCGATCTTCGGCGGATCGGTCGAGGATGAATGGGGCACCGTCTTTCCCCTGCTCGCCCGCCATTACGGGCGGCACCTGCAGGAGGAGAACCGCCAGCGCGTGCAGCGCAACGAGGCACCACAGCCGATCGACGACACGCTTGCCGAGGCGATGAAGCTGCGCGCCCAGGATCTCATCCAGACGACCCACTGGCCCAATATCGACCTGATCGGCGCACAGCTCAATCTCTACTGGTCCGAGTTCCAGATCCCGGTCTGGCGCATGGGCGCGCGCAGCTGGAAGCTCTGGGAGGCGCTGACCGAGAGTCTCGAGGCCGACGGCATCCTGCAGGACTACGATCTCGTGTTTCTCGACACGCCGCCGGCGCTTGGCTATCTCACGATCAACGGGCTGGCGGCGGCCGACATCCTGCTGGTGCCGCTTGGCGCGTCCTTTCTCGAGTTCGACTCGACGGGCCGGTTCTTCGAGATGCTGCACGCCACCTTCCAGTCCATCGAGGAGGGCGAGAACATGGCGGCACGCGCCCTGGGCCGCGAGGGGGTGCGCTTCGAATGGGATGCGGTGCGCGCGCTCATCACCCGCTACGATGCCGGGCAGCAGGCCGAACTGGCCGGGCTGATGCAGGCCTATCTCGGCCACGCCCTTGCCCCGCAGCGGCAGGATTTCACCGCGCTCATCGGCCAGGCGGGCGAGCAGGTGAGCGGCATCTACGAGGCCGATTACCGCGACTTCAACCGCGAGACCTATATCCGCGGGCGCGAGACCTTCGACGCCACCTATGCCGCCTTCAAGAAGCTGCTCTTCGGGGTCTGGCGGCGCGACCAGCTGGCCATGGCCGGGCGGGAGGTGGCGGAATGAGGCACCCGACCCCCCTGCCCCGCCCCGTGAAACGTTTCGCATGCGAAACACGTCCCCCCATTCCCCCGGCCCCTCGGGAGGTCTGCCATGGCCAAGCGTAAACGTCTCGGCGGCCCGCTGCAGGATTACCTGGGCACATCGGAGGAGGCCGCGCCGCCGCCGGTCGCCAGCGCGGCCCCGATTGCCCGGGTGGCGGGGGACGCCTCGCTCAACGCGGCCTTCGAGGAGGTCAGCCGCGAGCTGAGCGCCGCGCGCAGCGAGGGACGGCTGGTGCAGCGCCTCTCCCTCGACCGGATCGAGGCCGCCTGGCTGATACGGGACCGGTCCCATCCGGGCACCGGGGAGGATCCGGATTTCGCGGCGCTGCTCGAGAGCCTGCGGCGCTTCGGCCAGCGCACCCCGATCGAGGTGGTCGATCTGGGGCAGGGGCGCTACGGGCTCATCTCGGGCTGGCGGCGGCTGACCGCGCTGACCCGGCTTCGCGACGAGACGGGCGAGGCACGATTCGACACTGTTCTGGCCTTTCTGCGCCAACCGGCAAGTTCCGAAGAGGCCTATGTCTCGATGGTCGAGGAGAACGAGATCCGGCTGGGGCTGAGTTATTACGAACGTGCCCGGATCGCAGCGAAATCGGTCGAGGCGGGTGTGTTCGACACGCCCAGGGCGGCTTTGCAGGCGCTCTTCGCCTCGGCGTCCCGGGCCAAGCGCTCCAAGATCGGCTCCTTCCTGACCCTCTACGAGGCGCTCGGGGATGCCGTTCGGTTCCCCCAGGCCCTGACCGAGCGGCTTGGGCTCGCGCTGGTCAGGATCATCGAGGCCGATGACAGCGCCGGATCCCGGCTCCGGGCGCATCTCGAACAGTCCGAAACAGACACTGTCGAGGCGGAACAGAGCCTGATTGCGGGCTTTATCGAGAAGGAAAGCCCCCCTGCTCCCACGGCGTCTTCAGAGGTATCGGGGCCACCCGCAACCGCACCAGACGGTTCTGAACGGTCCGTCCAGAAGGTGGAATCCGTCTCTGATACGGCCAAAGAGGTCTGTCCGGGCCTCTATCTCACCGAGAAAGGCGGCTCTTTGCGCCTCTCCGGCCCGGCCATCGGCCCGGCGTTTCGTGCCCGGCTCGAGGCCTGGCTGCGAGGGCTTGCCGAGGAGTGAACCGCGGCCCGAATGTTTCGCATGCGAAACATTGGGGCGTCTGCGGCACTCCGTGGACCGGCGTCGCCATCCGGAGCCGAGTCCCTGGCCCTGCCGTCGTCCCCAAACCCGTCATGCACCAAGACTGAAACGGGACCACTCGGCAGGGGCGGACCAGTATGTCGGATGCAGGATTGCTCGGGATGGCGCGTAGATCACTGATAGCCCTTGGGCGGTAATTCAGATCAATAGCCCAGGGGCTATATTGACGAGATATAGCCTGTGAGCTATCTTGGCCAGATGATGAATTCGGCACCACATCCTGTTCGAAGCCTGCGCCAGGCCGGGGCCATCCTTCGTGCCCGACGGGTGGCTCAGAAGCTCAGCCAGAAACAGCTTGGCGAGATGACGGGCACCGCGCAATCCACCATTTCGGATATCGAGAACGGCGTCGTTTCCGTCAGCCTGGATGTCTATCTGCGCCTCCTCGAAGCCTTGGGCGCGGAACTCTCGGCGACGGATCGTATCGGCGGCCGGAGCCAGTTCTGAAATGGCACGCATCGCCCGTGCTGGTCGCCGCACACGTCATAGCAAGACAGCCGTCTGGTACGAACGGTCGAGGGTGGGAACGCTGACCCGCGCGACGGATGGCGCCATCGCTTTCACCTATGATCCTGCCTGGCTTGCGTCCGAGGCCGCTTTCCCGGTTGCCAGCGCCCTGCCGCTGACCAAGCTCAAATGGCAGGGCGATCCCGTTGTCGCCGCCTTCGACAACCTCCTGCCCGATGACGAAGGCGAGCTGCGCGAGAAGATCGCCGCGCGCGTCGGGGCACAGGGCAAGGATGTGTTTTCGCTGCTTTCGGTGCTGGGGCGCGACTGTGTCGGTGCGCTGCAATTCCTGCCGGTGGACGAGGCCCCGGCAGAGCAGGACATGCAGTATCGCATCATTTCGGAAGAGGAGATGGTCGCCGACCTGAAAAATCTCGCCGCCGCGCCGCTCGCCTTGGGCGAGGACGAGGGCCGCGCGGCGGGTCTGCCCAAGGGCAGCGCGTTGGAGCAGTTGCGGGACATGGTAGATCGGCTGGGGCCTGCGCTGGAGCGGGCGCTTCTGGCGGTAGGCGATCAGGTCCCGGCGGCGGTCAGCGAGCCGATCACAAGCGATGCGATGCTGCGTGCGGCGCAGATGCGCGACCTGCTAAGTCCGATCTAGAGGCGGCAGGCCTTCGCCAGATCCTCGGTCTCGATTGCCGCGCCGACAGCGCTGAAATCGCGGGCATCCATGCCAAGCTGGCCACCGATGCGGCGCCAGGCCCCTGCGATATGGCGCGCCATGTCACCTGTCATCTGCTCCGCAGTCCGCCTGTCGATGTCGAAGAAGGCAGAGGCATCGAGCGCCGCGTCGATCGAGGGCAGGTTGCCATGGATTTCGGAGATTGCGGTCTGCATCCGGCCGCCCGGACGGTGTTCGGGGTTGATGTCGAATGCCGGTGACAGCCGCCAGCCGCCGGGCGCGCGCAAGAAGCCATGATTGCGCAGATGATCGTCGGTATTGCGGATCAGGATGCCGAAGACCATCCGGCGATACAGTTCAACGATTTGCCCGGCAGGGTCCACGCAATGGCGGCGCATCGCCATCGCAAGGTCCTCGTAGCTGCTTGCGGCCGTTCCGCCCAATCCCAGAAAGGTCTGGGCCGAGATGAACGGGACTCGGTCCGAATGATCGGCCCCGACCCTGTCAAAGCGGCGGATGAGAGCGGCCGGGAACCGTTGCGAGGTGTTCAGGATATCCGCGACGCAGGCGTCTATGCCCACCTCACGCGCAAGTCTAAGCGTCATGACCTCGGCGCGGGCGACTGCGTAGTCGTCGTCGATCTTGGGCAGCTTGACGATCCAGAGAGCACCTTCGCGGTCGCGCGCATTCACCTTGGGCCGGGCACCGCCCAGAGAACCGACCGCTTCGGCCAGAAGATCACCGCCGACAAGCTCGGCGCGACGTCGGGCATAGCCGGCGGGATCTTCCTCGAAGGCCCGCGCCTGGCGGATGACCTCGTCGAGATCGTGCAGGCGCGGCACGTTCACGCCGTCAGCACGCGGTGGGGCAAGCGCAGTGGCCTCCGCCCCAGGGCCGTCGAAATAGCGCAAGGCCCCGATCCTCAGGCGATCGTCGGACTCAAGCANGTAGTCGAGTTCGGTCAGATACTGCGTNCCNCGCAGCANTTCGATGATCTTGCGCCCCCAACTGTCGGGCGCGGTGTCCGNNATCGGCANNGGAAGGGCCGAGCGTTCACCGTCCCGGCGGCCGTAGAAGGGTGCGGCCNCGAGCGGCATGTCCGGCGAAAGCGGAAAGGCCCGTTCAAGCGCGAGCCAGCTTTCATGGTAGGTGAAGGCCGAGGTTTCGCGGGTGCCGTCCGCCTCGAAGATCAATTCGCCCACCGGAACCGCCCGGGCACCGATCCGCACATCGATACGTCGTGTCGGCATCACCACCCCTCCGGAGCATCGTCAGCGGCTTGCGCAGCCGGACCTTGGCTCTTCGCCGACGGTGACCTCCGTCGACGGGAGATGTTCCTGGGCAGCGTCTTCTCCGCCAGCATCAATCCGAGCTCATCCGATGCCGGATCGACGAGTTCGGCAAGCCGGTCGAAAAGCCCCAGAACCGACAGGGCCATCGCCAGAGTGTTCAGCGAGACGCCCGGATCGCCTTGTTCCAGGCGGTGCAGCGTGCTGCGTCCAACGCCCATGCGCGCCGCCATGTCGGTTGTGGAGATCCCGCGTGCCCGGCGTGCGCGGGAGATGTCCTGCCCAAGCCGCGCGATACCGCGAGCGATCAAGGGGTGAACCGCGCTCCCCTTGGTGCGTGCTGCTTTGTCCGTGCTGGTAGTCATTGTCCTGCATCTCGGTCAGAAGAGTTGTTCTTGTCTCACTTGTGATACGACAAATATGATGAGCCAACCCCCCGCTGCAACCCCCACCCTATGTCTTCAGTCGGGTTTTGTTTTGTAAGTGACACAAAAATTAATTTTCTGTTTTACTTGCGAGACAAATTTGGTTGGCCAGCGTCGGCGAATGCTTCTGACTGCGCCCCCAACCCCTCCAGCGCCTTGTCGACCTCGCGTGCCTTCTTGGCCAGCTGTGCTTCCCACAAGATGCGGAAGGCCTCGGCGAATTCGGCGAGGCCTCCGGCGAAGGTGCGGATCGTGGTCATGTCGTCATCGGTGAAGGGTATCGGGCGGCCGCGTAGCTTGGCCTCGTTCAGCTTGCGGGCGATGTGGTTGACCGCAGCGCCTTCGGTCGCGACTTGCGCGCCCCAGGCTTGCAGGTGGTCTCGCACGACCGGATCGACCGGGCGCAGCAGGATATGGGCCGCTCCCATCAGGCGGCGCAGGGCGGCGGGTTGGTCGGTGATGCCGCGCCGCGCCAATGCGGCCTGAAACCCCGCCAGCTGGCGCGTGCTCACGCGCATGCTCATCGTCGTGGTTGGGCGAAGGGGCACGCCTTTGGCCCGGCTCAGCGTGCTGTAGATCGTCCGGGTCGAGACGCCGAAGCGGCGGGCCAGCACGGCGGCTGAGGTGCTCCCGGCGCGAACCTCGATGATCTGGCGGCGTTCGTCGTCGGTCGGTTTGCGGTGGTGGCGCATGTGAAGTATACGTTCCTATTTCTTGCCAACTTCCTCCAAGCCCCCCACCTCCCAGCCTCAGCGGAGGCGGATCAGGGGCCTGGAGTCCGTTTCAGTGAGGTTGCGCAGGTGGACGGGGTGCAGGGCGCGCGATGCGGGCGACGCGAAACGCTTGGCATGGAGCAGGAAACACGGCGCGCGCAACTGGGGCATCGCGCAGGCGGATCGTTATGCGAATGGCCTGTTTGCACTCTTCGAGCTGCTCGCTGACTTTCCGGAGATGGCCCGGGAACGCCGTGAGTTCACACCTGCGGTACGTATCCATCCCAGCGGAGCGCATCTGGTGATTTCCCGCGCGGACGGGCAGGGGATCGAGATCATCCGCATATTGCATGCCCACCAGAACCTGACAGCCTATCTGCCGGAGGGCTGATCCTCACAATCCCGCAGCCTTGGTCAGGTTCACCCGGAACCGGTCGCGGCGGCGCTGGTAGCGGCGGGTCATCTCGGCGGAGGCGTGGCCCAGCTGTTTCTGCACGTAACGCTCGTCCACCTCGGCGCTGCTCGCGAGACCGGCGCGCAGCGAGTGACCGGAGAAGAGGACGAGGCGCTCTTTCTCGGGCAGCTCTGATCGAATGCCAGCGTCCAGGACCGTGCGCTTGATCAGGCGTGACACATGTTTGTCGTCGAGGCGGGCGTCCAGCGCGCGCTTGCCGTCGCGCGAGGTGCGCACGAAGACCGGGCCGAAGCCGATCCTGGAAAAGTGCAGCCATTGTTCGAGCGCATGAACGGGGCAGGTCTGGTCCGAAGACCCACGGCCGATCTCGACCTCGCGCCAGCCGGTCTTGGCATTCAGCGTCAGCAGAGCACCTTTCTCCATGATCTCGATCCAGCCGCCCGAGTCCGGTGTGTCGTCCTTGTGGACGTCGAGGCCGACGATCTCCGAGCGGCGCAAGCCACCAGCATAGCCCAGGAGCAGGATTGCCCGGTCCCGCAAGCCGCGCAGGTCAAAGGGCAGGGTGGCCACCATCGCGAGGATGTCTTCGGCCAGGATCGCGGCCTTCCGAGCTGGCGGGCGGGCGTGCTTGCGCTTGATCCCGGCCAGTACCCTGGCGATATGGCGGTTTCTGCGATCAAGGGAGACGCCACGCTGCGCGTAGTTCCAGGCCAGGCCCGACAGGCGGCGCTCTATGGTCGAGACCGATAGGGCAGGGGAGGGGCCCGACCCGGAGGCCAGATCGGCGAGATAAAGCCCGATCATCTCGGGCGAGGGGGGCAGCGGCTCGGCACCCCTCATCCGGCACCAGCGCGAGAAATGCGCCCAGTCTTTCGCATAGGCCTTCAGCGTGTTCTCCGACGCGGCGGCGCGGGCATAGTCGCGGGCGGTGTCCACCAGCCGGTCGAGGGTGCCGGACCCGGCGACATGGGCGGGCAGGGCGATCTCGGGACGCGCGTCTTGTGCGGACGGGGTGTCTTGATTACACTCCTTTGACATACGTATTCTCCAGGAGGTCTTGATGGGGCGGGTCAAGGTCAATCTCACGCTGGACGCGGATGTTGCGGCCTCGGCCCGGTCTTTGGGCCTGAACATGTCGCGCCTCGCGGAGAGGGCGATTGCCGAGGCCGCGAAGGTCGAACGGAATCGCCTCTGGCAGGAGGAAAACAGCGCGGCGATCGCCGCCTATGCCGAAGAGATCGCCGCCGAGGGGCCCGCGCTCTCGCGGTTCCGAAGCTTCTGAAATTGCTCTGACATGGCACAATTCGATGTTTTTCGGCTTGGCAACGGCCAGCTTGTCGTCGATCTGCAAACCGATCTGATCGGGATCGACGCCTCCCGTGTCGTGGCACCGCTGCGCGATGCGGACCGCTACGTGGCCTTTCCGGGTCTCACGCCCATGGTCGATCTGGCCGGAACGGCATGGATCGTGCGCGTTCAGGAACTGGCGGCCGTTCCCGGCGCGGAGCTGCGAGACCGGGTCGGGTCGCTGGCGGGTCATCGCGACGCGCTGAAGTGCGCATTGGACATCCTGATCGACGGGGTTTGATCGGCGCTGGCCGGAGGCCGGTCCAAGGGAAGCAAGCCGCCGGGCCCGGAGGCGCGCTGCAACGCTCGCGTTACCCGCGTAGAGGAAAGACCCGTCTTGTGGTTCCGGGCGCGATTTGTCGGCGGTTTCCGGCATGTCGGCGAGCCTATCTCGTCATGTCCGATAAAGCAAACTTACCGGACATGACTGAGCGTGCCAAACCGGGGCGGTTTCAGCGGTATTCTCTGGCAGAAAGCGCCGCACAAGTGTAGGCTCCGGGCATGACATTTGCCCGGCCGGATCGCGCCACCGACTTTGACACGCTACCCCGCATACCCTCCTGGGTCATCTCCGCGCATGCGGAAACCCTTGAAGATTTTGCGTTTTTGTCAGGTGCGGTGCTGACCCACCTGCATCTTGTCTTGGCACACGAGGATGTCCCCCAAGCCTTGTTGCGGGATCGCCTGGCGCTCCGCGCGGCAGAGGCTTGCGTTGCGTTTTCCGGGCGGCCCGAGCGGGCAGGGGAGTTGCGCGATGCGATACATCTGCTGCGTCCCGGCGATCTGCCCGGACCGGCTGGTGAGATCTGCCTCGCCTGGCGGCGCGCGGTGGAGCGGCCGGTGTCGATCAAGGCTCTGGGTCGGGGGTTGCCGACCCTCAAGCCGGGCCAGATTGCCGCATGGCTTGATGCGGGGAAGGGCGGGCCGGTGACCGGTGCTGCGATGGTTCTGGAGGCGGTGTTGCGCGATGCGCCGCGCGCAGACGTATCAGCGCTGATCCTGGCCGATGCCGCACTGTCGCTGGCGCTTGGCTGGGATCGTCTCGTGCCGCTCCTGGCTGCTGGTCTGAAACGCGCCGACCTGCGCAAGCGGGGGGGCGATTTGCGGCTCGCGTGTCATCGGGCACTCATCTCTTCGGCGGTCGAGGCCGCGCGCCTCGCCGCCGACCTTGCGCGGCGGACGGCGCATCTCAAAGCCGTCGCACCGAAGCTTCGGGCCAAGGGGGCGGGCGATGCGGTCGAGATGTTTCTGACCCGCGATGCGGTGGCACCCGCGGCCTTGCCCCTGCCGGATCGCGCCGCGCGGCGGCTTTGTGACCGGCTGGTCACCCTCGGCGCGGTGCGCGAGCTGACCGGGCGCGACACCTTCCGTCTCTACGGGGTGTAGGGATGGCGAAGGACAGACCGGAGCCAGAGCTGGACCGCGAGCTGCCCGGCCTGCCGCCGGATCTGCGCTGGCGGGAATGGATGCGCCGGATCGAGGCGGTGCTGTTTGCCTCCGCCGCGCCGGTGCCGCGCGCGGATCTGGCGCGGGTCGTGGGGCAGGGGGTCTCGGTCGATCTGCTGGTCGAGGATCTGGCCGCCGATCTGGAGGCGCGGGCCTTCGAGATCGCCCGGGTCGCCGGCGGCTGGATGTTCCGGACGCGCCCCGCCTACGCGCCCGCGATCCGCGCCGCCGGTAACGTGAGCGACCAACAGCAGGACTTGAGCGAATTCGACACCGCCGTCCTCGCCGCCATCGCCTGGTACCAGCCAATCACCCGCGACGGGCTCAAGGACATCTTCGGCAAGGAAATCAGCCGCGACCTGATCGGGCGGTTGCATGCGTGCGGCCTGATCGGGACCGGGCCGCGGTCGCCGCGTCGTGGTGCCCCCTATACCTTTGTCACCACCGAGCAGTTCCTGGTGGCCTTCGGGTTGGAGAGCCTGCGCGATCTTCCCGACCTGGAACAGCTGGAGGATGCCGGGCTGGCGGTGCGCCCCTGAAACCCGTCGCGACCCTCAGAACATCTGCCGCTTCTGATGGAGCCGCGCGGCCGTCTGCACGAGATCTGCCAAAAGCGGACCCGCAGAGGCAGAGCATTGCCCGACTCTGGGTCTCAGCTGCCGTCATCGCGGTGACCCGCTGCACCGGGATGCCGAGGTGCAGCGCCGTCGCCTCGCCCAGGATCAGCCCGTTCAGCCCGCGCCAGAGCAGCGCAGCCCCGATGATCATTCACCGCCGCAGGCAGCAGACCTATAGTGACACCGCCATCCAGACCTTCCGCAGACCCATGCGGCCGCACGTCGAGGTCAGTATCCAGAGGGTTGACAGCGCGATCTTGAAGCCCGTTGCCGTGCCCCTATCTTTCCGGTAGTATTTCCGGAAATGGAGGGCAGCATGGCCAGCACCGATCCGTCCCCCGTCACCCAGTGGCGCAAGCGCCGTCAGCGGCAGGGCTTCGTGCGCGTGGAAGTGCAGGTCCGCAAGGAGGATGCCGCCCTCGTCCGGGGCGTCGCCACCGCTCTCGGCGATCCCGAACGCGAGAGCGAGACGCGCACCATCCTGCGCGAGAGGATCGCCACGCCTCGCAGCGGCGGTCTGAAGGCGCTACTCGCCTCGGCACCGCTCGACGGGATCGATCTCGACCGTCCCCGCGATTTCGGGCGCGACGTCTCCCTGTGAGCTTCCTGATCGACACCAACATCATTTCGGAGGTGCGCAAGGGCGAGCGCTGCGATCCGGTCGTGGCGGTCTGGTGGTCGGGCGTCGCGGAGGACGACCTGTGGCTCAGCGCGCTGGTTCTGGGCGAGATCCGCAAGGGCGTGGAACTGGCGCGCCGCCGCGATCCCCGGAAGGCCGACGCTCTCGAGGCGTGGCTCGGCGACGTGATTGCGGGCTTCGGCGACCGGGTGCTGCCCGTCGACACGGCCGTGGCGGAGGAATGGGGACGGATGAACGCGATCCGTCCGGTGCCGGTCATCGACGCGCTGCTGGCGGCGACGGCCAAGGCCAATGGTCTGACGCTGGTGACGCGAAACGGGGCGGATGTGGCCGGGCTGGACGTTGACGTGCTGAACCCGTTCAAGGCGACGTGAGCCGCGTGATCATCCCGCCCGCCTGCATCCCGCAGCGTGCGCATTGTGCCGCGCCCTGTGCAGCCCGCATCCCGTCTTGCGCCGCGTGTCCCCTGCGCTCAGGATGGGGCCACGGCCCCTCGCGGGCCATGCGCTGCCCCTGCCCGGAGCCTGCCGTTCATGCCGCTTTCCCTCACCCGCCGTGCGCTGATCCGGGGTCTGGCCGGGCTGGGGCTGATGCCCGGGGGGGCGCTGGGGCAGGGGGGCGGGCCGATGGTGGCCCGGGGCGGTGCGATCCTGGTGCGGCGCGCGGCGCTCCTGCCGTTCGGGCCGGGCGGGCGGCTCCTGGCGCGGGTGACGATCCCCGAGACCAGCGCGCCGGTGCTGGGGGCCGAGCAGCGCGGCCCGGCGCACCGGCTGCTCTGGCAGATGGTCTTCGAGGGGCGCGCGGCGGGCAATCACGGCGATCTCTACGAGAATCGCGACCGCGGGCATTCGCGGCTGCCCGCCGAGGCGCATCCGCAGCTCACCCATGTGACCTATGACGCGGAGATGCGCGAGGCGCGGCTCGATTACGGGCTCGCCGGCCCGGTGATCTTCGACGCGCCGCTCATCGGCAATTCCTCCACCGCCGTGAAGGACGGCCCGCTCTGGCGCTCGCTGCCGCGTCTGGCGCTGACGCAGCCGCAGGGCCCGGTCATGCTCTACCAGAATTACCTGGCCGGGCAGATCCATGTCTATCCCGAGCATCGCGATCACGATCCCGGGCATGGCGATCTCTTCCCCGCCAACACGCCCTTCTTCCTCGTCTCGCAGGGGTCATCCTACACGGATCGTCCGCATCTCGAGGCGCTGGCGATGATCCTCGCGGCGCTGCGGCCCGAGACCAAGGCCTTCCTCCACGAGAGCCAGCTTCTGGCGGCCACGGTGCAGATGATCTTTCGCCGCAGCCTGGCACCGGTGCTGAGCCGCGAGGCCTATCGCTCGGGGCTGGCGCATCCGTCGGTCATTCCGCGCGATCGGATCAACCTGATGCGCATGGTGAGCCTCGCCAATGCCCTGACGCCCGACACGGTGCCACCCATGGTGCGGATGGCGGTGCTGGAGGAGGACGAGGCCATCGAAGGCATCCACTATTTCGGCGAGGGGCTGGGCGAGCGGCTCTTCGACACGCCCGTGGCCATCGCCCGGATCTGGCGCAGCACGGCCCCGAGGCGCAGCATGGTGGTCTCGGTCGAGGCGACGCGCGACCTGCAGGGGCGCGCGCCGGAGTTTCACTGGCGCCTGTTGCGCGGCGATCCCGCGCGCAGCCGCATCGAGCCGCTGGACGCGCGCGGGTTGCGGGCGCGGATCACGCTCGACTGGCAATTGCCGCGCCCGGTGCCGGGGCAGGCGGGTCTGGTCTCGAACAGGGTCGATATCGGGGTCTTTGTCCGCAGCGGTGATCACGACAGCATGCCGGGGCTGATCTCGGTCCTCCTGCCGCAGCACGAGACGCGGCGTTATGGCCCCGGTCCCGATGGCGCGCTGCGGATCGAGAGCGTCGATTACCGCGTCCCGGAGGGGGTCTATGCCGATCCGGTGCTGTTTCCCCAGGCCGACTGGCGCGATGTCCATCGCTACGATGCCGAGGGGCACCTGTCGGGCTGGGACCGGCAGGGGGCGGAGGGGGTGCTGCGCTTCGATGCCGCCGGCCGGCACATCACCCCGGCCGGCCCGCAGCCGGTGCGCCATGTGGTCGAGCGGCCGCCGGGGCGCGCGCCCCGGGTCGTGCTGCGGACGGGGCCGGACAGCACGGCGGAGTGAGGCGATTCGCATCCCGGGCGGGCGCGTGACCGGCGGGATTGTTTGCATGGAGACAACAGTTTGCACCCCCGCCGTGGATAGGCGTCGGGCCGCAGGACAATTGGCACCCCCTGTGGTTGAAAATCCGTTCGAGACCTGGAGGCACACTTGTCAAGTGACATGATTGTGATCAAACCAAGGCAAAACCGGATCGGAAAGAGGGTGTTTTCATGACCTGTCAGTTCAAGGCAAGGGCTCTGGCGGGGGCGGTCGCACTGTCGCTCGTGGCGGCGGGGGCGTCGGCGGGCACCGTGGACCTGACCTATATGGGAACCACGGCGACCAATCCGAAAACGGTGAAGATCACCAACTCGCCGGTGGATGAGGCCGCAACTCATGTCTATGCCCATGGCTTCAGGATGCGGACCGATGCCGCCGATCCGCTGACCGAATTTCTTGCCTGGTGTCTGGATATTGCCAGCCTGTTGGGGACGGGCTCTGCCTTCGACTACAACATCACGGATACCCCGTTCTCGAACAGCTTCGGCCTTGACCCGCTCCAGCTTGGCCGCGTGCAGGCGATGTTCGACGCGAATTACGGCGGGCTCGACGACACGGACGGTGTTGAGGCTGCGGGTTTCCAGGTGGCGCTCTGGGATGCGCTCTATGACGATGACTGGAATGCAACCACCGGGGATTTCACGGTCACGGCCTCTGATGCTGACGTCATCGCCCAGGCCAACAGCTACCTCACTACTGCGCAGAGCCATGGCGGTGGCAAGGCGTTCAACCTGACCTTCTACGAGAGCACGGGCGAGGGGGCGGCGAAGAAGCAGAACCTCGTCTCGGTCGCGCCGGTGCCGCTGCCGGCGGCGGGGCTTCTCCTTCTGGGCGGTCTCGGGGGCCTTGTCGCCCTGCGGCGGCGCAAGCGGACGCTCTGACCGATAAAATTCTGAAAACACGATGCAAAACGGCCGCCTCGCGCGGCCGTTCATGCGTTGTCCTGCCGGTTCCCGCCGCAGCAGGCGATTCGCGCCACGGCCCGGGGCCGCTGTTCGCAACCCGGCAACAATTCAGACGCGCCGCCCGGATTGATGGCGATTCTGAAATGCGGCCTGCAGAGATCGCGCAAAGGTTGTGGGGATTGCCGCATCGCACGCCGAAATCAGGGCGAAAATGAGGCCAAAACGTGAAATCCCTGTTTGCAGCGCGGCCCGCTTGGCGTATGGTGACGAGAGATAGACACCTTTGTGTGGGAGATTGTCGATGAGTTTCATGAGCAACAATTTGAGCAAGAGTGCCTTGGGCGCGTTGGCTGCCGGGATTATGTCACTGGCTCCAGTGGGCGCGCAGGCACTGACTGTTGAGTTTGACGACTCAAGCACGGCAGGTGTCGACTCCACACTGAGTGGGTCCGGGTCGGTCGGCACTCTCAGCACAAGCGTTGGCACCTACTCTCTCTTGGCGTTTTCAGCATCAAGTTTCGATCTCGCCACTGAATCAGAGTTGAACTCGGTGTCCCTGGATATTTCGGGGGGAGTTGCAGGCAGCACCCTTACCATTCGTGTATCCGATACCGGATACAGTGGCGGCGCGGCAGCACCGTTGATCAGTCAGCTTTTCTTTGATGTGAACGGAACGGCGCTTGGCGACACGATTTCGATTTCATCCTACGTCGATGATTCGGACACTCTGTTCGGGACGGGAACTCAGATCGGATCGACCATTACGGCAACAAATACGAGTGGAAGCTCGTCCTTTTCCTGGGGCGGGACTGAACTGGGAAGTCTTGCTTTAAGCCCTACCTTCTCGATAACCCAGATCATCGAAATCACACCATCATCAAATCGCACCTCGTTTGATGCAAAAACCGTTGCAGCGGTTCCGCTGCCCGCCGGTGGTCTGCTGCTGCTGACCGCGCTTGGCGGGGTCGCCGCGCTGCGCCGCAAGCGCAAGGCCGCGTAACGCTCCAGCGTTTCTCCGATCTTCAAGAGGGCCGCGCATCCGCGCGGCCCTTTTCCCTTGCGCCTCAGATCTCCAGCCCCGCCGCCTGCCGCAGCATCCAGACCATGCGCAGGAGACGCAGCCGGGCGAGGGTGAGGGCGGCGCGCCAGCGCTCGCGCGGGCCCGAGAGGGCGGGGCTTGTCAGCACTTTCGGCAGATGCGCGAGGATGCTCGCGGGCATCAGTAGCCCCTTGAGCGCCCATTTCAGCCGCGCCATGGCACCGCCCCCGGTCTGGCCGAACATCTCCTGCGTGATCCGCCGCCACTTGCCCCGGAGCGCCGCCCAGTCGGCCCGCGAGGGATGGCCCACGCGCAGCCCGTCCTCGTAAGTAAGCCGGTAGCCCTTGGCGGTGGCGCGAAAGGACCAGTCGCGATCCTCCGACACGCCGCCGCGGAACGGGCCCACATCCTCGAACACCTCGCGGCGGGTGATCAGGTTGCCGGTGCCGGAAAATCCCTGCACCTCGATATACTGGCGGAAGTCGAAGGCGAAGACCGCCTCGAAAGCCTCGGCCCCGCTGCGCGGCGGCGGGGTCTCGTCGAAGACCTCGACACGGCCGCCGATCAGGTCGGCCTTGCCCGCCACGGCGCGGCCCACGCTCACCCAGTCGGGCGCGGCCACGCAATCGGCATCGATGAACATCAGCAGCGGCGCCGTGGTCTCGGCCACGCCGCGATTGCGCGCGGCGGCCGCCCCCCTCTCGGTCTCGGTCACGAAACGGACCGCCGGGAAGGCCGCCCGAAGCTCTGCCAGCGATTGCGTCGAGCCATTGTCGACGACGAGGATCTCGCAGCCCGCGAGATCGTTTTCCATGAGCGCCGCAAGGCAGCGCCCGAGCCGCGCCACGTCATTGTAATGCGGGATGATGATCGCGATCCCGGGCATTTCCCCGCCTTCAGTAATACTCGTACCCTTCGGCCTCGCTCACATAGCGGCACTTGTTGAGCACGATCCCCATCACGTTGGTGAGTTCCGCCACCTGCCGCTCGGCCTGGTCGATCCGGCTCATCGGCGTGGCCTCGGCGGCGGCGATGATCACCGCGCAATCGACATTCTGCAGGAAGGCGATGTTGTCGTCGCTGGCATTGAGCGGCGAGATGTCGAAAAGCGTCAGATCGGCCGCAAACTCCGCATCGATCCGTGCCAGGGCCTCGCGGGTGTCACGGCTGAGCAGGAGCCCCGACGGGTTGGAGGCGGGCTCCCTGTTGAAGCCGAAGGCCACCCGGTTGCCCAGCCGCCGCCCGTGTTCGGAAAAGCGTACATGGCCGTCGAGCACATCGGCCATGGAATGATCCGGCATCTGGCCAAGGATCCTGTGAAGCGTCGGCCGGCGCAGGTCGAGGTCGAGGCAGAGGATGCGCATGTCGCGCTGCCGCTCGAAGCTGAAGGCCAGATTGGCGAGCGTGGTGGTCTTGCCCGCCCCCATGTCGGGCGAGACGATCGCCACCCGGTGCCAGCCATTGGTTTGAGCCTGATGGATGATCTTGGTGCGCAGGAGGTCATAGGGCGCGGCCTCGCGCCCGCTGTCGGTGGCGACCACCCGATGCTTTCGGAGCAGCGCCCGGTTGAGCTTGAAGGGGGCCAGCGCCGCCCAGCACTCATCCACCGTCGGCGTGGCCGGTGCTTCGGGGGTCCCGGTGGCGGGCTCGGGTGCCTGTGTCGTCCTGCCCTTCTGCCGCTCGGCGCGGGCCTTGGCCAGAGCTTCCTGAATGCGTTCCATCTCAAGCCCTCCTGAAATCGCTGTGACCTGTCACCAGCGCACTCCGATCTTGTTCATGGCACGATCGGCCAGCAGGTCGAGCGGCAGGTAATAAAGATGTATGGCATAGACGGCAGCCGGCAGCCCGACAAGGATCGCCAGATAGAGGGTGATCTTGATCAGGCGCTTCCAGAAGACCTCGGAGCGGCTGCGCATGTAGGGCAGGGTCGCCAGGGGGCGCACGCCGATGCGCTTGACGATATCCTCGGGCCGCCGGGCGGTGCGGTTCAGAAGCTCGATCAGGAGGACCAGGCCGATCCCCGCGAGGATGCCGAACATCGTTCCGCCCCCGGCAATGAGCATCCGGTTGGGCTTGGTGGGCGTGTTCGGCACGGCGGGCGGCTCGATGACGGAAATCCGCTGCCCGCGGGAGAGCGACTCGATCCGCTCGCCTGTGCTGGCCTGGGCCAGACGATCGACCGCGAGGTTGTACTGTTCCTCGATATTGGCATAGGCGCGCGTCAATTCGTCCAGCGCCACGGTATTGGCCGGGGTTCTCGCCAGCGACTCCGACAGCTCTGCCAGCCGGTCCTCGGTCTCGGCGCGCTGCTCCTGCAGCATCGAGATGCGCGTGTCGATCTCGCTCAGCTGCAGATCGAGCATGGTCGCGCCGGGACGCTGGGGGGCAGGCGCTGCCGCGTCCGGGGCGTCCTCGGGGGCCTTCGCGAGCCGCTCCTCGATCTGGGCGATCCGGGCCTGCAGAACCCTGACCCGGGGGTTTGTCTCCGAATAGACCGACAGCGCCTCGTCAAGCTGGGCCCGAAGCTCCTGAAGGCGCTCTTCGTCGGGGGAGAGCCGGGGCGCGGCCTGCTCTTCGGTTATCTGTCCCGTCGCCTCGAAAACCTCCACCAGCCGGGTGCGCTGGTTGCGCAGGGTCGCTATGTCCCGATCGATCTGGCGCACCTGTTCCTGCAGCGTGGCCTGCTGATCGAGCCGGTATTCGAGGCTGTCGGGCAGGGCCCCGGAGTTCTTGGTCTTGAACTCCAGGATGCGCGCGCTTTGCGCATCCAGATCCTGTCCCAGCCGCGCGACCTCCTGCTGGAAGAACTCGAGCGTGTTGCCGGCCCGTGTCGTGCGGAACTCGGCATTCTGCTGTTCGATCAGGGTCAGGTATTCGTTGAGCACCCCGGCGGCGATCTGCGGGCTGCGGGCCTCGAAGGTGATGTTCATGATCGGGGTCGGGTTGCGGCCTCCCGGCGTCTGAATGATGGTGCGGGCGCGCATGGCCTCCACGATCTCGTCGGCGGTCATCTCCTGGATATCCTCGAAAGCGTTCTGGTTGCGCGCCACGGCGAGCAGGTTGGCCCGCGTCATCAGCCGCTGTTCGATGATCTCGAGCTGCTCGGCAAGACCCACCATGACCGTCGAGCTTGCCAGTTCCGCAGGGATCTGTGGCCCCTCCAGAAGCAGGCGGGTCTGCGACTCGTAGGCCGGTGGCAGGGTGAAGGCGGCGATCACCGAAACGGCCGTCACGATCACCGAGACGATGAGGAAATAATGCAGCCGCCGCAGGAAAATGGAGAAGTAATACTTGAGGTCACTCATGTCTTGTCGCTTTCCTCGGCGGCCAGGGTGGCGGCAAAGAACAGCCCGTCATCGAGCACGTTCTGCAGGATCTCTTCCGTCACGGTTCTCTGTTCCTTGCTCCAGGTATAGACCATGGCAATGTCGCAGAGCTGGTTGACCAGCCGCGGCACGCCTTCGGTCTGTTCATGCACCATGCGGCAGGCCCCTTCGGTGAACTCCTCGCCGCTGCCGCCCACGGTCCGCAGCCGGTGCCGGACATACTCCGCCACGGTCCCGGCATCCATTGCCGGGATGTGAAAGCTGGCGGCCACGCGCTGCGCCAGCTGCTTCATCTTCGGGCTGCGGATCACGTCGCGCAACTCGGGCTGCCCGACAAGGATGAGCTGGATCAGCTCATCCTTGTTGGCGTTGATATTTGTCAGCATGCGCAGTTCCTCAAGCCCTTCCATGGACAGGTTCTGCGCCTCGTCGAAGATCAGCACGACGCGCCGCTCCGCAGCATATTCGGCGATCAGGAAATCCTGGAGCGCCTGGAATTTCTGCACATAGGTCGCGCCCTTTGGCACCTCGACCGACAGCGCGTTCAGCACCCATTGCAGCAGTTCGCCCCGCCCGCCCTGGGCGTTGGAGATCAGCCCGATGGTGATCGAATCGTCGGTATTCTTCAGAAGATGCTGCACGAGCGTGGTCTTGCCCGATCCGATCTCGCCGGTGATCACGGTGATGGGCGCGCGCGAGAAGATGCCGTAATCGAGGATCGTGTAGGCGTTGCGATGCGCCTTCGACCAGTAGAGAAAGGACGGATCGGGCAGGAGCGTGAAGGGACGTTCCGACAGGCCGAAATAATCTGCGTAAAGGGTCTCGGGTTTCATGAGTGTCTTTCGGAACGCGCCTGCAGGCCAATATCCGCGGGTGTCATGCCGGGGATATGGTACGGATGCCGTGCCATCAAGGTAAGAATCCCCCATCATGTGCCTGCGCCGTTCTGTCCCGGTCTCCTGCCGGATGTAGAAACCCATTCCCGCACCTTGATGGCAGGAATGGGAAGAATGCGGGGCTTGCGGCATGGCCGGACCTTTTTCAGGAGCGGGACGGCCGCGAATCGGGTACACTTGTTCCTGAACGATTTCGGCGTAAAAGCGTGTTTGTTTCGCGTCTGGTGACAATGCTCCGAAAGATGCCGGAGCAATCATCAGTCGCGCACCTCCGAAGCAGATGAAATTCAAGACTTTCAGGGACTTGACACAAAAATTCAGGGAATCTGGCCAAATTATGTCTTGTTTTGGGCACCCCGGACGTGTTCAGTGTTTGAGGGGGCGTGAACACGGGTCACGCAAGGCTCGCCAGATGACGGATTTCAGGGGGTCTGTCAGCATTCGGCGCAAGTTTCATTGACGCGTGTAAGATGTGAGTAGGGGATATTACATGACCTTTCGGGATTATTCCGAACCGTCGCTGCGGGGAGAGGCTGTCGGGCCGGAACGTGGTCAGCGTCGTCGATTCATCTATCGCAACGGTGTCAAACGCTGCCTCGATATCGCCCTCGTCGTCCTGAGCCTGCCGATTTCCCTGCCGCTCGTCCTGGGCATGATGTGTCTCGTGGCCCTGGACGGCAGCAGCCCGCTCTACCGGCAGAAGCGTCTCGGTCGCGGTGGCCGGGTATTCGACATGGTCAAGATCCGCACCATGGTGCCGGGGGCCGATGCGCTGCTGGAATATCACCTGCGCAAGAACCCCGAGGCGCGCCGCGAATGGGACGAGACCCAGAAGCTCAAGACCGATCCGCGGATCACGCGGATCGGGCGCTTCCTGCGGAAAACCTCCCTCGACGAGTTGCCGCAGCTCTGGAACGTGCTGAAGGGCGACATGTCGCTGGTCGGCCCGCGCCCGATGATGGTCGATCAGCGGGTGCTCTATCCCGGCACCGCCTATTTCGACCTGCGTCCCGGGATCACGGGGCTCTGGCAGATATCGGAGCGCAACGAGACGAGCTTTGCCGAGCGCGCCGGCTTCGACAGCCGCTATCTCGCCACCGTCTCGCTGTCGCTCGATGTCTCGATCCTGCTGCGGACCGTGGGTGTCGTGCTGCGCGGAACGGGCTACTGAGACGCCGCGCAGGAGGCGCGCCAGTTTTCATCGGATGGACATACCTGTCTTGATAGGGAAGAACACGGCCATCCCGGTGCCCTCACCGGATTGCCGCCCCGGGTCGAAGGTGCAAGAGTAGTCCCATGATCAAACCCGCCTTTCTTGCCCTGGTCACTGCAGGCCTCCTGTCCTTTTGCGATACCGCCGAAGAGCGGGCCGAGGGCCATTTCCGGTCCGGTCTGGAACTCCTGGAACAGGGCGATGTGGATCGCGCCCTCGTGGAGTTCCGCAATGTCTTCAAGCTGAACGGCACGCATCGCGAGGCGCGGCTGCGCTACGCCGAGGCCGAGCGCGCGCGCGGCAATATCCGCGAGGCCTATGGCCAGTATCTGCGGCTCGTGGAGCAATATCCCGACAGCCTGCCCGGCCAGCGTGCCCTTGCCGAGCTTTCGCTCGAGATCGACGACTGGGAGGCCGCGCGGCACCATGCCGCAGCGGCGGCGGCGCTCGCCCCCGAGGACCCGCTCGTGCAGGCGGTGAACGCCACCATCGCCTATCGTGACGCCCTGACCGGGTCGGGGGATGCGGCGGCGCGACAGGCGGCGGTGATCAAGGCACAGGCGCTCGTGGCCGAGGATCCCGACCTGATGATCGCCCGGCGCGTGGTGATCGACGATCTCATCCGCAACCAGGACTGGACCGCCGCGCTTGCGGCCATCGACGCCGCCCTGGCGCGGGCCCCGGATAACCGGCAGCTTTACACGATCCGTCTGGGTGTGCTCAACCAGCTGGGCGAGACCGCCGAGATCCGCGCGCAGCTCGAGGAGATGATCGGACGGTTCCCGGAAGATCCGAACGTGCCGGCCACCCTCGTGCGGTGGTACATGTCCCAGGGCAATGTCGATGCGGCAGAGGCGTTTCTGAAGGCGCGCGCCGATGGCGACCCGCGCGAGATAGACGATATCGTCACCTATATCCGGTTTCTGGCCGAGGCGCGGGACAACCAGACGGCGCTCGCCGAGCTTGAGCGTATCCTCGAGGGTGATCCGCCTGCGGTCGAGCGGCTGACCGCGCTGCGGGCCGGGTTCCGCTTCGATCTGGGAGAGCGGGACGGCGCCATTTCGGAACTGGAGGCGCTGATCGAGGGGATGGAACCCTCTGACGAGCGGCGCAGCATCCAGGTCATGCTGGCCCGGATGCTGGAGACGACCGGCAACAATGTCGGGGCGCGCGCCCTGATCGAGGAGGTGCTCGAACAGGATGCGGGCCAGGTCGAAGCGCTCAAGATGCGGGCGGGCTGGCTGATCGAGGGCGACCGCACAGACGAGGCGATCACCGCCCTGCGCACGGTGCTTGGAGAGGCCCCCGAGGATGCCCAGGCGATGACGCTGATGGCGCAGGCCCATGAACGCGCGGGCAATCGCGACCTGATGGCCGACATGCTGAGCCGCGCGGTCGAGGCCTCGCGCAACGCGCCCGGGGAATCCCTGCGCTATGCCCGGTACCTGATCGGGCAGGGCAACCGGCGCACGGCGGAAACGGTGCTGGTCAATGCGCTGCGTCTGGCCCCTGGCAATGTTGCCCTGCTGGGGACCCTGGGCGAGGTCTATATGGGCGAGCAGGACTGGGCGCGCCTGACCCAGGTGATCGAGGCGCTCCGGCAGAAGCCCGAGGACGCGGCCGCCGCACGGATCGCCAACGAGCTGACCGCGCGCCAGCTGGCGGCGCAGGATCGCCAGGACGAGCTCATGGGCTTTCTCGACCGGCTTGCGGGGGAGGGGGCCCGCGGCATGGGCGCGGCGGCCGCCATCGTGCGCACCCGCCTGGCCCAGGGCGATATCGAGGGGGCGCGCGCCTATGCGCGCGAGGTGCTGGCGGCCAATCCCGACGATGTGAACGCGCGTTTCCTGATGGCCTCGGTGCAGGCGGTGACCGGAGAGGTCGATGCGGCCAGGGCGGCGCTTCGGGAACTGGCGGCGGCGGCCCCGCAGGATCCCCGCTTCTGGCTGGCGCTCTACAATGTCCATGCCGCACAGGAAGAGACGGCAGAGGCCCGGCAGGCGCTGCGCGACGGGCTTGCGGCATCCCCCGACAACCTGCAGCTCAACTGGGCGCTGGCCGGGGTGCTGGAGCGCGACGGCGATGTCGAGGGCGCGATCGCCATCTATGAGCGGCTTTACGCCGCCAACAGCAGCAATCTGATCATCGCCAACAACCTTGCCAGCCTTCTGTCCACCGGACGCGACGATGCCGAGAGCCTCGAGCGGGCGCACGAGATCGCGCGCCGTCTGCGCGACCGCGACGTGCCGGCCTTTCAGGACACCTATGGCTGGATCGCCTTCCGCCGCGGCGATCTCGACACGGCACTTGCCGCGCTGGAGCCGGCCGCCGCGGGCCTGCCCGATGATCCCAGGGTGCTGTATCACCTCGCGCGCACCTATGCCGCGCTCGGGCGCGAGGACGAGGCGCTGGCGCAGTTCGCCAGGGTGGTCGAGGCCGTGGGAGAGGGCCCCGAGCCGGAGTTCATGGCCGAGGTCGAGGCCGAGATCGCCCGCCTGTCCGAAGGGGCCGGTGCGGCGCGGGACTGACCCGAAATCACCTCCCGGGCGCTACAAATCTGCCGCAGCGGCGGAGTTTCTTTCTCTTGGCTATTCTGGCAGGGGCCCGAATGGCGTAGGTTGCAGACAAAACGAGACATAACGGGACAGAGGCACAGCATGATCAGGGTTCTGACGGTGTTTTTCCTGATGGCGGGTCTGGCCGGGGCCGCCGCCGCGCAGAGCGATTATCGCATCCAGCCGGGCGACACGCTGCAGATCGAGGTTCTGGAGGATCCGAACCTCAACCGCAGCGTTCTGGTGCTGCCGGACGGCTCGATCAGCGTACCGCTGGTGGGCACGGTCCGGGCGGGGGGGCGCAATGTCGACAGCGTGGCGCAGACGCTCGCCTCGGAACTGGCGGGCAATTTCGCGGTGCCGCCGACGGTGCTCGTGTCGGTCGCCGCCCTTGCTCCGGAAGATCCTCGGGTTGATGAAGAGCCCGACCTGATGAATGTCTATATCGTCGGCGAGGCCAACGAGCCCGGTCGCAAGGAGGTGTTGCCCGGCACCACGCTCCTGCAGTTCCTGGCCGAGGCGGGGGGGCTGTCGCGCTTTGCCGCCGAGAAACGCATCCAGCTGCGCCGGGTCGATCCGGTCAGCGGAACGGAAACCGTCTACCGGTTCAACTATCGCACCATGGGCGGCCCCGACAGCATCAGCGGCACGACGGTTCTGGCACCGGGTGACGTGATCGTGGTGCCGGAGCGGCGCCTCTTCGAATAAGGGCGGGTCGTGACACCCTTGCGCCTTCTGATCGGCGGCGGATGCCTGGGTGCGCTTGCGCTCGGCACGGGGCCGATGCTGGCCCAGCAGGGCAGCAGCCCCGAGGATGGGGGGCCGGTGCTGACCTTCGGGGTCGGCACGACGCTGAGCGCCACGGACAACTACAATCTCGACCCCAATAACGGCGAGGATGCCACGCTCTTCGACACGCGGCTCTCCTTCGGCTATCTGAACCGGCGCGCCAGTGATGTGTTCAGCCTCGATGTCAGCGGGCTCTTGCGCGCCGACGAGCCGCCGGGCGGAAGCTCCGTTCTCGATGATCGCAACGTCCGGCTCGGCTACGAGCGGGAGGGGGTGAACAGCCGGCTCGGCTTCGGCGCGGATTACAGTTTCGCCTCGGTCGATGCCTTCGATCCTTTCGATGACCGGTTCTTCGAGGATGATCCGCTCGACCCGACCGACCTCACCCAGGACCGGGGCGATCGCGAGCAGTTCGGCACGCGGTTTTCCTTCGAGACCGGGCTTGACGGGCCGCTCGGCTTCCTCCTCGAGGGGCGCTACCGGGATCAGTCGTTCAGCGGCACGACCGATCCCGATCTCTTCGATACCGAGATTCTCAATCTCTCGGGAACCACGCGGTTCACCCTCAGCCCGGTGACCGAGGGCCGGGTGGTGCTGCGCTACGAGGATTACAGCGCGGAGGATCTGCCGCAGACCGACCGGATGACCAGCAGCCTGAATTTCGGGGTCACGCAGGCGCTCTCGCCGGTCTCCACCCTCGATGTCATCGTCGGCGTTCAGGAGATCGAGACCGAGGAGACCATCGGCGGCCTGCGTCAGACCGATACCGAGACCGGGTTCATTGGCGGTCTGGATTTCACCCGCGAGCTTGCACGGGGCACGATCGGCACCAGTTTCGACGTGCGCGAGAGCGTGAACGGCCGGACGGCCACCTGGCTTGTCAGCCGCGCCATGCCCCTGCCGCGCGGCGCGCTCGAGCTCAGCCTCGGCGCGGCCAGCGATGTGGACGACACGATCCTGCCGGTGGGCAGCCTGACCCTCACCCATGAGATGAAGCGCAGCACGCTTACCGCCTCGCTCGAGCGGCAGGTCGCCACCAGTTCCCGCTCGGAAGAACTGCGCACCACCCGTGCCTCGCTGGAATATCGTTATGCGATCAACGGCATTTCGGATCTCGGGTTTTCCGCGAACGTGGCCGAGCTCGACCAGGCCGGGGGACCTGCGGTCAACGACACCACCCGCGCCGATCTGCGCGCCACCTATTCGCGCGAGATCACGCCCGACTGGCGGCTGTCCTCCGGCTACGAGTTCCGCTGGCGCGACGAGGAGAATGTCGGCAGCGCCACCTCCAACCGGGTGTTCCTGACACTCGAGCGGGAGTTCGTCCTGCGCCCGTGACCGGTTGCCGGAAACACTGTGTTCAGCGGCTCTCCGGCCCTGTTTCCCGCCCGGTTTTGAATCGCCTTGGGCGGGATTTTCCGTTAGTAATCCGGGGAGGATGATGCGCCTGGACAAGCAGGGGAATGTAAGGGTATGTCAGCAACCGATCAGGCGGGCTTCGGGGCCTTCACCCGCCCGCTGAACCCGGCAGGGCTTTTCTGGTTCGCGTTGCTCCTTCTGGGCTCGATCCCGATCTTCTGGATCGGGTTCGTGTCGCTGGCGCAGGCCTGGTCCACCGCCGAATACAGCCACGGGCCGCTCATCCCGCTCATCTCGCTCTATCTCTTCCTGCGCGAGATGCGCCGCCTGCCGCCGCCCGCGCGGGAGGTGCATGACCGCGCGCCGGGTCTCATCGTGATCGTGCTGGCGCTCCTCCTGGCGATTGCCGGCAACCTGACGCGGATCCCCGATATCGTCACCTATGCCTTCATCCTCTGGGTGGGCGGCGTCGTGCTCACGATCTTCGGCTGGGAGCGTGGCAAGCTGCATCAGCTGGGCGTGGTGCATCTGATCTTCATGCTGCCGCTGCCACAGTTCCTCTACCTCAAGATGACCATCTTCCTGCAGACGATTTCCTCCGAGATCGGCGTCTGGTTCGTGGCGCTGATGGGCGTGCCGGTCTATCTCGAGGGCAACGTGATCGATCTCGGCGTCTACAAGCTGCAGGTGGCCGAGGCCTGTTCGGGGCTGCGCTATCTCTTCCCGATCCTGAGCTTCTCCTATCTCTTCGCGATCCTCTATCGCGGGCCGCTCTGGCACAAGGCGGTGCTGCTGCTCGCGGCCGCCCCGCTCACCGTGCTGATGAATTCCTTCCGCATCGGGGTGATCGGCGTGCTGGTCAACAGCTACGGCATCGAGCATGCCGAGGGGTTCCTGCATTATTTCGAGGGCTGGGTGATCTTCGGGACCTGCATCGCCATTCTCTTCGCGATGGCGGTGGCGCTGCAGCGGCTGACGCATGATCCCAAGCCGCTCTCCGAGGCGATCGATCTCGACACTTCCGGTTTTGGTGCCATTTTCGCGCGGATCCTGGGCATCCGCGCCTCGCGCGGGCTGGCGGCGGCGGCGCTGCTGACGCTCGGGGTCTCGGCGGGCTGGGCGCTGCAGCAGGGCAACGAGCCCGCGCCCCTCGACCGCGATCCCTTCACGCTCTACCCGCGCCAGCTGGGCGAC
This sequence comes from Roseovarius sp., assembly GCA_002720475.1. Lineage (GTDB taxonomy): Bacteria > Pseudomonadota > Alphaproteobacteria > Rhodobacterales > Rhodobacteraceae > Roseovarius. The sequence goes on from PBIL01000001.1 coordinate 104,568, forward strand.
TGGTCGGGCACCTTCTCGATGCTCGAGCCGGATATCGAACGGGTCCTGGGCGCCACCGATTACCTTGCCGCCTCCTATCGCAACCCGGCAGAGACCGCCCCGGTGGAGCTTTTCATGGCCTTCTACGAGAAACAGACCGAGGGCGACGGGCTGCACTCCCCCGAGGTCTGCCTGCCCTCGGGCGGCTGGGAGATCTTCAGCTTCGAGACCGTGCCGGTGGAGATGGAGGGCACCGGCTACGGCAGATTCGAGGTGAATCGCGCGGTGATCCAGAAGGGGCTCTCGGAACAGCTGGTCTATTACTGGTTCGAACAGCGCGGCAAGCGCATGACCAACGATTTCAAGGCGAAGATGAGCGTGGTCTATGACAGCCTGACGATCGACCGCACCGACGGCGCGATCGTGCGCTACATCACGCCCATCCTGAAGGACGAGCCCGAAGGCGCGGCCGACGAACGCCTGCAGCGGCTGATGCGGGAGAGCCTGCCGAAGCTGCCACGGTTCGTGCCGGGGTGAGACCTTCATGATCGCAGTCATCATCGTCACGTATAATTCCGCTGACGTCATACGGAGTTGTCTTGAAAGCCTGACACGCTCGGAAGGCGAGACCGTGAGGGTAGTCGTTGTCGACAATGCCTCGACCGATGAAACCGTCCAGACGATCCGGGACTGGGCCGCCGGACGGCCCGGCAGTTTTCAGGAGTGCCCTGCGCATATGCCGGGCCCGCCAAGGGCGCAGTGCACCCTTGTCCGCTCCGAGGTGAATCTGGGCTTTGCCGGCGGGGTCAATCTGGGGCTTGAAGCCCAGATGGCGGATCCGGACTGTGATCTCTTCTGGATACTCAACCCCGATTGCGAGGTGGAGCCGACCACGGCGGCCGCGTTCCGGCGTTGCGCGGATGCCTCCGGTCGTTTCGCCCTGATGGGCTCGCGGATCCTCTACCTCGAGGCACCCGGGCTTGTTCAGTCCGATGGAGGCCGTGTCGGGCGCTGGACGGGCATTTGCCGGAACATCAACCAGGGGCTCGGTCCGAAAGCGGCCCGCCGCCCCGAGGCAGGATTTCTCGATTTCATTTCCGGCGCCAGCATGGTCGCCTCGCGCCATTTCATCGAAACCGCGGGCCTGATGCGCGCAGACTATTTTCTCTACTACGAGGAAGTGGAATGGGCGGCGCGGCGCGGCAGCTTGCCCCTCGTGCTTTGTGAAGAGGCCCTTGTCCATCATCACGGCGGCACGGCGATCGGGAGCGGGTCGGTCACGCGCCGGGCCTCTCCCCTGTCGCTCTACTTCAATTACCGCAACCGGATGCGGTTTGTTGCGCAGATACGGCCCTGGGCCTTGCCGGTCGCCGGCATGGCCTCGCTGGCGCGGATCGTGAAACTGGCCTTGCAGCGCGCCTGGCCTGAGGCGCGGGCCGCTCTGCTCGGCCTCTTCCAGTTGCCGCCTCCCGAAGCGGTGCGATCAATGTTATCCGAAGAAGCGGCGGAACATGCCTTTGGCCGACGAGGCGCTCTCCATGCATGAGCAAAGGGTCTTCTCACTGGATTTCCGTCGCACGGGCTCGATGGAAATTCGGATGCGCGTGACCATACACCCGGACAGGGAGCTCAATCCCCTCTGATGACGCAAGCTGACGTTACTCGCAGCATGGTACGTTCCTTCGTTGGGTCGGACTCTAATTCCAAATGGAGGAAAAATCCCGTAGCAGGTCAGACGAGTTCCTGATTCCGATAATGGAGACAGAAAGGGCGGCCATATGAGCCGCCCTTTCTGCGTCGCTTTGGGCGAAATAAATTAAGCGGTCGCCTTCTTGCGGCGCTTCATTGCAGCGAGACCGCCAATGCCGGCGAGCAGCATCCAGCCAGCAGCCGGAAGCGGCACTGGCGAGGTGGGCCCCGGGCCGGTGCCCGGAGGAACAGAGACGATCCCGGTTAGCGTGACTGTGAGCTTCTGGGTCATCGTGTCGATGCAGCAGCTGGTTCCGGTGAAGAAGTCCCAGGTGCCATTCCCCAGCGTCAGGGGGGTAGTATAAAGCCAATCATTGTATGGTGAGGAGCCGTCATGGTTGCCGGGATCGACGGCAAATCCTGTCAGAGCGCTGCTGCCGAGACCGGCTTTACCAAAGCTTGAGGAGGTCTCATCGACATTATTGAAGACCCCGATCCACGCTGTGCGGAACAGCTCGCTCCCGGTGCTGTTGTCGAAAATGCCAAGACCACCATTGGCTGTCGATGGCGCGGACTGATCGCCGTGCCAGTGCTCGCCAAACAAGGTGACAGTGCCGTCGCCGTTGTCGAGCCATCCGAGGCCGACGGTGTGCGCAGAAGTGCCCGTTGCCATTAGCGAGACCGCGATTGCGGCCACGGCGGGCAGCGCCGTTGCGCCAAGGCGGGAAAGGAACCCGCCGCCGGTTTTGTCTTGTGGTGTTGTTGTATGTGACATGGGAAAAATCCCCCCCTGTTGATCGATAAATCAGACTACACAAACTGAGCGAATCACAAACCTTCTCAAAAAAATAACATTATTGTGCCTAACAGTTAACACATTCCTGCGTGTGGAGGGGGACATTCCATTGTCTTGCAAGGGCACTCCTGCTTTTTTGGAAACAATAACCCTGAATGGTTCCGATTGACCCCTTTGGGGAAACCTCGGTTTTCCAGGGTCTTGCGCCTTGCCGTGTGCCGCGCGGACTTGAGTTTCCCACTTTGCTGACGCATCCAGTGGAGATGAAGCACCGCTGCTCCTCGCCCTTTCCGGCATGGTTCGGACCCCATTGGGTTCTGATCGCTATCCTCCTTATTTGCGTTGCCATCGAGGCGCTGCTGCAAGGCGCCGATCTCGGGCTCTGGGGATCGCCGCGCTGGCGGGGGCTCGCCTATCAGAACGGCGGGTTCTGGCGGGGGCTTCTGGACAACTGGCGGCCCAACTACGCCGCGCAACCCGTCACCATGTTCGCCAGCTACGGCTTTCTCCATGGCGGCCTCGTCCATCTTCTGGTCAACATGGTCACGCTGGTCTCGCTGGGGCGGCTGGTGATCGAGCGGGTGGGGCAGGTGCGCTTTGCCGCGATCTATGCGCTCTCGCTTCTGGGGGGGGCGGCAGGGTTTGCGGTGCTCTCCAGTGCCGTGCAGCCGATGGTGGGGGCCTCCGGCGCGCTTTTCGGCCTGGCGGGGGCTCTGGTCGGCTGGGAGTATACCGCGCGGCGCCTGGCGCGGGCGGATCTGGGGCCGGTGCTGCGGGTGGTGGGGCTCCTGGTGCTGCTCAATCTGGTCATGTACTGGGCGATGGACGGCAACCTCGCCTGGGAGACGCATCTCGGCGGGTTCCTCACCGGCTGGGCGGCGGGATGGTGGCTGCGGGAAAGGCCGGAATAGGGACTATGTTCGTCCGGTCAGGATGAAATTCCGCAAGCTGTCCGTAAAGCCCGCATCCGCGAAAAGACCGATCGCCTCCGGGCGGGATGATCCGATCGATCGCATCGCCGCGTCGAGACGGGCCGGCAGATCATGCTCGTCGCGGGCCTTGAACAGCCCGGGGTAATCCTTCAGCCGCTCGACGGTGGCAAGCTGGTGATCGTTCCTGTGTTCGTTGTATTTCACTTGCCGGGGCATGACGCAGATCTGCTTGCCCCGGGTGAGGGCCGTGAGGATCGTGCCCATGCCGGCGTGGGAGATGACGAGCTGGGCCTTGTCGAGTATTCCGGCATAGTCCTTCGGGGAAAGCCGTTCCCTGGCGTCGAAGTTCCGCGGCCTGTAGGGATCACGAGAGGCTGGCAGGACCTGGGCGACGATCTCGTATCCGGGTCTTGCTGTCTCGACCCAGTCATCCACGGCGCGCACAAGCCGGTCGAAGGGCAATTGAGTGCCGGTTGTCAGGAAGATCACAGCACCGCCCCCATGTAATGCGGTCCCCCGGGGCGCGCCAGATGTTCCCATTGGGTCAGCCACAGGTCGGCATGTTTCCCGACTTCCTGTCCGGATTTCGAGAGTTCCTCTGCATTGGCCATGCTGTCGATCCAGATCGTCCGGGTTCCGAAGAGCTTGCCGAAGCGCAGGGCGAAATAGCCCGGCGCGGCCCCCGTGGTGATGATCACGTCCGGGCGATGCCGCAGGACGGCGAGAAAGACCTCGGCAAGCTGGCGCAGAAGACGCCGCTTCTCGGAGAGATTGGCATCGGTGACCGAGATGAAGTCCGGGGGGGGATTGCCTTCGGCCCGGGCCGTGCTTGCCACGATATCGGCAAGGCCCGGCTCGGTGCTCAGATAGATGACGGGCAAGCCCTGCCAGGCCTTGCGCAATCGCATCAGCTGGACCCAATGCCCCCCCGCAGAGGCCACGACCATGAGCTTTGGCGGAGAAGACATGTTGCGCTCCTTTTGCCGGAAAGGATCGGGATGAAGAATGCCTAAAGTGCGCCCCGACGGTATTTGAAAGGCATGGTCATGGCAATCTTGCCCGGGGCTTTTCCGGCCTCAAGGCCAGCTGTTCCATCAGATCGCCAAGTGCGGCCTCGTATCGGGCGAGTTTTTCGAGCCCCGTTGCCAGCGCCGCCTTCTGGGTCCGGGCCAGGTCCGCGCGACGCCCGTAGGCATCGAATATCCGCGCCAGGATCTCCTCGGCGCTCAGGCTGGTGCAATCGACGGTCTCGTCATATCCCAGCGATCCGAAGAGGCCGGCGAACTTGCGGCTGTAGGCCATGGGCACCACCGGCACGCCCGAGGAGAAGGCCGCGATGCAGGCATGCATGCGCGCGCCCATGAAGAAATCCAGGCCCGCGATATAGCTCTTGGCCTCCGAGGGAGAGGTGAAGGCCGGGGCGACGGTGACGGAGGGAAACTCCTCTCGCAGGGCAAGGCTCGCGGCATGGTCATCCTCGACGCCGCCGCCGGCCCAGGAGATCACATGCGGCACGAGATGGATCTCGCATCCGTCGGGATGATCGGTGAAGCGGCGCAGGAGATCGCGGATGAGCTGCGGATAATCCATCCTGAGCCCGAACATGTTGTTGCGGGTATAACCGCCGCTCATCAGAAGGCCCGAGACATTGATCCCGACCCTCACGGCCCCGCCTTCGGGGCGTTCGGAAGGCGGATCATAAGGCAGGCGCAATGCCACGTCGGAGGCCTCGATGATCTCGCCCGTGATCCCCATCTCGCGCAGGCAGGCGGTCGAGAGACTGTCGCGCGTGGTGATGATGGCGCAACGCCGGATGGTCTGACGGGCAAGACGGGTCGACAGCCCGTGCCTGAACGGTCCGAAGGTCTGCGGCGCGAGCACGAGAGGCCGACGCGCCAGATGCGTGAGATATTTCATCAGCAGCATCTGCGCGAGGCGGCGCGGCCCGTAGATATCGGCGAAACTGTCGCCGCCGCCGATATCGATCACCAGATCGGCGGCCCGGACGGCGCGGAAGAAATCGCGCGGCTTGCGCAGGGGCCGGGTGGGCCGGATCGTGATGTCCTCGCCGGTCACGTAAGGCGGGCGTTCGGCGATGCTGTCGATCACCGTGATGGCGAGGGAGAGGCCGCGCGCCCCGGCGATCCGGCGCAGGATCGCCACCTCCGACACGCTCAGCGCCCCGACCCCCAGGTTGTCATTGCTGGCGGAATGGAAGATCAGGGCAATCTTGAGCATCGGGCATCCTGAAAGGATCGGAAAATGACGGTTCCAGCGCCGGTTAGCACAGTCCCGTGACGGTGATAAGGCGGGGGCGGGTATTCCTGGTGGCCTATTTCCGGCGAAACAGTCTGCCTCGGGCAACCCGGCGCAGGGTTCCGAGGAAGTTCTTCAGATTCCGCAGAACAGGGTTCTGCCGCGCCGCAGCCCGAAGATGCAGCCCGGCATAGCGCGGTACAGGCTGACCGGCGAGGCGCAGCGCCAGAAGCCGCGCCAGAAGGGCGCGGCGGCGCTCGCGCTGGCCGGGCTGGATCGCGGCCAGCCCGCCCACGTCGAAAGGCGCGACCCTGATCCGGCCCGCTGCGACAGCGTCTTGCAGAATCCGTTCCCCGAGTTCCGTGCGGCTCACGATCAGGCTGACGCCATCGGCCTCGTCAAAGACCGGATAGCCCTGGGCATCGCTTTCCCAGGCATCGGCGCAGACCAGGTCAGCGGCCTTGCCGGTGCCATCGGCACAGATCTTGCAGCGGTGCTGGACATGGTTCGAGAGGATCCCGCCCCAGCTGTCGTGATAGCTCATCGAGCGTTCGCTGCCATCGGTGAGGGTTGCGGTGGCCCGTCCCGGCCAGCCCTGTCCGCGATAGCGAAACCGCGCGACCTTTTCCGGCTCGGCCCCAAGGGCACGCAGGACCGCGCGCCCACCGGTCTCGGAAGGCACGCCCGCGCAGAAGAAGGAGAGCAGCACCGGGAAGGCGGCCGCGATCTCGGGACACTCTTCGGTGAGGGCCCTGAGTGCCACCACGTCGCAGGGCTTGCCGACGAAGGCATGGCGCCGCCCGGTCTCCACGAGCGCCATCAGCTGCGCAAGCGGGGCCGAGGGGGCATAGCGCGACCCGGCCGCGGCGAGGATATCCGCACGGGTGCGGCTGATCACCGTGCGGTTGGCGATCGGGTTCTCCGGATCGGCGGCGATCTGCACCACGGCCTCGACCTCGCCGCTCTCGAGCAGGTGCAGAAGCAGCCCCGAGAGCGCCCCGCCCGACGCCCCGGCAAAGCGCAACCCGGGATCGGTCGCCCAGCCGGTGCGCATCTCCAGATACGGCCCCCAGAGCACGTGATCGGGCCGTCCATGTGCCTCGACCTTCTGCCCGAGCGCGGGACAGAAACGGCTCAGGGCCGCCTCCTCGGCGGCACCCAGAGGCGCATGCTGCCGGGGCCGCAGGAATCCGGGCGGGGCCATCTCCATCGTGATCCTGTCGGGAAACATGCCCCCGCAGGCCCCGCAACCGGCACAGAGATCGCCCCGGGCGATGCGGCGCAGGTTATTGCTGGGTGGAGATGCGGTCACGATGACTTCTGTCCTGTTGGCAAGGGGCTCGGAAACCATCTCACCATTCCGCCCTGCGCCGCCAGACTGCTTGCCATCCCAAGGCGGATTCACGATATTGCCGCCCGATCGTCGGCAGGCGGGACACAAATGACAGAGCCACATAACGCGATAGAGGCCAGAGCGTCGGAAAAAGCAGACCGAGCCCCCGCGCATGAGGTGCAAATTGCCTTTTTATCAACTCTGCCTTCGCGCGTAGCAAGCGCACCAGCTTGTCGGCTCGGATCTTCTCCGATGCGCCACCATGATGAATGATCGTTGCATAAGGCGTTATAGCCGGTCGCAAACCGATCTTGGCTGCGCGCAGGCACAGATCGGCCTCTTCGCCATACATCGCAAAAACCGGATCAAAACCGCACAGGTCATCCCGTATCTTGCGGGAAATCAGGAAGAAGCATCCAGAAACGCTATCCGCTTCGCGAACATCATCGCGTTGCCGACAGCCATAATTTTCTACATCAGAAAATGGCGAACTTGGGAAAATCACAGCCAATCCGGATGCTCGACAGAAGAGTGACCATGGCGTCTGACGATGCCGGCATGATGCCGGGTTCAACCGTCCATCCGCATAGAGCGTTCGCCCGCCCCAGATCCCAGCCTCGGGCCGTTGGCGGCTGAAGGCCATGAGTTCATCCAGCGCTCCGTCCAGCACCACAGTATCGGGGTTGAGAAGCAGGAGCCATGGCGCGCGGCAATGGGGCAGGGCGACATGATGCGCAGGGCCGGGCCCGTGATTGACGTTTTCTGCGATCGGCGTCGCCTCCGGAAACTCCCGACGGATCGCCTCTGCCGATCCATCGGTGGAGGCGTTGTCCACCACGATCACTTCAAAATTTCCATGAGTCTGTGAATACACCGAAGACAGGCAGGCCAGGGTCATGTCGCGGGTGTTGTAGCTGACGATGATGATGGAAAATTCTGGTGAGGCCGATGGTTCATTTGACATGACGCATCCCGGAAAGATCACATGTTTTTGTGCTGGATTGCTCTTATCACCCGGATGTTCCGGCCCTCAACCAGCTTGTTCGTCCGGAGCCAGCCCCAGTTTGCTTCGTTCTCGATATGACGCAATGACGGCGCATTGCGTTGACCGGGTTTCGGGCTTAACGTCCGCGGGGAATTCAGCAGTCATGGTCGGGCATATGGAGGCCAAACCTGAAATCATGGGACAGCGCCTCCGGCTTCGTCTGGTGACACCGGAGGATGCCCCATTCATCCACGGCCTGCGCACCGATCCGGCCTACAACCGCCACCTGTCGCCCGTGACCGGCACGGTGGAGGATCAGCGCGTCTGGATCCTGGCCTACAAGGCACGCGAGGCGGCGGGAGAGGAATACTATTACATCATCGAGCGTCTCGATGGCGTGCCCTGCGGGGTCGTGCGGCTCTACGGGATCACGGAGGACAGCTTCACCTGGGGCAGCTGGATCCTGAACGCCGACAAGCCGCCCAAGGCGGCGCTGGAAAGTGCGGCGTTATCCTTCGTGATCGGGTTCGAGATGTTGGGCCTCAGACGGGCTGATATCGATGTCCGCAAGGATAACGCCAAGGCCATCCGTTTTTACCGACGTTTCGGCATGGTTGAAACCGGTTCCGATCCTGAAAATCTGTATTTCGAGCTCACGCGTTCACGGTTCCTTGCCTTGCGCCCGACGCTGTATGACAACCTGGAGGTCTGAAAGATTTCATAATGGATTCATCAAGCAAGATGCCCGGTGGCAGTGCACGGCTGATCGACCTTCCGGTGGTGTCCGACCCGCGGGGCGACCTGACCTTTGTCGAGGGACGCAACCATGTGCCCTTTGATATCGCGCGGGTCTACTACCTCTACAATGTCCCGGTGGATGCCGAACGTGGCGGTCATGCGCACAAGGTCTTGCAGCAGGTCGTGTTCGCCCTGTCGGGCAGTTTTCGGCTCACGATCGACGATGGCCTCGAAAAATCCGAGTTCTGGCTGAGAAACCCCCGTCAGGGAGTATTGATCGACAGGCTCATCTGGCGCGAGATGGACGCCTTCAGTCAAGGGGCCGTGTGCATGGTGTTGGCGTCACATCCATATGACGAGGCAGATTACATTAGAGACTACGAAGTGTTTCGGGCGGCCGTACAAGATACGACAAACTCATGATCCCCTTCCTCGATCTCCGCGCCGCCTATCTCGAACTCAAGCCGCGGATTGACGCCGCCGTGGCCCGGGTGCTCGACAGTGGCTGGTACATCCTCGGCCCCGAGGTCGAGGCGTTCGAGGCGGAATGGGCGGCCTATTGCGAGGCGGCTCATGCGGTTGGCGTGGCCAACGGGCTCGATGCGCTGACGCTGGCGCTCCGGGCCTTGGATATCGGCCCCGGGGATGAGGTGATCGTGCCCTCCAATACCTATATCGCCACCTGGCTCGCTGTCTCGGGCGTCGGGGCCACGCCGGTGCCGGTAGAGCCCGATCCCGCGACCCACAATATCGACCCGACACGCATCGAGGCTGCCGTCACATCGCGCACGCGCGCGTTGCTGCCCGTGCATCTCTATGGTCAGCCCGCCGACCTGGACCCGATCCTCGACATTGCCCGACGCCACAACCTGCGCGTGGTCGAGGATGCGGCGCAGGCACATGGCGCGCGCTACAAGGGCAAACGGATCGGGGCGCATGGCGATATCGTCTGCTGGAGCTTCTACCCGGGCAAGAACCTGGGCGCGCTCGGTGATGCGGGGGCGATCACAACAAATGACGCGGCCCTGGCGGAACGTGTGGCCCTCCTGCGCAACTACGGCTCGCGGCAGAAATACGTGAATGAAGAGCCGGGGGTGAATTCCCGCCTCGATCCGCTGCAGGCGGCGGTGCTGCGTGTGAAGCTAGACGTGCTGGACGCCTGGACCGGGCGGCGCCGCGCGGTGGCCGCCGCCTATGCCGGGGGGTTGGCGGATGCCGGCCTGATCCTGCCGCATGTCCCCGACTGGGCGGAGCCCGTCTGGCATCTCTACGTGGTGCGCAGCCCCGCGCGCGATGCGCTGCAGGCCCGGCTGAGTGAGGCCGGGGTGGGCACGCTCATCCATTACCCGATCCCGCCGCACTGCCAGGCGGCCTATGCCGAAATGGGTCTGGCCCCCGAGGCGCTGCCGCTGGCACGGCGCCTGGCGGGCGAGGTGCTGAGCCTGCCGATCGGGCCGCATCTGGAGAAAAGAGCGACTGATATGGTGATCCAATGTTTTTATAAAGATTGTGACGGTGAATGAGAATTCTTGGTATTCGCACTAATTTAATTCTCACGCGCGTACTAAGGCGTTTTAGGCAACATCGATTCAATTATTTTGACGATGCCGAGTTTCTAAGATATGCGGCGGGCAAGAGCTATGCCTTCCATCAGAAAATCCACTATGTTGAAACACTTGCCCTTCGGGATTCACATGCAGATTATGGATTCTACCCCACTACATTTCCAAAATCTTTCAACCTCGGACTAACCAGTGGTGATCTTTACACTGCTTTTCAAATTTACAGAATTCATCAGAAGGATCTGGTTAATCTGAAGGGGATCATTCTTTATTTTGGAGTTTTTTCTCCTGGGTTTTCCCTAATCAAAACTAGAGAAAGATATCGCGCAGTTGCTTACAATTTCTATTTTCAAGTCCCCTACCAAGACTTAAACTTCATAAACAAGGCAGTAGAGAGAAAAATTATTCGAAAATGCAGGAAATTTCCCCCCCATGAATTTAACGAAGGTGAATTTGGATACAGGAAGAAAACCTTTTTTCTATCTAATGTTGATGCGGGGAAGCGCGCAGCTGCGCATCTTAGAGAGAACCGCCGAAAGCCTAGCCAGATTATCTGGCTTGAGCGCCTTTCAAAACTTGCTGAAAGTAATGGCCACCGATTATATGTTGTTATTCCTCCTGCAAGACGTGACTATCGCAAGCGCCTCCCCCCGAAAAAACAACTTTTCAAGGATCTCTATTTGAGTAAACTTGATAACGGCAATATTATTGATTGTTTCGAATGCAACCTAACCGAAGATGACGGGATGGGTGATGTAGACCATCTAAATGAAAAGGGCGCGATATTACTTACTGAATACTTGAATCGGGCTATTTCAGATATTGAAAGAAATGCTTGATGTCAGCCCGCGGCCTTCTGAAATCCATGGCGATCATCGGCAGCGCACAGGCGGTGCGGATCGTGATCAGCATTGTTCAAGCCAAGGTGGTGGCGATCCTGCTGGGCCCGGCGGGGACTGGATTTCTGAGCGTACTTAACAATTTGCGCGAGATGGGGTCGATGGCCGCGGGGCTGGGGCTGGGCAGCAGCGGCATCCGCGAGATCGCGGCTGCCCGGGGCGAGGAGGCGGCGCTGTCACGCGTGCGCCGGGTACTTCTTGGTGGACTTGTGCTGCAAGGCATCATCGCCATGGGTCTGATCTGGCTGGCGCGCGCGCCGTTGTCGCGCTGGCTTCTGGACAGCACCGATCACGCGACCGAGGTGGGGCTTGTCGGCGTCGCCGTCTTCCTGTTTCTGGTGGCGGGATCGCAAATGGCGCTCTTGCAGGGGCTGCGGCGGATCGGCGACCTGGGACGCGTGACGGTCTACAGCACCGCCCTGGGCAGCGCGGGCGGGCTGGCGGCGGTCTGGGCCTACGGGCAGGCGGGGCTGATCTGGCTGATCCTGCTGCCGCCCCTGGCCAGCATCGGGATCGCCTGGCGCTATACAAGCCGCCTGCCCAAACCCACGGCCGCGCCGATGACCCCACGCCAGATCTGGCTTGCCTGGCGGCCGATGGTCAAGCTGGGGGTGGTGTTCACGCTGGGGGCGCTGGCCACCACCGCCACGCTCTTGCTGGTGCGCGCCCGCATCACCCAGGATCTGGGGCTGGAGGCCGCGGGGCAGTTCGCCGCCGCCTGGAGCGTGACGATGATCTATGTCGGGTTCCTGTTGCAGGCGATGGGGGCCGATTATTTCCCGCGCCTGACCGAGGTGATCAGGGATCGCGAGGCGGCCAATGCGCTGATGAACGACCAGATGCAACTGGCGCTGGCGCTTGGCGGGCCGCTTCTTCTGGTGATGATCGGCTGCGCGCCCTGGCTGATCCGGCTGCTCTATTCGGCCGAGTTCGATCAGGCCGCCACGCTTCTGCAATGGCAGACGGTGGGCAATGTGTTCAAGCTGGCTTCCTGGTCGCTGGCCTTCGCCATCGTGGCCTCGGCGCGCTCGGGAATTTTCCTGATCACGCAATTGCTGTTCAATGTGCTGTTCCTGCCGATGATCTGGTTCGGCCTGCCCGTGCTGGGGCTTGAAGTGACGGGCATCGCGTTTCTGCTGGCCTATTTGATCCTATTTATCGTGATCGTCATCCTTGTGCGCCGCCTGCACGGGTTCCGCTGGCAGGGGCTGTCGCTGCGGCTGGTCGGAACCCATGCCGCGCTGGCGCTGGCGCTGCTGGCATTGTCGCTGGCGCTGCCCCTTGCCGGTGCCGTGACCTCGGTCATGCTGGGGATGGGAACGGCCTTTGTCGGCGGACACGTGGTGATTGCCAAGATCGGGCCCCATGGACGCCTTGTTTCAAAGGTAGCGCGCATCTATGAATGGCTTGGCTGGCCGATCAGGGATGTCAGATGACCGAGACGACAGAGCGCCCCCTGGTGACCTTCGCGGTCATCGCCTACAATCAGGAACGGTTCATCCGCGAGGCGATCGAGGGGGCATTTGCCCAGACCTATCAGCCGCTGGAGATCATCCTGTCGGATGACTGCTCGCCCGACCGCACCTATCAGATCATGCAGGAGATGGCGGCTGCGTATGACGGGCCGCACACGGTGGTGCTGAACCGCAATGAGCCGAACCTGGGGCTGGTGCCGCATATAGACCGGGTAATGGAACTGGTCTCCGGTGAGTTCATCGTGGTGAATGCGGGCGATGATGTGTCGGTGCCGGAGAGGACCGAGAGGCTGGCGGGAGTATGGCTGGCATCTGGCAGGAAAGCTAAGATGGTGCATTCTGCGGCAAGGCGGATTGACAATGTTGGTCGGTCACTGGACATCAAGCATCCACCACAGGGCATCCTCCACACGCCTTCACCGTTGGCGATCATCCGCGACCGGCTCTTTGTTATCGGGGCGACAGCGGCATGGGATCGGACGGTTTACGACAGCTTTGGCCCGCTGGGTGCCGGGCTAGCAACCGAAGACCGGGTTCTCCCCTTCCGCGCGGCGATACTGGGCGAGATTGCCTATCTGGATGAACCCCTAATCGGTTGGCGCACTGGCGGGGTGTCCGAGGGTCATGATCAAATGAACGGGTGGAATTTTCTGTACGGTATCTGGCACCGGGGAAGAAAATGGGCCCTGACAATCGATCAACATATTCTCGATTGCTACAAAGATACTAACTACCCCGACAAGACCACAATAGAAACCGTATGTCGGAATCGCATTCCGAGGCTGAACCTTGCAATAGAGCTGGCCGAAAGTTCACGTTTGACAAGGCTTGGAATGGGCCTGCGTGCCCTGCGGCTTTCATTCGCGCAGAGGTCAGCCGAACCGCTGAAATACTGGATATACTATGTCTTCGACTGGCTTTACATGCCCTATGCCAGTTGGAAATCGGCACGTCGATCACAAAGCGAGAAGAACAGACAGTCTGGATCTGATGAAAAATATTATGAACATTCGTAAACACATACTATTCCGAAACGCACGACTTGGTGTGAGTGCACTTTTCTACCTATGACCGCTTCCCCCCTCATCTCCGTCATCCTGCCAACCTACAACCGCGCGCATACGCTCATGCGGGCGGTCACCAGCGTGCTCAACCAGGATTACCGCGAGATCGAGCTGATCGTGGTCGACGACGCCTCGACCGATGGGACCACCGAACTGCTGGAGAGCATCGCCGATCCCCGGCTGCGCGTCATCCGCCATGATCACAATAAAGGCGTGGCTGGAGCGACCAATACCGGCATCCAGGCCGCGCGCGGCGAGATCATCGCCTTTCAGGACAGCGATGACGAATGGCTCGACGGCAAGCTCTCGCATCAGATGGCGCGCCTCGCCGCCGCGCCGTCCGATTGCGTCTGCGTCTATTGCATCAAGATCGTCTATGGCCGCGACGCTGAATTTCGCCGGGGCAAACGACGGGTGGCTTGCGTGCCCGGACCGGAGGAAACATTGGTCGAGGGGAACTTGCGCGAGGTGCTGTGGCGGCGCAATCTCGTCAGTCCGCAAACCGCAATCTGCACCCGTGCGGCAGCGATGCGCCTTGGCGGTTTCGACGAAAAGCTGCGCACCGACCAGGATTGGGATTTCTTTTCGCAACTGGCAGAAGTCGGGCCTTTTGCCTTTGTCGACGCGCCACTGGTCAGCACCTATCTGCAAACGGACAGCATTTCGACCGACAGCCGCAAAAGCCAGTACAGCCAGTTCATCGTCACGAACAAGATGAAGCGGCGGGGCGTACCGCGCACTGTTCTGGCCGAACACTGGGCGCGGCTGGGTTATACGATGGGCAGGCTCGGGCATCCGCGACGCGGCGATATCCTTCTCAGGGCCGCGCTCTCTGCGCGGCCTCTTGTCGCAAGGACCTGGGCGCGCCTTTTGGTAAACGCTCTGCGCCGCCTTTTTTGACAGCCTTTGCCGGATCTAACCGGGCAGACGTTGTGAGAGCAGTTCCGCCCTTCGGAAACCTGGTATAGACCAACTCTGTCGGCTTGGAGACTGCGGGCACGCCGCTGTCCTCCTCCCCCTCCCAGTCGAGGAACCAAACACCGGCCCCCAGAAGGAACATGAAGAACGCATAGGTGACATCCCAGTAATGCACCGTCCAGCCGGCCATGAAGAGCCCGAAAAGCGTGATCACATATCCCGTGCGGTACCAGCCCACCCGCTCGCTCAGGCCTTGCCGGTAAGCGACGGCAAGGAAGATCGAGAAGAACAGCATAAACCACAGGATCCAGACGGGAATGCCGTGCCGCATGGCACCGATGATCCAGAACATGTCAACACTGTCGGACATCCAGTAAGGGCGCATCCAGTCATTGAATCCGTTGCCGAACAGGGGATATGCGAAGATGTTGTCGGTCCCAAACTGCCAGATCCGGATACGGTTATAGGCCGTCTCCTTGTTCAGCGCGAGATATTCGACCACGACGTGAAACGGCGTGCGGTTCGACAGGAAATCCACAACGACGAACCCCACCGCCGCCAGCGCGGCAAAGATGTGCCAGCGCTGGCGCACGGATGTCATCATCCCGTCCCATATTATCACGTTGAGCTGCGCCATCAGCGCCACCAGCGGCCCCGACGAAAGCGAGGTTGCACCCACGAACGCAACCACCAGCATCTGACCGACCCGCCGTGTCCAGCGCAGCCCGTAGCCCAGCACGTAATAGACGACCCCGCTCAGACACAGGAAGAACACACCGAAATGAATCTGGTGCGGAAAGGGGCCCTGGACCCGGTCGAACCCCAGCCGCGGCTCCATTGGGTTGTCGTGATAGGTCGGCCCGATCTTCGAGAAGAGCGTCAGGATCAGGTCCTCGGCGGTGATCATCTCGTAGATCGTGAAGGGGATCATCACGAGCGACAGCCGGAAGAGCAGCCGCACGATCGCATGGAATGTCTCGGGTGTGCGGATATAGCAGCGTCCCAGCAAGTAGGCACCCAGCGTCTCGACCCAGAAGATGCCGATCGTTTCATACATCGCGCCAAATCCGTGCACGACGGAAAACGACAGCGACGACCACAGGCAGATGCCCACGACACAGATATCAGCCAGCCGGATGCGCCCGGCCCGACCGCCCAGCCAATAGAAGAGCACCGGGAAGAAGGCGACGAGCAGTGCCAGGCGATATGGGGTCAGGCGCATTGGCCCGACCTGGATGAACAGCGGAGTTACCAGACCGATTACGAATATCCAGACCCAAGGAGAGGAACGCCCTTGAGCCCGCGCATCGGCATCCGCCTTGTGCTGAGCCGGCGCATAGTTCTGTCCGGTCAGTTCCGCAACCACCTCGTTACCTTTCTGCCAGTCTGACGGCTCGTTCCGCGGTGATCAGTACAGCGCTACTATAATCCCTGACCAGTAAAATAAGCGCCGTTATTCACTCGTGCCAGGGCACAAGCACGGTGCGTCCGACAGGTTTGGCCGAGATCGTTACTGCGCAATCGTGCTAGGCGAGAATTGCGTCATCGGTTGTCACGGATGTTTCCAAGAAGTCGAAATCGTCACTGACCTGAAATTCATGCACTTCCCCCTCGAACCAGCGGTTCCAGGCCGTGCCAAGAGACCAGCCCCATTCGTTTCCGCCCGCGCCGACGAAATCGAAATCTGTTCCTTGTTCGTCCAGGACCAGAACATCATTCACCACCACCTGCAATCGGTCTGCCTCGGCATCGACCATCACGGTCGCAGTATGACGGTTCCCGTCATTCAGGCCAAGGCCATCGACCTCGAAGCCTTTCCAGAAGGGATCGTCGTTGTTACCGGCATGCACGCGAAGCCCGTCCCCTTCCAGGGTCAACCCGAGCTTGAGATGATTCCAGACCAGCCTCTCGGCTCCACCATCAGCATTGTCACTGACGAAGCCGACTGAGAAGGCAATCTTCTGCGACGCCTCAAAATCTGTGAGGCGACCGAGCGAGGCGAAGTCTTTTTTGCCGTCAAAGGAAAGCGCGGAGCCGTCCTCTGTCTCGACAAGATAGGCATCGTCATGCAATCGCACCGTATCCGACGTCATGACGGAGGCGACATCCAGTTGGTAGCCGCCGTTGAGCAAGGATCCGGGGACGGCGGATTCCTCTTCCGGAGCAGGCGCATCAACCGGTTCCGTCGTTGCAGGATCGCTTTCCGGAACGGGGGTCGCGTCCTCGGGCTCCACAGGTTCTGACGTGACGGTGTCTCCATTGTCTGCAGTATTGTCTGCAGCCGGCGCTTCTTCGGGAGCAGGTTCGGTCACACCCGTATCGGGAGAATCCGGCGGTGAAATGACGTCTTCGGCCGGGCTTGTCTCAGTATCCGATACCGGCTCGATAGCACCATCATAGGCTGGATAATCCTGACTGCCCACTTCCAGATCGAAGGCGGTCAGCGTTCCGTCGAAATTCTGCTTGCCCCAAGGATTGCCAAAATCCAGGCTGCGCGGGTAATCGCCACGCATCCTGCCTTCGATCTCGGTTGCCGCCGCCAGCCGATCATCGACATAGATCATCAAGCTGTTCGTCGCACCGTCGAATGAAATCCGGACATCGTGATCAGCCCCGTCATTGACAGTGACGCCGGTAGTGGTCAGTGCCTTGGACTCTGCATCGGTCCAAAGCTGCAAGCTTACCTCGCCCCGCGATGCAACGGAAAGAATAAAGTTGCCATGTACGCGAGCCACCTCGCCGATGCTGCCAAGGGTATCGGCGCGCAAGGTCATCGACATGTCGAAGGATTCTGCCCCGAAAAGTCGTGCGATCTGAGATTTGTCTACGCTCACCACAGAACCTGTCCCACCCAAGTCTATGCCATAGCCAACCTCGGTGGAGACAGACGCCTTGTCGGTTCCCTCGATGGCCGTGATCGTGCCGTACTCCTGGAACTGGAAAAACCCGGACTGCGGATCATACAACAGGATGTCTGCGCCCTTGATCCCGATCTCGCTTGTCGCCTTTGCTGTCGCCCCGTCCGCAGCTACAGCAGTCAAGGTCACCTGATAACGGCCCGCATCGGCATATGTGTGTCGCACCACCTGCCCTGTCCCGACGGTGCCATCCCCAAAATCCCAGATGAACTCGGCATCAGTGACCGGCCCCTCTGGTCCACGGGTCTGATCGGCGCGCAGAATCAGACCCCCGATTTCATCCTCTGCATGTTCGACCTTGAAGATTGGTGTCAGACGGTCGGATTCTTCGTCGAGATGCATCAGGGGCGATCCAAGCCCGTCGGCCACACTGCCGGGCAACAGGATCTTTTCCCAAAGATCGCTGCCTTCCAACCGGCTATCGGCGAAAATCTTCCCAACAAAGTTTGCTGCATTCGGGTCATCGTGATCCACATCAATGTTGTTCTTGAAGATGATTCCCTTTTCGGCCAGGGCCTGCTGTTGAGCCTCTCCGAAAAAGGTCGACACGATATTATCCTCGAGGCGGATGTTTTTTGTCCCGTCGGTCAAGACCAATTGAGACCCTTGCTTCTCGACACCATCAGCATTCAGGATCGTGTTACGCGAGATCGTAGCATCGGAAACATTCTCGAAACGTACCGCCTGCCCGGTACTGCTATGGATGACATTGCCTTCGACAACGACATTCGTGAAACCAACCTCATTGAGATTATCATCAAGATAGATACCTAGCAGCGAGCCGCCCTCCTCGTCGGAGAAGACGTTGTTGGTGATGGTGATATTCGACATCGGCTGCCCGCCGGGCTGGGTCCAGAGATGGACGTAATCGCCGTGATCGCCGGCACCACCCATTTTCCATGGATTTGAATCGTGGAAATAGTTGCCGTCTATAATCAAATCGGAACCACCACCAGCAAGGGGAGAGGTTCGAAGATCGTAGATTTCGTTGTTCAGTATTGCATTGCCATCGCCTGACGTCACAATGCCTCTGTTGAAATGCGAGATGTCGTTATTCTCGATCACGATATTTGTGCCTGTGATGGTGATCGCCCGGCCAATCGGCTCGCCGAGAATGCCAGATGCCCCCTGCTCTCCGGGTTCGGAGTCCGGAGAAACACCGGCAATCGAATCGCCGCCTTCGACCTTGCTGTTACGCAGGGTAATGTTCGAGACGCCTTGAACCGCCCGGAATGCACTGGACCATTCAACGGTGCCCTCGGTCGGCGTGAAGTCGATGAAAAGTGAATCGAAGGTTAGGTTCGAGGATTCAATTATATTGATTGTGTTGAACACGGCTGGGTCGGCCGCCTCTGCGGATCTGATCGTGACCTCGGAATCGAAATCGAGGCCCCGTAGCGACAGGTTGCCATAGTCGCCCGCCGCAAGCTCGATGACATCGCCGCCCGATGCGCCGCTGAGCACGGCTTGCAAATCGGTCGCGGACGAAACGGTGTAGGTGGTCATACTGTTCTCCTTTCCAAACCCTCCGACCGAGTCGGCCGCTCTTAGACAGGCAGCAAGGTGACCATCCAATATGGCAACATCACGGTCATAGAACGAGAGAATGTGGCAAGATGACTCCTCGTCATTGACTAGTTCGGTGGGCGCTGCGCGCGATACAATCTAACGGCGCATCTTGCGAAACTTTCGGACAATCAGTTGCGGACGCCGCGCGGCGCGTCCGATCTGTTTCAACAGGTCCTGCAGGGCCCCCTGGCTGTTGAAGGGATAGGACAAGAGCTCCGGCCAGTGCATGCGGATGATCCCGGTCGTCAGCCTGCTCTGGCGTTTCCATGCGTCAGGAAGGCCAAGCATCAGCTTGACAGTCTTCGTTGTGCCTATCGGATTGTGGCGCACCAGTGACGGATCTGAAAAGAACTGAGCGCTCGACCAGGGCCCCATCCGATGTTCCAGATAGGCCAGATCGAGTTCCGAAAGTGAATCCGTCGTCGGAAGAGCCCGCCGCCAGGATTCAAATCGCTCTTGGAGCTCGGTCACTGTTGGCAATCCCATCCTGCCCGTGAGAATCTCGGCAGAAAGATTCGTGTCTGCCGTATCGGTCTTACGCCATAGGAACGCTCTGCCGATTTCGCCGTTCAGGCCACCCACGAAATCATAATCATTGGCAAGATGCCCAAGCGTTGGATGGAAGAACTTGTTGGGCCCGCCCACGCAATGCCCCCCCCGGCGCATGTAGCGCGCCACGGCCGCCTCATCGGCGACCACCCGAGGCAGCATGCGATGGGTCAGGCCAAGCTCGCGGGCCATGCGTTGCGAGAGCACCGTGTCATCGGCACGCGGAGTGTCGCCTTCCAGCGTGACGAACTCGATCGCGTCGAGATAGGGACGCGCGCAGGCGAGCATGACCCGTGTCTCATGTCCCGCTGTCAGAGCCTGGGCAATCTTTTTCGGCCCGTTGAGCAAGGCTTCGAGCTGAATACGGATGATCCGGGAAATTTCCTCCAGACTGCTCTCGGGCGATGAGGTTCGCGCGATATCCCCGAGGGGCCAGTATCGTCTCTGGCTCCAGTCCCGCAGGTCTAGAACATGATTGGGCAGCAACCGCTCGATCCCCTCATGGGCGGTCAGCCCCCCCGGAAACCAGCCATCATTCTCGATATCCAGCGCCGCATAGAGATCGTGACGGAAAAGCGTTTCATAATCCGCGTCCGACAGGATCGCATCCGCCGTCGATCCGGCCATGCCTTTCTCAGGCGAATAGACGCAAGGGACCTGGGCTGCACAGTCAGGATAAACCCTGCTTTCACCGGAAAGGGTCAGCAGGAGAAGGAAGCGGCCGCCAAGCCGGTCAAGGATCGCCTCTGCTGCCGCGTCAATCTCCGAGGAGGCCGGAATAGCCACCGTCAACGGCCCCGACAGGACACACCGATCCTGCAGATCGATCGGAAAGCCCATGAGCAGACCGATCCGTGCACCGGAGGCATCGAGAATGTCGAAGATGCCGAGATCGGGATGCGCGCGCACATGGATGTCATTGCCCGTGGCGGTCAGTTCTGGCCTGATCGTGAACTGGCGCGGGGCAAGTGAGACGTCGGTAGTGAATGTCAGGTTCATGATCGCTCCAACACAACGACTTCAGTCTGCCGACCGCATCGCAATAACCGATTTCGAGAAACCCAGGACTCTTTCCTTCCTGATCTTCCCGTCGGGGAAGAATCCTTGCATCAGGAACGGGCTGATGATCCGGGTATGATCCACGCGCGGCAGGGCCATGTCGAAGGTACATTTACGCGCGTAGCCGACATTCATCCTTGTGAAGAACCAGATCCGCCGAGTATCCGACAGCCAGTGGAAGAACGGCACGCCGTAATGGGGCTCGATCGGGAACCAGTAGTTGGGTGTCTGGACATAGTAGAACCTGCCGACACGCCGGGTCTCGTCCGCAAAGCGCTTCATGTTCTGGTAGCTGCCGACATGCTCGATCACGCTGTTGGAATGGACGACGTCGAAGGCGTTGTCCGGGAACTCGGGCATGTGGCAGGCATCCCCGACAACGCAAGTGATCCGCAAGTCCGGACTCGGCTGCGCATAGGTCTCCAGTTCGGTCCGGAAGTTCAGGCAGGTGATCCTGACCTTGTCCCGCAGGTCCGGGGCCAGGATCGCCCAATAGTCCGGGCGTCCACCGGCATCGAGGATCGACACCTCCGGCTGTGTCTCGAGAATGCGGCGCAAGAGCGCGTCGAAGACCTGGAACCGCCTGTTTCGGAAATGCCTTTGCAGCCGGTAGAAAAGCCTGCCCCGTTTCATGCAATATCCTCTTCGTCAACGTAGCGGCCTGCGAGTAACGGGTCACAGGCGTATCCTCGGTCCTGTCTTAAGGTATTCCTGGCGCGATTGTCCCGATCAAAAGGACTTATCCCCCGGCGGCCTGCCCCTCCCCCGCCCCGTGCCCCGAGCCCAGGTTCACATTGAGCTCGACGAAGCTGCGCCCCACG
Organism: Roseovarius sp.; assembly: GCA_002720475.1. Taxonomy (GTDB): domain Bacteria; phylum Pseudomonadota; class Alphaproteobacteria; order Rhodobacterales; family Rhodobacteraceae; genus Roseovarius. The sequence continues at coordinate 126,110 of PBIL01000001.1, forward strand.
CGGCGCAGCGTGGTGGCGAGGGTGGTGTTGGCCTCGGCGACGTCCTGTTCGGCCTCGATCAGGTCGCGGATCGTGGCACCGTCGCGGGTGACGATCTGGCGGGTGAGGGTCACCACCTCCTGGTAGAGCCGCACCGTCTCTTCCGCCGCGCGCTGCGCCGAGAGCGCGGCGGCATATTCGGCGAGCGAGGTCTCGACATCGCGGATCGCCCCGAGCACGGTCAGTTTCCATTGGGTATGCGCCTGACGGACGAGCGACTCGCGCTGCTCCACGCTGGCGCGGCGCGCGGTATTGGGCAGGACCGGGAAGGTGAGCGCGGGGCCGAAGAAATACTCGGTCCCCGCGGAGCCCGAGAGCGAGCTGCGCGTGATCGTGCCGCTCAGCGACAGCTGCGGATAGAGATCGGCCCGCGCCGCGGCCACGTCGCGGAAGGCGGCGTAATAGCGGCGCTCGGCCACGCGGATGTCGGGGCGGTTGCGCAGCAGATCCGCGGGGATCCCCACCTCGGGCGAGAGGGAGACGCGCGGCTGGCGCGCGCCCTTGTCGAGGTCGATCCCGAGCGTGCCGGGAACCTTGCCCGCCAGCACGGCGATCTCGTTCCGGGCGGCCTCGATGGCGGCGCGGATCTCGGGGATCTCCGCCCGGGTCTCGGAGACGAGCGCGCGCGCCCTGACCACGTCGACCTGGGTCGCGGCATTGCCCTGCTGCAGCCGCTCGATCAGCTCCAGCGTCTGACGCCGCGAGGCGAGTTCGGACTGGCGCAGCGCGAGGCTCGTCTGCTGATAGCGCAGATCGACATAGGCATTGGCAATGTTGAGCAGGAGCAGCAGCCGCGCGGCATCGACCTCGGCATCGGCCACCTCGATGCGGGCGCCCGCCGCGTCGATCTGCGCCCGCCGCCCGCCATAGATATCGACGATCCATTCGAACCCGAGCGTGGCCTCGGCGCGGCTGTCGGTCCTGCCATTCTCGTCGCGCTCGCCCCCCGCCCGCGCCCGGGGCGAGAGAAAGGCCGCCTGCGGCACGGTGCGCTGGATCGCCTCGGCCTCGGTCACGCGCTCGCGGGCGATGTCGAGATCGAGATTGCCGGCAAGCCCCGTCTCGACCAGGGCATCGAGCGTGGGATCGCGGAAGGTCTTCCACCATTCGGCATTGCTGAGCAGCACCGGGCTGCTGTCGCGGGCGGATTTGTAGGAGGACAGGAAGGCAAAGCGCGGGGCATGGTAGGGCACGTCCGAACAGCCCGCCAGAAACGCAAGCCCGGAGAGAACGGAGAATGTGCGTGACGTCCTGCGCCAGGCCCGGCCCGTCATGAAATATCCTGCCTCACTGCCCATGCGCCCCGGTTTCTGGCACCGGTTTGTCACATGCGACCACTCGCGCCCAGAATGGTGCAAAACCCTCTTGAAAACAAGCCGTGCGTCGGGAACGGGTGCCGTTGTGCCCCCGGCGCATCACCCCTGCGGCCCGTTCAGTCGTCGCGGAAGGCGCGGCGCAGCTGGTCGCTGAGCGGGCGGGTCAGGTAGCTCAGCACCGTGCGCTCCCCGGTCTGCAGGAAGGCCTCGATCGGCATGCCGGGCAGGATCTCGTGGTCCCCGAGACGCGCCATCTCCTCGGGCGCGATGGTGAGGGTGACCCTGTAGAAGCTCTGCCCGGTGGACGGATCGGTGACGGCGTCGGGCGAGATGCCCGAGACCGTGCCGAAGATCTCCGGCGTGGTGCGGGTGCTGAAGGCGGTGAAGACAACCTTGGCGCGCTGCCCCTCCGCCACCTGGTCGATCGCATTGGGATCGACGCGGATCTCGAACTCCACCCCCTCCGAGACCGGGATCACCTGCAGGATCGTCTCGCCCGGCGGCACCACGCTGCCCGCGTTGAACACCTGCATCTCATGCACGATCCCATCCACGGGCGACAGGATCTCGATCCGGTCGAGCTGTTTCTGCGCGGTGACGATCTGCAGGAGCAATTCCTCGCTCTCCATCATCTTCTCGCGCAGGTCGGTGACCACCTGCTCCTTGAACTGCCGTTCGGCCTGGAGGATCTCCAGCTCGGTATCGCGGATCGAATTGCGGATCCGGGCCAGTTCGGACTGATGCTCGGCGATCTCGCCCAGAAGGCGGGCGCGTTCGCGTTGCAGTTCGAGCACCTGCCCCTCGCGCGCCAACCCCTCGGCATGGAGCGCGCTGACATCGGCCAGTTCCTTCTCGATGAAATTCAGCTGCTCGCGCTTGGCGGTGATCAGCCCGTCCACACCGGAGATCTGGTTGTGGAACTGCGCCGCCTTCTCGGCGAGCTGGTCCTTGCGCCCCTTGATCACCTCGCGGCGCGCCTCGAAGATCTGCCGCTGCCCGGCATTGATCTTCTCGAGCGGCAGGCCGTCGAGATAGGTCGTGTCGTAATCGAAGACCAGATCGGGTGCCGTCACCTGCTCGGCCTGCAGCCGGCTGATCTCGGCGCGGGTCTCGGCCAGGCGGTTGCGATACATCTCGAGATTGATCCGCAGGAGCGTGGGATCGAGCCGCAGGAGCAGATCGCCCGCCCGCACCATGTCGCCGTCGGAGACGCGGATCTCCTCGACGATCCCGCCATCGAGGCTCTGCACGATCTTGGGCTTGCCGCGCACCACCGCCGCACCCGGGGCAATGACCGCGCCGCTGATCTGCGTGACATAGGCCCAGCCGAAGAGCAGCGTCAGCAGGGCCAGCCCGGCGAGTGTGCCGAGACGGCCTGCGCGCGTCAGGTCGGTCCTGAGCGGCGGGGCGGCGAAGGTGTCGGCCGTCATTCTCCCCTCCTCACTGCGCCACGACCGAGACCGGGCGGGGCCTGCCATAGAGCACCTCGTCCTTGTCGCCGAACTTGGCCATCCGTCCCTGGTGCAGCAGCATGACCTTGTTGACCGAGGCAAGCGCGCTCGGCCGGTGCGCCATGACCACGACCACGCAGCCCCTGTCGCGCATGGTGCGGACCGCCGCGGCGAGCGCATCGTCGCCATCGGCGTCGAGATTGGAATTGGGCTCGTCGAGCACGATGAGGCGCGGTGTGCCATAGATGGCGCGCGCCAGCCCCAGGCGCTGGATCTGCCCGCCCGAGAGCGGCCGGGTCATCCGGTCCATATGGGTGGCATAGCCGTCGGGCAGCCCGAGGATCATCTCGTGCACCCCGGCGATGCGCGCGGCCTCGATGATGTCGGAATCCTTCGCCTCCGGGTCGAAGCGCGCGATGTTCTCGCCGACACTGCCCGACAGGATGTGCAGCGATTGCGGCAGGTAGCCGACATGGCGGCCGAGCGCCTCGGGCGTCCATTGATCGAGCGTCGCCCCGTCGAGCCGGATCTCGCCCGCATCCGCCACCCAGGCCCCGACCAGAAGCCGCGCCAGCGTGGACTTGCCCGCCGCACTGTTGCCCACGACGCCCAGCCCGTCGCCCGCCGAGAGCGCGAAGCTCACCCGGTCGAGAATACGCGGGCGGTCCGCCTGCCCCTCCGGCCCGGCCGGGGCCAGCTTGGTCAGGGCCGTCACCCGCAGATCGCCCGCGGGCGCTGGCAGCTCGACCCGCGGCTTCTTGGGCGGCATCCGCTCGAAGATCTCGCGCAGACGCTGATGGGCCTCGCGCGCGCGTCCGATGGCGCGCCACTGGCCGATCACCTGGTCGACCGGGGCAAGCGCCCGGCCGGCGATGATCGAGGTGGCGATGATCATGCCCGGCGTGATCTCCTGGCGCAGGGCGAGATAGGCTCCGAGCGTGAGAAGCGCCGATTGCAAGAGCAGCCGGAAGGATTTCGAGAAGGCGGCGAAGCCTTCGGAACGGTCGCTGCCCATCTGCGCCGTGGCGAGCGCCGCGTCATGCATGTCGCGCCAGCGCCGGACCAGCCGCTCGCGCATGCCGAGCGCGTGCAGGGTTTCGGCGTCGGTCCGGGCCTGGTCGACGAGAGTGCGCTCGGCCGCCTCCATCGACATCGCCCGGTGGATCGATTTCTGCGCCAGGATCTGGTTGAGCAGGGCGGCGACCGCCACGATGGCCGCCCCGGCCAGTGTCAGCCAGCCGAGCCAGGGATGGATCACGAAGACGAGCGCCAGGAAGATCGGCATCCAGGGCAGATCGAAGAGCCCGGTGACCGCCGGGCTGCCCAGAAAGCCGCGAACAGCCTCGAGGTCGCGCACCGGCTGGGCGCGGGGATCGATCTGCGCGCCGCCGCCGATGAGCCCCGCGCGCAGCACGAAGCGGAACGCCTCCTCGCCCAGCTGCGCATCGAGCCGCAGCGCCGCCCGCGACAGAAGCCGCGCGCGCAGGAAATCGTAGAGCCCCAGAAAGGCATAGAGCACGATGACGATGGCGAAGAGCCCCACCAGCGTGGCCACCGATCCCGACGACAGCACCCGGTCATAGACCTGCAGCATGTAGATCGGACCGGTCAGCATCAGAAGGTTGATGACGGCGCTGAAGAGACCTGCCAGCACGAATGTGCGCCGCAGCCCCCGAAGGGCGCCAAGATAGGGGGTCGTTGCCGGTTTCCTATGCCACATGCCGCTTCGCCACTGCCTGTCTCGCCCGCCTGTTTTCCACCAGTATAAAGAACAATCCGGCCCCTGTCGCATGATTGTCGACAGGGATTCCACAGCGCGGTGGCGAATTTGTGGCGCGAGGGCGGTTTTGCGTCGGTCTCTCGTCGGTATTCGATCGGTCCCCGCGCGGCCCCGGGACACGGGACAGGAGCGGCCGGGAAGGCAGGCCCCCGGACGCAAACAGCCCCCGGGCGGGGGCTGCCAGCGAGATCATCCGGGTGTCGAACGTCCGTCAGGCCACCTTGCGACGGCGGCGGACAGCAATCCCCAGGCCACCGAGCGCGGTGATCAGGAGAAGGCCACCGGCGGGGAGGGGGATGGGAACGGCACCACCAAACTCCGTGACATGGCTCAGGCCAGACGCTGAATTGCCATCCCAAGTCAGTTCCAGGCTTCCACCATTGGTCTCGTTACGCACGAGGACAGTGTTGAACGTATTCCCGCCCCCAATCTTCATAAGGATGTAGAGTGCCGACGTGGTAAACGGATTGGGAGCAGGCTCGGTCTTGAAACCTGTCGCGAAAGCAGCATCGCCAGGAAACAGATTGGCGTTCACGAAACTGGTTTCGTTCGTCAGATTTGGCGGGTGGACGGTAAAGACACCCCCAACGCCAGGGCTAAAAACGCCCGGCTCCGCATTGAGCACGGAGCACGCGGCAGAACAACTCAACGTCCCGCGCTCTCCTGTCAAGCCGACAGGATCATCGTAGACTGTGATATCTATCGTCGCAGCCTGAGCCAGACCTACGCTCAGAGCCATTAGAACAGCAATCACGGATGTCGCTACAATTCTCTTCAACTCAAACATCTTAACCCACTCCATAGAAGACCAATGCCGCCCTGACCTGGACAGGTTCGGGCGATTTCAAGCCATGACCTGACCATGCCTGACGAGCATGCCTAGTTGACGCCGTATTATCGCCTCATTTTCGTCCCAAGTCAAAAGAACGTGGCCGGGGATGGCGCAGCACAACCCTGGGAAGAACCCCGGACTGTTTCGGCAACAGATCACACGCCTGTGGCGAGTGTGTTGCCTGAAAGGAAACAACTGTCGCCGACCCCTTGGGGGCGGCGGCGGGCGTGATTCGTTTCTTCGGGGAAGGACCGGCTCAGCCGCCCTCCGGGCCCACCAGGGCATAGGGCCTGGCCGATGCGCCGCTGTCCTGCGGATCCGGGTGGCGGGCGATGGCAAGGGCCGCGAACCCCAGCACGGCGGCCACGCCCGTGGCGGAGTAGATCAGAAGGGCCATCCAGATCGGGTATCCCAGCAGCACCGCCCCGAAGGCCGCAGCGGCCCCGAACCCCGTTCCGGCAAGGATCAACCCGATGATCATGCGGCACCCCTCCTGGCGATTCAACTCAAGATTGAACGTATGATCCCTTACTCCACCTGTAAAGATAAGACTGCATTGCGCCCAAAGCTAAGCACGATTGCGGCAAAATTCTGTCAGGAAATCGTTACCTTTGCCGATAGCCCCCGAATTTCACCCGCAACCCGAGTCCTCACGGCAACACATCCCCCTCATCCGCGCTTGCGCACCCAGCCCAGGAAGGCCGCGTCGGGGCTGCGCAGGCGCGGGCGGCCCGTCGTCACCCACCAGGCGCGCCAGTCGGCCTCGAGCGCGTGGACATCCGCGCCGGGGCTGAGGCGGCGCGCCTCGTCGAGCGCCTCGGGGCTCGGGCGCGGCCCCTCGCCGGGGGCCAGCACCACCTGTCGGGGACGGACATGGATCATGTCGCCCGGCTCCTCGGCGAGATCGTAATCGGGCAGGTGATTGGTGGCGATCATGTCGCGGATCATGCGGCGGAACACCCGCAGCGGCGAGGCGGAGCCGGACTTGTGCGCCAGAACCGCCAGCGAGATGCGCCAGCCCGGCTGATGGCCGCAATGCTTGCGCGCAAGCTCGTAGATGCGCCGTTCGAGCGGCTTGCGCAGGCGGAAATAGTCGCGGCTGAGCGTGAGGACGGATTTCGCCAGCACCGCCCGGTAGAGCCATTCCGCGAGCGTCACCCGCACCGAGACCATCCGGCCGCCGCGGGTGCGGCGCTGGATCTGCCAGGTCTCGATCAGGCCGAAGCCGGTCGTCGTCTCGACCTCGGCGGTGGCGAGATTGGTGGTGATGCGTGTGCCCGCGAGCCGCTCGAAGGCCTCGACCAGCCGGCGATAGCCGTCGCCGGAAGTCTCGCGATTGGTGGCCACCAGGAGGTCATGGGCGCGCAGATGCAGCGTGCGGCTCACGGGGCGCCCGGCATTGAGCGCGGCCATCAGCTGGCTGATGCAATAGATCAGGATGTCCTTGTCGAAGAGCGTGGCGCGGCCCTTGACGGAGGGCGTCACGGTGATGGTCACGTCGTTGTGGCGGTAGGAGAGCACCCGCAGATCGGCCCGGGTGGAGAGCGAGAAGAGCGGATGCTCCATCGAGGCGAGATCGTCCTTGGGCAGCGCATCGAAGATGTCGCAGACGAAGAAATCGCCCGTCGGATGACGCTCCGGCAGCAGCCCCGGCCGCCCTGATCCCGCGTAACTGCCCATGCCCCCTGCCCGCTCTTGTCTTTCGGGGTTTCATTATCACCACCTTACGCAGGCAGCGGGCGGAGCGTCCAGAGTTTCGGGGCGGGCGATCGTGGCTTCGGAATCGCGCGATCGTGGCTTCGGAGTCGCGTCATCGTGGCTTCGGAATCGCCCCGAGGCCCCGGAAGCGCGAAATCCGCCTTTGAAAACAGGGCTCTGGGAAAACGCCCGATGCGCTTAACTATTAAATAACAATTCAATAACTGCAAAATTCCTGACTGCGCCCGGCACGGGACGCCCCGCACCGGACGGAACCACCGGAATTTGCCGAGAGAAGGGCAGAAGAAGGCCGAATCGACCCCGTTCAGGACAGGAAAATATTCCCATGTGCGCCATTTTGAGATACATATCGAAAAACAGAGCACATGAGGCATATCGTGGCACGTGACGGGTCTTCCCCCCTCCCCCCCTATTTCAACATCTCTCCGGATGCCGCGATGGCCGATCTCGACCCGCCGCAGATGACGGGCGATTTCGAGCGGATCGCGGCGGCGTGCCGGCGCGGACGGCAGGATCTCGCGTCGCGCGGGCTCGACGAGAGCGGCACGCGCAAGCTGCGCCTCTTCTCGACCTGGGAGATCACCCGCTATCTCATCCCCATCGCCACCGCCCATTTCCGCCGCGTGCTCAAGGCCAATCCCGACCTGCCCCAGGGACGTTCGGAAACCGAGGGCGGGGCAAGGTGGTTCACCCTCGACGAGGTGCTGCGGCTGCGCGCGCATTTCGCGGCGGAAGGATCGAAGACCAAGGAGTACAGGCCCTGGCGCCCCGAGGGCCTGCCCGCCAAGATGATCGCGGTCGCCAATTTCAAGGGCGGGGTCGGCAAGACCTCGACCGCGGCGCATCTGGCGATGTCGGCGGCGCTCGACGGCTACCGGGTGCTGGTGGTCGATCTCGACAGCCAGGGCTCGATGACCTCGATCTTCGGCGGATCGGTCGAGGATGAATGGGGCACCGTCTTTCCCCTGCTCGCCCGCCATTACGGGCGGCACCTGCAGGAGGAGAACCGCCAGCGCGTGCAGCGCAACGAGGCACCACAGCCGATCGACGACACGCTTGCCGAGGCGATGAAGCTGCGCGCCCAGGATCTCATCCAGACGACCCACTGGCCCAATATCGACCTGATCGGCGCACAGCTCAATCTCTACTGGTCCGAGTTCCAGATCCCGGTCTGGCGCATGGGCGCGCGCAGCTGGAAGCTCTGGGAGGCGCTGACCGAGAGTCTCGAGGCCGACGGCATCCTGCAGGACTACGATCTCGTGTTTCTCGACACGCCGCCGGCGCTTGGCTATCTCACGATCAACGGGCTGGCGGCGGCCGACATCCTGCTGGTGCCGCTTGGCGCGTCCTTTCTCGAGTTCGACTCGACGGGCCGGTTCTTCGAGATGCTGCACGCCACCTTCCAGTCCATCGAGGAGGGCGAGAACATGGCGGCACGCGCCCTGGGCCGCGAGGGGGTGCGCTTCGAATGGGATGCGGTGCGCGCGCTCATCACCCGCTACGATGCCGGGCAGCAGGCCGAACTGGCCGGGCTGATGCAGGCCTATCTCGGCCACGCCCTTGCCCCGCAGCGGCAGGATTTCACCGCGCTCATCGGCCAGGCGGGCGAGCAGGTGAGCGGCATCTACGAGGCCGATTACCGCGACTTCAACCGCGAGACCTATATCCGCGGGCGCGAGACCTTCGACGCCACCTATGCCGCCTTCAAGAAGCTGCTCTTCGGGGTCTGGCGGCGCGACCAGCTGGCCATGGCCGGGCGGGAGGTGGCGGAATGAGGCACCCGCCCCCCCTGCCCCGCCCCGTGAAACGTTTCGCATGCGAAACACGTCCCCCCATTCCCCCGGCCCCTCGGGAGGTCTGCCATGGCCAAGCGTAAACGTCTCGGCGGCCCGCTGCAGGATTACCTGGGCACATCGGAGGAGGCCGCGCCGCCGCCGGTCGCCAGCGCGGCCCCGATTGCCCGGGTGGCGGGGGACGCCTCGCTCAACGCGGCCTTCGAGGAGGTCAGCCGCGAGCTGAGCGCCGCGCGCAGCGAGGGACGGCTGGTGCAGCGCCTCTCCCTCGACCGGATCGAGGCCGCCTGGCTGATACGGGACCGGTCCCATCCGGGCACCGGGGAGGATCCGGATTTCGCGGCGCTGCTCGAGAGCCTGCGGCGCTTCGGCCAGCGCACCCCGATCGAGGTGGTCGATCTGGGGCAGGGGCGCTACGGGCTCATCTCGGGCTGGCGGCGGCTGACCGCGCTGACCCGGCTTCGCGACGAGACGGGCGAGGCACGATTCGACACTGTTCTGGCCTTTCTGCGCCAACCGGCAAGTTCCGAAGAGGCCTATGTCTCGATGGTCGAGGAGAACGAGATCCGGCTGGGGCTGAGTTATTACGAACGTGCCCGGATCGCAGCGAAATCGGTCGAGGCGGGTGTGTTCGACACGCCCAGGGCGGCTTTGCAGGCGCTCTTCGCCTCGGCGTCCCGGGCCAAGCGCTCCAAGATCGGCTCCTTCCTGACCCTCTACGAGGCGCTCGGGGATGCCGTTCGGTTCCCCCAGGCCCTGACCGAGCGGCTTGGGCTCGCGCTGGTCAGGATCATCGAGGCCGATGACAGCGCCGGATCCCGGCTCCGGGCGCATCTCGAACAGTCCGAAACAGACACTGTCGAGGCGGAACAGAGCCTGATTGCGGGCTTTATCGAGAAGGAAAGCCCCCCTGCTCCCACGGCGTCTTCAGAGGTATCGGGGCCACCCGCAACCGCACCAGACGGTTCTGAACGGTCCGTCCAGAAGGTGGAATCCGTCTCTGATACGGCCAAAGAGGTCTGTCCGGGCCTCTATCTCACCGAGAAAGGCGGCTCTTTGCGCCTCTCCGGCCCGGCCATCGGCCCGGCGTTTCGTGCCCGGCTCGAGGCCTGGCTGCGAGGGCTTGCCGAGGAGTGAACCGCGGCCCGAATGTTTCGCATGCGAAACATTGGGGCGTCTGCGGCACTCCGTGGACCGGCGTCGCCATCCGGAGCCGAGTCCCTGGCCCTGCCGTCGTCCCCAAACCCGTCATGCACCAAGACTGAAACGGGACCACTCGGCAGGGGCGGACCAGTATGTCGGATGCAGGATTGCTCGGGATGGCGCGTAGATCACTGATAGCCCTTGGGCGGTAATTCAGATCAATAGCCCAGGGGCTATATTGACGAGATATAGCCTGTGAGCTATCTTGGCCAGATGATGAATTCGGCACCACATCCTGTTCGAAGCCTGCGCCAGGCCGGGGCCATCCTTCGTGCCCGACGGGTGGCTCAGAAGCTCAGCCAGAAACAGCTTGGCGAGATGACGGGCACCGCGCAATCCACCATTTCGGATATCGAGAACGGCGTCGTTTCCGTCAGCCTGGATGTCTATCTGCGCCTCCTCGAAGCCTTGGGCGCGGAACTCTCGGCGACGGATCGTATCGGCGGCCGGAGCCAGTTCTGAAATGGCACGCATCGCCCGTGCTGGTCGCCGCACACGTCATAGCAAGACAGCCGTCTGGTACGAACGGTCGAGGGTGGGAACGCTGACCCGCGCGACGGATGGCGCCATCGCTTTCACCTATGATCCTGCCTGGCTTGCGTCCGAGGCCGCTTTCCCGGTTGCCAGCGCCCTGCCGCTGACCAAGCTCAAATGGCAGGGCGATCCCGTTGTCGCCGCCTTCGACAACCTCCTGCCCGATGACGAAGGCGAGCTGCGCGAGAAGATCGCCGCGCGCGTCGGGGCACAGGGCAAGGATGTGTTTTCGCTGCTTTCGGTGCTGGGGCGCGACTGTGTCGGTGCGCTGCAATTCCTGCCGGTGGACGAGGCCCCGGCAGAGCAGGACATGCAGTATCGCATCATTTCGGAAGAGGAGATGGTCGCCGACCTGAAAAATCTCGCCGCCGCGCCGCTCGCCTTGGGCGAGGACGAGGGCCGCGCGGCGGGTCTGCCCAAGGGCAGCGCGTTGGAGCAGTTGCGGGACATGGTAGATCGGCTGGGGCCTGCGCTGGAGCGGGCGCTTCTGGCGGTAGGCGATCAGGTCCCGGCGGCGGTCAGCGAGCCGATCACAAGCGATGCGATGCTGCGTGCGGCGCAGATGCGCGACCTGCTAAGTCCGATCTAGAGGCGGCAGGCCTTCGCCAGATCCTCGGTCTCGATTGCCGCGCCGACAGCGCTGAAATCGCGGGCATCCATGCCAAGCTGGCCACCGATGCGGCGCCAGGCCCCTGCGATATGGCGCGCCATGTCACCTGTCATCTGCTCCGCAGTCCGCCTGTCGATGTCGAAGAAGGCAGAGGCATCGAGCGCCGCGTCGATCGAGGGCAGGTTGCCATGGATTTCGGAGATTGCGGTCTGCATCCGGCCGCCCGGACGGTGTTCGGGGTTGATGTCGAATGCCGGTGACAGCCGCCAGCCGCCGGGCGCGCGCAAGAAGCCATGATTGCGCAGATGATCGTCGGTATTGCGGATCAGGATGCCGAAGACCATCCGGCGATACAGTTCAACGATTTGCCCGGCAGGGTCCACGCAATGGCGGCGCATCGCCATCGCAAGGTCCTCGTAGCTGCTTGCGGCCGTTCCGCCCAATCCCAGAAAGGTCTGGGCCGAGATGAACGGGACTCGGTCCGAATGATCGGCCCCGACCCTGTCAAAGCGGCGGATGAGAGCGGCCGGGAACCGTTGCGAGGTGTTCAGGATATCCGCGACGCAGGCGTCTATGCCCACCTCACGCGCAAGTCTAAGCGTCATGGCCTCGGCGCGGGCGACTGCGTAGTCGTCGTCGATCTTGGGCAGCTTGACGATCCAGAGAGCACCTTCGCGGTCGCGCGCATTCACCTTGGGCCGGGCACCGCCCAGAGAACCGACCGCTTCGGCCAGAAGATCACCGCCGACAAGCTCGGCGCGACGTCGGGCATAGCCGGCGGGATCTTCCTCGAAGGCCCGCGCCTGGCGGATGACCTCGTCGAGATCGTGCAGGCGCGGCACGTTCACGCCGTCAGCACGCGGTGGGGCAAGCGCAGTGGCCTCCGCCCCAGGGCCGTCGAAATAGCGCAAGGCCCCGATCCTCAGGCGATCGTCGGACTCAAGCAGGTAGTCGAGTTCGGTCAGATACTGCGTACCGCGCAGCAATTCGATGATCTTGCGCCCCCAACTGTCGGGCGCGGTGTCCGTCATCGGCAATGGAAGGGCCGAGCGTTCACCGTCCCGGCGGCCGTAGAAGGGTGCGGCCACGAGCGGCATGTCCGGCGAAAGCGGAAAGGCCCGTTCAAG
>PBIL01000002.1 GCA_002720475.1 Roseovarius sp.
ATCTCCGACGCCGCCCGCGCGGAGGGCACGCGCGGCATGCGCTTCGCCCCGCTCGAGGAAGAGGTGGCCGCCGCCCTTCCCGGCCCCCGCGCACATGCCGAGGTGGCCGGGGCGCTGCGCCCCGCGCTCGCCGCGCTTGTCAATGAAAAGGGGCCCGCGCCGCGCGCAGGCCCCTTCTGAACCGCCCGATATATCAGAGCTTCTCGGTCAGTTCCGGCACCGCGTCGAAAAGGTCCGCCACCAGCCCGTAATCGGCGACCTGGAAGATCGGGGCCTCCTCGTCCTTGTTGATGGCGACGATCACCTTGCTGTCCTTCATCCCCGCAAGGTGCTGGATCGCGCCGGAAATGCCCACGGCCACATAGAGGTCCGGTGCCACGACCTTGCCGGTCTGGCCCACCTGCCAGTCGTTCGGCGCATAGCCCGAATCGACCGCCGCGCGCGAGGCGCCCACGGCCGCGCCGAGCTTGTCCGCCAGCTTCTCGATCAGCGCGAAATCCTCCCTGGAGCCGACACCGCGCCCGCCCGAGACGACCACGCCCGCCGAGGTCAGGTCCGGCCGGTCCGAGGCCGCCACCTTGTCCTCGACCCATTCCGAAAGGCCGGGATTTTCCGCCGCGCCGATGGTCTCGACCGGGGCCGGGGCCTGCTCGCCCGCCGCGTCGAAGGTCGAGGTCCGGATCGAGACGACCTTCGTGGCGTCCTTCGATCTCACCGTCTGGATCGCATTGCCCGCATAGATCGGCCGCTCGAAGGTCTCGGCATCGACGATCCCCGACACGTCCGAGATCACCATCGCATCGAGCAGCGCCGCCACCCGCGGCAGCACGTTCTTGGCATCGGTCGTGGCCGGGGCGACGATATGCGAATACTCCCCCGCAAGGCTGACGATCAGCGCCGCCGTCGGCTCCGCCAGCCGGTGGCCCAGAGCGGGATCTTCGGCCACCAGCACCTTCTTGACGCCGGCAATCTTCGCGGCCGCCTCGCCCGCCGCCGCGGCCGAGGCCCCGGCACAGAGCGCCGTCACGTCGCCAAGCTGCGCCGCCGCCGTGACCGCCTTGGCCGTCGCATCCACGTTGAGCTGACCATCGGTCACCTCGGCCAGAAGAAGAACCGCCATCACACCACCCCCGCTTCCTTGAGTTTCGCCACCAGCTCATCGACAGAGCCGACGATCTGCCCGGCCTTGCGCGCCTCGGGCTCCGAGGTCTTCACGATCTCCAGCCGCGGGCGCACGTCCACGCCGTAATCGGCCGCCGTCTTCTCCTCGAGCGGCTTCTTCTTGGCCTTCATGATGTTGGGCAGGCTCGCATAGCGCGGCTCGTTCAGGCGCAGATCGACCGTCACGATCGCCGGCGTCTTCACCCGGATGGTCTGAAGCCCGCCATCCACCTCCCGCGTCACCAGCGCCGTGTCGCCCTCGACCTCGAGCGCCGAGGCAAAGGTCGCCTGGCTCCAGCCCAGAAGCGCCGAGAGCATCTGCCCGGTCGCGTTCATGTCGTTGTCGATCGCCTGCTTGCCGCAGAGCACGAGACCGGGGCCCTCTTCCTCGACGATCTTCGCGAGGATCTTCGCCACGCTGAGCGGCTCGATGTCCTGATGCACGTCGTCGGCCGCCACCACGAGGATCGCCCGGTCCGCCCCCATGGCCAGCGCCGTGCGCAACGTCTCCTGCGCCTGTTTCACGCCGATGGAAACGGCCACGACCTCGTCGGCCTTGCCCGCCTCCTTCAGACGGATCGCCTCTTCCACGGCGATCTCGTCGAACGGGTTCATCGACATCTTCACATTCGCAAGATCGACCCCGCTGCCATCCGCCTTGACACGGACTTTCACGTTGTAGTCGATCACGCGCTTGACAGGCACGAGCACCTTCATCGGCACGGTCTCCCTTTCAGTGATGGGGGGCGGCGCGCCCCCCGGCTTGACTCTCCCGCGCGTTGATACCGGCTCGGGCGCGGGGAAAACAGGGNAAAATCGTCACGGTCCNGTCCGGGGACGCCACGTTTTCGCGGCGTCTGCCCCCGGATCGCTACCAGAATGTGTCAGCGGTTCGCACCCGGAACCCAGAGCACGTCCGCCCGCCCGCCGTCATTGGCCATCCTTGCCGCCACGAACATCCAGTCGCTCAGCCGGTTGAGATAGCGGATCGCCGCCTCGTTGACGGATTCGAGCGCCGCCAGTTCCACCACCATCCGCTCGGCCCGTCGCGCCACGGTGCGGCACAGGTGCAGATGCGCGGCAAGCGCGCTGCCGCCGGGCAGGATGAAGCTGCGCAGCGGCTCGAGATGGGCGTTCATCGCGTCGATCTCGGCCTCCAGCCGCTCCACCTGCGCGGGCACCATGCGCAAGGGCGAATACTCGGCCTCGGCGTCCTTCTCCATCTCGGGCCGGCACAGATCGGCCCCCAGATCGAACAGGTCGTTCTGGATCCGCGCCAGCGCCGCGTCGGTCTCGTCCCCGGCATGAAGCCGCGCCAGCCCCAGCGTCGCGTTGAGCTCGTCCACCGTGCCATAGGCGGTGACGCGCGCGGAATGCTTGGCCACCCGCACCCCGTTGCCGAGCGCGGTCTCGCCCGCGTCGCCCGTGCGCGTGTAGATCTTGTTGAGCACCACCATTCCGTCAGCCTCCCTGCCTGCGGACGAAGACGAAAAGCAGGATCAGCAGCACGGCCACGAACTGCGCGATGATCCGCCACCACATCAGCCGGTTGGAGCGGCGCGCGTTCTCCACGCCCTCCCGGCCAAAGGTCAGCACCCCCCGGATGAGGATCGCGGCCGTCACGAGGCAACCCGCCGCCACCAGAAGAAAGAATGGATCGCTGAGCATGTCGTCTCCTGTCTGCCGCGCGCAGTCGCTTTATCTAGACCAGCGCGCCGCAAAAGCGAACCGCAAAATCCGCCGCCACGCGCCGGGCAAGGATCAGCCCTTCGAGAGCACCCAGTCAAGCGCCCGCGTCGGCAGGACCCGCCGGAGCGCGCCCATGAGGTAGGTGGGTGTCGTGACATAGTAGCGCGCCCGCGGACGTGATGACTCGAGCGCGTGAACAAGCTTTGCCGTCACCGCAGAGGCGGGCCATTGCGGCCCCTTGCTGCCANCTTTGTAAAGCTGGTCCAGCAAACTCTCACGATACTCCGCCACACGCGCCGAGTTTTGCCAGTCGATCCATTTCTCGAACTGCGCGATCGCGTTCTGGCGAAACGGCGTGTCGATCGGCCCCGGATCGACGATAACCACCTCGATCCCCGTCCCCGCAAGCTCCAGCCGCATGGCATCGCTCAGCCCTTCCAGCGCAAATTTCGTCGCCACATAGGCTCCGCGCCACTTCATCGCCACCAGTCCCAGCACCGAGGAGCACTGCACGATGCGGCCATGCCCCTGCGCGCGCATCACCGGAATGACGCGCCGCGTCAGATCGTGCCAGCCGATGAAATTGGCCTGAAAGATCGTGCGCAGCGCCTCGGTCGGTATGTCCTCGACCGGGCCGGGAATGGCATAGGCCCCGTTGTTGAAGAGCGCATCAAGCCGGCCGCCCGTGGCGCTCAGCACCTCGGCAAGCGCCGCCGCGATGCTCGCCTCGTCCTCGTAATCGAGGCGCGGGCTCTCGAATCCCTCGCCGCGCAGGCGCTCGCAATCGGCCTCCTTGCGGCAGGAGGCAAAGACGCGCCAGCCGCGCGCGCGCAAGCTGCGCGCGGCATCAAGGCCGATGCCCGAGGAACAGCCGCTGATCAGGATCGTTCGTTCGTTCATGCCCGCCTTCTTGGCGCGGGCACGCACGGGTTGCAAGCTCAGTTCGCCACCGCCGGGAACCGCGCGGCCACCCATCCGACGCGCCCCGTTCCGGCCACCCGCAGCCTGACCCAGCCATCGCCCGGATCGCGCAGCACCACAACCTCGTCCCCGCGCACAAGGCGAGCGAGAAAGCCATAGAATGTGCCGGGCCCGCCGCGCAGGTTGACCGCGCTGGCGGTCACGTGCCGACGGTCCTCTACCGCTGCGATCTCCGGCGCGGACGAGACATCGGGCACGCGCGAAACCCGCGCGACCGGCGCGGGCGCTTGCGCCACCACCGTGGGCACGAGGAAGCGCGGATCGGAAGGCCGGGCGGAGGCCAGCACTATCGGCGCGCGGCCCGTGGCGGCTTCTTCCAGGGTGGTCGCGGCCTCGCTGATCCCTGCTTGCCGGGGCGTGTCGGACAACCGGATCACGTTGGGCCGCGCGGGCCGCGCCACGGGATGTTTGTCTTCGATCAGAGCGCGCGCCTGGATGGAGTTCGGGGCGGGCCTGTAATCGGCCCCGCCGCTCATCTCGTAAAAAGCCCATCCCAGAAATGCGAATGAAACCGGCATGAAGCGCCACATCACGCCCCCCAACTCACTTCACGACAAAATTACTTCCCTGGCAGATGACGCAGGGTATCCGATTCGGGCCGACGCATGAACGGAAAATCGCCCTCAAGGGCGCTTTACGCCCGCCCCCCGCGCCGTTATCACAACATCCATGAGCGATCTTCTCGACGACCCCAACATGCGGCCCGAGGCGCTGGCCGAACCGCTGCGCCGTGCCATCGGCGAGCGGTACCTGACCTATGCGCTCTCCACGATCATGCACCGCGCGCTGCCGGATGCGCGCGACGGGCTCAAGCCCGTGCATCGCCGCATCCTCTACGCGATGCGCGAATTGCGGCTGACCAGCACCGGGGGGTTCCGCAAATCCGCCAAGATCTCGGGCGACGTGATGGGCAACTATCATCCCCACGGCGATGCCGCGATCTACGATGCCATGGCGCGGCTCGCGCAGGATTTCGCGGTGCGCTACCCGCTCGTGGACGGGCAGGGAAATTTCGGCAATATCGACGGCGACAACCCGGCCGCCAGCCGCTACACCGAGGCGCGTCTCACCGTCTTCGCCGAGGCGCTGCTCGAGGGGCTGGCCGAGGATGCCGTCGATTTCCGCGACAATTACGACGGCACCCTGCGCGAGCCGGTCGTGCTTCCGGCCGCCTTCCCCAACCTGCTGGCCAATGGCTCCTCGGGGATTGCCGTGGGCATGGCCACCAACATCCCGCCGCACAATATCGGCGAGCTTGTGGAGGCCTGCCTGCACCTGATCAAATCCCCCGACGCCCGCGACGAGACCCTGATGGGCCACATCCCCGGCCCCGATTTCCCCACCGGCGGCGTCATCGTCGAGCCGCGCGAGAACATCGCCGAGGCCTATCGCACCGGGCGCGGCAGCTTCCGGCTGCGCGCCCGCTGGCAGGTCGAGGATCTGGGACGCGGCGGCTGGCAGATCGTGATCACCGAGATCCCCTATCAGGTCCAGAAATCGCGCCTGATCGAGCGCATCGCCGAGCTGATCCAGACGCGCAAGGTGCCGATCCTTGCCGATGTCCGCGACGAGAGCGCCGAGGACATCCGCCTCGTGCTCGAGCCGCGCTCGCGCAATGTCGATCCGGACATGCTCATGGGGATGATGTTCCGCAACTCCGATCTGGAGGTCCGCTTCTCGCTCAACATGAACGTGCTGATCGACGGGGTGACGCCAAAGGTCTGCTCGCTCAAGGAGGTGCTGCGCGCCTTCCTCGACTTCCGGCAGGAGGTGCTTCTGCGCCGCTCGCGTCACCGGATGGAGAAGATCGACCACCGGCTCGAGGTGCTCGAGGGTCTGATCGTGGCCTTCCTCAACCTCGACCGCGTGATCGACATCATCCGCTATGACGAGGATCCCAAGGCCGCGCTGATGCGCGAGGACTGGGGACGGAGCTTTGCCCGCGCCACCTCCGAGGCCGATTACGTGCCCCCCGCGCCCGGGGGCGAGGACGGGCTTTCGGAGTTGCAGGCCGAGGCGATCCTCAACATGCGCCTGCGCAGCTTGCGCCGGCTCGAGGAGATGGAGCTGCGCGCCGAACGCGATGCGCTCATGGCCGAGCGCGCCGGGCTCGAGGATCTGCTTGACGATCCCGCCCGGCAATGGGCCGCCATCGCCGACGAGCTGCGCGCGGTCAGGAAGACCTTCGGCAAGACCCACCCCATCGGCGCCCGCCGCACCACCTTTGCAGACGCCGCCGCGATCGAGGAGGTCCCGCTCGAGGCGATGATCGAGCGAGAGCCCATCACGGTCGTGTGCTCCCGCATGGGCTGGATCCGCGCCATGACCGGCCATATCGACCTCACCCGCGAGCTCAAGTTCAAGGATGGCGACGGCCCGCGCTTCACCTTCCACGCCGAGACCACCGACCGGCTCCTGGTCTTCGGCACGAACGGGCGGTTCTACACGCTCTCGGCCGCGAACCTGCCCGGCGGTCGCGGCATGGGCGAGCCCTTGCGCCTGATGGTCGACCTGCCCAACGAGGCCGAGATCGTGACCCTCTTCATACACCGCCCGGGCGGCAAGCTTCTGGTGGCCTCCTCCGCCGGCGACGGTTTCGTGGTGCCCGAGCAAGAGGTGCTGGCCCAGACCCGCGCGGGCAGGCAGGTGCTCAACCTCCGCGCACCCGCCCGCGCGCAGGTCTGCCGCCCCGTCACCGGCGATCACGTCGCCTGCGTGGGCGAGAACCGCAAGCTGCTGGTCTTCCCCCTGGACGAGCTGCCGGAACTGGGCCGGGGCAAGGGGGTGCGGCTTCAGAAGTTCAAGGATGGCGGGCTGTCGGACGCGACCACCTTCACGCTGGCCGAGGGGCTGAGCTGGCGCGACCCGGCCGGGCGCACGAGGACCCAGAGCGATCTCACCGAATGGCTGGGCAAACGCGCGAGCGCGGGCCGCATGGCCCCGCGCGGCTTTCCCCGCGACAACCGGTTTACCTGACGCGGGGGGGGGCTGGAGCCGCGGATCGACGGGCCGGGGGGCGGCCCGGCGGGGCCTTGCGGCACCTATGTTCCGCGCAAGGGGGCCAGCCCCCGACGCGCGCCCTACCCCCGCCCGTCTCCCAGCGACAGCGTATGCGCCCGCAACCACTGCATGAAGCCGCGCGGATCGCTTTCGAGCATCGCCATGCGCTCGACGGGGACGGGCGCGCCCACCACCGGCTTCTGCGGGCGGTTGCAGCTGCGCACCACCTCGTGCAGCAGGAGCCCCTGGCGCAGCGTCGCCGAGATGCGGTTGGCCATCTGATACCAGCGCGAATTGGCACCGGGAAAGAACACCGGCACCACCTGCGCGCCCGACCGCCGGATCATCTGCGCGGTGAAGACCGCCCATTCGCGCTCGATCACCGGGCCGAAGAGCGTGTCCGAGGAGGCCACCACCCCCGAGGGAAAGACGCTGATCACGCCCCCCTCGCGCAGATGCGCCATGGCCTTGGCGCGCATCTCCACCGATTTGCGCTGCGCGTCCGGGTCATGCGGGAAGGGCACCGGGATCATGTAGGAGGCGGCCACCTCGTCGATGCCGGTCAGCAGCGCGCGCGTCAGGATCTTGTAATCGGTCCGCCGCCGCCCGATCAGATCGGCCAGGATCATCCCGTCCACCAGACCGTGCGGATGGTTCGCCACCACCACCACCGGCCCCTCGAGCGGGATGTTGGCGATCTGCTCGTCGGGCGTGAGCAGCGGGATCCCCATCGTGTCGAGCGCCGCCCGCCAGAACGCCTGCCCCGTGGGCGCGCCGCGCTTCTCGAAGGCGCGGATCATGCGCAGGATGGTCAGCTTGCCGGTGACCCATTCCATCGCGCGGATGATCGTGGCCGTGGCCGAGCTGTCGAAACTGTTGGCATAGGTCAGGCTGCGGCGGTCATATTTGGTGAAGACAACCTCACCGCCCGCTTCCTCGCCCAGCTTTGGCTGCGCCTTGGTGCTCACTCGGTCCGTCCCGTTCCGTTCTGTCAGGGCGCGCGGCCTACATCCCCTCGCCGAAGCGGTCGGCCACCAGCGCCGCCAGGGCCTTGGCAAGCGGTTCGGCGTCGGCCCCCGCGATTTCGACGTCAATAGTGCTTCCCTTGGCGGCTGCCAACATCAAAAGCCCCATGATGCTGTCGCCCGCGGCCGATTGCCCACCGTGATGCACCTCTACCTGCGCGTCGAACCCCTCGACCACCTCGACGAACTTGGCGGCGGCGCGCGCATGCAGCCCCTTTTCGTTGATGATCTCGAGACGGTGCCGCGTGCTCTCACCCATGATGACGGTCCTCACTCTGCCGAGACATTGCGGCTGTCGATATACTTGCGCCCCGCTTCGAGTGCGGCGCGTACAGCCTCGGGCACCGGACGGTGACGGCTCTTTGCCAGCTTGATCAGCATCGGCAGATTCGCGCCGTAGAGGATCCGGCGGTTCTCGGGACGGCAGGCGCGCAGCGACAGATTCGAGGGCGAGCCGCCGAAGATGTCCGTCACCACCACCACCCCGTCCCCGGTATCGACCGCATCGGCAGCCGCGCAGATCTCGTCCTGCTTGTCCGCGCGGTCGTGATCGCCTTCTACCGCCACGGCCAGAATGCCGCTCTGCGCGCCGACCACATGCTCGACCGCCCTCAGATATTCGCGGGCCAGCCCGCCATGCGCCACGATCACGATGCCGATCATGACCGTCCACCCCCCGGCTCGCGCCGCTCCAGTTCCCGGTGCCTTATTGACACCGGCCAGCCCTGCTCCGCAAGCCTCGCCGTCACCATTTCCGCCACCGCCACGCTGCGGTGCCGCCCGCCGGTGCAGCCCAGGCCGATGGCAAGATAGGCCTTGCCCTCTTCCTCATGGGCGGGCAGCACCAGGTCGAGCAGCGCCCCGAGCCTCTGGCTGAACTCCGCGAAGCGCGGATCGCCCGCGACATGGGCGCGGATCTGCGGATCGCGCCCGTCGCGCGCGCGCAGGTCCGCCACCCAGTGCGGGTTGCGCAGAAAGCGACAATCGAAGACCATGTCCAGCCCGCGCGGCAACCCGCGCTTGTAGGAAAAGGACTGCACGGAGACCGCGAGCCGTCCCGCCCCCTCGGGGGCGAACCAGCGCGCCAGTTCCGCGCGCAGGTCATGCGGTGTCAACTCGGAGGTGTCGATCATGACATCGGCCCGCGCCCGGATCGGGCCGAGCAGGTCCATCTCCTGTGCGATCCCCACCTCCGGGCTCAGCGTCGGGGCCAGCGGATGACGCCGCCTGGTCTCGGAATAGCGCCGCATCAGCACCTCCGCCCGGCAATCGAGATAGAGCACCTGCAGGACACCGGGGGCCACGAAGGCCCCGCCATCGATCAGCTCGATCAGCGCCTGGGTCGAGAAATCCCGGTTGCGCACATCGATCCCGAGCGCGAGCGGACGGTCGCGCTCGGGCCCGTCGAGCAGCCGCGGCAAGAGCGTGAGCGGCAGGTTGTCGATCGCCTCGAAGCCCAGATCCTCGAGCGTGTGAATGGCCGTGCTGCGCCCGGCACCCGAAGGGCCGGTCACCAGCACGAGCGGGGGCGCTCGCTCTTCGGTCTGGACGGGTTGCGGCATGTCGGTCACGCTTGGTTTCAGGTCAGGGACGCCCCCTTGAGATAGAGCAGGATCGCCGCCGGAAAATGCGGATGCGGCGCGTATGCCACCAGCGGCAGCGCCCGCCCGGCCAGGCCGGTCGTTCGGCGCGGGGGCAGGCGCTCGGCGGTCTCCCGGTCGAGATCGACCACCAGCGAGAGCGCCGTGGGCCCCGCGGCGGGCAGCCGCAGAATGCCGAAGCCGCGCGCTTCGATCAGGCCGCGGATCGTGTCGGGCGCGTCGGCCATGACCCGGCCGCCCGCCCGCCAGATCCGCGTCCGGTCATCGGCCACCAGATCCGCGCCCAGGGCCAGGAGCCGCAACGCGAGACCGGACTTGCCCCGCCCCGACGCGCCCCGGATGAGCACCGCCCGCCCCCCGAGTGCCACGCAGCTGGCGTGAACCACCTCGCCGGGGGCCGCGCGGGGCTCTGTCATCGCTCAGACCGGCAGACCCACCACGAACCGCGCGCCCAGCGGCTCGGAGGGGGCATCGGCCTGGGTCGGGCGGATGTTCTCGGCCCAGATCACCCCCTCATGCGCCTCCACGATCTGCTTGGAAATGGCAAGGCCGAGCCCGGAATTGTTGCCGAAATCGCCCTCCGGGCGCTGCGAATAGAAGCGCTGGAAGATCTTTTCCAGCGCCTCGGGCGGGATCCCCGGGCCGGTATCCTCGACCACGACAAGCACGCGGTTGGCGCGGCGGCGGGCCCAGACGCGGATTGCGTCGCCCTCGTCGCAGAAGCTGATGGCATTGGTGATGAGATTGACGAAGACCTGCGCCAGCCGCGCCTCGAGCCCGGTGATCACGACCGGCTCGAGCGGGAAATCGGTGATGAACTCGATCCCCTTCTTCTCGGCCTCCTCGCCGAGATAGGCGGAGAGGTTGCGCAGCAGCGCCAGGAGGTCGAACGGCTCCTGGGTTTCGCGCACCAGTTCGCTGTCGAGCCGCGAGGCGTTGGAAATGTCGCTCACCAGCCGGTCGAGACGGCGCACATCGTGCTCGATCACCTCGAGCAGGCGCTCGCGCTGGTCCTCGCGCTTGGCGATGCGCATGGTGCCCACCGCCGAGCGCAGGCTCGCGAGCGGGTTCTTGATTTCATGGGCCACGTCGGCGGCGAACTGCTCGTTGCTCTCGATCCGGCTGTAGAGCGCGCCGACCATGCCGCGCAGCGCCGCCGAGAGCCTGCCGATCTCGTCGGGCCGCGCGGTAAGATCGGGAATGCGGATCCGCCCGCCCGCGCCGCGCCCGCGGTTGCGCTCCCGCCCGATCTCGGCGGCGGCGGCCAGATCGGCCAGCGGGTTCGAGATGGTCGAGGCCAGAACGAGGCTCAGCCCCACCGAGATCAGCGTTGCGATGAGGAACATCTGAAGCACGCGCTCGCGCTCGGCCGCGGCAAGGCGGCCGACCTCTCCCGAGGTATCGGCCAGCGCGATCACCGCGACCGGACGGTCCGCGCGCATCACCGGCGCGCTTGCCGCGAGGATCGCCCCCTCCCTGCCCTGCCCGATCCGGACCTGCGCCCCCTCGCCGAGCGAGGCGGCGGCCATTTCGCGCAGGGTCTTGTCGAGAAGCTCGGTCGCATCTTTCTCCGAAGACGTGGCGAAAGGGGCCGAGACCGTGGTCCAGAGCCGGGTCATCAGATCCGTGAGCGGCGTCTCCGGCAGGCTGCCCAGGCTCTGCAACCGCGGCAGATCGCCGGGCTTGCGTCCCACAAGACGCCCCTCGGCATCGAAGAGAAACACCTCCGTGCCCTCGCGCACCGCGAGCCGGTCGAGCGTGTCGGCCACGTCGATCCCGTCGCCGGTTGCGAGGTTGACCGGCGCCGTCTGCGGCAGCCGCGCGGCCACCACATCGGCCGTAAGAGCCGCGCGTTCGCGCAGGCTGTCGATATTGTGCTGGACGAGCGATGTCTGCGATCCGGTGAGGTAGAGAATGCCCACCACGAGCACGTTGAGCGCGATCAGGTTGAAGGTCACGATCTTGCGCGTCAGCGGCGAGCCGCGCAGAGACAGCCAGCCGCGCCGCGCGCGCCGCGCGGTGATCTCGCTGTCCTCGATACGATCGGGGGCGACGAAATCCTCCCCGAGGACAAGATCGCCCTCCTTTCGCGGCGTCAGGTCACGCACCTCTATCCCCTCGGCAAGGGCCATCATTCCTCGTTGTAACGATACCCGATCCCGTAGAGCGTTTCGATGGCCGAGAATTCGGGATCGACCATCCGCAGTTTCTTGCGCAGGCGCTTGATGTGGCTGTCGATGGTGCGGTCGTCGACATAGACCTGATCGTCATAGGCCACGTCCATCAGCTGATCGCGGCTCTTGACGAAGCCGGGCCGCTGCGCGAGCGCCTGCAGGAGCAGGAATTCCGTGACGGTGAGCGACACGTCCTGCCCCTTCCATGTCACCGAATGGCGCAGCGGATCCATCCGCAGATCGCCCCGCTCGATCACCTTGTGCTCGTCGCCCTCGGGCACGGCCCCGCCCGCCGCCGCCTCCTGACGGCGCAGAAGCGCGCGGATGCGCTCGACCAGAAGCCGTTGGGAGAACGGCTTTTTCACGTAATCATCCGCCCCCATGCGCAGCCCGAGCACCTCGTCGATCTCGTCATCCTTGGAGGTCAGGAAGATCACCGGCATCTGCGTCTTCTGCCGCAGCCGCTGCAACAGGTCCATGCCGTCCATGCGCGGCATCTTGATGTCGAGCACCGCCATGTCGGGCAGTCTCTTGGCGAAGGCATCAAACGCCTGCTGGCCATCATTGTAGGTTTCCACCTCGAAGCCTTCGGCCTCGAGCGTCATCGAGACGGATGTCAGAATATTCCGATCATCGTCCACAAGGGCGATCCTGGACATTGGGTTTTCCTTATGCTGCTCTTGCTGCCTGCAGATTTTTTTCCTCACTATGCGCCTTTTTCGCCTCACTTCGCAATCCAAAACTGCGAATCAGCCGGGGTTTCCCCTTCTGATTGGGCCATGAATTCCTTGCCAGGGACTGAACGGTCCCGAGGCGCGCCCTCCGAAGGGGTTCCGTCGCGGCCGGAAACGGGGTGGTTGCGCTAACTTGCCGCTGATTGCGCTAACTGCGCGAAAGCGCCCTGTCATTTCGTGAAACCGTCATGTTAAGAGGCCGCAGCCGGGTGTTGCGCCCGACCGGGGCCGGTCCGGCCCCTGCTTTTCCAGGCGCGCCGGGGCGTGCTGTGATCGCAAGGAGCATGACAGGATGACAATCGGACGGGTCAATCCGGATTTCCGGCTGGAGCATCAGGGCATCACCGGGCTGGGCACGGTGCATTACAACCTGCTCGAACCGGCGCTGATCGAGGCCGCGCTCAAGCGCGGCGAGGGCAGGCTCGGCCTTGGCGGGGCCTTCCTCGTCTCCACAGGCAAGTTCACCGGGCGCTCGCCCAGGGACAAGCATATCGTGCGCACCCCCTCGGTCGAAAACGCGATCTGGTGGGAAAACAACGCCGCCATGTCGCCTGCGGGCTTCGACGCGCTTCATGCCGACATGCTGGCCTACATGAAGGACGGCGAGTATTTCGTGCAGGATCTCGTCGGCGGGGCCGATCCCAAGCACGCGATCAACGTGCGCATGATCTCCGAACTGGCCTGGCACAGCCTGTTCAACCGCACCATGCTGCGCCGCCCCGAGCGCGCCGCGCTCGACAGCTTCACCGCCGATTTCACGCTGATCAACTGCCCCGGCTTCCGCGCCGACCCCGAGCGGCACGACTGCCGCAGCGAGACGGTGATCGCGATGAACTTCGACCGCAAGCTGATCCTTGTGGGCGGCACCGAATATGCGGGCGAGAACAAGAAATCGATCTTCACCCTGCTCAACTACCTGCTGCCGGAAAAGGGCATCATGCCGATGCATTGCTCGGCCAACCATGCCGAGGGCAACCCGGTGGACACGGCCGTGTTCTTCGGCCTCTCGGGGACCGGCAAGACCACGCTCTCGGCCGATCCCGCGCGCACGCTCATCGGCGATGACGAGCATGGCTGGTCCGATCGCGGCACCTTCAACTTCGAGGGCGGCTGCTATGCCAAGACGATCAACCTCGATCCCGATGCCGAGCCCGAGATATACGCCACCACGTCGAAATTCGGCACGGTGGTGGAGAACATGGTCTACGATCCCGAGACGCTGGAGCTCGATTTCGCCGATGACAGCCTCACCGCGAACATGCGCTGCGCCTATCCGCTGCACTACATCTCCAACGCCTCAGAGACGGCGCTTGGCGGGCATCCCAAGAACATCATCATGCTGACCTGCGACGCCTTCGGCGTGCTGCCGCCCATCGCGCGGCTGACGCCCGCGCAGGCGATGTATCACTTCCTGTCGGGCTTCACCTCCAAGGTGGCGGGCACCGAGCGCGGCGTGACCGAGCCCGAGCCCACCTTCTCCACCTGCTTCGGCGCGCCCTTCATGCCGCGCCGCCCCGAGGTCTACGGCAACCTGCTCAAGGAAAAGATCGCCCGCCATGGCGCGACCTGCTGGCTGGTCAATACCGGCTGGACGGGCGGGGCCTACGGCACCGGCTCGCGCATGCCGATCAAGGCCACCCGCGCGCTGCTGACCGCGGCGCTCGACGGCTCGCTCGGCGAGGTGGAGTTCCGCAAGGACGCGAATTTCGGCTTCGACGTGCCGGTCTCCGTGCCCGGCGTGGCCGAGGTCCTGCTCGACCCCCGCCGCACCTGGGACGACCCGGAAGCCTATGACGCGCAGGCGGCGAAACTCGTGCAGATGTTCGCCGACAACTTCGCCCAATACGTCCCCTTCATCGACGAGGACGTGAAGGCGGCGGCGATCGGGTGAGGGGGGGTGCCCTTTCGGCCCCTCCCCACGCGCGTCATCGACGGTATCCGCCCGGCGCGCGAGAAAATCGTCGCGCGGTCTGACCAGGATCGTCAGGACTTGCCTCACGCAAGCGCGGGTTCTCGAAGGCGGAGGCGGGGCGGATCGTCGAGACGATGCTGGCCGAGGAAGGCCGCCCGCCCGAGAGCGTCTTCGACTTCGTGCAGGAAATCACGGCGGTCGCCCGGTCGAAGCCACTGCAGGATGCGCGGTTGGTGATGGAGGGGAAGGCGAAGGTGTTGTTGGAGAAGGTGGCCTGGCAGGCCGCTGAAATAGTCCCCGATCCGGAGCGCTGTCCCTGCATCACGGCTGCGTCACGCGAACGCGCTGCCTCTTGGCGCGTTCGGTGCAGGCGCCGGGGGCGTTAGCCGGTCCCGGTTCTTGGTGAATACCGTGGGGACCCAGACCGGATCGTCGATCCCGAGCCGAGGCCCACAAACCAGCGAAACATCAGGTTGTAATCCATCTGCCCCATCAACTGCCGCTCGGAGCGGACAGAGAACAGGATTTGCAGCAGGCTCGCCCGGATCAGCCGTTCCGGCGGGATCGAGGGCCGGCCGAACAGGCCGGGCGGCGGGCCTCACCCTGCGGGACACCGACCACCCGGAGGGCGATATCGAGATCGTCATCACCGGGCTGCGCCCCGGCGAGAAGCTGCACGAGGAGCTGCTCATCGGCGCGGACATGCTGACCACCCCGCATCCCCGCATCCTGCGCGCGCAGGAGGGGCACCTGTCCGAGATGGCACTGGCCAAGGCGCTGAAATCCCTGTCCGAGGCGATCGAGACGCGCGACGTGGCGCTGCCGCGCAGCATCCTTGGGCAATGGATCGAGCAGACCGGCCCCGCCCCCGCGCGCGAGAAGGGATAGGGCCTGGCCGACCGCCCGATTTCCCGCTGCCCTGCCCTTTCCGTTTCGGTGCGCGGCCTTATCTCTGGCCTGTCGCGCTTTACCCCGGCGCGTTTGACCGTTACCCAAGATCCGGTCCGGCCAGAGGAGACGCGCGTGCCCGATCCCTGCCCCCCCGTCGAGCGGGACGCCTTTCTTGACGCCATGCGGCAGGTGGCGGCAACCGTCACCGTGGTGACAACAGAGGGCGCATCCGGTCGCGTCGGCGCGACGGTGAGCGCCTTCACCTCGCTCTCGGCCGATCCGCCCTCGGTGCTCGTCTGCCTGCGCGCCGACAGCCGGATCGCGCGCGCGGTGGTGGAAAACGGCGTGTTCTGCGTCAATATCCTGCCCGAGGACGCGGTGGAGGTGGCGCGCGCCTTCTCCGGCCCCTCCCCCGCAGACCCCGCGGACCGATTCGCGGGGCTGGCCATCGCGCCCGGACGCCACGGGCCGCGCCTGCCGCGCGCGACGGCCTTTGCCTGCACGCTGACCGGCCACATGCTGCACGCCACCCATGCCATCTGCATCGGCACGGTGGAGGGGCTGACCGTTGCGGGGGCAAGACCGCTGACCTATCTCCGCGGCGCCTACCACCGCCTGCACCCGCATGAAGGCTGAGCGACCCCTTGCGTCCGCCCCGGCGCGGGTCTAGCAAACCGCCATGACCGAGACCGCCCTCTCCCAAGACAACGATGCCCGCGCGCGCCGCAACGTGGCGGTGCTGGTCGGTGCGCAGGCCGTCCTTGGCGCGCAGATGCCGATGATCTTCGTGGTGGGCGGGCTTGCCGGTCAGTCGCTTGCGTCGAATCCCTGTTTCGCCACGCTGCCCATCTCGCTCATCGTTCTGGGCTCGATGCTCTCGGCCACGCCCATGTCTTATGTCATGCAGCGATTCGGGCGGCGCGCGGGCTTCTTCGCCGGCGCGCTCTTCGGGGCCACGGGCGGCGCGATCGGGGCCTGGGGGCTTGTTGAGGCATCCTTTCCGATCTTCCTGCTGGGCAGTTTCCTGACCGGCACCTACATGTCGGCGCAGGGCTTCTACCGCTTCGCCGCCGCCGACACCGCCAGCGCCGCCTTCCGCCCCAAGGCCATCTCCTATGTCATGGCCGGCGGGCTCCTGAGCGCCATCGTCGGCCCGCAACTGGTCAAGCTCACCTCGCAGGCGATGGTGATCCCGTTTCTCGGCACCTACCTGGCGGTGATCGCGGTGAACCTCCTGGGCGCGCTGCTCTTTCTTCTGCTCGACATTCCGCGCCCGCCGGTGCCCGCCCATGACGCGCCGCGCGGGCGCTCGCGGCTCGAACTGCTGCAAAGCCCGCGCATCGCCGTGGCGGTGATCTGCGCCACCGTCTCCTATGCGCTGATGAACCTGGTGATGACCTCGACGCCGCTGGCGGTGGTGGGCTGCGGCTTTACCGAGAGCCATGCCGCCGACATCGTCTCGGCGCATGTGCTGGCGATGTATGTCCCCTCCTTCTTCACCGGCCACCTGATCGCGCGCCTGGGCGTGGAGCGCGTTGTCGCCACGGGGCTTGTGATCCTCGCCGGCGCAGGGTGCGTGGCGCTCTCGGGCGTCGGGCTCGAGAATTTCTTCGTCGCGCTGATCCTGCTGGGGCTGGGGTGGAACTTCGGATTCATCGGCGCCACCGCCATGCTCGCCGGTGAGCACGAGCCGCACGAGCGCGGGCGTGTGCAGGGGATGAACGATCTCATCGTCTTCGGCGGCGTGACCTTCGCCTCGCTCTCCTCGGGCGGGCTGATGAACTGCTCCGGCGGCACGCCGGAGGCGGGCTGGACGGCCGTCAACCTGGCGATGATCCCGTTCCTCACGCTGGCGGGCGCGGCGCTCATCTGGCTGGCGCTGCGTCCGCGCGCGGCGTGACGCCCGACAGTTCCCTGAACGCCGGGCCCGGAAGTCAGCCCCGAGGCTCGTCCGGGTCAGGCTGTCCAACGCCAAGAAAGAGCCGCTTGAGCGGCGCGATCCAGACGAAGCCTAGCCCGACATAGACGAGGATTTCCAGCCAGAAGGGCGGGCGGTCGAAGAGGTTCACCACCGTCACCGCCGCCACGATCCAGAGCGGCATGCCCACCAACAGGACCACGAGAGACCAGCGTTTGCGCGCGCGGTGGCTGAGGGGCATGAGGCGGCGTCCTAGTCGGCGAAGGGATCGGTCACGAGGATGGTGTCCTCGCGTTCGGGTGAGGTGGAGAGTAGTGCGACCGGGCAGCCGATCAACTCTTCCACCCGGCGCACGTATTTGATGGCCTCGGCGGGCAGGTCGGCCCAGCTTCGCGCGCCCTCGGTCGATTGCGCCCAGCCGGGAAGCTCCTCGTAGACGGGCACGCAGCGCGCCTGCGCCTCGGCGGCCATGGGCAGATGGTCGAGCCGCGCGCCGTCGAGATCGTAGCCCACGCAGATCCTGAGCGTCTCGAACCCGTCGAGCACGTCGAGCTTGGTCAGCGCGATGCCGTTCATGCCCGAGGTGGCGCAGGTCTGGCGCACGAGGCAGGCATCGAACCAGCCGCAGCGCCGCTTGCGCCCCGTCACCGTGCCGAATTCATGCCCGCGCGTGCCGAGCCGCTCGCCATCGGCGTCGTGGAGCTCGGTCGGGAACGGCCCCTCGCCCACGCGGGTGGTATAGGCCTTGACGATCCCGAGCACGTAGTCGATCGCGCCGGGCCCGAGGCCCACGCCGGTCGCCGCCTGACCGGCGATGACATTCGACGAGGTGACAAAGGGATAGGTGCCGAAGTCGATATCCAGAAGCGCCCCCTGCGCGCCCTCGAAGAGGATGCGCTTGCCCGCGCGCCGCGCCTCGAGCAGCACCTTCCAGACCGGCCCGGCATAGGGCAGGATCTGCGGCGCGATCTCCTTCAGCTGCGCGATCAGCGCATCGCGGTCCACCGCCTCTATGCCAAGACCGCGCCGCAGCGGGTCGTGATGCTGAAGCGCGCGGTCCACCCGCGCGACGAGCGTCGCCTCGTCGGCCAGATCGGCCACGCGCACCGCGCGGCGGCCCACCTTGTCCTCATAGGCCGGGCCGATGCCGCGCCCGGTGGTGCCGATCTTGGTGCCCTTGCTGGCCGCCTCCTCGCGCGCGCGGTCCAGTTCGCCATGGATGGGCAGGATCAGCGGCGTGTTCTCGGCAATCATGAGCGACTCGGGGGTGATGCTCACGCCCTTCTCGCGGATCGCCGCGATCTCCTGCACCAGGTGCCAGGGATCGAGCACCACGCCATTGCCGATGACCGAGAGCTTGCCGCCGCGCACCACGCCCGAGGGCAGCGCGTTGAGCTTGTAGACCTCGCCGTCGATCACGAGGGTATGGCCCGCATTGTGCCCGCCCTGGAAGCGCGCGATCACGTCGGCGCGCTCGCTCAGCCAATCGACGAGCTTGCCCTTTCCCTCATCGCCCCACTGGGCACCCACGACGACGACATTGGCCATGATGATCCTCTCGGCAGACCCGGATTGCGCGCGCCGGTATAGCCGGGCGGCGCGCGGCGGGAAACCGCAAATCCGCGGCGGGTGCCGGACAGGACGCCATGCGCGCGCCCCGGGCCGACGCTTGCCGCCGTCTCACCGGCATGGCACCGTCATGCCAGCCGGGCGGAACATCCGGTTGGCGTGACCTGGCGGGACAACGGCGGAACAGAGATGATTACCTTCGATCAAGCGATGCAGGCACGCACCGCCCCCGAGGTGGCGGGGCTGAGCGCAACCGGTCTCGAAACGCGCGACATCCTGAACCTGGTTCTCCAGCGCTCGGAAATCATTCGCGACCGGCCAAGGCCGAATCGGTACATCAAGGCGTGGTCCGAGGGCGACGAGGCACCCCTGCTGGGCCTCATCGACGAGATCGGACATGACGAACTCCTCCGCCGTGCCGCGGCATTCATCTTTCTGGAGTATCAGGAGCTGAGACCGCACCTGCAACGCCCGGAACCGAAGCGCGTCGCCGATATCGGATGCGGCTACGCGCTCTTCGACCTCTTCCTTGCCCGCGATCACGGGACGCACCTGGTGCTGATCGACATCGAAAAGAACGACCACCGCCATTTCGGCTTCAAGCCCGAGGGGGCCGCCTATTCGGATCTCGATCGCGCGCGGGACTTCCTGATCGCGAACGGTGTCCGGGAAAACCGGATCGAGCTGCGCAATCCCGACAGGGACGATCTGTCGGACATAACCGGGCTCGATTACGTGTTCAGCTTCATCTCCTGCGGCTTCCATTATCCTTGGGACACCTATCTGGATTTCTACCGGCAGGCCCTCTTGCCGGAGGGGCGGATCATCCTCGATCTGCGCGCACAGCGTTTCGCCGCCGCGCTTCCCGCCATTTCCGAACTGGGCTTCGCGCGCGTGATCGAGCGGGCGGCCAACGGTAGTGCAGAGCGGATCATGATCGCACCGCAACTCTGAGCGCCCCCGAACACCCCGGCCCGCGCAGGCCGTGACTGCGGCATGGCCGATAATGCCGGGTTGCGACGCTTCACGGAATTGCATAGATACCGCGCAAACCCGGATCATGTGACAGGCCCCGTCCCCATGGAAAACGTCGTTCTCACCGTTCACCTGCTGCTGGCGCTCGGCCTTATCGGCGTGGTGCTGATGCAGCGCTCCGAGGGCGGCGGGCTCGGCATGGGTGGCGGCGGCGGCGCGATCACCGGCCGCGCGGCGGCGACCGCGCTCGGAAAGCTGACCTGGATCCTCGCGGCGGGTTTCATCCTGACCTCGATCACGCTGACCATCATCGCGGCGCAGAACGCCTCCGGCGTCTCGGTGCTCGACCGTCTGGGAGATACCGAGGTGCCCGAACCCGCGGCACCGGTCGCCCCCGGCCTGCCGGACGTGGACACGCTTCTGCCGCCGCCGTCGGGCGAGGGTGCGCCGCTCGCACCGCGGGCAGACTGACCACAACGACTTGCGGGCAATCAATTGTCCGCACCATGATCTTGCGTCCGCCTTGCGCGGACGCCCCGAATCCTTTATGGGTTAAATCCCGTGATCGGGCGACAATTCGGGGTCGTCCGGGGCTTTGACCAGGCGATGACAGCATCACGGGGGCCGGCCGCATGGCGCGTTACATCTTCATCCCCGGCGGCGTGGTCTCGAGCCTCGGCAAGGGGCTTGCCTCGGCGGCACTGGGGGCTTTGTTGCAGGCGCGCGGCTTCTCGGTGCGGCTCAGAAAGCTCGACCCCTATCTCAATGTCGATCCCGGCACCATGTCGCCTTTCGAGCATGGCGAGGTGTTCGTCACCGATGACGGGGCCGAGACCGATCTCGACCTCGGCCATTACGAACGCTTCACCGGCGTGCCCGCGCGGAGGACAGACTCGGTCTCGTCGGGACGGATCTATTCCAACGTGCTCGAGCGCGAGCGGCGCGGCGACTATCTCGGCAAGACGATCCAGGTCATTCCGCACGTCACCAACGAGATCAAGGACTTCCTCGCGATCGGCGAGGATGAGGTCGATTTCATGCTGTGCGAGATCGGCGGCACCGTGGGCGATATCGAGGGGCTGCCCTTCTTCGAGGCGATCCGGCAGTTCGGCCATGACCGGCCGCGCGGGCAGTGTCTTTTCATGCATCTGACGCTGCTGCCCTATCTTGCCGCCTCGGGCGAGCTCAAGACCAAGCCGACGCAGCATTCGGTCAAGGAGCTGCAAAGCATCGGGATCGCGCCGGACATTCTCGTGTGCCGCTCCGAACAGCCCATCCCCGACAAGGAGCGCGAGAAGATCGCTCTCTTCTGCAACGTGCGCAAGGAGCACGTGATCGCCGCCTACGACCTCAAGTCGATCTACGAGGCCCCGCTCGCCTATCACCGCGAAGGGCTCGACCAGGCGGTGCTCGACGTGTTCCAGATCAGCCCCGCGCCGCGCCCAGACCTGAGCGTGTGGCAGGATGTGGTGGACCGCATCCAGAACACCGATGGCGCGGTGAACGTGGCCATCGTCGGCAAGTATGTCCAGCTCGAGGATGCCTACAAGTCGATCAAGGAAGCGCTCGTGCATGGCGGCATGGCGAACCGGGTGCGCGTCAATGTCGAATGGGTCGATGCCGAGATCTTCGAGCGCGAGGACCCGGCGGCGCATCTCGCGGGGTTTCACGCGATCCTCGTGCCCGGCGGTTTCGGCGAGCGCGGCACCGAGGGAAAGATCAAGGCCGCCGAATTCGCCCGCACCCGCAAGATCCCCTATCTCGGCATCTGTCTCGGCATGCAGATGGCGGTGATCGAGGCGGCGCGCAACGTGGCCGGGCTCACGACGGCCGGATCGGAGGAATTCGACCACGAGGCGGGCGCACGCCGCTTCGAGCCGGTGGTCTACCATCTCAGGGAATGGGTGCAGGGCAACGAGAAGGTGAGCCGCAGGCCCGATGACGACAAGGGCGGCACCATGCGGCTCGGGGCCTATGACGCGGTGCTGAAGGAAGGCAGCCGGGTGGCGCAGATCTACGGCACGTGCCAGATCGACGAACGCCACCGCCACCGCTACGAGGTGGACACGAAGTATCGCGAGAAACTCGAGGAATGCGGGCTGACCTTCTCCGGCATGTCGCCCGACGGCCGCCTGCCCGAAATCGTCGAATGGTCCGATCACCCGTGGTTCATCGGCGTGCAGTATCACCCCGAACTGAAATCCAAACCCTTCGCGCCGCACCCGCTATTTGCGGATTTCGTGCGCGCGGCGATCGAGACCTCGCGGCTGGTCTGACGCTCAGCCGTCGCGCCTGCGCATGGGGCCAAGGCCGCGCACCGGCGCGACGAGCGCCTGCCAGAGCCCGCCCTTGCGCGGCGCGGGGCGCGGCAATTCGGGCGCGGGACAGGCGGCCGCGTCCCGCGCGGCGGCGACGATGGCGGGATCGAGGATCCAGCGACCCCGCCGCCGCGCCGCCCGATCGGCCTCCTGAGCGGCAAGCCAGCGCGTCAGCCGGTCGCGGCAGACGAGGGACCGGCCCGGCTGCGGCAGGTAGAAGCCGCTGTTCACGCGCTGACAGATGTTGTCCAGAAGCCGCACCTCGGCCAGGTGCGCGGCGGGCACCTCGTGCTTGTGCATGTAGTTGAACCGCTCGGGCGCGCCGCGAAAGAACACCCCGAGCGCGGTGGCCAGGTCGATGTCGCGGCGCGCCATGACCGGGCGCAGCCCGACCACTGTGGCCGCGTCCCACGGCAGCGCCACAAGCGCCGTCGCGCGCGCCTCCGGCTCCAGCCTGTTCAGGCGCTCGAGCAGGGCGATGGCGGTCTGGTGCGGAAAGGTGCTGTCTGGAGGGTCGGAAATCTCGGGCGCTCGCATCCTGGTCGTCTCTGTCACATTACAAATCATTCCGGGCCTTCCTTGCCGGGCATCGGGTGATTTCTGAGGAGCAATCGTGGCAAGGCTGGGGCGCGGCACGGCGGGCGGGACGGGATGGCGTTGCGGACCCGCATCGGCGTGCCACCATCGCCGGGTCGCGTCAGCATCGTTTCGGACGGCCGGGGCCCTCGTGACGCGGACCGAATCGGCATGAGGACGATCTTCAGAGGATATTGTTCACGATTGATCTACAATTTTGGCCATCCGCCCAGTTTGACGACAAACACAGGACAGCCACTTTCCCGCTTTGATCTTGCCACAATCCCGCAGGCCCCGCCTGTGGTAACAATGCCGAAATCGAAACAATCCCTTCGCAACACGCGGCAAGAGGGTCGCGGCGACCGCCCGTCCGTCCGGAATAATGCAGCGCACACTGGTTTTTTCGGGGAATTGCAGAAACAATCCATGCCCCGGATCATGGCAAGATAAGGGCAAACATGGCGAAAATAGCACAGTTGCGGTCACTTTCGGGCAGCTTTGAGGCCACATTCCCCTTGGGGGAGCACAGCGCCTCACGTAAAAGAGTTCCAGCCCAACTGGGGGGTTGATGCTCATAGGTCACGGGGGCGACCGCAGATAACCGGCACAAGGCGCATCGCTTGCGCCCTGTGCCCTCCGCGAGATCGCCGCGCCGCTGATTGCCAGCGCGCCGAGCACCATCGTGAGACCCGGTCTCGCGTTGGCGCATGACATCGGCCTTCTCCGGTACAGGGTTATCGCGGTCGTCCCCGCAAGCGGCATTTTCGTCCGGGGTGCGATGCGAAACATCGGGCGCACGACGACGTGGCCTTGAAGTGTTGGAGAATGACATGGCTGTTAACCGCGTTGAAGGTGACAATTCCGGCAATCTGATCGACGACAGCTATGCCGCCGACCCCGAGGGCGAGCGCATCGACAACGCCGACGCGCCGGACGGGTCGAACAACGATGTCGTGGACGGGTTCGGTGGCGATGACACGATCCTCTCCGGCGCGGGCGACGACACGGTCTTCGGCGGCTCCGGCAGCGATTCGGTCGATGGCGGCGCGGGCGACGATCTGATCATCGGCGACAGCAACGATGCCGGCATCGGCGGGCGCGAAGTCTTCCGCTGGTCGCTCGCCCCCGATCCCAACGATGCCGACCCGATCGAGGGCGGCGACGAGATCCAGCCCTTCATCCAGAATACCGGCACGGTCGAAGTCAACTACTTCGTGTTCGCCCAGACCGGCCCGGTGGACAACAGCTTTGCCGACAATACGCAGAACGTGGAGTCAATCGTGACCGGTGGCGCACCGGCCGATACCGAAAGCTCGCTGTCCTCGATGCTCGAAG
This sequence comes from Roseovarius sp., assembly GCA_002720475.1. GTDB lineage: Bacteria > Pseudomonadota > Alphaproteobacteria > Rhodobacterales > Rhodobacteraceae > Roseovarius. Next base: position 23,860 of record PBIL01000002.1, read on the forward strand.
GCGAAGCTTCGGTTGACCTCAAGCTGCAGTTCTCCGCGCCCGTCACGGACGTGTCCTTTCAGATCAACGATCTCGACAATCTCGAACATATCCAGATCTTTGCCTTCGACCCGGATGACAATCTCTTGCCGGTCACCTTCACAACCGGCAGCGGCGTGTCCGTGACCAGCCCGGAAGAAGCCGTCGGAGCCGGCAGCGGCACCGACGATGACGCGCCCCATTCGCTCGGCGTCTCGATTGCCGGGCCCGTGGAGCAGTTCATCATCCGCTACAGCACGCCCGAAGGGGACTCGGACGGCATCAACGTCTCGGACGTCTATTTCAATTCGCCCGAGGGCATTGTGGATGACGGCGCGCCGGGCGACGACACGCTGCTCGGCGGGGATGGCAGCGACACGCTGCTTGGCGAAGAGGGGGCCGATACCTTGGATGGCGGTGTCGGCGCTGACCTCCTGCTGGGCGGCTCCGGGCAGGATACCCTGACCGGCGGCGTGGGCGACGACACGCTCGACGGCGGCGAGGGGGTGGACACCCTCTCGGGCGGCGATGCGCGTGACTTGCTCATCGGCGGCTTCGGCGACACGGTTGACGGCGGCACCGGCGATGGCGGCATGCCGGGCGACGATTTCGACACGCTCGACCTGAGCGGCGTCACGCCCACCGATGGCAGCGTCGAGTTGACCAACGTCACCATCGACGCCGACGGCGACAGCCGCAGCGGCACGGCGATCATCCGCGAGGCTTCGGGCGGCGAGCTCGGCCGGGTGACCTTCACCGAGATCGAGAATATCGTGCCCTGCTTCACCCCCGGCACGCTCATTGCCACGCCCCGAGGCGAGGTGCCGGTGGAAGAGCTGCGCGAAGGCGACCGCGTGATCACCCGCGACAACGGGTTGCAGGAAATCCGCTGGACCGGGGCACGCGGCCTTGGCGCGGGCGCGCTTATGGCCGCGCCGCACCTGCGCCCGGTGCTGATCCGCGCCGGTGCCCTCGGCCACGGTCTGCCAGAGCGCGACATGCTGGTGAGCCCGCAGCACCGGCTCCTGCTCACCTCCGAGCGCGCCGCGCTCTATTTCGGCGAACGCGAGGTTCTGGCGGCGGCGAGACACCTGACCGGCATGGAAGGCATCGACGAGGTGGCGGCAAGCGGCGTGACCTACATCCACTTCCTGTGCGACCGGCACGAGGTGGTGCTCTCGAACGGTGCCTGGACCGAAAGCTTCCAGCCCGGCGATCAGGTGATGGAGGCCATGGGCAGCCAGGTGCGCGAAGAGATCTTCGCGCTCTTCCCGGAACTGCGCGAAAAGGCGGGGATCGACGGCTACCAGGCCGCGCGCCGCTCGCTCAAGCGCCACGAGGCGCGCCTGCTGGTGGAATGATCCCATGCCACCCGCCGGTCGCGCGGCCTCGCGCAGCTGGCGGGGGCAGGATCACCATATGATCCAAAACGTTCCTTGAATTCCTCCGGGGATTGTGTCCTGCTTGAGAACAATCCTCCCCACCCGACGACGGCGCTGACCGGCACGGACAGGGTTGATCGGAACCCGGGGCCGTGTCACAGTTTTGCCTTGGCGGCTCCTTGACCCTGACCGGATACGGGGGGAATTGCTGATCCCGGCCCCGCGCACCCTGCGGGCCTGTGAACGATACATCATTTCGGGGATGTCATGCGCCGCGCGCTCCTGCCGATCTGCCTTCTGCTGGCCGCCTGCGCGCCGGGTGCCCCCGGCACCGAGTCCCCCGCCTCGCGCGCCGCGATGCCCGAGGCGGGTGTGCTTCCGCCGATGAAGGGCTTCGCCGCCCCGAGCCCGGTTCCGCCGCAGCGCGCCAATGCCGAGATCGCCCGCGATTTCCTCGATCTGTCCTTCCGCATGGAATCGGGGCGCGCGCTGGAGCGTTTCTCGCGCTTCGAGGGGCCGATCACCGTGCGGGTGACGGGACGCCCGCCCGCCACGCTGCGCCCCGATCTCGACCGGGTGCTTCACCGCCTGCGCGACGAGGCGGGGATCGACATCAGGCGCACGCAAGACCCCGCCAACATCACCATCGAGGCGGTAAGTCGCGCCGAGATCCGCCGCAGCCTGCCCTCCGCCGCCTGTTTCGTCGTCCCCAATGTCAAGAGCCTTGCGGATTATCGCGGCGCGCGCAACAACCGGCGCACCGACTGGACCCAGATCGTCCGCCGCGAGACGATTTCCATCTTCGTGCCCAACGATGCCAGTCCGCAGGAAACCCGCGACTGCCTGCACGAGGAGCTGGCGCAGGCGCTCGGCCCGCTCAACGATCTCTACCGGCTGGCCGACAGCGTGTTCAACGACGACAACGTGCATGCCGTGCTGACCGGCTTCGACATGCTGATCCTGCGCGCCTATTACGCGCCGGAGCTGCGCGCCGGCATGACCCGTGACCAGGTGGCAGAGCGGCTGCCCGCCATCCTTGCCCGGCTCAACCCCGAAGGCGAACGGATCGCCCCGCGCTTTGCCGAGGCGACGCCGCGTTCCTGGATCGACGCGATCCAGACCGCGCTCGGCCCCGGTGCCCGCCCCGCCACGCGCCGCGCGGCGGCGATGGAGGCGGTGCGCCTGGCGCAGGCGCGTGGCTGGACCGATCACCGCCGCGCCTTCAGCCATTTCGCCCTTGGCCGTCTCACCCAGGCCAGCGACCCGGATTTCGCGTTGAGCCAGTTCCTGCTCGCCGACCGGTTCTATGGCAAGAGCCCCGCCACCGCGCTTCACCGGGCCTTCGTCGCCACCCAACTGGCAAGCCATGCCATCGCCCGTGGCGACAGCCAGGCGGCGCTTGCGCTGCTGGCCCCGCATCCCGGCGTGGCCATGCGCCACGAGAATGCCGCGCTTCTGGCGACGCTGCGGATGCTTCAGGCCGAGGCGCTCGCGCTCGAGGGACGGCTGGCCGAGGCGCGCGAGGTCAGGCTGGACAGCCTGGGCTGGGCGCGCTACGGCTACGGCGCGGATTGGGCGGTGGCGACCCGGCTTGCCGAGGTCAGGACGCTCACCCCCCTCAACAGCGCGAGCGAGGAAAGATGATCGTCATTCTGGGAGCAGTCCTGGGGGCCGCTGGCGGCGGCATCCTGGCATGGCGGCGCAAGGGCAAACCGGCCGATATCGCGCTTTATGCCTTTGTGTATGCGCTGGTCTTCGCGCTGGCCGGGTTGTTCCTGACGCTCATCCTGCACCGCGCCGCACTTCTTTGAGGAAACGATGTTCCTGCCCTTCTTAGACAACCTCCGCAAGACCGGCGTTCCGGTCAGCTTGCGCGAATACCTCACCTTTCTGGAGGCCATGCGCGCGGGGCTCGTGACCTATGACGTGGAAGGGTTCTATTACCTCGCCCGCGCCGCCATGGTGAAGGACGAGCGCCATATCGACCGGTTCGATCGTGCCTTCGCCGAGGCGTTCCGCGGGCTTGAGTCGGTGAGCGTCGCGCAGGTGCTCGAAGCGATGGACCTGCCCGCAGACTGGCTGGAAAAACAGGCCGAAAAATTCCTCACCCCCGAGGAAAAGGCCGAGATCGCGGCGCTCGGCGGGTTCGAGAAGCTGATGGAGACGCTGCGCGAACGGCTGCGCGATCAGCAGGGCCGCCACCAGGGGGGCTCGAAATGGATCGGGACGGCCGGAACCTCACCCTTCGGTGCCTACGGCTACAACCCCGAGGGCGTGCGGATCGGCCAGGACGAAAGCCGCCATCGGCGCGCCGTCAAGGTCTGGGACAGGCGCGAGTTCCGCAATCTGGACGACAGCGTGGAGCTTGGCACCCGCAACATCAAGGTCGCGCTGAAGCGCCTGCGGCAATGGGCGCGTGACGGCGCCCATGAAGAGCTTGACCTTGACGGCACGATCCGCGCCACCGCCGAACAGGGCTGGCTCGACGTGAAGACGCGGCCAGAGCGGCGCAACGCCGTGAAGGTGGTGCTCTTTCTCGACGTCGGCGGCTCGATGGACGATCATGTGAAGGTGGTGGAGGAACTGTTCAGCGCCGCGCGCGCCGAGTTCAAGCATCTCGAGCACTACTATTTCCACAACTGCCTTTACGAAGGCGTGTGGCGCGACAATGCCCGCCGCTGGGACGCGCAGACGCCCACCTGGGAGGTGCTCAACACCTACGGGCCGGATTACAAGTGCATCTTCGTGGGCGATGCCAGCATGAGCCCTTACGAGATCGCCTATCCCGGCGGTGCCAACGAGCACTGGAACGCCGAGGCGGGCCAGGTCTGGCTGGCGCGCGCCCGCGAGCAATGGCCCGCCAATCTCTGGATCAACCCGGTGCCCGAGAGATACTGGGACCATACCCGGTCCATCGGCCTGATCCGCGAGATCTTCGAAGGGCGCATGGTGCCGATGACGCTCGAGGGGATCGACCGGGGAATGCGCGAACTGGTGCGTTGAGGGGCGCGGCGGCTTGTTGCGCCCCCTGCCCCGTCCATCTATATGCGGCGACATGCTGGACCAGAGCCCCAACCGCCCCGCCCTGCCGCCCGAGATCGCGCGGCGGCGCACCTTTGCCATCATCAGCCACCCGGATGCGGGCAAGACCACGCTCACGGAGAAATTCCTGCTCTATGGCGGCGCGATCCAGATGGCCGGACAGGTCCGCGCCAAGGGCGAGGCGCGGCGCACCCGCTCGGATTTCATGCAGATGGAAAAGGACCGGGGCATTTCCGTCTCGGCCTCGGCCATGTCCTTCGACTATCGCGGCTGGCGCTTCAACCTCGTGGACACGCCCGGCCACTCGGATTTCTCCGAGGACACCTATCGCACGCTGACGGCCGTCGATGCCGCGGTGATGGTGATCGACGGGGCCAAGGGGGTGGAAAGCCAGACGCGCAAGCTCTTCGAGGTCTGCCGGATGCGCGACCTGCCGATCCTGACCTTCTGCAACAAGATGGACCGCGAGGCGCGCGACACCTTCGAGATCATCGACGAGATCCAGGAGATGCTGGCCATCCATGTCACGCCGGCAAGCTGGCCCATCGGCCAGGGGCGCGATTTCCTGGGCTGCTACGACATGATCCACGACCGGCTGGAGCTGATGGACCGCGCCGACCGCAACCGCGTGGCCGAAAGCATCGGCATCGACGGGCTGGACGATCCGAAGATGGCCGAGCATGTGCCGCCCGCCCTGCTGGACAAGCTGCGCGAGGATGTCGAGATGGCGCGCGAATTGCTGCCTGCGCTCGATCTGGCCGCCGTGCGCGAGGGGCACATGACGCCCATATGGTTCGGCTCGGCGATCAACTCCTTCGGCGTCCGCGAGCTGATGGAGGGGATCGGCGCCTATGGCCCCGAGCCGCAGCCGCAGCGCGCCGAGCCGCGCCAGATCGCACCCGAGGAAGGCAGCGTCGCGGGCTTCGTCTTCAAGGTGCAGGCCAACATGGACCCCAGGCACCGCGACCGGGTGGCCTTTGTGCGGCTTGCCTCGGGCCATTTCCGGCGCGGCATGAAGCTCACCCATGTGCGCGCGAAAAAGCCGATCACCGTCTCGGCACCGGTGCTGTTTCTGGCCGCCGACCGGGAACTGGCGGAAGAGGCCTGGGCGGGCGACATCATCGGCATCCCCAACCACGGGCAATTGCGCATCGGCGACACGCTGACGGAAGGTGAGGCGCTGCGCGTCACCGGCATCCCGTCCTTCGCGCCGGAACTTCTGCAACAGGCCCGCGCGGGCGACCCGATGAAGGCCAAGCATCTCGAAAAGGCGCTGATGCAATTCGCCGAGGAAGGGGCGGCCAAGGTGTTCAAGCCCGCCTTCGGCTCGGGCTTCATCGTGGGGGTGGTGGGGCAGTTGCAGTTCGAGGTTCTGGGCAGCCGGATCGAGCTCGAATACGGGCTTCCCGTCCGCTTCGAGCCGTCACAATTCACCTCCGCCCGCTGGGTCACGGGGCCGAAGGACAAGGTGGACGCCTTCATCGCCGCCAACAAGCAGCACATCGCCCATGACAATGACGGCGACGTGGTCTATCTCACGCGGCTGCAATGGGACATCGACCGGGTGGCGCGGGACTACCCGGAGGTGACGCTCTCGGCCACGAAAGAGATGATGGTCTGAGGACCGGTCCCGCGCCGCGCCCTTGCATCCGCTCCCCGGTCACGGCAGGCTTCTGCGCGACCCGCCAGCCCGGAGGCCCGCCCATGTCGCGCGATCCCCTGCTTCAGCCCTATCGCCTGCGCCATCTCACGCTGAAGAACCGGATCATGACCACGGCGCACGAGCCCGCCTATGCCGAGGACGGGCTGCCCAAGGACCGTTACCGCGCCTATCACGTCGCGCGGGCGAAGGGCGGCGTGGCGCTGACCATGACTGCCGGATCGGCGGTGGTCAGCCGCGACAGCCCACCCGCCTTCAACAACATCCTTGCTTACCGCGATGAGGTGGTGCCGTGGCTGCGCAAGCTTGCCGAGGAATGCCACGAAGAGGGCTGCGCGGTCATGATCCAGCTGACCCATCTGGGCTGGCGCACCCGCTGGGACCGGGGCGACTGGCTGCCCTCTCTGGCCCCCTCCGCCTTGCGCGAGCCCGCGCACCGCGCCTTTCCCAAGGTGATGGAGGATTGGGACATCGCCCGGATCATCGCCGACTATGCCGACGCCGCCGAGCGGATGCAGGAAGCCGGGCTCGACGGGATCGAGCTCGAGGCTTACGGCCATCTGATGGATGCCTTCTGGTCGCCGCGCCAGAATGCGCTAGCGGCCCCCTGGAACGGCGATCTTGACGCGCGGATGCGCTTCTCGCTTGATGTCCTGTCGGCCATCCGCGCTCGTGTCGGCCCCGATTTCATCGTGGGTGTCCGCTATACCGCCGACGACCTCGCCCCACGGGGCATCACCGCCCGTGACGGGCTTGCCATCGGCCACCGGCTCAAGGCAAGCGGCATGGTCGATTTCCTCAACGTGATCCGGGGGCGGGTGGATACCGACGCGACCCTGACCGACGTGATCCCGGTGCAGGGGATGCGCTCGGCCCCGCATCTCGATTTCGCGGGGCGCGTGCGGGCCGAGGTGGGCCTGCCCACCTTTCACGCCGCGCGCATCCCCGATGTGGCCACCGCCCGCCACGCGGTCGCCACCGGGCAGCTTGACATGGTAGGCATGACCCGCGCCCATATCGCCGAGCCGCGCATCGTGGCGAAGATCATGGCGGGGCAGGAGGATGACATCCGCCCCTGCGTGGGTGCCACCTACTGTCTCGACCGCATCTACCAGGGCGGCGAGGCGCTTTGCATCCACAACGCCGCCACGGGGCGAGAACTCGATCTGCCCCATGAGATTTCGCCAAGTGAGACGCCCCGCCGCGTGGTGATCGTGGGCGCGGGGCCCGGCGGGCTCGAGGCGGCGCGCGTGGCGGCGATGCGCGGCCACGCGGTCACCGTGTTCGAAGCGGCCGATCGGCCCGGCGGGCAGGTCCGGCTTGCCGCACAATCGAAGCGCCGCGCCGAACTCATCGGCATCATAGACTGGCGCATGGCCCAATGCGCCGCGCGCGACGTGGCCTTCCGCTTCAACACGCTGGCCGAGGCGGCGGACGTGACCGCGCTTGCCCCCGATATCGTGGTGATCGCCACCGGCGGGCTGCCGCAACAGGACATCCTCGAGGCGGGCAATGACCTTACGGTGACGGCCTGGGACATCCTCACCGGCGATGTGAGGCCGGGGCGCGAGGTGCTGCTCTTCGACGACGCGGGCGATCATGCGGCGCTTCAGGCGGCGGAGGTGATCGCGCAGACCGGCGCAAGCGTGGAAATCATGACGCCCGACCGCAGCTTCGCCCCAGAGGTGATGGGCATGAACCTCGTGCCTTACATGCGCAGCCTTCAGGACAAGCCCGTGACCATGACTGTCGCCCGCCGCCTCAGATCGGTCGCGCGGGCGGGCAACCGGCTGCTGGCCACCATCGGCACGGATTACTCCGGTCATGTCTATGAGGCGGAATTCGATCAGGTTGTGGTCAATCACGGCACATTGCCGCTCGATACGCTTTACCACGATCTGCGCCCGCTCTCGCACAATGGCGGGGCGGTCGATCACGACGCGCTCCTCGCCCTTCGGCCCCAGGCCCTCGCCCCGAACCCTGACGGTGCCTTCCAGCTCTTCCGTATCGGCGATGCGGTCAGTTCACGCAATATCCACGCCGCCATTCACGATGCGCTGCGCCTCCTCGCCCCGCTCTGAGCGGGATCACAGATGCGCGCCCGGTCCGTCCTGCCGGAAACGGACGATCATGACGCCTAACTCGTCCGCATCCCGATAGACCGTCTGGCGCGGAATGCGCACAACCGGACGGCGTGCCTCGTCCCCCTTGCGCCACGGGCGCGAGGTGGTCATGCAGCGCGCCTCCTGCCCGCCGAAATCGGCCATCGGAGGCACCTCGCGCATGAAGACAAGGCCCCGCACCAGCGCCTCACCGTCAAGAAAGACGGCACCCGAGCCCAGGACCCGCGTCGCCGCCCCCTTGGTCAGCACGGATTGCCGCTCGCTCTGCGCCCAGACCCCGCAGACCAGCGTGCGGCCCTGCGCCTCGCGCAGATCGACGGCGACGGTGATGCCACCGCCGCTGTCATAGCTGCCCCCGTCGAGCACCGGATCGGGCCCGAGACGCGCCACGACCTGTGGCCCGGTGGCGAGCGAACAGGCAGAGAGAGCAAGCGTTGCAGCAAGGGGAAGGGCAAGGCGCATCATTCAGGGCTCCGTGATCAACTGTGCCTTTACGGAACATAGGGGATCGCGCGCGCCTTGTCAGCGCCGCGGCTCAGGCCGAGGCGGCGAATGCCTCGGTTTCCTTCAACATTTCGGGATACCACTTTTCCAGCGCAGGCAGGAACCCGTCCCGCAACCGCCCCACCTGCGCAGGGCTCAGGTCCTCGCGCCATACGCCCGCCTGCCCCCGCGCAAAGAATTTCTGCATCCCCTGCGGCCGTTCGACGAAGCCGAGCGCCTCCTCCTGCTTCCGCATCGCCTCGAAGCTGGTCGCCTTGACCGCGCGGGCAAGTTTCGGCCCGTCCACCTTGACGCGCAGGAACTTCTCCAGCAGACCGCGCATGGCCTTGCCCGGGCTCGCCAGCAGATCCTCGTAGCGCACAACATGAAGCGGCAGGCCCGCGGCATGGGTCCAGGTATGAATGTGATCGTCCCACCGGCCCAGCAGATCGTAGATCCCGCTCGACGTGCCCATGAGCGTGTCGGGGTTGAGCATCCGGTCGATGGCCTCGTCAAGCCCGCAATTCTGATGCCGCGCGAAGGAAGGCGCGAGATCGAACGGGTTGCGCAGGATATAGATCGCCGCCGCCGTCACCTCGGGCGGGATCACGTCCTGATCGAAAAGGCGGATCGGCTGGCAATGGGTCTTGACGAAGTGATGATCGGGTTTGGAGGCCGCAATGAGGCGCAGCGCCTTGCCGCGCACGGCCATCCACTCTTCGAGATTGCCGCCGTGATACTTGCCGCCCGCCGCCGCATCGAAGAAATCCGCCCGCGTGTCACCGGTGGTGAACTGGCGCAGGTTGTTGATATCCGGTGCCTTTCCCGGCGGCATGAAGTAATGGGCCAGAAGCGACCGCATCCAGGTATTGCCGGATTTGGGATAGCTCGCCAGCCAGATGATCCGCCTCAGTTCATTCATGCCAGATACCCGTAGCGTTTCATCGTGGCCCCCATCTTCTGGCGGATCATCGCCGCCAGTTCGGGGGCAAGATCGGTCTTCCACTGGTCCTTCCGGCCCTTGCGGAAGAACCGATCGGCTTCCTTCGGGCGCTCGACAAAACCCGCCGTGGCTTCCTGCCGGGCCAGCTCGTCGAAACTCGAATAGCGGATGGCACGGCGCAGGCGGTCGGCATCGATCGGCACGCCGATATGCGTGAGCACCTTGCCGAAATGCGTCTCGGGGTCGTCGAGCAGATCCTCGTAACGCACCAGCAGGCGCGGCCAGGGGGCCGGGGGCCCCATCCATGAAAGGACATGGTTCTCCCAGGAACCGAGATACTGCGCTACCGTGGTCTCGGTGGGCAGGTTGCCATTGTCGGGGTGACAGATCCTTGTCGCCGCATCCTCGACCGTGATCGCGTAATGGCGCGCGTAGGACAGCACCATGTCAAGCGGGTTGCGCAGGATATAGATGGCGCTGCGCGTATGGTGATCGGGAATGAGCGGCACCCCGTCGGGGGCCACGCGCGCGTTGTGGGTCTTGACAAAGTTGACATCCGCCCCGTTTGCGGTGATCGCCCGAAGCACCGGCTCGCGCAGGCGCAGGCAGAGCGCGAGATCGTGCTGGTCGATCACGCGGCCGACGACCCGGTTGTACATCTTGACCATGGCATCGCCCATGGCAAAGCGGTGCGCTTCGTTGATCGGCACCGGCTTGCTCGCATTGATCAGATAATTGGCAAGGAAGAGACGGGTCCAAGTGTTGCCCGACTTCGGATAGGAAGCAAGCCAGACGATGCTCCTGCGCGTGGTCATTCCAGATACCCGAAGCGTTTCATCGTCTCGCCCATCTTCTCGCGGATGATGTCGGCCAGTTCCGGGGCCAGGTCGGTCTTCCACTGGTCCTTCTTCCCCTTGCCGAAGAACTTCTCGCTTTCCTTCGGCTTCTCGATGAACCCGCTCTCCTCTTCCTGCTTCGACAGCTCGTCGAAGCTCGAGAAACGGATCGCCCGGCGCAGGCGCTCTTGATCCACGGGCACGCCGATCAGGTCCAGCACCTTGGCAAAATGCGTCTCGGGATCGTCGAGCAGATCCTCATAGCGCAGGACAAGCCGCGGCCAGGGGGCGTATTTCACCCAGGAACGGACATGACTCTCCCAGGTTCCGAGGAAATCGGCGACCGAGGTCTCGGTCGGGAGGTTGGCGTTGTCGGGATGGGTGATGCGTTCGACCGCCTCCTCGTGGCTCATCGCGTAATGGCGCGCGTAGGAGAGCACCATGTCAAGCGGGTTGCGCATGATGTAGATGGAGGCTCGGGTGAATTTCTCGGGGATCAGTTCCACCTCGTAGGCGGTGACGCGGGCGTTGTGGGTCTTGACGAAGTTGATGTCGGCATTGTTGTTGACGATCCCGCGCAGGACCTTGTGACGGTATTGCAGACAAAGCGCGACGCGATTGAGGTCAAGCTTGCGACCCGCCACCGCGTGATAGGCACCCGCCATGGAATCGCCGCTGCCAATGCGGCGCACCTCGTTGATCGAGAGCGGTTTCTGAGTGTTGAGCAGGTAATTAGCCAGAAATACCCGCATCCAAGTATTGCCGGATTTCGGATAGGAGGCCAGCCAGACGATGCTGCGTTTCATGCTTTGGGTCATCCACCTGTCATGCCGATGCCTGCCCGGAATAGAAAAGGCGGAGGGAAATGTCACCCCCCCGCCTCTTCGGAATTCGCGTCGCCAGGTCAGAACGACAGGCTGATCCCGGTGCCGATGACCGTGCCCTCGACATCGGTGCCCGCGAACGGCGAGCCACCGCCGCCAGTCCCGGGGCCGCCAGGACCCGAACCGTTGGCAAGACCCGCAGCACTGACCGAACCCTCGACATAAAGGGCGAAAAGCGACCAGGTCACCCCCTTGCCCAGCTTGCGGCTGGCCGCGAGCTGATAGGTGTTGAGTTCGGCATCGCCGCCAACATTGTCATCATACTCGCCCTGGTGCGTCTCCAGACCCACCTGCCACGGGCCGGGGATGTCATAGGTGAAGCCAAGGCTCCAGCCTTCCTGATCGGGAAGAAGGCCGCCATTGTCGTTCTCGCCATAGCTGCCGCCGATGGTCCATCCGCCAAAGCCGAAGCTTGCGCCCACGCCCCAGACCTCGGGATCGTCGGTGCCGGCGAAGCCGGTGTTGTTCTCGGCGGTGCCGTAACGGGCCGCGAAGGCCACGTCGACGCCGTTGAACGACTGCTTATAGCCCAGGGCGATGTCCCAGATATCGGTCACGCCGATATTGCGGTCAACACCGGCGTTGTTGCCGGCGTTATTGGGGCTGTTGGCGGCCGAAAGACCGCCGTTGACCGTGGCCGCGTAGGAGACGCCGAGGGTCAGGCCGTTGAACGAGGGCGTGTAATAGGTGATGCGCGGCACGTCGTTGTTGCCGAGAACCTCGGTATAGCTCGAAAACGCCGATTGACGGAACGCCGGGGGCAGGTTGCCGCCGTTGACGGTCCAGATCGGGATGAAGCCCGAGATCGAGGCCGAGTTGATGCCGAACGCGCCGCTGACCGCGGGCGCGGCCACCATCATCTTGTAACCGGCCGAGTTCTCGTTGCCGAGGTCAATACGGCCGAGCGTGTCGCTCTTGATAAACATGAAGGATTCATCGACGATCGCGCCGCCGGTGTTCTTCGACTCGTACTGGAGGTCGATACCGAAGGTCAGCCCGTTGTCGAGTGTCACCGACGGGCTGAAGATCATCTCCGCGTTGGTGAAGGTATCGACACCGTCCCAGTCGGCAGCGGGGGTTGCGTCATTGTCAACGCTCACATATCCGACAAACGTGTTGTGGAAACCACCCCACTTCATGTTCCATTCCTGGGCCGATGCCGGTGCCGCCATGGCGACGCCGAGCGCGATCGCGCTGGTGCTTGCAAGATGCTTTTTCATAGGTTTTGTCCTCCTCCCGAGAGACTGATTTCGTCATCGGCGCGACGTTGGCTGAATTTCAGACCTTTCGCACCTGTTATCGGAAGTGACCCAAGCCCGGCCCATGCGTCAACGATGCGAAACGGGACCGCGCGGTTTACGACAGATTTGTGGCAGGGATATCACAGAGACTCCGGACGGACCCGGCAGACAGCCGATCCTCGAACCGGAAAACGCGCCTCGCAATGCGCGGGCGCGATATCCGCCGGGACGCGCCCGGCTTCCGGGACGCGGGAAACCCGCGCCCCGGCAGAGCGTTCCGGGTTCAGAAGCTCAGGTTGACCGAGGTCCCGATCAGAGTGCCCTCGACTTCGGTGTTGGCGTTGCCGAACGTGCCCGCCGGATCGCCGTTGATCGAGCCTTCCGCATAGAGGGCGTAGATCGTCCAGCGCACACCTTTGCCCAGCGAACGGCTCGCTGCGAGCTGATAGGCCTCGTACTCGGCTTCGCCGCCGGCATTATCGTCCCACTCACCCTGGAAGGTGTCGAAACCGACCGACCACGGACCGGCGATGTCATACCCGACACCAAGGCTCCAGCCTTCCTGGTCAGGTGCAAGACCGCCGTTGTCGTTCTCGCCGTAGTGAGCGCCGATGATCCAGCCTGCCACGCCGAGGGTACCACCCACGCCCCAGACCTCGGGATCGTTGGTTCCGGGGGCACCGGTGTTGTTCTCGGCGGTGCCGTAACGGGCCGCGAAGGCCACATCGACGCCGTTGAACGACTGCTCATAGCCCAGGGCGATGTCCCAGATGTCGGTCACGCCGATATTGCGGTTCACACCGGCGTTGTTGCCGGCATTGTTGGGGCTGTTGGCGGCCGAAAGACCGCCGTTCACGGTCGCGGCATAGGAGACGCCGAGGGTCAGGCCGTTGAAGGACGGCGTGAAGTAGGTGATGCGCGGCACGTCGTTGTTGCCGAGCACTTCGGTCCACTGCGAGATGGCCGACTGACGGAAGTTCCAGGGCAGGTTGCCGCCGACACCGGTCGAGATCGGGATGAAGCCCGAGATCGAGGCCGAGTTGATGCCGAACACGCCACCAACCTGCGCATCCGCACCGCCGACCATCATCAGGTAACCGGCCGAGTTCTCGTTGCCGAGCTGGATCCGGCCGAGCGTGTCGCTCTCGATGAACATGAACGATTCGTCGACGATCGCGCCACCGGTGTTCTTCGACTCGTACTGGACGTTGACACCGAAGGTGAGGCCGTTGTCGAGCTTCACCGACGGGGTGAAGTGGATTTCCGCGTTGGTGAAGGTATCGACGCCGTCCCAGTCGGCACCGACATGGGCTGCGGTGTTCGAATCGACCGAAACGTAACCGACGTGGGTGTTGTGGAAACCGCCCCAGTCCATGTTCCAATCCTGGGCCGATGCGGGTGCGCTCATGGCGACGCCGAGTGCGATCGCGCTGGTGCTCAGAAGATGCTTTTTCAAGGGTGTCCCTCCTTATCAAGCAGGATTTCGGATGCGCCGCACCAGTCATTGACACGGCTTGAGGATGAAATGCGCCAATCCCGCCCCGAGGTCAACGCGGCCCCGTCTGCCCGAGCGCTTCCTGTCGGGATTGTGGCGCAGAAACCACACACCGTCCGGACAGGTCGGGAGGGCACGCCAAATGCCTGCTTTGACTGGGATTTATGCACATTTGCCGGCATGGGCTGACATCCGCGCCACGGCCTCGTCGAATCGCGCGTCATCCACCGTCAGCGCCACGCGAACCCAGTTGCGCAGCGCCTCGCCGAAGGAGGTGCCCGGCATGACCGCCACGCCCGTGCGCTCCAGCAGGTCAAGGGCATAAGCTTCGCCGTCCCGGCCCGTCGCGGCCACGTCCACCATGGCGAACATCCCCGCCTCCGGGCGGATCACACGGAGCGCCGTCGCCCCGTGAAGCGCGGCGGCAAGCCGCGCCGCCCGCGCGGCAAAGCGCGCGCGCATCCCCGCCGCCACCGGCGAGCCCTCCCGGATCGCCTCTTCGGTCATGTCGGCAAGAAAGGGCTGGTTGCCGAAGAGCATCCCCTCCGCGAGCGGCAAGAGCGCCTCGATGAAGGGCTGCGGGCCGATGCACCAGCCGCTGCGCATCCCCGGCGCGGCGTGGCTCTTGGAAATGGACGAGACCGCGATGACCCGATCCGCGAGGTCCGGCCGCGACAGGGGCGAGGCGAAGCGCGCCCCCTCGAACACCAGATCCTCGTAAACCTCGTCCACCACGATCCAGAGGTCATGCGCGCGGGCCACGTCACCGATCGCGGCGATATCCTCGGGCCGCAGCACTGCCCCGGTCGGGTTGTGCGGGGTGTTGAGCAGCAGCACCCGCGCGCGCCCGTCCACCCGCGCCGCCACGTCCTCGGCCGCCATGCGAAAGCCGCGCGCGGGATCGAGCGGCACCGGCACCATCCCGGCCCCGGTGGCGCGGATCACCCCTTCGTAGGTGGCATACATCGGATCGCCCACCAGCACCGTGTCGCCCGGCCCGGCCAGCGAAGCCATCGCCGCATAAAGCGCCGTCTGCGTGCCGGGAAGGCAGATCACCTGATCGGGGCCGAAGGGGCGCCCGCGCCGCATGGTGTAATGCTCGGCCAGCGCCCGGCGCAGCCCCGGCTCGCCGCGCCCGCTGGAATAGCCCGTGCGCCCCGCGCGCATCGCCCGCGCCGCCGCCTCGACGAGAGCTTCGGGCGCGGGCACGTCCGGCTCGCCGATGGTCAGGCGGATCACGTCGCGGCCTTCGGCCTCCATCTCGGCGGCGCGCAGATGCACCGCCCATTTCGCCCCGCCCAGCCCCGCCAGGCGCTTTGTCACCGGTGCAAGTCGCATCGCAGCCTCCGTTGTCCCGGCGACCATGGCGCGCCCGCCGCGCGGGTGCAAGCCGCCCTGTCGCCGGATCGTGATGCGACGCGGCGCGCAGCCTGTGATAGGCTTGCCGCAACGATCCATCGAGGGAGGACGCAATGGCACAGACGATCGGAAACCCGTTGAGCTGGCTGGCCGGGGCGGCGCTTGGCGCGGGCCGCGAGGCGGCCGAAGCCCATGACGGGCTGAGCGGCAACGAGACGGCCCCACCCGCCGTGCGCGCCCTGACCGGGAACGACCTGCGCGCCGCCCTGCGCAAGGGGCTTGCCGATTTCGCGGCACTGCGCAGCGACGTGATCTTTCTGGTGGCGATCTATCCGGTGATCGGTCTGGTGCTCACGCTCGTCGCCTTCCAGGGTGCGCGGCTCGAGATAGTGTTTCCCCTGGCCGGCGGGTTCATCCTGCTCGGCCCGGTGGTGGCGACGGGCCTCTACGAGATGAGCCGCCAGCGCGAGAGCGGCGCGCAGGTGGGCTGGGGCGCAGCCTTCGACGTGATGCGCACCCGCGTGATCGTGCCGGTGATCGTGCTCGGCGCGGCGCTTCTGGCGCTGTTTCTCGCCTGGCTCTATGCCGCGCATCTGATCCATGCGCTGACGCTTGGTGCGGACATGCCCGAGACGGCCTCGGCCTTCCTGCGCGAGGTTCTGACCACCGGCGCGGGCTGGGCGATGATCGTGCTCGGCATGGGCGTGGGGCTCGGCTTCGCGGCGGTGGTGCTGGCGACAAGCCTCGTGGCCTTTCCCATGCTGGTGGACCGGCGCGCGGGCGTGGTGACGGCGGTGCTGACCTCGCTTGCGGTGGCGCGCAAGAGCCCCGCCGTCGTGGCCCGCTGGGGGCTGATCGTCGGGGTGGCGATGTTCCTCGGTGCCCTGCCGCTGTTTCTGGGGCTGACGCTGGTGCTGCCGGTTCTCGGCCACGCGACCTGGCATCTCTACCGCGCCGCGGTGCCCGCGGGCTGAGGCAAAGACCGGCCCCTCAGCCTGCCTCGGCGAGCCGCGCCACGTAGCGCGCCAGCGTGTCGATCTCGAGATTGACGCGGTCTCCCTCGGCCACCTCTCCCCAGGTCGTCGCCGCCTGGGTGTGCGGGATGAGGTTGACGCCGAAGGTCTCGCCCGACACCTCGTTCACGGTAAGCGAGGTGCCGTTGAGCGCGACCGACCCCTTGGGCGCGATGAACCGCGCAAGCGCGCCGGGCGCGCGGAAGGTGAGGCGCGTGCTCCCGCCCTCCTCGCGCCGCCCGATGACCTCGGCAACGCCGTCCACATGGCCCGAGACGATATGGCCACCCAGCTCGTCCCCCACGCGCAGCGCGCGCTCTAGGTTGACGCGCCGCCCCTCGGTCCAGCCGCCGAGCGTGGTCTTCGAGAGCGTTTCGGCCGAGACATCCACCGCGAACCAGTCCGGCCCGAGCGTCACCACCGTCAGGCACACCCCGTCGCAGGCGATCGACGCCCCGATGTCGATGCGCGCGGTGTCATAGCCCGTGCCGATGCGCGCGCGCATGTCGCCGCGCCGCTCGACCGAGACGACCCGCCCGATATCGGTGATGATCCCCGTGAACATGGCCCGCCCTCCTTTGCCTTGGCCATGGCCTAGCCCCGCGCATCGGCCAAGACAAGCATCCGTGCGGCAAATGGCTTATTCTCGCCGGATTTTCCGGCTATGAGACCATGGCAAGACTATTCGATTGGTCCGCCCAGCCATGCCAAAGCCCGCCCAGGTCTTTCTGTTCCTCCAGGGGCCCCACGGGCCGTTCTTCTGGCGGCTCGGGCAGATGCTGCGCCGGGCCGGGGCGCGCGTGCATCGCGTGGGCTTCAACGCCGGTGACAGGGCCTTCTGGCCGGACCGGTCCAGCTACATCGCCTTCCGCGGCGCGCCCGATCTCTGGCCCGACACGCTGCGCCGCCTGATCGCCGAACATGGCGTCACCGATCTGGTGCTCTACGGCGATACCCGCCCCATCCATGCCGAGGCCGCGGCCATCGCCCGCGCGCAGGGCCTTTGCGTGCATGTCTTCGAGGAGGGCTATCTGCGCCCCTACTGGATCACCTACGAGCGCGGCGGCAGCAACGGCCATTCGCGGCTGATGGCGATGAGCCTCGCGGAGATGCGGGCGGCGCTGGCGCTCTCGGACATGGACACCGCCCTGCCCCCGGCAAGCTGGGGCGACATGCGCCAGCATGTCTTCTACGGGGCGCTCTATCACGGCTTCGTCCTGTTCCTGAACCAGCGCTATCGCCGCTTCCGCCCGCATCGCAGCCTGGGCGTCGGGCAGGAATTCGCGCTCCATCTCAAGCGGCTTCTGCTCATGCCCGCGCAGGCCCTTGAACGGCGCATCGCCACATGGCGCATCCGCACCGGCGGGTTTCCCTATCATGTGGTGCTCCTGCAACTCGAACACGATGCCTCGTTCCAAGAGCACTCCCCCTTCTCCTCCATGACCGAGTTTCTCGAGGTCGTGCTCGAGGGGTTCGCGCGCGGGGCGCCCGGGCATCATCACCTCGTGGTCAAGGCGCATCCGCTCGAGGACGGGCGCGCGCCGATCCGGACCACGCTGCGCCGTCTGACCGCCGCGCACGGGCTGCGGGACCGGGTGCATTACCTGCGCGGCGGCAAGCTCGCGCCGCTTCTCGACGAGGCGCGCAGCGCCGTCACGGTCAATTCCACCGCCGCGCAACAGGTGCTCTGGCGCGGCATCCCGCTCAAGGTCTTCGGCGCGGCGGTCTATGCCAAGCCCGAATTCGTCTCTGCCCTGCCGCTTCCCGCCTTCTTCGCCCGCGCCGAACGCCCCGACCGTCGCGCCTATGCCGATTACCGGCGCTTCCTGCTGGAAACCAGCCAGCTTCCGGGCGGTTTCTATTCCGCGCGCGGACGCCGCCAGGTGCTGCGGCAGGTGGTGGACATGATGCTGTCCCCGGATGATCCCTATGACGCGCTCAGGCGTGGCACCGCGGCCCCCCGGCAACCGTTGCGCCTCGTTCCCTGAGCCAAGCGCCAAGAAACGCTGGAATTTCCGGGTGAACTCGGCTAATTTGAGAAAAAAACTACCGAGGCAGGCAATAACAGGTCGAGGAGACCGGGCAGTGACACTCCCCCGAACCCGATGGGTCAGACCCGTCGCCGCGTTGATGATTCTGACCGTCGTCGCGGGCTGCGGCCTGCCGCGCATGGGCCCCAACAAGCGCGAGCTTTACGCCGGATCGGTGCAGCGCCAGGGCGATGCCTTCGTCGTTTCGGTCAACGACCGGGTGACGCGCGCCACCGCCGTCCAGCCTGCGCTCGGCTTTACCGAGGATTTCCTCAATGCGGGCCTGCTCGGCTCGGACCAGATCAGCCCCGGCGACACGCTCGGCCTGACGATCTGGGAAAACGTCGATGACGGACTTCTGGCCGGACCGGCGGCGAACCAGACGGTGCTCGAGGAGGTGCAGGTCGATGGTCAGGGCTTCATCTTCGTGCCCTATGCGGGCCGGATCAAGGCGGCGGGCAACACACCCGAGGGCGTGCGCCGCGTGATCACCGAGCGGCTCGACCAGCAGACGCCCGATCCGCAGGTCGAGGTGCGCCGCGTGGCGGGCAACGGATCCACCGTGTCGATCAGCGGCGTGGTCGGCGGTCAGGGCGTCTACCCGATCGAGGCCCCGACACGGCGGCTTTCGGCGATGATCTCGGCGGCCGGCGGTATCGCGATCGAACCGGAGGTGGCGCAGATCACGGTGATCCGCGGCGACAAGCAGGCCAAGGTGTGGTTCCAGGACCTGTTCAACAACCCCGAATTCGACATCCCCCTGCGCGGCGGTGACCGCATACTCGTGGAATCC
This sequence comes from Roseovarius sp., assembly GCA_002720475.1. GTDB lineage: Bacteria > Pseudomonadota > Alphaproteobacteria > Rhodobacterales > Rhodobacteraceae > Roseovarius. Next base: position 43,162 of record PBIL01000002.1, read on the forward strand.
GACACCCGGTCCTTTACCGCCGTGGGGGCGACCGGCACGCAGGCCCGCGTGACCTTCCGTACGCAGACGCTCTCGGCGCTCGAAGGGCTGGCGCAGGTGGGCGGGCTCAGCGCCACCTCGGCCGATCCCACCGGCGTCTTCGTGCTGCGCAACGAACCGGCGGAGATCGCCAACATGGTGCTCGGGCGCGACGATCTGGTGGGCGCGCAGCGCATGGTCTATGTGCTCGACCTGACCGAACCCAACGGCATGTTCATGGCCCGCGATTTCGCGCTGCGCGACGATGACACGATCTATGTGACCGAGGCCCCCTTCGCGCAATGGGGCAAGGTGATCTCGGCGCTGACCGGCACGCTCGGCGCGATCGGCTCGGTCTCCACCGCCTCGAGCACGCTCTCCGGGGACTTTTGACGACGATGCAGGCAGACAGGCCCGCCGGGGACGCCCCCCGGCGGGCCTTCTTTTTCAACGGCGGATTTCTCCGGCAGCGGCGCGTGCGGCGTATCCTGGCGCTTGCGGGGGTGGATCTGCGGCTCGGCTGGCCCGGAGACGGCGATCTCGTGGCCGTCTGGGGGCGGTCGCCTTATGCCGCGCGCGGCGAGCGGGTGGCGGCGCGCACCGGTGCGGACCTTCTGCGGATCGAGGATGCCTTTCTGCGCTCGGTTCTTCCGGGGCGCAGCGGCGCGCCGCCGCTGGGGCTGCTGATCGACCGGCAGGGCGTGCATTTCGACGCCGCGCATCCCAGCGATCTGGAGGCGATCCTTGCGCGCCATCCGCTCGACGAGACGCCGCTGCTCGATCGTGCGCGCGGGGCCATGGCGCGGCTGCGCGAGGCGCATCTGTCCAAGTATTCCGGCACCGACCCGGACCTGCCCTGCCCCGCGCCAGGCTATGTGCTGGTGATCGACCAGACGCGCGGCGATGCCTCGGTGCGCCATGGCGGCGCGGATGCCGCCACCTTCCGCGACATGCTGGTTTGCGCGCAGGCCGAACACCCGCACGCCCCCGTCCTGATCAAGACCCATCCAGAGACCGCGCAGGGCCACCGCCCCGGCCATTTCGGTGCCGCCGACGCCAGCGACCGCGTGCGCCTCCTCGCGGAGCCCGTCAGCTCCTGGCATCTGCTGGAAGGGGCCATCGCCGTCTATACCGTGTCCTCGCAGCTGGGGTTCGAGGCGATCCTCGCGGGCCACCGGCCCCAGGTCTTCGGCCAGCCCTTCTATGCCGGCTGGGGTCTCACCGTGGATCGCCACCCCGCCCCCCTGCCAAGGCGCGGGCGCACCCTCACCCGCGCGCAGCTTTTCGCCGGGGCGATGATTCTCTATCCCGCCTGGTACGATCCCTGCCGCGACCGGCTGTGCGACCTGGAAACCGCCCTCGACGCCTTCGAGGCCGAAACCCGCGCCTGGCGCGAGGACCGCCGGGGCTGGAGCGCCTGGGGGATGCGGCTCTGGAAGCGCGCGGCCCTGCAGCGCTTCTTCGGGCGCTATCGCCGCGTGGTGTTCGACCGCGCGGCCCCGGACCGTCCCGCGATGGTCTGGGCCTCCGCAAAGGTCACGGGCCCCGAGGGCGCGCTGCGTGTCGAGGACGGCTTCCTGCGCTCGCGCGGGCTCGGGGCGGAGCTTGTGCCGCCGCTCTCGCTCGTGCTCGACGATCTGGGGATCTATTACGATCCGACACGCGAGAGCCGCCTCGAACGCCTGATTGCCGCGCGCGCGCGGCTGCGCCCGGACCAGACCCGGCGCGCCGAGGCGCTGATCGCCACGATCACGCGCCACGCCTTGAGCAAATACAATCTCGGCGCGCGCGTCCCGTCGCTGCCGCAGGGGCATCGCATCCTGGTGCCGGGACAGGTGGAGGATGACGCCTCGATCCGGCTCGGCGCGGGGGCCATCGCCACCAATCTGGACCTTCTGCGCGCCGCGCGCCGCGCCAATCCCGGCGCGGTGATCCTCTACAAGCCGCACCCGGACGTGGAGGCGGGGCTGCGCCCCGGCGCGGTTGCGGCACGCGATCTGAGCGGGCTTGCCGATGCGGTCCTGCCCGATACCGATCCGGCGCGGCTTCTGGCGGAGGTGAACGAGGTCTGGACCATGACCTCGCTTCTGGGCTTCGAGGCGCTGCTGCGCGGGCTGCGCGTGACCACCACCGGCGCGCCGTTCTACGCGGGCTGGGGCCTCACGCGCGATCTGGGCGACATCCCCGCGCGCCGCAGCGCCCGCCCCACGCTCGAAGGACTCGTTCACGCCACGCTGATCGACTATCCGCGCTACCGCGATCCGGTCTCCGGCCTGCCCTGCGCGGCAGAGGTGGTGGCGGAGCGCCTTGCCCATGGCCCCTTGCCGCCTCCCGGTCGCGCCAACCGGGCGCTGGCGCGGCTGCAAGGCGCGCTGGCCACCCATGCCCGGCTGTGGCGCTGAACGGCCGGACGGCGCGCCACTCAGTTGCCGGTGCGCCCGGCCTCGATCTGCCGCCAGCGGGCGACGTTGCGATTGTGGTCGTCGAGCGTCTCGGCAAAGGCATGTCCGCCGGTGCCGTCTGCGACGAAATAGAGGTAATCGGTTTTCTCCGGGTTCACCGCCGCCAGGATGCTTTCGCGGCCCGGATTGGCAATCGGCGTTGGCGGCAGGCCGTCGATGACATAGGTGTTCCACGGCGTCTCGCGGCGCAGTTCGCTCTGGCGCAGCCCGCGCCCCAGCACGCCGCGCCCCTCGGTCAGCCCGTAGATCACCGTCGGGTCGGTCTGAAGCCGCATCCCCTGCCGGAGCCGGTTGACAAAGACGCTGGCCACCTTGCGGCGCTCTTCGGGCACGCCGGTTTCCTTCTCGACGATGGAGGCAAGCACAAGCGCCTCCTGAGGGCTGCGCAGCGGCAGACCCTCGGCGCGTCCTTCCCAGGCAGCAGCGAGGATCGCGGCTTGCGCCTCGGTCATGCGATCAAGCACGCTCTGCCGCGTGTCGCCCGCGCGCAGCTCGTAGCTGTCGGGCGCGAGACTGCCCTCGGGCGGGATTTCGGTCACGTCACCGCTCAGCACCTCGACCGCCCGCAGCCCTTCGACCACCTGCCAGCTCGTCACCCCCTCGGCAAAGGCCACGCGATAGCGCGTGTCGGCCCGCGCGCGGAGGGTTTCGTATATCTCCGGCGCGGGCTCGCCTGTGGCGGGATCGAAGCGCACCCGCTCCTCGAACCGCGCCGTCGCCGGGTCGAGCTCGCGCACCGCCACCTCGATGGCGGTCACGCCCACGCGCCACACGATCTCCGTGCCGCAGGTGCTCGCGCCGCCGCGCGTCACCAGATCGGTGATCTCGGCCATGCTCGCACCTTCGGGAATGAGCCAGCTCCCGGCCTTCAGATCGCCGTTGCGGTCGGTATAATCGGCCCCGAGGCGGAAGATCGTGCCGCTCGTGACCGCGCCCTCCTGCTCGAGCTGCCGCGACACGCGGCGCATGGTGCTGCCGGGTTCGATGCGCAGGCAGATCGGCTCGTCAAGCGGGCCCTCGGCGGTATATTGCGACTGCCCCCAGAGGATGGCGCCGCCCAGCAGGAACACGATCACCACCAGAAGCGTCAGGAAGTTCGAGGCGACATGGCGCCACATCAGCGCACCTTGCCCAGCAGCAGCGCCGCGTTCGTGCCGCCGAAGCCGAAGCTGTTGGAAAGCGCCACGTCGATCCGGCGCTCTCGCTTGGCGTTCGGTGCCAGATCGAGCGCCGTCTCCACCGCCGGGTTGTCAAGGTTGATCGTCGGCGGCGCGACCTGATCGCGCACGGCAAGGATGCAGAAGATCGCCTCGACCGCGCCCGCCGCGCCCAGCAGATGCCCCACCGAGGATTTGGTGGAGGACATCGTGACCTGCGCGGCGTGGTTGCCCAGAAGCCGCTCGACCGCGCGCAGCTCGATCACGTCGGCCATGGTCGAGGTGCCATGCGCGTTGACATAGTCGATATCGGAGGGCTGAAGCCCGGCATTGTGCAGCGCCGCGCGCATCGCGCGCAGCCCGCCATCGCCATCCTCGGCGGGCGCGGTGATGTGATAGGCATCGCCCGAGAGACCGTAACCCAGGATCTCGGCATAGATCTTCGCGCCGCGCGCCCTGGCATGCTCGTATTCCTCGAGCACGACCACCCCCGCGCCCTCGCCCATCACGAAGCCGTCGCGGTCCGCGTCATAGGGGCGGCTGGCGGCATGGGGCGCATCGGCGCGCCTGGTCGAGAGCGCGTTGCAGGCGTTGAACCCGGCGATGCCCAGTTCGCAGATGGATGCCTCGGCCCCGCCCGCGACCATCACGTCGGCATCGCCGAACATGATCAGCCGCGCGGCATCGCCGATGGCATGGGCACCGGTGGCGCAGGCCGTCACCACCGAATGGTTCGGCCCCTTGAAGCCGTGGCGGATGCTGACCTGGCCCGAGATGAGGTTGATCAGCGCACCGGGGATGAAGAAGGGCGAGACGCGCCGCACGCCCTTGTCGCGCACGATATTGGCCGTCTCCTCGATCGAGCGCAGCCCGCCGATGCCGGAGCCGATGAAGACGCCGGTGCGCTCGCGCGCGGCCTCGTTCTCGGGCCTCCAGCCGGAATCCTCGACCGCCTGCTGCGCGGCGGCCACGCCGTAGAGGATGAAATCGTCGACCTTGCGCCGCTCCTTGGGCTCCATGTAGCGGTCAGCCAGGAAGGTGCCGTTGCTGCCGTCGCCCAGCGGCACCTCGCAGGCGTATTTCGTGACCACGTTGACCGGATCGAAACGGGTGATCGTCGCCCCGCAGGACTTGCCCGCCAGCAGTCGGTGCCAGCTTTCCTCCACCCCGTCGGCGAGCGGGGTCACCAGCCCCAGCCCCGTGACAACGACACGCCGCATGATGTTGTCCTTTCCCTGCTTCGCTTCCGCCGCTCTTACCCTTTCTTTGGGCGACGGGGCAAGAGCGTCGCAGGGCGCGGGTCAGAGGAACTCCGCCCGCGGTTCGGGGGTGGGGCGCGCCACCGCCAGCGCCTCGGCCAGATCGACATCGCGCGCCATCAGCGCGCGCCCGATCATCGCCCCGGCGATGTTGGGGATGTAGCGCAGCAGCGCCACGTCATCGACATGGCGCACCGTGCCGCGCGCGATCACCGGATGGCGCGTGCGGGCCGCCAGCCCGGAGATGAGGCCGAGGCTGCCGTCGCTGTCCTCGATATCCGCGTCGATATCGGTGACGATGATGCCGGCAAGCGGCACACCCTCGAAGGCGGCAATGAAATCCTCCGCGGCAATCGCGCTCGGGCTCTGCCAGCCGTGGGTCATGAGTTGCCCCTGCCAGACATCGACGGCAACGACGATCTGATCGGGGTGATACTTGGCAAGCGCGCGCACCGTTTCCGGATCCTGCGCCGCAAGGGTGGAAAGCACGATGCGCCCCGCGCCCTTGTCTATCCAGCGCGTCACCGCCTCGCGCGAGCGGAAGCCGCCGCCAAGCTGCACCGGGATGCCCGCGGCGCGGATGATCTCCTCGATCAGCTCGTTGTTCCCGTTGGTGCCGCTCAGCCCGTCCATGTCGGTCAGGTGCATCCATTCGGCCCCGGCGCGGGCATAGCCGCGCGCGGTCTCGACCGGGTCCACATGCCAGATCACCGGCTCATTGAGCCGCCCGCGCGTCAGGCTCACGCATTTGCCGCCGAGGATTTCAAGAGTGGGATAGATGATCATGACGCCGCTCCCCCGAGGTTTCCGGTCCGCATGTCGGACGGGCCATGCTTGCCCGTCCGCGCAGGCCCGGTCTGGTCCCAAATCGGCATGATAGCAGCAAAACCCGTCGCGGTCGCGCGGGGCAATCCACATCTTTCCGGAAATCGCGTGCGCTGAATCCCGACCATCCGGAACGCAAAGACCCCGCCATGGGCGGGGTCCCCGGTCGAGATCGGGAGACGAGGCTCAGGAGGCTTCGGAGATGAATTTCACCGCGTCGCCGACCGTCTGGATGGTGTCGGCGGCGTCATCGGGGATCTCGATGCCGAATTCCTCTTCGAACGCCATCACCAGTTCGACCGTGTCGAGGCTGTCTGCGCCCAGGTCGTCGATGAACGAGGCCTTGTCCACCACCTTGTCTTCCTCGACGCCCAGATGTTCCACCACGATCTTCTTCACGCGGTCAGCGATATCGCTCATGTCTCGTTCCTCATATTGTCGCGGGCGATTTGCCCTGTGGTCTGCCCCCGCCCTCGCCGGGAAGCGGCTGTGGTTCGTGCCCGTCGCGGGCGGCCGTCGCCTGCCTGAGCCTGTCAGGCCACCGGAGGAAACCGCGCCTCCTCCGGCCAAAGCTGCCGTGGCCTATAGCACAGAGAATGGCAATGGCAAATGCTTTCCCCGGACGCGCTCACGGCCGCTTGTGCGCCCTCAGCGCATCGCCAGACCGCCGTTCACATGCAGCACGGCACCGGTGACATAGCCCGCCTCGGGGCCGGCCAGATAGAGCGTGGCGGCGGCCACGTCCTCGGGTGTGCCCATGCGCCCGACGGGGATTTTGGCGAAGAGCGCAGCCTTCTGATCCTCGGTCAGCTTGTCGGTCATCTGCGTGGCGATGAAGCCCGGCGCGATCACGTTGGCGGTGATGCCGCGCGTGGCGACCTCGTGGGCGATGGATTTCGTCATCCCCTCGAGCCCTGCCTTGGCTGCGGCATAGTTGACCTGGCCGGGATTGCCGATCACGCCCACGCCCGAGCCGATATTGACGATCCGGCCCCAGCGGGCCTTCATCATCGGGCGCACGGCGGCGCGGCAGAGCCGCATGGCCGAGGTCAGGTTCACGTTCAGAACGTCGAGCCAGTCGGCATCCGACATGCGCATGAAGAGCTGGTCGCGGGTGATCCCGGCATTGTTCACCAGGATGTCGAGGCTGCCCATGGCATAGATGGCCGCCTTGGGGAGCGCCTCGACCGCCTCCGCATCGCCCAGATCGCAGGGCAGCACATGGGCGCGCCCGCCCAGCTCGCCGGCCAGCTCCTCGAGCGGCCCGACCCGCGTGCCCGACAGCCCCACCGTGGCCCCGGCCCCGTGCAGCGCGCGCGCGATCGCCGCCCCGATGCCGCCCGACGCGCCGGTGATGAGCGCGGATTTTCCCGTCAGATCGAACATGATACCCTCTTGCCTTGAATGATGTCTGATCAGCCGAGCGCGGCGGCGGCCTCGCGCACCTCCGCCGCCGTGCCGATGGCGCGGCAGGCGATGTCGCGGTCGATGCGCCGGATCATGCCCGAGAGTGCCTTGCCCGCGCCGATCTCCCAGATCTCGGTGACGCCTTCGGCAGCCATGTATTGCACCGACTCGCGCCAGCGCACCGAGCCCGTCACCTGCTCCACGAGCAGCGCGCGGATCTCCGCCGGGTCGGTGACGGCACCGGCGCGCACATTGGCCACGAGCGGCACCGCCGGGGCCTTGATCTCGACCCCGGCAAGCGCCTCCGCCATCGCCTCGGCGGCGGGCTGCATCAGCGCGCAGTGAAAGGGTGCGCTTACGGGCAGCATCACCGCCCGCCTGGCCCCCTTCGCCCTGGCGATCTCGACGGCGCGCTCCACCGCGCCCTTGTGGCCCGAGACCACGACCTGACCGGGATCGTTGTCGTTTGCCGCTTGGCAGACTTCGCCCTGGGCTGCCTCCTCGGCCACGGCGCGGGCGGTGTCGAAATCGAGCCCGAGAAGGGCGGCCATCGCGCCCACGCCAACCGGCACCGCCGCCTGCATGGCGCGGCCCCGGATGCGCAGCAGCCGCGCGCAATCCGCGACGCTCAGCGCGCCCGCGGCGGCAAGCGCCGAATATTCGCCGAGCGAGTGCCCGGCGATGAAGGCCGCGGCCTCCACGCTCACGCCCTCGGCCTCAAGCGCGCGCATCGCGGCGAGCGAGGTGGCCATGAGCGCGGGCTGCGCGTTCTCGGTGAGGGTGAGCGTCTCCTGCTCTCCCTCCCACATGAGCGCCGAGAGGGCCTGCCCGAGCGCCGCGTCCACCTCGTCAAAGACCGCCCTTGCCGCCGGATAGCTGGCGGCCAGATCCGCGCCCATGCCGATCACCTGCGCGCCCTGTCCCGGAAAAACGAATGCCCGGCTCATCTGCTCCCTCCCGCGAAAATCGCCCCCCGATACATCGCGGAGGGGCGCATGGCAACGACAGTTTCCGCGCCCGCGCACGGCGGCTGTGCGCGCCGCGCGATTGTTCCGCCCGGCGTTCCGGCTAGATTGAGCGGCGTGTTCAACCGGAGAGCGCCCGATGCCGCTGACCAATTCCGCTACCGCCTACGGTGCCGTCACCAAGAGCTTTCACTGGCTCACCGCGCTTCTGATCCTCGTCAACCTGCCGCTGGGCTGGATCGCCGAGGAGATCGCGCACGAGGCGCAGGCGAGCGGGGCCGACGCGCTCGTGGCGCGCGCGGCGCTGCTTTTCTCCATCCACAAGACCACCGGGGTTGCGGTGTTCTTCGTGGCGCTCGGGCGCATTCTCTGGGCGCTCTCGCAACCCAGGCCCGGGCTTCTGAACGGCGACCGACCGCTTGAAGCGAACGCGGCGCTGACCGTGCATTGGCTGCTCTACGGCTCGCTCGTCACGGTGCCGCTTTCGGGCTGGGTGCATCATGCCGCCACCACCGGCTTCGCGCCGATCTGGTGGCCCTTCGGGCAGGGGCTGCCCTTCGTGCCGAAATCCGAGACGGTGTCGGAGATCGCCGGCACGCTGCACTATCTCTTCGTGCTCACGCTCGCGGCCGCGCTCGCCGCCCATGTCGCGGGCGCGCTCAAGCATCACGTCATCGACGGCGACGCCACGCTGCGCCGGATGCTGCCCGGCACCACCTCTGGCCAGCCCACGGCGCGCCAGCCGGGCCACCTGCTGCCGTTCCTCGCGGCGCTGGCGGTCTGGGGCGCGGTGCTGGGGGGCGCGGCGGGGATGGGCCGGTTCGAGACGCGGGCGGACGCGGGCGGCGCGCGGCTGGCCGCGGTGCAGTCCGACTGGGCGGTGCAGGAGGGCAGCCTGCAGATCCGCATCCGCCAGATGGGATCGGATGTGACCGGCAGCTTCGCCGACTGGACCGCCGCCATCGCCTATGCCGAGACCCCCGATGCAGAGGGCCGTCACGGCACGGTCGAGGTGGTGGTGTCCATCCCCTCGCTCGCGCTCGGCTCGGTCACGTCGCAGGCCATGGGCAAGGAGTTCTTCAACGCCGAGGCATACCCCACGGCCACCTTCGCCGCAGACCTCCTTTCGGGCGCGGACGGGCACCTGGCGCGCGGCACCCTCACCATCAAGGGCCAGAGCGTGCCGGTCGAGATGCCTTTCACCCTCGTCATCGACGAGGGCATGGCGACGGCTTCGGGCACGCTCACCGTGGACCGGCGCGACTTCGGGATCGGCCTGGGCACGCAGGATGCGGGCGCGCTCGGCTTCGAGGTGGAGATTTCATTTGACCTGGTGGCCACTCGCGGCGGCGGGTGAGCGGAGCCGTACCGGGAGCATGACACCCTTGGCCTGATGCGGCGGCGCGTCGCCTGTCCGCGCGCGTTCCGGGCCGCGCCTCACTCCAGCGCGCGCGCCTCGTCGATGAGCATCACGGGGATGCCGTTGCGGATCGGAAAGGCAAGGCCCGCGCGGCGGCTGACCAGTTCCTGCCGCTCGGCATCGTAGTCGAGCGGGCCATGGGTCTGCGGGCAGATCAGCGCCTCGATCATCCGGCGGTCGAAGACGGGGGCGTGTTCCTCGGTCATTGCAGGGTATCCGTTGTGTCACCGCCGCGCAGGGCGTATTCGATCAGCGTCACCAGCGTCTCGCGCCGGGTCTGGAGCGAGGGCGCCTCGAGCAGCGCCTGCTTCTCCTCCGGCTCGAAGCCCAGCAGCATGGAGAGCGAGTTGATGAGCAACTCGTCCTCCGCCTCCTTGAGCGATGCCCAGTCGGTCTTGAGGCTGCGCGCCTCGAAATACCGTGCAAGCAGCGCCATGAAGCCTTCCCGGTCAAAGCCGGGATCGGTCTCTGGCGGGCCAAGGTCGCGCTCGAACCCGGTCCAGGTCACGCGCGCCCGGCGATAGGGGGTAAAACCCTCGACCTCCTCGGCGACGCGATAGCGCGAGAGCCCCGAGAGCGTGATCATGTAGCGCCCGTCCTCGGTCTCGGAGAACTGCGTCACGCGCCCCACGCAGCCGATCGCGTGCAGCCCGTGCCCGTTCTCGCGCCCCGGCACGCGGTTGGGCTGGATCATGCCGATCACCCGCTCGGGCGTCTTGAGCGCATCGTCGAGCATGGCCAGATAGCGCGGCTCGAAAAGATGCAGCGGCAGCCGCGCGCGCGGCAGCAGCAGCGCGCCGGGCAGCGGGAAAACCGGAATGATCTCGGGCAGATCGTGCTTGCGTATCATGATGGGCAGCTAGCGCGCCGCGCTGCTCAGGCAAATATCATCGACGAGAGTTTCCGCCGCCCGTTGAGCAGCACCGGATCGTTCGGCTTGAGCGCGTCGAAGATGGTGAAAAGCTGCGTCCTGGCGGCCCCGTCGTTCCACTCGCGGTCGCGGCGGAAGAGTTCGAGCAGTTCGTCCACCGCCTCCTGCACCTGTCCGTCGGCATAGAGCGCCTGCGCGAGGTCGAACCGCGCCTGATGGTCGGCCGGGTCCGCCTCGACCGCGGCGCGCAGCTCGGCCACGGGGCCTGCGTCCCGCGCCTGCCGGGCAAGCGCGATCTGGGCATGGACGGCCTCGATCTCGGCCTTGCCGGAAATCGCGGCGGGCACGCCATTGAGGATCGCCTCGGCCCGTTCGAGATCGCCAAGCGCGATTTCCACCCGCGCCATCCCGGCAAAGCCGCGCGCATTCTCCGGGTCTTCCTGCACCACCGCCGCATAGGTCTGCATCGCGTCCGTGAGCGCGCCTTGTTCCAGCATCTCGTCGGCGGCATCGAGCGCCTCGTCGAGCCCGCCGCTTGCGTCACCGCCCGCCGCCTGCACCACGCGCGAGACGAACGCCTCGACTTCCGAGGGCGGGATCGCGCCCTGAAATCCGTCAATGGGCTGGCCCTGCCAGAAGGCATAGACGGTGGGGATCGACTGCACCCGCAGCTGGCCCGCGATCATCTGGTTGCGGTCCACATCGACCTTGGCCATGCGCACCGCGCCCTTCGCCCTGACCACCGCCGCCTCGAGCGCGGGGCCGAGCGTCTTGCACGGCCCGCACCAGGGTGCCCAGAAATCGACGATCACCGGCACCTTCATCGAGGCGTCGATCACCTCGGCCATGAAATCGGCCTCGGTCACGTCGCGCACCAGATCGGCGGCGGCGGGGCCGGTCGTCTTGCCCAGTTCCAGCATATCGTCTCTCCCCTCTGTCCGATTGCCCCGTATATGTGGGCGCGTCGCGCCCTGTCAAAGATCAAATGTCGCGAAAACCGGCGCGTGGTCGGAGGGCTGCTCCCAGCCGCGGGCGGCGCGCAGGATGCGGCTGGAATGGCCCGCCGCAGCGATATCGGCGCTGGCCCAGACATGATCCAGCCTTCGGCCCTTGTCGGCGGCGTCCCAGTCGCGGGCGCGGTAGCTCCACCAGCTGTAGAGCTGCCCTTCGGGGATATCCTGGCGGGTGATGTCGCGCCAGCCCCCCGCCTCCATCGCGTTACCCAGGTGATCCACCTCCACCGGCGTGTGGCTCACGATCTTCAGAAGCTGCTTGTGCGACCAGACGTCATCCTCGCGCGGGGCGATGTTGAGATCGCCCACGAGGATGGATTTCTCCGGGCGGCTGTCACGGAAAAAATCGCGCATGTCGGTGAGGTAATCGAGCTTCTGGCCGAATTTCTCGTTCACCTCGCGGTCGGGCACGTCGCCGCCTGCGGGGACATAGAAATTGTGGATCACGGTGCCGTTCTCCAGCCGGCCGGCGATGTGGCGCGCGTGGCCGAGCCCCGCCAGATCGAGGCAGCCCGCCTCCTCGATGGGAAGCCGCGACAGGATCGCCACGCCGTTATAGCCCTTCTCGCCCCGCGCGATCATGTGCGGATAGCCGAGGCCCGCGAAGATCTCGGCCGGGATCTTCTCGACCGGGCTCTTGCATTCCTGAAGGCACAGGATATCCGGCCCCTCCTCGCGCAGGAGCCGCGCGACAAGCGGCGCGCGCAGCCGGATCGAGTTGATGTTCCAGGTGGCAAGGGTAAAGGGCATGATCTCTCCTGCGGGTCAGGTTCGCCGCGCAAGTGACCCCAGACCGGCCCGGAGGGCAAGCGGAAATGCCGCCTGCCCGCGCGGCACCGCGGCGCCGTTTACACCCCTCGCCGACACCGCCATGCTGGGCCGACTCGAGTCACCGCAACCGGAGAACGCCATGACCGACAGCAGCAGCGTCAACCCCACCGCGAGCGATCTTGCCTTCACCCGCCGCGAGACGCGCGGCACCATCGCCGAGCCAAGCTATGGCGGCGCGCTCAGCTTCCTGCGGCGGCGCTACACGAAGGATCTGAGCGAGGCGGATGTGGCGGTCATGGGCGTGCCCTTCGACATGTCCGTATCGGGGCGGTCGGGCACCCGGCTTGGCCCGCGCGCGATCCGCGCAGCCTCGTCGCATATCGCCTGGTCCGCGCCCTGGCCCTGGCCCTTCGATCCGTTCGAGCGGCTCTCGGTGGTGGACTACGGCGACTGCTTCTTCGATCACGGCTATCCGGCGCAAATCCCCGGCGCCATTGCCCAGGCCGCGCGCGAGGTGCTGGCAAGCGACACGGCGCTTCTGACGCTGGGGGGCGATCACTTCATCACCTGGCCGCTGCTCAAGGCCCACGCGGAGAAGCACGGCCCTCTCGCGCTTATCCAGATGGACGCCCATTCCGACACATGGGAGGACGAGCCGGGCCGCATCGACCACGGCACGATGCTCTGGCACGCGGTGCGCGAGGGGCTGGTCCTGCCCGAGGCCTCGGTGCAGGTGGGCATCCGCACCCACAACCCCGACCCCCTGGGCGTGCATGTGATCGACGCGCGCGAGGTGCATCTGACCGGCCCCGAGGCGGTGGCCGGGAAGGTGCGCGCGATCGTGGGCGACCGGCCCTGCTACCTCACCTTCGACATCGACGCGCTCGATCCCTCGGCCGCCCCCGGAACCGGCACACCGGTCATTGGCGGGCTCACGACCTTTCAGGCGCAGGAGATCCTGCGCGGGCTGGAGGGAATCGCGCTGCGCGGCATGGATGTGGTCGAGGTGGCCCCGGCCTACGACCTGTCGGAAATCACCGCGCTGGCGGCGGCAACACTGGCCTGCGACCTGATCGCGCTTCATGCGGCGGCCAGGTAGCGGGCTGAAAAGAAAGGGCCCCGGGCGATGCCGGGGCCAGTCCAACAGGGAGGTTCACGTATAACCGCAGATGAACGATACCACAGCAATCCTGAAACTCGGATATGACTTTGATCTTCGTCAAGTCAGCGTGACTATTAAACCACAAGGCGATTGCATCCGAGGATAAATAGCGCCGGCCCCGCAGGTCCTGACGCTAGACCACGAGGCGATAGCCGCCCGACTCCGTGACCAGAAGGCGGGCATTGCCGGGATCGGGCTCGATCTTCTGGCGCAGGCGGTAGATATGGGTTTCGAGCGTGTGGGTCGTCACCCCCGCGTTGTAGCCCCAGACCTCGTGCAGCAGCACGTCGCGCGGCACCACGCCCTCGGGCGCGCGGTAGAGAAACTTGAGAATGTTGGTCTCCTTCTCGGTCAGGCGCACCTTGCGCTCGTCCTCGGTGACCAGCATCTTCATCGCCGGCTTGAACGTATAGGGGCCAAGCTGGAACACGGCATCCTCGGACTGTTCGTGCTGACGCAATTGCGCGCGGATCCGGGCCAGCAGCACCGGGAACTTGAACGGCTTGGTCACATAGTCATTGGCCCCCGCGTCGAGCCCGAGGATCGTGTCGGCATCGCCATCATGCCCCGTCAGCATCAGGATGGGGGACTTGACCCCCTGCTTGCGCATCAGCCGACACAGCTCGCGCCCGTCGGTATCGGGCAGCCCCACATCGAGGATCACGAGATCGTAGATCATGTCCCGGATGCGGGTCATCGCCTCGGCCCCGGACCCGGCCTCGAACACGTCGAAATCCTCGGTCATGATGAGCTGTTCGCCCAGCGCCTCGCGCAGGTCTTCGTCGTCATCCACCAGGAGTATCTTCTTGACTTGAGTCATGCTGCACTCCTCTTCGTGCCGATCAAGATGACCGTGCCCCGGCTTCCGGGCAAGGGGAAGGACATTCCCCTCACGGCCAAGTGTTGCGCTGCGCGCGTTTCTTTCATTTCGTTACAATAGACGCTATCTGAGCACCAGACCGGCGGAGATCTTCATGAGCCTTGGCCCCGACATAACCGAACTCCTGGCCCGCGCGCGGTCCGATCTGCGCATGGGGGTGCCCGTCGTGCTTCACAACGGGCCGGGCGCGGCGCTGGTGCTGGCCGCCGAGACGGCGGCGGCGCAGCGGCTTGCCGACCTTCTGGCCCTGGGCGGTGACCCGGTCCTTGCGATCACGGCACGGCGCGCCGCCACGCTCAAGGCGCGCGCCTATGACGGCGATCTCGCGCGGGTGGCGCTGCCGCCCGAGGCGCGGCTCTCCTGGGTGCGGGCGGTGGCCGATCCGGCCGATGACCTGCGCGTGCCGATGAAGGGACCGCTCACCACCCTGCGCGACGGTCCCGCGCATCTGCACCGGCTGGCGATCCTCCTGGCCAAGAGCGCCCGGCTGCTGCCCGCGGCCCTTGTGGCCGATCTGGCCGATGGCGCGGGCCTTGCCGCCGCGCAGGGTCTCACGCTCATCGATGCCGGTGCCGCCCTGCCCCGGCTCACCGAGATGAGCCCGCTCAACCCCGTTGTCAGCGCGCGCCTGCCGCTGGCCGTGTCCGACGCGGGACGGCTGCATGTCTTTCGCCCCGAGGATGGCAGCGAGGAGCATTACGCGATCGAGATCGGCCAGCCCGACCGCGCCCGCCCGGTGCTGGCGCGGCTGCATTCGGCCTGTTTCACCGGCGATCTCATGGGCTCGCTCAAATGCGATTGCGGCCCGCAGCTGCGCGGTGCGCTGGCGCAGATGGGGGCAGAGGGCGCGGGCGTTCTGCTTTACCTCAACCAGGAGGGGCGCGGCATCGGACTGGCCAACAAGATGCGCGCCTACAGCCTGCAGGATGAGGGGTTCGACACCGTCGAGGCCAATCACCGCCTCGGCTTCGAGGATGACGAGCGCGATTTCCGCATCGGGGCCGAGATCCTGCGGCGGATGGGGTTTTCCGCCGTCCGGCTCATGACGAACAATCCCGCGAAACTTGCCATGCTGGCGCAGAACGGCATCGCCGTGGCCGAGCGCGTGCCGCTCAGACTGGGCGGGAACGCGCATAATCACGCCTATCTGGCCACCAAGGCCGCGAAATCGGGGCATCTGCTGTGATCGGGTGACGGCTTGCTGCGGGGGCGCGGCGGGATCAGTCCCCCTTGCTCCGCGCCGGGCCGGACCCTTGGTCCTGTTTCTCGAACCAGATGATCACCTCGCCGATTTCCACGCCGAACTTGTCCATATAGGCGCGGTTGAGCACGCGGTCCTCGCTGACCTGCCACATCCAGTCGTCAAAGCGCACCCGGAGCGTGCCATCGGGCACCGGCAGATCGATCCGGTAGCGCCAGTTGAACGCATCGCCCCGCTCCTCGCCCGAAGCCGTGCCGATTACCCCGGGCGCGCTGCCCTGCCATGTCTCGGGACCGGTCTTGACCAGGGTCCAGACACGGGTCTCGGTGCTGTTGTCCTCGTAGGTGAAATCCTCATGAAGCCGGAGACGCTGACCGTCCCAGTCACCGTCGATACGCACCTCGAAGCGCCTGCGCACGGTGCCGAACCGGTCCTGAAACTGACCATGCCCCACGACGGGGCCGTCGAAGAACGCCTCGAGATCGAAATCGCGGCTGCTGAGCGTCTCGTCGTCAAGCGCGGGACGGCCGGTGCAGCCCGCAACGGCAGCACAAAAACAGATGGCAAGAACGATCCGCATGGACCCCTTCCGCAAGACCTCTGCGGCGGAGGTAAGTCGCGGTGCCGTATCGGCAAGGCTCCGGTTCAGAACGTGGCGTTGATCGCGCCCCCGTCGAGCAGGATGTTCTGCCCGATGATGAAGCCCGCATGCTGACTGCACAGGAACGCGCAGGCCGCGCCGAACTCCTCGGGCGTGCCGTAGCGGCCCGCCGGGATCGTGGCGCAGCGGCGCGCGCGCGCCTCCTCGAGCGTGATCCCCTCGCGCTCGGCCACGCCGGAATCGAGCGACACGGCCCGGTCGGTGGCGTGGATCCCCGGCAGCAGGTTGTTCATCATCACCCCCTTGCCCGCCACCTGCCGCGCCGTGCCCGCGACATAGCCGGTGAGCCCCGTGCGCGCGGCGTTGGACAGCCCCAGGATCGGGATGGGTGCCTTGACCGATTGCGAGGTGATGTTGACCACCCGGCCCCAGCCCCGTGCCATCATTCCCGGCACCAGCGCCTTGATGAGGGCGATGGGGGTGAGCATGTTGGCATCAAGCGCGGCGATGAAATCGGCGCGCTCCCAGTCGGTCCACATCCCCGGCGGCGGGCCGCCCGCATTGGTGACAAGGATATCCACCTCGTCCGCCGCCCCGAGAACGGCGGCGCGGCCCGCGTCGGTCGTGATGTCGGCGGCCACCGTGACCACCGCAACGCCGAATTCCTGCCGGATCGCCGCCGCCGCCGATTCGAGCGCCTCCGCGCCGCGCGCATTCATCACCAGATCGACACCTGCCCCGGCCAGCGCCCGCGCGCAGCCCAGCCCCAGCCCCCTCGACGAGGCGCAGACCAGCGCGCGCCGGCCCCTGATTCCCAGATCCATCTCGCGTTCCTCCCTCTGTCTGTCCGGAATAGCATCCGCGCGCGGGACATGGCCAGCCGCACCGTTCGGCAGCTTTCCGCGCGCGCCGGGTTTTCTTGCCGGAATTGACCCGAAGGTGCCACAATCCTACCCTAGCTTTCCTCAACCAGTCACCCGTTGCCGAGTCTTCCTGCCATGCCGCTTCGCTCCGACCGTCCCGCCCAGTCCGTTCTCGTCCATGAGGCGGACGATCTGCGCGTGGTGAACGGGGCCAACCTGGGGGATTCGCTCTCCTTCGCGGACGAGCTTGACCTTGACGACATCTACGAGCTGGGGCCGCGCGCCCGCACCCGGCGGCTGGCGCTGGTGATGGATGGCGACGGGCCCTTCACCATCGGCGAGGGGTCCGAACTCGGCACGCCCGGTGCGGCGGTCCATCTCGATTCCTGCCTGACGCTCATGCCCGCCTCGGGCAACGTGGCGGAGGTGCTGATCTTCGTCGAGACCGATGCGGAGGGCTGCGTCGCCGCGGTCTACGCCATGCCGCTTGCCCATCTCGTGCCGCGCACGGGCTACGCGCTTGTCGGCATCGACCGCACGGGCGCGCGCCAGCGCTTCGCGCAGGCCGCCTGCGTCTCCTTCACGCGGGGCACGCGGATCACCATGGCCACCGGCGCGCAGGTGCCGGTCGAGGCGCTCAGCCCCGGCGACATGGTGCTTACCCGCGACGACGGCCCGCAGCCGCTGCGCTGGATCGGCCATACCACGATGCGCGCCATCGGCGAATTTGCCCCGGTGCGGATCACGGCCGGCACCCTCAACAACGCGGACGACCTGCTGGTGAGCCCCGATCACCGGCTCTTCATCTACCAGCGCGACGACACGCTCGGCGCGGGGCGGCGCGAGGTTCTGGTGCGCGCGCGCCACCTCGTCAACGGCGACAGCGTGCGGATCGAGACCGGCGGACATGTCGATTACGTGCAGCTTCTCTTCGACCACCACCAGATCATCTATGCCGAGGGGATCGCCGCCGAGACCATGCTGCTCGATCCGCGCACCCGCCCCGCCCTGCCCGAGGGCGCGGCGGCGGAGATCGCCCCCGACGGTGATCACGCCGCGCGCGCGCATCTGCAATTCGAGATCAGCCGCGCCCTGCTCGATCATCCCAACGCCGCCGACCTGCTCAAGCGCGCCTCCACCCGATAGGCCCCGGCGCGCGTCGGCGGGCGCCGGCGGGCGGCTTCAGCGCCCCTCGAACTGCGGCGGGCGTTTCTCGAGAAAGGCCATCACGCCCTCCTTGAAATCGCGGCTCTGCCCGCAGCGGCCCTGCAGCCGCGCCTCGAGATCGAGCTGCGCCTCGAGCGTGTTGGACCAGCTTTCGCGCAGCGCCTGCCGGATGCCCGCGAAGGTTTGCGTCGGCCCCTTGGCAAGCTGTGCCGCGCGCGCCCGCCAATGCGCGGCAAAGCCTTCGTCGCTCACCGCTTCCCAGATCATGCCCCAGTCGCTCGCCTGCCGGGCACCGATCGGTTCGGCAAAGAGCGCCGCCCCCATCGCCTTGGCCATGCCCATCTGGCGCGGCAGGACCCAGGTGCCGCCCGCATCGGGCACCAGCCCGATCCGCGCGAAGGCTTGCAGGAAATAGGCGCTCTCGGCGGCGATCACCACATCGGCCACCAGCGCAAGATTGGACCCCGCCCCCGCCGCGGGCCCGTTCACCGCCGAAATGACCGGCACGGGACAATCGGTGATGGCGCGCAGCATCGGCACGTATTCCTCGCGCAGCACCCGCTCCAGATCGAGGCTCGCCACGTCGCCGCCATCGGTCAGGTCCTGCCCCGAACAGAACGCCTTGCCTGCCCCGGTCAGCACGACAACCCGCGCCGCGCGCCCGGCATGGGCCATCGCGTCGGTGATCTCGGCGCGCATCTGCGCATTGAGCGCGTTCATCTTCTCGGGCCGGTTGAGGCAGAGCACGGCGATGGTCTCGGCCATGTCGAGCGTGATGGTCTGGTAGTCCTTCATGTCGGCGGGCCTTTCGCTGATCCTGCGCCCCTTAGAGCGCAGCCATGGCAAAAGGCCAAGCGAAACGGCGCGTCAGTCGCGCAGTATGTCGCGCAACCGCGCCTCTTCCTCGGCGCTCAGGCGCACGGCCTCTGCCTCGGGGGCAGAGGCGCGGCGGCGCAGGTAGAGCCCGGCAATGACCAGCCCCGCGCCCAGCATCAGCGGCCCGGCCAGCCACAAGATCAGGTTCGCGCCGGTGGCAGTCGGGTTCAGCAGCACGTATTCGCCATAGCGGTCCACGATATAGGCCACCGCCTCCTCGTCCGTGTCGCCCGCGACCAGCCGCTCGCGGACCAGAAGACGCAGGTCGCGCGCCAGCTCGGCATTGGACTCGTCGATGCTCTCGTTGCGGCAGACAAGACAGCGCAGACCGGCGGAGATGTCGCGCGCGCGCGCCTCGAGCGCCGGATCGCCAAGGATCTCGTCGGGCTGCACAGCAAGCGCGGGCGCGGCCAGAAGGCAGAGCCCGAGAATGAGGCCCCTCATTCCGCGGGCACCCCTTGCGGGACCTTGCGCGCACCCGCCGCCACCCGGAACCGGCGGTCGCTCAGCGACAGGAGCCCGCCAAGCGCCATCAGGATCGCGCCGCCCCAGATCCAGTTGGCCAGCGGCTTGTAATAGCTGCGCACCGCCCAGCCGCCGCCCTCCTGCGGGTCGCCCACGGCGATGTAGATGTCACGCAGGAACCCGTTGTCGAGCGCGGCCTCCGTCGTGGGCATCTGCGCCACCGGATAGATGCGCTTCTCGGGATGCAGCCTGCCCACCTCGCGCCCCTCGCGCAGGAGGGCGAAACGCGCCGTGGTCGAAAGGTAGTTCGGCCCCTCCACCTGCTCCACCGTGTCGAGACGCAGCGTATAGCCCGCGATATCGACGGTGTCGCCCTCCTGCATCACGCGGATATCCTCGGTCTGCCAGGCCATCATCGCGGCCACCCCGGCGATGGTCACGCCAAAACCGGCATGGGCCACCGACTTGCCCCAGTCCGCACGCGGCAGGCGCGCAAGCCGCGCCAGCCGCCCCTGTCCCCTGCCGGTGCGAGACCAGAGATCGGTCACCGCGCCGCCGATCAGCCAGGCCGCCAGGAAAAGCCCGATGGGCCCCAGGGCCGAGCGCCCGGACTGCATTGCCCAGGCCAGCGCGCCCACGGCGAGCGCCAGCCCGAAGGCCGGCACAAGCGCACGCAGGATGCGCCCCAGCTTCGCACGCTTCCACGGCAGCATCGCGCCCACCGGCAGGATGAGGCCAAGCGCCAGCATGAAGGGCGAGAAGGCCGCGTTGAAGAACGGCGCGCCCACCGACAGCTTGCGCGCAAAGGCCATTTCCGCCACCAGCGGCCAGACCGTGCCCACGAAGACAACGAAGGCCGAGACCGCGAGCAGGATGTTGTTGAGCACCAGCACCGATTCGCGGCTGACCATGGAAAACACGCCCTTGGCCTGCATCGCGCCCGCCCGGGCGGCGAAAAGCGTGAGCGCGCCCATCATGAAGACCGCGAGAATGGCGAGCAGGAAAACGCCCCGCTCCGGGTCGGTTGCGAAGGCGTGAACGCTTGTCAGCACGCCCGAGCGGGTGATGAAGGCCCCCACCATGGAAAAGCCGAAGGCGATGATCGCCATGAGGATCGTCCAGCTTTTCAGCGCCTCGCGCTTCTCGACCACGATGGCCGAGTGCAGAAGCGCCGCGGCGATCAGCCAGGGCATGAACGAGGCGTTCTCCACCGGGTCCCAGAACCAGAACCCGCCCCAGCCCAGCTCGTAATAGGCCCACCAGGAGCCGAGCCCGATCCCGATCGTCAGGAAGATCCAGGCCGCCAGCGTCCAGGGCCGCACCCAGCGGCCCCAGGCGGCATCGACCCGCCCCTCGATCAGCGCGGCGACCGCGAAGGAGAAGGTCATCGAAAGGCCGACATAGCCGAGATAGAGAAACGGCGGATGAAAGGCGAGGCCGGGATCCTGCAAGAGCGGGTTGAGGTCCTGCCCGTTGAAGGGCGGCACCGCCATGCGCAGGAACGGGTTCGAGGTGAACACAATGAAGAGGAAGAACGCCACGCCGATCATCGCCTGCACCGAGAGCACCCGCGCCCGCAGTGTCGGCGGCAGGTTGGTTCCGAACCACGCCACCGCCGCCCCGAACAGCGCCACGATCAGCACCCAGAGCAGCATCGAGCCCTCGTGGTTGCCCCAGACACCGGTGATCTTGTAGAGCAGCGGCTTGTCCGTGTGGCTGTTGAGCACCACCAGCCGCAGCGAGAAATCCGAGGTGACGAAGGCATGGGTCAGCGCCGCAAACGAGGCCGCCGTCAGCAGGAACTGCGCCACCGCCGCAGGCTCTGCCACCGCCATCCAGCCCGGCCATCGCTTGTGCGCGCCGATGAGCGGGACCGTGGACTGAAGCACCGCCACCAGGCAGGCGAGGATGAGGGCGAAATGACCAAGCTCCGTAATCATGCCCGGATGATAACGCAGCGGCGCG
This sequence comes from Roseovarius sp., assembly GCA_002720475.1. Classification (GTDB taxonomy): domain Bacteria; phylum Pseudomonadota; class Alphaproteobacteria; order Rhodobacterales; family Rhodobacteraceae; genus Roseovarius. The sequence goes on from PBIL01000002.1 coordinate 64,510, forward strand.
GGCGGTCCAATCGCAATCGGAGCCGCGCGCGGATCACATTGTCGCGGGCCGCGCGCGCCACTCCTCAAGGGCGCGGTTGGCCTCGGGCCTGCCCGCCGCAAGCACGGCCTGCGCATCCGCCCCCGGATCGGCCGCGCCGGGGCTTGTCGCCCGCAGGGCGCGCAGCGCCGTCACCGTCTCCACGACCTGCGGCGCGCGCGCCAGCGTCGCGGCCAGCGAACGCTGGAACTCCTGCCCCTTGGCCTGATGCCGCGCCCCGAAATAGAAGCTGACCACGGCCCCCAGCAGCCACCAGAGCGGCTCGGGCACGAGCGCGAGCCCGGCCATGCGCTCGCCGAACCACAGCGGATCGACCATCGCCGCCGCCATCAGCCCCAGCGTCCCCAGCGCCATCGCCGGGCGCGGCAGGCGATTGAGCCCGTCGATGACGCGATCGAAGAGGCTTCGCCGGTCGCCGCCGAACTCCGCCGCCATCTGTTCGAGCGCGGCGCGCTGCATCTCCGCGCCGCGCGCGTCCGATGCCTCGGCATTCACGCGGAACACCTCGGCCGTCTCGCGCAGGACATTGCCGCCGCCGAAGAGAATTCTCAGGATATCGCTCACCATGCCGCCACCCTATGCCGGAACTCCGCCGCGCTCAGATGGAAGCGCGGCGCGATGAACTCTTCCGCGCGCCGGATCCAGCCGCCCTTGCCGCCCGCGCGGCTGCGCGCGAACTTGCGCAGGGCGGGGCGGGCATCGGCCAGGCGGAAATAGTAGTTGCGCCGCGCGATCCCGTAGGCATCGGCGATATGGTCGGGAGCGGCCTTGGCGGCGGCCTCGGCCGCGGCCAGGGTCTGCGGTCCGATCACCCCGTCCACATCGACCGCGTGGCCCATCTCGCGCAAGAGCCGTTGCAGGATGCGCACCGCATTGGCACCCGCGTTCACCTGCATGTCGAAGACGCTGGCGCGCAGCACCTCGGGCAGGCGCGCGATGCCGGGGCGGTGATAGTATTGCTCGATGAAGATCTCGACCGCCCGCGCACGGGTGAGGGCGCGCACATCTGCCATGTCGATCCCCCCGCTGCCATCAAGGTCAAGTCCCAGGCGGCGCATGGTATGGATCGTCACGCCGAAATTCGTGGCCCTGCCGGGATCGTCGGGATCGTTGACGAAGCCCCCCTCGCGGGCGACGATCTCCTCGGCCAGTTGCCGGACGCTTTTCATGGGGCCCTCCTCTTGCCACGGGGTGCGGCGAGACTGGACGGCGGGCGGTTAACGACGGATGTGCCGGGCGCGCGGTGACAGGAGGTCACATTGGGGGCTCTGCCCCCGCCGCGCTTGCACGCGACTCCCCAAGGATATTTTCAGCCGGAAGAAACCGCTCAGCTGCCTTCGGGGGGCTGATAGACGCCCTGATCCTTGAGCGCGTCCACCACTTCCCTGGGCATGTAATCCTCGTCATGCTTGGCGAGGATCTCGGTGGCGACGAACACGCCGTCCCGATAGCTCCCGGTGCCGACCATGCCCTGGTTCTCGGCGAAGAGATCGGGCAGGATGCCGCGATAGACGACCGGCACGGAGGCCCCGCCATCCGTCACCATGAAGCGCACCTCCTCGCCCTGGCCGCGCTCCAGCGTGCCCGCCTCGACCAGCCCGCCGATGCGGAACACCTCCGTGGGCGCGGGCGGCTCGGCCAGCACCTCGCTTGGCGCGCGGAAGAAGTTGATCCCGTCGCGCATGCCGTATCCGACCAGCGCCGTCGCGGCGACCAGCGCCAGGGCGGCAATCGCGATGATCTGGACGCGGCGCTTCTTCTTGAGGGTCTTCATGGGCCGGCCTTGTTCGGATCAGGGGAAGACGGGGGCAAGCATGAGCCCCGCATCTTCCCTCTCAGATAACATCAGATTGGCATTTTGCAACGCCTGCCCGCTGCTACCTTTCGTCAGGTTGTCGAGCGCGGCGATGACAATTGTCCGACCCTCGCGCCGGTCGGCCACCACGCCGATATGACAGAAGTTGCTGCCCCGGATGTGGCGCGTGCTGGGCGTCTCGCCCGGGGGAAGGACATGCAGGAACGGCTCCCCGGCATAGGCGGCGGCCAGCGTGGCGTGGATCGCGCCCGCCTCGCCCCGCAGATAGGCGGTGGCGAGGATGCCGCGATTGGCCGGGATGAGATGCGGGGTGAACTGGATTTCCACCCGCCGCCCGGCCACGCGCGAGAGCTCCTGGTCGAACTCGCCCAGGTGGCGATGCGTCCCGCCCACCGCATAGGCGTGATAGCCTTCTGACAATTCGGCATGGAGCAGGTTCTCCTTCAGGCTGCGCCCGGCCCCCGACACGCCGCATTTCAGATCGAGGATGATCTCGTCCGGGTCGATCACCCCCGCCGCGAGAAGCGGGCGCAGGATGTATTGCCCCGTCGCCGCGTTGCAGCCCGTGCCCGCCACCAGCCGCGCGGCGCGGATCTCCTCTCGGTAGAACTCGGTCAGGCCATAGACCGCCTCCTTCTGCAACTCGGGCGCGGCATGGGGGGTGCCATACCATGTCTCGTAAGCGCCCGGATCGCGCAGCCGGAAATCCGCCGAGAGATCCACGACCCGCAACCCGCGCGGCAGGGCGGCGATCACCTCTTGGCTGGTCTTGTGCGGCAGGGCGCAGAAACACAGGTCGATGCCCGCAAAGTCGATCTCCTCGATCTTGACCAGACCGGGCAGGTCCAGATGACGCAGATGCGGAAAGACCTGCCCCATCTCCTGCCCCGCCTTCGAATTGGCACCAAGCGCGGCGATCTGCATCGACGGATGCGTGGCGATGAGGCGGACAAGCTCGGCCCCGGTATAGCCGGAGGCTCCGAGAATGGCGATTTGATGGGTCATCTTGTCCTCTTGGAGGAAGGTCGTCAGGGAATCAGGCGGGCCGGAACGCGATCTCGCGTCGCAGGAACTGTGTCGCGCGGGAGGACACGCGCTTCGGCTCGCCCGTGGTCAGGAACATCGCTTCGCGGCCCGGCCCGATCTTGTCGGGGTGGCGGCCCAGGTAATCGGCAAGGCTGGCCGCCACGAGATCGGGCTGCGAATAGACAGCCACCTCCGGGCCGAGCGCATCGCGGAAAACCTCCTCGACCAGCGGGTAATGCGTGCAGCCCAGAACCGCCGCCTCCGGGTGCGGCATCTTGCGCCGGAGCGCGTCCACGTGAGAGCGCACCAGCGCCTCGGCCAGGATCATGTCGCCCTCCTCGATGGCATCGACCACGCCACCGCAGGCCTGCGCCTCGACATCGACGCCGATCGCGCGGAACGCGAGTTCGCGCTGAAAGGCGCGGCTCGCCACCGTGGCGGGCGTGGCAAAGAGCGCCACGTTCTTCACCGCCACCTCGCGCGGGGGGGAATTGTCGCCCCATTGCCGCTCGGTCAGCGCCTCGATCAGCGGCACGAAGACACCCAGAACGCGCTTCTCCGCAGGCACCCAAGCCTCCTGCATCCGGCGCAACGCGGCGGCGCTTGCGGTGTTGCAGGCGAGGATCACCAGATCGCAGCCCGCCTCGAAAAGTCGTGCCACCCCGGCCGTGGTCAGCTCATAGATGTCGTCCGCATCCCGCACGCCATAGGGCGCATGGGCGTTGTCGCCCAGATAGACGAAGGGCACATCGGGCAACCGCTTGTGCACCGCGTCCCAGACCGTCAGGCCGCCGAGGCCCGAGTCGAAAATCCCAACCGCCATGAGGCCACCCGGAAAGATCAGTCGAATTCGAACCCGATCTCGGAGGCCGCGACCGGAGTTGGCGACAACTCATAGGTCTTTTGGCGCAGGAAGGCCATGAGCGATTTGGTATCGCCCGCGTAAGGTGCCAGTTCGGCGCGCGGGATGGGCGCGCCGATCACCACGCGCACGGGCGTGCCCAGCCGCTCGCGGAATTCCTTGATCAGAAGGCCCATGCGCAGCGTCACGTGAAGATGGCTTGCCAGCTGGAACAGGCGGCTCGTATGCCCGTCGAAGAACACCGGAACGACGGCAGCATCGGATTTGGCGATCATCCGCGCGGTGAAGCCGCGCCAGCCGGGATCGAGCGGGCGCGAGAACGGCTTGGCCGCCGTGCTGACCTGACCTCCGGGGAAGATACCGATGGCCCCGCCCTGCCCGAGAAAGTCAAGCGCCGCCTTGCGCGTCTCGATATTGAGCGCCACCGCTTCCTTGGTCTCGTCGAAGCTGATCGGCAGGATGATCCGTTCCAGATCGGCGGCCTTGCGGAATATCTGATGGGCAAGGATGCGGAAATCGCCCCGTGTGCGGCTCAGGATCAGCCCCATCATCAGCCCGTCGAGAATCCCGTAGGGATGATTGGCGATGAGGACCAGCGGCCCCTCGCGCGGGATGAGATCGAGACTGCCGCCCATCACCTCCAGCGCGATGCCGTAGCGTTCCGAGATCACCTCCCAGAAATCGCGGCCCTGCGCCACCTCGTGCTCGTAGCCCGCCGCGCGCTTGATGAGGCCGATGCGCCCCGTCAGGTTTTCCATGGTGCGGATCACGGCCCGCCCGCCCTTGGTCTGGGCGGACCAGGAATAGCTGATGTCACGGGCGATATGACGATCCTGGCGCATTGGCGTTCCCGGGCTGAGTCGGTGCTCTGTTAAATTTATGCGACACGCATGACCAGAGCACATGACATTTTCATGACGGTCATTCCGCCGCACGGGCCATGTCCGGCCCGCCCGCTCGGATCAGCGCAAGAAGCTCCTCGCGCCGCTTTGCGGCCTTGGCGGCATTGGCCGCCTTCACCGGGCCGAAGCCCTTGATCTGCAACGGCAGTTCCGCCAGCGCGATCACCGCGTCGCGGGTCCGCGCGTCAAGCTTCGGCAAGACCTCGGCCATGTCGGCCTCGTATTGCGCGATCAGCGCGCGCTCCATCTTCCGCTCGGGATTGCGCGCGAACGGGTCGAGCGGCGTGCCGCGCAAGCGTTTAAGCCGCGCCAGGACGCGGAAGGCGCGCATCATGCCGGGGCCGTATTCGCGCTTTTCCGGGCGGCCGTCGGGGCCGGTCTTCGACAGGATCGGCGGGGCGAGGTGGAACTTCATCGTGAAATCGCCGCCGAACTCGGCCCGCGCCTTCTTCTCCGTTTCCAGGTGCAGCCGCGCCACCTCGTATTCGTCCTTGTAGGACAAGAGCTTGTGATAACCCTTGGCGATTGACTCCTTCACGCGCTCGTCGGTCACGCCGTCCACCAGCGCCCGGTAGCGCCGCGCCAGCCGCTTGCCCTGATAGGCCACCAGGTGATCGGCGCGAAAGGCGATGCGTTCCTCCAGCGTCTTCGGCTTCGCCTCGACCGACGGCGCGATCAGCCGTGCCGCCGCCTGCGGATCATGCGCCGCCCAGCGCCCGACCTCGAAGGCGCGCAGGTTCGCCTCCACCGCCGCGCCGTTGAGGCGAATGGCCTCCGTGATCGCCTCATGGCTCAGCGGCACGAGGCCCCGCTGCCAGGCCGCGCCGAAGACCATCATGTTGGAATAGATCGAATCGCCCATGGCGACGCGCGCCAGTTCCGAGGCATCGAAAAGCTGCACATTCTCGCGCAGCCGCGCCTCAAGCGCCAGCGCCAGCCGCTCGGAGGGCAGGCGGAACTCGGTGTTGCGGGTGAACTCGCCGGTGATGATCTCGTGGCTGTTGACCACTGCACCGGTGCGCCCCGTCCGCGTGAGGCCCAGCGTCTTTGCGCCCGCGCTCACCACCAGATCGCCGCCGATCAGCGCATCCGCCTCGCCCGTGGCCACGCGGATCGCGCTGATGTCTTCGGGCCGCTCGGCGATGCGGCAATGGATATGCACCGCGCCGCCCTTCTGGGCGAGCCCGGCCATTTCCATCATGCCCGCGCCCTTGCCGTCGATCTGCGCCGCCTGCGCCATGATCGCGCCGATGGTGACAACGCCGGTGCCGCCCACGCCGGTGATCACCACGTTATGCGTGCCCCGGATCGCGGGCAGGTGCGGCAGGGGCAGTTCCGGCAGCACCAGATCGGCGCTTGCCTCGTTGCGGATCTTGGCCCCCTCCAGCGTGACGAAGGACGGGCAGAACCCCTTGAGACAGGAATAATCCTTGTTGCAGCTCGACTGGTCGATGGCCCGCTTGCGGCCCAGTTCCGTCTCCACCGGCACGATCGAGACGCAGTTCGACTGCACCCCGCAATCGCCGCAGCCCTCGCAGACATCGGTGTTGATGAACACGCGCCGGTCCGGGTCGGGGAAGGTGCCGCGCTTGCGGCGGCGGCGCTTCTCGGCGGCGCAGGGCTGGATGTAGAGGATGACGCTCACGCCCTCGATTTGCGTGCAGCGTTCCTGCACGCGCGGCAGATCGGCGCGCAGGTGAAATTCCGCCCCCTCGGGAAAGCCGGCGCGCGTCACCTCTTCCTTCTCGTCATGGACCACGAAGATGTGGCGCACCCCCATCGCGCGCAATTCCTGCGCGATGCGCTGCGGGCTGAGTCCCCCCTCGTTGGGCTGCCCGCCGGTCATCGCCACGGCGTCGTTGTAGAGGATCTTGTAGGTGATCGTCGTCCCGGCGGCGAGGGCGGCCCGAATGGCAAGGATACCCGAGTGGTTATATGTCCCGTCGCCGAGGTTCTGGAACACGTGGCGCCGGGTGGAAAACGGTGCCTCGCCGATCCAGTTCGCCCCCTCGCCGCCCATATGGGTGTAACCGCTGGTCTCCCGGTCCATCCACAGCGCCATGATGTGACAGCCGATGCCGGCATAGGCGCGGCTGCCCTCGGGCAGCCTGGTCGAGGTGTTGTGCGGGCAGCCCGAGCAGAAATAGGGCAGGCGCGAGGCGATCTCCTCGGCATTGTCGCCCTTGCGTGCCTCCGCGATCTCGGCCAGCCCCGCCTTGATCCGGTCGGTGCCGCGCCCCTCCTCGATCAGGATCGCGCCCAGCTTCTCGGCGATCCAGACGGGATCGAGCGCGCCGCGCGTCGGGAAAAGCTCCTCGCGGTGCATGCCGCCCGCACCGCCCTTGTACCAGCCATAGACGCGCCGCCCCCTCCGGTCGTCAAAGATCGCCTCCTTGATCTGCACCTCGATGAGCTTGCGCTTTTCCTCGACCACCACGATCAGTTCCAGCCCCTCGGCCCAGTCGTGAAAGCCCTTCATGTCCATCGGAAAGGTCTGCCCCACCTTGTAGGTGGTGATCCCCAGCCGCTCGCATTCCGCCTCGTCGATCCCCAGAAGCGACATCGCATGCACGAGGTCGAGCCAGTTCTTGCCCGCCGCCACGAACCCGATCTTCGCCCCCGCCTTGCCGTGCATCCGCCGGTCCATCCGGTTGGCGTGGGAAAACGCCTCGGCCGCATAGCGCTTGAAGTCGATCATCCGCGATTCCTGCGCGACCCAGTGATCGCCCAGGCGGATGTTGAGGCCCCCCTCGGGCATGTCGAAATCCGGAAGCACGAACTGCATCCGGTCGGGACGGCCATCGACCACGCTCGTCACCTCCACCGTGTCCTTCATCGTCTTGAGGCCGACCCAGACCCCGGCGAACCGGCTGAGCGCAAAGCCGTAGAGGCCGAAATCGAGGATCTCCTGCACGCCCGCAGGACTGAGCACCGGGATATAGGCATCCACCATCGCCCAGTCGGACTGGTGGCACACGGTCGAGGATTCACCGGTGTGGTCGTCGCCCATGGCCATGAGCACGCCGCCATGGGGCGAGGTGCCCGCCATGTTTGCGTGACGCATCACGTCGCCCGAACGGTCCACCCCCGGTCCCTTGCCATACCAGAGGCCGAAGACGCCGTCATACCTGCCCTCGCCGCGCAACTCCGCCTGCTGCGTGCCCCAGAGGGCGGTCGCGGCGAGATCCTCGTTGAGCCCCTCCTGAAAGCGGATGTCCGAGGCCGTCAGCACCTTTTCCGCCCGGCGCATCTGCATGTCCACCGCCCCCAGGGGCGAGCCGCGATATCCGGTGACATAGCCGGCCGTGTTCAGCCCCGCCGCCCTGTCACGCGCCTTCTGCATCAGCATCAGCCGCACCAGCGCCTGCGTCCCGTTCAGCAGGACGGGGGATTTCTCCAGATCGAACCGGTCGGTAAGCGAAATCTTCTGCGTGGTCATGTCGTGCCTCCCTGTCCTGAGATTAAAACATAATATAGAGCAATATTAGGTCATGATTTGTGACCTATAAAGCGCAATTTCGCAAAAAAGTCGTGCTCTTGCTATCGCCGGAACGAGCTTTCCTGCTATTGCGTCAGAAAAGGTGATCCTTTTCGGGTTGACGGCTCATGGACTGGGACAAGCTCAGAATATTTCACGCGGTGGCCGATGCAGGCAGTCTCACCCATGCGGGCGATGCGCTGCACCTGTCGCAATCGGCGGTCTCGCGCCAGATTCGCGCGCTCGAGGAATCGCTCAACACCACCCTGTTTCACCGCCACGCGCGCGGCCTGATTCTCACCGAACAGGGCGAATTGCTGTTCGACGCGACCCGCGCCATGCTCAAGCGCCTTGACGCCGCCACCGCGCGGATCCGCGACAGCGAGGAAGAGGTGTTCGGCGAGTTGCGCGTGACCACCACGATCGGCTTCGGCACGCTCTGGCTCGTGCCGCGCCTGCCAAAGCTCTACGCGCGCTTTCCCGATCTCAAGATCGACCTGATGCTCGAGGAGCGCGTGCTCGACCTGCCCATGCGCGAGGCCGACGTGGCCATCCGCATGAAGGAACCGAGCCAGGCCGACCTGATCCGCAAGCGGCTGATGAGCGTGCATATGTGCCTCTACGCCAGCCAAAGCTATGTCGAGCGCCACGGCGTCCCCGACACGCAGGAGGCGTTTTCCGGTCATCGGCTGATCTGCCAGAACCCGCGCTCGGCGCAGGTGGGCGCGGGTGCGACCCTGGTGAGCGAATTGATGACCAACGACATTTCCTCGCTTCTCACGGTCAACAACTATTTCGGAGTGCTCCAGGGGGTGCTGCACGATCTCGGCATCGGTGTGCTGCCCGATTATCTGGCGCACGATTTTCCCCAGCTCGTGCGCGTGCTGCCCGATGTCGCCTCGAGCGAGGTGCCGGTCTTCCTCGCCTATCCCGAGGAGCTGCGCCATTCCAAGCGCGTCTCGGTCTTCCGCGATTTCGTGCAGGAAGAGATCGTGATCTATCGCCGGAACATGCGCGGCTGAGCGAGACACCACCCAACGGGAAACCAACGGTCGGGGCACCCTGCCCGGAAAATCGGCAGGCTGCAGACGAGCCATGCACCGTCGGCATAACGGCCATGCTGCACCTGCGGCATAATTCCCCTTGATCGGTCGGTGTGCCGGTTTTATGTGCTGCTCGTGACGGTGATGGTGCTTGCGCGATCACTTTCATACCTCCCTGTTGGACTATGGCCGAGCTTAGCGCTCGGCCTTTTTTTTCGCTGCCGCGATTCCGGGCATGACTGCCTTCAGTCCCACCACGGGCCGTGATGCCGCCCCGCCTGCCCCAGCCTTTCGAATCCGTGATGCCCGAAACGGTCGCGTTGCGCCTGGATGAGCGCCGCCGTGCCATGGCCCCGCCGCATCGTATCATACCAGGCCAGCGCCGCCGAGAGGGCGGGCACCGCATGGCCGGCATGGACGGCCTCGGCCACGACCTGCCGGAGCGCGGGCAGATGCAGCGCCAGCGCGCGCGCGATCCGCGGCGCAAGGATCAGTTCGCCCCGCGGTGCGCCACCCGCAAAAGCCTCGGCGATCTCGTCGAGCATCTCCGCCCGGATGATGCAGCCTGCCCGCCAGATCCGCGCGATCAGGCCCGGATCGAGCGCCCAGCCGTAGTCCTCCGACGCCGCCGCCAGAACGCGAAACCCCTGCGCATAGGCCAGCATCCGCGCCGCCCGGAACGCCTCGGCCAGTATCTCCGGCGTGGCGGTGATCGCACCCAGCGTGCCGCCCAGCACCCGCTCGGCCGCCTGCCGCGTCTCCTTTTCCGCCGACCAGGCACGCGCGCCTACCGCGGCCTCGATCACGCTGGCGGATTGCCCCAGCCGCAGCGCCTCGATCACCGTCCAGCGCCCTGTCCCCTTCTGCCCGGCGGCGTCCTTGATCACATCGACCACCGGGTGCCCGGTCTCGGGATCGCGCTCCGCCAGCACCTCGGCGGTGATCTCCACCAGAAAGGACCGCAGCGGGCCTTCGTTCCATTGCGCGAAGATCGCCGCGATCTCGGAGGGCGAGAGCGCGGCCCCGTTGCGCATCAGGCCGACGATCTCGGCGATGATCTGCATGTCGGCATATTCGATACCGTTATGCACCGTCTTGGCGAAATGCCCCGCCCCGTCGGGCCCGAGCCGCGCGACGCAGGGCTCGCCCTCGTGGCGGGCCGCGATGGCGGTCAGGATGGGGGCGATCGCCGTCCATGCCTCCTCGCTGCCGCCCATCATCATCGAGGGGCCGTCCCGCGCGCCCGCCTCGCCGCCCGAAATGCCGAGCCCGACGAAAGACAGACCGTTTCCGGACAGGTGCGCGCAGCGGCGGCGGGTGTCGTGGAAATCGGCATTGCCGCCGTCGATCACGATATCGCCGGGTCCGAGCAGCGGGCCGATCTTCTCCAGCATCGCGTCCATCGGCGCGCCCGAGGGGATCATGAAGAGAACGATCCGCGGCACCTGCAGTTCGGCTACGAATTCTTCCAGCTTTTCATGTGGAAAGAGATGATCGGCCAGCGGTCCGGCCTCCTGCACGAAAGGCGCGATCCACCCGGATTCGCGGTTCGTCACCGCCACGTCAAAACCATGTTCGGCCAGGTTCAGCGCCAGCGCGCTGCCCATCGTGCCAAGCCCGTAGACGCCGATCCGTGCTCTGGCCATGCCCCCTCCGCCACCGCTAACGGGCTGGGCTCACGCTAGGGGGCGAGGCCCGGACATGCAAGCGCGGTCAAACCCCCAGGCAATGGCGCAGGATCGCCTTCTGTGCGTGCAGCCGGTTCTCGGCCTCGTCGAAGACAACCGAGTTCGGCCCGTCCATCACCTCCGATGTCACCTCCTCGCCGCGATGCGCGGGCAGGCAATGCATGAAGAGCGCATCGGGCTTGGCCGCCGCCATGAGGCGCGCATCGACCTGGTAGGGACGCAGCATGTTGTGCCGGCGCTCCTTCGTGGACTGGCTGTCATGCATCGAAACCCAGGTATCGGTGACCACCAGATCGGCCCCCTCGACGGCCTTCATCGGGTCGCGCTCGATGGTGATGGCGCGGCCCGCCTTGCGCGCGAGACCGATGAACTCTGCCTCGGGGTCGAGCTGCATCGGGCCGGTAAAGGTCAGATCGAAGCCGAACTGCGCCGCGGCATGCAGGAAGGAGGCGCAGACATTGTTGCCGTCGCCGGACCACACGACCTTTCGGCCCGCAATCGGGCCGCGATGCTCTTCATAGGTCATCACGTCGGCCATGATCTGGCAGGGATGGGTGCGGTCGGTCAGCCCGTTGATCACCGGCACGTCGGCATGTTCGGCCATCTCCAGCAGCACCGACTCGTCGAAGGTGCGGATCATGATGAGATCGACATAGCGGCTCATGACGCGCGCGGTATCGGCGATGGTCTCGCCATGGCCAAGCTGCATGTCGGTGCCCGAAAGCACCATGGTCTGCCCGCCCATCTGCCGCACGCCCACATCGAAGGAGACACGGGTGCGCGTCGAGGGCTTTTCGAAGATGAGCGCCACCATGCGCCCCGCGAGCGGCTGCTCGTCATCGGGCGCCCCGCGCGGGCGACCCCGGCGCGCATCCTTCATGGCGCGCGCGCCGTCGATGATCGCGCGCAGATCGGCGGCGGGGGTTTTGTGGATGTCGAGGAAATGGGTCATGATCGGGTTCGCTTGTGTCTTGTGGCGGATGTCGGGACCAGCCCCCGCACCCCCGGGATATTTGGGGCCAGAAGAAGCTCAGGCCGTTTCCAGGGCGGTGGCGGCGGCGTCGAGACGGGAAAGCGCCTCGGCGATCTCCGCCTCGGTGATGGTGAGCGGCGGCAGCAGGCGGATCACGTTGTCGGCGGCAGGCACGGTGACAAGCAGCGCCTCATGGCCCGCCCTGACCACCTCGGCATTGGGCACGCGGCACTTGAGACCGAGCATCAGCCCCAGGCCGCGCACCTCCTCGAACACCCCCGGATGGGCCGCCACCAGCCCTTCGAGCCGCTGGCGCATCAGACCTGCCTTGCGGTTCACCCCGGCAAGAAAGTCGGGATCGGCGACATGCGCCATCACCGCGCAGCCAACGGCACAGGCGAGCGGGTTGCCGCCATAGGTGGAGCCATGCGTGCCCGGCCCCATGCCCGAGGCGGCGCGCTCCGTGGCCAGCACCTCGCCCAGCGGAAAGCCGCCGCCGATGCCCTTGGCCACCATCATGATATCGGGGGCAATCCCCGCCCATTCATGGGCGAAAAGCCGCCCCGTGCGCCCCATCCCGCATTGCACCTCGTCGAGGATCAGCAGGATGCCGCGCTCGTCACACAGATCGCGCAGCCCCTTCAGGCATTGATCGGGCAGCGGGCGGATGCCGCCCTCTCCCTGCACCGGCTCGATCAGGATCGCGGCGGTGTGCGCGTCGATCGCGGCATGGAGCGCGTCGTGATCGCCCCAGGGCAGATGCTTGAAGCCGGGCAGAAGCGGGCCGAAGCCACGGGTCATCTTCTCCGACCCGGCGGCGGCGATGCCCGCGGAGGAGCGGCCGTGGAACGCGCCCTCGAAGGCGATGATATCGGTCCTCTCCGGCTGGCCCGCATCGTGGAAGAACTTGCGCGCCATCTTAACCGCCAGTTCGCAGGCCTCGGTGCCGGAATTGGTGAAGAACACCGTGTCGGCGAAGGTGGCCGCCACCAGCCGGTCGGCCAGCTCCTGCTGCGCCGGGATGTGGTAGAGGTTCGACGTGTGCCAGAGCTTGCCCGCCTGCTCGGTGAGCGCCGCGACCAGATCGGGATGGGCATGGCCGAGCGCATTGACCGCGATCCCCGCCCCCAGATCGAGAAAGCGTCGCCCGTCCGCCTCGATGAGCCAGCTTCCCTCACCCTTGACGAAGGACAGGGGCGCGCGGTTGTAGGTGGGCAGGATCGACGGGATCATGGCATGGTCCTTTGGCAGGCAGGCCCCCTGAGTGCCGCATGGGCGGGGGCAAGTCAACGATCTGGGGCGGGGGTGGTGCAGGGCGCACCGGGATCACGGACAGGCGGGACGTCAGGCGCGGCAGCGTCGGCGTCGGGTTCCGGCATATGCGTTCGGCGTGATCATGCCGACGCTTTAGCCGGTTTCCTGCCCCTGGGGAAGCGGAAACTCGCGGGCGCGCGCGCGGCCCAGGCGCGGATGCAGCCGCCCGGCCAGATGGGCGCAGCCCAGAAGCGCCGCCCCGGCCACCGCGAACACCGCCGGAAGCGGCGCGGCAAGCAGCACGAGCCAGGCGATCCCCGGCGTCATGATGCCCGAGACATCGCGGAAGCTCGCGTAGATCGCCGACATCTCGGTGCGTTCGGAGGGCTTGACCGCGAGCAGGAAGGGCAGCCCCGCCGAGATGTCGAGCAGCACGAGAAAGACCGAGGCGAGCGCCAGCGCCGCCACCGCCGCCACCGTGCCGGATGGCCAGCCGCCTGCAAGTGCCGCGAGAAGAAAGAGCGCGCCCGCCGCCGTGAAGCCCGTGCGCACCGCCTGCCGGATCGAGCGGCGCTGCATCCAGGCCAGCATGAGCGGCGTCGCGAAGAGCATCCCGTTCGAGGCCGACAGAAGCATGCCACCGAGGGATTCGCCCAGGCCCCGCTCGACCGCGAAGATCGGCAGGTAGACCACGTAGACCCACCAGCCGCAGGACCGGATCACGGCGAATGTCCAGCCCGCCACGAGCCGCGGCTGCGCCGCGAAGCGCGGCAGCCAGGCCAGCGGGTTGGGCGCCGGGCCGCGCGCGCGGGTGATGAGCCGCCCGTTGCCCAGCCGCTGCCAGAGGAACACCCCCATCATGGTGAGCGCGGCCAGCGCCGCGATGGCAAAGGGCAGGGGCCGCAAGATGTCGAGCAGCGCCACGCCGAGCCAGGGGCCCAGGGTCCAGCCGAAGGCACCGAAGAACATGCGCGAGGTCTCGCAGCGCCCGAGATCGGCCTTGGCAATGTGATCGAGCACATAGGCGTTGAAACAGACGAAGATCGTGACCGTCGCCGCCGTCACCATCGCCAGCGCCGCCACCATCACCACCGCCCCGCCGATGGTGCCGAGGCCCGCGCCCGCGGCGAAGATCGCGCAGCCCCCGACATAGACCCAGCGGCGCGGCACGAAACGGGTGACATAGGGCACCATCAGCCCGGTGCCGAGGGACAGCAGGCCCACGAGGAAATAGATCTCCGAGACCCGCGCCGCCGCCCCGAGCGCACGGTAGATCTCGAGCGGCATGACCGAGATGAGGATGCCCCGCGCGATCGCCTCGAACCCCGCCAGAAGGCCGAAGCCGCGCACCGAGGGGGTGGGCGGATGGCGCAGCCAGTCGGGAACGGAACGCGGGTGCATGGGGCCTCCTTGCCCCCGGCTTGGCACGGTGCCCGCGCCCCGGCTTGGCAGGGCGCGACGCGATGTCGCTTTCGGGGCATGCCGCGCGGGATTTTGTCACGCTGCGAGAACGGTTCGCGCTTGCGGGGGTCCGGGCCCTGGCGCATGGATCGGCCATGTTCACGCCGCGCGCTCCCAACCCGGCCCTGGCCGCCCTGCTCACGCTGCTTGCCGCGGCGCTGCTTGCAGGCACGACGCTTCTGGCAAAGGCGCTCGGCACCGGCGCGCTCGGCCCCGCGCTGAGCCCTTTCCAGATCAGCCACGGACGGTTTCTCTTCGCGCTTCTCGGCATTTCCGCCATGGCCGCGCTCATCCGCCCCCGGTTTACCCGCCCCGACCTTGCCACCCATGCCAGGCGCTCCGCGCTCGGCTGGGGCGGGGTCACGCTGATGTTCGCCGCCGCCGCCTTCATTCCGCTCTCGGACGCCACGGCCATCAGCTTTCTCAACCCGGTCTTCGGGATGCTGCTGGCCATCCCGCTTCTGGGCGAGAGGGTCGGGCCGATACGCTGGGCGGCGGCGGCGACCGCGCTTGTCGGGGCGGTCATCCCGATGCGGCCCGGCGGCGGGGTGATCGAGACCGGCGCTCTGCTGGCGCTTGGCGCGGCGGTCTGTCTCGGGGGCGAGCTCATCTTCATCAAGCGGCTCTCGGGGCGCGAGGATCCGTGGCAGATCCTGCTCGTCAACAATGCCATCGGCCTTGGCATCGCCACGCTCGCCGTGCTCCGGGTCTGGACCGCGCCCACGCCCGCGCAATGGGCGGCGCTTGCCGCACTCGGGCTTCTGATGGCGCTGGCCCAGACCGCCTTCGTCAATGCGATGGCGCGGGGCGATGCGAGCTTTGTCGCCCCCTTCTTCTATACCACGCTGATCTTCGCCGCGCTCTATGACGGGGTGATCTTCGGCATCTGGCCCGATGCGGTCTCGGTCGCGGGGGCGGCGGTGATCGTCGCGGGCGCGGGCCTGCTTCTCTGGCGCGAAGGGCGGCGACGGGTCGCGCAACGGCCCCTTTGACAAGGACGCGCCCGGCCGCTTGCATCCGGCACCGGGTCGATCCCGCGCCGCGCACGGCCTGGTGATTTGACCGGCCCGGCCTTCTGACATCAAGTGAGCGGCGCGACTCCGGAGCCACTCATGCAAACCGACGATGGATGTCCCTCCTCGTCAAAAGCAGTTCCGCACAAGCGGCCACCTGGTTCCGATGCCCTGCGCAAGGCCCATTGCTCATGCCTCGTGCAGGGTGCCGGATGGCTACCAGCGCCCCGAGAGCGCCCGCCAGGCCAGCAGCGCGCGGCTCGTGATGGGCGCGGGCTCGAGCCTGCCCGCCGCCACCGCCGCCGGATCGCGTGCGGCCCGGCCAAGCACCGCCCCCGCCTCCCAGAGCGGCAGAAGCGCAGGCCGCGCGGCGCGCGAGACCTCGGCGCGCCGTGCCCGCGCCGCCCGCAGATGCACAAGCCCCTCTTCCGCCAGCCGCCGCACCGCCTCCGGCCGCCCGTCGGGCAGCGGCGCGCGGCCCGCCGCCGCAAGCGCAGGAACCGCGCGCAGCCAGTTCGCAAGCCCCAGCGCCAGCCCGGCCGGGCTCAGCGCCGCCTCATGCGCTGGCCCCAGAACCCGCGCCGCCACGCGCAGGAGGTTGCCCGAGGTCGCGTCGAGATAGGCCCGGAGCGCCGCCTCGTCGGCAAAGGGCGCGCGCGCCACGTCCTGCCTGCGCGCCGCCACGAGCGCATCGAGCAGCCGCGCCGCTTCGGCGTCGAGCACCCCTGCAAGGGGCGTTGCCACCTCGTGCCGCCGCACCGGGCGGGCCTCGGCGATCTCGGCCAGCACGTCGCGCCACCATTGCAGGCGCATCTCGGCGATCATCGGCTCCTGCGTCACCCAGGGCGCGCGTGCCACCTCGATGTTGAAGGCATAGATCGGGAAAAGCCGCGCGCGGGCCGCCACCGGCGCAGCCATGGCGGCGCGAAACCGTGCCGGGTCGGCGCGCGCGACGAGACCCGCGCAGGCGGTCAGTTCGGGGCCGAAGCCCGCGCTCACGCAGCGCCCTGCCCGTGCAGCAGCTTCCAGTTGATCGCATCGAGCAGCGCCTCGAAACTGGCATCCACGATATTGGGGCTCACCCCCACCGTGGACCAGCGCCGCCCCTGCCCGTCCTCGCTGTCGATGATCACGCGGGTCACGGCCTCGGTCCCGCCCTGGGTGATGCGCACCTTGAAATCCACCAGCCGCATGTCGGCGATCTCGTCCTGGTAGCGGCCCAGATCCTTGGCCAGCGCCCTGGCCAGCGCGTTGACCGGCCCCCGGTCGCACCCTTCGGCATCCAGCGACTCGCTCACCGACAGCTTCTTCTCGCCGTCGACCTTCACCACGACCACGGCCTCCGACAGGCTCACCATCCGGTCATACTTGTTCTTCCGCCGCTCCACCGTGACGCGGTAGCGCTTGACCTCGAAGAAGGCGGGCATCTGGCCCAGTTCCGTGCGCGCGAGGATCTCGAAACTCGCCTGCGCGCTGTCATAGGTATAGCCCTGATCCTCGCGCTCCTTGATGACCTCGAGCAGCCGCACCAGCCGCCCGTCGCCCGGCGCCACCGCGATCCCGGCTTCCGAAAGACGCTGGCGCAGGTTCGATTGCCCGGCCTGATTGGAGATCGGGATGATGCGGGCATTGCCGACCGTCCCGGGGTCGATATGCTCGTAAGTGCCGGGATCCTTGAGAATGGCGCTCGCATGCAGGCCAGCCTTGTGGGCGAAGGCCGAGGCCCCCACATAGGGTGCCTGCCGGAGCGGCACGCGGTTGAGGATCTCGTCCAGCCGGCGGCTGACCTGCGTCAGCCTGCGCAGCGCCGCGCGCGTGACGCCGGTCTCGTAGCGGCTGGCATAGGGCGCCTTGAGCAGAAGCGTCGGGATCAGCGTCGTGAGGTTCGCGTTGCCGCAGCGCTCGCCCAGGCCGTTGAGGGTGCCCTGCACCTGGCGCGCGCCCGCATCCACCGCCGCGAGGCTCCCCGCGACCGCATTGCCGGTATCGTCATGGCAATGGATGCCCAGCCGCGCGCCGGGGATTCCGGCCGCGATCACCTCTCCCACGATGCGCCCGATCTCGGGCGGCAGCGTGCCGCCATTGGTATCGCAAAGCACGATCCAGCGCGCGCCCGTGTCCATGGCCGCGCGCAGGCAGTCGAGCGCATAGCCCGGATTCGCCTTGTAGCCGTCGAAGAAATGCTCGGCATCGAAGATCGCCTCGCGCCCCTCGGCCACGACATGGGCGATGGAGCGGGCGATATTCTCGACATTCTCCGCCAGCGTGATCCCGAGCGCGGCGGTGACCTGGAAATCATGGGTCTTGCCGACCAGACAGACGGCGCGCGTCCCGGCGTTGAGCACCGCCGCCAGAACCTCGTCATTCTCCGCCGAGCGGCCCGCGCGCCTGGTCATGCCGAAGGCGGTCATCGTCGCGCGCGTCGCGGGTGCCGCCTCGAAAAAGGCGCTGTCGGTGGGGTTCGCACCGGGCCAGCCGCCCTCGATGTGATCGACGCCCAAAAGGTCGAGCGCCTGCGCGATCTGGATCTTCTCGGTCGTTGAAAAGGTCACGCCCTGCGTCTGCTGCCCGTCGCGCAGGGTGGTGTCGTAGAGATAGAGGCGGTCGCGGGTCATGGAGCAAGCCCCTCTCCACCAGCACCCCGCGCGGAATCAAGGCGCGCCTGCCCGCCGCCGCGCGAGCGCCCGACCGGTTCCGGGCGGTGCCCGACCCGCACGGGGCGCGTGCGAGCGGCGCAAGACGGCATCCCAAAGACCACACCGCGCGGAATCAAGGTGCCGCAGGCACCGCCGCGCGAGCGCCCGACCGCCCCCCGGGCGGGCGCTTCTGCAACGGTGCAACCCGCACCATCCTTCGAGTAGTCGGCACCATAAAGTGCAGACCAAAGCCGTTGCAGCGCCCCCCCGCGGTCGGGCCCTCGCGCGGCTCCCCGGCGGTATGCGGAAACGGGCGTCACTTCAGCGCCTCCAGCTTGGCGGGGTCGAAATCGGGACCGGGGACAAGTTCCACGCCGTCCTTGCTCATGCGAACTTCGACACCTGCACTGATTAACTCCGCCTTCATCGCATCGACCTGTGAAAAATCGTTGGACAGCTTTGCATTGTTCCAAAGCAGGCTTAATTCCGACGCGAGGGCTGCCAGCTCGGACGACGGTCCGGATCCAAAGCCACTTGGAAATTCTGCGCGATACTTTCGCTCCATTTCCCGCTCCCTGTCGGAAAGGAAGCCCAGAAACCTGGCATTATCTAAAAGTTTCTGTGGCTTATCATGTAATGCACGAAGAAATGAAAGCGCGAGGTGCATGTTCATGTCGTCCGCCAGCGCATTGACGATTTGTTGTTCCGGTTGAAACGCATCATTCGCAGTGGGCTCAAGCTCCCAGGTCAAGCCCATCCAATATTTCAATGTAGTGGCGGCATCCTTCGCCTTCTTTTCTGTCCAGTCCATCGGCTTCCGATAGTGCGTCGAAAGAAAAACAAACCGGATCACCTCGCCCGGCACGCCCTGATCCAGCAAATCCCGCACGGTGAAGAAATTGCCCAGGCTCTTGGACATCTTCTTCCCCTCGACCTGCAGCATCTCGTTGTGCAGCCAGACCTTCGCGAACTCCCCCTCGGGATGCGCGCAGCAGCTTTGCGCGATCTCGTTCTCGTGGTGCGGGAACATCAGGTCGTTGCCACCGCCGTGGATGTCGAAACTCTCGCCCAGAAGCTCATGCGCCATCGCCGAGCACTCGATATGCCAGCCCGGACGCCCCCTTCCCCATGGGCTCTCCCACCCCGGCAGGTCCGGCGCGGACGGCTTCCACAGAACGAAATCCATCGGGTTGCGCTTGTAGGGAGCCACCTCCACCCGCGCCCCCGCGATCATGTCCTCGACCGTGCGCCCCGAGAGCCGACCGTAGGCCGCATAGCTCTCGACCGAGAAGAGGACATGCCCCTCCGCCTCGTAGGCATGGCCCCTGGCGATCAGATCCTCGATCATTGCCACCATCTGCGGGATGTACTGCGTCGCGCGCGGCATGTGGGTGGGCTCGAGCGCCCCCAGCTCCGCCATGTCATCCAGAAACCACTGCGTCGTTTCCGCCGTGATCTCGGAAATCTCCCGCCCGGTCTCCTTGGCGCGGGCGTTGATCTTGTCATCCACGTCGGTGAAGTTGCGCACATAGGTCACGTGATCCGCGCCATAGACATGCCGCAACAGCCGGTAGAGCACGTCGAACACCACCACGGGGCGCGCATTGCCCAGATGCGCCCGGTCATAGACCGTCGGCCCGCAGACATACATCCGCACGTTTCCGGGATCGAGAGGCGCGAAGACCTCCTTCTTGCGGGTGCGGGTGTTGTAGAGCTTGATCGTCGTCATCGCGGCCCTCATGGATTGGCTGGAGCGGGGCTTAGCACCATCGCCCGGCGCTTGGAACCTCTCCGCGCCTCAGCCCTTGGGCGGGGCCTTGGGGGTGAATTCGCAGGTCACGGGCTTGATGTCGAGAAGCGGCGTGCCGTCCAGACAATCGAGCCCGCGCACGACGAGCGTGCCCCCCTCCACCCGCTCCAGCCGCACCCGCGACAGCCCGATGGGGTTTGGCCGCTGCGGAGAGCGCAGCGCGAAGGTGCCGAAATAGCGCCGCCCGTCATTGCCGGGGTTCTGCACCACCAGGTCGCGCCGCGCGCGGTCGAGCCAGTAGAGCAGGTCGAGATGGCGGTACGCCTCTACCCCCAGAAGCGCCTCAACCCAGGGGGCGAAGACCTCCACCCGGCAGTCGGGACCGTCCTCGCGCCCCTGGCGCGGACAGTCCCGGCGCTCCGTCCAGGGCGTGTGGATGCGCCCGATGAAATGCAGCGCCGCATCTTGCGCCTCCGGCACCTCGACCAGCCTTTCGCCCGCGCGTATCCGGTCCTGCATCCCCCGCCCCCGCATGTTGCCAATCCAGCGGCCCTTCTCTAGCACTGGAGCGCGCCCCGCGCCATGCAGGAGACGGCCCATGTTCCAGAGCTTTGCCGAGACCGCGCGCCCCGAGCAGGGCCCGCCGCGCCTTGCCCGCCTGCGGCAGGCCATGGCGGAGAGGGGACTCGACGGCTGGCTCGTGCCGCGCGCCGATGCTCATCAGGGCGAATATGTCGCGCCCTGCGACGACCGGCTGGCCTGGCTCACGGGCTTCACCGGCTCGGCGGGGCTCTGCGCGGTTCTGGCCGGGACGGCGGCGCTCTTCGTGGACGGGCGCTACCGCGTGCAGGCGCGCGCGCAGGTCGATACCGGGCATGTCACGCCGGTCGATTTCCCACAGATGAAACCCGGCCCCTGGCTTGCCGCGGCCCTGCCCGAGGGCGGCACGGTGGGCTTCGATCCCTGGCTCTTCACGCCCGAGCAGATCGCCGAGATCGAGGAGGCCCTGCCCGGCACGATCCGCCTCCGGCCCGGTCCCGACCTGATCGGCAGCATCTGGCCGGACCGCCCGGCACCGCCCAGGGGCCCGATCCGCCCCTGGCCCGAGGATCTTGCCGGGGCGCGCCATGCCGAGAAACGCGCGCGTCTGGCCGAGGGGTTGCGGCAGGCAGGCGCACGCGCGGCGGTGATCACGCTCTGCGATTCGCTGGCCTGGCTGTTGAACATCCGTGGCAGCGACATCCCCCGCAACCCTGTGCCGCAAGGCTTTGCCATCCTCCACGATGACGGGCAGGTGGCGCTTTTTACCGAACCGGCCAAGCTTGACGAGGCGGCGCGCGCGCATCTGGGGGAAGAGGTGGCACTGGCCGCGCCCGCGGATTTCGGCCCCGCGCTCGACGCTCTCGACGGCCCCGTGCAGCTCGACCGAAAGAGCGTGCCGCTCTGGGTCGTCCATCGGCTCGAGGCGGCGGGTGTGGCGCATGTCTGGGGCGAAGACCCCTGTATCCTGCCCAAGGCGCGGAAGACCCCGGCCGAGATCGCGGCCACGCGCCGCGCCCATCTGCGCGACGGGGCGGCAGTCTGCGAATTCCTCGCCTGGTTCGACGCGCAATCCCCCGGCACGCTGACCGAGATCGACGTGGTGAGGAAGCTGGAGGGGTGCCGCGCTGACACGGGCCAGCTTCTCGATATCAGCTTCGACACGATCGCCGGCTCCGGCCCCAACGGTGCCCTGCCGCATTACCGCGTGACCGAGGCCAGCAACCGGACGCTGCAAGCGGGCGATCTTCTGGTGCTCGACAGCGGCGGGCAATACATTGACGGAACCACCGACATCACCCGCACCCTGCCCGTGGGCACCCCCGGCGCGGAGGAGCGCGCAGCCTTTACCCGCGTGCTGCAGGGCATGATCGCCATCTCGCGCCTGCGCTTTCCGCGCGGACTTGCGGGCCGCGACCTGGATGCACTCGCGCGCTATCCCCTCTGGCTGGCGGATATGGATTACGGCCACGGCACCGGGCACGGCGTGGGCGTCTATGCCTGCGTGCATGAAGGGCCGCAACGCCTTTCGCGCCTCTCGGAGGTGCCGCTCGCGCCCGGCATGATCCTGTCGAACGAGCCGGGCTATTACCGCGAAGGGGCCTTCGGCATCCGCATCGAGAACCTGATCGTGCTGCGCGAGGCGGCACCCCTCAAGGGGGGCGACGGGGCAACGCAGCTCGATTTCGAGACGCTCACCCATGTCCCGATCGACCGCCGCCTGATCGCGCCCGAGGTGCTCACGCGCGCGGAACGCGCCTGGCTTGACGCCTATCACGCCACCTGCCGCGACAAGATTGGCCCTCTGCTTTCGGCCCCGGCGCGGCTATGGATGGATCACGCGACACGACCGCTTTGACATGATTCTGTGAGCTTTGGTCGGCAGACCGAAGCGCAGACCGCACGGGAAGGAACGAGACATGGCCAAGATCACCATCCGCAAGGCAGACGGTACCTGGACGGTGCGCGCGGGCGGCGCGGTGCTTGCCGAAAGCCGCAATGCGCTGGAACTGACCGAGGGCGACTATCCCTTCGTGATCTATTTCCCGCGCGCCGATATCGCCATGGCCTTTCTGGAGCCGAGCGAGCAGACAAGCCATTGCCCGTTCAAGGGCGATGCGCGCTATTTCTCCATCGTCACCAAGAGCCAGACGCTGACCAACGCCGCCTGGAGCTATGAGGATCCCAGGCCGGAGGTGGCCGCGATCAGGGATCACATCGCCTTCTATGCCACCGAGTCGGTGGCGGTCGAGCGGGTCTGACCCCGTCCGCCTGCCCGCTTGCGCGGCCCCGCGGCTTTCGCTACGAAGCGCGGCAAGGGTGATTAGCTCAGTTGGTAGAGCGCCTCGTTTACACCGAGGATGTCGGGAGTTCGAGTCTCTCATCACCCACCATGCGCTGCGCGCATCCGGTCCCGGCCCTTTCGTTCAGGGCCAGCGCCCCGACGGCAATCGCCGACAGCCCGAAGGAATGCCTCCCGGGGATCGCGCGGATCCCCGGGAGCAGCCGGCCGGGACGGTCCGTGAGTGGTCTCAGGCCGGCTGATCCGCCTTGTTGCCGAGCACGACCTCGATCTGCCGGGGCTGGCCCGCGCGCAGGATCCCGAGGGTCACTTCGGTGCCCGGCCGGGACAGCGCCACGAGGCGCATGAGGTCGCGCGGGCTGTCCACCGCG
Source organism: Roseovarius sp. (assembly GCA_002720475.1). GTDB lineage: Bacteria > Pseudomonadota > Alphaproteobacteria > Rhodobacterales > Rhodobacteraceae > Roseovarius. The sequence goes on from PBIL01000002.1 coordinate 87,664, forward strand.
CTGTCGCCGACCTGCGTGACGACATCCCCGCGCTTGAGGCCCGCCTTCGCGGCGGGTGTCTGCCCGCCCACGTCACCGATGAGCACGCCCCCGGGGCTGTCCATCCCGAGAGCGGCGGCGATATCCTCGGTCACGGGCTGGATCTGCCCCCCGAGCCAGCCGCGCGCCACCTGCCCGTCATCGGCAAGGTCCGCGATCACCTGTTGCGCGGTCCGTGCCGGCACGGCAAAGCCCAGCCCGACCGAACCGCCGGTGGGCGAGATGATCGCGGTATTGACCCCGACGACCCGGCCCTCGGCATCGAAGAGCGGGCCGCCGGAATTGCCCCGGTTGATCGCGGCATCGGTCTGGATGAAATCGTCGAGCGGCCCGGCGTTGATATCGCGGCCGAGAGCCGAGACGATCCCCGATGTGACCGTGCTGCCCAGACCGAAGGGATTGCCGATGGCGATCACCTCCTCGCCCACGCGCAGCGCGGCGCTGTCACCCCAGGAAACATGGGGCAGGTCGTGATCGGCCGTGACGCGGATCAGCGCAAGATCGGTGGTCGGATCGGTGCCGACGATCTCGGCGGGCAGGCGCGTGCCGTCGGCCAGCGTGACCGTCACCTCGTCCGCCCCCTCGACGACATGGGCATTGGTCACGATGTCGCCCCCGGCGGAGATGAGAAAGCCCGCACCGACACCCGCCTGCCGCCGCTCCTGTCCGTCCGGCTGTCCGGGCAGGCCGGGGAACGGCAGGCCGAAGCGCCGCGCGAAGTCTTCGGAGAAGGGCAGCGGCATCTGCCCGCTGGCGGCGATATCGGCTTCGTCGAGGGTCTTCGTCACCTCGACGTAGACGACCGCGGGGGCAACCCGCTCGACCAGATCGGCATAACCGCCCGTCTGCACGCTTGCGGCCTCGGCCCGCGAGATGATCACGCTCTCGGGGGCTGCGATGCCCGCCGCGACAAGCGCCGTCGTCATGCAAAGGGCGGGCCAGAGGCGATGTTTGGATTTTTCCGTCATGGATCTCTCTCTCCTGCGAAAACCCGCTCCCCGGACGATGCCGGAGAGCCTGACGCATAGATCGGCCGACAAGATCGCAGGCGGCTTGCGGCAAGGTTACAAATGCGCAATCTTCGACAGATCGCGCCTCCCACGCGCGAAAAAGGGGACAGCCGATCATGAAGCTCCTTGTCGTGGAGGACGACCGCACGACCGCAGACTACATCGTCGGCGGCCTGCGGCAGGAGGGGCATGTGGTGGACCATGTCGAGAACGGCCGCGACGCGCTCTGGCAGGCCATGGACGGGGCCTATGACGTGCTCGTGGTGGACCGGATGCTGCCCGGGCTCGACGGGCTGTCGCTGGTGCGGGCGCTGCGCGGCGCGCAGGTCACGACGCCGGTGATCTTCCTGACGACCGTCGGCGGCGTGGACGACCGGATCGAGGGGTTGAACGCGGGGGGTGACGACTATCTCGTGAAGCCCTTCGCCTTCGGCGAGCTTTCCGCGCGCATCCAGGCGCTGGCGCGGCGCCCGCAGATGCAGCCCGAGACAAGCCTGCTCACGGCGGGCGATCTGCGGATCGACCTGATCCGGCGCAAGGTCACGCGCGCGGGCACCGAGATCGACCTGTTGCCGCGCGAGTTTGCCCTGCTCGAACACCTGGTGCGCCGCAAGGGCCGGGTGCAGACCCGCACCATGCTGCTCGAGGCGGTGTGGGATATCGGCTTCGATCCGCAGACCAATGTCGTGGAAACCCATATCAGCCGGTTGCGCGCCAAGGTGGACAAGCCCTTCGGGCAAGATCTCATCCGGACGGTGCGCGGTGCCGGCTACATGATCGACGGCTGACATGGCTGATCCGGGCCGGATGTCGCGCGTCCTGCACCTGCTGCGTTCCTCGCCGGTGCGGCTGGCGGTCGGGCTGGTGATCCTGTTCTCGGTCGTCAACCTCCTCAGCCTCGGCCTTGCCTGGCTCAAGATCCGCAGCAATGTCGAGGCGCAGATCGCCGCCAATCTCGAGCAGCAGATCGCCGGGTTCCGGGTGACGCGCGATCCGCGCACGCTGGCCACCCTGGTCGAGGCCGAGGCCGCGGCCATCGACCCGGCGAACCGGATCCTCGTCTTCGTGGCCCCCGACGGCGTGTCCCACGGCAATGCCCGCGCCGAGATCCGCGGCCGCGAGATCAGCCTCGCGCAGCGCGAGGCGGGGCGTCCGCTCTCGCCGGACGGCTACGAGTATCGGACACGCGCCATGGCGAGGGGCATGCTCATCGTCGCCGAGAGCCGCCGCGCGCTGCGCGATACCGAAGAGATCTTCGTCGCGGTGCTGATCTTCAGCATCCTGCCCACGGTGCTGATTTCGCTCGGTGCCGGCACCTGGCTCGCGGTGGCCTCGGCGCGCCGGGTGGGCCGGATCGAAACCGCGCTGCGACGGCTCGAGGCGGGCGATCTGGCCGCGCGCGTCTCGGATATGGGCGCGGCCGATGACCTTGCGCGGATCGGCGCGGGAATCGACCGGATGGCGCGGGCACAGGAAGGGGCGATGTCGGCGCTGCGGCAGGTCTCGGCGGATATCGCGCACGATCTCAAGACCCCCGTCCAGCGCATTTCGGTGATCCTTGCCGAACTCGCGGCGCGGCTCGGCGACGGCACGGCCGAGGCGGATCTCGTCGCCCGCGCCGCCACCGAGGCAGAACGCGCGGCCGCGGTGTTCCAGTCGCTCCTGCTCATCGCGCAGATCGAGGGCGGCGGCGGCAAGGCGCGGTTTCGCGCCGTCGATCTTGCCGAAGTGCTGCGCACCTTCGCCGAGATCTATGCCCCCGCCGCCGAGGATAGCGGTCATCACCTCGTTCTCGGGGATCTGCCCGACATGCCCGTTTGCGTTCAGGGCGACCGGGGCCTGATCGGCCAGGCGGTCGCCAACCTGATCGAGAACGGGCTGCGCCACACGCCCCCCGGCGCGCGGCTGTCGCTCGGGCTTGCCGAGACGCCGGACGGGGCGGTGATCACCGTGGCCGATGACGGGCCCGGCATCCCGGAGGAAGAGCGCGGCAATGTGCTGCGGCGGCTTTACCGTCTCGAACGGTCGCGCAGCACGCCGGGCCACGGGCTCGGGCTGTCGCTCGTCCAGGCGGTCACGGATCTGCACCGGGCGCGGCTGCGCCTTGGTGACAACCACCCCGGCCTGCGCGTCGAGATCAGCTTTCCCGCCGCCCCCGGGGGCCGCGCCGGGACCTGAGCGGGCCGCGTGCCGGCCGCCCTACCCATGCTCCTCCTTGGAGACGGCGGCAAGCGCGCGGTTATACGCCTTGAGCGCGTCCACATGATAGAGCGCGCCAAGCAGTTCGGGCGGTGCCTCGCCGCCCGAGAGCGTGACCACGGGCAGAAAGGGCACGCCCGCCCGGTCGAAGGCGGGCATCGCCGTCTCGAGCGTGGCGCTGGCGTCAAGATAGAGCCCCTGCTCGATCAGCGACCAGCAGTGTTCCTCGCTTGGCGCGCGCTCGTGATCGCGCGGACGCATCAGGCGGCTGACGCGGAACATGCCCAGCAGATAGTCCTGCGGCCCGGCGACAAGGCGAATGCCGCGCCGCATCAGCTGCGTGAGGAAGAAGGACCGCTTGACCAGCCGCGCGCCGAGCGCCGTCGAGGTCGAGACGGCGACCATCACCGCAAGGCCGGTCTGCCAGTCGCCGGTGAGCTCGAACACGATCAGCGTGGTCGAGATCGGCGCGCCGAGCACCGCCGCCGCCACCGCCCCCGTTCCGGCCAGCGCATAGAGCGTATAGGCCCCCGAATAGTCAGGCACGAGGGACGTGGCGATCTGGCCGAAGGCAAGACCCGTGAGCGCGCCCACCATCAGCGAGGGCGAGAACACACCGCCCCCCATACGCCCGCCGACGGTGATCGCCACCGCCACCACCTTGAGCGCGGCGAAGACGATCGCCTCGTGCCAGACCAGCCGGCCGGACAGCGCGGCAAAGGTCGTCTCGTAGCCCACGCCGATGATATGGGGAAACCAGATCGCCAGCACGCCCAGCAGGAGCCCGGCCACCGCAGGCCGCAGCGCGCGCGGCAGGCGCAGGCGGACCTGCGCGTGTCCCGCCGCGTCCTCGGCAAGAAAGATCGCCATCATCATCAGCGCCGCCACCAGGCCGCAGACCAGCCCGAGGATCAGGAAGGCGGGCAATTCGACATAGAATTCCAGCGCGCTGGTGCCCGGCAGGGTGAATTCGGTCACGTCGCCAAAGACCAGCCGGTTGATCACCGTGCCCGCCACGCTCGCGATCACGATGGGGGAAAAGGCATGAAGCGCGAAATGCCGCAGCACCACCTCGAGGGCAAAGAGCGCGCCCGCGATGGGCGCGTTGAACGAGGCCGAGACGGCCGCGGCCACCGCGCAGCCCAGAAGGTCGCGCCCGGTGACGCCATCGGCATGGATCCGGTCGCTCACCCAGGAGGAGATCACGGCGGCCAGGTGAACCACCGGCCCCTCGCGCCCCGAAGACCCGCCGGCACCGAGCGTGACGAGCGAGGCCGCCGCCGAGGCCAGCCCCTCGCGCCGCTCCACCCGTCCTTCGGTCAGCGCCGCGCCCTCGATCACGTCGGCAACCGCGCGCACCCGCCCGTCCGGCGTGAACCGGTGCAGGATCTGCCCCACCACAAGCCCGCCCGCCACCGGCACCAGAAGGATCCAGTACCACGGCAGTCGCTCGGCCAGCGTGTGCAGCCCCGCCACGTCGTCGGTCCCGTAAAGCAGCCGCTCGAGCCCCGCGATCCCCATGCGAAAGCCGACCGCCGCAAACCCCGACGCGATCCCGACCAGAAGCGCGATGAGCCAGAACTGGAACCGGCTCGGGCCGCGCTTGCGCAGGAGCCGCCAGCCCTCGCGCAGCCGGATCGCGGCCGCCCGGCGCTGGCGCGCGATGAACGATCTGTCCCTTGCCTGCGTCACGCCCTCATCCGACTGCCCTCATCCGACTGCCCCATGTCGCGCAGCCGCTTTCGCGCCGCGCCATCTTCGCCTAGGCTATCCCGACACGCACGACCGGAAGCCGCCCCATGGACATGCAGACCGCCCTTGCCGACCTTTCCTCCTTCCTAGGACAACGGCTCAGCCGCTCCAAGTCCGATCTCGACCTTCACGGCCGGAGCGAATCGCATTTCCCGCTCAGCCCGCCCGATGCCGTCGCCTATCCCGAAAGTACCGCAGAGGTGGCGCGGATCGTGGCGATCTGCGCGCGCGCCCGCGTGCCGGTGGTGGGCTGGGGCACGGGCAGCTCGCTCGAAGGGCAGGCGCAGGCCTTCTCGGGCGGGGTGGTGGTGGATTTCAGCCGCATGAACCGGGTGATCGAGGTGGCGCAGGCCGACATGGTGGCGCGCGTGCAGCCCGGCGTCACCCGCGAGGCTCTCAATGAAGAGCTGCGCGCCACGGGGCTCTTCTTCCCGGTCGATCCCGGGGCCAATGCCTCGCTCGGGGGCATGGCCGCGACGCGGGCAAGCGGCACCACCGCGGTGCGCTACGGCACGATGCGCGACAACGTCCTGGGTCTCGAGGTGGTGACGGCCGCCGGCGCGGTGATCCGCACCGGCACGGCGGCGCGCAAATCCTCGGCAGGCTATGATCTGACCGCGCTGTTCGTGGGATCGGAGGGCACGCTCGGCCTGATCACCGAACTGACGCTGCGCCTGCGCGGCCAGCCCGAGGCGATCTCGGCGGCGGTCTGCGCCTTCGAGACCGTGGCCGATGCGGTGGAGACGGTGATCGACACGATCCAGTGCGGCATCCCCATGGCGCGGATCGAGCTGCTGGATACCGACAGCGTGCGCGCGGTCAATGCCTATGCCGGAATGCACCTGCCGGAGAAGCCGCACCTGCTGCTCGAATTTCATGGCAGCCCGACCGGCGTGAGCGAGGATGCCGAAGGCTTCGGCGCGATCGCCGCCGATCATGGCGGATCGGGCTTCGACTGGGCGACGAAGCCCGAGGCGCGCAAGGCGCTCTGGGCGATGCGTCACAATGCCTATTATGCCGTGCTGGCCAGCCGCCCCGGCGCGCGCGCCATCGTCACCGATATCTGCGTGCCCATCTCGCGGCTGGCCGAGGCGATCGAGGAGACGCGCGCCGACCTGGCCGCAGCGGGCGTGCACGGGCCGATCCTCGGCCATGTGGGCGACGGCAACTTTCATGCCACGCTGCTCGTGCATGAGGACGACGCCGGGGAACTTGCCCGCGCCAAGGCCGCCGCCGCGCGCATGGTCGAGCGGGCGCTCGCCATGGGCGGCACCGCCACGGGCGAGCACGGCATCGGCGTGGGCAAGCTCGGCTACATGGCGCAGGAGCATGGCGAGGGCTGGGCCATGATGGGGGCGATCAAGGCCGCGCTCGACCCCGACAACATCCTCAATCCCGGCAAGCTCGTGCCGCCGCGCAACTGAGACGGCTTGCCCTTGGACGCGCGCGCGGGCAAAACCCCGGCCATGAGCCCCCTGCCCCGCACCCGCGGCCCGCTGGTGCCGCACCGCCCCCTTGCCGATCTCACCTGGCTGCGTGTCGGCGGCCCGGCGGACTGGCTGTTTCTGCCCGCCGATGCCGAGGATCTCGGGGCGTTCCTGCGCGCGCTCGATCCGGGCATCGCGGTCTTTCCGATGGGCGTCGGCTCCAACCTCATCGTGCGTGACGGCGGCATACGTGGCGTGGTGATCCGGCTCGGGCGCGGCTTCAACGCGATCCGCGTGGAGGGCGGCCGCGTCATCGCGGGGGCGGCGGCGCTCGATGCGCATGTGGCGCGGCGCGCGGCAGAGGCCGGGGTGGATCTGAGCTTCCTGCGCACCATCCCCGGCAGCATCGGCGGCGCGGTGCGGATGAATGCGGGCTGCTACGGCTCTTACGTCGCCGATCACCTGGTGGCCGCGAAGGCGGTGACGCGCGCGGGCGAGGCGGTGACGCTCGCGCCCGCCGATCTCGCCCTCGGCTACCGCCGGAGCACGCTGCCCGAGGGCTGGGTGATCACCGAGGCGATCCTTGACGGCCCGCGCGCGGACCCCGAGGCGCTGGCCGCGAAGATGGCGGACCAGATCGCCCGCCGCGACGCGAGCCAGCCCACGAAGGAGCGCAGCGCAGGCTCGACCTTCCGCAATCCGGCGGGCTTTTCCAGCACCGGGCGCGCCGACGACGTGCATGACCTCAAGGCGTGGAAGGTGATCGACGCGGCCGGGCTGCGCGGTGCCCGGCGCGGAGCGGCACAGATGAGCGAGAAGCACCCCAATTTCCTCATCAACACCGGCGGGGCGAGCGCCGCCGAGCTCGAGGGGCTTGGCGAAGACGTGCGAAAAAGGGTTTTCCAAAACAGTGGAATAGAGTTAGAGTGGGAAATCATGAGGGTCGGCGAACCGGCCCCGGATGGCGGCACCTCATAACGGCCGCAAGAGAGCAGAGACAACGAACAACACGGGCCGTTTTCAGGTCCGGCATATCGAGGCAAGGGTTTGGGTCGTTCGGGCAGAACACCCCCGTTGGTTGCGGTCATCATGGGCGGTCCCTCGGCTGAGCGCGAGGTGTCGCTGTCCACGGGACGCGGGTGTATCGCAGCGCTGCGGGAGGCAGGCTATCAGGTGGCCGAGCTGGACGCCGGGGCCGATCTGTGCGCGCGGCTGCAAGCGATCTCTCCCGATGTGGTGTTCAACGCCTTGCATGGCCGCTGGGGCGAGGATGGCTGCGTGCAGGGCCTGCTGGAATGGCTGCGCCTGCCCTATACCCATTCGGGCGTTCTGGCCTCGGCGCTGGCCATGGACAAGGACCGGACCAAGGCCGCCTATCGCGCCGCGGGCCTGCCGGTGGTGGATAGCGTGCTTGCCCCCCGCGAGGAGGTGCGCGCGCGCCACGTCCTGCCCCCGCCCTATGTGGTCAAGCCCAACAACGAGGGCTCCTCGGTCGGGGTCTATCTGGTGCATGAGGCTGCCAACGCGCCGCCCCAACTCTCGGACGAAATGCCCGAGGTGGTGATGGTCGAGGCCTATGCGCCCGGACGCGAGCTCACCACCACGGTGATGGGCGACCGGGCGCTGACCGTGACCGACATCCTGACCGAGGGCTGGTATGACTACGATGCGAAATACACGCCCGGCGGCTCGCGCCATGTCATCCCCGCCGATCTGCCCGAAGAGATCTTCGCCGCCTGTCTCGATTACGCGCGGCGGGCGCATGAGGCGCTCGGCTGCCGGGGCGTGAGCCGGACCGATTTCCGCTGGGACGAGACGCGCGGGCTCGACGGGCTGATCCTGCTGGAGACCAATACGCAGCCCGGCATGACCCCCACCTCGCTGGTGCCCGAACAGGCGCAGGCGATGGGGATTTCCTTTCCCGATCTGGTGCGCTGGATGGTGGAGGACGCCTCATGCGACCGGTGATCCCCCGCACCGATCCGGCCCCCTCGCGGCTGCGCTACCGGCTGGAGCGGATGCGCCTCACCCCCGGCTACCGGCGGCTCTTCCGGCTCGGCCTGCCGCTGCTGATGGTGGCGGGGCTGGCGGGGGGCTATCTCGCCGATGACGGACGCCGCGCCGATCTGGGCGAGCGCATCGCCGAGATCCGCCGCCAGATAGAGACGCGGCCCGAATTCATGGTCCACCTGCTTTCCCTCGACGGCGCGAGCGCGGGGGTGCAGGAGGACATCCACGAGATCTTTCCCTACGACCTGCCCGCCAGCTCCTTCGATCTCGACCTGCCCGCGATCCGGGCGATGATCGAGGATCTGCCCGCCATCGCGCGCGCCGATCTGCGCATCCGCCAGGGCGGCGTACTGGCGGTGGAGATCACCGAACGGGTGCCGGTGGCGCTCTGGCGCACACGGGCGGGGATCGACGTGCTGGACATCACCGGCGCGGCGATCGACAGCGTGGCCGCGCGCGCGGACCGCCCCGACCTGCCGGTGCTGACCGGCGCGGGCGCGGATCGCGCGGTGCCGCAGGCGCTCGACATTCTCGCCGCGGCACGCGCGCTCGACCAGCCCGTGCGCGGCCTCGTGCGGATGGGCGAGCGCCGCTGGGACCTCGTGCTCGACAACGGCAAGCGGGTGCTGCTGCCGGAGGACGAGCCTGTGCGCGCGCTCGAACGGGTGATCGTGCTCGACCATGCCAACGACATGCTCGAGCGCGATCTCGTGACCATCGACATGCGGCTCGGCGCACGCCCGACGGTGCGGCTGAGCGAAACCGCCACCGAGGAATGGTGGCACCTCACCCGCGCCGGTGGCGCGACCGACAACTCCGCAGGGGCAACGGGCAGATGATCGAGCTATACGAATCCCAAAGGGCGATGCGCGCGATGCGCAAGGCGGCGATCCAGCGTGGCGTTCTGGCGGTGCTGGATCTCGGCACGTCGAAGATTTCCTGCCTCGTGCTGCGCTTCGACGGCACCGGCCGCTTCGCCGAGGCCGAAGAAGTGGGGCGCATGGCGGGCCAGGCCGGGTTCCGCGTGATCGGCGCGGCGACAACGCGCTCGCGCGGGCTGCGCTTCGGCGAGATCGAGGCCATGGCCGAGACCGAGCGCGCGATCCGCACCGCGCTCCAGGCCGCGCAGAAGATGGCCGGGATCCGCGTCGATCACGTCATCGCCTGCTTCTCTGGCGCGGGCCCGCGCAGCTACGGGCTTGCGGGCGAGGTCGAGGTGGCCGGTCACACCGTGAGCGAGCAGGACGTCAGCCGGGTGCTCAGCGCCTGCGAGGTGCCCGAGATCGGCGAGGGGCGCGAGGTGCTGCACGCCCAGCCGGTCAATTTCGCGCTCGATCACCGCTCGGGCCTGATCGACCCGCGCGGGCAGATCGGCAACCTGCTGACCACGGACATGCACATGCTCACGGTCGATGCCGTGGCGATCCAGAACCTCGCGCATTGCGTGAAACGCTGCGATCTGGAACTCGCGGGCGTGGCGAGCTCGGCCTATGTGTCGGGCATCGCCGCGCTGGTCGAGGACGAGCAGGAACTGGGCGCGGCCTGTATCGACCTTGGCGGCGGCACGGCCGGCGTGTCGATCTTCATCAGGAAACACATGATCTACGCCGACAGCGTGCGCATGGGGGGCGAGCATGTCACCGGCGACATCTCCATGGGGCTTCAGATCCCGCAGGCCACGGCCGAACGGATCAAGACCTTCTATGGCGGCCTTGTCGCCACCGGCATGGACGACCGCGAGATGATCGAGATCGGCGGCGATACCGGCGATTTCGAGCGCGACCGCCGACAGGTGAGCCGCGCCGAACTGATCGGCATCATGCGCCCGCGTGTCGAGGAGATCCTCGAGGAGGTGCGCGCCCGGCTCGACGCGGCGGGGTTCGATCACCTGCCCAGCCAGCAGATCGTGCTGACCGGCGGCGGCAGCCAGATCCCCGGCCTCGACGCGCTGGCCAGCCGAATCCTTGGCCAGCGGGTGCGTCTGGGCCGGCCGCTGCGCGTGCATGGCCTGCCGCAGGCCGCGACCGGGCCGGCCTTCGCCAGCGCGGTGGGCATGTGCCTCTTCGCGGCCAATCCGCAGGACGAATGGTGGGATTTCGAGATTCCCGTGGACCGCTACCCGGTGCGCTCGCTCCGGCGTGCGGTCAAGTGGTTCAAGGACAACTGGTGACCGCAAGATGTGGCCTTTTCGGCAAAATCCCGCGAAAAGCAGCAGAAATAAGGCCATATCTGGTGGTCAGAACGTGTTTTTTTGGTGACGATTGGCGCAACCATCGGTAAGAATGGGGACAATCAGGCGGAAAACGGCCCGCGAACGCGGCCCTCAGGACAGGCGGACAGAGCAATGGCACTCAATCTTTCAATGCCCGGACAGGACGAGCTGAAGCCCCGGATCACCGTTTTCGGGGTCGGCGGCGCGGGCGGCAACGCGGTCAACAACATGATCGAGAAGCAGCTCGACGGGGTCGACTTCGTGGTGGCCAATACCGACGCGCAGGCGCTCAGCCAGAGCCAGGCGGAAAACCGCATCCAGCTCGGCGTGAAGGTGACCGAAGGGCTCGGTGCCGGGGCCAAGGCCAGCATCGGTGCCGCCGCCGCCGAGGAAAGCATCGAGCAGATCGTCGATCACCTCGCGGGCGCGCACATGTGCTTCATCACCGCCGGCATGGGCGGCGGCACCGGCACGGGTGCTGCCCCGATCATCGCGCAGGCGGCGCGCGAGCTGGGCGTGCTGACCGTGGGTGTCGTGACCAAGCCATTCCAGTTCGAGGGGGCCAAGCGGATGCGCCAGGCCGAGGAAGGGGTCGAGTCGCTTCAGAAGATGGTGGACACGCTCATCATCATTCCCAACCAGAACCTGTTCCGCCTGGCCAATGAAAAGACGACCTTCACCGAGGCATTCAGCATGGCCGATGACGTGCTCTACCAGGGCGTCAAGGGCGTGACCGACCTGATGGTGCGCCCCGGCCTCATCAACCTCGATTTCGCCGATGTGCGCGCGGTGATGGACGAGATGGGCAAGGCGATGATGGGCACGGGCGAATCGGAGGGCGAGGATCGCGCCGTGCAGGCCGCCGAAAAGGCCATCGCCAACCCGCTCCTGGACGAGATCAGCCTGCGCGGCGCGCGCGGCGTGCTCATCAACATCACCGGCGGGCATGACCTGACGCTCTTCGAACTGGACGAGGCCGCCAACCGCATCCGCGAGGAGGTGGACCCGGATGCCAACATCATCGTCGGCTCCACCCTCGACACCGCGATGGAGGGCCGGATGCGGGTCAGCGTGGTGGCCACCGGCATCGACGCCAGCGACAACGCGGCCGACATGCCCGTGCCACGCCGCAGCCTCGCGCAGCCGCTCAAGCAGCCCGAAGCCGTCGAGGAAGCCGTTCACGCCGAGCACGCCGCCGTCGCGGCAAGCGGTCTGCCCGAGCCGGAGCCCACGCTCTTCGACGAGGTGGAGGAAGCCCCGGTCGCGGCGCAGGGCGACAGCACCTATGACCTGCCGCCCCCCGCCTATCAGCCCCGCGCCGAGGAGCAGGTGCTCCCCGAAACGGCGGAGACCGATATCGAGGACGAGCTCGACAGCTTCCTCGCGCCGCGCGCGCCTGCGCCCGGCACGCCCTCGCCCGAGGCGCTGCGCCGTCTTCAGGCGGCGGTCGGCAAGGCCCCGCAGCAGGCGCAGCAGCGTCGGCCGGGCCCCGCCCCGGAACCCCAGGCCGAGGAGCGGTCGCGCTTCGGCATCAACTCGCTCATCAACCGGATGACCGGCCACGCCGCGCAGGAGGCCCCGCGCCCGGCGCGCCAGCAGCCCAGCCTCCAGACCGCGCAGGCCCCTCAGCCCGCAGCGCGCAGCCAGGACGAGGACGACCAGATCGAGATCCCCGCCTTCCTGCGCCGTCAGGCCAACTGACCGCGCCGTCACAGCCGACGCAAGACCGCCCTTCGGGGCGGTCTTGTCATGTCCATGAAGGCCGCGCCGGTCCGCCAAAGGCGTTTTGCACCGCGATGATATATGCTAGAGCGTGGCGGGGCGGAGGGCTCTGCCCAAGAACAACACGACGGGAAGAAGACGCATGACAATCGGCAAGGGTCCGGCGCGGATCGCGGGGGCGGCCATCCTGGCGCTGGCGCTGGCAGGCTGCGACGGCGGCGTGAGCGTCGAACGCGGCAATATCGACTACGAGCAGTTCACCGCGCAGCAGATATTCGAGCGCGGCGAGTATGACCTCGAGCGCGGCCGGGCCAAGCTCGCCGCGCAAAGCTTTGCCGAGGTCGAGCGGCTCTATCCCTATTCGGACCTCACAAAGCGCGCGATCATCATGCAGGCCTTCGCCCATCACCAGGACAAGGCCTATGAAGAGAGCCGCGCTGCGGCCCAGCGCTATATCGATTTCTTCCCGGCCGACGAGGATGCCGCCTATGCGCAATATCTCCTTGCGCTCAGCTATTACGACCAGATCGACGAGGTTGGCCGCGACCAGGGGCTGACCTTCCAGGCGTTGCAGGCCCTGCGTGAGGTGATCGAGCGCTATCCCGACAGCGAATATGCCAACCCCGCGATCCTCAAGTTCGATCTGGCCTTCGATCATCTGGCCTCCAAGGAGATGGAGATCGGCCGCTACTATCTCAAGCGCGACAATTTCGCCGCTGCCGCCAATCGGTTCCGCGTGGTGGTCGAGGATTTCCAGACCACGACCCACACCCCGGAGGCGCTGCACCGTCTGGTCGAATCCTATCTCTCGCTCGGTCTCGTGAACGAGGCGCGCACGGCGGGTGCCATCCTGGGCCACAATTTCCGCGGCACCGAGTGGTATGAGCGCAGCTATGCACTGCTCACCGGGCAGGGCCACACGCTCGAGGCTGCGGGCGACAACTGGCTGCGCGCGATCTATCGCCAGACCGTGCAGGGCCAGTGGCTATAGGCCGGGGCGGGCATCCCCCCTGCCCCCCGGACTGATCCGATGCTCCGCGCGCTCGACATACGCGACATGCTGATCATCGACCGGCTGGAGCTCGGCTTTCGGCCCGGTCTCAACGTGCTCACAGGAGAGACCGGCGCGGGCAAGTCGATCCTGCTCGATTGCCTGGGCTTCGTGCTGGGCTGGCGGGGTCGGGCGGACCTGGTGCGCACCGGGGCCGCGCGCGGCGAGGTGACGGCCGAATTCGCGCTCTCCCCCGATCATCCGGCGCGCGCCGTTCTGGCCGAGGCCGGCCTGCCGGAGGAGGACACGCTGATCCTGCGGCGGGTGAACGGCGCGGACGGGCGCAAGACCGCCTGGGTCAACGACCGCCGCGTCTCGGGCGAGGTGCTGCGGCAGCTCTCGGCCACGCTGGTCGAGTTGCACGGACAGCACGACGATCGCGGCCTTCTGGATGCGCGCGGGCACCGCGACATGCTCGATGCGTTCGGCGGGCTGGCAGCGGCACGCGCGGAGGTGCGCGCGGCCTGGCGCGCGCGCGCCGAGGCGCAGGCGGCGCTTGAGCGGGCCGAGGCGGCGCTGGCCGGGATCCGCGCCGAGGAGGATTTCCTGCGCCATGCCGTGGCCGAGCTCGATGCGCTCGACCCGCAGCCCGGAGAAGAGGCCGAGCTCGACACGCGCCGCCGCCTCATGCAGGGGGCCGAGCGCCTGCGCGAAGACATCGCCCGCGCGGCAGAGCGGCTGGGTCCCGAGGGCGCCGAGGGCGCGGCGGGCGACGCGCTGCGCTGGCTCGAAGGTGCCGCCGACAAGGCCGGGGGACGGCTTGACGGGGCACTCGCCGCGCTCTCGCGCGCTCTGGTGGAGCTGGACGAGGCGGGCCGCGAGACAGCGCGCGCGCTCGAGGCGCTCGACTTCGATCCGCTCGACCTCGAACGCTGCGAGGAGCGGCTCTTTGCCATTCGCGGCCTTGCCCGCAAGCATGGCGTGCTGCCCGACGAGCTTTCCGGCTTTGCCGACACGCTGCGCGCCCGGCTCGCCGCGCTCGACGCGGGCGCGGGCGATCTCGCGGCATTGCAAGAGGCGCGCGATGCGGCAGGGCGGCGCTATGACGCGGCCGCAGGCGCGCTCGGCGCCGCGCGGCGCGAGGCGGCGGCGCGGCTCGACCGGGCGGTGATGGCAGAGCTTGCGCCGCTCAGGATGGAGCGCGCGGTCTTCACCACCGAGATCACGGAGACCGAGCCGGGCCCCGCGGGCCGCGACGCGGTGTGCTTCACCGTTGCCACCAATCCCGGCGCGCCCGCGGGGCCATTGAGCCGCATCGCCTCGGGCGGCGAGCTGAGCCGCTTCCTGCTGGCGCTCAAGCTCTGTCTTGCGGGGCCCGACACGGGGCTGACCATGATCTTCGACGAGATCGACCGCGGCGTGGGCGGGGCCACGGCGGATGCGGTCGGGCGCAGGCTCGCGCGGCTGGCCGCGAACGGACAGGTCCTGGTGGTGACACATGCGCCGCAGGTCGCCGCGCGCGGCGCGCATCACTGGCGCGTTGAAAAGCACGTCAAGGGCGATGTCACCCGCTCGACCGTGCGCGCCCTCTCCGGCCCTGACCGCGTGGACGAGATCGCCCGCATGCTCTCGGGCGAGCGCATCACCCAGGAGGCGCGCGCCGCGGCCGAGGCGCTTCTGGCAGGGTGAGGCACATCTGCCCGTTCCGGCGTCGCGGATGCCGGCCCTCGCAGAGCCGGGCGCTCAATGCGTCCAGACCTGACGGCGGGAGGTGGCGAAATTCTCGCCATAGCCGCCGGGCCGGATGTTCGGCTTGCGCGGCCTGGGTTCCCGCACCACGGCGTCGATGCCGTGCTCGCGCGCATAGTCGAGCGCCGCTTCCCTGGTCGGAAAGCGCAGCCGCACCTGCGCCTGCGTGTCGCGCGAGGAGGTCCAGCCCATCAGCGGATCGACCTCGCGCGCGCTGGCGGGCACGAATTCCAGCACCCAGTGCCTTGTTCCGGCCGTGCCGGACTGCGTGGCGGTGCGGGCGGGTTTGTAGATGCGCGCGGGCATGGGCACTCTCCTCGGGATGACAGCGGGGTTATCCCAAAACGGCGGTCGCGCGGCAAGGGGCGAATGGCGGCGTCACGCCGCCTGCCCATCGGTGAATTGCAACCGCGCGAGGCGCGCATAAAGCCCGTTCTCGGCGACAAGGCTCTCATGCGTGCCCTGCGCCACGATCCGGCCATGGTCCATCACCACGATGCGATCGGCCTTCTTTACCGTGGCCAGCCTGTGCGCCACGATGATCGTGGTGCGGCTGCGCGCCATGGCCTCGACGGCGGTCTGCACCGCGCGCTCGCTTTCGGCGTCGAGCGCCGATGTCGCCTCGTCCAGAAGCAGCACCGGCGCGTCGCGCAGGATCGCGCGGGCGATGGCGATGCGCTGTTTCTGCCCGCCCGAGAGCATCACCCCGCGTTCGCCCACGAAGGTGTCATACCCCTGCGGCAGGGCGGCGATGAAGTCATGCGCGTTGGCCGCGCGGGCCGCTGCCTCGATCTCGGCATCACTGGCGTCAAGCCGGCCGAAGCGGATGTTCTCGCGCGCCGAGGCGGCAAAGATCACCGGGTCCTGCGGCACCAGCGCCATCTCGCGGCGGAACTCGTGCCGCGCCATGTCCGAAAGCGCCACCCCGTCAAGCGTGATCCGCCCCGCATCGGGATCGTAGAATCGCAGGATCAGTTGAATGACGCTGGTCTTGCCCGCGCCCGAGGGGCCGACCAGCGCCACCGTCTCGCCGGGCCGGATCGTCAGGGTGAAATCGTCGAGCGCCGGAATCCCGGGCCGCGCCGGATAGGCGAAGCGCACCGCGTGAAAGCCGATCTCTCCCTTCACCGGGCGCGGCACAGGGACCGGGCGGACCGGGTCCTTGACCGGATCCTCGGCCTGAAGCAGACCCACCAGCCGCTCGGTCGCGCCCGCCGCGCGTTGCAACTCGCCCCAGATCTCCGACAGCGCCGCCACCGCGCCCGCCACCATCACGGAATAGATCACGAACTGCACCAGGCTGCCCGCGGTCATCTCGCCGGCGCGCACGTCCCGCGCGCCGATCCAGAGCACGCCGACGATGCCGGTAAAGACAAGAAAGATGACGATCACCGTCATCAGCGCGCGCGTGTTGACGCGGCGGCGCGCGGCCTCGAAGCTCCGCTCGGTCACATCGGCGAATTGCGCCCGGCTCGCCCCCTCATGGGTGAAGGCCTGCACCGTCTGGACAGACAGAAGCGCCTCCGAGGCCTTGCCCGAGCTTTGCGCGATCCAGTCCTGGTTTTCCCGGCTCAGCACCCGCATCCGCCGTCCCAGCGTCAGGATCGGCACGATCACCAGCGGCACGATCAGAAGAACCAGCCCCGTGAGCTTGGCCGAGGTCAGCAGCATCAGCGCCATGCCCCCCACGAACAGAAGCAGGTTGCGCAGCGCGATCGAGATGGACGAGCCGATCACCGACAGGATCAGCGTGGTGTCGGTTGTGATCCGGCTCAGAACCTCGCCGGTCATGAGACGTTCGTAAAAGGCCGGGCTCATGCCGATCACGCGATCGAACACCGCCTTGCGGATATCGGCCACCACCCGCTCGCCCAGCCGCGTCACCAGCAGGTAGCGCGCCCCCGTGCCCAGTGCGAGAAGCCCCGCGATGAAAAGGGCGGCACCGAAATACTGGTCGAGCAGCGCGCCGTCCCGCGCCCCGAAATTGTCCACCACCCGCCGCACCGCCATGGGCAGAAGCAGCGCCACGGCAGCGGTGAGCACCAGCGCGGTCATCGCGGACAGCAGCAGAAGGCGATAGGGGCGCAGGAAGGGCCAGAGCTCTGCAAGCGCGCCGACGCGCCGCGATTTCTCCCGATCGAGCAGATCGGCCCCGTTCTCGGCCCTGCGCACCATGGTATCCCTCCGTCCTCTTCGCACCGGTTCTTGGCGAGTGCGGCGCTTGGGGTCAAGTGCTCCGATTGGTCGCAGGGCTTTCGCGGACATGGCGCGCCCCGATCACCGTTGCGATTCGTGCTTGCGCGAATCCCGCCCGGGGCGTAATCGGGGGATTGCTTCGGTCCGGGGCCTTCGGGCTCCGGTGAAAAGGGAATACGGTGCGATCCGGCCTTCGGATCAATTCCGTAACTGCCCCCGCAACTGTAGGCGGCGAGCGAGGCGGGAACATGCCACTGCACCCCGGTGTGGGAAGGCCCCGTCGAGCGATGACCCGCAAGTCAGGAGACCTGCCGGAGTGATCACCCTATCCGGGCGCGGGGCGCGCCGTGGATAACGGTCTTTTCCGTAGTGGTGACGCTTTCACCGTCTGCGGAAGGGCGCTGTCCTTTCCAATGACCGACATGCATGGAAAAGATGCCGCAACCCGGCATCGGGGGGACAGCAAGATGAAACATATCGCAACCTGCGCGCTCTGCGCTCTCGCCACGGCCCCCGCCGTGGCGCAAGAGGCGTTCGACCTCGACACGATCACCGTCATCGCCAACCAGACCGCCACCGCGCTCGAGCGCAGCGGCACCACCGTCGAGATCCTCCCCGAGGCCGAGGTGCAGGCCGCACCGCGCGCGCGGCTGGGCGATTTCCTGACCTTCCAGCCGGGGATCTCCGCCTCGGCCAACGGTCCGCTCGGCACCACCTCCACGGTGCGCATCCGCGGCCTCGGCGGGGCCTATGTGCCGGTCTTCATCGACGGGATCGACGTGACCGATCCGGCCTCGAGCGGCGGCGGCTTCGATTTCGGCGGGCTCACCAATGCGGGGCTTGGCCGGATCGAGGTTCTGAAGGGCTCGCAATCGGCGCGCTTCGGCCAGAACGCCGTGGGCGGCGTCATCAACATCGAGAGCCTGCGGCCGACCGAGGACGGCGTCCACGGCTTTGCCGAGACCGAGGCGGGCAGCTTCGATTTCCGGCGCGGCGTGCTCGGCCTGACCGCACGCACTGCGCGCACCGATCTGGCCTTTTCCTACAGCCGCACGGAAACCGACGGATTTTCCGCCTCGGCCTTCGGCACCGAGGATGACGGCTATGAGGCGAGCCAGGCCAATCTCTATTTCCGCCACCAGATCACCGACATCTTCGCTGCCGGCATCACCGCGCTCTACATCGACAGCCGCGCCGAATTCGACGAATTCGGCGGCGATGGCGCAGCGCCCTTCGACGAATTCAACGAGACCGAGGCCACCGGCCTGCGCGGCTTTGCCGAGCTGACGACCGGCGCGGTCGATCACGATCTCGCGCTCGTGTGGTTCGAGAGCGACCGCACCAGCTTTTCCAACGGTGTGGCCAGCCCCTTCAAGGGCGAGCGGCGGCGCGCCGAGTATCGCGGCAGCTACGATCCGGGCGGGATCTGGACGCTCAATTTCGGCACCGATTATACCGAGGAGGAGGACCTCCTCCAGAAGATCGACATCGTCGGCGTGCAGGCCGAACTCCTGATTGCCCCCACCGACACGCTCGATCTGGCCTTCTCGCTGCGCAATGACGACCATTCGGAGTTTTCCTCCGAGCTTTCCTCGCGCGCGGCGCTGTCGTGGCGGGCGCGGCCCGACCTGATCCTGCGCGCCTCGGTCTCGGACGGGTTCCGCGCGCCGACGCTGGTGCAGCTCGATCCGTTCTTCGGCGATCCGACCTTCCAGCCCGAAACCAGCCTCAGCTACGATCTCGGCGTGGAAAAGCGGCTTGCCGGCGACGGCTTCCTGCGCGCCACGCTGTTTTACACGGAGATCGACAACCAGATCTTCTTCGACGGCACCTCCACCCGCTGCCCCTCGGGCTTCGGCTGTTTCGAGACCGGCGATTTCGAAGGCCAGGGGATCGAGCTGTCGGGGCGCGTGGCGATCAACGAATTCCTGACGCTCGACACCGCCTATACCTTTACCGATGCCGAACAGAACAACGCCCGCGCCGCGCGCGTGCCGCGCCACGATATCGCCCTCGGGCTCGGCGCGCAGATCACCCCCCGGCTCGATGCGCAACTCACCATCCAGCATGTCGCGGATGTCGAGCCTTCGGCCTTTGCCCCGCCGGTCAACAAGGTGGGCGACTACACGCTCTTTCACGTCAACGCGAATTTTGCGCTGACCGATACCGTGACGGCCTTCCTGCGCGTCGAGAATCTCTTTGACGAGGATTACGAAACCGCGGGCGGGTTCAACGCCTCGGGGCGCGCGGGCTTTGTGGGGCTGCGTGCGTCTTTCTAGGCTCATAGCGCTCGGGGCGGCCCTGGTCCTGGCCGGGGACGTTGCCATGGCCGACCCGGCCCCGCGCCGGGTCGTGTCGATCAACCTGTGCACCGATCAGCTTGCGATGATGCTGGCCGCGCCGGGCCAGCTCGTCTCGGTCTCACAGCTTGCCGGAGATCCCCATTCCTCGGCCATGGCGGAGGCGGCGCGCGCCTATCCCTCCAATCACGGGCGCGCCGAGGAGGTCTATCTGCTCGACCCCGACCTGGTGCTTGCGGGGCGGCATTCCGCGCGCGCGACGGTGGACATGCTGCGCCGACTGGGGCTGCGGGTGGAACTGTTCGAGACCGCCAACTCGCTTGAGGACACGCGCGCGCGCATCGCGCAGATGGCCCGCGTGCTGGGGCGGGAGGCGGCGGGCGCGGCGCTCGTCGCCGATTTCGACGCGCGTCTCGCCGCGCTCGCCGCGCCCGAGAGCGGGCGGCGCGCGGCGCTCTATCACCCCAACGGCTACACGCTCGGCGGGGGCACGCTGGCCGATGACATCCTGCGCGCCGCAGGCTTCGGCAATGTCGCGCGCGACCTTGGCCAGAGGGGCGGCGGCACGCTGGCGCTGGAGCGGCTGGTGGTGGAAGCGCCAGACCTTCTCATCCGCGCCGAGCCCCTGCCCGGTGCCTCGCGCTCGGAAGCCGTGATGGCGCACCCGGCGCTCGACCGGCTCGCCGCCGCCACCGCCGGGCTGCGCATCACCTCGCCCGACTGGATCTGCGGCACGCCCCATGTGCTGGGCGCGGTCGGCACCGTGGCCGCCGCACGGGAGGCGCTGGAATGAAGCCGCTCGCCCTTGGTCTGGCCGCGCTGGTGGCCGCGCTCTTTCTCGCCTCGCTGGTGGTGGGACCGGCGGGCATCGGCGCGGGCGAGGGGCTGCGCGCGCTCGTCTTCGGCGGCGAAGGCCCCGTGCCGCTGGTGATGCGCGAGATCCGCCTGCCCCGCGCGCTGCTCGGCCTGATGATCGGGGCGAGCCTCGGGCTGGCGGGCGCGGCGATGCAGGGCTATCTGCGCAACCCGCTGGCCGAGCCGGGCCTCATTGGCGTCTCGGGCAGCGCGGCGCTCGGCGCGGTGCTGGCAATCCACACGGGGCTTGCGGCCGCGCTCACCCTCGCGCTGCCGCTGGCCGCGCTCGCGGGGGCGGGCGCGGGCGTGCTGCTTATCCTGATGCTGGCGGGCCCGCGCGGCGGCTCGATCACGCTCATCCTGGCGGGTATCGCCATCTCCGCGCTGGCCGCCGCGCTCACCTCGCTGGTGCTCAACCTCTCGCCCAACCCCTATGCCGCCTCCGAGATCGTGTTCTGGATGATGGGCTCGCTCGCCGACCGGTCGATGACCCATGTCTGGCTGGCGCTGCCCCTGATGCTGGCGGGTGGCGCGGCGCTGCTGAGCCTCGGGCGCGGGCTCGACGCGCTCACCCTGGGCGAGGACGCGGCCGAGGCGATGGGGCTGCGGCTGTCCCGGCTGCGCCTCACCCTCGTTCTGGGCACGGCGGCGATGGTGGGCGCGGGCGTTGCGGTGGCGGGCGCCATCGGCTTTGTCGGCCTTGTCGTGCCGCATCTCTTGCGCCCGCTCGTGGGCGCGCGGCCCTCGCATCTTCTCTGGGCCTCGGCGCTCGGCGGCGCGGCGATGCTGCTGGCCGCCGACATCGCCGTGCGCCTCATCCTGCCCGAGCGCGACCTGAAGCTGGGCGTGCTCACCGCTCTCGTCGGCGCGCCGCTTTTCCTGCACCTGATCTACAAGACGCGGGGGGCGCAGGCATGACGCTTCTGTCCCTCAAGGATCTCTCGGTGCGGCTGCGCGGGCGCAACATCCTTTCCGGCGTCACGCTCGATCTGGCGGAGGGCGAGTTCGCGGGCCTCATCGGTCCCAACGGCGCGGGCAAGACCACGCTGATGCGCGCGGCGCTCGGCCTTCTGCGGCATGAGGGGAAAAGCAGCCTTGCCGCGCTCGCGCCCGAGACGCGCGGCCGCCACGCGGCCTGGATGCCGCAGGCGCGAGACATCGCCTGGCCCGTCACGGTGGAAACGCTGGTGGCTTTGGGGCGCACGCCGCATCTGGCAGGCTGGCAGGGGATGACCGGGACGGACCGCGCCCATGTGGACCGCGCACTGGACAGGATGGGCCTTGACCCCCTCCGTCAGCGCACCGCCACGCGGCTGTCGGGGGGCGAGCAGGCCATGGCGCTCATCGCCCGCGCGCTGGCGCAGGACACGCCGCTCCTGATGGCCGACGAGCCGATTGCCGGGCTCGACCCGGCCAATCAGATCGCCACGATGCAGGTCTTTGCGAAACTGGCGGAAGAGGGCCGCGCGGTGCTCGCCTCGCTGCACGATCTGGGCCTGGCCGCGCGCCATTGCACGCGGCTCATCCTGCTGGGCGAGGGTGGCGTGGCCGCCGACGGCCCGCCGGAGACCGTGCTGACGCCCGAGAACCTGGCCCGCGTCTTCCACGTCACCGCCCATTACGCAGACACCCCGCAAGGCCCGGTATTCCAGCCGCTCGAGGTGATCCGATGACCGCGCTCCATCACGACCACCCCTGGCTCACCCTCGATCTGGGAGCCGAGATGCCGGTGCTGAGCTGGGCCGTGAACCGCCCCGGCCTCGTGCGGGCGCGGCGCATCCTGTGGCGCGAGGTGCGCAATGCCGATCTGCCGAGGGATCTCGACGTGGTGGCCTGGCTCGAGGCGGAACTGGCCGCGCGGGGGGCGGGGCATGCGGTCTGTTTCCTCACCTCCTGCGACATCGCGCGGGTCTGCGAGAGCAGGGCCGAGGCCGAAGGCATCCGCGCCCGCGCCGTGGCCACAGTGGGGCTCTCGAATGCGGAATCGGTGGGCACCCGCCTGCCCCCGGCCACCCATGGCTGGGGCACGATCAACATCGCCGTGCAGCTGTCCGAGGGGCTGACCGAGGGCGCGCGGCTCGAGGCGCTGAGCGTCGTCGCGCAGGCGCGCACCGCCGCGCTGATGGGGGCCGGTCTGCGGCTGGCCACCGGCCCCGTCACCGGCACGGGGACCGATTGCATCGCGCTCGCCGCGCCCGAGGGGGCCACGCGTTACGCGGGCCTGCACACCGCCGCGGGCGAGGCCCTGGGCCGCGCCGTGCTTGACGCGGTGGCGCGCGGCGTGGCGATCTGGCAGGCAAGCGACGCGGCACGGGAGGCCCGCCATGGATGAAACCACGCTTGTCGCCTTTCTCGACCGTGGCGGCCCCGCGCTCTGGGTGATCGCCGGGCTTTCGGTGCTCACCCTCGCGCTCATCCTTTGGAAGATCTGGCGGCTGATGCTCACCGGTGCCTGGTCCGGTGCCGTGACCGAGCGCGCGGTGGCGCTCTGGCAGCACGGGCAGGGCCCCGAGGCGATGGCCCTCCTGCGCCCGCGTGCGAGCCTGCGGGCGCGCCTCGCGCTCGCGGCGATGGAGGCGCGCACTGCGGCGCACTGGTCCGAGCCGCAGGCCCGCGAGGAGACCGCGCGCGTGGCCAAGGGCTTGCTGGCAGAGGCCCGCACCGGGCTGCGCGCGCTCGAACTCGTCGCCACCATCGCCCCGCTGATCGGGCTTCTGGGCACGGTTCTGGGCATGATCGCGGCCTTCCAGGCGCTCCAGACCAGCGGCAACAGCGCAGATCCGTCTGTCCTTGCGGGCGGTATCTGGGAGGCGCTGCTGACCACCGCCGCAGGCATGGCGGTGGCGATCCCCGCTTCGGCTGCGCTCACCTGGTTCGAGAGCGTGGCCGACCGCGTGCAGGCCGACATGGAGGACGCCGCCACCCGCATCTTCACCGCAGGGGGGGCGGGATGATCAGCTTCGGCCCGCCCCGTCCGGCCCGCCGTCCGAGCCTTACGCCGATGATCGACGTGGTCTTCCTGCTGCTGGTGTTCTTCATGCTGGCCGCGCGTTTCGGACAGGACACGCGCCTGCCCATGTCCACCGCCGGGGGGGCGGCGGCCTATGACGGCCCGCCACGCCTTGTCGGGATCACCGAAGGGGGCGTGGCGCTCAACGGGCGCGCCCTGCCGCTCGACGCGCTGGCCGGGGCGCTCGGGTCCCTCATGGAGAGCCCCGGCGATATCGTCGTGCTCCGCCCCGCCGGGGGCGTGCCCCTGCAACGGCTCATCGCGGTCAGCGACGCGCTGCGCGCCGCCGGTCTCACGCGCCTTCTGGTGGTGGAGTAGGCGATGGAATTCCATACCCCCCGCCGCCGCCGCGCCGCCGAGCCCATCGTGCCGATGATCAACGTGGTCTTCCTGCTTCTCATCTTCTTCCTGATGAGCGCAAGGATCGCGCCCCCCGCGCCCTTCGACGTGATCCTGCCAGAAAGCGGCGCGGACGACCGCGCCGCGCCTGCCGACACGCTCTACATGGACGCGGAGGGGCGGCTTGCCTTCAACGACGCGCGCGGCGACGCGGTGCTCTCGGCGCTCACCGCCCGCGCCCTGCCCGGCACGCCACTGCAGATCCGCGCCGACGCGCGGCTGGAGGCGCGCGCGCTGGCACGTCTCTTGCCGGAACTGGCCGCGCGCGGGATCGAGCGGGTCGAGATCGTGACGGGGGCGAAATGATCCGGGGGCTGGAATTCGCGGGGTTCGTGGCATTGGCGGCGGCGGTGCATGCCGGGGTCTGGACCGTGGCCCCCGAGGGGGGCGGCGCAGGCGGCGACGGCGGGACCGAGACCGTGACGCTCGCCGCCGCAGCCCCACAGATGGAGGCACTCGTGGCCGCCTGGGAACGCCCGGTCGAGGCACAGGCCGAGGCCCCCGCGCCGCAGCCCCCGCGCCCGCCCGAGGCGCAGCCCGTGGCGCTGCGCCCGGAGGCGGCCCCGAACCGGGCGCGGATGCCCGCGCCTCCCCCGGCACCGGGCAAGGCCGCCGCCCTGCCCCGGCTCCCCGCAGCGCCGCAGCCCGCGCCCGCGCTGTCGGATCGGCTCCCTGCCCCGCTGACGCCTCGGGATGGCGAGGCCGCGCTCGCTCAGCGCCCGCGCCCGGAGCAGGCTCGGCCCGACGGGCCGCGCCCCGACGCGCCCGAGGCCCCGCCCCTTGCGGCACCGCCACAGATCGACCGTCAAGCGGCCGAGGCCCCGGCCCCCGTCCGCCCCGTGGCGCGCCCTGCCCGGAAACCGGCCCAACCAGCCCCCGCGCGCCCCGAACAGACCGCGCGCGGCACGGGTCGGCAAGAGGCGGGCGGCACCAACAAGGCCCATGCCGCCGCGCGGCTTGACGCCGCTACCCGCGCCAGCCTCATGGGACAATGGGGCGGTGCGATCCGGGCGCGGATCGAGCGGCAGAAACGCTATCCGGCAGGCACCCGGGCGCAGGGCACCGTGCATCTCGTGCTTGACGTGGGCGGCGACGGGCGGCTGCTTGGCGTTGCGGTCACGCGCTCCTCTGGCGATGCCCGGCTCGATGCGGCGGCGCTTGCGGCGGTGCGCCGTGCGCGCCTGCCCGCCAAGCCCGAGCGCCTGCCGGGGCCGCGCCACCGGTTCAGCCTGCCCATGGCCTTTGCCCGCTGAACACACGATGCCGTGACATCGCTCGCGGCCATTCCCCCTACAACCCGCGCGCGATTTGCGCTAAGCGGGACATGCCGCGACGCAGCAAGGAGCGATCCGATGTCCACCAATCACAAACCCGTCAACCTCGCGCTGCAGGGCGGCGGCGCGCATGGTGCCTTTACCTGGGGCGTGCTCGACTACATCCTCGAGGACGGGCGGCTGCGGATCGCGGGGGTCTCGGGCACCTCGGCCGGGGCGATGAACGCGGTGGCGCTGGCCGACGGCATGACCCGCGCGGGCCCCGAGGGCGCGCGCGCCGCGCTCGACAATTTCTGGCGCTCGATGAGCGCGAGCGTGCGCCACACCCCCCTCCAGCGGACACCCATGGACCGCCTCACCGGCAACTGGGGGCTTGAGAACAACCCGTTCTACCATTTCATGAACGCGCTCACCGGCGTCGCCTCGCCCTATCAGCTCAACCCGCTCAACATCAATCCGCTGCGCGATCTGGTGGCCGAGAGCATCGATTTCGAGATGGTGCGCCAATGCACTTCCTTCGAGCTCTTCGTCTCGGCCACCAATGTGGAGACCGGCCGCGTCAAGGTCTTCCCGCGCGAGGACCTGACCGTGGACATGGTGATGGCCTCGGCCTGCCTGCCGCATATCTACAAGGCGGTGGAGATCGACGGCGTACCCTACTGGGACGGCGGTTACATGGGCAATCCGGCGCTCTTCCCGCTCTACGGCAAGACCGGGACCGACGATATCGTGGTGATCCAGATCAACCCGATCGAGCGCAAGGGCACCCCGCGCACCGCGCAGGACATCCAGAACCGGATGAACGAGATCAGCTTCAACGCCAGCCTTCTCAAGGAGTTGCGCGCAATCGATTTCGTGGACAGGCTGATCGACCAGGGCAAGCTCTCGCCCGGCCATTACCGCCCGGTCAAGGTGCATCTGATCGAGAACCAGAGGGAACTCGCCCCGATGGGAGCCTCGTCGAAGATGAACGTGGAATGGGCCTTTCTCACCCGTCTGCGCGATATCGGCCGCAACACGGCCGCCGCCTGGCTCGATCGCTGCTACGACCGGATCGGCAGCGAGAGCACGGTCGATCTGCGCGCCATGTTCCAGGGGATCGGGGCGGAGCATCAGGGATAGCGGCGTCACCGCCGCCGCGCCGGATCAGCCCCCGCGCCGGACCTCGATCACCTCGGCCTCGGTCACCACCATGTCAAGCGGTTGATCGGTCGGCTCGAGCGGCAGCGCCTCGGCCTCCTGCGCGGCATAGGCGAAACCGATGGCCAGCGTCGGGCGCGCGGCGCGCAGCCGCTGGAGCGTGCGGTCGTAGAACCCCCCGCCGTACCCCAGCCGCCCGCCGCGTCTGTCGAAGGCCACCAGCGGCACGATGACGATCTCGGGCTCAAGGAAATCCTCCACCTCGGGCACCAGCGCCCCGAACGGCCCCTCGCGCAGCGCGCAGCCCGGCTCCCATCTCGAAAAGTCCAGGGGCAGATCCGCGCCCGCGATCACGGGCACCGCCACCGGCCCGTGGGCCGCCGCCTCGGCCATGGCCGGAAGCGGGTCGATCTCCGACCGGATCGGCATGTAGCCCGCCAGCGGCACGCCGCGATAGCCCGCCAGCACGCCCAAGAGCAGCCCCGCCGCCCCGGGCGGGCAGGCGCGGTGCGCGGCGGCCCGGCGGGCCAGCGCCGCCTTGCGCGCGGCGGCCTTCTGCGCAAGGAGTTCCGCGCTCACATCAGCACCGCCGAGGCGAAGCCGAGAAAGGCGAGAAACCCCACGACATCGGTGATCGTGGTGACGAAAGGCCCCGAGGCAAGCGCCGGGTCGATGCCCGCCCGTTCCAGCGCCATGGGAATGACGATGCCGCCCAGGGCAGCCGCGACCAGCGTGAGCAGCATCGCCACGGCGATCACCGCGGCCAGAAGCGGCACCCCGAACCACAGCCCCGCCACCGCCGCCATGACCGTGCCGAAGACGATGCCGTTGGCCGCACCCACGGTCATCTCGCGCCCGATCATGCGCAGCGCGTTGCGCGCGGTCAGATCGCGCGTGGCCAGCGCCCGCACCGCCACCGTCATCGTCTGCGTGCCCGCGTTGCCCCCCATAGAGGCCACGATGGGCATGAGCACGGCAAGCGCCACGAGTTCATCGATCTCCTCGGCGAACTGATCGATCACCACTGAGGCGAGGATCGCGGTCAGCAGATTGACGAAGAGCCAGAGCGCGCGGTTGCGGATCGTCACCATCAGCGGGCCCGACAGGCCCCCCTCCTCGCCCACACCGGCCAGGCGCAGGATGTCCTCCTCGTGCTCTTCGTCGAGCACGGTCATCGCGTCGTCGATGGTGATGACGCCGACAAGTCTGCCATCCTCGTCCACCACGGGGGCAGAGATCAGGTGATACTGGTTGAACGCATAGGCCACATCGGCCTCTTCGTCGGTCACCTTGAAGAGGTGAAAGGTCTCTTCAACCAGATCGCGCAGCGGCACCGCCCGGCGCGTGGCCATGAGACGGCCCAGGGTGACATTGCCCACCGGGTGCAGGCGCGGATCGACAAGCGTGACGTGGTAGAACTGTTCCGGCAGTTCCTCGGCATTGCGCAGGAAATCGATGGCCTCGCCCACGCTCCAGTGCTCGGGGGCCATGACCACCTCGCGCTGCATCAGGCGGCCGGCGGAATATTCCGGGTAGGTGAGCGATTGCTGGACGGCAACGCGATCGCTGTCCTCGAGGATGCCGAGGATCGCGGCCTGCTGCGCGTCCTCGAGATCCTCGACGAGATCGACCACATCGTCCGAGTCGAGGTCGCGCACCGCCTCGGCCAGAACCTCGGGGGTCAGCAGGCCGATCACCTCCTCGCGGATCGACTCATCAAGCTCCGAGAGGATGTCGCCGTCGAATTCCTGCCCGTAGAGCGTGATCAGGCGGCGCCGGTCATAGGCGTTGATCTGCTCGAGAAGGTCGGCGATGTCGGCGGCATGGAGCGGCTCCATCTCGGCCACGAGCATGTCGCGGTCCTCGATGTCGAGCGCATACATGATGCGGCCGATGCGCGCGCGGCTGAGCGGGTGCTCCTCTTCCTCGGCCTCGACAGCGGGATCGGGGGCAAGTTCGTCGTCGGTCTCGGCCATGATGCCCCCCTTCCTGCGCGTGTGTCGCCGTACCGCCCCTGAATAGGGAGTGCGGGCGCGGAAAACAATCGCGGAGACCGGGATTTACCCGCGCCGACCGCGCCCTATCTCTGGCGGATGACAGAAACGAAGGCAGCCATGGGCCCTGCCGCCCGCCACCTGGCCGAGGCCATCGCCGCCATCGACGCGGCCTTCGGTCCGGGCTATGCGCGCCGGCATCCCGAGCTGGTGGCGGCGATGGTGCAGAGCGCCACCATCGAGGCGGCGGTGGCCACCGGCTATGGCGCGCATCAGGAGGCGCTGGCCGCCGCGCGCGAGATCGGCGCCGAGATGGCCGCGACAATCCTCAAGCTCAAGCCGCGCATCTTCGGCTGAGGCGCGGGCGCGCTCAGGCCACCCGCGACAGGATCTCTAGCGCCGCCGCGTGCTGTTCGCGCCCCGCCGCCGCAACCGCGCGCCCGCCCCGGTGGACCGGGCCGCCGCGCCAGTCCGTGACGATGCCGCCCGCCGCCTCGATCACGGCGATGGGGGCCTGGATGTCATAAGCGGCAAGCCCCGCCTCGACCACGAGGTCGATCTGCCCCGCGGCAAGCAGCGCATAGGCGTAACAGTCGAGCCCGTAGCGTGTCAGCCGCACATGTCTGGAAAGTTCGGCAAAGCCCGCGCCCTCGGTGGGGCTGCCCACCTCGGGATAGGTGGTGAAGAGCAGCGATTCCGAAAGCGGCCGGTTCCCGCGCGTGCCAAGTGCCCGCGCCCCCTGCGGGCCGGTCATCCGGGCCCGGCCGAACCCGCCCTCGAACCGCTCGCCGATATAGGGCTGGTCGATGAGGCCGTAGACCGGCCCCGTCGCATCCGAAACGGCGATCAGCACCCCCCAGGTCGGCGCGCCGGAGAGAAAGGCGCGCGTGCCGTCGATCGGATCGAGCACCCAGGTCAGGCCGCTTTTCCCCGCCTGCGCGCCGAATTCCTCGCCAAGGATCGCGTCATCGGGCCGGGCGCGGGCGAGCATGTCGCGCATCGCATGCTCGGCCGCGCGATCGGCTGCCGTGACGGGATCGAAGCCGCCGTTCTCATGCTTGTTCTCGGTGTTCAGCGCCTCACCGCGGAAATAGGGCAGGATCGCCGCCCGCGCCGCATCGGCCAGCGCATGCGCCGTGGTAATGATCGCGTCCTGATCCATCGCGCGCCCCTTCGTCCCGTCCTGGCGCGGGCATAGCCCGGGGCGCGCGGCGGCTCAAGCCACCTCGCTCAGCACGCGGGCAAGGTCGAACAGGCGGCGACGCTGATTTTCGGGAATGGCGTAGTAGGAGCGCACGAGGTCGAGCGCCTCCTTGTCGGCGATGATGTCGGCGGGAAGGGTCTTGCCGCCGCCCTCTTCCTTGTCGAGCCCGTCAAAGAAGAACGCGATCTCAACCTCGAGCGCCTCGGCGATGTCCCAGAGCCGCGACGCGCTGACACGATTCGCGCCGGTCTCGTATTTCTGGATCTGCTGGAACTTGATTCCAACCGCCTCGGCCAGCTGCTGCTGCGTCACGCCGATGAGCCAGCGGCGATGGCGAATCTGTTTTCCAACATGAACGTCCACGGGGTGCGGCATGCTTTTTTCCTTCTTGATCAATACCACATAAGGACACGGGACTTTACATCCCGGTGTCTCGCAACCAACGCCACGCATCCCAGCAGCGTCGCTGCAAGCTATCAAAACGACATTGAAATACAAGATGTTTCGCCCGGAGCGGTGCATGGTCATTCAGAACTCCCGCAATTTATGCGTGAAACTGCCTTGCCTGACACGCCCTGACACCAGGTCAACCCGGCGACCAGGCCGCGCGACCGGCACCCGCAATCGAATCGGCTGGACAGGCGGGTGCCGGGCGCTTACCCCGGCCCGAGGTCCAGACAGGAGACGCCCGATGCGCGCCTTTCACATCGCCGCCCCCGCCGCGGCCCCCGCCCTGGCAGAGATCGCCGAACCCGTGCCCGGACCCGGCGAGATAGGCGTCCGGATCGCAGCCTGCGGGCTCAACTTCGCGGACCTGCTGATGATCGAGGGCCGTTATCAGGACACGCCCGAGGCCCCCTTCACCCTGGGAATGGAGGTGGCGGGCACGGTCGAACGGCTTGGCCCCGGCGTTGCGGGACCGAAGCCCGGAACGCGGGTCGCGGTCTTCGGCGGCAAGGGGGGGCTGGCGGAGTTCGGCTGCTTCCCGGCCGAACGCGCGGTCGTGCTGCCCGACGGGATGAGCTCCGTCGAGGCGGCCGCCTTCCAGATCGCCTATGGCACGAGCCATGTCGCGCTCGATCACAAGGCGCGGCTGCAACCGGGCGAGACGCTTCTCGTGCTCGGCGCCGCAGGCGGCGTGGGACTCACGGCGGTGGAGATCGGCAAGCTGATGGGCGCGCGCGTGATCGCCTGCGCAAGGGGGGCTGACAAGCTTGCCGTGGCGGAGCAGGCAGGGGCCGATCACCTGATCGATACCGAGACCGGCGACATCCGCGAAGCCTGCCGCGCGCTCGGCGGGGTGGACGTGGTCTATGACCCCGTGGGCGGCGATCAGTTCAAGGCCGCGATGCGCGCCTGCCGGCCCGAGGGGCGCCTGCTTGCCATCGGTTTTGCCAGCGGCGAGGTGCCGCAGATCCCGGCCAATCACCTGCTGGTGAAGAACCTGAGCGTGATGGGCCTTTACTGGGGCGGCTACCTCGGGTTCCGGCCCGAGGTGGTGACCGACAGCCTGCGCCGGTTGCTCGGCTGGTATGAGGCCGGTCAGCTGCACCCGCATGTGAGCCATGTCCTGCCGCTCGAGCGCGCGGCCGAGGCGCTCGACCTGCTGCGCGCGCGCAGATCCACCGGGAAGGTGGTGGTCACGACCAGCGCGGTTTGAGCCGCAGATAGAGCCGCAGGGAGGTAACGCACCGAAACCTTGTCCATAACCGTCGGAAAAGCTTGAAACGGAACCGGACCCCGCCAATATTGACAGCAAAGCCCCGCGGTGGGGCGGCCATTCAACTGGAGGTATTCATGGCTGAGTTCAACACAATCCGGACGGCGCAGGGCGTTCGCACCGCCGAGATTGACGCGGGCCTGCGCGCGCACATGAACAAGGTCTACGGAACCATGTCCGTGGGCATGCTCATCACCGCCCTGGCGGCATGGGCCATCGCGGGACTTGCGGTCACGACCGATCCCGCCACCGCGGCGGCGCAGCTTCCCAACGGCAAGCTGCTGACCGGCCTTGGCGCGGCGCTTTATCTCTCGCCGCTCAAGTGGGTGGTGATGCTCGCGCCGCTCGCCTTCATCTTCCTCGGGTGGGGGACGCTCCTGCGCCGGGCCTCGGCCGCGGCGGTGCAGCTTGGCTTCTTTGCCTTCGCCGCGCTCATCGGTATCTCGCTCAGCTCGATCTTCCTGGTGTTCACCAGCTTCTCGATCGTGCAGACCTTCCTCGTGACGGCGATCGCCTTCGCGGGCCTGTCGCTCTGGGGCTACACCACGAAGAAGGACATCTCGGGCTGGGGCGCGTTCCTGATCATGGGCGTGATCGGTCTCATCGTGGCGATGATCATCAACATCTTCCTGCAAAGCCCGGCCATGATGTTCGCCATCTCGGCCATCGGCCTGCTGATCTTTGCGGGCCTGACCGCCTTCTACACGCAGGAGATCAAGAATACCTACGTGGCCCACGCCGCCCATGGCGATCAGGAATGGCTGGACAAGGCCGCCTATGACGGCGCGCTGAACCTCTACATCAGCTTCCTGAACATGTTCCAGTTCCTGCTCATGTTCATGGGTCAGCAGGAATAACGCCGGGTTTCAAGGCGAGAAGGGGGCCGGTCCGCGCGACCGGCCCTTTTTCGTTGCGCCGCGCCCCGCAACCGGTGCCCGCCGGGACCGGCAGGGGGATAAACCACGGGTCTATGCGCACCTTTCCAGCCCGGGGTTCGATGGCGAGCCGCAGCGCGGACGGTCATCTCGGGATCAGCCACGCCAGACCGGCGGGCCGCAACCCAAACGGAAATGGAGACGACCATGACCCGCATCATCGCCCTTGCCCTCGCCCTGTCGCTCGGCGGCATCGCACAGGCCTCCGATTACCAGAAGATCGACCCGGCCAAGGCCGAAGAGATCAAGACCATGCTCACCGAACAGGGCTACGAGGTGCGCCGGATCAAGTCCGAGGACGGTCTCTATGAAGCCTACGCCATGAAGGATGGCGTGAAATACGAGCTCTACATCAACGAGAAGCTCGAGATCGTTCGCAGCAAGCAGGACGACTGAGACCGTTCGCCGGGGGGCCGCGCGCCCCCCGGCCCTTTCGGAAAAGGAGTTCCGCAATGACGGCCTACAGGATCTGGGATCCCTTCGTGCGCCTGTTTCACTGGTCGCTTGTCGCCCTCTTCGCCGCCAACGCCCTGTTCGTCGAAGACGACAGCACGGCACATGAATGGATCGGCTACGCCATCGCGGCGCTGGTCGTCCTGCGCATTCTCTGGGGCTTTGTCGGGCCGCGCCACGCGCGCTTTGCCGCCTTCCTGCCCGGGACACGCGCGCTGACCGAACAGATCGGCGACATCGCCACACGCCGCCGCCGCGCGCATCTGGGACACACGCCGCTTGGCGCGCTGATGATCGTCAACCTGCTGCTCACGATGCTGGCCATCTGCATCAGCGGCTACCTGATGACCACGGATGCCTTCTGGGGCATCGAATGGGTGGAGGAAATGCACGAGGTCTTCGTGACCTGGGCGGAAATCTCGGTCCTGGCCCATGTCGCCGCCGTGCTGTTCGAGAGCCACCGCACCGGCGTCAACCTGCCGCGCGCGATGGTCACGGGGACAAAGCGCGTGCCCGATGATATCCGGATCGTGGAATGACCCGGAGCAAAGAAGACAATATCCCCCTGCTCATGGGGCTGATCGCGGTGCAGAGCCTCTGCGCCGCCTTCTTCCTGTGGGACGTGCTCAACGATATCGGCCCGGACGGGCTGCGGGCGCTGGCCAATCTGCATATCGCCATCGAAGCCCTGGCGGCGCTCGCGCTGGTCTCGGCCATTGTCTTCGAGACGCGCTATCTGATGCGGCTCCTGCGGCGCAAGGCGCACCTGGAGGATCAGGTCTCGATCGCCGCAGGTGCGTTTCACGAGATCGTTCTGGCACATTTCGACCGCTGGGGCCTGACCCCCGCCGAGGCCGATGTCGCCATGTTCACGATCAAGGGCTTTTCCATTGCCGAGACGGCACGGCTTCGCGGTTCCGCGGAAGGCACGGTCAAGGCGCAGCTCAACGCCGTCTACCGCAAGGCCGGGGTCTCGGGGCGGGGCGCGCTCTTGGGGCTGCTGGTCGATGACCTGATGGGCGCACCGCTCATCGAGCGCGCGGGCTGAGGCCGCTTGCACGCCCGCGCGCCCTCGGGCAAGACTGGGAGGCGTTTTCCGAGAGGCCCCGATGACCAACCGCATCGCGCTCGCGCTTGGTGCCATGATCCTGCTGGCGCTTGGCTATGACCTGCTGCTCGACGACATGGCCGGATCGCTCTTTCTCGCGCGCAAGATGCTGGACCTGATCGACTACCTCGCCTTCTGGCGCTGATCACTTTCGTTTCCATGCCGATTGACAGACTCGCGCTTTCGCGTATGTTCGCCGTCGAGTGTTAGCGCTAACGATCCATGAACGACCGCACGGAGGAGGCCACGCCATGACCACCACCCTCGCCATCAACGGTTTCGGACGCATCGGGCGCAACGTGCTGCGGGCGCTTCTGGAATCCGGGCGCGAGGACCTGGAAATCGTCGCCATCAACGATCTCGGCCCGGTGGAGACGAATGCGCATCTGCTGGAATTCGACAGCGTCCATGGCCGCTTTCCCGGTCCGGTCACGGTCACGGGGGAGACGATCGACGCAGGCCGCGGCCCGATCCGGGTGACGGCGCTGCGCAATCCCGATGCGCTACCCTGGGGCGATGTCGATATCGTGCTCGAATGCACCGGCCATTTCACCGACCGCGACGCTGCCGCGCGGCACCTGAAGACCGGTGCGCGGCGCGTTCTCGTCTCGGCCCCGGCCAAGGGCGCCGACCGCACGGTCGTCTACGGGGTGAACCATGCCGATCTCACCCCGGCGGATGTCGTCGTCTCCAACGCCTCCTGCACCACGAATTGCCTCGCCCCGGTGGCGAAGGTGCTGCACGAAGCCGTGGGCATCACACGCGGCTTCATGACCACGATCCACAGCTACACGGGCGACCAGCCGACGCTCGACACGATGCACCGCGATCTCTACCGCGCGCGTGCTGCCGCGCTCAACATCATCCCGACGACCACCGGCGCGGCGCGCGCCGTGGGACTCGTCCTGCCGGAGCTTGCGGGCCGTCTCGACGGCACCGCGATCCGGGTGCCCACCCCCAATGTGAGCGCCGTCGATCTGACCTTCGAGGCCGCCCGCGACACGAGCGCCGAGGAGATCAACGCCGCCATGACCGAGGCCGCCGCCGGCCCGCTCCGGGGCATTCTCGACGTGACGGGGCGCGAACTCGTCTCATCCGACTTCAACCACAACCCGATGAGCGCGGTCTTTGCCACCGACCAGACCCGCGTCATGGACGGCCATCTGGTCCGGGTTCTGGCCTGGTATGACAACGAATGGGGCTTTTCCAACCGGATGCTCGACGTCGCCGCGGAGATGGGACGGCGCGCGGCCTGAGCGCGCTCAGGCGAATTTCGCCACCAGGGCCGCCCGCACCGGCGGGGTTACGAACTTCGTCACATCCCCGCCAAGCCGCGCGATTTCCTTGACCAGTTTCGACGCGATCGCCTGATGGCCCGCATCGGCCATGAGAAACACCGTCTCGATCGTGCTGTCGAGCGCGCGGTTCATGCCGACCATCTGAAACTCGTATTCGAAATCCGCCACGGCGCGCAGGCCCCGGACGATGATCTGCGCGCCCACGTCGCGGGCGCAGTCGATCAGCAGGTTCTCGAACGGATGGGCGATGATCTCGGTTCCGGTCTGGGCGCTGAGCTTGGCGCATTCGGCCTCGATCATCGCCACCCGTTCTTCCAGCGAGAAGAGCGGCCGCTTGTCGCGGTTGATCGCTACCCCTATCGCCAGCCGGTCCACAAGCATCGCGGCGCGCCGGATGATGTCGATATGACCAAGCGTGATAGGATCGAATGTACCGGGATAAAGGGCGATGCGCATTGGGCGGCTCCGTTCTGGGCTTCGCGCGGTACGCAACAGGATTGCGCGCCGCGATGCAAGCCCCTCAATAGCCCATGATCATGCCTTCCAGCGCGCTTTTCTCCATCGAAAGTTCCTCGAGCCGCGCCTTGACCACGTCGCCGATGGTGACGATGCCGATGAGTCGCCCGTCCTCGATCACCGGCATGTGGCGGAAGCGGCCATCGGTCATGCGAGCAAGCACCGCGTCCGAGGTATCCTGACGGGTGCAGCAGACCGGGTTTCGCGTCATCATCTCGCTCACCGTTTCCTTGAGACAGGCGGCGCCACGCACCGCAAGCGCCCGCACGATGTCACGCTCAGACAGGATTCCCTCGGGCCGCTCGCCATCGGACGAGACGACCACGCCGCCGATCCGGCGCTCGGCAAGGATGTTCGCCGCTTCCGCCACGGAGGTTTCGGGGGTGACTGTGATCACGCCGTTGTCGCCCTTGGACTTCAGTATCTGCTGAACGAGCATCCCATGGCCCTCCGAAATAAAATGACGATAACTTCAGCGTGATCGACAATAAATTTCCTGTCAAGCCTCGCTCTCCAGCCGCGCCACCTCGGCGCGCAGCCCCTCGACCAGGGCGGCGGCGAACCGGTTCTGCCGTTCCAGCCGCCGGTCGTCGGCATGGCGCACGAGATAGAAGCTGCGGGTGAGCGAAAGCTGATCCGGCAACACCTTGACCGCACGCAGCCAGGGCAGCGAGAAATCGTGCAGGACTCCGATCCCCGCCCCCTGCCGCACAAGGTTGAGCTGCACCGCGACCGAGTTCGATGCCAGATCGACGCGGGCAATCCCCGCCTCGCTCAGATAGTCGAGCTCCCGGTCGAAGATCATGTCCTGGATGTAGCCCACGATGCGGTGGCCGCGCAGGTCCTCCAGCCGGGTGATCGGCGGATGGGCGCGGATATAGGCGCGCGACGCGGCGAGGTGCAGCCGGTAATCGGTGATCTTCTGCACCGTGAGGCGGCCCGCGGTCGGCGGGCTGACGGCGATCACCATGTCCGCCTCTCGCCGGGTCAGGTTGAAGACGCGCGGCAGGGCGACGATCTGGATTTCCAGGTCGGGGTTTTCCCGGCCGATGGTCGCGCAGACCTGAGGCAGCAGGAAATTGGCGCAGCCGTCCGGCGCGCCGATGCGGATCTGCCCCGAGAGGCCCCCCGCCTGCCCGCCCAGCTCGGTCGCGGCCTCTTCCATCGCCTGTTCGGCGCGGATGGCATGGGCCATGAGCCGCGCCCCCGCCTCGTTCAGCGCATAGCCGGTGGGAGATTTGGCGAAGAGCGGCGCGCCCAGATCCTCCTCGAGCCGGGCGATGCGGCGGCCCACCGTGGCCGGGTCGATCCGGAGCACGCGCCCCGCGCCCGACAGGCTTTCCTCGCGCGCCACGGCAAGGAAGATGCGGATATCGTCCCAATGCGGCATCGGACCCGCCCCCTTTGCGAAATTGCAAATCCATAATGGAATCTTGCCTCTTTTCGCCCGAGTTTTGCAAGGCTAGGCTCGACGCAACACGCAATCCAGGAGGAGAAAGCCATGCAGGAGCTGACCCATTACATCAACGGTGCCCATGTGAAGGGGACATCGGGCCGTTTTTCGGACGTGTTCAACCCCGCCACCGGCGAGGTGCAGGCGCGCTGCCCGCTGGCAAGCGCGGAGGAACTGGCCGAGGCCGTGGCCGCCGCGCAGGCCGCACAGCCCGCCTGGGCCGCGACCAACCCGCAGCGCCGGGCGCGGGTGATGATGGAATTCGTGCGGCTTCTCAACCGCGACATGGACAAGCTCGCGGAGGCGCTGAGCCGCGAGCATGGCAAGACCCTTCCCGATGCCAGGGGCGATGTGCAGCGCGGCCTTGAAGTGGTGGAATACTGCATCGGCGCGCCACAGATGCTCAAGGGCGAGTTCACCGACAGCGCCGGCCCCGGCATCGACATGTATTCCATGCGCCAGCCGCTCGGCGTGACGGCGGGCATCACGCCGTTCAACTTCCCGGCCATGATCCCGATGTGGATGTTCGCCCCCGCGCTGGCCTGCGGCAACGCCTTCATCCTCAAGCCGTCGGAGCGTGATCCCTCCGTGCCGCTCATGCTGGCCGAACTGATGGAGGAGGCGGGGCTGCCCAAGGGCCTCTTGCAGGTGGTCAATGGCGACAAGGTGGCGGTCGATGCGATCCTCGATCACCCGGTGATCCAGTCCATCGGCTTCGTCGGCTCTACCCCCATCGCCGAATATATCTACGGGCGGGGATGCTCGAACGGCAAGCGCGTGCAATGCTTCGGCGGGGCCAAGAACCACATGATCGTGATGCCCGATGCCGACATGGACCAGGCCGCCGATGCGCTGGTGGGCGCGGGCTATGGCGCGGCGGGCGAACGCTGCATGGCGATCTCGGTGGCCGTGCCCGTGGGCGACGAGACCGCCGATCGCCTGATCGAGAAGCTGGTGCCGCGCATCGAAAAGCTGAAAGTGGGCCCCTATACGGCCGGCAATGACGTGGATTACGGCCCCGTCGTGACGGCCGAGGCCAAGGCGCGTATCCTCGGGCTGGTGGAAAGCGGCATCGCGCAGGGCGCGGACCTGGTCGTGGACGGGCGCGATTTCTCGCTCCAGGGCTATGAGAGCGGCTTCTTCGTCGGTCCCCACCTCTTCGACCGCGTGACGCCCGATATGGACATCTACCGGCAGGAGATCTTCGGGCCGGTCCTGTCGACCGTGCGCGCCGGCAGCTACGAGGAGGCGCTCAAGCTGGCCATGGACCACGAATACGGCAACGGCACCGCGATCTTCACCCGCGACGGCGATGCCGCGCGCGACTTCGCCCATCGCATCAATATCGGCATGGTGGGGATCAACGTGCCGATCCCGGTGCCGCTCGCCTATCACACCTTCGGGGGCTGGAAGAAATCCGGTTTCGGCGATCTCAACCAGCACGGGCCGGACGCCTTCAAGTTCTATACCCGCACCAAGACCGTGACGGCGCGCTGGCCCTCGGGCATCAAGGACGGCGGCGAGTTCAACTTCAAGGCGATGGACTGATCGCATGAATCAAGGGAGGCGGCCGCACGGGCCGCCTCTCTGGTGTGATCCTGCTCTGGTGTCAGGCCTTCTTGCGCCGACGCAGCGCCGCGATGCCGCCGAGCCCGGCCAGCATCAACCAGCCAGCGGCCGGAAGCGGAACAGCGGCCACGGTGATCTCTCTCACCCGGAAGCTGTCGTTTCGGCCGTCAGCGCCAATCGACACGCGATTACCATCGGTACCCAGAGCAAACGTGAACGGGTTATCGGTGTTGTCGTTTGCGACCTGCGTGAAGCCCGAACCCGTATCGACGAACAGGTCCCAGTCATCGTCCGAGTCGACGTCATCGAAAAGGATGGTGAACAGGCTCACCGTCTGATCGAACGTGAAGACCAGAAACTCATCCACCTGACCGTCAAGATCGGGGTCAGAGTCAAGAAGGCGGGTCACGCCCAGACCGGTCTCATCCCGGGTAACGTCTGTCGGGGTAATGCCTCCAATTACGAGGTCCGTGAAGCCGGTCACTTCCAGACCGATCCCATCCACGGTATAATCGAAGCTCGACGCCTGGGAAGCCGGCGAGCCGGTCAGGTCGAAAGTCGTCGCTGCCATCGCGGCCGGGGCCGCGAACATCAACGATGTTGCCAGCGCCGCAGCGCGGCTCATATCAGTCGTATTAATCATGATTACCCCCAAAAAAAGAAGCGGTCCACTCGCGCTCTTTGTTTATAGCATGAAACGACTGGTCAGGGTACCTGTTTCGGGCGCGGCCCGGAATGATGCCCCTCCCATCGCGTTGCCATCATCGGATCGCGCACAGGACACCCGCAAACCGGACCGGTGGATGCCCCCGAAGCACGCCGCATTCACGGACCCCTTGAACCGGACGCTCTGACGCATCGCGCTCCGTAATCAGCTTTCGCGATTCTGCGCGGCCGTCTCCATCGCGGGGAGTCGCTTGTGCGCGAAGCGCAGCGGCATCGCGAGAGCAAGGATTGCTCCCGGAAGGGGCGGCCCAAACGGCCGCCCCTTTCGCTTGCCTCGATTCGCGGGATCGTGCTGAACTCCGCCCATGACAGAGGAGTCCGCCCATGGCGATCACGTCCCCGGAGTTCACCATCGGCATCGAGGAGGAATACCTCCTCGTCGATCTCGACAGTCTTGCACTCGCCCCCGCGCCCGAGGCGCTGATGCGCGCCTGCGCGCAGGATCTCGAAAGCCAGGTCAGCCCCGAATTCCTGACATGCCAGATCGAGATCGGCACCAGGCCCTGCACCACCGTCGCCGAGGCGCGCGAGGACCTGCGCCGCCTGCGCCGCACCGTGGCGCGCCACGCCAGGGCGCACAACCTCGCCCCCATCGCCGCTTCGTGCCATCCGTTCTCGGACTGGCGTGCGCAGTCCCACACCGACAAGCAACGCTACAACGAGTTGCAGCACGACCTCGCCGGGGTGGTGCGGCGGATGCTGATCTGCGGGATGCATGTGCATGTGGGGATCGAGCCGCCCGACCGGCGCATCGACCTGATGAACCAGCTCACCTATTTCCTGCCGCATCTTCTGGCGCTCTCGTGCTCCTCGCCCTACTGGCAGGGGCAGGATACCGGGCTCGCGAGCTACCGGCTCACCGTCTTCGACAACCTGCCGCGCACCGGGCCGCCGCCGCGGATGGAGAGTTTTGGCAGTTTCGAACGCTCGGTTCAGGCTCTGGTCGATCTGGGCGTGATCGAGGATGCCTCGAAGATCTGGTGGGATCTGCGCCCCTCCTCGCGCTTTCCCACCATCGAATCGCGCATCTGCGACGTGCAGCCCCGTCTCGAGGACGCGCTGACACTGGCCGCGCTCACGCAAGGACTGGCGCGGATGCTCTGGCGGCTGGCATTGAAGAACCAGCGCTGGCGCATCTATGACGGCTTCCTCGTCGCCGAGAACCGCTGGCGGGCGCAGCGTTACGGCACCACCGAGGGGCTGATCGACTTCGGCCGCGGCGAGATCGTCGACATGGCGGTGCTCGTCGAGGAAATTCTCGAGCTGATCGCAGAGGACGCGGCGTTCTTCGATTCGGTGGCCGAGATCGGGGCCGCGCGCGACATGCTGTCGCGCGGCACCAGCGCCGAGCGCCAGCGCGCGGTATTCGCGGCGGCGCGCGAAACCGGCCAGACCGAGGCCGAGGCGCTGCAATCGGTGGTGCGCCACCTGATCGAGGAATACCACGCCGATTGCGACGGCTGAGCGCGCTCAGCGCACCGAGACGTTCGCCGCGCTCTCGGGCAGCTCCTCGTCAAAGCAGCGCTGGTAGAACTCCGCTACCGTCTGCCGTTCCAGCTCGTCGCACTTGTTGAGGAAGGTCAGGCGGAAGGCATAGCCCACATTGCGGAAGATCGTCGCGTTCTGCGCCCAGGCGATCACCGTGCGCGGGCTCATCACCGTCGAGAGCTCCCCGTTCATGAAAGCGGTGCGCGTGAGATCGGCGACCGTCACCATGCGGCTGATGGTCTTGCGCCCCTCGGCGGTGTTGTAGAGCGGGTTCTTGGCCAGCACGATGGCGGTCTCGGCA
This sequence comes from Roseovarius sp., assembly GCA_002720475.1. Lineage (GTDB taxonomy): Bacteria > Pseudomonadota > Alphaproteobacteria > Rhodobacterales > Rhodobacteraceae > Roseovarius. Next base: position 128,714 of record PBIL01000002.1, read on the forward strand.
TCGTGGCTGAGGTAGTTGAGCGTGGCGACGAGCGACCAGCGGTCCATCTGACCCTGGTTGATCTGCTGCGTACCGTGATAAAGCCCCGTGGTGTCGCCCAGCCCCACCGTGTTGGCGGTGGCGAAGAGGCGGAAGAACGGGTTGGGGGTGATCACCTCGTTCTGGTCCAGAAGCGTCAGCTTGCCATCGGCCTCCAGCACCCGCTGGATGACGAACATCACGTCGGCGCGGCCCGCATCGTATTCGTCGAAGACGATGGCGGTGGGGTTGCGCAGCGCCCAGGGCAGGATCCCCTCGTGGAATTCCGTGACCTGCTTGCCGTCGCGCAGCTTGATCGCGTCCTTGCCGATCAGGTCGATGCGGCTGATATGGCTGTCGAGGTTCACGCGCACGCAGGGCCAGTTGAGACGCGCGGCGACCTGTTCGATATGGGTGGACTTGCCGGTGCCGTGATAGCCCTGGATCATCACCCGGCGGTTGTGGGAAAACCCCGCGAGGATGGCCAGCGTCGTGTCGGGGTCGAACTTGTAGGTCGAATCGAGTTCGGGCACCCGGTCCGTGCGCTCGGCAAATCCCTTCACGATCATGTCGGTGTCGATGCCGAAAATCTCGCGGACCGCGATATCCTCGGTCGGTTTCGCGTTGCTGTCGATGAAGCCGTCCGCCATGTCGCCCTTGTCCTTCAGATCGCGTCGTCTTGCCCGTTCCGTCGTGCAACATATCGCGGGCAAGGGCAAGGGGAAGGGGGGCGGCTCATCCGGCCAGATCGGCGATCTCGCGCAGCGCCCCGGCATCCACGATCCGCACCTGACCGCGCGCAAGCGCCACGATCCCGCGCCGCGCCAGCGCGTCGAGTCGGCGCGAGACGACTTCGCGCGCCGTGCCTATCATCACCGCGATCTCGGCATGGGTGGCCTTGATCTCGCCGCCCGTCGCCCGCGCCAGCAGGCACTGCGCCAGCCGCGTCTCGATCCGCTGGAACGCCACCCGGTCGAGCAGGTGCATCATGGATTGCAGCCGCGCGGCAAAGGCGGCAAAGACGAAGCCGCGAAAGCCGGGATCGTCATCCATCAGCCGCAGGAAGGTGTCGCGCGGCACCAGGACGATTTCCGAGGGCAGCACCGCCACCGCCTCTCCCGAATAGTCCTCGCCCCCCAAGAGGCCGAGCGTGGACTGCACGCAGCTTTGCCCCGGCGTGACCTCGTAGAGCAGGATTTCGCGCCCCGAAAGACCGGTGAGATAGACCTCGACCCGGCCGCGAAGCACGATCACGAAGCCCTTGACCGTCTCGCCGGGGCGAAAGAGCACCGCGCCCGCAGGCACCTCCATCGGCGCAAGCCGGTCCAGCGCCGCCGCAGCCTGACCGTCGAGCGCCGGCAGGCCCGTGGCGCGGGCGCGCCAGCCCATCAGCCCCGCCCGCGTTTCTCGAATCGCGGCAGCATGGCCGAGAAATCGCGGCCCTTGCCGCCCTCCTCCTCGACGAATTGCGCGTAAAGCTCGCAGGCCGCGCGGCCCATCGGCGTGTCGGCATCGGCCGCCTCGGCGGCCATCTGTGACAGCCGCAGATCCTTGAGCATCAGTTCGGCCGCAAATCCCGGCTTGTAATCGTTGTCGGCGGGCGATTTGGGGCCGATGCCCGGTGCCGGGCAATAGGCGTTCATCGACCAGCTATACCCCGAGGAGGTCGAGACCACGTCGAACATCGCCTGCCGGTCAAGCCCCAGCTTGTCGGCAAGCGCGAAGGCCTCGCAGGTGGCGATCATGGTGACGCCCAGAATCATGTTGTTGCAGATCTTGGCCGCCTGCCCGTTGCCGGACTGGCCGCAATGAACCGCCTTTTGTCCCATGACATCAAAGAGTTCACGGGCGATGTTGAACCCCTCTTCGCCGCCGCCCACCATGAAGGTGAGCGTGCCCGCCGCCGCCCCGCCGACGCCGCCCGACACGGGCGCATCAAGCGCGTGCAGCCCCGCCGCCGCCGCCTCGGCCGCCACGTCGCGCGCCGATTGCACATCGACGGTGGAACAGTCGAGCAGCACCGCGCCCGCCTGCATCGCCGGGATCACCTCGGCGGCCACCTTGCGCAGGATCTCGCCATTGGGCAGCATGGTGATGACCACCTCGGCCCCCTTCGCCGCCTCTGCCGCGCTGGCGGCCATCTTCACCCCCTCGACGCTGACATCGGCCATGTCGAAGCCGGTGACCGCGTGGCCCGCCCGGGCAAGGTTCGCCGCCATCGGCGCGCCCATGTTGCCCAGCCCGATGAATCCGATCTTCATGTCTCCGCCTCCTCCTCCAGTTTCAGGGCCTCTGCGCCAAGCGGCATGAGCATCTGCGAGACCGCATGGCCCGGCAGGTTGTCAAGCTCATGTTTCCATTGCGGTTTGCGGTCCTTGTCGATGATTGCGGCGCGGATCCCCTCAAGGAAATCCCCCTGCTCCTGCGCCCGCCAGGTGAACCGGTATTCAAGGCCGAGGGCGCGCTCGATGGTCGCCGAGGGGCCGCGCAGCCGGTGGATCATCTCGACCGTGCAGGCCATCGACAGCGGCGAGTTGCGCCCCAGAACCTTCAGCGTGTCCCGCGCGAAATCGCTCTCCTCGCTGCGCAGGGAGCGCAGGATATCGGCCAGCGTCTCGCCGCCGAAATGCGCGTCGATCCTCTGACGGAGCACGCTCAGCCCACCCTGCGGGGCGGGTTCGCTCATCTGCGCGATCGCGTCGGTCGCACCGCTTTCGACAAGCTGCACGATCAGATCCGGCCAGTTGAGCATCGGAACGTAACTATCTGCAAAACCGGCCATGATTGCATCTTCCGGCCCCATGCGCGCGCCCGTCGTCCCGAGATATTCGCCAAGCCGGCCCGGCGCACGCGCCAGGAGCAGCGAGCCGCCCACATCAGGCACGAGCCCGATGCCGCATTCGGGCATGGCGATCTGCGTGCTCTCGCAGACCACGCGGTGCGATCCGTGGCAGGACACCCCCACGCCGCCGCCCATGACAAAGCCCTGCATCAGCGCCACGTAAGGTTTGGGGTAGCGCGCGATCTTGGCGTTGAGCCGGTATTCATCCGCCCAGAACCGCCGCCCGTAGGCGAAATCGCCCGCGCGGCCGGTATCGTAAAGCTGCTGGATGTCACCGCCCGCGCAGAACGCCCGGTCGCCCTCGGCGTCGATCAGGACCAGCGCCACCTCCGGGTCAGCGCGCCAGGCGTCGAGCGCCGCCTCGATCGCCGTGCACATCTCGTAGGTCAGCGCGTTCAATGCCCTGGGCCGGGTCAGGGTGATCCGCCCCGCGCGCCCCTCCTTGCGGATATGGATGTCGCTGGTCATCTCTCGCTCAGCATCTGCCGCGCCACGATCAGGCGCATGATCTCATTGGTGCCTTCGAGGATCTCGTGAACGCGCAGGTCGCGCACCAGCTTCTCGATCCCGTAATCGGCAAGATAGCCATATCCGCCGTGCAGTTGCAGGCACTGGTTGACGATGCGCGATCCCGCCTCGGTGACGAATTTCTTGGCCATGGCGCAGAACCTGGTGGCGTCGGGGGCCTCGGTATCGAGCTTCCACGCCGCCTGCCGCAGGAAGGTGCGCGCCGCCTGAAGTTCGATCTCCATGTCCGCCAGGCGGAATTGCAGGGCCTGGAACTCGCTGATCGGCCGTCCGAACGCCTTGCGCTCGGCCATGTAGGCCAGCGTCATGTCGAGCGCCTGCTGCGCCGCGCCGAGCGAGCAGGCGGCGATGTTGAGCCGCCCGCCATCCAGCCCGTTCATCGCATAAGTGAAACCTTTCCCCTCTTCTCCGACAAGATTCTCGGCCGGAATGTCGCAATTGTCAAACTGGACCTGGCGCGTCGGCTGCGCCTTCCAGCCCATCTTCTCCTCCAGTCCGCCAAAGCTCAGCCCCGGCCTGCCGTCCTCGACATAGACGGTCGAGATCCCCTTGGGCCCCTCGCCGCCGGTGCGCACCATGACCACATAGGCATCCGAATAGCCGCCCCCCGAGATGAAGGCCTTGGTGCCGTTGAGCGTGTAGCCATCGTTGGTGCGCTCCGCGCGGGTGCGCAGCGCCGCCGCGTCCGAGCCCGATCCCGGCTCGGTCAGGCAATAGGAGAGCACCGTCTCCATGGTCATGGCCTTCGGCAGAACGCGCGCCTTCATCTCGGGGCTGGCGAACTTGTCGATCATCTTGGCGCACATGTTGTGGATCGACAGAAAGGCCGCCACCGCCGGGCAGGCCATCGACAATGCCTCGAAGACCAGCGTCGCATCGAGCCGCGTCAGACCGGAGCCGCCTGCGTCTTCGCTCACGTAAAGCCCGCCGAAACCGAGCGCACCGACCTCGGGCCAGAGATCCTTGGGGATCGTGCCCTCGGCCTCCCAGGTGCGGGCATGCGGCGCGATCCGCTCCTGACCAAAGGCATGGGCCATGTCGAAAATGGCGCTCTGTTCCTCGCTGAGGGCAAAATCCATGGGGCCTCCTGTCCGGTGAATTGAACGCCTGTTTAATTTCCGATTCTTGCAGGAGTTTTGCAAGGGGCTTTATGACGGGTTCGATTCCGCGCAACCGCCGGGCGCACGAACATGGCCCGCTCCCGGACGAGCGAAGACGATCCGTCCTTCCCTGTCAAGGCAAGCGCGCCGGGCGCGTCAGTCGAGCCGCATCTCCGGCACGTTGTCCGGCACGTTGAGATGCGCCGTCGTCGCCTCGACGATCGCATCGACGCTCACACCCGGCGCGCGCTCGACCAGGGTCAGCCCGTCCTCGCCGGGGCGGATCACCGCGAGATCGGTCACGATCAGATCGACACGTCGCGCGGCGGTCAGCGGCAGGGTGCAGACCGGCACGATCTTTGAGGCCCCGCGCGCGCTGTGCTGCATCGCCACGACAACCCGCCGCGCCCCGGCCACGAGATCCATTGCCCCGCCCATGCCCGGCACCATCTTGCCCGGCACCTTCCAGTTGGCGAGATGGCCGTTCTCGTCCACCTCGAGCCCGCCCAGCACCGTCATGTCCAGATGCCCGCCCCGGATCAGCCCGAAGCTCATCGCGCTGTCGATGGAGGCTGCCCCGGGGACGGCAGTGACAAAGCCGCCGCCCGCATCGGTCAGGTCCTTGTCCTCCATCCCCTCGGGCGGACGCGCGCCCAGACCGATCACCCCGTTCTCGGCCTGAAAGAACACGCCCCGTTCGGCGGGCACATAATTCGCCACCATCGAGGGCAGGCCGACGCCGAGATTGACCAGCGTGCCGGGCACGATCTCCTGCGCGACCCGCCGCGCGATCCGTTCCTTGGGATCCATGCCGATCTTTTCCATCTCGATGTTCATTCCGGCATCCTCCCTCAGGCCGCCCGGCCAAGCAGATGATCGACCAGCACACCGGGGGTCTTGACCGCATCCGGGGGGATCACGCCCACCGGCACGATCGCCTCGGCCTCGGCGATCACCGTGTCGGCGGCAAGCGCCATGATCGGGTTGAAATTATGCGCGGTCAGCGTGTATTCGAGATTGCCGACATAATCCGCCCGATGCGCCGCGATGAGCGCGAAATCGCCCCGGATCGGCAGTTCGAGAAGGTAGCGCCGGCCCTCGATCTCGATCACCTGCTTGCCCTCCTCGACCTCGGTGCCGAGCCCTGTCGCCGTCAGGATCCCGCCAAGCCCCACGCCGCCCGCGCGTATCCGCTCCACCAGCGTGCCCTGCGGCACCAGATCGACCTCGATCTCGCCCGCCAGCATCCTGGCCTGCGTCTCGGGATTGAGCCCGATATGCGAGGTGATGACCCGCGCAACCGCGCCCGCGGTGATCAGCTTGCCGATGCCCAGGCCGGGCCGGGCCGTGTCATTGGCGACGATGGTCAGGCCGCGGATGCCGCGCGCCACAAGCGCGTCGATCATCCGGTGCGGAGAGCCGACGCCCATGAACCCGCCGATCAGCACCGTTGCGCCGTCGGGCATGCGCTCTGCCGCTTCTGAAGACCTCAATGCCTGTTTCATGCCTCGAGCCTTTCTCTGTGAGCCGCGAGTGCTGCGGTCGCCCGCGCGATCACGATTTCCTCATCCGTCGGGATGGCCAACACCGTGACCGGCGCGCCCTCGGGAGAGATCACCGGCCCGTTCGCCGCGTTGCGCGCAGGATCGACATGCACCCCGAGCCAGCCCATGCCCTCGGCCACGCGCGCCCGGATGGTGCGGGAATTCTCGCCGATACCGCCGCAGAACACCACGCCGTCAAGCCCGCGCAGCGCCGCGGCAAGCCCGCCCAGCTCGCGCTGGATGCGGAACACGAAATAGTCGATCGCCTCGCGCGCGGCCTCGGTGTCGGACGCTTCGAGCGTGCGCATGTCGTTCGACAGCCCCGACATGCCCAGAAGCCCCGACCGCCGGTAGAGAAGGTCTTCGATGGCGGCGGCATCCATGCCCTCCTGCGCCATCAGGTAGAGCACCACGCCCGGATCGAGCTGGCCGCAGCGCGTGCCCATGGGCAGCCCGTCGAGCGCCGAGAACCCCATGGTCGAGGCGACAGAGCGCCCATCGCGGAGCGCGCACATCGACGCGCCGTTGCCCAGATGCGCCACGATCACCCGGCCCTGCGCGAGCGCGGGCCAGTCCCGCGCCAGGGCACCGGAGATGAACTCGTAGCTCAGCCCGTGAAAGCCGTAGCGCCGCACGCCCTTCTCGTAGAAGGCGCGTGGCAGCGCGAAGGTGTCGTTGACGAAGGGATGGCTGCGATGGAAGGCCGTGTCGAAACAGGCGACCTGGACCGCCGCCGGAAAGGCCGAGATGGCGGCGCGAATCCCGGCCAGATTGTGCGGCTGATGCAGCGGCGCGAAGGGCTCGAGCGCAGCGAGCCGCGCCAGCGCATCGCCCTCGATCACGATGGGCCCGTGATGATCGGGGCCGCCATGCACCACACGATGCCCGACCGCCGCGATCCCGAGCCCGGGAAAAAGCGCCTCGAGCGCCCGCAGAACGGTGGCAAGCGCACCATCATGATCGGCGAAATCGGTGCGCATTCCCTCGGGCAGCGTCAGAGCCGTGCCGTCGTCGGCGCGCAGCACCAGGCTGCCCTCGCCGCCGATCCGGTCCACGAGCCCCGTGGCCATGACCCCGAGCGCCGCCGAAAACAGACCGATCTTGAGCGAGGAAGAACCCGCGTTCAGCGTCAGGATCGCCTGTCCGTCTTCGGCTCTCACGGCATCACTCCGCCGCTGCCGCGGTCGGAGCGGAAGCGCCCGCAAGCCGCGCATGTTGCAGCGCCGCCACCGCGCAGGAGGCGAGCCGCGCCATGGCGCTGTCGGAGCGCGAATTGAGGATCACCGGCACCCGCGCGCCGAGCACAAGCCCCGCCCCCTCGGCATGGCTGATATAGGCAAGCTGCTTGGCCAGCATGTTGCCCGCGTCGAGCCCCGGCACCACGAGGATATTGGCGCGCCCGGCCACCTCCGAGGTAAGCCCCTTGGTCCGCGCCGCGCCGATATCCACCGCGTTGTCCATCGCAAGCGGCCCATCGACGAGCCCGCCGGTGATCTGGCCGCGCTCGGCCATCTTGGACAGAAGGGCTGCATCCACAGACGAGGCGATCGCCGGGTTGACAGTCTCGACCGCCGAGAGCACGCCCACGCGCGGCACGTCGATGCCGATGGACAGCGCAAGGTCGATGGCATTCTGCACGATATCGACCTTGGTGGCGAGGTCGGGCGTGATGTTGATCGCCGCATCCGTGACAAGGATCGGATGATCCTGCCCCGGCACGTCCATCACGAAGACATGGGTGAAGCGCCTTCCGATGCGCAGCCCCGTCGCCTTGTCGAGCATCGGGCGCAACAGGTCGTCGGTGTGCAGATGGCCTTTCATCACCGCCCCGGCGCGGCCCTCGTTCACCAGTTCGCAGGCGCGTCGGGCCGCGGCACCATGGTCGGGCAGCGCGATGATCTCGAACCCGTCGAGATCGGCCCCGATGGCGGCAGCGGCGGCGGCGATCTTGGCCGGATCGCCGATCAGGATGGGGGTGATGATGCTTTCCTCGGCAGCCTTGATCGCACCGCCGAGCGATTTTTCCTCTTCGGGGGCCACCACGGCCGTGACCAGGGGCGGCAGCGGGCGCGCCCGGGCCACCAGCGCCTCGAAATGGCGGTGGCGCTGCACGACAAGGCCGGGCACCTCGATGCCCTCCCAGACATGTTTCTCCGTGGGGGCGATCACCCGCGCCTCGCCATCGACGATCAGCGCATCATCACCCTTGCGCCGCACCTCGGTGGCCAGCGTCACCTGCCCGTCCGGCGCGACCGCGCTGACCGTCACGGTGGTGATCAGCTCGTCGCCGGCATGGGCGCGCTCGTGAAAGTTCAGAATCTGCGCGCGATAGAGCGTGCCGGGCCCCGGCAGCTTCATCCCGAGTACCGCCGAGATCAGCGAGGCCACGAACATCCCCGGCGCGACGGCATCGGGCCGCCCGTCGTGATCGGCATCGTCCTGCGTCAGGTGCATCGGGTTGTGATTGCCCGAGGCCGTGGCGAAGACATAGAGATCGTCGGTCGTCACCAGCCGGTTCAGCGACTCGCTGTCGCCGACGCGGATCTGTGACAACGGACGGTTCTCGAATCTCATGACGCCTGCTCCTGCTTTTCGGACGCGCGTGCGCGCGCGGCCCGCTTCGTGTCGGCCTGCGCGGCGGGCGAGGGGGGCATCCTGGACGGACCCACCGCCGAGAGCGGGTCAACCGTGACCGCCTCGTTGCGCCGCGCCACGCCCAGGACATCGCAGAACCGATGCAGCAGGGCAAGGGTGCCGGGGGACATCTCCTCCGGGTCGCCGGGCACATAATAGGCCACGCGGATCGCAAGATCACGCTCTTCCGGTGTCATCAGCAGCGCGGGCAGCGTCTCGATGGCGCGCTCGGACTCGTAGGTGGCGATCAGCGTCTGTTCGGAAATGATCCGCGCGCGGGCCTCCGCCCCGAGGCTGGCAAAGGGCTCGTCCTCGTTGAGCACCCGGTTGGAGCGTTCCAGCCGGTCGCGGCGCACGCCCTTGCGGTTCTCGGCCAGCAGCACCAGCATCCGGATCACCGCCTCGGCAAAACCGCCCTCTTCCATGTGCTCGAGCGCCGCCTGGACCTGCGGCAGCGCGCGCAGTTCGGTCTGGTCCTTGAGGGTGCGGCGCAGCTCGTGCCGCCGCCCGAAGGCCCGCGCCCAGGGCGTGCCCCAGATCGAGAAAAACGCCAGTTCCACCATCATGTCGCGCTGATCGCGCCAGAGGTCGATCACCTGCGTCGCCGCCTCGATCCAGAGCGTCTCGGCCTTGACGAAGGGGTTGTCCGGCGCGGCGGCGTGCCGCTCGGCGCGGATCTTCTCGGCCATGCTCTCGACACTCTTCATCGCCGGGTTTCGCGATGCAAAGACCGCGCGGCTCGTGCGCTGGGGGTGGAGCGCCCGGCCCGCCTCGGCCATCGAGGGTGTGACGGCCGCCTTGACGAGCGGCCGCACCATCTGCTCGTAGAGCTGCGCCTGGATTTCGGAGCTGCGGGCGACGGCGGCGAAGGGGCGTTCATCCTCGAAGGGGTCGTCGATCGCGCGAATGTCGTCGAAGCCGCGCTCGACGAAGCTCACGGTGAAGCGGCGTTCCTGCCCTTCGCCCTGCACATCCTCGATGACCATCTCGTAAAGCCCCGGTGCCAGCGACTCGATGGTGGCCAGCGTCGAGGTCATCTCGGAATGCTCGCGCTTGGCGACCGACCCCGAGACGAAGATGCCCAGATGCCCGACCTGCTCGTGAACCATGTAGACGATCCGCTGGCCCCGGATGCGGATCTCGGCCACGTCGGCATAGGTCTCCGTGATCCAGTTCAGCGCCTGCTGCGGCGGCGTGATGTTGTCGCCGTGGCTGGCGAAGACGATGATCGGCGAGCGGATCGCCTTGAGATCGACGGGCCGCCCTGGCTCGAGCCGCGCCTCGTTCTTGACCAGCCTGTTGCCGACGAAGAGCTGTTCGACGATCCAGCGGATCTCGGGCTCGTTCAGCAGGAAGAAGCCACCCCACCAGGTCTCGAACTCCAGGAACCGGTCGAGGCCCTTGTCGATGTCGCGGTAGAGATCGACATATTTGCGGAACATCGTCCGCGCCGGGTTGAGCAGCTCGAAATTCTGCACCAGATGCGCCCCGTCGAAGAGTCCGCCACCGATATCCGAAAGGAACATCGGCACCCAGGCCCCGCCGAACACGCCGCCATTGTAGCGCATCGGGTTCTCGCCGATCCGCCCGGACCAGGGCGCGACCGGTGCCCCGTTGACGACGATGGGACCGGTGATGTCGGGATTGGTCGCCGCCAGCAGCAGCGTGGCCCAGCCGCCCTGGCAGTTGCCGGTCACGATGGGCTTTGGCGCGTCGGGGTGACGGCGCATCACCTCGCGGACGAATTCGGCCTCGGCGCGGGTGACGTGGCTCAGGTACTGGCCGGGTTCCGGCAGACGCCGGAAGGCCACGAAATAGACCGGATGGCCCGCCTTGAGCGCCACGCCGACCTGGCTGTCGGACTTGAACCCGCCGATCCCGGGGCCGTGCCCGGCACGCGGGTCGATGATGATGAAGGGCCGCCTGGTCTCGTCCACGCGGACGCCCTCGGGCGGCAGGATGCGCAGGAGCTGGTAATTGCACGGAAAGGGCAATTCGCGCCCGTCCACCACGACCTCGTAATCGTAGGCCAGAACCGGCGGGCACTCGGCCGCCTCATGCGCGAGGAAGATGTCGCCGCGCCGGCGCAGCGCATCGAGCGTCAGCACGCCGCGCTCGGCGGCATCGCGCAGATATTCGGACCAGGCCGCCGCGAGCGCCTTGTGCCCGCCCTCCTCGGTGGCGGCTGCGGTCTGGGCGCGGACCGCCTCGGCAAGCGCCGCCGCGCGCGCCCCGTGATCGGCCAGCATCCGCTCGCCGTTGCGCGACAGCGACGCACCCAGCATCTGCGCCACCATGCCGCCCTCGGACACCTCGCCGGAGGCCGTGGCCATTGCCTCTTTCATGCGCGCGGCAAGATCGGATTGCATGTCGAATGCCTCCGCCGCACGGGACGCATCGAGGAAATCGTACAGGTTTGCCATTGTGCCCCCAGGGGTTACGCGGTGATCGAGAAGCCGCCGTCGATATCGTGCACGCCACCGGTCAGATGACCGGCCTCCCGCGAGGCGAGAAAGGCCGCCATGGCACCCACATCGTCGATGGTGGCCAGGTGGTGCGTGGGCGCGCGCGACGCGGCCGCGGCAAGCAATTCGTCGAACTGGTCGATGCCCGAGGCCGCCCGCGTCTGCATCGGGCCGGGCGAGAGCGCGTGGACCGAAATGCCCTTCTCGCCCAGTTCCGCCGCCGCGTAGCGCACGGCGCTTTCAAGCGCGGCCTTGACCGGCCCCATCATGTTGTAATGGCGCACAACGCGCGACGAGCCGAAGAAGGACATGGCCATGCAGGTGCCGCCCTCGGGCATCAGCGGCTCGGCCAGCCGGATCATTCTCAGGAAGGAATGCACCGAAATGTCCATGGCCATCCCGAAGCCCTCGGCGGAGCAGTCGATCACCCGCCCGTGCAGATCCGCGCGCGGCGCGAAGGCGATGGAATGCAGCAGCGTGTCGAGCCGCCCCCAGCGCTCGGCGACCGCCTCGAAGACCGCTTCGGTCTGGCCGGGCTGCGTCACGTCGAGCGGCAACACGATCTCGGCGCCCAGCGCCTCGGCGAGCGGGCGCACATGCGGCTCGGCCTTCTCGTTGAGATAGGTGATGGCGAGATCGGCACCCTGTGCCCGCATCGCCCTGGCGCAACCGTAGGCGATAGACTGGTCGTTGGCGATCCCCACGACAAGAGCCTTCATGCCATCAAGAGAAAACATCCCAAAACCCCAAACCCGATTCCCGTGGAGGGTATTGCCACAATGTAACGTTGCCGCAACGCAGCAACACCGGACCGCCGCCGGCTCCACCGTCACGCCCTTGTCACGTTCAGGCGCTGAGTATCGCGGATGCAGATCAGGCGAGAGGGTGACACAGCCGTGACGGACGACAAGCCGCAGGACAACGTTCCGCCACCTCCGGGCGGCGCGCCTGCGCCGGAAAAAGACTTGCCGGGCGAAGACACGAGGTCACATCTGGCGGAGTTGTCCGCGAAACTCATCGCAATGAATGCCGCGGCCGCCGGTCAGGCCGCGCGCGCCACCTCCGCCCACTGGGCCCGCACCGCCCGCGCGCTCGCCGGTCTCTGGGGGGGCGCGGCAAACGCGGCCCTTGACATGGCCCGCGCCGATCCGCTGCTGCTTGCTGCCGCCTGGCGCGACTATGCCACCGATGCCCGGCAGCGCGCGGCCCTGACCGCAGACACCCTGCGCGCGGCCGCGACGGCGGCGGACGCGCATGAGAGCGCGGGGCTCAAGCCGGTGCTTGCCTTCGATTATGACATCGTGCTCGACGGAGCGACGCTGCCACGGCCGGTCAACTATGCGCTGGTGCGCATCCGCCCACCCGAAGGCGTTCCGCCAACCCGTGCCGATCTGCGCCCCTGGGTGATCATCGACCCGCGCTCGGGCCAGGGCAGCGGCATCGGCGGCTTCAAGGCCGAAAGCGAGGTCGGCAACGCCCTGGCCGAGGGCCACCCGGTCTATTTCGTGATCTTCTCGCAATATCCCGAGCCGGGCCAGACGCTGGCCGATGTCGCCGCCGCCGAGGCCGAGTTCCTGCGCCGCATTCGGGATCTTCATCCGCTGACCGACAAGCCCTTCGTGACCGGCAACTGCCAGGGCGGATGGGCCACGATGATCCTTGCCGCAACCCGGCCAGAGCTGACCGGACCGATCGTCATCGCCGGCGTGCCGCTGTCGCCCTGGGCGGGGCGGGCGGGGCAGAACCCGCTGCGCTATCTCGGCGGCTGGACCGGCGGCGCGCTGCCCGCGCAGATGGCCGCCGATCTCGGCGGCGGCCTCTTCGACGGCGCGGCGCTTGTGTCCAATTTCGAAACCATGAACCCCGGGCGCGACCTGTGGCGCAAACATGCCGATCTCTTCGGCGAGATCGATACGCGGGCGGAGGACTATCTCGATTTCGACCGCTGGTGGTCGGGCTTCTATTTCATGAATGCCGCCGAGATCCGCTGGATCGTCGAGAACATCTTCACCGGAAACCGTCTGGCGCGCGGTCTTGCCGTGCTCGACGACGGGCTCCCGGTCGATCTGCGGGAAATCTCGGCCCCCATCGTCGTCTTTGCCAGCCATGGCGATGCGGTCTCGACGGTGCAGCAGGCGCTGCGCTGGATCCCCGATGTCTGGGGCAGCGCCGCGCGTATCCGCGAAGCCGGGCGCACCATCATCTACACCACCCACGAGAGCGCCACGCATCTGAGCATCTTCGTCTCCGCCGAGGTGGCCGGAGATCATCACCGCCGCATCGGATCGGTGCTGCGCACCATCGAGGCCCTGCCGCCCGGTCTTTACGAGATGACCGTCGCCGAGGGCGGCCCCGATGCCGCGCCGGTCGTGAGCTTCGCCGCGCGCGAGACCTCGGCCATCCTCGCCCTGTGCGACCCGCCCGAGATGGACGCCGCCTTCGCCCGGGCAAGCGACCTGGGCGACTGGCTCACGCGCGGCTATGACCTGACGCTCGTCCCCTGGATGCGCGCGCTGAGTTCGCCCGCCAGCGCCGATCTCTCGCGCCGTCTGCATCCGCTGCGGCTACAGAACCGCCTCGCCTCCGATGCCAACCCGGTCATGAGCGCCGTGGCCGAAGCGGCGGTCCGCGCGCGCAGCGAGCGCCGCCCGGTGGGGCCCGAGAACCCCTTCTTCGCGTTCGAACGCCGACTGACCGAGATCGTCGAGCGCCAGCTTGACCTGACCCAGGCCGCCCGCGAGGCGCTGACCGAGCTGGGCTTTCTCGGTGCCTATGCCAGCCCCGCCTGGGCCCCGCCCGAGGCCCCGCCGGTGCCCGCACATCGCGCTTCTGCCGAAGCGGCGGCCGATACCGCCGCGGACATGGCCGTGCTTGCGCGGCTCGACAAGGGCGGGTTCGCGGAGGGGGTGGTGCGCATGTGCGTGCTCCTGTCGCGCGCGGGCGGCGCGGTCCGGCAGGACCGGATCGAACGCTTCTCGGACATGTTGCAGCGCCACGCGCCGTTCAGCTTCATGACACCGGAGGCACGTCGCCACCTGATCGAGGAACAGTCCCGCATCGTCGATCGCGCGGGCCCCGAGGCCGAGGCCACCCTGCCCGAAATCCTGCGCGACGAGGTGGACCGCTATCGCGCCGTCAACACCGTCATGGACGTGCTCGAGATCACCCCGGACAGCGCGCCGGAGCTGCGCGCCGCTTTCCGCGCCTTCCAGTCGGCGCTGCGCACGCGGGCGCGCAACTGGCGCGACGCCCCGTCGGCGCCCGAGCGCTCCGGCTGAGCCGGGCCGCACCAGCCGCTACCAGAAGGACGGATCGGCCAGTGCGGCAACGCAGCGCACGGGTCCGGCAAGCCGGGCAAGAGGGGCCTGCGTCAGCGGGCAGGCCAGCCATCCCTCGGGCTGCCCGAGCGGGAAGGGCGCGGGCAGGATCTCCTCGCTGACCGGCCGAAAGCCCACGCGCCCGTAGAAATCCGGATCGCCATAGGTCACGGCGATGTCCACGCCCTCCTCGCGCAGCGCCGCCAGCCCGTGGACGATCAGCCTCCGGCCGATGCCCTGCCCCTGGCGGGCCGTTGCCACCGCCACCGGCGAGAGAAGAAACACGCTCCGGCCATCGCCCCCGTGGCCCAGCCGCGAAAAACAGATCGCCGCAATGATCGCGCCGCTTTCCTGCGCAAGGAACACCCGCAGGTCCGGCGCGGGGGTCTGCGTGATCATGCGCCGCGCCAGATGTCCGACGGCCGCGCCCTCCTCAGGCCCCTCGGCGGCAGAGAAACTCTCGGTGAAGAGGGCCACGATCTCGGGCAAACGCCCCGCGGTATCGTCCGTGATATCCATGCCTGTCTCTCCGCGCGCCGGGCACGGATGCCCAGCCCGGCCGCTCAGCGCGCGGGCGGCGGCGGGGCCGCGCAATGCCCGCCCGTTGCCGCCAGCCCCGAGCCGAACGCGATCATCGGCGGCGCGGCGTAGGGGTTGAGCGGCTGCGACTGCGCGTGATCGAGCACGAGCAGCCCCGCCACGCCGAGCGCCACCAGAAGCGTCACGTGCACCCGCCTCATTTCCGGGCCTCCAGCCCAAGCAGGGGCCGAAGCCGGATCCCCACCCAGGACCCGGCAAAGGCCGCCGCGAACCAGACCCAGCCATGCGCCGAGCCGGTGGCGATGCCGCTGAAGAAGGCACCGATATTGCATCCGAAGGCCAGCCGCGAGCTGTAGCCCAGCACCAGCCCCGCGACGATCACCGCCACCCAGGCCCGCGCGGGCAGCAGGCCCACCGGCGAGGCCAGCCCGGCGCGCCACCACGCCACCAGCGCCGCCCCCCCGATAAGCCCCAGATCGGTGAGCGAGGTGATGTCGAGCAGAAGGCTCGCCTGAACCTGCGCCGCGTTCGCCGGGGCGGACCAGAAGACCGAGCCCGAGAGATCGCCGCCCATGGCCACCACGCCCTTGGCGACCCAGAGGCCAAGACCGTAGACCACGCCCCAGGGCTGGCCCGCCACCACAAGATGCAGGATGGCGAGTGCGGCCAGCGCCAGCAAGGCCGCCCAGTAGCGCGCAGGCAGCCGGTGGCTGCCCTTGCGCCCCAGCGCCAGCGCCAGCGCCGTGATCCCCGCCAGCCCGGCAAGCGTGACGGCAAGGCCGCTCCCGCCTTCCAGCGCCATGACCGGCAGGCTGCCAAGCGCGGTCCACCAGCTCAGATGACAGGCCCCCGCGAAACTGCCGATGGCGAAGAAGGGCAGCGCCACCGCGCCCACGGCATTGCCGCTCCCGGCATTGACGAGCGTGCCCGAGCCGCAGCCGAGCACGACCTGCATCGCCGCCCCGAACACGAAGGCCCCGCCGATCATCGCCAGCCCGATGGGGGCGTGCGCGCCCTTCAACTCGGCCCCGTTGGCGGCCAGCAGGGGCAGCGCCGCGCAGGCGACGATGGCGATGGCCAGAAGCTGCGCCAGCAGCCCCGAGGCATCGCGCTCGAGGATCATCCGACGCCAGGGGCCCGTGAACCCGAAGCGAAACCCTTCGAGCGTCAGGCCGAAACCCAGCCCGATCAGCAGCACCGCGCCCGAGCGCGGCCCCGCCAGCAGCGCCACGGCCGCCACCCCGGCCGCCACAAGGGCCAGCATCAGGCCGCGCGGCAAAAGACCCGGCGCGCGGGCCGCTTCGGGCGTGGCGGTCGCGGTCGTCATCGCGGGCCTCAGTACTTGCCGGTGATCTTGTTGAGCAGGTTCTGGAACAGTCCCGGCACATTGGCCATCTCCAGCCCCGCATTGGACCAGCCAACGACCGATTCCGGGTAGAGCCGAACCCCCTCGATCCCGGCAAGCTCGCTCAGCGCGAACCAGTTGGTCGCGGCCCAGTGGCCGGTATTGCAGAAACTCACCAGCCGGTCTTCCGGGCCAAAGCCGTTCTCCTCGGCCAGCTGCCGCACCAGATCGGGCTTGATCAGCGCGGGCTCGTCCTGCCCGAACCAGCGGTCATGGGTGAAATACCGCGATTGCGGGATGGTGCCGGGGCGCGCTGCGGCGGCGTGCTTGGCCTCTCCGCGCCAGAACGCCTCGGGCCGCGCGTCGACAAGCTGCGCGTTCTCGCGCCCGTCCACGATCGCCTGCACATCCTCGCGCGTGGCAAGCCATTCCTCCGAGAAGGACACGGTGATATCCGAGGGCGCGACTTGCGGTGCCGCCCCCTTCTCGATCGGTGCGCCGGCCGCCGCCCAGGCGTTCATGCCGCCGTTGAGAATGGCAAGCGGCGCGATCCCGCTCGATTTCAGCGTCCAGTAGACCCGCGCCGCCGCCCCGAAATCGGTCTGGTTGGTGCCCTGGTGAACCACCACCACGGGCGTGTCGTGGCGGAGGCCGAGCCCGCGCAGCACCTCGGTCAGATGCGCCTCGGTGACAAGCTGGCCGGGGTTCTCTGCCGGGCCGCGAAAAACGCCGTAGGGCGCGTTGAGCGCGCCGGGAACATGGCCCTTTTCATAGGCTCCCGGGGCACGGATATCGAGCACGACGGGCGCCTCCGCCGCAAGCGCGGCGCGCAGCCCCTCCACATCGACAAGCGGCCCGAGCGCCTGCGCGGCCATCGGGAAGACGGCAAGCGCGAGGGTGAGCAGGGATCTACGGAACCGGGCGAACATGGCGGACCTCCTTTTGCGCGAAAGCACGCGATCCCCCCAGAGATACGCGCCGCGCCCGGCAGCAACAAGCCTTGTCACACCCTTTCACGCGCGTTTGACACCCGGTGCCGCGTCACTTCAGGCTGGACAAGCACCACGCTTGTCCCAACCATGGCGGGAACCGGAACAACGCGAAAGGCCCGCGCATGGCCAAGCCGCCCTTTACGCTCGTTCAACTCTCGGTGCTCGAGGCCATCGCGCGCTGCGGCGGGATCGGGGCGGCGGCGCGCGATCTGGGACTGTCGCAACCCTCGGTCTCCAACCACCTGTCGCAGATCGAGGAGAAGCTGCGCACGCGCCTCTTCGACCGCTCCGGCCACCGGCTCGAGGCCAATGCCCTCTTGATGCCGCTCCTGCCCCGGCTGCGCGCGCTGCTGCAGATATCCGAGGAGGTGGCGGGCGCGCTCGGCGGGCTGGCGACGCTGGAATCCGGGCGGCTCTCGATCGGCTATTCCACCCATCAGTTCATCATGGACATCCTCGCCACCTTCCGCCATCGCCATCCGGGCGTGCGGATCGAGGCGCGCTGCCACGGCTCCTACGACCTGCTGGAGGGGCTGCGGCGCGGGGCCTATGAGGCCTGTTTCGTCACCCTGACCGAGCCCGAGCCCGATCTTGTCAGCCTGGAGTTGAGGCGCGAGGACGTGATGCTCATGGTCGGCCGCGAAAGCCCGCTGGCGACGCGCGCGCGCATTTCCTGGGCCGAGGTCGGCGATCTCGACCTCATTCGCCGCGAAGGCGCCTCGGGGACGCGGCGGCTGTTCGATGCCGTGGCCGCGCGCCAGGGCATCAGCCCGCGCACGGCGATCGACCTCGGTTCATGGGAGTCGATGCGCCTTGCGGCGGCCGAAGGGGTGGGCGTGGGCGTGGCCATGGCGGGAGAGATCGAGCCCGACGATCCGCGCATCGTGGCCCTTGCACTCGAGGAGCCGGTGCCGCGGCTCGGCCATCACCTTGTCACCCTGCCCGAACAGCGCGACATGGGCGCGGTCGCCGCGCTGTTCGAGATCGCGGCGCAGCGGCGCATGATGACGTGAGGTCAGGCAATAGGGAACCCATCCGTAATATTTGCAACCCAAATAAATACGTGAGTTTCATTTAATCGTCACAGAATCGTGCAATGCCATCAATGGGGAAAAATGCGGTAACATCCCACCACAAACACCTGGAGGACACCCGATGCGTTCCAAGATGATCTCGCTGCTCACGGGCACCACGGCGCTCGCGCTGAGCGGCACCATGGCGCTGGCCGCCTGCCCGCCCGCCACCGTGGCCGACATGAAGGGGCTTTCGCCGACCTTCCCGCAGCAATTCGAACTGGCCGAGTTCGAAAGCGCGGCAAGCTGCGATCTGGGCTTTGCCGAGAACCCCGCCATCGCCGATCTCAACGCGCGCATCACGGGCAACCCGGACCTGCCGCCGCTGGCCGAGCGCCTGCCCGAGGAGCCGCTGGTCGTCGCGCCCTACACGGCCATCGGCCAGTATGGCGGCACGCTCACCGGGGCCTCGCGCGGCACCGAATCGGGCACCTCCGATATCCTGTCGGTGCGCCATGTGAACCTCGTGCGCTATGCCGACGATCTCAAGACCATCGTGCCCAATGTCGCCAAGGGCTGGGCATGGAACGACGATTACACGCAGCTGACCTTCACCCTGCGCAAGGGGCACAAATGGTCCGACGGCGCGCCCTTCACCGCGCATGACGTGGCCTTCTGGTACAACGACATCCTCACCAACCCGGCGATCACCGAGAAGGTGCCGGGCCGCTGGCTCTTCAACGATGAACCCGCCAAGGTCGAGGCGGTGGACGATCTGACCGTCCGCTTCACCTTCCCCGCGCCGCAGCCCAACCTCATCAACCGCTGGGCGATGGATTACGGCCAGACCTTCCTGCCGCGGCATTTCCTCGGCCGCTTCATGGACAAGTATAACGACGATGCCGCCGCGCTGCGCGCCGAGCACGGCTTTGCCAGCGAGAAGGAAGCCGTGGACTTCTACTACGGTGCGTCGGACTGGAAGGACGTGCCCTCGCCTCTGCTGAAGGATCCGGCCAAGGCCGCCGCCATCGGCACCGCCGTCATGCCGACCCTCGAAAGCCACATCCTCGTGGCCGAGGATTCCAACGGCCGCCGGCTTGTCGCCAACCCCTATTTCCACATGGTGGACACGGCCGGCAACCAGCTGCCCTATATCAACGAGATCCGCGAGGATTACATCCCCGAGCGCGACGTGGTGAACCTCAAGGTGATGAACGGCGAGATCACCTGGAAACAGCAGGCGATGGAACTCAACGACTTCCCGCTGCTCAAGGAGAACGAGGCCAAGGGCAACTACACCGTGACCCTTGCGCCGACCCTGGGCGAGACGGTCTACTACTCCTTCGCGCGCAACCACAAGGATCCGGTCCTGCGCGAGATCTTCAACGATCCGCGCTTCAGCCAGGCCATGTCGATGGGCCTCGACCGCGGGGAAATCCGCGAGATCGTCTATCTCGGCCAGGGCACGCCCGCCCAGGCCATCCCGGTCGAGGCGCGCACCGTCGATTTCGTGCCGGAATACGCGCTCACCCAGTTCACCCAGCATGACGTTGATGCGGCCAATGCGCTGCTCGACGAGATGGGGCTGACCAAGGGGCCCGGCGGCAAGCGGATGCGCCCCGACGGCAAGCCGCTGGCCATCCGCATCCTCTTTGCCAGCCAGGGCAGCCCGGTGCAGCTGCACGAACTGGCCCGTGGCATGTGGGAGGATCTGGGCATCACCGTCGATCTGCGCGAAGTGACCTCGGACGAATACCGCGCCACGGCGAATGCCAATGACGTGGACGTGTTCATCTGGAAGAATGACGGCATCTCCGGCCCGTTCATCGCGCAGGACGCCACCATGCTGGTGCCGCCCTTCGGCGATTTCTTCAACCCCGGCGGCGGCTTCGAATGGGCCAAGTGGCACCAGACCGACGGTGCCGAGGGCATCGAGCCGCCCGCCGACATCAAGAAGCTGTGGGATCTCGCCGACCAGTTCCTCTCGGTGCCGCTCGGCTCGGAGGACTCGAGCCGGATCGGCGAGGAGATCGTGCGCATCCATGCCGACAACATGCTCAAGATCGGCGTCGTGGCGGAGATCCCCTCGCCCTACGTCTATCACAACAGCCTGCAGAACGTGCAGCCGCTCACGGCCAAGACCTATGACTATTACTGGACCTATCCCTACCGTCCGCAACAGTGGTTCCTTGAGAACTGAGGTCTGAAACCCGCCCGCTCCGGCCGCGCGCCGGGGCGGGCACGGCCTTGGGGGAAGGCAGATGGCCCGTTTCCTGATCGAACGGCTCTTCGGCATGATCGTGACGCTGTTTCTCGTCTCGATCATGGTGTTCTTCATCATGGAACTGCCGCCCGGCGACTATGCCGAGCGCTATGCCTTCCGCAAGTATTCCGGCACCGGCATCACCATGACCGAGGCCGACGTGCAGGCGATCCGGGCCGAGCTCGGCCTCGACGCGCCCGCCATCACCCGCTATCTCGACTGGATGGGCGGCATCGTGCTGAACGGCGATTTCGGCCCCGCCTATGCCTTCGACACCTCGGTGAACAACATCATCGGCGACAAGGTTTGGCTCACGCTCGGGCTGCTCTTTGCCACGCTGATCGTGACCTATGTCATCTCGATCCCGGTGGGCATCTATGCCGCCGTGCGCCGCGGCGGGCTGGCCGATTACGGGCTGACGATCTTTTCCTATCTCGGGCTTGCGCTGCCGAACTTCCTGCTGGCGCTGGTGATGCTCTATTTCGCCAATCTCTGGTTCGGCGCCTCGATCGGCGGACTGTTCAGCCCGCAATATGCCGAGGCCCCCTGGTCGGCGGCCAAGTTCTGGGATCTGGTCAAGCATCTCTGGCTGCCCGCCGCCGTGCTGGCCTGGTCGGCCATGGCCTATCAGATCCAGACCGTGCGCGCGACCATGTCGGACGAGCTGGGCAAGCTCTCGGTCATGGCGGCACGCGCCCGCGGCGTTCCCGAGGCGCGTCTGCTGCTGAAATACCCCGCGCGGCTCGCCATCAACCCGGTGGTCTCGACCATCGGCTTCGACGTCAACCGGATCTTCTCGGAACTGCCCATCGTGGCGGTGGTGCTGGGGCTGACGGAACTGGGCGATCTGCTGCTGAAATCCTACCTCGATCTGGACATGAACGTGGCCGGGGCGATCCTGCTGCTGCTCACCGTGGTGATCGTGGTGATGAATTTCGTCTCGGACCTGCTTCTAGCATGGCTCGATCCGCGTATCCGGCTGGGAGGATGACGCCATGACCGACATGACCGATACGCCCCATACCCGCCCCGAGACCGCCGCCGAGCGGCGCGAGCGCCGCAAGCGCGAACGCTACTATTCCGCCAGCCAGTGGACGCTCATCTGGTGGCGCTTCCGCCGCCACCGCGCGGCCATGGCGGCGGCCTTCGTTCTGGGGCTGATGATCGTTCTGGGCCTCTTCGCCGAGGTCTTCGCGCCCTACGGCACCACCGAGCGCAATCGCGATTACCTCTCCGGCCCGCCGCAGGTGCCGATGTTCTGCGATCACAACGGCTGTTCGCTGCGCCCCTTCGTCCACGGCACCCGGACCGAGCGCGATCCGGTCACGCTGCGCGCCGTCGCCATGCCCGATCCCGAAACGCGGCGCTACGTCGCCTTCTTCGTCGAGGGCCAGCCCACGCATCTGCTGGGCGTCATCCCGATCCAGACACGGCTCTTCGGGCTCGAGGACGGCTCGCGCCTGCATCTGTGGGGCACCGACCAGATGGGGCGCGACGTGTTCTCGCGCACGCTATACGCCACGCGCACCTCGCTCTCGATCGGGGTGGCGGGGGTGCTCATCTCCTTCGTGCTCGCGCTCGCCATCGGCGGGGCGGCGGGCTATTTCGGCGGCTGGATCGACAACGTGATCCAGCGCGTGACCGAGGTGGTGCGCGTGATCCCGGTTATCCCGCTCTACATGGGCCTTGCCGCGGCGATGCCCAAGGACTGGTCCTCGACCCAGGTCTATTTCGCCATGACGATCATCCTCGGCCTCTTCGGCTGGCCGACGCTGGCGCGGCGGATCCGAAGCCAGCTCCTGTCGATCCGGGGCGAGGATTACGTGCTCGCCGCGGAACTGGCCGGCGCGCGCCCTGCCCGCGTGATCGCCACGCACATGCTGCCCTCCTTCACCAGCTTCATCATCGTCGATCTGGTGATCTCCTTCCCCTACATGATCCTGTCGGAAACCGCGCTCAGCTTCGTCGGCCTCGGGCTGCGCCCGCCCTCGGTCTCCTGGGGGGTGATGCTGCAACAGGCGCAATCGGTGCAGGCCATCGAACAGGCGCCCTGGCTCTTCATCCCGGCGGCTTTCGTGGTGCTGGCGGTGCTGGCCTTCACCGTGCTCGGCGACGGGCTGCGCGACGCGGCAGACCCCTATTCGGAGGCGCGCTGATGCTCACGGTCGAGAACCTCACGATCAGCTTCCGCACCGACGAGGGGCGCATCACCCCGGTGCAGGATGTGGGATTCTCGGTGGCCGAGGGGCGCACGCTCGGCATCGTGGGCGAGAGCGGCTCGGGCAAATCCGTCTCGACCAAGGCATTGATGCGGCTTCTGCCCGGCAATGCCGAGATCGGCCGCGAGGCGCGGATGCGCTACACCTCCAAAAGCGGCGAGGACATCGCCATCGAGGCGCTGAAGCCCGGATCGCGCGCCCTGCGCCGCCTGCGCGGCGGCGAGATCGGCATGATCTTCCAGGAACCGATGGCCAGCTTCTCACCCGTTTACACCATCGGCAACCAGATCATGGAGACGGTCCGCCTGCATCGCGGCCTCAACGGTACCGCCGCGCGTGATCTGGCAGTGGAGATGCTGACCAAGGTCGGCATCTCGAACCCCGGCGCGCGGGTTGACCAATACCCGCACGAACTCTCGGGCGGGATGCGGCAGCGCGCGATGATCGCGCTGGCGCTCTCGGCCGGGCCGCGCCTTCTGATCGCGGACGAGCCCACCACCGCGCTCGACGTGACGATCCAGGCGCAGGTGCTCGACCTCATGCGCGACCTGCAACGCGATCTGGGCATGGGGATGATCTTCATCACCCATGATCTCGGCGTGATCGCCCATGTCGCCGATGACGTGGCGGTGATGTATCTGGGCACCATCGTCGAGACGGGCACGGCGCGCGAGGTGCTGAAATCGCCTGCCCATCCCTATACGCGCGGACTGATCAAGGCGATCCCGCGGCTCGACCGGCTCGATGCGCGGCTCGAGGCGGTGCCGGGCGACATCCCCTCGCCCTCGGCGCGGCCCACGGGCTGCCCCTTCCACACCCGCTGCGCCGAGGCCATCGCGGGGCTGTGCGAGCGCGTGACGCCGCCCGAAGTGCGGCTTGCCCAGGGCCGGCGCGTGCGCTGTCACCTGCATGACGAGACGAGGGCCGTGGCATGAGCAGAGGCGACAGCGAAACGCTCTTCGAGATCCGCGATCTGGAGGTGAGCTTCGATGTGGGCAAGCGCGGTTTCTTCTCGGGCACGCGCAAGCAGCTCAAGGCCGTGGACGGCGTGAGCTTCGACATCCGCCGCGGCGAGACCGTGGGCCTTGTGGGCGAAAGCGGCTCTGGCAAGACCACCGTGGGCCGCGCCATCCTGCGGGTGATCGAGCCGTCGGGCGGCCAGGTGCTCTATCACGGGCGGCGGGGCGATCTCGACCTGGCCCATGCCACGTCAGAGGAGCTGCGCGCGGCGCGCGCAGAGATGCAGATGGTGTTCCGAGAGGGCGGGCTCGACCTCGCGCCGCTCGGGCCGCGGGCGCTGCGCCCGCTTCGCTCGCGCATGAGCCTCGTCTTTCAGGATCCCTATTCGAGCCTCAACCCCCGCATGACCGTGCGCGACATCATCGCCGAGCCGCTGGTCGCGGGCGGGCTGATGCGCGACCGGGGCCAGATCGACGCCCGTGTGCGCGAGATCGCGGCGCGCTGCAAGCTCGACCTGGAGCATCTGCGCCGCTTTCCGCATGCGTTTTCCGGCGGCCAGCGACAGCGGATCTGCATCGCCCGCGCCCTCGTGGCGGGGCCCGATTTCGTCGTCTGCGACGAGAGCGTGTCGGCGCTCGACGTCTCGATCCAGGCAGAGATCATCAACCTTCTGAAGGATTTGCAGGAAGAGACCGGCGTCTCCTTCCTGTTCATCGCACATGATCTGAGCGTGGTTGCCCGCATCAGCCACCGCGTCGCGGTGATGTATGTGGGCCGCTTCGTGGAATACGCCCCGACCGAAAGCCTCTTCTTCCACCCGCGCCACCCCTATACCCACGCGCTCCTCTCGGCCGTGCCGGAGCCGGACCCGGATCTGCCCTTCCGCCCCGAGCGGCTCCAGGGCGAGATCCCCAACCCTGCCGACGCGCCGCAGGGCTGCCGGTTCCATACCCGCTGCCCCTTCGCACGCCCGCGCTGCGCGCAAGAGGTGCCGGACTGGCGCGAACTGACCTCAGATCATTACGTCGCCTGTCACTATGCCGAGGAATTCGATTTCCGTAGAGCAAGGGAAACGGCGCACACGGACCCCGTGAAGGAAAGAGAACCCACGTGACCACCCCGACAATCGAGCCGCCGCGCGGCGGCGAGCCGTGGCTCCTGACCCCGGGGCCGCTCTCCACCTCCTACAGCGTCAAGGCGGCCATGCTGCGCGATCTGGGCAGCTGGGACAGCGATTTCCGCGCGATGACGGCGCGGCTGCGCGCCTCTCTCGTGGCGATGCTCGGGCCGGGGGGCGAGGATTTCACCTGCGTGCCGATGCAGGGCTCGGGCTCTTTCGTGGTCGAGGCGATGCTGGGCACGCTGGTGCCGCGCGGGGCCAAGGCGCTTGTGCTGGCCAACGGGGCCTACGGGCATCGCGCGGCGGCGGCCATGCGGCAGATGGGGCGCGCGGTGGAGATGCTCGACAAGGGCGATTACCTCCCGCCGCGCGGGGATGAGGTGGCAGCCCTCCTCGTCCGCGATCCGGCCATCAGCCATGTCGTGGCGATCCATTGCGAGACCTCGAGCGGCATCCTCAACCCTCTTTCGGAGATCGCCGAGGCCGTCGCCGCCGCGGGCCGCCGTCTGCTGGTCGATTCCATGTCCGCCTTCGGGGCCGTCCCCCTGCCCGAGGGCCTGCCCTTCGACGCGCTGGTAAGTTCCGCCAACAAGTGCATCGAGGGCGTGCCCGGCTTCGGCTTTGCCCTCGTCCGCCGGGCGGTTCTGGAGGCGGCACAGGGCAATTCCCATTCGCTCGCGCTCGATCTGCACGCGCAATGGGCCGAGTTCGAACGCTCCGGCCAGTGGCGCTATACGCCGCCCACCCACACGGTCGCAGCCTTCCTCCAGGCGCTTGACGAACACGCGGCCGAGGGCGGGGTGGCCGCGCGCGGCGCGCGCTACGGCACGAACCGCGATACGCTGGTGGCGGGGATGCGAGGGCTCGGCTTCGAGACGCTTCTGGCCGATCGCTGGCTCTCGCCGATCATCACCACCTTCTTCTGCCCCGCCGATCCGGCCTTTGCCTTTTCCGAGTTCTACGACAGGATGAAGGTGCGCGGCTTCATCCTCTATCCAGGCAAGCTCACCGTCGTGGACAGTTTCCGCATGGGCCATATCGGGCGGTTCGATGCGGGCGTGATGCGCGCCGCGGTGGCCGCCGTGGCCGAGGTTCTGGGAGAGATGGGCGTCGCCTCCGCCGCGCCGCCCGAGACGGCACTGGCGGAAAAACGGCGCGCGGAAAGGGAGATGACATGACCAGGTTCGAGGCGGTGATTTTCGACTGGGCGGGCACGCTCATCGATTTCGGCTCCTTCGCGCCGATGGGGGCCTTCGTCGAGGCTTTCGCGCAGTTCGGCGTGAGCGTGAGCATCGCCGATGCGCGCGGCCCGATGGGGGCCCCCAAGCGCGAGCATATCCGGGCCATGATGGCCCTGCCGCATGTGGCCGAAGCCTGGCGCGCGGCGCAAGGATCGGAGCCCGACGAGGCCGCCATCGACCGGCTCTACGAGGTCTTCGTGCCGCTCAACGAGGAGGTCGTGGCGCGCTACGCAACTCTCGTGCCCGGCGCGTCGGAAACGCTCGGCTGGCTCGCCGGACAGGGCATCCGCGTGGGCACGACCACGGGCTATACGCGCTCGATCATGGCGCGCGTGCTGCCCGTTGTGGCCGGGCAGGGCTTTGCCCCGGAGGTCTGTGTCTGCGCCGATGACGTGCCCAAGGGGCGCCCCGGCCCCTGGCAGATGTATCGTGCCTTTGCCGAGATGACGCTCCTGCCCGGCCCCCATATCGTCAAGGTCGATGACACGCCGCCGGGCATCATGGAGGGCCGCGCCACCGGCTGCACGGTGGTGGGCGTGGCGCTCTCGGGCAATATCGCCGGGCGCACACCGGAGGAAATCGCGGCGCTGTCGGACGCCGGGCGCGAGGCGATCCGCGCGCGGGCGGGCGCGGAGCTGCGCGCCGCAGGGGCCGATCACGTCATCGATTCCATCGCCGATCTGCCCGCGCTGCTGACGCGCCTCGACGCGGAGGGCTGATGGCCCCGGCGCAGAACCTCCTGCTGATCACGCTCGATCAGCTGCGCGCCGATGCGGTGTCCGGCGCGCTGCACGGGATCGTGCCCACCCCCGCGCTCGACCGGCTGCGCGCGGAGGGCACCGCCTTTGCCAACTGTTTCACCGCCGCCGTGCCCTGCGGCCCCGCGCGCGCCTCGCTTCTGACCGGGCTTTACGCCTTCAACCATCGCGGCATCCGCAACGGCACGCCGGTGGCGGGGCATCACGCGACGCTCGGCACCGAATTGCGCCGCGCCGGGGCCGAGCCGCTCCTTTTCGGCTATTGCGACATGGCCGCCGACCCGAGCGAGCACCCGCCCGGCGATCCCGACCTTGCCACCTACGAATTGCCCGCGCGCGGCTTTCGAGAGATCGTCGAGATGCGCTTCGAGGCCCCGCTCGCCTGGATCGGCCACCTGCGCCGCCGTGGCTATGACCTGCCCGCGCCGCTACCGCAACGCTGGTTCGGCCTCTACCGGCCGGTGGGCGAGGGGTTGCGCGCGCCCGCCCTCTACCGCGCGGAGGACAGCGATACCGCCTGGCTCACCGACCGCACGCTCGAGGCGCTCGAGGCGCGGCGCGACGGGGCGTGGTGCGCGCATCTGACCTATATCCGCCCGCACCCGCCGCTGGTGGCCCCCGAGCCGTGGAACCGCCTTGCCGACGCGGCGCTCATCCCCGCGCCCGCGCCCGCGCCCGCAGGCTCCGATCACCCGTTCCGCGCCGCCTGGTTTTCGGCCCCCGCCCAGCACGGGCTTTTCTGGGGGTTCGACGGGCGTTGCGACCGGCTGTCGCCCGAAGACGTGGCCGATCTGCGCGCCACCTATCTCGGGCTTCTGGCCGAGGTCGATCACCATCTGGGCCGGATCCTCGACTGGCTCGACACCACCGGCCAGGCCGGGCGCACGCTGGTGGTGCTGCTCTCGGATCATGGCGAGATGCTGGGCGATCAGGGCTACTGGGGCAAGGACAACGTGCTCGCCTCCGCCCATCACGTGCCCCTCCTCGTGCGCGGCCCGGACATCGCGGCGGGGCATGAGGTCTCGGAGGTGGTCTCGACCGTGGACCTGGCCCCGACCATCCTTGACCTGCTGGGGGCCGAGGTGCCGCCCGCGATGGACGGCACGTCGCTCAGGCCCTTCCTCGAGGGCCGGACGCCCGAAACCTGGCGCGGCCTCGCCCTGACCGAGATCGACCTTGCGGAGCCGCGCGCGCCCACAAGGTTCGAGCGCGCGCTCGGGCTTGGCCCGCTCACCGCCAATGCCGCGATCCTGCGCGACGCCACCCACAGCCTCGTGCATTTCAACGGCGGGCTGGCACCGATGCTCTTCGACCGGCGCCGCGATCCGGGGGAGCAACACGACATGGCCGCCACACCAGAGGGTGCCGCGCAGGTGGCACGGCTGCGCGCCGCACTCATCGACCTGCGGATGACGCGCGCGGACCGGCGGCTCACCCACCTGTCGCATCTGCCCTGACCGCTTCCCCGCCGGGGGGCATGTCGAAGAGCGCGCGCACCCGCTCTGCCGCGCGATGCGCGCCCGCCAGCGGATCGGCCTGCGCCGCCGCGAACCACGTCTCGCCACCGGCGATCAATTCCGGGGCCTCTTCCAGCCAGCGCGCCTGCCCCTGCGCCACAAGGGCGGCCTGTATCCGCCCAACATCGCGCCGCATCCGCACCGGCGCGAGCCGCATGGCAAGCCGGTGGCTGAGCGGCTTCACACCGTAATTGTGCGCGCGCCGCCACCATTGGCCCGGCTCGGCCGGATCGAAGACATAGAGCGGGCGGGCCATGGCCGCGGCCTCGGCCAGCATCGACATGCTCTCGCCGGTGACGACGAAGCGGTCCGCGAGCCCCAGAAAGCCGCGATAGGGGTTCTCGGGCCAATCCTCCTTCGCGTCGGACCAGTAGCAGGCCGAAGGCACCTTGAGCGCCGCCCGGAAGGCCGCGCGCGCGGGCGCGGGGGTGCGCGCGCTGTCGCTGACCAGGACGCTGCCCCCCGTCGCCGCCACCAGCCGGTTGACCCCCGCCGCCAGCCGCCGCCCGGTCTCGGGCGTAAAGACATAGGCCCCGCTGTCGCCGCCGATGAGCACCGTCGTCCAGGGCCGCGGCAGATGCGCCAGACGGGGCGCGAGACGCGCGGCCTCATCCGCCACGCTCGTCCGCGTCATCGCGTGCAGCGGCAGCGGGTTGACCAGAATCCTTCCGCCCTCGGGCAGGAAATACTGCGGCGTCGTGACGACGAGATCGTAGGTTTCGGGCCGCGCCCAGGGACGGCCCACATGCACCAGCCTGACCCGCCCCCCGGCCCGTGCCCGGATCCAGCGCGCCACCGGCTCGTTGCGCCGTCCGGCGCTGATCACCAGATCGGGCCAGGGCGGCTCAAGGGCCGAGGAGGCCGCCCGGTCGATGCCCAGAAGCGTCTTTCCCAGCACGAGATGCGGCAGCAATTCCCAGGCGCGCGCGCGGATGCGCTTTTCCTCCACCGGCCAGCCAAGCGCCCCGGCCAGCGCCAGCACCTGCGTGTTGTCGCCCGCCTTGCGGCCCAGAAGAACCCAGAGTTTCCCTTGCATCATCCCGCCGCTTGCGTTCAAAGGGGCGCGGTCCGGCCCGATCCTGCTATGCACCGGATCGCGCCCTGACTTAAAGCCCAGACCGCCCGAAAGACGCCCCAAGATGTTCAACACCACGCCCCGGGAAATCCGCGCCCTTGCCAGCCGTCACCTGATCCTCGGCGCGTGCTTCTTCCTGCCCAAACCCCGCCGCCTCGCGCTTGAACGGCGGCTGCGCGGGCGCGAGGAATACCGGAAACTGAAGGAGGCCGACTGGGTGCTCATGTCCTGGGGCAAGAGCGGGCGCACCTGGTTCCGGGTGATGCTGTCGCGCTTCTACCAGCTTCATTTCGGCCTGCCGACCGAGAACATGCTGGAGTTCGACAATTTCCACCGGATGAACCCGGCCGCGCCCAAGGTGCTGTTCAGCCACAACAACTACATGCGCGACTACCTGGGCGAGTGGGAGCGGCTGGACCATTTCCGGGGCAAGCGCGTCGTGCTGCTTGTGCGCGACCCGCGCGACGTGGCGGTATCGCAGTATTTCCAGTGGAAATACCGGATGCTGCCCGGCAAGAAGGAGCTGAACTTCTACCCGCCCCACGGGGCGGAGGTGGAGATTTTCGAGTTCGTCTCGAACCCCGATTGCGGCATCCCGCGCATCGTGGACTATTTCAACGGCTGGGCACGCGCCATGCCGATGATGGGCGATGACCTTCTGCTGATCCGCTACGAGGACATGCGCGCCGATCCTGCCACGGCACTTGAGCGCGCGGTGACGCATACCGGCACGCCGGGAAGCCCCGATCATATCGAGGCCGCGCGCGACTATGCCGCCTATGAGAACATGAAGAAGCGCGAGGCGAAGAACGAGGGGATGCGCGCCAGCGGCCAGCGGGTGAAACCGGGCGACGAGAGCAATCCCGACAGCTTCAAGGTCCGGCGCGGCAAGGTCGGCGGCTACCGTGACTATTTCACGCCCGAGGAACTGGCGGCCGTGGATGCCATGGTGGAGGGGCGGCTCGATCCGGTCTTCGGATATACGGCAGGGTAAGCGGGCGCGAGAGCACGACCGTGCGCCGGGTCAAAGGCGCGAGCGGACGGTTGCTGCCAGGCAACCTTGCGCGGATTCAAGGCGCGGCACACGCCGCCGCGCAGCGCCCGACCGCCCCCCGCACAGGCGCTTTTGCAACGTCTGAACACGCTCAATCGTTGAAGTATTCTTCCCCATGAAGCGGCGACCAAAATCGGATGAGCGCCCTTCTGCAGTCGGGCGCTGCGCGGCTCGTCAGTCTTGCGTCATAGAGTCGCCCCTCAGCCGCGCCCGCCAAGCCCCTTCGCCATGCGCAGCAGCTTCTTGCCGGTATGGGTGCCCAGGCGCGAGATCCGCTGCGCCTGAAGCGCGAGCGGGTCCGAGCGCACCCAGTTCACCTGCACCATGCGCCGTTCGCCGTCGAAGCGCTTGTAGCCGTGATAGCTGTTGTTCGACCGCTTGAAGGCCAGGAGCGTGCCGCCGAGCGGCGTCACCTCGGCCACGTAATCCTCGATATCGTGCTTGCCGCGCAGCATCCGCAGCTTGCCGCCCTCCTGCGTCCATTCGGGGTTGAAGTAGAGCAGCACGGTCATGATCTTCGACCAGTGGTCGGTGTGGATGTTGCCGTCGCTCGGCTCCGAGAGCTTGCGCACGGTGATGGTCTTGGTGGTGCGGCTGAGGTCGATGTCGAACTTGCGCGAGATCAGGCGCTCGAATTCGGGGCTGTCGAGATCCTCGAGGATCTGCGCGAAGAGCGGGCCGTACTCAAGGCTTTCGGGTCTGAAATTGGCGGGCCGGTCGATATGCGGATAGTCCGCGTTGACCCGGTCGAGCATGTCGGCCGGGATCACCCCTGTTGCGACCGTGAAGCTGAACGGATCGGTGGTCAGCGGGGCCTTTTCTACGGCGTCGAAGTTGAGAAGTCTGGTCATCGTGGTTGTCATGTCTGCATCTCTCTAGAGGATGAAGGAAGAGGGGCGGCTTGCGGCGCGCGGGCCGCACTGGCGTAACGCTGGAGCACAACATAATCATCGACCGAGTCGACATCCACCGAGGCATGGGCATAGGGCAGGACGACCACGCCCACGCGCAGCCCCGCCTTGCGCGACAGAAGCGCGAGCGCGCGCTCGAGCGTGAGCCAGCCCAGCCGGTAGCGCAGCACCGCCCAGAGCCCGAGCATCCGGATCACCACGCGCGGCTTCTTGCGCTCGCGCTCGATCTGCCGCCAGAAATCGGCCATCCGGCGGCCGTCGGCGGTGAGAAAGGCGAAAAGGTTGCAGCCGCAATACTGCCCGTCGGCAAAGCGCAGCACGGTCTTCTTCAGGTCCGGATAGGCCCCGCGCACCAGATCGTAGGGCGCGAGCCCCACCACCACGTCGCAGCCCGAGCGCGCCGCGTCGCGGCAGAAGTGATCGACGATCTCGCTTGTCAGCAGCGGGTGATCGGCGGTGGTGATCATCACCTTGCGGTCTTCGGGAAAACCCGTGAGCATCGCGTAGGCGCTGCTCGACGGGGTGGGGCCGGGCGCGGTCCAGCTTACCCGCCCTTGCCCGATCATCCCCGAGAGCACGTCCGAGCCCTGGACCACAGCCTCGGCCGGGCCGCTCAGATGCACCGAGGCCACCGGCGCGGCCCCCTCAAGGGCGGAAATCACCCGCGCGATCATCGGCCGCCCGTCGATCTCGATCAGCGCCTTGCTCGCCACGCCCGCGTGATCGCGCAGCGCGTCGCGCGCATCGCGCTCTCCGGCAAGGATGACGGCGGCGAAATCGGGGGCTTGGGTATCTGCGGCGGGTCGGGTCATCGGTCGGGCGGCCTCAGAGCGGCTTCTGATAGAGGCGGTAGCGCTTGTGGATCGTGCTGCCGATTTCCTCGATGATGTGGCGCATACCGTCGTTATCCTCCAGAATCCAGCCCATCTCGACACGGGTGACGCCGCGCCGGATCATCTGCCTGCGCACCGCGTCGATCACCAGGAAGGCCAGCGTCGGGCCGAGCCGCGAATACTGGTGTTCCTTGCGCACACCCATCAGCGCCACGCGCGTGCTCTTCGCGCCCCGCACCTTGAGCCGCCACAGCAGCCTGGCCCAGCCGAAGGGGAATAGACGCCCGCGCAGGTCGTGGATCATCTCGTTGAGGTTCGGGAAGGCCGCGATGAAGGCCACCGCGCGCCCGTCGATCTCGGCGAACTGGATGTAATCGTCCGGCAGAAGCAGGGTCAGCGCCTTGGCGGTCTCGTCGAACTCTTCCGGCGTGAAGGGCACGAACCCCCAGTTGTCGGACCAGGCATCGTTGAAGATGTCGCGCATGGCGGCGAAATCGGCGGCCTTGTCCCTGCGGTTGAAGGGGCGGATGCGCACCTTGCGGCTGGCGCGCTCGGCCAGCTTGGTCATCACCGGCGGGGCCACGAAATCGGGCTGCACCATGTAGGTCAGCAGATCCTTGACGCCGACATAGCCCTGCGCCTCGATCCGCGGACCGTAATAGCGCGGCGCGTGGCCCATCATGATGAAGGGGGGGCTGTCGAAATTCTCGACCAGAAGGCCGATCTCCTCGTTGATCGAGAGATTGTAGGGCCCGCGCACCTGCGCGGCACCGCGCGCGCGCAGCCACTCCTCGGCCGTCCCGAAGAGCGCCGCGAACACGGCGGCGTCATCCACCGCCTCGATCATCCCGAAATAGCCGAGCCTGCCGCCCGCCACCTCGGGCTGCATCCTGTCCATCTGCGCGGTGATGCGGCCCACCGGTTCGCCCGCGCGCCACGCCACCCATCGGGCCACCTCGCAATGCGCGAAAAGCGGCTTGTTGTGATAGACGCGCTGTTTCTGCTCGATCAGAAGCGGCGGCACGAAGGCCGGATCCCCGGCATGAATCCGCTCGGGCAGCTTCAGGAACGCGCGTGCCGCGCGGCCCGCATCTGCCGGGCGGACCTCGATCGGGGCGCTTGCGGGCGCGCTTGGGGTCATGCTGTGCCTTTCGATCTGCCGGGCGGGGTCTCGCATCCCGCCCTGCCCTCTTGCGGGCGCTCTAGCCTTGCCGCATCGGGGCCGGGCAGGGCAAGCCCCCCACGCCGCGCGCGGCGCGAAACCCGTAAGATTGTTACAACCCCGTGCGCCATAGGCGGCGATCCCTTGCCACAAAAGGCTTGCGGATCGGGGACCGAACCTTGATGAACCGGAAACCGGATTTTGATCGTGCAGGGGGCCGTCTTGGCCAAGTTCATCCTCGGAAGCCATCTTCGCCACAGGGCGGTCGAAAGCCGGGCCGCCGCCCATGTCCTGTGGTTCGTCGATCTGGCCTTCATCGGCACGGTGAGCGGTTTTTTCCGGGTGCTGCCGCTGCCCTGGGCCTCGGCCACGGGGGCGCGGTTCGGCCGGTTTCTGGGCCGCATCTTCCGCAACCGCACCCGGCACGTGCGCGCCAACCTGTCGCTTGCCCTGCCCGGAACCCCGCCCGAGGTGATCGACCGGCTGGCCGAGGAGGTCTGGGGCAACGCGGGCGCGGTCTTTGCCGAATACCCCCATCTGGCCAAGTTCACCGACCCGAAGCGCGGCCTTCTGCGCATCGAGACGGTCGAGCCCGACCCGCCCTATTGCCGCCCCGGCACGCCCGTGGTCTTCGTCGCCGCCCATCTCGCCAACTGGGAAGTGGCCTGCGCCGCGATGACGCAGATGGGCATCCGCTCCTATGCGCTCTATGCGCCGCTGGCCAATCCGTGGCTGGACAGGCTCATGCTGCGCCACCGCGCCAAGCTCGGCTGCGAGACGGTCTCGCGCGAGGCGGGGCTGCGCGTCTTCCTTCAGGCGCTCAAGAGGGGCGAGGCCCCGGCGATGATCATCGACCGGCGCGTGGATGGGGGCAAGCCGATCCCGTTCTTCGGCGCGGAAAAGGACAGCTCCACCCTGCCCGCGGGTCTTGCCCTGCGCTTTGGCGCGCCGCTCGTGCCGGTGCAGGTCGAGCGTCACCCCGGCGCGCGCTTCACCGTGCGCTTTCACGCGCCGCTTGCCCCGCGCAACCCCGAGGCCGACACGGACGCACAGGCGCTTGACCTCACCCGCCAGATCCACGAGCGGTTCGAGGAGTGGATCACGGCGCGGCCCGGCGAATGGCTCTGCACCAGCAAAATCTGGCACGGTTCTGTTCTTCGGGCGAAAACCGACGTATATAGACAAGTCTGACGACGCGCTCGCATCAAAGAGGCCACACATGTCCGACCACAAACCCAGCCGCCGTCACCGCGTGGACGAGTCGGTCCGGCTCTTCGGGAACCCGCTTCTGGAAAGGCTCAGCCATGTTCACCCGATCGTGCCGCTCCTGGTCTGGGGGCCGGTCGCGGGCTGGCTGATCTGGCGGGCGGCCGCGGTGCATGGCATCGGCTGGGGCGGGCTCGCGCTGATCGGGCTTGCGGGGCTCGCGACCTGGACGCTGGCGGAATACCTGCTGCACCGCTATCTCTTTCATTTCGAGCCGAAGACCGATCTGGGCCGCCGCTTCATCTACCTCTTTCACGGCGTTCACCATGACACGCCGCAGGACAAGACGCGGCTCTTGATGCCGCCAGCGGGCGCGCTGCCGATAATCGCGGTACTCTACCTGATCTTCTGGCTGGTCCTGCCCTATCCCTGGGCCGAGCCGTTCACGGGCTTCTTCATCGTCGGCTACCTGATCTACGATTACATCCACTACGCCACGCATCACTTTCCGATGCGGCACCCGGCGCTGCAATTCCTCAAGCATTACCACATGCGTCACCACTTCTCGAACGAGCACGGGCGCTACGGCGTCTCGTCACCCTTCTGGGACTGGGTGTTCGGCACCTATCCGGAGAAGTCCGAGCGCGCCGCGCGCCGCTGAGGCGCCGCGCCCGTGCAAGTTCACCGCGCCACGAGGGGTGCCGGGATGGAGCCATGGCGAAATATTACCTGCTGCCCAAGCACCTGATGGACCGCCTGCCGGCGGCACAGACGCCGGTCTGGCTGCTGGAGGCGGCCGTGTTCCATCTGCTCTACGGGCTGGCGCGGCTCATGCCCCTGCCGCTGGCCACGCGGGTCTTTGCCGCCTGTCTCGGGGTCGTCGGCCGTCGCAATTCCAACAAGCTTCGCCCGGTCCGGCGCAACCTTGCGGTGATGATGCCCGAGGCGAGCGAGGCGGCGCGCGAGGCCGTGGCGCGCGAGATCTTTCGCTCGGCCGGTCACGCGGCGGTGGAGCTGTTCCTGCTCGACCGGATATGGCGCAGGCGCGCGCACTATCTCGAATTTGCGATCCACCCGGAGGCCGAAGCGGCGATCCGCCGCAAGGAACCGATCGTCTTTGCCACCGCCCATGTCGGAGCCTGGCAGCTCACCAATCTCATCGGGCGCGAGCATGACCTGTCCATCGCCGTGCTCTACGCGCCCGACCGCAACCCCTGGATGGACCGGTTCTTTCGCGCGCGGCGGCGGCATTTCGGCGGCCCGCTGGTGCCGAGCGCGGGCGGCGCGCGCGACGTGATGCGCGAACTGGCCGCCGGGCGCTCGGTCGGCGCGGCCTTCGACACGCGCATCGACGAGGGCGAGCCGGTGCCGTTCTTCGGCGTGCCCGCCCTGACCAACACGCTGCCCGCGCTGCTGTCGCTGCGCGGCTATCCGCTCATCCCGATCCGGGCGGTGCGCCTGCCCGGCACGCGCTACCGGATCGAGGTCATGGCCCCGCTCGCCCCCGCCGACCCTGACGCCCCGCGCAAGGCGCAGGTTCTGGATATCACCACGCGGCTCAATGCCGTGTTCGAGGACTGGATCCGCGAGGATCCGGGCCAGTGGCTGTGCATGAAACGGCGCTGGCCCAAGCCGCGCCCAGCTCAGGCCGCCGATGTCTGAGCCGCGCGTCTGGGTGCTCGACGCCTATCGCGCGGGCGAGCGCACGCAGCTGCGCGCGCTGGCAACGGCGCTTGGCTGGCCCTTCGAGATCAAGCGGCTTTGCTATCGCCGCTTCGGGCAGGCAAGCGCGCTCTTGCTGCGCAACGACCTGAGCGGCATCGACCGCGCGGCCTCCGATCCGCTCGTGCCGCCCTGGCCCGATCTGGTCCTCTCCATCGGCATGCGCAACGAGCCGGTGGCGCGCTGGATCCGTGACCGATCGGGCGGGCGCGCGAAACTGGTCTTTCTCGGGCGGCAATGGGCCGATCCGCGCCATTTCGACCTGGTGATCACCACGCCGCAATACCCGGTGCCCGAACGCGCCAACGTGCTGCGCAACGCGCTGCCGCTGCACGGGGTGACGCGGGCGCGGCTTGACGCGGCGGCGCAACTCTGGGCACCGCGGCTTGCGCATCTGCGGCGGCCCTGGCTCGCGGTGAATATCGGCGGCACGAGCGGGCCCTATGCCTTTGGCCGCCACGCCGCCGCGCGTCTTGTGCGCGACACGCTGGCACTGGCGCGGGCGCGGGGGGCCTCGCTTCTGGTGAGTTCGAGCGCGCGCACACCCGCCTGCGCGCTCGATGCCTTTGCCGCGCAGCGGGAGGTGCCGATGCAGCTCTATCGCTGGCGGCGCGACGATCCGGACAATCCCTATCTGGGCTTTCTGGCGCTCGCCGACGAGGTGATCGTGACCGCCGACAGCATCTCCATGCTGGCCGAGGCCCATGCCACGGGCAAGCCGCTCTACATGTTCGACACCGGTGCCGGGCGGTTTTCCATGCGTCACGACATGCACCGCGCGGCAGGCGAGGCACAGGCGGCGCGGGCGCGGGCCAGAGCCGATGCAGACCGCGCGGATCACGCCGCGGGCGCGCTTGCCTATCGCGCGCTCATGCGCTTGGGCTGGTCCTATCTGAGCCGCGACATCAGCCGGCTGCACCTGCGGCTGGTCCGGTCCGGGCGCGCGGTCTGGCTGGGCGATCCGCCGACACCGGGGCCCGAAGCCCCGGACACCGACGACATGGCCCGCGCCACGGCCGCGATCCGCGCGCTCATCCCGCGCGGCTGAGCCTGCCGCCCACCTCGAGCCGGTGAACCACGTCGGCGGCCTGTGCCATGCCCTCGTTATGGGTGATGGCAAGGATGGTCAGCTCGTCCCGCAGCGCCTTCAAGGTGGCGATGATCTCGGCCTCGCTCTCGGGGTCGAGCGCGCTGGTCGCCTCGTCGAGGATCAGCAGGCGCGGCGCGTTGATCAGCGCGCGGGCGATGGCGATGCGCTGGCGCTGCCCGCCCGAGAGCCTGCCGCCGCGCTCGCCCACCAGCGTCTCCAGCCCCTCGGGCAGCGCGCGCACGAACGCCCACGCCCCGGCCTTTTCCAGCGCCGCACGCGCCTGCGCCTCGGAAATCGCCGGATCGCCCAGCGTGACATTGTGCAGGACCGTATCGTGCAGAAGCACCGTCTCCTGCGGCACATAGCCCACCATCCGCCGCCAGGCGCGCAGGTCTATGGTCTCGAAGGGGACCCCGTCGATGCGTATCTCGCCGCTCTCGGGGCGCAGAAGGCCGATGATCAGGTCGATCACCGTGGTCTTGCCCGAGCCCGACGGACCGACGAGCGTGGTGATCCGGTGCGCCGGGATCTCGAGATCGAGCCCGCTCAGAACCGAATGCCCCTCATAGGCGAACCGCAGGCCCTCCAGGGTGATGCCCCGCTCCAGCACCGGCGTGACATGGCCGCCAAGATGTTCCTGCTCGGCCTCGGCGCGCGCGCTCGTGTCCCTGAGCGACCAGAAGGCGCTCTCGGCCTGGGCAAGTTTCTGATACTGTTTCTGCACCTTGCCGAGAAAGGCGAAGGTCCGCCCGAGCGCCACCGAGAGGATGAGCACGGTGGCGAATTCCATCTTCAGGACTCCGATGGCCAGATAGACGCCGAGCGCGATCAGCATGACGAACATCAGATCCTGCCCTGCGTCGAGCGCCGCCCCCGCCAGAACCTGCTTGCGCAGCGCCTTGTTGAGGCGGTTGGTCTCGCCCTGAAGCATCCGGTCGGTCAGACCCTCGCGCGCCATCGCCTTGAGCGGCTTGACCGATTGCAGCGTGTCGGTGAGATGCGACATGAGCGAGATCATCAGCTCGGTCTGCCGCTTGCCCGCCCG
The DNA here is from genome assembly GCA_002720475.1 of Roseovarius sp. Taxonomy (GTDB): domain Bacteria; phylum Pseudomonadota; class Alphaproteobacteria; order Rhodobacterales; family Rhodobacteraceae; genus Roseovarius. The sequence continues at coordinate 167,228 of PBIL01000002.1, forward strand.
CCGCGTCATCCTGACCAGGAAATGCGACAGCCAGATCACCGCAGCACCCGCCATCAGGCTGACGGCCGTCGCCTGCCAGGAGACCGCAAGCGCGACGGAACCATAGACGACCGCCTGGATGAGAAAGGTCAGCGCGGTCGCGCCATTGAGATAGGCGTCCGAGGCGCGCTGCGCCTCGGTGGCCAGCGCATTGGTCAGCCGCCCCGCGGGCTGGTGCAGGAAGAAGCTCCAGCGGCTGCGCATCATGTTGCGCAGCACCTCGAGCCGCAGATCGGTTGCCACCCGCGCCGCCGTATAGCCCACCTGCCGCTGCGCCGCGAGCAGAAGGACCGCCTTGAGCGTCGCCATCGCCACGATCAGGAGCAGAAGCGCACCAAGCGTGGCGGGCACCCCGAGCCAGGCCAGCACGTCGAGCACGATCTGCTCGAGCTGTCCGGGCGGCTCGGCCGTCTCTGTCCCCTCGCCCGAGGCGAGCGCGATATTGAGCATCGGCAGCATCGCCGAGAGGCCCAGCCCCTCGGCCAGCCCCGACAGGAACAGCGCCAGCACCATCAGGAAACTCGGCATCGGATAGGCGCGGAAGAGGTGGATCATCAGGCGCATGGCTTGGCTCTCCGGTTGGGTGTGCGCTCCTATCGCCCCGGAGCGCGGCAATGTCCACCGCCTGCCCGGGCGTTACGGCTCGGCATGGGCGCGGATGAGGTGATGGGTGGCCGCATGGCCGGTTTCCATGCCGCCGGGCGCGTGTCGCCGGGCGGTGAGCGTGACCTGCCAGCCCCCGGCAACGGGGGCGATGTGATAGCGGTGCCAGGCGGCCGCCTCGGGACGGGTGGCCGAGGCCGAGGGCACGCCGATCACCGGGGCCACGCCGCTTGCCGTTTCCATCTGCTGATGATGGCTGCGATGGCTGTGGCCGTGAAGCACCAGCTCCACCCCCTCCTGCGCCAGCACGGCGCAGAGCGCGGGCGCGTCCAGAAGCCGCTTGCGCGCCCGCACCGTGCCGCCCAGCGGCGGGTGATGCACCATGACGACACGGCAGAGCCCCTCGGCGCGTGCCCCTGCCAGAAGCGCCGCCAGCCGGTCAAGCTGTGCCGCCCCCACGGCACCCACGGCGCGGCCCGGGGCAGAGGCCACGGCGCTCGACAGACCGATGAGCGCAAGGCCCCCGCGCCGCCGGAGCCAGGGAAATCCGCCCCCGTCATCGCCCTGCCAGAAGGGCCGCCACGATTGCGCGCCCGCCTCCCAGGCTCCGCGCACCAGCGCGTCGTGATTGCCGGGGATCACCATGACGCCTTCCGGCTTGCCCAGCGCATCGAGCCAGCCGCGCGCCTGCGCGTATTCCTGCGGCAGGCCGAGGTTGGTCAGGTCCCCCGTCACCGCGATCAGGTCCGGTGCCGCCGCGTGAATGTCGGCCACCAGCCGCGCCAGAACCTCGGGCCGATGGATGAGATGGCGCTTGCGCCGCCATGACAAGAGGCTGAGCGCGCGCTTGTTCAGCACGGCGCGCCAGTCCACGCGATCAGGCAGCGGCAGATGCACATCCGACAGATGCGCCAGACGCATGCCGCGCTCGGGGCTCTCCTCCACCGTGCGTAGCCCCGCCGCTACTCCGCGACCGCCGTGGCGGCCCCGGCGCGCACGCTCTCGAAGGCGGCGAGGATCCGGTCGATCTGGTCGAACGTGTGCCCCGCGCTCAGGCTGCATCGCAGGAGCGAGGCACCCTCGGGCGCGGCGGGCGGCACCACGAGGTTGACATAGACCCCCTGATCGAGCAGCGCGTTCCACATGCGCGCGGCTTCCTCGTGCGAGGGCACCTGCACCGCGATCACCGGGCTTGGCGCGGAGGCAAGCCGGTAGCCGAGCACCTGGAGCCCGGCATGGAGCCTGCGGGCATTGGCCCAGATCTGCGCCTTGAGCTCGGGGCGCGCGCGCACTGCCCGCAGCGCGGCATGAGCCGCCGCGATGCTCGCCGGGCTGGGCGAGGCGGTGAAGATATAGGGCCGGCTGCCATAGCGCAGAAGCTGCAATTCCGGGTGGCGGCTCACGCAGAAGCCGCCCAGCGAGGCGAGGCTCTTGGAAAACGTGCCGGTGATGAAATCCACCTGATCGAGGATCCCCGCCTCCTCGCAGAGGCCCCGCCCCGTCTCGCCATAGACGGCAAAGGAATGGGCCTCGTCAACCATGAACCAGGCACCGAACTCCTTGGCCACGGCGCACAGATCGGCCAGGGGCGCGGTATCGCCCCACATGCTGTAGAGCCCCTCGGCGATCACCAGCGCCCCCTCCGCCGCGCCGCCCAGACGGCGCAGCCGCTTGCGCAGGTCTTCCGCATCGTTGTGCCTGAAGGCGAAGAAATCCGCCCCGCTGATGCGGCAGCCGTCATAGATGCAGGCGTGGCTGTGGGCATCCAGAACCACCTTGTCGCCGGGTTGCAAGAGCGCCATGAGCAGGCCCAGATTGGTCTGGTAGCCGGTGGAAAACACCATCGCCGAGGGCACGCCGTAGAACCGCGCGAATGCTTCCTCGAGCGCGGCATGGCTCGAGAAGCTGCCATTGGCCATGCGCGAGCCGGTGGTGCCCGAGCCCTCTTCGTGCATCGCGGCGCAGCCCGCCTCGATGATCTCGGGATCGAAGGTCAGGCCGAGATAGTTGTTGGTGCCGACAAGGATCGTGGGGCGGCCCGCGATCACCGCCTCGGTGGGCGAAAGGAACCGCTCCATCACGATGCGGCTCGGGTCGGCCTCAAGGCTGCGCAGCCCGTCGCGGACCTGCGCCATCTCGGTGAAACGTGCGGTGATGCTCATGCCCGGTCCTCGACAAGTTGTGCGATCTTGGCGGCCAGTTCGCGGATCGTGGTGATGTCGGCCATCATGTTGAGCGGCAGGCCGACGTCATAGTGATCCTCGATCTCCACCAGCAATTCCATGAGGTTGACCGAATCGAGGCTCAGATCGTCGGCCAGTTTCGTGTCGGGGCCAAGGTTTCCGGCGGCCTTGGGGAAGCGCCCCAGAAAGCCGTAAAGCGTCTCGATGATCTCGTCCGGCGTCTCAGATGACATGGCTCTTGCCTCTCTCGGTTTGCGGCCCCGGCCGGGCCCAGAGCGCCCGCAGCCCCTCGGCCAGCGGGATTTGCGGCACCCAGCCGGTGGCGGCGCTCAGCGCAGTATTGTCGGCCACCCAGTCGGGGTGGCGCAATTCGCGCAGCTTGCCGGGGCTCAGCATCGGCTGATAGCCGAAAAGCCGCGCGGCGAAAAGATTGGCCGTGGCGACAGGGCGCAGGATCGCGCCGGGCAGCGGCACGCGCCAGCCGCGCCCGCGCCCCGCGACGGCCTCGACGATGGTGGCGATCTCCTCCCAGGAATAGCCGCCCGGATGCCCGTCATCGAGCTCGAACGTGCCGGGCACGGGAGGCGCGACGAGCGCAAGAACGGCCCGCGCCAGATCCTCGACATGCAGAAGCGAGGCGCGCGCGCCCGTAATCCCGGGCAAGGGCACGATGCCCCGCGCCATGGTCTCGAAGAGCGGCACAAGCTCTCGGTCCCCGGGGCCGTAGAGCGCGGGCGGGCGCAGGATCGCGTGATCGAGCCCCGAGTCCGCAAGCCGCGCCTCACCCTCCCGCTTGCTCGCGGCGTAAGGCGACAGCTGCGGCTCGCGCGCGGCGAGCGAGGAAATCAGGATCACGCGCGGCGGCGTGTGCTGTGCGTGCGCCACGCGCGCCACACGCGCCACGCCCTCGGCATTCACGGGCCGGAAATCGCGCGCGTCGCGGCCCCGCACGACGCCTGCCACATGAATGACGGTGCCCGCCCCCTCGATCAGACGCGCGAGCGCGGCCTCGTCCTCAAGCCCTCCGGTCACGCTCTCAAGCGCGGGATGGTCGATGGCGAGCGGGCTGCGGTGCACCAGCGCACGCACGCCATGGCCCTCGGACAGGAGCCGCGCGACGATGGCCCGCCCGACGAAGCCCGCAGCCCCCGTGACCGCGACCAGCCGGGTCATGCAATGTAACGGATCGGTGCCTCGTCCACGGTCTCGGGCTGCGAGTCGGCGGGCTTCACGGTGGCGGGCTGCATCGGCACCGCGGCCGCCGCCTGTTGCCGTGCCAAATGATCCAGCCGCGCACGCGCGCGCGCCAGCTTGCCCGAGGAGGTGCGCGGCAGCGTCCGGGTCGGCACCAGTTCCACCCGGCAGTCGATACCGAATTCGCTGCGCACCATGCCGATGATGGTCTTGACCAGACGCGCGCGCTTGATCTCGTCGCGCTCGCGGCACTGCACCACGATCACCGCCTCCTCGTGACGCCCGTCCTCGGACGGGACCGAGAAGGCCGCGACATCGTTGTAGTTCACGCCCGGCTGGCTCTTGGCCAGATGCTCGAGATCCTGCGGCCAGATGTTGCGGCCGTGAATGATGATCATGTCCTTCTTGCGGCCCGTCAGGAACAGCCGCCCGCCCGCGAGATAGCCGATATCGCCGGTGTTGAGCCAGCGATCGGCGCTCAGCGCCTCGCGCGTCATCTCCTTGTCCTGGAAATAGCCGCTCATCACGCTCGGGCCACGCAGGTGGATGACGCCCGCGTGCCGTTCGGGCAGGGCGCGGCCCTGCTCGTCGCGGATCTCGATCTCGAAGCTGGGCAGCAGCGCGCCGCAATCGACATAGCGGGCCACGCGGCGCTCTGTCCCCTCCGCCTCGGCCGGGTCGAGCGGCCGCGCGATACCGTCGCGCTGCATGGCCTCGGAATCGATATGGTCGATGCCCACCTCTTCCTCAAGCGGCAGGAAGCTGATCCCGAGCGAACATTCCGCCATGCCGTAGCAGGGCAGGAAGGCGGTCTTGCGGAACCCGGCGGGGGCCAGCACCTCGGCAAAGCGTTCGAGCGGCTCTGGGCTGATCATCTCGGCACCCACACAGGCCACGCGCAGCGCGCTGAGGTCAAGCCCCTCGGCATCGTGCGGGCGCACACGCATCACCGCCAGTTCATAGGCGAAGGGCGGGGCCGAGGTGATCGTGGCGCGGTTCACGGACATCATCTCGAGCCACTTGCGCGGGCGCATGGCGAAATCATGGGTGCCGAGGAAATCCACCGAACGCTGCGTCGCCATCGGCATGATGATGAAGGCGACAAGCCCCATGTCGTGATAGAAGGGCAGCCAGGAGCTGAACCTGTCGCCCTCGTGCAGCTTCAGGCCGTTCTCGGCCATGTCGCGGATATTGGCCAGAACCGTCTTCTGGTCGATCACAACGCCGCGCGGAAAGCGCGTGCTGCCCGAGGTATACTGGATATAGGCGGTGCTCCCGGGCGTCACGCCGGGCAGATCGCCCGCCGCTTCGGGCAGCGCGTCGAAGGTCTCGGGCGTGCCGACAAGGGCGAGGTCCATGCCCGCCACCGCCTCTTGCAGGAAATCCGCCCATTCCGGCGTCGCCATCGCCGCCGAGGCACCGCAATTGCGGATGAGCTGCGCAAGCTGCGCCACATAGGCCGCGTGCCCGCCGATCTGGATCGTCGCGGGCAGCGGCACCGGCACGAGGCCGGCATACTGGCAGGCCCAGAAGAAGCGCACGAAATGCGGCGAGGTCTCGGCCACCAGCGCCACGCGCCCGCCGGGCGCGATGCCAAGGCCGCTCAGACGGCGCGCCAGCGCGATCGCCTCCTCGCGCAACTCGGCATAGGTCGCGGAGGCGTAGATCTCGCCCCGCGCGCTGAAGAAGTTCACCCCCGTCGTGCCCTGCGCGGCATAGTCGAGCGCCTCGCACAGGGTGGAGAAATCAGCCTTTCGCAAGGCAAGATCATGCGAACTGCCGGTCGCTTGCATCGGAGTGTCCTTCGTTCTTGGGGCCTCACCCTGCCGTGTTCCCGGCATTGGGCCTGACTGCTCGCCACCTGTGGTGAATGCCCTTCCGATAGATACAAGCGGTCATTTTATGTCAAGCGTGCTGCCGGATACCGCCGCTATCGCCGCCGAAACATAGGCGATATCCTGCGATTTCCGTCACGAATGGTTTCCGTTTCGTAACAGAGTCACGACATCCTCAGGGCGTACGGCCCCGTCGCATCAGCCTTTCGTACCCAGGATCTCGGGCCATCGGGTATCTGCCCGTGAGATGAAACCGGGAACATCCGTCTCCCACCGGGCCTGAATGTCATCGTTGAAGTTGAGGTAGAGCTTGCCATCCACGATGGACCAGTTACCCGGCTGTGTCGAATAGAGCTTGCCCTTCGCCGCCACCGCCCAGGCGCAGAAACCGCCATATTGCGGGGCGTAGCGCTCCGGATCGGCGGCAAATCGGTCACGGTTCCCGGCCGAGGCGAAATGCCAGACCGCGCCCCGCCATTCATGGGCATGGGCCGGATCGCCTGCCACCGGGCGGCCTTCTGTGAAATAGGCCACCGGATCGGTGCCGCGGATCGCCACGCCATCGACGGCAAAGACCGGTGCGGCGGCCAGTTCCTCGAACCCGCCACCCCAGAGCCGCAGGCCCGCATATGCCGCGCCGCCAAGCGCCGCAAGCCCGCATGCGGCCAGGATCAGCCTGCGCCGGTTGACTGTTGTTGCCATGTCATCCCTCCTTGTGAACCCTGCTGTCCGCGATATAGGGCGGGCCCGCCTGAAATGCGCATCACGATCTCGCCAGCGCCGCCCGCACGGCAGGCCCGCTCCGCGCACCCCGGAGACCCTATCGCATCGCCGCGAATCTGCGCTAGTCTGCCACCAGACCAGCTTGTCGAAAGGCCCGCCCATGCCCTGCCCCGCCCCGTTCCGCTCCTCCCTTCATCGCGTCGAGGAAGGCTGGATCGACTATAACGGCCACATGAACATGGGCTATTACACGGTGCTTCTGGACCGCTGCGCCGACGAGGCCTTTGCCGAGATGGGCTTCGGCCCCGATTACGCGGCGTGCCGCGGGCTGACCACCTACACCGCCGAGTTCCACATCCGCTACCTGCGCGAGGTCAAGCTGGGCGACCGGCTTTTCAGCACCTTCCACCTGCTCGACCATGACGCGAAGCGGTTCCACTCCTTCCAGGAACTCTATCACGAGGAGGGCTGGCTTGCCGCCACCGGCGAGGGGCTGACGCTGCATGTCGATCTCTCCGGCCCCCGCGTCGTGCCCATGCCCGAGGACATCGCCGCGCGGGTGGCCGCCATGGCGCGCGCCCATGCCGCGCTCCCGCGGCCCGAGGGGGTGGGCAGCCGCATCGGCATCCGGCGCAAGTGATCCTCAGCGCAGCCGCAGCACGGGTGCCGGGCCCACGGGCACCGGCCCGAGCCAGACGCGCCCGCCGCGCAGCCCGAGCGGGATGTCCAGCGTCTCGGGATTTCCGGCCATCCGCGCCATCATGCCAAGGCCGGACTCGACGCTGCCCGCGAGCCCCTCGGGCAGCACGCCCGCCACGCGCATCAGCGTCACGATCTCGCGCCAGTTGCGCGCCTTGAGCGTGATCTCGCCCTCGGGAATGCCCCTGGCGTCCACCTCCACGCCGCCCGCCGCCTGAAGATGCAGATCCCCCCATCGTCCGTCGGCAAGCGCCACCTTGATGCGGCGGGGCTGCGGGCGGGCGCGCTCGATCGCGCTGCGATCCCAGGGCTTGTCGAAGGTCACGGTCATGTCCGCGCTGGCCCCGCTGATCTGCTGCGGCAGGCGGTTCTCCGGGTCGAGCAGCGCACGCCAGGGCGCGGCGAGGGTCAGCCCCTCGGCCCGCAGCCCGAGCCGGTAGCTTGCCCCCTCGAGCCGTTCGGCCGCAAGCGTCAGCGCCGAAAGCGCGGTGGTCTCCTCGGCCCGCGCCTCGGGCGTCACGCGCAGGAATTCGGCCGTCAGCGTCATCCGCCGCAGCGCAAGCGCCGTGTCCGGCGCGATCACCAGCGAGGCGCGCATGTCCCGGCTCTCGACCAGGAATTTCTCCTGCGGGGTGGCGACAAGCTGCCGGTCGGGCCAGACCGCGATGACGTGATGGGGCGTGTAGCTCAGCGCGTTGATCTGGAACTGCGGCACCTCCCAGGCAAGGCCGGTGGCCGGATCGGCCAGCACGAGATCGGTAAATACGGTGTCGAACCGGTTGGGAAAGCCCTGCACGTCAAGGCTGCCCGCCTCGGCCACCCAGCCCTCGGCGCGGCGCGCATCCAGCCAGCGGGCGAATCCGGTCTCGAGTCCGCGGCTGCCCAGAACCCAGTAGCCGCCCCAGAGCGAGGCGCCGACGACAAGAACCGCGAGGAGGATGCGCATGGCCAAAGCCCCTTTCATGCCCTGTGCCCCCCGTGTTTATAAGGGCGCGCACGCAAGGAACAGGGGAAACGGCATGTGGGTGTTCGGCTATGGGTCGCTGGTGTGGAATCCGGGTTTCGAGACGGCCGAGCGGGTGATCGCGCGGCTGCCCGGCTATCGGCGCAGCTTCTGCATGCGCTCGATCCACCATCGCGGCACGCCCGAGGCACCGGGGCTGGTTCTGGCGCTCGACCGGGTGGAGGGCGGCGCCTGCGAGGGGGTGGCGCTGCGCGCCGAGACCGCGCGCGCCGAAGAGGTGCTGGCCTATCTGCGCGCGCGCGAACTCATCTCCTCGGCCTATCTGGAGCGGCGGCTCGAGGGGGCGCTGGCCGATGGCCGCCGGGTCGAGGCACTGACCTATGTGGTCGATCCCGCGCATGAGCAATATTGCGGCGGGCTCGATCTGGAGGAACAGGCGCAGATCATCGCCCGCGCCCGGGGCGGCCGGGGGCATAATGCCGACTATCTCTTCAACACCGCCGCCCATCTGGCCGAGCTTGGTCTCAGCGATGGCGAGTTGGACTGGCTTGCGCGGCGGGTGCGCCACATCCGTGGATAAGCCTTGGCTTGCCTGCCCAAGCCGCGTAGGGTTGCGACGATAAAACACCGTGTCGGGAGCGTCCAGATGGACCAGCCGGACCGCGAGGTCGAGCCGCAGTTTTCCTACCCCTACCGCCAGATCGTGCTCATGCTCATCGTTCTGGGGCTGACCGGTTTCGGTGCCTTTCTCGCCGCGCCCCGCGTGATGCCGGTCTTCGAGGCGAACCCCTGGCTCAACGGGTTCATCTTCTTCGTCTTCGTGCTGGGCGTGATCGCCACCTTCTGGCAGGTGATCCAGCTCATCGGCTCGGCGCGCTGGATCGAGGGCTTTGCCGCGCAGGTGCCGGGGCACGAGATCACGCGCCCGCCCGCCATGCTCGCGCCGCTCGCCACCATGCTGCGCGGGCGCGGGCGGCGGATGCAGATCGCCTCCACCTCCGCCCGCTCGATCCTCGACTCGGTCGCGCAGCGCATCGACGAGGCACGCGAGATCACCCGCTACATCGTCAGCCTGCTGATCTTTCTCGGGCTTCTGGGCACGTTCTACGGGCTTGCCACCACCGTTCCGGCCGTGGTGGACACGATCCGCAGCCTTGCCCCGCAGGAGGGCGAGCAGGGCGTGGACATCTTCAACCGGCTGATGACCGGGCTCGAGGCGCAGCTTGGCGGCATGGGCGTGGCCTTCGCCTCCTCGCTTCTGGGGCTCTCGGGCTCGCTCGTCGTCGGGCTGCTGGAACTGTTCGCCGGTCACGGGCAGAACCGCTTCTACCGCGAGCTCGAGGAGTGGATCTCGACCATCACCCGGCTCGGGTTCGCCGAGGGCGAGGGCGAGGGCAGCGGCGTGGTCCATGTGCTCGACCAGATGGCCGAGCAGATGGCCGAACAGATGGAGACGCTGCAATCGCTCTTCGCCCAGGCCGAGATGGGCCGCGCCGTGGTCGATGAGAAACTCGGCGTGCTGGCTGAATCCATCGAGCGGCTGACCCACCGGATGAGCGAGCAGAACCCGGTGCAGTTGGCGCTTCTGCGCGTGGCCGAAGGGCAGGAACGGCTCACCGAGGCGATAGAGGCGCGCGAGACATCGGAAGGGCTCGATGCCGAGAGCCGGATGCGCCTGCGCTCGATCGACGTGCAGATGCTGCGCATCCTCGAGGAAATCAGCGCCGGGCGGCAGGAGACGATGACCGAATTGCGCAGCGATCTTGCCGCGCTTACCCGCCTTCTGGGCCAGATGCGCGCCCCCCCGCCGCGCCCGGTGCGCCCGGTGGTGCCGCGCGCCGCCGGCGAGCCGGGCGGAGAGGGCTGAGATGGCGCTGGCGCGGCGCACGGGCGCGCGGCTCCAGGGCGCGATCTGGCCGGGCTTCGTCGATGCGATGACCGGGCTTCTGCTGGTGCTGATGTTCGTGCTCACCATCTTCATGATCGTGCAATTCGTGCTGCGCGAGGAGATCACCGGCCAGGCGACACAGCTCGACCGGCTCTCGGCCGAGGTGGCGGCGCTCTCGCGCGCGCTGGGTCTTGCCGAGGATCGCAACGCCACCGTGTCCGAGCGGGTGGGCGCGCTCACGGCCACGCTGGGCGACGCGCGGGCGCGTGCCGAGGCACAGGCCGCCCTCATCGCCCGCCTGCGCCGCGAGGGCGAGAGCCAGGCCGCGGCGCTCGATGCCGCGCAGGCGCGCATCGCCTCCTTCGAGGACCAGGTGGCCAGCCTTCTGGCCGAGCGGGACCGCGCGCTCGGGCAGGTGGCAGAGCTCGAGGACGCGCGCGCGGAGCTTCGTGACGAGAAGGCCGCGCTCGACCTTGCCCTTGCCGGGCTGCGCGAGGAGGTGGATGCCCAGGCCGAGGCGGCGCGGCTTGCCGCCGCCCGGCGCGAGGCGCTCGAGGCGCTGATCGCCGATCTGCGCGCCCGCAATGCCGAAGCCGCCTCCGCGCAGGCCGCGCTCGAAGCCGACAGGGCCGCGCTCGAGACCCGGCTGAGCGAGGAAGAGGCCGCCCGGCTGGCCGAGGCGGCCGCCGCCGAGGCCCTGCGCAAGAAGCTCGAAGGGGCCGAGGCGGAGCTTACCGCGATGACGCTGGCGCTGGAGGAAGAACGCCGCCGCGCCGAGGAAACGCTGACCCTTCTGGCTGCGGCCGAAAGAGAACAGGCGGATCTCAACAGCCAGTTGGCGCAGGCGCTTCTGGCCGCCGAGACGCGCGACAAGACGCTGGAGGAGACGCGCGGGGATCTGGCCGAGACCCGCGACCGGGTGGCCCGGCTCGAGACCGCGCTTGCCGAGGCGCAGGCGACACGGCAAGAGGCGGAATCCACGCTCGGCCAGACCGGCGCCACGCTCGACGAGACCCGCGCCGCCCTTGCCGAGGCCGAGGCGCGCATCGCCCGGCTGGAGGCGCAACTGGCCGAGGCGGTGGCCGCGCGCGAGACCGAGGCGCTCGATGCCAAACAGGTGCGCGAGCGGCTGGCGGCGGCCCTGGCCGCGCGCCGGGCGGCCGAGGCGCAGGCGGCGGAGCAGATGACCGCGGCCGAGCGTCAGGCCGCGCTTCTCTCCGAGGCGCGCAAGCGGCTCTCCGAAGAGCAGGCGGTCTCCGAGGCCGCCCGGCGCGAGCAGGCGCTGCTCAACGCCCAGGTCTCGGCGCTGCGCACCCAGCTTTCGGAATTGCAGGCGCTGCTTGACGATGCGCGCGAGGCCGAGGCCGAGGCCGAGGTGCAGATCCAGTCGCTCGGAAACCAGCTCAACACCGCGCTTGCCCGCGTCGCCGCCGAGGAACGCCGCCGCCGCAAGGCCGAGGAAGAACGCGCGGCGCTGCTTCAGGCCGAGGCCGAACGGCTGGCGGCGGAAAAGGCCGATCTGGAGAAATACCGCTCGGATTTCTTCGGGCGGATGCGCGAGATCCTCGGCCAGCAGGAAGGGGTGCGCATCGTCGGCGACCGCTTCGTGTTCTCCTCAGAGGTGCTTTTCGCCCCCGGCTCGGCCGATCTGTCGGACGCGGGCCGACGCGAGATCGCCAATGTCGCCGGCATCCTGCGCGGCGTCATCGACGAGATTCCGCCCGGCATCGACTGGGTCTTGCAGGTCGATGGCCATACCGATGACGTGCCGCTTCTGCCCGGCGCGCGGTTCGAGGACAACTGGGCGCTGAGCCAGGCGCGGGCGCTTTCGGTGGTGCGCTACATGGTCGATGCGCTCGGCTTTCCGCCCGAGCGCCTCTCGGCCAACGGCTATGGCGAGTTCCAGCCCGTCAACCCCGCCGACACGCCCGAGGCGCGCGCCCAGAACCGCCGGATCGAGCTCAAGCTGACCACGCGCTAGGCGCGCTCAGCGCCTGACCGCCACATCCGCGTGCCGCGTGGCGATGAGCGTCTCGCCGCGCCAGAGCCGGACATGGCCGCGATAGGCCCCCTCGGGCCAGCCGCCGGGCGGGGCCTTGCGCCCGACCGCGCGGTAAAGCTGCACCTCGGGATCGTCAAGCGCGATCTCCTGGCGAAAGATTTCGCCCTGCGGACCCTGCGCCTCGAGACCGAGCCGGTCGCCGGGCTCTGCATGAAAGACATGGCCATAGAGCACGAGCGCTGCGTCCGGGGCCATGGTCATGCGCCGCGCCGCGCCGGATTGCACATCGGCGAAGGCGGGCACACCGTCCGAGAATCCGGCGGTGAAGAGCCCGGCCGCGTGATAGGGCAGATCCACCGCCCAGAGCGTCGGGCCGCCGGTGCCGCAGGTCCTGCCCGCGCCGGGGTCGAAGGGATCGACGATGCGGCCCTCGTGCAAGACGCCCAGATGCAGATGCGGCGCATTGGTCAGCCCGCTCAGCCCGACCGCGCCGAGCACGTCGCCGGTCCTTACCCGCCTGCCCGGCGCGACGGTGAGCGAGCCGCGCTTCATGTGGCAATAGAGCGTCTGCCAGCCCTGCCCGTGGTCGAGCCGCACGGCATTGCCGCATTCGCGCCCCTCGATCCGGCCCCGGTTCCCGGGCGTGACAGGGGTGTCCTCGACGCCGTCGCGCACGGCCGCCACCACGCCCGGTGCCGCCGCCAGCACCGCGACGCCCGCCTCCATGGCCGCCAAATCGGGCAGCATGAAATCCACACCGCGATGATCGTCGCGACTCTTGATTCCGCAGGTATAATCGCGCTGGTCCGGGCCGGGATCGGCGTCCACGTAATCCTCGATCACGCAGGTCCGCCCGTACTCGCAGGCAAGCGGCAGGGCAAGGCGCGGCGGATCGGCGGCGGCCGGGGCCGCCGCCAGCAGAAGGGCAAGCGCCCCCGCCCTCATTCGGCGGTGAGCAGCGGCGGCTTCTTCTTGCCGGTCAGGCGGCGCGCGGCCGGTCCCTCGATGTCAAGGGCGATGCGGCCCTCGCGCACCCCCACCTTGACCAGCCCGCCCTTGGCAAGCCGTCCGAAAAGCAATTCCTCCGCGAGCGGCTTCTTGATGTTCTCCTGGATGACGCGGCCGAGCGGGCGCGCGCCCATCCGGTCGTCATAGCCCTTCTCGGCCAGCCAATGCGCGGCCTCCTGGCTCAGCTCGATGGTCACGTCGCGGTCCATGAGCTGCGCCTCGAGCTGGAGCACGAATTTCTCGACCACCTTGAGGATCACCTCGCGCGGCAGCGCGCCGAAGGAGATGACCGCATCGAGCCGGTTGCGGAACTCGGGCGTGAAGGTGCGCTCGATCGCCGCCGTATCCTCGCCTTCGCGCCGGTCGCGGCCGAACCCGATGGCCGCTTTCGCCTGTTCGGCCGCCCCCGCGTTGGAGGTCATGATCAGCACCACGTTGCGGAAATCCACCTTGCGCCCGTTATGATCGGTGAGCGTGCCGTGATCCATCACCTGAAGCAGGATGTTGAACACGTCCGGATGCGCCTTCTCGATCTCGTCGAGCAGCAGCACGCAATGCGGGTGCTGGTCCACGCCATCGGTCAGAAGCCCGCCCTGGTCAAAGCCGACATAGCCCGGCGGCGCGCCGATGAGGCGCGAGACGGCGTGCTTCTCCATGTATTCCGACATGTCGAAGCGCAGAAGCTCGACCCCGAGCGTATCGGCAAGCTGGCGGGCCACCTCGGTCTTGCCCACGCCGGTGGGTCCGGCGAAGAGGTAGTTGCCGATGGGTTTTTCCGGCTCGCGCAGACCGGCGCGCGCAAGCTTGATCGCCGAGGCGAGCGCCTCGATCGCCGCGTCCTGGCCGAAGACGACCCGCTTGAGCGCGCCCTCGAGGTCGCGCAGCACCTCCGCGTCGTTCTTCGAGACGTTCTTGGGCGGGATGCGGGCGATCTTGGCCACCACATCCTCGATCTCCTTGACGCCGATGGACTTGCGCCGCTTGGAGGCGGCCAGCAGATGCTGTGCCGCGCCCGCCTCGTCGATCACGTCGATCGCCTTGTCGGGCAGCTTGCGGTCGTTGATGTAGCGCGCCGAGAGGTCCACCGCCGTGCGGATCGCGTCATTGGTGTATTTCACCGAATGATGCGTCTCGAAATAGGGCTTGAGCCCGAAGAGGATCTTGACCGCGTCCTCGACCGTCGGCTCGTTCACGTCGATCTTCTGGAAGCGGCGGGCGAGCGCGCGGTCCTTCTCGAAATGCTGGCGGAACTCCTTGTAGGTGGTCGAACCCATGCAGCGCAGCTTGCCGCCCTGAAGCGCGGGCTTGAGCAGGTTCGAGGCATCCATCGCCCCGCCCGAGGTTGCCCCCGCGCCGATCACCGTGTGGATCTCGTCAATGAAGAGAACGGCGTCGGGATGCTTTTCCAGCTCGGTCACGACCGCCTTGAGCCGCTCCTCGAAATCGCCGCGATAGCGCGTGCCGGCAAGCAGCGCGCCCATGTCGAGCGAATAGATCGTCGTATGGGACAGCACGTCGGGCGTGCCGACCTGGACGATCTTGTGCGCCAGCCCCTCGGCGATGGCGGTCTTGCCCACGCCTGGATCGCCCACGAGGATCGGGTTGTTCTTGCGCCGCCGGCACAGCACCTGGATGCAGCGCTCCACCTCGTGATCGCGGCCGATGAGCGGGTCGATATCGCCGCGCCGGGCCTTCTCGTTGAGGTCCACGCAATATTTGGCAAGCGCCGAATCGCCCGCCTCCACCGCCTCGCTTTCGGACTTGGTGCCCGCCCCCTCCTCCTCGATATCGGCGGCCCCGGTGACGGGGCGCGATTCGCCGTAGGCCGGGTTCTTGGCAACGCCATGGGCGATGAAATTCACCGCGTCATAGCGCGTCATGTCCTGTTCCTGAAGGAAGTAGGCGGCGTTCGATTCGCGCTCGGCAAAGATCGCAACCAGCACGTTCGCACCCGTGACCTCGGTGCGCCCCGAGCTCTGGACATGGATCGCGGCGCGCTGGATCACCCTCTGGAAGGCTGCCGTCGGCACCGCCTCGGACCCGTCGATATCGGTCACGAGATTGGCAAGGTCGTCGTCGATGAATTCCACCAGCGTGGTGCGCAGTTCCTCGGTATCGACGCTGCACGCCTTCATCACGCGCGCGGCGTCGGGTTCATCCACCAGCGCCAGCAGGAGATGCTCGAGGGTTGCGAATTCGTGCCGGCGCGCATTGGCAAGCGCGAGCGCGGCGTGGATTGCCTGTTCGAGTGTGGTAGAGAATGAAGGCACGGTCGTGCTCCTTCTGATCTTGGTCGTCAGGCATCCTGCCCGACAACCTTGGCCTCATAGTGTTAAAGTTTGGTCGATGAGGGCAAGGCTTCAAGGAATATTTTGCAAATCCGCCTCACATTTCATCAGCCTTTCGGGCGTGTGTCGTAACATTGCATCAGAACCGGTCCTTGCGGCGGCGGATCTCGGCGAAGACCTCCGCCTCGGGCGCATCCCCGAGGTCAAGCCGTGCGCGGATCGCCGGATCGTGCGCGCGCAGGAAGGGGTTCGTGGCCAGTTCCTCCTCCAGCGTGGAGGGAACGGTAGGACGATTTTCGGCGCGGGCCAGGTCGATCTCGCGCAGGCGCGCGGCCAGGCGCGGGTTCTCCGGGTCGATGGTCAGGGCAAAGAGCGCGTTGGCGGCCGTGTATTCGTGGCCCGAGAAGACCCGCGTTTCGGGCGGCAGCGCCGCCAGCTTGCAAAGGCTCGCGTGCATCTGCGCCATCGTCCCCTCGAACACCCGCCCGCAGCCGAGCGCCATCAGGCTGTCGGCGGTAAAGACCGCGCCGCTTTCGGGGAAATGATAGGCGACATGGCCCAGCGTGTGCCCCGGCACCTCGATGACATGGCCGCGCGCGCGCCCCACCTGCACCGTATCGCCTTCGGCCACGGCCAGATCGAGCGGCGGCAGGCGGTGCGCGTCCGCCGCCGCCCCGATTACCCGCGCCGGGGCCTCCGCCAGAAGCGCCGCAAGCCCCTGCACATGGTCGTCGTGGTGATGGGTGAGCAGCACATCCGAAAGCGTCCAGCCCCGCGCGCGCAGCGCCGCCAGAACCGGCGCGGCCTCGGGCACGTCCACCACCGCCGTTGCCCCCGTCGCCGGATCATGCGCGAGATAGGCGTAATTGTCCGAAAGACAGGGAAGGGTGACGATTTCCAAGGTCATGTTCGGTTCCCCCGTGCCACATCCGGTGCTAGCCTGAGTCTGACGCAACAACGGCGGCACTTCAATGCATCTCGACGTGCAGGATCTGCGAAACTTCTACTACCGCAACCCCTTGGGCCGCGCGGTGCAGAAGGTGCTGCGCGCCCAGCTTGCCGCCTTCTGGCCGGAGGCGCAGGGGCAGACGGTCGCCGGATTCGGCTTTGCCGTGCCCTTCCTGCGCCCCTATCTCGCCGATGCGCGCCGCGTGGTGGGGCTCATGCCCGCGCCGCAGGGCGTGATCGGCTGGCCGCAGGGGATGCCCAATGTCTCGGTGCTCTGCGAGGAAACGCTCTGGCCGCTGGAGACGGGCCATGTGGACAAGCTGCTCGTGGTGCACGGGCTCGAGACGTCGGAGCGGCCGGGCGACCTGCTCGAGGAATGCTGGCGCGTGCTTGGCCCCGGCGGCTCGGCGCTCTTCGTGGTGCCGAACCGCGCCGGGCTCTGGTCGCGCTCGGACCGCACGCCGTTCGGCTTCGGGCGGCCCTATAGCCAGAGCCAGCTCGAAACCCAGTTGAAACAGCATAATTTCCTGCCCGAACGCCACGCCACCGCGCTGTTCCAGCCGCCCTCGGACCGCCCCTTCTGGCGGCGCACCGCCGGCATGTGGGAACGCATGGGCGCGCGGTTGTCGATGGTCGTGTCGGGCGGTGTGCTCATGGTCGAGGCCACCAAGCGCGTGCAGGCACCAAGCGGGCCGGGGCTGCGCGAAAAGGTCCGGCGGCCGCTCGGCGTGCTCGTCCCGCAGCCAGAGGCCAAGCCGGTCGGTGCGCGGACCGGCCTGCCCTGAAGGGCGGCGCGGGACCGCTCAGAACGCCTCGGGGCGTGCCTCGCGCGCCATGTGGTCAAGCACGGCATTGACGAATTTCGCCTCGCGCCCTTCGGGGTAGAACGCCTTGGCCACATCGACGAATTCCATGATCACCACCTTGGGCGGCGTGCCGGTCTCGACCATCTCGGCCCCTGCCGCGCGGAAAAGCGCGCGCAGCACCGGGTCGATCCGCGCGATCGGCCATTTCGCCACCAGCGCCCGGTCGGTCATCTGGTCTATCTTCGCCTGCCAGGTCACCGCCGCGTCGAGCAACTGCCCGAAGAGCGCGGCATCGCCCTCGGCCATCTCCACCCCCTCCTCGAGCTCCGCGCCGAAGCGGTAGTCGAGAAATTCGCGCCGCACCGTCTCGACGGTCTGGCCTGACTGCTCCATCTGATAGAGCGCCTGCACGGCATAGAGCCGCGCGGCGGACTTGAGGGAATGGCGGTTTCGGGGGGCGCGCGTGTCGCTCATGCTTTGGGCGTATCCTTGGCAGCACCCGCGATCCGGTATTCCCCGGAGGCTGGGACGAACCCCACCCCCTTGCGCGGGCCGCCCCATTTACGGGCGAGCGCGACCAGATGCAAGGCCGCCGCCGCCGCGCCAGCCCCCTTGTTCATCCGCGCCGGATCGGCGCGGGCCTCGGCCTGTTCGCGGGTCTCCACCGTCAGGATGCCGTTGCCGATGCACAGCCCCTGAAGCCCCAGCAACATGAGCCCGCGCGAACTGTCGTTGCAGACGGTCTCGTAATGGGTCGTCTCCCCCCGGATCACGCAGCCGAGCGCCACGTAGCCATCGAAATTCGACAGGCGTTCGGCAATGCCGATCGCCGTGGGGATCTCCAGCGCGCCGGGCACCTCGGCGATCTCATGAGTGGCACCCGTCGCAGCGATCTCGGCCTCAGCCCCCGCGATCAGCATGTCGGCGATGTCACGGTAGAAGGGGGCCACCACGACAAGCAGCTTCACGGGCCGCTCGAACGTGGCGCGCGGCAGGATGTATTCGTGTTCGGCCATCTCACTGCTCCTTCAGGGGGCGCGTGCCCACGATGCTCAGCCCGTAGGCGTCAAGCCCCAGGTAGCGCGTGTCCGGGCTGTCGGTCAGCAGGATCAGCTCGTGAATCCCCAGAACCGCCATGATCTGCGCGCCAAGCCCGGTCTGCTTGATGATGCGCGGGGCGTCGTCATCGGCCATCTCGCCGGCCAGCCGGGGCCGCGGCTGGCGGAAGAGGAAGACCGCGCCGCGCCCCTCGCGGGCGATGATCTGCATGGCGCGCGGCAGCTTGCCTGCCGGGCCATGGGCGGGATCGGCCCCGATCCCCAGCACGTCCTCCAGCGCGTTGAGCGCATGCGCCCGCGTGAGCACCGGCCGCCCGTCGGCGATGTCGCCCTTGATCAGCACCACATGCTCGGTCCCGGTGATCTGGTCGGCGAAGATCCGCATCTCCCAGTCCCCGCCATGGCAGGAAGTGACCCGCTCGCGGCCCGTTTCGATCACCAGGTTGTCATGCTTGTGGCGATAGGCGATCAGGTCGGAGATGGTGCCGATCTTCAGCCCGTGCCGCGCGGCGAAGCCGATCAGGTCCGGCAGCCGCGCCATCGTGCCGTCCTCGTTCATGATCTCGCAGATCACGCCCGAGGGGTTCAGCCCGGCGAGCCGCGCGATATCCACCGCCGCCTCGGTATGGCCCGCCCGCACCAGCACGCCGCCGCGCCGCGCGCGCAGCGGAAAGACATGGCCGGGCGTGGCCAGGCTTGCCATCGTGGTCTGCTCGTTGATCGCCATGGCGATGGTGCGCGCGCGGTCATGGGCGGAAATCCCGGTCGTGACCCCCTCGCGCGCCTCGATCGAGACGGTAAAGGCCGTCTCGTGGCGCGAGGAATTGTTGACCGCCATCATCGGCAGGCCCAGCCGGTCGATCCGATCGGCCGTCATCGGAAGACAGATCAGGCCGCGCCCGTGCGTGGCCATGAAGTTGATCGCCTCGGGCGTGGCGAACTCGGCGGCGATGACCAGATCGCCCTCGTTCTCGCGGTCCTCGTGATCGACCAGGATGAACATGCGCCCGGCGCGCGCCTCCGCGATGATCTCCTCGATGGGAGAGATCGCCTCGCGCAGATCGGCCTCCACCGGCCCCGGCGTCTCGAATGCGGCTCTCTCGGTCATGGCGCGCCCCTTTGTCCAAGCCCCGCCCGGATAGCGCAGCCGCGCGGCAATGGCCAGCACGGTTTGGCGCAACACCGGCACGAAACGCCGCGATGTCGGGGCCGGAGCCAACAGCGACCGACCGCGCCGCGAACGTCGCGACTGGCCTGGCACCGCCTTTGGAGTGCGCCGCGCATCGACGGGCCGCGGCGCGGCGATCCAGCGGTCGTTCTGCCATGCTTCATGGCAGCCAGATCCGAAAAAGTGTCGAGCCGCGCGCAGGGTGCAGCCAAATCGCCGGGCCGTGGGGGCGGCCCGGCGATGCGCGGCGGCGTGCAAGCACGCCTTGAGTCCGCGCGGGGGAAGTAATCGAACGGCGACGACAGGCCAGAACCAGCACCCAGGCCCATCCCCGCAATTTCCGGTTTGCACCCGGCCCGCATCGTGCGCAATCTGTCCCCCGACCATCCGAGGAGACCACGATGCCCCTTGCCCGCCGTCCCTGGGTGCCCGGCCCCAGCGAAGACCTGACCCAGAGGCTCGCCACGCGAACCGCCACCGAGCCGCCAGAGACCACCGCCGCGCGCATCGAGGCACTGGCCGGAGAGAACCGCCGCATCCACGAGCGCGAGTGCTTCAACCTCAACCCCGCCACCAATGTCATGAACCCGCGCGCCGAGGCGCTGCTCGCCTCCGGCATCGGATCGCGCCCCTCTCTGGGTTATCCCGGCGACAAATACGAGATGGGGCTTGAGGCGATCGAGGAGATCGAGGTCATCGCCGCCGAGCTTGCCGCGGAGGTGTTCGGCGCGGCCCATGCGGAAATCCGCGTGCCGTCCGGCGCCATCGCCAATCTCATGGCCTTCATGGCCACCTGCCGCCCCGGCGACCGGATCATCGCGCCGCCCGCCGCGATCGGCGGCCATGTCACCCATCACGCGCCGGGCTGCGCGGGTCTCTATGGCCTTTCCGTCACCGAGGCCCCGGTCGCTGCCGACGGCTATACCGTGGACGTGGAGGCGCTGCGCGCCCTGGCGCAGGAGATCCGGCCGCGGCTGATCACGCTCGGCGCCTCGCTCAACCTGACCGAGCACCCCGTGGCCGAGGTGCGCGCCATCGCCGAGGAGGTGGGCGCGCATCTGCTCTTCGACGCCGCCCATCAATGCGGCATCATCGCGGGCGGTGCCTGGAAGAACCCGCTCGACGAGGGCGCGCATCTGATGACGATGAGCACCTACAAGAGCCTCGGCGGCCCGCCGGGCGGGCTGATCGTGACGAACGAGGCCGATCTCGCGCAGCGGCTCGACGCCATCGCCTTTCCCGGCCTCACCGCCAATTTCGATGCCGCCAAATCCGCGGCCCTCGCCATCACGCTCTGCGACTGGAAGAGCCATGGCCGCGCCTATGCCGCGCAGATGGTGGCCACGGCGCAGGCGCTGGCCGGGGCGCTCGAGGCCGAGGGGCTGCCGGTCTTCAGGACGCGCGGCAGCGCCACAAACTCGCATCAGTTCGCGCTCGAGGCGGCGGCGTTCGGCGGCGGGCAGGCGGCGTCGAAACGGCTAAGGCAGGCGGGGTTTCTCGCCTGCGGCATCGGCCTGCCGGTGGCACCTGTCGCGGGCGACATGAACGGGCTTCGCATCGGCACGCCGGAGCTTGTCCGCTGGGGCATGACGCCGGAACACGCCCCGCGCATGGCCGCGCTCATCGCGCGCGCGCTGCGCGGCAACGATCCCGCCGCGCTCCTGCCCGAAGTGTCGGACTGGCGGCAGAGCTTCGACCGGCTGCACTACGTCACCTGAGCGGCGTCAGTGCAGCTTCCTGCGGATCCGCTGCACCATCCACCAGACTCCCGCCACGATGGGCAGCGTCACCGCGGCCGTCAGCATCCCCTTGCTCAGCCCCAGCGATCCGGCCACCGGGTAGAGCAGATAACCGGCCAGCGACACCGCGTAATAGCTGATCGCCACGACCGAGAGCCCCTCGACCGTGCGTTGCAGGCGCAATTGCAAATCCGCGCGCCTGTCCATGCTTTCAAGCAGCGCCTGGTTCTGCGCGCTGCGCTCCACATCCACCCGCGTGCGCAAAAGGTTGCCCGCGCGCGTCGCCCGCTCCGACATGGCGCTCAGCCGCTCCTTCGTGGCCGTCACGGTGCGCATCGCCGGAT
This sequence comes from Roseovarius sp., assembly GCA_002720475.1. Lineage (GTDB taxonomy): Bacteria > Pseudomonadota > Alphaproteobacteria > Rhodobacterales > Rhodobacteraceae > Roseovarius. The sequence goes on from PBIL01000002.1 coordinate 188,717, forward strand.
CGTAGCGGCGCATCATGAACTCGTTGAAGGTCTGCCGCCCCTCGAACCGGTCCTCGCGCAAGGCACCGATACGCTGATGCACGATCTGCTCATAGGCCGCCGTGGCCCCGAAGCGGAAGGAGGATTGCGCCACCAGCGCCTCGAGCTCCGCCGAGACATGCAAGAGGCCCTTGAGCGTCTCCTCGGCGGGCTGCGCGCCCTCGGTCATGTCCTGCACGAGGCGCGAGAGCCGCGTTTCCGTCACCCCCATCTGGCGGCCCATCTCGCGCACCCGGGCAAAACCCAGCATCGACATGGTCTTGTAGGTCTCGATCTCGCAAAGCCGCTGCACGATCCGCCCGATCCGCCGATGCCCCGTGCCGGGGGCCACATGCAGCGAGAAGCGCTGGTGCCCGGCCTGGTCGATGCGGAAATCCCCCGCGATGACCCCCGCATCGTCCAGAACCCGCGCCACCGCCACGCTTTCGGCGACGAACCAGGCGTCGATATCGGCGCGCGTGGCCTCCTTGCTCTGCCAGGGCACCACCCGGATCATCGCCGAGGTGATCCGCACCCCCGGTGCCGCCTCGAGCCAGTCGCCGGGAAACACGTCGAAATCCGCCGGATCGAAGGGGCGGCTGCTCACCCCGTCGGAAAAGACGGTATAGGTCACCATCTCGGTATGGCTCTCCCACTTGAGCACATGCCGCCCGATCTCGCCCGAGTAATGCGTGGCACCGGGCTGCGGATGCTTGGCCCCGTAGCGGTCCAGCAAGGCCACGAGATGCGCCATGTCCGCCGCCCGGTCACGCTTGGCCGCGTCCTGCGGCTGCTTGATCGCCAGGAAAACGGCGGTGCAGGGCGCGCTCAGCGTCGGAAAGGGGCGCGCGTGCAGCTCGTTGGCCAGCATGTAGCGCAGCGGGTGATCCTGAAGGGGGGCCATGCAACTCTCTCCACGGGGTTGTTCGTAACCTAGCCGTTCGCGCGGCCCAGAAAAACAGGAAAATCGCGCGATTCCCGAACCTTAGCAGCATACAGCGGTGCACTGCCCAAAATCCCGCCGCCAGCGGGTGACGGAAATGCGCGGCCGGCCCGTGAAAGCTGCTGTCGCCGGGACCCTGCCCGGCGCGCGATCGCCCCGAAACCAGCGACAGGATCCGCCATGAAACCGATTGTCTTGACCGCTTTCGCCCTCGCGCTTCTCGCCGCCTCCCCCGTCCAGGCACAGGGCAAGGGCTTTGCACGCATGGATGCCGACAAGGACGGCAAACTCTCCTCGACCGAGTATCAGGAGATGCTCGGGATCGCGTTCACCCGGCTTGACCGCAACGGGGACGGCGCACTGCGCGGCGCGGAACTGACGCCGCCGCGCGGCAAGCGGGACCTCAGCCGACGCGACCTTGACGGCGACGGGGCCGTGACCCGCGCCGAGTTCGTGACCCTGCCGCCGGTCTTTGCACTTGCCGATACCGATGGCGACGGCGCGCTCTCGCGTGCCGAGTTCGACCGCCTGCGCGACACGGCCCGCGCCGCCCGCAACTGATGCCTTACCCCCCTCTGCACGGGAGCAAGACCGTGACCCGCGCGCGCACCGTCACCGGCCCCGAGGGCCGACAGGTGCCGTTCCGGAACCGCTGGCGCCGCTGAGCGCGCCCGCCAATGCGAAAGGGCGCGGCCATCCGGCCGCGCCCCCGTCCCGTCCCACGGTGCCGATCACTCGATCAGCGGCAGCAGGCTCGACACGCTGGCCTTGGCGTCGCCGTAGAACATCCGCGTGTTCTCCTTGTAGAAGAGCGGGTTCTCGATCCCGGAATAACCCGTGCCCTGCCCGCGCTTCGAGACAATGACCTGCTTGGCCTTCCACACCTCCAGCACCGGCATCCCGGCGATGGGGCTGTTGGGGTCGTCCTGCGCCGCCGGGTTCACGATGTCGTTCGAGCCGATGACGATCACCACATCCGTGTCGGGGAAATCCTCGTTGATCTCGTCCATCTCCAGCACGATGTCGTAGGGCACTTTCGCCTCGGCCAGGAGCACGTTCATGTGCCCCGGCAGGCGGCCCGCCACCGGGTGGATGGCAAAACGCACGGTCTTGCCCCTGGCACGCAGCTTCTGGGTCAGTTCGCTGACCGCACCCTGCGCCTGCGCCACCGCCATGCCGTAGCCCGGCACGATGATGACCGAGTCCGCCTCGTTGAGCGCGCTTGCCACGCCTTCGGCGTCGATGGCGATCTGCTCGCCCTCGATCTCCGCCGCCGGGCCTTGCGCCCCGCCGAAGCCGCCGAGGATGACGCTCACGAACTGGCGGTTCATCGCCTTGCACATGATGTAGCTCAGGATCGCACCCGAAGAGCCAACCAGCGCGCCCACCACGATCAGGAGGTCATTGCCCAGGCTGAAGCCGATCGCCGCCGCCGCCCAGCCCGAATAGCTGTTGAGCATCGAGACGACCACCGGCATGTCCGCGCCGCCGATGCCCATGATCAGGTGATACCCGATGAAGAAGGCCAGAAGCGTCAGAAGCACCAGCGTCCAGCTGCCAGCGCCGCCCAGATACATCGCCGCGAAGAGAAGCGACAGCGCCGCCGCACCGGCGTTGAGCATGTGGCCCCCCGGCAGCTTCTTCGCCGCCGAGTTCACCTTGCCCGCGAGCTTGCCGTAGGCGATGACCGAGCCGGTGAAGGTCACGGCCCCGATCCAGATGCCGAGCACGAGCTCGACCCGCAGGATCGTCACCTCCACCGCCGTCTTCTTGGCGATGATGGCGGCAAAGCCCGAGAAGCCCTTGGCGAACTCCGCGGCCGCCGCCGTCATCGTCTCGGGCTGCGGATAGGGCAGGTTCGCCCCGGCAAAGGCCGCGGCCACGCGGCCCAGCTCGATATCGGCGTTGAAGCCCACGAAGACCGCCGCAAGCCCGACAAGGCTGTGCATGATCGCCACAAGCTCGGGCATCTGCGTCATCTGCACCCGCGTGGCCAGCTGATAGCCAACGGCCGCGCCCAGCCCGATCAGCACCAGCGACAGAAGCCACAGCCCCTGCCCCGGCCCCATCAGCGTTGCCAGCACGGCGATGGTCATGCCGACGATGCCGTACCAGATGGCGCGCTTGGCGCTCTCCTGCCCGCTCAGACCGCCGAGGCTGAGGATGAAGAGAACCGCCGCGACCGCATAGGCCGCAATCGTGAATCCGAAATCCATCTCACCCTCCGCCTTACGATTTCTGGAACATGGCGAGCATGCGCCGCGTCACGAGGAAGCCGCCGAAGATGTTGATCGCGGCCATGAAGACCGCGAGCGCGGCCATGAGGGTGATGAGGGTCGAGCTCGATCCGATCTGAACCAGCGCACCCAGGATGATGATCGAGGAAATCGCGTTGGTGATCGCCATGAGCGGCGTGTGCAGGCTGTGGCTCACGTTCCAGATCACCGAGAACCCCACGAAGACCGAGAGCAGGAAGACGATGAAATGCTGCATGAAGCTCGCCGGGGCCACCAGCCCCACGCCCAGCACCAGCGCCGCGCCGACCGCAAGCAGCGTGACCTGGCGCTTTGTCTGCGCCTTGAAGGCGGCCACCTCCTGCGCGCGCTTCTCCTCGGGGGTCAGCTCCTTCGGCTTTTCCTTGGGCTTCTGCGCCGCGATGGCGGCCACCTTGGGCGGTGGCGGCGGCCAGGTGATCTCGCCCTTGTGCGTCACCGTCGCGCCGCGGATCACGTCATCCTCCATGTCATGGACGATCACCCCGTCCTTTTCCGGGGTCAGGTCCGTCAGCATGTGGCGGATATTGGTGGCATAGAGGCTCGAGGCCTGCGTGGCCATCCGGCTGGGGAAATCGGTATAGCCGATGATCGTCACGCCATTGTCGGTGACGATCTTCTCGTCCTTCACCGTGAGCTTGCAGTTGCCGCCCTTCTCTGCGGCCAGATCGACGATCACCGAGCCGCGCTTCATGGATTTCACCATGTCCTCGGTCCAGAGCTCCGGTGCCTCGCGGTTGGGGATGAGCGCGGTGGTGATGACGATATCCACCTCCGGGGCCAGCTCGCGGAACTTGGCAAGCTGCGCCTCGCGGAATTCGGGGCTGGAGGGCTTGGCATAGCCGCCCGAGGCCGAGCCGTCCTCCAGATCTTCCTCGAAATCGAGATAGACGAATTGCGCGCCCATGGACTCGACCTGTTCGGCCACTTCCGGGCGCACGTCGAAGGCATAGGTGATCGCGCCCAGGCTCGTCGCCGTGCCGATCGCGGCCAGCCCCGCCACCCCCGCGCCCACCACCAGCACCTTGGCCGGCGGCACCTTGCCCGCCGCCGTGATCTGCCTGGTGAAGAAGCGGTCGAAATTGTTGGCCGCCTCGATCACCGCGCGGTAGCCCGCGATATTGGCCATGGAAGACAGCGCGTCCATCTTCTGGGCGCGGGAGATGCGCGGCACCATCTCCATGGCAATGACCGTGGCCCCCTTCTTCGCGGCCATCTCCAGCCCCGCCTCGTTGCCCGCCGGATTGAAGAAGCTGATGAGCGTCTGGCCCTCGCGCAACCGCTTGAGCTCGGTCTCGGTCGGCACACGGACCTTGGCGATGATGTCGCAGTCCTTCCAGAGCGCGGCGGCGGTCTTGATCACCTCCACCCCGGCGGCCTCATAGGCCGCGTCGGTGAACCCCGCGCGCGCCCCGGCACCGGCCTCGATGGCGCAGCTATGGCCCAGCTTCTGAAGCTGAAGCGCCGATTCGGGCGTCATGGCCACCCGGTTCTCGCCCTCCAGCACCTCCTTCGGCGTTCCGATTTTCACCTTTTCCGTCCCCCTCTGGCAGATCCCGTGCTCGCGGCCCCGCGCCTGCGGGGTCCGATGGTTTGTCCGAAAGCGGTTATTTCACAATCTTTCCCGACTGGCGATATCAACTTTGCCGCAGGGATTACAGCCAACGCCGCGTTTGTTCGCAGTAGCGTGCGAACTCGGCACGAAAGACGCGGCGCATGCGGTTCTCCTCGGGCTCGATGAAGCGTTTCTCGATCACCCAGACGAAGACCGGGATCAGCGGCAGCGCCAGAACCGCGTCCCAAAGCAGGATCAGCCCCGCAAGGATGAGCGTGTCACCCAGGTAGATCGGGTTGCGCGAACGCCTGAATATCCCCGAAGTGATGAGCCGCGCGGGCGTCTCGTGCGGCACGATGGTGGTCTTGTGGCGGCGAAACTCCATCGCCGCCAGCGCGATGAGCAGCACGCCCCCGCCCACAAGAAGCCCGCCCGCGAAATCCACCCAGCCATCGCCAAGCCGCAGGCCCAAGGGGACCTGCGTGGCCTGCACCCGGGCAAGGCCGAGAAACCCCGCGAGCCAGACCGGGGGCATGTCGATCCATCTGAACATCCGCGCCTCGCGCCGCCATGGTTGTCCCCGGCACAATGCACGGCACGGGCGCGATGTCAAAACCGCGTATCGCGCGGCACCCGGCCCCGTCCCGTTCACGGGGCCTGCCGGGGTGCGGCCGCGCGGCGCAGCCGGTCGTTGATCGCGCGCCCCAGCCCGACCTCCGGGATCGGGGCCACGGCGATCCCCGCAGCCCCCATGGCATCGAGCGCGTGCAGGTGGTGGAAGAGGTTGGCCGCCGCCTCGCGCAGATCGCCCGCCGCCGAGAGGGTGAGATCGCCCGCCACCGGGCCAAAGCCCAGCATCACCTCGCCCGGCTCCGCCCGCGCCGCCCCGAGCCGCACCCGCGCGCCGGGCGCGTAATGCGAGACCAACTGCCCCGGCGCGGTGAGCGCACCGCCCGCCTCGTGCCTGGCCAGTGGCCCGCCCAGGGCCGCCTCCAGCGCCTCCGCAGGCACGCCGCCCGGACGCAGGAGCACCGGCGCGCCGCCAAGCCCGACGATGCTCGATTCGACGCCCACCGCGCAGGGGCCGCCGTCGATCACCGCCTCGATCCGGCCCTCAAGCCCCGCCAGCACATGCGCCGCCGTGGTCGGGCTGATCCGCCCCGAGGGATTGGCCGAGGGCGCCGCCACCGGCCCGCCGAAGGCCGAGAGCGCCCCCCGCGCCACCGGATGGGCGGGCACCCGGACCGCCAGCGTCCCCAGCCCCGCCGTCACCAGGCCCGAGATGCCCGCCCCCTCCCGCAGCGGCAGCACCAGCGTGAGCGGGCCGGGCCAGAAGGCCGAGGCCAGCCGTTCCGCCGCGTCGGACCACGCCACCAGCGCCCGCGCCGCGGCCGCATCGGCCACATGCACGATCAGCGGGTTGAACCGCGGCCGTCCCTTGGCCTCGAAGATCCGTGCCACGGCCAGATCGCTCCTCGCATCCGCGCCAAGCCCGTAGACCGTCTCGGTCGGAAAGGCCACGAGCCCGCCTGCACGCCAGATCGCGGCCGCGGCCCCATGGCCCTCCTTGTCGGTGCCAAGCACCCGCGTCTGCATCCCCCGGCCCTTTCTGACGCCGCGTTGCGGTTGCCAAGCGGCGGCGGTTGATTACCCTCTTTCCGAGCGTTAAGCTCATAACCTGTCGCGGTGACCCTGCCAAGCCGCCCTTGCCCCTAGGAGACCCACATGCCCTACCGCGCCCCGGTCGATGAGTATCTCTTTCTCTTCGATCATGTGATCGGCCTGCCCGAAGTCACCGCCACCGACCGCTTCGCCGAGGCCACTCCCGACATGACCGCCGCCATCCTGACCGAGGCGGGGCGCATGTGCGAGGAGGTGCTCTATCCGCTGCAACCGGCGGGCGACCGGCATCCGGCACGGCTGGAAAACGGCGTGGTGCGCACGAGCCCGGGCTTTGCCGAGGGCTATCGCGCCATTGCCGAGGGCGGCTGGGTCTCGATCGCGGCCAGCCCCGACCATGGCGGCATGGGCCTGCCGATGGTACTGACCACCGCCGTGAACGAGATGATGTCGGCGGCCTGCCTGTCGCTGCAACTGGCCCCCCTGATGACCCAGGGCCAGATCGAGGCGCTGGAGCATCACGCGAGCGACGCCTTGAAGGCGCTCTACCTGCCCCGGCTGGTCAGCGGCGACTGGTCCGGCACCATGAACCTGACCGAGGCGCAGGCGGGCTCGGACGTGGGCGCACTAGGCACCCGCGCCGAGCGCAACGACGATGGCACCTACGCCATCACCGGGCAGAAGATCTACATCTCCTGGGGCGATAACGACTTCACCGAGAATGTCTGCCACCTCGTGCTCGCACGGCTGCCCGACGGCGTGCCGGGCACCAAGGGCATCAGCCTCTTTCTGGTGCCCAAGTTCCTCCCCGACGACGCAGGCAATCCCGGCCAGCGCAATGCCGTCACCGTTGTCAGCCTCGAGCACAAGATGGGCCTGCACGGCTCGCCCACCTGCGTGATGCAGTATGACGGCGCGAAAGGCTGGCTCGTGGGCGAGGAGCATGACGGGATGCGCGCCATGTTCACCATGATGAACAATGCCCGCCTCGGCGTGGGCGGTCAGGGCGTCGGCGTGGCCGAAGGGGCCTATCAGCGCGCCCTGGCCTACGCACAGGAGCGCCGCCAGGGCCGCACCCCCGTCGAGGGCGGCACCGGCACCATCATCGAACACGCCGATGTGCGCCGGATGCTCGCCCATATGCGCGCCGAGACCTTCGCCGCCCGCGCCATCACGCTTGCCTGCGCGCAGGCCATCGACATGGAGACCGCCACCGGCGCGCCACGCTGGCGCGCGCGGGCCGCGCTGCTCACGCCGCTGGCCAAGGTCTGCGGCACCGAGACCGGCATCAGTGTGGCCAATGCCGGCGTGCAGCTTCACGGCGGCATGGGCTATATCGAGGAGACGGGTGCCGCCCAGTATCTGCGCGACGTGCGCGTGACGGCGATCTACGAGGGCACCAACGGCATCCAGGCGATGGATCTCGTGGGGCGCAAGCTCATGGACGGGGGCGAGGCGGTCTTTGCCCTGATCGACGAGATCGAGACCGTGGCCGAGGGCGCGCGCGGTCCCCTGCCCGATCTCGCTGGCAAGGTCTGGCAGGCCGCCGAGACGCTGCGCGAAACGACCGACTGGATGCTCGCCCAGACAGAGATGACCGAGCGATTCGCCGGTGCCATCCCCTATCTGCGCGGCTTCGGGCGGGTGCTGGGCGCGCATTTCCACCTCAAGGCCGCGCTGGCCGAGGGCGGGACGGGCCCGCGCGCCCGGCTCGCGCGGTTCTACATCACCCGGCTTCTGCCCGAGCATGTCGGCCAGTTCGCCCATGCCACCGCCGGGGCGGGCGATCTCTACGCGCTCACGCCCGAGGATTTCGCGGCATGATGGACGGCGGCGCGCTCATCCACCACCCGTGGGAGGCACCGCCCCCCGAAGGCACGGCCACCGAGGTCGCGCCCGGCCTGCTCTGGCTGCGCCTGCCGCTGCCGATGGTGCTCGATCACGTCAATGTCTACGCGCTCGACGAGGGCGAGAGCTGGACCATCGTCGATACCGGCATCCATTCCGGCCGCAGCGTGGCGCTCTGGGAGCGGCTGCTCGCCGGGCCCTTGCAGGGCAGGCCCGTCTCCCGCGTCATCCTCACCCATCACCACCCCGACCATGTGGGCATGGCGGGCTGGTTCATGGCGCGCTTCGACGCCGCGCTCTGGGCCACGCGGACAAGCTGGCTGCTCGCCCGCATGCTCATCCTCGACGTGGAGGAGGAACCGACGCCGCAGGCGCTCGCGTTTTCCCGCGCGGGCGGGATGGACCCCGCGATCCTCGAGGCGCGGCGCAACCAGCGGCCCTATAATTTCGCCGATACCTGTGCCCCCATTCCCGTGGGCTATCGACGGATCGCGGAGGGCGAGGTGATCCGCGCGGGCGGGCGCGACTGGGATGTGCGGCTTGGCGGCGGGCACGCGCCGGACCACATCACGCTCTGGTCGCGCGACGACGCGCTCGTGCTTTCGGGCGACCAGATCCTGCCCGGCATCAGCCCCAATATCGGCGTCTACTCGTCCGAGCCGGAGGCCGATCCTCTCTCGGACTGGTTCGCCGCCTGCGACCGGCTGGCGGCCCATGCGCGCGACGATCACCTCGTGCTGCCGGGACACAAGCTGCCGTTCACCGGCCTGCCGCTCAGGATGCGGCAGTTGCGCGAGAACCACGAGGCCGCGCTCGAGCGGCTGCTTGACTTCCTGGCAGAGCCGCACACCGCCGCCGAATGCTTTCCGCTTCTCTTCCGGCGCAAGATCGATGCGGGCACCTACGGGCTCGCTCTCGTGGAATCGGTCGCGCATCTCAATCACCTGCTGCACAAGGGCGCGATCACCCGCCGCAGACGCGCCGACGGGGCCTGGCTCTGGCAGGCGGTCCGGCCTCGGCCGCAGGTTGGGTCGTGACAGGGCGCGCGGATTGCAGTATCCAGTCCGCGACCGATTTTTCAGCGACGAGAAGGACCGCGCGACATGGCCGAGCACAAGCATGGGGAAATGGACATCACCGTTCAGGAAAAGACCTTCGAGGGTTTCATCAAGGCCGTCGTCTGGTCGGTGGTGGCCATCCTCGGCTTCCTGATCTTCCTCGCACTGGTCAACGCCTGACCCCCCGACGCGGAGACCGCGATGCGCTCGTTGTTCCTGGCGTTCTGCGCCGCCCTCACGCTCGCGGGCTGCGCCGCAGAATCGGTCTGGGCCCCCGACGAGGCGGTGACGCGCGCCGCCTATCGCCATGACGGGCCGCCGCGTCTCACCCTCTTCACGATGATCAACAACAGCACCGGCGGCGGCGCGCATACCGCGCTGATGATCAACGGCTCGCAGCGGGTGATCTTCGATCCGGCGGGCTCGTTCAACAAGCTGGGCTCGCTGCCCGAGCGCAACGACCTGCTCTACGGCATCACGCCCGCGGTCGAGGATGTCTATACCCGCTACCATGCGCGTGAAACCTTCCGCGTGCGCATCCAGCGGCTCGACGTTTCGCCGGAACTGGCGGAAAAGGCGATCCGGCTGGCCAGGGAAGAGGGTCCGGTGCCCAATGCCGCCTGCTCGCTTTCGACCTCGCGCATCCTGTCCGATCTCTTTCCCGGCCAGATCCGCACCTCCTGGTTCCCGGTCAAGACCGCCGACGCCTTCGCCCGCCTGCCCGGCGTGACCGAGGAAACGCTCTACGAATACGACAGCGACGACAACTCGAAAGTGCTCGCCGCCTGGGATCCGGCCCGCGCCGGCGTGAACTAGGCGCACGCCCCCGCACATCCCTTCACCTCTGCGCGCGCCCTGTCACATCACTGGACGCGCGCCCGCCCCGCCCCCATCAATGGCGCATGCCCCGGCTCACCGACAGGCTCACGGACCAGGCATGGCGTCACGCCATGGGCCGCCGCTTCGAGGCGGTGACGGACGAGATATTCCAGGTCATCCGCTGGGGTCTGGTGGTGGGCTTCGCAAGCTATCTCGCGCGCGCATGAGCTGATGATCCTGCGCGTCACCTACTGGGTGCTCGCGGGCCTTCTCTTCGGCTATATCGCCTCGCGCTTCCTGCTGCGCCCGGAGATCGCCTTTCTCGGCAATCCGCAGGGACGCGCGGGCCGTCTTGCAAATTCGGCGCTCAACGTCCTGCTCTGCGTCATGGTCTTCGGCCTCGTGCTTTACGCGGTCGGCGCGCTGACGCAGGCCATCGCCGAGTATCGCGGCACGCTCTGAGCCCTTGCGCGCCGCGCCCCGCTGCGGCAGAAGCGGCCCGATCCCAGCCGGAGGCCGTTCATGCCCGCGCAGAAGACCGTTCAGGACTATATCCGCACCATCGTCGATTTCCCGCACGAAGGGATCCTCTTCCGCGACGTGACCACGCTTTTCGCCGATCCGCGCGGCTTTCGCATGGCCATCGACCAGATGCTGCACCCCTGGGCGGGCCAGCCCATCGACAAGGTGGCTGGTCTCGAGGCGCGCGGCTTCATCCTCGGCGGCGCCATCGCGCATCAGCTGTCGGTGGGCTTCGTGCCGATCCGCAAGAAGGGCAAGCTGCCCGGTGCGGTCATCTCCGAGCACTACCAGCTCGAATACGGCGAGGCGGTGGTCGAGATCCACGACGACGCCATCGCGCCCGGCGAGCGCGTGCTGCTGGTCGATGACCTTCTGGCCACGGGCGGCACGGCGGCGGCGGGCATCCGCCTGATCGAACGGCTGGGCGGGTCCATCACCGGCTGCGCCTTCATCGTCGATCTGCCCGATCTGGGCGGGCATGCCCGGCTTGCCGCCATGGGAATGGATGTCCACACCCTCTGCGCCTATGAGGGGAAGTGAAGGCGGCCGATGTGCCGCCTCCCCGCTTCATCGTTCCAAAAATACTCATTTTCCCCGCCTGCCAGGCGCGCCTCACCCCTCGAAGAGATCGCCCGTCCCCGCAGGCCCCGGCGCCTCCAGCCCCAGATGCCGCCAGGCTGCCTGCGCCAGCATCCGGCCCCTCGGCGTGCGCTGGATGAGGCCCTGCTGCAACAGGAACGGCTCGATCACCTCCTCGAGCGCGTCGCGGCTCTCGCTCAGTGCCGCCGAGAGCGTCTCGATCCCCACCGGCCCGCCCTGATAGGCCTCGGCGATCAGCCGCAGATAGCGCCGGTCCGCCCCGTCGAGGCCCAGATGATCCACCCCCAGCCGGGTGAGCGCGGCATCGGCCAGGTCCCGGCTGATCCGCCCGCCGCCCTCGACCACGGCGAAATCCACGACCCGGCGCAGAAGACGGCCCGCGATGCGCGGCGTGCCGCGCGCGCGCCGGGCAATCTCGCGCGCGCCTTCCGCCTCGGTCGGGATGTTCAGCAGCCGCGCGTTGCGCGTGACGATCTCGAAAAGCTCGTCGACCTCGTAGAATTGCAGCCGCGTCGGAATGCCGAACCGGTCGCGCAGCGGCGTGGTCAGAAGGCCCAGCCGCGTCGTCGCGCCCACCAGCGTGAAGGGCTGCAACTCGATGCGCACGGTGCGCGCCGCCGGCCCCTCGCCGATCACGAGATCGAGCTCGAAATCCTCCAGCGCCGGATAGAGCACCTCCTCCACCACCGGGTTGAGGCGGTGGATCTCGTCGATGAAGAGCACGTCGTTGCGCTCCAGATTGGTCAGGATCGCCGCCAGATCCCCCGCCTTGGCCAGAACCGGGCCCGAGGTCATGCGAAACCCCACGCCCAGTTCCCGCGCCACGATCTGCGCCAGCGTCGTCTTGCCGAGGCCGGGGGGGCCGTGGAAGAGCGTGTGATCCATCGCCTCGCCCCGCTGCCGGGCGGAGGCGATGAACACCGCCAGGTTGGCCCGCGCCTCGCGCTGCCCGATGAATTCCGAGAGCGCCTGCGGCCGCAGGCTGCGGTCCTGATCCTCGGGCAGGGCTTCGGGGCGCAGGGTGGGGTCGGGATCGGTCATCACCTACCCCTTCGGTGCCAGCAGCCGCAGCGCGGCGCGGATGAGCGCGGCCGTGTCGGCCAGCGGCACCTCACCGGCGGCGCGGGCCCCCGCGCCCGCCGCCTCGCCGGGCCCGTAGCCAAGGTTGGTCAGCGCCGAAAGCGCCTCGGCCTGCGCGCCGGGGTCGGGCGGGGCCGCAGGGGCGGGCGCGGGCGCGGTCTCGATCACCACATCCTCCGCCCCCGCCCCGGGCGGGGCGGCGGCGGCCATCGTGCCCATCGCCATGACGGCGGGCGCCTTGTCCTTCAGCTCGTTCACCACCCGCTGCGCGGTCTTCGCGCCGATGCCCTTGGCCGCCGTGATCGTGTGCCAGTCCCCGAGCGTGATCGCCCGGCTGACACCCTCGGCACCGAGCGCGCCCAGAATCGCCAGCGCCGCCTTGGCCCCCACCCCCTGCACGCTCATCAGCAGGCGATGCCATTCCTTCTCCGCCAGCGTCGGAAAGCCGAAGAGCTGCAACAGATCCTCGCGCACCAGAAGATCGGTATAGAGCGCGGCCATGCCCCCCACCCCCGGCAGGGCGGCCAGGGTGCGCTCGGAGCAATGCACGATATAGCCCACCCCGCGCACGTCGATCAGCACATGATCCGTGCCGCGCCAGTCGATCCGCCCGGCGATCCGCCCGATCATGCCACCGCCCGCCCGATCCCGCGCGCGTAATGCGCGTGACAGATCGCCACCGCCAGCGCGTCCGCCGCATCCGGCCCTGCCAGCACCACGCCGGGAAGCTGCACGCGCACCATATGCGCCACCTGCTCCTTGGCGGCATGGCCCACGCCCACGACCGTCTTCTTCACCCGGTTGGGCGAATATTCCCCCACGGTCAGCCCGTATTGCGCGGGCACCAGAAGCGCGATCCCCCGCGCCTGCCCCAGCTTGAGCGTGCCCGCCCCGTCCTTGTTGACGAAGGTCTGCTCGACCGCCGCCGCCTCCGGCGCGAAGCGGTGCACGATATCGGTCAACTGCTCGTAAAGCGACAGGAGCCGCGCGCCCAGATCCTCGCCCGTGGAATGGCAGACCCCGTTGGCGACATGGCTGAGCCGGCTGCCCGCCACCTCGATCACGCCCCAGCCGAGGTTGCGCAAACCCGGGTCGATGCCCATTACCCTCATCTGCCTGCCTGCCCTGCCTTGCGCGGTTTCCCCTCAACTAGCACGAAACAGGAACAAACGCCAAGCGGAATGCGCCGAAGCCACCGGCAAGCCTTGCGAAAAACGCATAAGGACTATGCAGAGCGGCCCGCTTGCGGACCGCGCATTCCCCGATTAGCTGCAGTGCAGAACAATTCTCTTCCCGATCCCCCCATCCAAGGACCAGACCCATGGCCATGCTTGACACTGCCCGTGCCGCCGCGCGCGGCCACGCCGCCACCGGCTTCTTCGCCCGTCTGATCGGCCTCGTTCATTCGTGGAACGACCGCCGCGCCACGCGGCAGGCCCTTTCGCGACTGAGCGACCGCGAGCTTGAGGATATCGGCCTCAGCCGCGGCGATATCGACGCGATCGTGCGTCGTTTCTGAACCGCGTCCCATCGAACGCAAAAGCCCCGGCGGCCATGGCCGCGCGGGGCGTTCGCGTCTTGCGCCCGTTCAGCGCAGGACGCGCGCAAGATGCCCGGCAAGCGTCGCGCTCAACGGGTCCGGCTGCATGATGTAGGCCCCCGCCTGCTCCAGCGCATGCCCCGCTGCCAGCCGCGCCAGCCGCTCCTCATAGGTGACCGTGCCCAGATGCGCGATCACCACCGCCTTGAAGAAGGCAAAACCCAGCATGAGGTAGAGAAGGCCGCGCCAGGGGATCGCGGGCAGGCGGCGGCGGGGTTTGAACTCGATCAGACCGTCCCCGCGCACCCTGCCCACATAGCCGCGTTCGAGGCGCGCATGCTTGACGTCGATCCGGCGAATCCGTCTGGCGAAACCGTGATGAATTTCAGCCATGATGACACGTCCCTATCCCGGCCCCCACCGCGATGCGTCATTCATAGGGTGGAAATGCGGCCAAAGCAAGGCAAGCCCGGCATAGCGGGCCAGATTCTGCCTTATTTGCAGGGATCTCGGGTCATGGTCAGGGTGGACCAGTCACCAATCTTCGCATGATGCGCCAGACTGTTTCCAAGGCTGGAATAAACCCCGATCACCTCTTCGGCCTGCTCGTTGAGAAGACCGGAGAGAATCACCCGCCCGCCCGGCAGCAGGCTGCCGGTGATCGCCGGGGCCAGCGCCACGAGCGGCCCCTTGAGGATATTGGCGAAGATCAGGTCATAGGGCGCGCCCGCGCGCAGCTCGGGATGGTCGAGCCCCGCGGCCTCGACGCAGCGCACCCGCCCCTCAAGACCGTTGGCCGCGACATTCGCCTGCGCCACCTCGACCGCCACCGCGTCGATATCCGAGGCCAGCATGACGCCCGGCCAGATCCGCGCCGCCGCCATCGCGAGCACCGCCGTGCCGCAGCCCAGATCGAGCACCGCGCGGGCCACGACCCCCTCCCCGGCCAGCCGGTCCAGCGCCTGGAGACATCCTTTCGTCGTGCCGTGATGCCCCGTGCCGAAGGCCATCGACGCCTCGATCAGCAGGGGCTCCACCCCCTCGGGCACGCGATGCGCGTCATGGCTGCCATGGACGAAGAACCGCCCCGCCACGACCGGGCTCAGGTCGCGGCGCACCTTGGCCACCCAATCCGTCTCGGGCAGTTCGGAGACGGTGAAGGGCCGCGCGCCATGCTCCGCCGCCAGCAGGTCGAGCGCCACCGGATCGGGGGCCGCCTCGAAATAGGCCCCGATCTCCCAGAGCCCCGATCCGTCCTCCATTTCGAAGGACCCGATGCCCGAGGGCGCAGGCTCCATCTCTTCGAGCGCCGCTGCCAGCGCCGCGGCCCGGTCCCCGTCCTCGAGCGTGGTCAGCGCGGTCCAGGTGGTCATGGGAGGATCCTCCGGATCATTCGGCGGGCGCGGGCATCAGGCGCGCGAACACTGTCTCGTTGCCCGGCTCGGGATGGCGCGGGATCAGCAGCGCGAGGCAGAGCGACAGGCAGGCCATGCCGGCGGCCAGCACGAACACCAAGGCCGGCGAGACAAGCCACAGATAGCCCAGCGCCGCGGGCAGGAAGACCGCCGCGATATGGTTGATGGTAAAGGCCACGGCGGCAGTGGGGGCGATATCCCCCGGATCGGCGATCTTCTGGAAATAGGTCTTGAGCGCCAGCGCCAGCGAAAACAGGATGTGATCGACCACGTAGAGCGTGGCCGCCAGCACCACCCCCCAGCCGAACATGTAGATCCCGCCATAGGCAAGGAACACCAGCGCCAGCCCCACATATTCGAAGATCAGCGCGTTGCGCTCGCCGAAACGAAACACCGCGCGGCCCATGAGCGGCGCGGCCAGCATGTTCACCACCAGGTTGATCATGAAGAGCGCGGTCACTTCATGCACCTCGAAGCCGAACCGCTCGACCATCATGAATCCCGCGAAGACCACGAAGATCTGCCGCCGCGCCCCGGCCATGAACTGCAAGGCGTAATAGAGCCAGTAGCGCCGCCGCAGCACCATCTTCCTGACCTGCGGATTGGGGGCCTCGAAGCGCGGATAGGCCAGGAGGCAGAACACAGCCACCACCGCCGTGAACCCGCCCGACACCATATAGACCAGGTTGTAGCTCAGATCGAAGGCCCGCCAGGTGAGCACGATCAGCACATAGGCCAACAAAGTGGCCCCCGATCCGGCCGCCAGGAGCCAGCCCAGCATCTGCGGCGCGCGCAGCTTGTCCAGCCATTGCAGTTGCAGCGACTGGTTCACCGTCTCGTAATAGTGAAAGCCGATGGAACTGAGCATGGTGATCGTCAGGATACCGCCCAGCGTCGGGAACTGCGCGGTCATCGCCGTGGCCACCCCCAGAAGCAGCAGCGACACCAGCCCCAGCACCTGCTCGTGCATCACCATGATGAGCGCGATGACCCCGATGGCGAAAAAGCCGGGGATTTCCCGCACCGTGTGCAGCCAGCCGATATCCGAGCCGTCGAATCCCGCCACCTCGATGACGAAGTTGTTCAGGAGCGCCGACCAGGTGGCAAAGGCCACCGGCATCGCCGCGGCCATCAGGAAGAGCAGGGTAACAGGCCGCCGCCAGACCGGCAGCTCCCGCGCCCGGCCAAGGGGGAATTGCGTGCTCATCCCGCTTCCTTACGCCCAAGTCGCGGCCTTGGCGAGAGGGCACGCCACCGCTCTCGCCCGAAATCTTCAGAAGATTTCGGACCGTTTTCCTTTCAAGAAAACGGTCAGCCCGCGCCGTGGTCGGCGCCCGTGCCGCTCATGTAATTGGTCATGAAGGCAGGCTCGCCCATCTTGCGCAGCAGTTCGAGTTGCAGGTCGAGCCATTCCCAATGCCCCTCCTCGTCCTGCACGATCCGCTCGAAGAGCGCCCGCGTGCCGATATCGTCGGTCTCGAACGCCTGCCGCGCGGCCTTGGTGTAGAACCTGATCGCGCCGGATTCCTCTTCCTTGTCTGCCTCGAAGAGCGCCCGGAGGCTCTCGGCCTTGTGGGGCGTCTTGGCCGCCTCCAGCTTCGGCACCCCGCCCAGGAACATGATCCGGTCGATGAAGGCCCCGGCATGGCCCAGCTCTTCCTGCATCTCCTCGCGCATCCTCGCGGCCAGCTTGTCGATGCCCCAGTCCTCCAGCGTATGGGCATGGAGCAAATATTGATGCACCGCCGTCAATTCCATCGACAGCGCGGTTTGCAGGTTCTCGATACTGGTCGACCGGTCGGTCATGTCAATTCTCCTTCGGTTGGGTATCCGCTCAGGTTGCAGCTAAGCACGAAACCGTGACTTGCAACACCGCTCCTTGCGGTCCGCACCCCGCCCGCGCCGGATTCAATAGAAACTCTGCGGATCGATATCGACCGCCAGCCGCATCCGCGCGGGCAGTTTCACCGGGGCGAGCCAGTCCGAAAGCGCCGCCTGAAGCGCCGCGCCCTTCGGGGCCTTGACCAGAAGCCGCACCCGGTGTCGCCCCCGGATGCGGGCGATCGGCGCGGGCGCGGGACCGAAGACCTCGGCCCCCGCCGCGCGGAGCGGCCCGGCATGGCGCGCAAGCCACCCGCCAAGATCGAAGGCCGCCTTCATGTCGGGGGAACTCAGGATGATCCCCGCCATGCGGCCATAGGGCGGCACGCCCGCGGCCTGACGCTCGCGCGCCTCGGCCCGCCAGAATCCCTCTTCGTCTCCGGCAAGGATCGCGCGGATCACCGGGTGCTCGGGCTGGTGGGTCTGGAGGAGCGCGCGCCCCGGCCGTTCGGCGCGCCCCGCCCGCCCCGCCACCTGGTGCATGAGCTGGAAGGTGCGCTCGGCGGCGCGCAGATCCGAGCCTTGCAGCCCGAGATCCGCGTCGATCACGCCGACCAGCGTCAGGAGCGGGAAATTGTGCCCCTTGGCCACGAGCTGCGTGCCGATGATGATATCGGCCCCGCCTGCCGCGATCCCGGCGATCTGCTCCTTCAGCGCGCGCGCCGAGGCGAAGAGATCGGACGAGAGTACCGCGATCCGCGCCTCCGGAAAAAGCGCCGCCGCCTCCTCGGCCAGCCGCTCCACCCCCGGCCCGACCGGGGCCAGCCGCCCCTCTACCCCGCAGGACGGGCAGGCCATCGGCACCGGCGCGCTCTCGCCGCACTGGTGACAGACGAGCCGGTTCTGGAACCGGTGTTCGACCATGCGCGCGTCGCACTGCTCGCAGCCGATCTGATGGCCGCAGGCGCGGCAGACCGTCACCGGCGCATAGCCGCGCCGGTTGAGAAAGAGCATCGCCTGCTCGCCCGCTTCCAGCCGCCCGGCCACCGCGCGCCGCAGCGTGGGCGAGATCCATCGCCCCGCCGGAACCGCCTCGGCGCGCAGGTCGATCGCCGCCAGTTCCGGCATCGCCGCCGCCCCGAACCGCGCGGGCAGATCCAGACGGGCATATTTCCCCGCCTCGGCATTGGCCCAGCTCTCCAGGCTCGGCGTGGCCGAGGCCAGCACCACCCGCGCCCCGGCAAGGCTTGCGCGCAGCACGCCCATGTCGCGCGCGTGATAGAGCACACCCTCCTCCTGCTTGTAGGAGCCGTCATGCTCTTCATCCACCACGATCAGGCCCAGATCGCGGAACGGCAGGAAGAGCGCCGAGCGCGCGCCCACCACCATCTGCACGCCGCCCTGCCCGGCCATCTTCCAGACCCGGCGCCGCTCGGCCATGCCCACGCCCGAATGCCATTCGGCGGGCCGCGTGCCGAACCGCGCCTCGACCCGCGCCAGAAACTCCGCCGTCAGCGCGATCTCGGGCAGAAGCACCAGCGCCTGACGCCCCTTGCGCAGACATTCCGCCACCGCCTCGAGATAGACCTCGGTCTTGCCCGATCCGGTCACGCCGCGCAGAAGCGTCGTGCCATAGCCCCCCGCGCGCACGCCCTCGCAAAGCGCCGCCGCCGCTTCCCGCTGATCGCCGGTGAGGGCCTTCGCGGGCAGGTCCGGGTCGAGCCGGGGATAGGGCGCGTCGCGCGGCGCGGCCTGCTCGATGAGCGCGCCCTGCGCGGCCAGCCCCTTGACCACCCCCGCGCTCACCCCGGCCAGATCGCACAGGTCCCGCAGGCCAAAACCCATGCCGCCATGATCGCGCAGCACGCCAAGCACACGGGCGCGCGCATCGGTCAGCCGCGCGGGCACCGCCGTGCCCGGCCGGTAGACATGTCGCGCGCCGGGCGGGTCCGTCAGCCCCGGTGCGCGCGTCGCCAGCCGCAGCATGGCGGGCAGCGGCGTCAGCGTGTAGGCCGCCGCGCGCGCCAGGAAGTCCCGCATCTCCGGGCGCATCGGCGCCAGATCGAGGACGCGGGCAATGGCCCGCGCCTTGCCCGGATCGAACCCGCCTTCGCCCGGCCCCCAGACCACGCCGAGCACCCGACGCGGCCCGAGCGGCACCTCGACGAAATCGCCCGCCGCACAGCCCCCCTCCGGTGCGAGATAATCGAGCGTGCCCCCCAGCGGCTGCGCGGTCAGCACCGCCACCGGCGCGCCTTGGTCGAAATGCCGGGGCAGGCTCACGCATTGCTCCTTTGCGGGGTTTCAGGCCCCCGATCTATGCGGTAAAGGCTGCCCTGAGACAACCAGCCACCGGAGAGGGCAGGCCCATGAAGTTCTTTGTCGATACCGCCGAAATCGACCAGATCGCCGAGTTGAACGATCTGGGCATGGTCGATGGCGTGACCACCAACCCGTCGCTGATCCTGAAATCGGGGCGCGACATCCTCGAGGTGACGCAGGAAATCGCCGCGCTCGTCGATGGCCCGGTCAGCGCCGAGGTCGTGGCGCTCGAGGCGGAGGCGATGATCGCCGAGGGCCGCAAGCTTGCCGCCATCGCCCCCAACATCGCCGTCAAGGTGCCGCTGACCTGGGACGGGCTCAAGGCGTGCAAGGTGCTCTCGGGCGAGGGGCACATGGTCAACGTGACGCTGTGCTTCTCGGCCAACCAGGCGCTGCTGGCGGCCAAGGCGGGCGCGACCTTCATCAGCCCCTTCATCGGGCGGCTCGACGACATCAATCTCGACGGGATGGAACTCATCTCCGACATCCGCCAGATCTACGACAACTACGGCTTCGAGACGCAGATCCTCGCGGCCTCGATCCGCAGCGTGAACCACGCCTACCAGTCGGCCATGCTGGGTGCCGACGTGATGACCGCGCCGCCCGCCGTGATCAAGGCCATGGCCGCGCACCCGCTCACCGACAAGGGGCTCGCCGCCTTCATGGCGGATTGGGAGAAGACCGGCCAGAAGATCCTCTGACCGGCGCGCGCCGTCGCCCCCGGGCCTGATCCGGGGCGACACCATCACAAGACATCCTCCGGTCGGGCCGAAGGATGACAGCGCCCGTGCCGAAGGCCGTGCCCCCGAGAAAACCGAAATTTCTTGCGGCATTGCCCGAGGCCATCTGTTATAACGCGGCAAAAGACCAGAGGCCGAGGCATGAGCAGTTTCCCCCAGATCACCGACACCCTGCGCGAGAGGATCATCGCCCAGCCCGACATGATCCTGGATGACACCGATCTCATGCGCGCCCTGATCGCCGCGAACGAGCGCGCCATGGGCGGCAATATCGTCGATCTGCGCGGCATCGCCATGGAACGGCTGGAGGCGCGGCTCGACCGGCTCGAGGATACGCACCGCTCGGTCATCGCCGCGGCCTACGAGAACCTGGCCGGCACCAACCAGGTGCATCGCGCCATCCTGCGGATGCTCGACCCGGTGGAATTCGAGAGCTTCCTGCGCGATCTCGATGGCGAGGTGGCCCATATCCTGCGCGTCGATGCGCTGCGCCTCGTGCTCGAATCGGTGCAGAACGACAATGATCCGGCGGTGCGCCGTCTGGGCGACGTGCTCTCGGTGGCCGAGCCGGGATTCATCCGCGGCTACCTCACGCAGGGGCGCGATGCGCCCGCCCGGCAGGTCACGCTGCGCCAGATCGACGAGGGCGACATGCGCGTCTATGGCCGCGCCGCGCCGCACATGCGTTCCGAGGCGTGCCTGCTTCTCGATTTCGGCTCTGAGCGGCTGCCGGGGATGCTGGTCATGGGGGCGGAGGATCCGCACCAGTTCAGCCCGCAGCAGGGCACGGACCTCCTGGCCTTTTTCGCGGGCGTGTTCGAGAGGGTGATGCGCCGCTGGCTGTCATGATCAGCGCCGCCGCGCGCGACGCGCTTCAGGCGTGGCTTGCCGCGCAACAGGCGCTCGAGGGAGCCTCCGATCACACGATCGACGCCTATGCGCGGGACCTGCGCGCGTTTCTCACGTTCATGACCGGCCATCACGGCGGCAGCCAGGGGCTCGGGGCGCTGGCGCGGATCACCACCGCCGACATGCGCGCCTTCATGGCGCATGAGCGGGCCGCGGGGCTCGGGCCGCGCTCGCTCGCCCGTCGCCTCTCGGCGGTCAGGAGCTTCTACCGCTGGCTGTCCGAGCGCGAGGGGGTCGAGGCCACGGCCGTGCTCTCGGCCCGCAGCCCGAAATTCACCCGCAAGCTGCCCCGCCCGCTGAGCGAGGACGCCGCGCAGGAGGTGATCGACAGGGCCGGCGCGCAGCCCGCCGCCCCCTGGATCACGGCGCGCGACGCGGCGGTCGTCACCCTGCTTTACGGCTGCGGGCTGCGGATATCGGAGGCGCTCGGCCTGACCGGCGCGGCACTGCCCATGGCCGAGGTGCTGCGCATCACCGGCAAGGGCGGCAAGGAGCGCCTTGTGCCGGTGATCGCGCCCGCGCGCGCGGCGGTCGCGGACTATGCAAGGCGCTGCCCCTTTCCGATCACGCGCGGAACACCGCTCTTCTACGGCGCGCGCGGCGGCCCGCTGGGGCCGCGCCCGGTGCAGAAACTCATGGCGCAGATCCGCGCGCAGCTTGGGCTTCCGGCCAGCGCCACGCCGCACGCGCTGCGCCACAGCTTTGCCACACACCTGCTCAACGCGGGCGGCGATCTGCGCGCGATCCAGGAGCTTCTTGGCCATGCCTCTCTCTCGACCACGGAAGCGTATACCGGCGTCGATTCCGCGCGTCTCCTGGAGGTTTATGCGCGTGCGCATCCGCAGGGCGGCGGCTGAGCGGCTGACGACATTCGCCTCACAGAATAGTCAAGTTCAATTACAGACGATCTGTGCGACTGTCCGCAGCGGATGACCCGCTCAGTCACGTCAGGAAACGGAGAAAGACCCTCATGAAACGTCACTATCTTGCCGCCGCCACCCTTGCTCTCGGCATGATGACGGGGCAGCAGGCCGCCGCGCAGGCCTGCGCCGCGAATGTCGAGGATCCCTTCGATCTCGACGAGGCCGCGATTGCCGAGATTTATGACTGCATCGGCGACCGGATGGCCGACGCCTATGCCAAGGAGGGCAACGAGGTCGCCGCCGCCTATCGCGACTGGACGGTGACCGGAACCCGCCCCGCCGTGCAGGGTGCCCATGGCAGCCGCCTTCTGCTGACCTTCGCCAATGACGTCGCCGCCGAGCAATATCTCAAGTTCGCCGAGCAGGGCGTGAGCATGCCCGCGGGCTCGGTCCTTGCCAAGGAAAGCATCACGTTTTCCACCAAGAAGAAGGAGGCCCGCGTCGGCCCGCTCTTCATCATGACCAAGGGCGAGGCGGGCTCGGCGCCCGAAACCGGCGACTGGGTCTATGCCGGCATCCAGCCCAACGGCAAGCCGATGAAGTTCAACAGAGCTTCTGCCACGATTGCCATGTCGCCTGGGAAGCGCAGGACATGATGGCCTACCCGATCCCCGAAGTGCGCGTCTCCAACTGACCCGCAGACCCGCGCCCAGAGAGCCCGGCCCACGCGAGGGGGCCGGGTTTCGCTTTGCAAATCCGTCACCCATGGGTCATGAAACGGGGATGACCCCGCGCGCTCTCGCCCTCTTCGTTCATCTGCTGACCGCAACCGGCGCCGTCTTCGCCATGCTGGCCATGCTCGCCGCGATCGACCGGGAATGGGAGCTGATGTTTCTCTGGCTGGTCGTGGCCTTCGCGGTGGACGGTATCGACGGCCCGCTGGCGCGGCGCTATCACGTCAAGAAACATGCCCCCGAATTCGACGGCGTGCTGCTCGACCTGATCATCGACTACCTGACCTATGTCTTCATCCCGGCCTTCGCGCTCTTCAAGTCCGACCTGCTGCCGGGCTGGACCGGCTGGCTCGCGATCATCGTCATCACCTTCGCCAGCGCCATGTATTTCGCCGACACGCGGATGAAGACGCTCGACAATTCCTTTTCCGGCTTTCCCGGCTGCTGGAACATGGTGGTGCTCGTCTGCTTCGCGCTGGAGCCGAATTTCTGGGTCATCCTCGCGCTGGTGACGGCGCTTTCGGTGGCGATGTTCCTGCCCTTGAAGTTCATCCACCCGGTGCGCACGCGGCGCTGGCGCTGGCTCTCGCTGCCGACGGCCTTCGCCTGGACCTTCTTCGCGGGCTGGGCGGCCTGGGTGCATTTCGACCCGCAAAGCTGGGCGCATTGGGGGCTGGTGGTGACCAGCGTCTATCTGCTCTTCGCGGGCATCGCACAGCAGATCGTGCCGGAACGCGGAAGGGTGTGACCGGCGGGAACGTCCCGCACCCCCGGCTTTCCCTTTTCCGCGTTCCGTGTCACCGATAGGCTGGTAGCGACAGAAGCGGAGGCAACATGACACTTGACGGAAAACACGCGCTGATCACGGGCGGCGGCTCGGGCATCGGCCTGGCCGTTGCCCGCGCGCTGGCGGGCGCGGGGGCCGAGGTCACGATCACCGGGCGGCGCGCGGCGGTGCTGGAGGCCGCGGCGGGTCCGGGACTTCATCCGCTGGTGATGGACGTGACCGAGGAAAAGCAGGTGGTGGCGGGCGTCGCGGCAGCGGTGGCCGCCCGCGGCCCGGTGCAGATCTGCATCCCCAACGCGGGCATCGCCGAGGGCCGCGCGCTCCACAGGACCGATGCCGCCTTCTGGCGCGGGATCATGGCCACCAATCTTGACGGGGCCTTCTACACGATGCGCGAATGCCTGAAGGACATGCGCAAGACCGACTGGGGCCGCACCATCGCCATTTCCTCGATCGCGGGGCTCAAGGGGCTGAAGGGGGCCCCTGCCTATACCGCCTCCAAGCACGGCATGATCGGCCTGATCCGGGCGCTGAGCGAGGATTACCTCGGCACCGGCCTCACCTTCAACGCGGTCTGCCCCGGCTATGTCGATACCGAGATCGTCACCCGCAACGCCACCGCGATCGCCGCGCGCGCGGGCGTGAGCGAGACGCAGGCGCGCGCGATGATGGTCGAGGCCAACCGCCACAACCGGCTCATCGCCCCGGAGGAGGTGGCGCAGGCCGTGCTCTGGCTCTGCGGGCCGGGATCGGAGAGCGTGAACGGCCAGGCCATCGAGATCGCGGGCGGACAGGTCTGAGGAGCAAGGTCGCCATGACGGACTTCACCGCCACGCGCGCCGCCTTTCATCTTCCCGAAGGTGTGATCTATCTCGACGGCAACTCGCTCGGCCCCCTGCCCCGCGCGGCCAGCGACCGGATGGCGCGCACGATGCGGGACGAATGGGGCGAGATGCTGATCACCGGCTGGAACCGCGCCGGGTGGATGGCGCAGCCGCGCGGCCTGGGCGACAGGATCGGGCGGCTGATCGGGGCGGAGCCGGGGCATGTGGTGCTGGGCGATACGCTCTCGATCAAGGTCTACCAGGCGCTTGCGGCGGCGCTCGAGATGCGCCCGGAGCGCCGCGTGATCCTCTCGGACAGCGGCAATTTCCCCTCCGATCTCTACATGGCCGAGGGGCTGATCCGCGCGTTCGGTCGCGGTCACGAGTTGCGCGTGGTCGCCCCCGAGGCGGTGGCGGAGGCGATCACCGAAGAGGTGGCCGTGACGCTTCTGACAGAGGTCGATTACCGCACCGGGCGGCTGCATGACATGACGGACCTGACCGCGCGCGCCCATGCGGCGGGGGCCGTGACCATCTGGGATCTGGCCCATAGCGCGGGCGCGCTGCCCGTGGACGTGGCGGGGGCGGGCGCGGATTTCGCCGTGGGCTGCACCTACAAGTATCTCAATGGCGGCCCCGGCGCGCCCGCCTTCATCTATGTCGCGCCCCGCCACGCGGAAATGGCCTTTCCCGCCCTCTCCGGCTGGCTGGGACACGAAGCCCCCTTCGCCTTCGAGCCCCGCTATCGCGCGGGCGCGGGCATAGAGCGGATGCGCGTCGGCACGCCGCCGGTGCTTGCCATGGCCGCGCTCGATGCGGCGCTCGATATCTGGGACGGGGTGGACATGGCGGCGCTGCGCCGCAGGTCCATCGAACTGTCGGAACTCTTCATCGCCGAGGTCGGGGCCGCCTGCCCCGGCCTGACTCTCGCCAGCCCCCGCGACGCGGCCCGGCGCGGCAGCCAGGTCTCTTTCCGGCACGAGGAGGGCTATGCCATCATCCAGGCGCTGATCGCGCGCGGGGTGATCGGCGATTTCCGCACCCCCGACATCCTGCGCTTCGGCTTCACCCCGCTTTACCTCGGCCACGGCGAGGTGCGCGCCGCCGCCGGGCATCTTGCCGAGATCATGACCGAAAGGCTCTGGGACAGGCCGGAATACCGCATCCGCGCCGCGGTCACCTGACCGCGGTTTCGCCGCATTTCGCCCCAGACTCTCCGCATCCCGCCACCAATCCCGCCGCAGTCTGCGCGTATCCGTGATGGAAACAATGGCGCGGGCGCGCGTCGACTGTGTGGGTTATCAGGATGCCGACGACATTCAACTGGATCTTTCTCGGGCCATCGGCCACCACGCTCGATCCGACCGAGGGCAACACGACATCGGAGAATGCGGGCAGCTTCGTCGGCACCACCTTCGGCTCGGCCGCCGATCCGCTCTTTCAGCAGGTCACGCGGGCAACGACGATCAACAATGGCGGCGCGCCCACGGCGCTCGACACCGACAACACGGTTTCCAACGACCAGTTCGGCACCGATATCGGCAGCGGGCCGCAGACCTTCACCTATGACGGCGTGGCGGTCTACAACGCGACGCTGACCTATACCGACGGGACCAGCACGAGCTTTACCGCCATCCTGCTTCAGGACACGGCGGGCAACCTGTTTCTGGCTCCCCCGCTCAATGCCACGGCCACAGCCGATATCGACGCGCTGACGGCGCGGCCCATCGAATCCATCACGCTCGACTCGCTGGTCGCGGATGCCGGCAATCTCGGGGCCGACCGGCAGGATATCGGCATCGACGACGGCATCGTGCAGGGCACCGACGGAGCCGACGTGATCGACCAGACCTATGTCGAACCGGTCGAGTTCGGCTCCGACCAGGTGGACAACGATGACGCGCCCGGAGGCGGCGACGCCGATTCCATCGAGGCGGGCGCGGGCAACGACACGGTGCGCGCGGGGCTTGCCGACGACACCGTGCTCGGCGGCGGCGGGGCCGATTCGATCCTTGGCGGGTCGGGCAATGACAGCCTGCTCGGCCAGGACGGCAGCGACACGCTGATCGGCGGCTCGGGGGATGACACGCTCGCGGGCGGGGGCGGTGACGACACGCTGGTGGGCGATGGCGGCGGGGGCCGCTGGGCCTATGAGGTCTATACCCAGAACTTCAGCTCCGCCAACGGGCAGGCCTTCACCATCGAGACCGGCACGCTCGCGGGCGCGGGCACGCAGGACACGCTCGACATCGACGCGCTCGGCCAGGCGGCGACCGGTCGCGCCGATCCGAACGATTTCGGGGTGATCTTCACCTCCACCCTCTACGCGCCCGATGCCGGAACCTACCGCTTCACCACCACCTCGGATGACGGCTCGACCATCCGCATCTTCGACGATCAGGGCAACGCGCTCGACTTCGCCAACCAGACCGGCGGCACGCTGCCGTTTCTGAACAACGACTTTCACCAGGCCCCGACGACGCGCTTCGGCGATGTCGTGCTCGAGGCCGACCGCGTCTATACCATCGAGCTGCGCGTCTGGGAGAACGCGGGCGGCGAGGTGCTCTCGGCCACCGTCACGCCGCCGGGCGGCACCGCGACAAGCCTCGACACCAGCCCGCTCATCCTCGGTCCCGACGCGGGGCCGGGCAACGACCAGCTTGACGGCGGCACGGGCGACGATCTTGTTTTCGGGGGCGGCGGCGACGATACCCTCCAGATCGGCCAGGGCGACACGCTGCTCGGCGGGGCGGGCGACGATCTCTTCACGCTTCAGGATTTCGCCGCCGCAGGTGGCACCATCACGATCACCGGCGGCGAGGGCGGCGAGACGGCGGGCGACACGCTTCTTCTCACGCCCGACGTGGGCAATGGTGACATCACCTTCACCAATACCGATGACGCGGCGGGGGGGCTGTCCGGCTTCTTCACCACGCCCGACGGCACATTGGTCAACTTCTCGCAGATCGAGAACATCATCTGCTTCACACCCGGCACGCGCATCCTGACGCCGCGCGGGGAACGGGCCATCGAGACGCTGCGCTGCGGCGATCTCGTGATCACCCGCGATCACGGGCCGCAGCCGATCCGCTGGATCGCGCGGCGCTGTGTGCCGGGGATCGACCGCTTCGCGCCGGTCTCGATCGCGCCCTCGGTCACGGGCGGTGGCGGGCTTGTCGTCTCGCCGCAGCACCGGGTGCTCTTCACCGGCTACAAGGCCGAGCTTCTCTTCGGCGAAAGCGAGGTTCTGGTCGCCGCCAAACACCTCGTGAACGGGCAAGACGTGCGGATCACGCCCCGCGCGTCCGTTACCTATATCCATGTCATGTTCGACCGCCACGAGGTGATCTATGCCGAGGGGATCGCCGCCGAGAGCTTCTTTGCCGGCGACACGGCGCTTGCGGCGGTGGACCATCCCGCCCGCGAAGAACTGTTCTCGATCTTCCCCGAATTGCGCAGCGCGCCTGGGCGGCACCGCGAGACCGCCCGCCCCTGCCTGACCGGGCGCGAGGCCGCGCTGCTGCGCTCTCACCTGGAGGAACTGGCCGCCTGACCGGTCAGGCCAGCCGCCGCAGCGGTTCGCCCCGCCGCGCCGCCCAGGCGCGCACCGCCTCGCCGAAGGCCCGGAACAGCGGGCGGCTCACCGGATCGTTGGCGGCATTGTATTCCGGGTGCCACTGCACCGAGAGTGTGAACCCCGGCGCGCCCTCCACATAAAGCGCCTCCGGCGTGCCGTCATGCGCCCAGCCGTCGATCACCACGGATCGGCCTGGCTGCAGGATACCCTGCCCGTGCAGCGTGTTGGTCATCACCTCCTCGGCCCCGACCAGCCGGTGAAAGACGCCGTCCTTCGTGAAGCGCACCTTGTGGCGCGGCGCGAACTGCTCTTCCATGGTGCCATCGGGCGGCATCCGGTGATTGTCACGCCCCGGCAGCTCGCGGATCTCGGGGTGCAGCGTGCCGCCCAGCGCCACGTTGACTTCCTGAAAGCCGCGACAGATCCCGAAGAAGGGCTGTCCGCTCTCCACGCAGGCCCGCACGAGCGGCAGCGTGATCGCATCGCGCGCGCGGTCGAAGGCCCCGTGCGCCTCGGTCGCCGCCTCGCCATATTCCTCGGGATGGACATTGGGCCGCCCGCCGGTGAGAAGAAAGCCGTCGCACGCCGCCATCAGTTCCGCCACGCTGACATAGCGCGGGTCCGACGGGATGATGAGCGGCAGGCAGCCCGCCACCTCCGCCACGGCGGCCACGTTGATGCGGCCGCTGGTATGGGTCGGGTAACGATCATCGATGATGTACTGGTTTCCGATGATGCCGACGATCGGACGGGCCATGATGCGGGGCACTCCTGCTGACTACGGCGGATTTGAGCAAACTATATCGCGAAACGCGATAACAAAAGGTCACTCTTTGCACAGGTTTCGGTGCGGTTGCGCAGATTTGCCGGGGTTTCGCGAAGGTTTCGGTCAGATTTCCGCGCGAGAATGACGCGCGTGGGCGGCGGTGCCGGCCTCACCGGTCACACGCATCCCGACCGGCGGCGGCGCTGTCGTCCACACGCCGCGCGCGGCGGCAGCGCTCGCTGCAATGGCGCAGCTCGTCCCAGACCCGCGCCCATTTGCGCCGCCACGCCATCGGGCGGCCGCAGGTGGCGCAGGTCTTGACCGGCAGATCGGGCTTGCGGCGCATCCGGGCCATGTCCAGTCTCCTTCCCGCGCCTAGCTAGGCCGGGCCGTCCCGTCCGCCAGCCCGTTGCAGCCAGCCGCAACCGCGCCTAGGCTGCGCCCGGATCATGAGGAGACCCCGATGAAGGATGCCACGCCGCAACCCGTCCATCTCAAGGATTACACGCCCCCCGCCTGGCTCGTGGACGAGGTGCAGCTGACCTTTCGCCTCGCGCCCAAGGCGACACGGGTGTTCAGCCGCATCCGCTTTCGTCCCAATCCCGAGGTGACGGAGCGCCGCTTCCTCCTCGATGGCGAGGGGCTGCGCCTGATCTCCGCGCGGATCGACGGGGCGGCGGTCACACCCGACCTGACGGCGCAGGGACTCACCGCCGAAGTGCCCGACGCGCCTTTTCTCTGGGAGGCGGAGGTCGAGATTTCGCCTGCCGAAAATACCGCTCTCGAAGGGCTTTACATGTCCAACCTCATGTATTGCACGCAATGCGAGGCGGAAGGTTTCCGCAAGATCACCTATTACCCCGACCGCCCCGACGTGATGGCCGTCTTCTCCGTCCGAATCGAGAGCGACCTGCCGGTGATGCTCTCGAACGGCAATCCCGTCGCCTCCGGGGAGGGCTGGGCCGAATGGCACGATCCCTGGCCCAAGCCCGCCTATCTCTTCGCGCTCGTCGCAGGCGATCTCGTGGCCCATCGAGACACCTTCACCACCCGTTCCGGGCGGGCGGTGGCGCTCAACATCTGGGTGCGTCCCGGCGACCAGGACAAATGCGCCTTCGCCATGGAGGCGCTGAAGAAATCCATGCGCTGGGATGAGGAGGTCTATGGACGCGAATACGATCTCGACGTCTTCAACATCGTCGCCGTGGACGATTTCAACATGGGCGCGATGGAGAACAAGGGCTTNAACATCTTCAACTCAAGCTGCGTCCTGTCCTCGGAAAAGACCTCCACGGATGCCAATTTCGAACGTATCGAGGCGATCATCGCCCATGAATACTTTCACAACTGGACCGGCAACCGGATCACCTGCCGCGACTGGTTCCAGCTCTGCCTCAAGGAGGGGCTGACCGTCTTCCGCGACGCGCAGTTCACCGCCGACATGCGCTCGGCCCCCGTCAAGCGCATCCATGACGTGATCGCCCTGCGCGCCCGCCAGTTCCGCGAGGACGCAGGCCCGCTCGCCCATCCGGTCCGGCCAGAAAGTTTCATAGAGATCAACAATTTCTACACCGCAACTGTCTACGAGAAAGGGGCCGAGCTCATCGGGATGCTCAAGCGTCTCGTGGGCGATGCGGATTATGACCGCGCGCTCGATCTCTATTTCACCCGCCATGACGGACAGGCCTGCACCATCGAGGACTGGCTCACGGTCTTCGAGGACGTGACGGGCCGCGATCTCTCGCAGTTCAGGATCTGGTACGAGGAGGCCGGAACGCCCCGGCTGCGCGTCTCGGACGAGTTCAGCAATGGCAGCTATACCCTTCATTTCGAACAGGAAACGCCACCCACGCCCGGCCAGCCCGTCAAGCGCCCCCGCACCATCCCCATCGCCCTGGGCCTGCTCGGCCCCAATGGCGACGAGGTTCTGCCCACCACCGTTCTGGAGATGACCGAGCCGCGCCAGAGCTTCACCTTCGAAGGACTGGCCGCGCGCCCCGTCCCCTCGATCCTGCGGGATTTCTCCGCCCCGGTGATCCTCGAACGCGACACGGACAATGCCGAGCGCGCCTTCCTTCTTGCCCATGACACCGATCCGTTCAACCGCTGGGAGGCCGGGCGCGCGCTGGCGCGCGAGACGCTGCTGGCGATGATCCGCGAGGGGGCCGCCCCCGACCCGGCCTATCTCGACGCGATCCACACCCTGCTGCGCGACGCCGCGCTCGACCCGGCCTTCCGGGCGCTTGTCCTGGGCCTGCCGAGCGAGGACGAGCTTGCCCAGACCCTTCACGCCGCCGGAGAGACACCCGATCCGCAGGCCATCTGGGAGGCACGCGAGGCGCTCGACGAGGCCCGCGCCCGCGCGATGGAAGCCACGCTGGCCGAGCTCTACGCCCGCCACCAGGTCACCGCCCCCTACCGCCCCGATCCCGACCAGGCGGGCGCGCGGGCGCTGGCCAATGCCGCGCTGCGCCTGCTCACCCGGCTTGACGGCGGCGCGCGGGCCGCCGCGCAATATGACAGCGCCGACAACATGACCCAGCAACTCGCCGCGCTCGGCTGCCTGCTGCGCGCGGGCCGGGGCGCGCGGGCGCTCGATGCCTTCTACCGGCAATGGTCCCATGACCGGCTCGTGATGGACAAGTGGTTTTCCCTGCAGATCCTCGAATCCCGGCCCGAAGAGACCGCCACCATCGCAGAGACACTCACCCGGCACCCCGATTTCACCCTGCGCAACCCCAACCGGTTCCGCGCCGTCCTGGGATCGCTTGCCGCCATGCCGGCCGGGTTCCACCATGTCTCGGGCCGGGGCTACCGGCTCCTGGCCGAGATGCTCCGCGCGCTCGATCCGCTCAACCCGCAGGCCGCGGCGCGGATGTCGGCGGCCTTCGAGACCTGGCGGCGCCACGATCCGGCGCGGCAGGCGCTCGTCGCGGGGGAGCTTGACCGCCTCCTGGCCACGCCGGGCCTGAGCCGCGACATGACAGAGATGCTGCGCCGCATCCGCGGTGCCTAATCCGCGATACCTGCCAGCCGGTCGGGCCGGGCACGCGGCCGCGTGGCCGAGAGCGGCCGGCAATAGCTCTGCGCGCGCAGCCAGTGCTGCATGTCGGCGCGCTTGGCGGCGCTGTGGAGCGGCCCCCAATCGGCCGCCACGCCGCGCCCGCCCGCCGCGATCACCCCGTCGCGCGGCACCGTGCGCGCCATGATGCGAATCGCGCAGGAGAGATTCTCCGGCCCGTGGCGGAGCGCCGCGCCGCTCGTCGCGCGGCAGCCATAACCGCGCGCCGTCGCGGGCAGTATCTGCAAGAGCCCATACCACCGCCCGCCGCCGACCGCGCCCGGATCGTAGGTGCTCTCATGCTTGGCGAGCGCCGAGAGAAACCCCACCCAGAAGGCCCGGCGGCGCGTCCCGTCGCCCTGCGCATAGGAAGGGCACCAGGCGGCCATGTCGCGCGGCACCGCCATGACAAGCGGCGCGCCATGCGCCTTGAGCGCCGAGAGCGCGGCATGCGTGAAAAGCGCGGCGTCGCGCCGATGCTCCCATCGCGTGCGGGGAATCATGGCCGGGCGGGCCGCCTCGGGCGGGCGCAGGCGCGGCATCCCGGCACCCTCCGCGAACCCGGCCGCCGGGAACACGGCCGCCATGGCAAGGAGCAGAACCCATCTCATGCCGCGATCCTGCCGCAAGAGCCCGACCGGAACAATCCCGGGATCGCCGCCTTCCCGTCAACACCGCAGATGCGCCCAGTTTTGGCCGAAATGGCCGCGCACCCTGAGCCTACGTGACCGTCCGGAGCTGCCATGCGTTTCGATCCTCTCCCGCCTGCGGAGCCTGCCAATCCACGATCTCCCCGAAAGCGTCGGCTGCGCGCGCCGCTGGCCCGCCTCCTGCGGCGTCTGGGCCTGCTGCGCCCGCATGATCTTGAGGCGCTGAGCCGGCGCATCCTGCTGCCCTCGTTGCCGGCGAGCGACGAGGATCACGCCCGCGCGCAGCATGTCGGCCTGGGCCAGCGTCTCGCGCGACAGGAGGATTGGGAGATCCTCGCCCGGCGTGTCGCCGCCGCCGATCGCGCGCGTCGGCGCACGCCCGGCGGCGCGCCGGTTGCGGGCCTTCTTGCGCAGGGCGCGCGCGCCGATCTCCTGGCTGCCGCCCGCGACGCCATTGGCGACGGGCGCGAGGATGGCGGGCGGGCGGTGCTTGACCCTGTTCTGAGGGAGCACCCGGATTGCTACCCGGTCGCGCTCGTGGCGGCGCTGGCGCATATGGATATCGCGCATCTCTGGCAATCGCGGGGCGGCGCGGAAGACCGCGCGCAGATGCGCGCGCAGCAACTGCGGGCCGAGACGCTGCTTGCCCCGTTCGACGCGGCGGCGCTCGATGCACCCGCACTGGCCGCGGCACAATGCGCGCTGCTGGCAGAAGGCCCCGCGCCCCGGCCGATCGTGGCGGAGGCCCACGAACGGCTCATCGCGCTCGATCCCGGTACGCCGGGGCACATGCGCGCGCTCGGCGCGGCGCTGCTGCCCGCGCAGCGGGGCAGCCACGCGGAGATCGAGCGTGCCGCCCGGCGCTGCGCGGCAGCGACCAGCGGACACTGGGGGGCGGGCGGCTATGCCCTGGTGTGGGCCGATGCGCTCGCGCGCGATCCCGCCGGGCTCGGCACGGTGGATGCGTCCCGCTTCGCAAGGGCGCTGCGCGACATCGCCGAGCGCCAGCCCGATCAGCACGTGATCAACCGGCTCGGAGCCTTCTGCGCCCTGACGATGGCCCCGTCGCGGCTGCAGCTTCGTCCCGGCTCGGCTGCGGCGCGGGCCTGCGCCAGGATCCATGCCTGTCTGGACTGGCTGGTGAGCGATCACCTGCGCGAGCTGCATCCGCGGTTCTGGGCCGATGCCCTGGCAGAGAGCGGGGGCGGAACGGCCCCGGCGGCGCGCCGCGCCCGGCTGCAACGCGGACGGCAGGCCGCGCTTCACGCGATCGCCACACGCTTCGCCGAAGACCTCTCCGACGGTCAGGCGCTGGCCTTCTTGCCGACGGGGATGCACCGGCTGGCCGCGGTCCGATCCGGGGCGGGCAGCAGCCGCACACTGTGCCGTGATCGGACATGACAAGGCTGTGAGGCACAGACCGCGCCGGTTGCACCCGGCCGCCGTCATGCCACCTTGATCGGTATCGTGGCGAGAGAGGGCGGAACGATGCACAATCTTTGGGCGATCACCCTGTTGGGCGTCATCGCCATGGCCAATACCGCCGCGGCCGGCGATGCCGAGCGCGGGGCGCAGATCTTCGACGATTGCCGCGCGTGCCATTCGGTGATCGACGCGAACGGCCGGACGGTGGTGCGCGGCGGCCGCACCGGCCCGAACCTGCACGGGGTGATCGGGCGGCACGCGGGCAGCGTCCCGGGCTTTCACTACTCCACCTCGATGGTGGCGGCGGGCCGCAGGGGACTGCGCTGGAACGAGGAGGATTTCGTGGTTTACGTGCGCGACGCGACCGAGTTCCTGCGCGGCTATCTCGACGATCCGGCGGCGCGGGGCAAGATGGCCTACAAGCTGCCCGATGCCGAGCGGGCGCGCGATGTCTGGGCCTATCCGGAGCGCATCGCCGCCCCCTGAACCGGGCTGTTTTCCGTGACCGGCCCCGGTGACAGGGCACCGCCCGCACCGGCGCGCGCAGAAGCCCCGGCCATGATCGCACGCCCGCGTCCCGCCGCCTTGGCGGCGTAGAGCGCGCGGTCGGCTGCGGCCATGAGCGACGGCGGATCCGCCTCCGCCCGTGCGGGCCGCAGCACACCGCCGATGCTGGCGGAGACGCGGTGGCGCGCCGGGCCATCGCTCACCGGGGCCTCGATCGCCGCGATGAGGCGGCGGGCCACGGTCTCCAGCGCCGGGATGTCGTCCATCCCGGGCAGCAGGAGCACGAACTCGTCACCGCCCACGCGCGCAAGAATGTCGTCGGGGCGCGCCTGCGCCAGCATGCGGCGCGCGACAACTTGCAGCACCAGATCGCCCGCGGCGTGACCGCAGCCGTCGTTGACCTGCTTGAAGAAATCCAGATCCACATGCAGCAACCCGAAGGGTTCAGGCGCGCGGCACAGATCGTCAAGCGCGAGATCGCAGGCGCGGCGGTTGCGCAGCCCGGTCAGCGGATCGCTCAGCGCCTGTTCCTGCGCGGCCTTCCGCGCCCCGTCGAGCCGCCGGTTGAGACGGCGCGATTCCGCCATCGCCGCGCTCTTNGCCTCGAGCAGGTAGAGCATTTCCGNGGTCGGATCGGTTGCCGCGAAATCCGACGCGGTGAGCCCGAAATCGCGCACCGCCTCCACCACGGAGATACCGAAGGACAGGTTGACAACCACGCCGCCGGGCAGGCCGAGCGCCCCGTTCGCGGGCAGACGGCAAAGCACGCCCTTGAGCGCGTGGCGTCCGCCCGAGCGCAGCCGCAGCCGGATCCGCGCCCCCTCGAGCGCGGCAAGCCCGGCCATGTCCGCAACGCCATGCGGGCGCAGCACCTCGAACAGTTCGAGAAACCGCGCCCCGACGGGCGCGCGCGGGGCAAGCACGCGCTCGAGCGTGGGCCCCGCCGCCAGGACGTGGCCGGTCGGCCCGACAAGCGCGATCATCGGGCAGAGCCGCCCGAGCAGCGCGCCCAGGGCCGCGACCGCGCTCATCGGGGCACCGGCCCGGCGGCAAGATCGAAGGCGCGCGCATCGGCATGGGCGGCATCGAGCAGCCGCACCTCGATCGCCGGGCCGCGCGGCTCGATCAGGACGAGCGCGCCGTAATCGTCGGCCATCGCCCGCAACAACCCCACGAGCACCGGGCCGAGCCGCAAACCGGCCTGCGGGCAGGCCCCCGGCTCGACCCGGTAGCGCCCCGCCGCATCCGCGTGCAACCGGATCTCGGGCAGCGAGAATTCGGGCATCGCCAGGCGCGCGCGCCCCGGCAGATCCTCCAGAGAATGCAGGAAATCCTCGAAATCCACGCCGCCGAACCGCAGGAGGCGGCGCACCGCCTCGGTCCTTGGCTGCGACACGAGATAGGTGCCCAGATCCTCCAGCAGATCGTCGGGCGCGCGCCGCAGCCGCGCCGCCAGCGCCGCGACCAGACGTTCCGTCACCTCCGGCGCGCAGGGCATCAGCGGCTCGAAGGCCGCTTCATCCAGCGCCAGTTCGCCCACCACCTCCGACCAGAGTGCATCGCCATACCCGTCGCGCACGAACCCCTCGATCGCCCGGTTGATCAGCCCGTTCATGTCGCTCTCCCTGGCCAGCCGTCCCGCAGGATGACAGACCCGCCTTAACAAAGCCTGAACACCCTCCGGCAGCTTGCCAGCCCCGGTGCGGGGTGATAGGTCCGGACGATCCGTCGGGGTGCCCGCAAGGGCTGAGAGGCCATGCCAACCCGCCGAACCTGATCCGGCTCGCACCGGCGGAGGGAACGGAGCATCCAGCCCCCTGCCCGCGCGCGCCGCCCCGCAAGAGGACCGCGCCCCATGTCCGCCGCGCCCGCGCTCCTGATCGAGGGCACCGCCCGTATCGACGGCGCGCCGCTCTTCGGTCCGCTGCGCCTTGCGGCGGCGGGCGGGCGGATCACCTGCCTGCTCGGGCCCTCCGGTGTCGGCAAGACCACGCTCTTGCGNCTTGTGGCCGGGCTCGACGAGGTGACGCGCTTCGAGGGCCGTATCGCCGCCGGGGACGGGCTGCCGCTCGCGGGGCGTCTCGCGCTCATGGCGCAGGGGGCCGATCTCGTGCCCTGGCGCGACGTGCTGGGCAACGTGACGCTCGGTGCGCGGCTTCGCGGGGAACGGCCGGACCTGGCCCGCGCCCGCGCCATCCTCGACCGGATGGGCCTTGGTCCCCATGCAGGCAAGCGGCCCCGCGCGCTCTCGGGCGGGCAGCGGCAGCGCGCGGCGCTGGCGCGCACGCTGATGGAGGACCGGCCCTTCGTCCTGCTTGACGAGCCCTTCTCGGCGCTCGACGCGGGCACGCGCGCCCGGATGCAGGAGCTTGCCGCCGCACATCTCGCCGGGCGCACGGTGCTCATGGTGACGCATGATCCGGGCGAGGCGGCGCGCCTGGGCCATGCGATTCACATCCTCACGGAAACCGGGCTGGAAACCGTCGCGCCGCCACGCGCCGGGGTGCCGCGCGCGGTGGACGATGCCGAGACCCTGGCCGTGCAGGGCCGCCTTCTGGCGCGGTTGCGCGATCTCGGAGCCGCCGCATGAGCCGCGCGCTGACCGTCGCCGCCTCGGGCCTGATGGCGCTTGCGCTCTGGCAGGCGCTGGTCTGGCTCGCGGCGCTGCCGCCCTTCATCCTGCCGGGGCCGCTGCGGGTGGCCGAAACGCTCTGGTCAAGCCGCGCGCTGATCGCCGAACATGCCGTGATCACGGCCGCGGAAGTGCTGATCGGGCTCGCGCTCGGCGCGCTGCTCGGGGCGGCCTCGGCGATCGGGCTTGCCGCCTCGCCCGCCGCGCGCGGCCTGATCCGGCCGATGATGGTCTTTTCCCAGGCGATCCCGGTCTTTGCGCTGGCCCCGATCCTCACGCTCTGGCTGGGCTATGGCCTCGCCTCCAAGATCGCCATGGCGCTGCTCATCATCTATTTCCCCGTGACCTCGGCCTTTTTCGACGCGCTCATGCGCACGCCGCAGCCGCTGCTCGACCTGGGGCGCGTCATGGGGGCCTCGTCCGCGCGGCTGATGTGGCATATCCGTGTGCCCTCGGCGCTTCCGGGCCTCGCCTCGGGGCTGCGGCTGGCGGCGGTCTATGCCCCGATCGGCGCGATCATCGGCGAATGGGTGGGCGCGTCCAGGGGGCTTGGCTACCTGATGCTGCTCGCCAACGGACGCGCCAAGATCGACCTGATGTTCGCGGCCCTCCTCGTGCTGGCCGTCTTCACGCTGCTGCTGCACCGCGCGGTCGATGCCGCCTGCCGCCACTGGCTCGATGCGCGGGCGGGCTGAGGGACGGCGCGGGCGGGGCGCACCGCCGATTCCTGCCGCGCCCCTGTTCCCTCCGGCGCGCGGGCGCGCTAGAAGGGCGGCAATCCAAGGCAGGAGATCCGATGTCGAAACCCGTTGTCCTGTGCATTCTCGACGGCTGGGGGCTGAGCGAGGCCACCGAGGCCAACGCGCCGCATCTGGCGAAGACGCCCACCATGGACCGGCTGATGGCCACCTGCCCCCATGCCACGCTGATCACCCACGGCCCGGATGTGGGCCTGCCCAGCGGACAGATGGGCAATTCCGAGGTGGGNCATACCAATATCGGCGCGGGCCGGGTGGTGGCGATGGATCTGGGACAGATCGACCTTGCCATCGAGGATGGCAGCTTTGCCGCCAATGCCGCGCTGCAGAGCTTCATCGCGCGGCTCAGGCAAAGCGGCGGGCGGGCGCATCTGCTGGGCCTCGTCTCGGACGGCGGCGTTCATGGTCATATCGCCCATATCGCCGCGGCCGCGCAGGCGATCCATGCCGCGGGCGTGCCGGTGGCGATCCACACGATCACCGACGGGCGCGACGTGGCGCCGAAATCGGCGCGCATCCATCTCGAGCGGCTGGCCGGGATGCTGCCCGAAGGCACGACCATCGCCACCGTCATCGGGCGCTATTTCGCCATGGACCGGGACAATCGCTGGGATCGGGTGGAAGAGGCATATCAGGCCATCGTGGCCGCCCGCGGCACGCGGGCGCGCGATGCCCGCATGGCCGTGACCAACGCCTATGCGCGCGGCGAGACCGACGAGTTCATCACCGCCACGGTGATCGCCGACTATGCGGGCGTGGCCCCCGGCGACGGGCTCTTCTGCCTCAATTTCCGCGCCGACCGCGCGCGCGAGATCCTCGGCGCGCTCGCCGATCCCGATTTCACGGGCTTCGGGCGCGCGGCCGCGCCGGACTGGGCCGCGCGGCTCGGCATGGTGGAGTATTCCGAGCGGCTCGCCCCCCTTTTCGACACGGTGTTTCCGCCCCGCGTGATCGTCAACACGCTGGCCGAATGGGTGGCGAAACAGGGGCTGCGGCAGTTCCACCTCGCCGAGACCGAGAAATACCCCCATGTCACCTTCTTCCTCAATGGCGGGCGCGAAGAGCCCGAGCGCGGCGAGGAACGCTACATGGCCCCCTCGCCCAAGGTCGCCACCTATGACCTGCAACCCGAGATGTCGGCGGATGAAGTGACCGACAGGCTCTGCGCCGCGATCACCGACGGCTATGACCTGATCGTG
Organism: Roseovarius sp.; assembly: GCA_002720475.1. Lineage (GTDB taxonomy): Bacteria > Pseudomonadota > Alphaproteobacteria > Rhodobacterales > Rhodobacteraceae > Roseovarius. Next base: position 227,583 of record PBIL01000002.1, read on the forward strand.
GTGAACTACGCCAATCCCGACATGGTGGGCCATACCGGCGATCTGCGCGCGGCCGTCGCCGCCTGCGAGGCGGTGGACCGGGGCCTTGGGCGGGCCCTTGCCGCCCTGGAAAAGGCGGGCGGCGCGATGATCGTGACCGCCGACCATGGCAATTGCGAGGTGATGATCGACCCCGAGACCGGCGGGCCGCATACCGCGCATACCACCAACCCGGTGCCGGTGATCCTTGTCGGCGGCCCGGCGGATGCGCGGCTGCGCGATGGCGGGCGGCTTGCCGATCTCGCGCCGACGGTGCTCGCGCTCATGGGGCTGGACCAGCCGCCGGAAATGACCGGACGGAGCCTGCTGGCATGAAGATCGCGGCGGCCTGTCTCCTGCTCGCCCTGGCGCTGCCGGGGCTGACGCGCGCCGAGGCCGGCGACCCCGCCACCGATGCGCGCGCCGCCGCCGAGGCGCTCGGTCAGGCCGCCGAGGCGCTGGCCGGGGCCGAGGGCGCGCGAAACCGCGTCAAGGCCCTGACGGAGGTGATCCGCGCCTACGAGGACGGGCTCGAGGCGATGCGCGAGGGGCTGCGCCGCGCCGCGCTGCGCGAGGAAGTGCTTCAGGCCGAACTGCGCGCCCGCGAAGACGAGATCGCGCAGCTTCTCGGCGTCTTGCAGAGCATGGGTCACGCGCCGGTGCCGGTGCTGATGCTGCATCCGACGGGGCCCGTGGGCACGGCGCGGGCGGGCATGATCCTGTCCGACGTGACCCCGGCGCTCGAGGCGCGCGCGCTTTCCTTGCGCGAAAACGTGCAGGATCTCGCCGTTCTGCGCGCGCTTCAGCAAGGCGCTGCCGCCGATCTCGCCGCGGGGCTTGAGGGCGTGCAGGAGGCGCGCGCCGCGCTCAGCCAGGCCATCGCCGCGCGCACGGACCTGCCGCGCCGCTTCACCGAGGACCCGGTGCGCACCGCGCTGCTCATCGCCTCGACCGAGACGCTCGAGAGCTTTGCCTCGGGGCTGAGCCAGATCGCCGTGGACGAGGCCCCCGGCAGCCTGCCCGGCATCGAGGCGCGCAAGGGCAGCCTGCCCCTGCCCGTCGAAGGCGTGATCCTGCGCCGCGCGGGCGAGGCGGATGCGGCCGGCATCACCCGTCCCGGCATCGTCATGGCCACCCGCCCCCGCGCCCTCGTCACCACCCCGGTGCCCGCGACCGTGCGCTATCTCGGCCCCTTGCTCGACTTCGGAAACGTGATCATCCTGGAGCCGCAAAGCGGGATTCTGATGGTGTTCGCGGGGCTCGACATCGTTTACGGTCGCATCGGCGAGGTGCTGCCCGGCGGCAGCCCGGTGGGCCTCATGGGCGGCCCCGGCGATGGCAGCGACCTGCTGGCCGCCTCCGCAGGTTCCGAAGGGGGTGCCACGCGCAGCGAAACGCTCTATATCGAGATGCGCCAAGACAATGAACCCGTCGATCCGCTCGCCTGGTTCCAGACCGACAAGGAAGGTTGAGAGATGAAGAGAGTCCTGATGGCCACAGCCGCCGGTATCCTGACCGGCGCGATCATGACGACACAGGTGGCCGCGCCGCTTCTGGCGCAGGAAAACGCCGAGTCGGGCTCGGTCTACGAGCAGCTCGACCTTTTCGGCGACATCTTCGAACGGGTGCGCGCGCAATATGTCGAGGATGTCGATACCGGCGAGCTGATCGAGGCGGCGATCAACGGCATGCTCACCTCGCTCGATCCGCATTCGAGCTACCTCTCGCCCGAGGATGCCGAGAACATGCAGGTCCAGACCCGCGGCGAGTTCGGCGGCCTGGGCATCGAGGTCACGCAGGAGGACGGGTTCGTCAAGGTGGTCTCGCCCATGGATGGCACGCCCGCGGATCTTGCCGGGATCGAGGCGGGGGATTTCATCACCCATGTGGACGGCGAGAGCCTGCTCGGCCTGACGCTCAACGAGGCGGTGGACCTGATGCGCGGCCCCGTGGGCAGCGAGATCGTCATCACCGTGGTGCGCGAGGGCACGGCAGAGCCNTTCGACGTCTCGATCATCCGCGACACGATCAAGCTGACCGCCGTGCGCGCCCGCACCGAACGCGACGCGGTGGTGCTGCGGCTGACCACCTTCAACGATCAGACCTTTCCCAGCGTCGAGGCAAGCCTGAAGGAAAAGGTCGAGGAACTGGGCGGCATGGACAAGGTCAGCGGCATCGTCCTCGACCTGCGCAACAACCCGGGCGGGTTGCTTACCCAGGCGATCAAGGTGGCCGATGCCTTCCTCGACAAGGGCGAGATCGTCAGCACGCGCGGCCGCAATGTCGAGGATGGCGAACGCTTCAACGCCACGCCCGGCGATCTTGCCGAGGGCAAGCCCATCGTCGTGCTGATCAATGGCGGCTCGGCCTCGGCGTCCGAGATCGTGGCGGGCGCGCTCCAGGATCACAAGCGGGCGATCGTTGTCGGCACCAAGAGCTTCGGCAAGGGGTCCGTGCAGACGGTCATGCCGCTCAGGGGCGGCGGGGCTATGCGGCTCACCACCTCGCGCTACTACACGCCTTCGGGCCGGTCGATCCAGGCGCTTGGCGTGAGCCCCGATATCGTGGTCGAACAGCCCCGCCGCGTCGCCGAGGCCGAGGCGACCGAAGAGGCCGACCGCCCGTCGCGCTCGGAGGCCGATCTGCGCGGCCGGCTCAGCAATGACAGCCTCAGCGAGGACGAGATCCGCCAGATCGAGGAAGAGCGCAAGCGCGCCGAGGAAGTCGCCAAGCTGCGCGAGGAAGACTATCAGCTCGCCTATGCGGTCGATATCCTGCGCGGCCTGGCGGTGATGGGCGGCAACGGCCAAGAGTAGGCCGGACGCGACACCCCGGAAAACCCCGCCACCGCGCGGGGTTTTTCATTTTGGCGGGCGCGTCACCCCGTCTCGATGACGAAGACACAGGCCGCCGCCCCGCGCGCGCAGCACCGCGCCTCGCGCAGGGCGGTTCTCGCGCTGACCAGCCGCCGAAAGAGGGCCTCGAACACCGCGCAATGCCAGACGCAGCCGGGCACGGCCAGCGGGTTCGCGTGGATCGAGATCCGTGCCGGACGCCCCGGCGCGATCTCGACCCGCCCCGATCCGGCGAATGTCCAGGCATGGGCCGCCATCGCGCGCAAGAGGATCGGCGCGGCAAGACGCGCGGGCAGCGCCCGCAGCAGGAGCTGCGCGGGCCCGGGGATCCGGTGGCGCAGGATATAGCCCCCCGTGCGCGCCCCCGCATCGCGCGCCACCGCGCGGGCGTCATCGGGCGGCAGGCAGGCGGGCAGCGCGCGCAACACCGAAGCCGCCTCATGCTCGGGGATCATCGCCCCGGGCGTTGCCTCGAGATAGCCCGCGCACCCGGCATGGGCCAGCACCCGCTCCGCCAGTGCCCGCCCGCCCCGCGCCTCGAGCGCGGCCACGGTCTGCAGGATCGCGTTNGGCCCGACGCGCGCGCCGTGGCTCATTGCGCCGCCGTCTGCGGGCGCAGGATCGGCACGTCACCGGCCATCTGCCCGCCGCCGCCGCAGGCACGCGCCCCGGCCTGTGCTGTGGCCAGATCGGCCTTCTTCGCCCGGATCTGCGCGCGCACGCTTGCCTTGCGCTCTTCGGCGCGGCGCTTGCGGTCGGCCATCGCCTCCCAGTCGGCCATCTGCGCCTCGGCGATGCCGCGCGTCTCGTCGAAGTGGAAATCCACGCTCTTCTTGGATTGCGGCCCCCAGTAACCCACCTTGCCCAGATCATAGAAGGTCCGCGCGAACCCCGCCTTGGCAAAGGCCCGCAGGCAGCCCAGCAGGTATTTGCGCCGGAATCCCCGGCCCCGCCACGGGTAATGAAACAGCGCCTTGTTCATGTAGAAACGGCGGTAATTGTGCATCACCCGGTCAAGCAGCGTGGCGCGGTCCATCGCCGCGGGCTTCATGATCGGCGTGACGAAATTGTATTTCTCGAAATCGAACACCTCCACCTTGTCGCGCAGCTCCTGAAAGAGCGGCGTGAAGGGCCAGGGGGTGTACATCGTCCAGTTGGCCAGATCCGGGTTCCAGTCGCGGGCGAAACGATAGGTCTCTTCCAGCGTCTCCTCGGTCTCGTTGTCCAGCCCGACGATGAACTGCGCCTCGGTGAAGATGTCGGCCTCGCGCAGCAGGCGAATGGCCTCCTTGTTCTGCTCGACCTTGGTTTCCTTGTTGAAGAGGTCGAGCTTCATCTGCGCCGCTGCCTCGGTCCCGAGGCTGACATGCACCAGCCCCGCGCGCCGCCAGAGCCCCAGCATGTCCTTGTCGCGCTGAATGTCGGTGACGCGCGTGTTGATGCCCCATTTCACCCGGTCGGGCAGGCCGCGCCGGATCAGGTCCTCGCAGAACTCGGTGAATTTCTTCTTGTTGATCGTCGGCTCCTCGTCCGCAAGGATGAAGAAGCCGACGCCGTGATTGTTCACCAGGTCCTCGATCTCGTCGACCACCTTTTGCGGGTCGCGCACGCGGTAATCGCGCCAGAATTTCCACTGCGAGCAGAACGAACAGGTGAACGGGCAGCCGCGTGCAAGGCTCGGTATCGCCAGCCGTGTATTGAGCGGGATGTAGATGTATTTCTCCCAGTCGAGGATCGACCAGTCGGGCACGATGGCGTCGAGATTGGCAATCGTCGGCGCGGCGGCGGTGGCGACGATCTCCTGACCATCCCGGTAGGCGATGCCCCGGATCCGCTTGCGGTCTCTCCGCCAGCGCCCGTCCTCGACCGCGCGCACCAGGTCGAGAAACACCTCCTCGCCCTCGCCGCGCACGATCGCGTCGATATGCGGCGCCTCCGAGAGCACCTGCTTGAACATGAAGGTGGCATGAACGCCCCCCAGCACCGTCACCGCGCCCGGTGCCGCCTCGCGCGCGATCTCGAGCGCGCGCTCGGCGCGGTAGATCGAGGGCGTGATCGCGGTGCAGCCGACGATATCGGGATTGAGCGCCGCGATGCGCGCACGCAGCTCCTCCTCGCCGATATGGTGGGTCATCGCGTCGATGAAGGTGATGTCGGTGTACCCGGCTGCCTTGAGCGGCCCGGCCAGATAGGCCACCCAGGCGGGTGGCCAGTTGCCGGCAATCTCCGCCCCGCCGGAATGATAGTTCGGATGGATGAGAACCAGTCGCATGTGCGCCTCCCTATGTCAACTCAGATTGACAGGACGGGCGATTCAAAAAATTGACATGGATCAATCAGGCGCGGATTTCGACCGTATTTTCCGTTACGCCGAATATCTGCGCGGCATGGCGCTCGAGGTAGATTTGCAACCAGGGCGTGTAGACAGCGGGCGTGCTGGCGATCCGCGCCATCAGCGCCGCCCGGCTCACCCACTCCACCGCCATCACCTCTTCGGGGTTGGGGCGCGGGGTGATGCGCTGCGCGACATGGGCCACGAACACCTCGACCAGCTCATGCTCGATCAGCCCGCCCCCCACATCGGCGCGGTATTCCACCTCGCCCCGCGGATGCAGGCAGAGCCCCTTGATTCCCAGCTCCTCGGCCAGCCTGCGGCGCGCACAGTCGATCCCGGCCTCGCCCCAGCGCGGATGGGTGCAGCAGCTATTCGCCCACAGGCCCGGCGTGTGATACTTCCCCAGCGCCCGGCGCTGGATCAGCACCTCCTCGCCATGCAGCACGAAGACCGACACCGCCTTGTGCCGCAGCCCGCGGCGATGCGCCTCGAGCTTTTCGACGGCCACCAGATCGCCGCCGAGCCAGGTGGGGATCATCTCGCTCATGTATAGGCAGCCGGAACCAGCCGCGTCAGATGCGCAAGGTTCTTCAACCCGATCCTGAGATGCGCCATGGGCCGCGCGCGCACCAGTTTCTTGTTCATGTAGGCCTCGAAGGTCAGCCGCTGCACGTCGATGTCATGGCAGAGCGAGACGAAACGCTCGCGCCGCTCGTCCGACCTGTAATACGCATTCTGCATCGAGGCCAGCACCCGGAACACGGTCTTGTGCTCGCGCATGAAAAGGCTGCGCGCAAGGCGCAGATCGCGCGCACGCCCCGAGGCAAGGCAGGCCGCCGCCGCCGTGGCGGCCACGCGCCCGCCCACCATGGCGTAATAGATGCCTTCGCCCGAACTTGGCGCCACCACACCGGCCGCGTCGCCCGCGAGCACCACGTCGCGCCCGTTGTCCCACCGATCGAGCGACTTCAGGGGAATCGGCGCGCCCTCGCGCCGGATCGTCGGGCACTCGGCCAGCCCGCTTGCCGCGCGCAGATCGGCGGTCGCCTGCTTGAGGTCCACCCCCTTGACCATCGAGCCCATGCCGATGCTCGCCGACTTGCCATGCGGGAAGACCCAGCCATAGAAATCGGGCGAGATGCGCCCGTCATAGATCACGTCGCAGCGCGCCGGATCATAGGCCCCGACCGCGCCGGGTGCCTCGATGATCTCGTGATAGGCGATGACATAGGGGATGCGGTCGCCCCCCGGCACCTCGGTCCGCGCCACGAGGGACCGCGCGCCATCCGCGCCGATCACCAGCTTGCAGGCCAGCGCCCGCTCCTCGCCGGACAGCTTGTCGCGGTAGATCACGCGCGGCCCCGTCGCGTCGCGCCCGATCCGCAGATAGGTGCCGGTGGCGCGCGCGGCCCCCGCGCCCTCGGCCCGCGCGCGCAGGAACTCGTCGAAATCCGCGCGGTCCACCATCCCGACAAAGCCGTTCTCGATGGGAATGTCCACCTTGCGCCCGGTGGGCGAGATCATCCGCGCGGTGGTGATCTTTGCCACGAGCAGATGATCGGGGATATCGAAATCGGCAATCAGGCGCGGCGGAATGGCACCGCCGCAGGGCTTGATCCGCCCCGCCCGATCAAGAAGCGCCACCTTGTGCCCGGAGCGCGCCAGATCCTCCGCCGCCGTTGCGCCTGACGGCCCGCCCCCCACGATCACCACATCGAACATGATCATTCCCCCGGTACCGGCACCGCGCCGCGCGCGTGCCCATGGTCCACAACCCGCAGCGCCAGCAGCGCCGCAAGCACGAAAAGCCCCGCCTCGGCATAGAAGACCGTGGCAAATCCCGCCGCGTCGCTGCCCAGCACCGCGCGCAGCAGGTCCGCCGCCGCCGCGCCCGTCAGCCCGCCGAAGCCCGCCGCGATCGCCTGCGCCGCGCCCCAGAGGCCCATCCGCGTGCCCTCGCGCGCCGCACGCCCCTGCCCCGCCAGCGCCATCATCGCACCGATCGCCGCGACCGCGAACATCCCGTTGAAAAGGCCGAGCGCCACCACCGCAGGCACCAGCGCCGCCGCCGCGCCCGCCGCGCCGAGAAAGGCGATGATCGAGAGCGCCAGCGCCGAGCCAAGGCAGCCCGCCACCACCCAATGCCGGAGCGAGCCGAGCCGCAGCCCGGTGGCGGCCACCCCCACCATCAGCATCCCCACGAACACGCCGCCGTTCTGCGCCCCCGCAAGCTGCGTCGATTGCCCCGGCGTCATGCCGAAGACAAGGCCGGCATAGGGTTCAAGGATCAGTTCCTGCATGAAATAGGCGGTCATCGACAGGAAGACGAAGATGGTGAAATAGCGCGCCGCAGGCTCGGCCCAGATCTCGGCCAGCCCTTGCCGAAAGCGCATCGGCCGGGCCTCGGGCGCAGGGGCGTCACCCGTGCGCCGCTCGATCCCGGCAATCGCCAGCGCCGTGAGCAGAACCGCAGCCCCCCCCACGATCCCGACGATTTCCAGAAGCAGCGAGGGCGTGTAGGGATCGAGGAAATGGCCCACCGTCGTCGCCGTCACCGCGATTCCCCCGATCATCATCAGCCAGGTGATCGTCGCCGCCGCCGCCCGGCGGCGCGGCGCACACGCACTTGCCAGAAGCGCCAGAAGCGAGGTGCCCGAGGCCCCCGCGCCCAAGCCGATCAGCGCATAGGCCAGCATCGAAAGCGCGAGGCCAGGACCGAACTGCGCCGCCATCAGCACCACGCCCAGCGCCGCAAGCCACGCGCCGCCCGCGAGCACCGCCATCCCGCCCAGGATCCAGCGCGTGCGATGCCCGGACGTGTCCGAGAGAAACCCCCAGTTGGGCCGCGTGATCTGAATCCCGTAATGCAGCCCCACCAGCAGCCCCGGCAGCACCGCGGGCAGCGCCAGTTCCACCACCATCAGCCGGTTGAGCGTCGAGGTGGTAAGCACCACCACCGCGCCGAGGCACATCTGCACCAGACCCATGCGGAAAATCTGCACCCAGCTCAGGCTCATCCCAATCCTCCCAGCCCGCGCAGGGCAAAGGCAGCCACCATCATGCCGCTGACATAGGCCGTGACGCCGGTGCCGTTATACCACGGCGCGCGACCCTTGGGATCGGAGAGCAGAATACGCATGGCCCAGACTTGACCAAGGACAAGCGCGCCAATGGCAGCGGCATGAACCGGCCGGTCCCAGCCCAGCAGGAGCGCGATGACGCCAAGCTGCGGCAGCACCATCACGATGCAGGCCACCCGCGCCGCCCGTTCCGGGCCGAGCGTGACCGGGAGCGAGTTGACCCCCATCACCCGATCGCCCTCCAGCGCCTTGAAATCGTTGAGCGTCATGATGCCATGCGCGCCAAGGGCATAAAGGGCCGCCACCACGACCNCCTCCCAGGCGGGCGCGCCCGCCGAAAGCACCGCCGCCCCGGTGAACCAGGGCAGCCCCTCGTAGCACAACCCCACGAGGCCCGGACCCCAGATGCCGGACCGCTTGAGCCGCACCGGCTCGGCGGAATAGGCCCAGGCGGCAAGGACGCCGAACAATGTGGCACCAAAGCCCCAGGGCCCGAGGGCCGCGCCCATCGCCAGCGCCAGCGCACTCATCGCCAGGGCCACCCACAGCCCCCAACGCCCCGGCACCCGGCCGGATGGGATCGGGCGGTCCGGCTCGTTGATCGCGTCCACGTGACGGTCGCACCAGTCGTTCGCCGCCTGGCTCATCCCGCAGACGACCGGCCCCGCAAGAACCATGCCCAACAGCACCAGCCAGGGCGCCGAGGAGATCGGCACGCCAGAGGACAGGGTGCCACACAGATAGGCCCAGATCGGGGGAAACCACGTCACCGGCTTGAGCAACGTCAGAAGCGCGCGCGGCTCGGGATAGCGGCGAGGCGGGTGTAAGCTATCAGCGACACTCATGTGTCAAGTAAACTATACAATGCGACTCGCGGAAAGGCTTTTCTCGGCACCGGCCGCCGCCTATTCGGAACTGTTCAAAAGCCCGTATTTGCGCAGCTTCACGTAAAGGCTCTGCCGCGACAGGCCCAGCATCTCGGCGGCGGCGACGCGGTTGTTGCCGGTCAGCCGCACGGCGGTCTCGATGCACATCTTCTCGACCACGTCCGAGGTGGCCGAGACCAGTTCCTTGAGCGAGGCGGTTCCGACAAGATCCATCACGCTCTTCATCGCCTCGTCGCTCACGCCGACCGCGTCGCCAGTGGCCTCGGCGGGTTCGCGCGCCACGCTCTCGCGGATGATGAAGCCAAAGCCCATATCCGCCCCCCGCTGCCGCAGCCGCGTGGCCGAGATCTCCACCGGGGCGCGGGTGCCCACCACGCTCTGCACCTGTGCGGCATAACGGCGCATCCGGCCGCGCTTCGTTGCGCCCTCCATCAGAAGCTTCAGATCGACGGAGCCGCGCACCAGGAAATCGGCCAGCGATTCGCCCTTGAGATCGCGCAGCTGCGCCGCGTCGGCAAGCACGAGAAACGCCTCGTTGGCGTCGCGGATAAGGCCCTTGCCATCGGTCAGCACGATCGCATCGCCCGCATCGGCATAGAGTGTGGCCAACGCCCCCGCGAATTCCGGCCCCGTGCCGTCGCTGTCGTCCATCGGCGCGATCCGGCACAGCATGTAGAGCGCGCCCGCGGCCCGGAAATATTCCGGCAGCACCTTGATCACCCGCCCGTTGCGCCGCGAAACGCAATCCACGCCCCGCATCTCGTCGGCCACGGCGGCGGCCTGAAGCGCGTCGGCAAACTCGGCCCGCCTGCGCCCCTCGAAGATCTGCGCAAAGGCCGAACCGCGCAGCGTGTCCACCTTGCTGCCCAGAAGCTGCGCGGCGGCGGTGTTGATGTCGCGGATGCGCCCCGGCTCGGGTTCGATCATGACCAGCGGCGTCTCCGACGCCTCGAGCACCACACGATAGAAGGTCTCCGTGCCGCGCAGCAACTGCGCGTCGCGTTCGCGCGCAGCCTGTTCGGCCACAAGCCGTTGCTGCACCTCGGCAAATGGCTGAAGATCACGTCCGAGCAGCAGCAGCGCGCCCTCCGAGCCGACCCGGTGGATCGTGTAGCGCACCGGCGCTTCCCAGTTGGCATTGTCCACATGGTTGATCTCGAGCGGGCGCGGCTCATAGCCTTTGTCGTCCCGCAGAAGCGCGCAGCGCTCCTCGAACTTCTCGCGGCTCTCGCTGCTGAGAAAATCCGCAAAGGCGCGCCCGACCCAGTGATCGAGGCAGCCCAGGGAAGGGCTCTCGGGATTGGTGGAAATGCCCTCGACGATCCCGTCACGGCTGAGCAGAACGGCCATGTCCGCCGCCTGCTCGACCAGCCCGGGTATCTCTTGCACCTCGGGCAGGCGCCCGGCGCGCAATCTCTGGGATGTCTGCTCTATCTTGCTCACCGACTCGACCCATCCCTAACATTTCCGTCTCGGACGAGCGCGCGGTGTCCTGCCTCAGTTCATGCCGTGCGCCGACAGAGGCTCCGATACCGTGGCCAATCCGCACCGTTCGATCGCTTCGCGGACCGACTTGACCGCAAAATCGGCACCCGACGCCTTTTCCACCGGCGCGCGTTCCGACACGATCCTGCCTCCTACGACGATCGGAGGCAACCTGTCCACATGCGACCGCAGGAATTTGACCAAATCCCCGCTGCTTTCAACCGATTTCCACGTCGCAAGCGAAAAGGCAACCATGGCAAAGCGGTTTGCGCGCAACACCTCGGCCAGTTCACGCTCTTCAAGCCCGATGCACAGCCGCACCCAGACGCCATGGCGGCGGAAATTGTCGGCCGCGACGAAGGCCCCCAGCGAATGCTGCTCGAAGGCGGGGATCACCAGCAGGATCGCCTGCCCCAGCGGGATGCTGCGATCTTGCCAGTTGCCATCCCGCGCCACGCCCGCCTTGCGGAACAACGCCTGAAGCCGCGAGGCCGCGAGCGTGACGTCGATGAAACTCGCGCGGTCCGCGATCCACATCTCGCCCAGGTGCTGTGCCGCGGCAGGTACATATTCCTGGTAGATCTCCTCCGAGGAGACTCCGCTGGCCATCAGCGCCGAGATCACCCCGTGATGGCTCGTCTCCGCCTCCGACATCAGCGCCTCGCAGAACCGCTCAACCCATTCGTCACGGTTGCGCGGGCGGTCATTGGTATAGTTCGACGCGACCTTGCGGATTGCCGATTCCACAAGAAACCGTATCGCCTGGTCCTGCGGACCGCGCGCACCGGAATTGCCGTGATGCGTATCGTCGCCCATGAGTCCCTCCCATGGATACGGTGTGTCTGGAGACGGTATCGTGCCCGTCCGGCGGCGTCTGCGAACGCATATCCGACCGTAATTCAGTGTGCGCGCGCTCCGCAATTCTGTCAATCACCGCTGACAGTTGGGGCGGAACACTCCGATCAAGACACTGTTCTCGCTCATCAATAAATGTCACGATGGTCGGTGGCTTGCCACTGGAAACAGGGAAGTAGCGGGGAAATCCCGCCCGCAACCAGGGTCTGACCGGGTGGACGACTCAGATGACACCTCGCCCGGTTTACACCTGTAAATTTTAGTTGACAGTCCGAGCCCCCGCCCCCTAGCATCCTCTCATGCCAGTTGGGATGAAAGGGCGGGAGATGCGGCGCGATGCAGCCCGGGATCTCGGGCGAGACCCGCTTTACACCGCCGAGCAGCGCGCGCGGCGAGACGCAAGCCGGTGGACCCTCGTGCAGGGCCTGCTCGCCCCCGCGCAGTTCCTCGTCTTCCTTGTCTCGCTCGCCCTGGTGCTGCGCTTCCTGCTCAGCGGCGCGGGATACGAGGCGGCGACGCTCTCGATCCTGGTCAAGACCGGCTTTCTCTACCTCATCATGATCACCGGCGCGATCTGGGAAAAGGTCGTGTTCGGGCAATATCTTTTCGCCCCCGCCTTCTTCTGGGAGGACGTGTTCAGCTTTGCCGTGATCGCGCTGCACACGGCCTATGTCTGGGTGCTTTTCAAGGGCGGCCATGGCCCGCAGACCGAGATGGCGATCGCCCTCGCCGCCTATGCCGCCTACGTGATCAACGCGGGCCAGTTCCTGCGCAAGCTGCGCATGGCGCGCCGCGAGATGGAGGGGCTGGCATGACCCGCCACACGCCCCCACCCGTCTCGGGCTGCTCCAATGCCCCGGTGCTGCGGGAACGCGGCCAGCACGAGGTGTTCTGCGGGCTCACGGGAATCATCTGGCTGCACCGCAAGATGCCCGACGCCTTCTTTCTCGTGGTGGGCTCGCGCACCTGCGCGCATCTGCTGCAATCGGCAGCCGGCGTGATGATCTTCGCCGAGCCGCGATTCGGCACCGCCATCCTCGAGGAAAGCGACCTTGCGGGCCTCGCGGACGCACAGGAGGAACTCGAGCGCGAGGTCGCCCGCCTTCTCGCCCGCCGCCCCGACATCCGCCGCCTCTTCCTCGTCGGCTCCTGCCCGTCCGAGGTGATCAAGCTCGACCTCGCCCGCGCCGCCGAGCGGCTCTCGGCGCGCCACGGGCCTTCGGTCAGGGTGCTCAACTTCTCCGGCTCCGGGATCGAGACCACCTTCACCGAGGGCGAGGACGCCTGCCTCGCCGCCATGGTCCCCGCCCTGCCCGAGACGGAGGCGCGCGAGCTCGTGCTCGTCGGCGCGCTGCCTGACGTGGTCGAGGATCAGGCGCTCGCGCTGCTTGACGCCCTGGGCGTGGGCCCGGTCCGCGTGCTGCCCGCGCGCCGCGCGGGCGATGCGCTTGCCATCGGCCCCGACACCGTCTTCGCCCTCACCCAGCCCTTCCTCGGCGCCACCCATGCCGCGCTCACCCGGCGCGGCGCGCGCCACCTCCTCGCGCCCTTCCCCTTCGGCGAGGAGGGCACGACCGCCTGGCTTCAGGCCATCGCGTCCGAATTCGCGGTGCCGAAGGACCGGTTCGAGGCCGTCACCAAAGCCCCACGCGCGCGCGCGCGCGCCGCCGTCGCCCGCGCCGCCGGGACGCTCGAGGGCCGCTCGGTCTTCTTCTTCCCTGACAGCCAGATGGAAATCCCCCTCGCCCGCTTTCTCTCCCGCGAATGCGGCATGACCGCGCTCGAGGTCGGCACGCCCTACCTGCATCGCGCGCTCCTTGCCCCCGATCTGGCCTTCCTGCCCGAGGGGCCCGCCCTCTCCGAGGGCCAGGACGTGGAGCGTCAGCTCGACCGCTGCCGCGCGGCCACGCCCGATCTCACGGTCTGCGGCCTCGGCCTCGCCAACCCGCTCGAGGCCGAGGGGCTGACGACCAAATGGGCCATCGAACTCGTCTTCACGCCCGTTCATTTCTACGAGCAGGCAGGCGATCTCGCCGCGCTCTTCGCGCGCCCGCTGCGCCGCCGCGCTCTCCTCGGCCCGGAGGCGGCGCAATGAAACTCACCCTCTGGACATATGAGGGCCCGCCCCATGTCGGCGCGATGCGCGTGGCCACGGCCATGAAGGGTCTGCACTACGTGCTCCACGCGCCGCAGGGCGACACCTATGCCGATCTGCTCTTCACCATGATCGAGCGGCGCAACCACCGCCCGCCGGTGACCTACACCACCTTCCAGGCGCGTGACCTCGGGGCCGATACCGCCAACCTCTTCAGGACCGCGGCCCGCGCCGCCTATGACCGGTTCCAGCCGCAAGCGATGATCGTCGGGGCCTCCTGCACCGCCGAGCTCATTCAGGACGATCCCGGCGGCATGGCCGAACAGATGGGCCTGCCCTGCCCGGTGATCGCGCTGGAACTGCCGAGCTACCAGCGCAAGGAGAATTTCGGCGCGGACGAGACCTTCTACCAGATCACCCGCGCGCTGGCAAAGCCGGTCGAGAAGACCGCGCATGTCACCGCCAACCTGATCGGCGCCACGGCGCTCGGCTTTCGCCACCGCGACGACATCACAGAGGTGACGGCGCTGCTGGAAGACATGGGAATCTCGGTCAATGTCTGCGCCCCATTCGGGGCCACGCCCGCCGATATCGCCCGGCTCGGCGCCGCGCATCTCAACGTGCTGATGTATCCCGAGACGGGCGAGGCCGCCTGCCGCTGGATGGCGCGCGAGCTCAAGGTGCCGCACACCACCACCGTGCCCATCGGCACCCACGCCACCCGCGATTTCGTGGCCGAGGTGGCCGCGCTCGCCGGTGTCGCGCCCCGGCTGGACGAGAGCCGCCTGCGCCAGCCCTGGTATGCCGCGAGCGTCGATTCGACCTATCTCACCGGCAAGCGCGTCTTTCTCTTCGGCGACGGCACCCATGTCGCGGCGGCCGCCCGCATCGCCCGAGACGAGATCGGCTTCGAGGTGGCGGGACTGGGCTGCTACAACCGCGAGATGGCCCGCCCGATCCGGGCGCTTGCCAGGGAATATGGCGTCGAGGCGCTGATCACCGACGACTATCTCGAGGTCGAGGCCGCCATCGCCGCGCTCGCCCCCGAGATGATCCTCGGCACGCAGATGGAGCGGATGATCGGCAAGCGGCTCGGCATCCCCTGCGCGGTCATCTCGGCCCCCGTCCATGTGCAGGATTTCCCGGCCCGCTACTCGCCCCAGATGGGGATCGAGGGCGCGAATGTCATCTTCGACACCTGGGTGCACCCGCTGGTCATGGGGCTGGAGGAGCACCTCCTGCACATGTTCCGTGACGATCCCGAGTTCCATGACGAGGCGGGCGCGAGCCATCACGGCGCGCAACACGCCGCGCCCGTCNCCGAGACGAGGCCGCCGGAAACGGCTGACAAGACGGCACCGGGCGCGGTGATCTGGCACGCCGCCGCCGAGTGCGAGCTGAAGAAGATCCCCTTCTTCGTGCGCGGCAAGGCGCGGCGCAACACCGAAAGCTACGCCGCCCTGCGCGGCCTGACCGAGATCGACATCGACACGCTCTACGAGGCCAAGGCCCATTATGCACGTTGACCGCAACATACCGGCCATCCGGCCCTATCGCGTGGTGATCCTCACGCTGGACAGCCACGCCGCCGGTCCCTGCGCCACCGCCGCCGGACGGCTCGCGCGGGACTATCCCGGCCTCGACCTCTCGGTTCATGCCGCCGCCGAATGGGGTGCCTGCCCCGAGGCGCTCGGTGCCGCGCGCGCGGCCATCGCGGGGGCCGATATCGTGCTGGCGAACCTGCTCTTTCTGGAAGAGCACATCTCGGCCATCCTGCCCGATCTCCAGGCCCGGCGCGCGCAGTGCGACGCGATGATCGGCATCATCGCCGATGCGCAGATCGTGCGGCTGACGCGGATGGGCACGCTCGACATGGCGCGCCCAGACAGCGCGCTCGGGCGGCTGATGAAGAAGCTGCGCGGCGCGGGCAAGAGCGGCACCGACGACGGCGCGCGCAAGATGAAGATGCTGCGCCGCCTGCCGCGCATCCTGCGGCTCATCCCCGGCAAGGCCCAGGACCTGCGCGCCTGGTTCCTGACCATGCAATACTGGCTCGGGGCCTCGGACGACAACATCGAGGCGATGGTGCGCTTTCTCATCGGGCGCTATTGCCGGTTCGAGGCCTGGCGCGGCGGGCGCGCCCCGGCTCCGCTCGACTATCCCGATTGCGGGCTCTACCACCCCGATCTCGCCGCGCGCATCACCGAGGACGCGGCAGACCTGCCACAGCCCGAGGGCGCAGCCGGAACGGTCGGCCTCTTGATGATGCGCAGCTACGTGCTCTCGGGCGACACCGCGCATTACGACGCGGTGATCCGCGCGCTTCAGGCGCGGGGGCTGCGGGTGCTGCCCGCTTTCGCCGGAGGGCTCGACGGGCGCCCCGCGATCAATGCCTTCTTCCGGGACGAGACCGGGCCGAAGATCGACACGCTCCTGTCGCTCACCGGCTTCAGCCTCGTGGGCGGGCCCGCCTACAACGACAATGCCGCGGCGCTCGAAGTGCTCGGCGCGCTCGACATCCCCTACATCGCCGCCCATCCGCTGGAGTTCCAGACACTCGGTCAATGGGCGGGCGCACCACAGGGGCTGGGCCCGATCGAGACCACCATGCTCATCGCCCTGCCCGAGCTGGACGGCGCGACCAACCCCACCGTCTTCGGCGGCCGCCACGGGCCCGGGGGCTGCGCGGGCTGCCCGCGCGGCTGCGGGATCGAGAGCCACGCGCCCGGCGCGGAAAAGCGCATGGCGCCCTGCCCCGAGCGCATCGAGCGGCTGGCGGGCCGCGTGGCGCGGCAGGTGGCGCTGCGGCGCGGGCGCGCGGCCGAGCGGCGGGTGGGCATCGTGCTCTTCGGCTTTCCGCCCAATGCCGGGGCCGCCGGAACGGCCGCCTGGCTCGACGTGTTCCGCTCGCTCTTCAACACGCTGCACGCCATGGCCGCGCGCGGCTATGACATGGACCCGCCCGCCACGGTGGAGGATCTGCGCCGCGCCGTGCTCGAAGGCTCCGCGCGCCAATACGGGCAGGAGGCCAATGTCGCCGCCCATATCAGCGCCGGGGAGATGGTGGCGAACACCCCTTGGCTTTCGGAGATCGAGGCGCAATGGGGCGCGGCCCCGGGGCGCGTGCAATCGGACGGGCGCGGCGTCTATATCCTGGGCGCGCGGTTCGGCAAGGTCTTCGTGGGGCTGCAGCCGGCCTTCGGCTACGAGGGCGATCCGATGCGCCTGCTCTTCGAGCGCGGCTTTGCCCCCACCCATGCCTTCGCCCAGTTCTACCTCTGGCTGCGCAACAGCTTCCGCGCCGATGTGCTGCTGCATTTCGGAATGCACGGCGCGCTCGAATTCATGCCCGGCAAGCAGGCGGGGCCGGGCGCTGCCTGCTGGCCCGACCGGCTCATCGGCGACCTGCCCAATGTCTATCTCTACGCCGCCAACAATCCCGCCGAGGCGAGCCTGGCCAAGCGCCGCTCGGGGGCGGTGACGGTCACGCATCTGACGCCGCCGCTCGCCTCGGCCGGGCTCTACCGCGGCCTCGCCGATCTGCGCGACAGCCTCAGCCGCTGGCGCGCCGCGCCGCCCGATGCGCCCGAACGCGCCGAGATCGCCACCCTCATCGCCGAACAGGCGGCGGCGGTCGATCTCGACGGGCGCGACCCCGAGACGCTCTGGCGCACGCTGCTCGACACCGAGGAGGCGCTCATCCCCGAGGGGCTGCACGTGGTCGGCGCGCCGATGACCCCCGAGGCGCGCGCCGGTCTGCTCGCGCTGATGGAGGGCGCCGACGACGCGGCCCGCGCCCGCGCCGACCGGCTCCTGTCGGAGGATCACGAGACGCCCGCGCTTCTGCGCGCGCTCGACGGGCGGTTCACCGCGCCGGTGCCGGGGGGCGACCTGATCCGCTCGCCCGCGATCCTGCCCACCGGGCGCAACATCCATGCCTTCGATCCCTTCCGCATGCCCAGCGCCTATGCCTGCCGCGCGGGCGCCGAGCAGGCCGCGCTTCTGCTCGCCACACACGCGCGCACGCCGCGCACGGTGGCGCTGGTGCTCTGGGGGTCGGACAACATCAAGTCCGACGGCGCGCCCATCGCGCAGGCGCTCGCGCTGATGGGGGCGCGGCCGCGCTTCGACAGTTTCGGGCGGCTCTGCGGGGCGGACCTCATTCCGCTTGCAGAGCTCGACCGCCCGCGCATCGACGTGCTGATGACGCTTTCGGGCATCTTCCGTGACCTCCTGCCCCTGCAGACCCGCCTTCTGGCCGAGGCCGCGCTCAGGGCCGCCATGGCCGAGGAACCCGAGGAGCAGAACTTCATCCGCGCCCATGCGCTGGCCTATGCCGCGCGGATCGGCTGCGACATGGAAACGGCGGCGCTGCGCGTCTTCTCCAATGCCGAGGGCACCTACGGCGCCAATGTCAACCAGCTTGTCGACAGCTCCGCCTTCGGCGACGAGGACGAACTGGCCGACGCCTACGAGGCGCGCAAGAGCTTCGCCTATGGCGTCGATGGCGCGGCCGTTCAGAACACCGCGCTCCTGCAGGAGGCGCTGCGCGACGTGGACCTCGCCTATCAGAACCTCGAATCGGTCGAGCTGGGCGTGACCACGGTGGACCATTATTTCGACACGCTGGGCGGGATTTCCCGCGCCGTGCGCCGCGCCCGCGGCGGGCAGGAAGCGGCGATCTACATCTCCGACACGACGCGCGGCACCGGCAAGGTGCGCACGCTGGCCGAGCAGGTCTCGCTCGAGACGCGCGCGCGCCAGCTCAACCCGAAATTCCACGAGGCGCTCCTGAAACACGGCGCCGAGGGCGTGCGCCAGATCGAGAGCACGCTGACCAACACGCTCGGCTGGTCGGCCACCACCGGACAGGTTGAACCCTGGGTCTATCAGCGCATGTCCGAGACCTTCATGCTCGACGAGGAGATGCGCGCGCGGCTGGCCGCGCTCAACCCGGCGGCCTCGTCGCGGATGGCCAACCGGCTGATCGAGGCGCACGAGCGCGCCTACTGGAGCCCAGACGAGGCCACGCTCACCGCGCTGCGCGCGGCNGCNGATGCGCTCGAGGACCGGATGGAAGGGGTGGCGGCGGAATGACACGGCAAGGCCGACATAAGCCGCGCCCGGGCGACGGACCCACCGCCCAGACAGGGAAGAGACACTCATGAGCCCACTGGACATCAAGCAGCCCCCCTCCGCGCGGGCCAACATGCGCGAGGCCGCCGGTCTCGAGGCCCGCCGCAAGGTTTCCGCACCTCCGGCGCTCAAGGGACAGGATGGCGAGGGATCGGTGCAGGTGCATCTGGACCCCGAGACGCAGATCGAGGGGGCCAAGGTGTTCTCGGTCTATGGCAAGGGCGGGATCGGCAAATCCACCACCTCGTCCAATCTCTCGGCGGCCTTTGCCAAGATGGGCAAGCGCGTTCTTCAGATCGGCTGCGATCCCAAGCATGACAGCACCTTCACCCTCACGGGCAAGCTGCAACCCACGGTGATCGACATTCTCAAGGAGGTCGATTTCCACGCCGAGGAACTGCGCCCCGAGGATTTCGTCACCATCGGCTGGGGCGGCGTGCATTGCGTCGAGGCGGGCGGGCCGCCCGCCGGCACCGGCTGCGGCGGCTATGTGGTGGGCCAGACCGTGAAGCTTCTGAAGCAGCATCACATGCTGGAAGAAACCGACGTGGTGATCTTCGACGTGCTCGGCGACGTGGTCTGCGGCGGCTTTGCGGCGCCACTGCAACATGCCGACCGCGCCGTGATCGTCACCGCCAACGATTTCGATTCGATCTACGCCATGAACCGGATCATCGCCGCGGTTCAGGCGAAATCGGCCAATTACAAGGTCCGCCTCGCGGGCTGCGTGGCCAACCGCTCGCGCGAGACGAACGAGGTCGATCGCTACTGCCGCGAGGTGGGCTTCAACCGCATCGCGCACATGCCCGATTTCGACGCGATCCGCCGCTCGCGCCTCAAGAAGAAGACGCTCTTCGAGATGCCCGACGAGGAGGACATCATCGNCGCGCGCGCCGAATACATCCGCCTCGCCGAGACGCTCTGGCGCGGCACCGAGCCGCTGGCACCCGCGCCGATGGAAGACCGCGAGATCTTCGAGTTGCTGGGGTTCGACTGATGAGCTACGAGGCCACCCGCGACCGGGTCGAGACCTATTTCGACCGCACCGCCACCCAGGTCTGGGCGCGGCTGACCTCGGACGCGCCGGTGAGCCGGATAAGGCAGACCGTGCGCGAGGGGCGCGACGCCATGCGCGCGCTCATGCTGGCGCGGCTGCCCGCCGATCTCTCGGGCGCGCGCGTGCTCGACGCAGGCTGCGGCGCGGGGCAGATGACGGCGGAACTGGCGGCGCGCGGGGCCGAGGTGCTCGCCTGCGACATCTCTCCGGCGCTTGTCCGGATCGCGCAGAAACGCCTGCCTGATCCACAGAAACCGCGCGTCACCTTTCATGCCGGCGACATGCTCGATCCCGCGCTCGGGCGCTTCGATTTCACCGTGGCGATGGACAGCCTGATCTATTACGCCGGGACCGATCTCGCCCGCGCGCTCGACGGGCTCGCCGCGCGCAGCGCAGGCGGCGTGGTCTTTACCGTCGCGCCGCGCACCGTGCTGCTGATGGCGATGTGGCGCGCGGGTCGGCTCTTCCCCCGCGCCGACCGCTCGCCCACCATGGTGCCCCATTCCGCCGCCGGGCTTGCACAGGCGCTCAGGCGCACGGGCTGCGACGCGCGGCTCACGCCGCTCGGCCGGGTGGCGCGCGGCTTCTACATTTCCGAGGCGATGGAGGTGCGGCGATGATCGGCCCGGCCTGGAGGCGCGTCAACGCGCGGCTCATGACCTTCACCACCCGCGTTCTGCCCTTCGCCGACGCGGCAAGCGAGGGGCTGCCGCTCGGCCAGCTCCTGCGGCTGTCGCTCTTCCAGGTCTCCGTGGGCATGGCGACGGTGATGCTTCTGGGCACGCTCAACCGCGTCATGATCGTGGAGCTCTCTGTGCCCGCCCTCGTGGTCGCGGCGATGATCGCGCTGCCTGTGCTGATCGCGCCCTTCCGCGCGCTTCTGGGGTTCCGGTCGGACACCTATCGCAGCGCGCTCGGCTGGAAACGCATCCCCTATCTCTGGTTCGGCTCGCTCTGGCAGATGGGCGGGCTGGCCGTGATGCCGTTCTCCTTACTGGTGCTCTCCGGGCAACAGGCCGTTGGCCCTGCCTGGGCGGGCGAGGTTCTGGCCGCGCTTGCCTTCCTGATAACCGGGCTCGGGCTGCACATGACCCAGACCGCCGGGCTGGCTCTGGCCTCCGACCGCGCCACGGATGAAACACGGCCCCGCGTCGTTGCCCTTCTCTACGTGATGTTCCTTCTGGGCATGGCGCTCTCGGCCATCGTGATCGGCTGGCTTCTGCGCGATTTCGCGCCCTTCACGCTGGTGCGCGTGGTGCAGGGCGCGGCCTCGGTGGGGATCATCCTCAACCTCATCGCGCTGTGGAAACAGGAAAAGCTCAGCCCGATGAGCCGCGCGGAGCGGGAAGCCCCGCGCCCGCGCTTCCGCGACGCCTGGGCAGACCTCACGGCGGGCGGCACGGCGGGGCGGCTTCTGGCGGTGGTGTTCCTGGGCACCATGGCCTTCAACATGCAGGACGTGCTTCTGGAACCTTACGGCGGCGAGGTTCTGGGCCTTTCGGTCTCGGTCACCACGCTTCTGACGGCGATCTGGGCCATCGGCGCGCTGGCGGGCTTCGCGCTGGCGGGGCGCGCGCTGCTCAGGGGGGGCAACACCTACCGGATGGCCGGCAACGGGCTGCTCGTGGGGCTCGTGGCCTTTGCCACGGTGATCTTCGCCGCGCCGATGCAGGCACCCGCGCTCTTCTACACCGGCGCGGCACTGATCGGCCTCGGCGCGGGGCTCTTCGCCGTCTCGACACTCACGGCCGCGATGACGCTCGCGGGCGGGGTGGCGGGCAACGGGCTGGCGCTCGGGACCTGGGGGGCGGCGCAGGCGACGGCGGCGGGGCTTGCCATCGCCATCGGCGGCGGCCTGCGCGATCTGGTCAACCACCTGGCGCTCGCCGGCACCTGGGGCGAGGCGCTCGCCACGCCGGCCACCGGCTATTCCACCGTCTATCACCTTGAGATCGCGTTGATCTTCGTCACGCTTGTCGTTCTCGGGCCGCTGGTGCGCCACGGGGTCCGGGGCGGCAGCACCACCCCGGGGAGCCCCCGCTTGGGGCTTGCGGATTTCCCCACATGAGACCTTCCTCTCGAAAGGAGCAGGACCAATGACCGCAACATTCTTTGGCGAATTCGACCTGGCAAGCCTGTCGCTGTGGCTCTTCTGGGGCTTCTTCGCGCTGCTGATCTTCTACATCCAGCGCGAGAACATGCGCGAGGGCTACCCGCTCGAGGATGATGACGGCAATCCCTCGGCCAACCAGGGCCTGTTTCCGCTGCCCGACGACAAGACGTTCCGGCTGCCCCACGGGCGCGGCGAGGTAACGGTGCCCTCGGGCCAGAACCCCGATCGCAAGGACCTCGCGCTGCGCAAGACCGC
The DNA here is from genome assembly GCA_002720475.1 of Roseovarius sp. Lineage (GTDB taxonomy): Bacteria > Pseudomonadota > Alphaproteobacteria > Rhodobacterales > Rhodobacteraceae > Roseovarius. Next base: position 249,754 of record PBIL01000002.1, read on the forward strand.
CCATGGCAACGGCTTTCCGTTCGAGCCCACGGGCGATCCGATGGCCGACGGCGTCGGCCCCGCCTCCTGGGCGCCGCGCCGCGACATCCCCGAGCTTGACGGCCACGGCCACCCCAAGATCGTGCCGATGTCGGCCACCGATCATTTCCACGTCTCCGCCGGGCGGGACCCGCGCGGAATGCCCGTGGTGGCGGGCGACGGCGCGGTTGTCGGCACCGTCTCGGACATGTGGATCGACGAGCCCGAGCAGCTTGTGCGCTACCTCGAGATCGAGCTCGACGCCGCGCATGGCGGCGGCAAGCGGCTGGTGCCGATGACCTTCGCGCGCATCTGGGGCGGCAAGGTCAAGGTGCGCTCGATCTTCGGGCGTCACTTCGCGGGCGTGCCGCAGCACGCCTCGCCCCGGCAGGTGACGCTGCTCGAGGAGGACAAGATCGCGGCCTATTACGGCGGCGGCACGCTCTACGCGAGCGAGGCGCGGCTCGAGCCGCAACTGGGATGAGGACAGGACGATGAGCCACGACGATTTCGCAACCGAGCCGGTCCGCGGCCTGCCAGAGACCCCGCCCGAGGGCGAGCGCATCCTCTGGCAGGGCCGCCCCCACTGGTGGTGGCTGAGCTGGGAGTCGCTCAGCCTTCCTTACGTCGCGGGCTATTTCGTGCTGCTCGCGGGCTGGCGGTTCGTGACGCTGATCGACCGGATGCCGCTCGGGCAGGCGCTCTCCTATTCCTCGCCCTTCCTCGTGATGGGCGCGGTGGTCCTCGCGCTTCTGCTGGCCGTGGGGGCCGTGCAGGCGCGCGCCACCGTCTACACGATCACCAACCGGCGCGTGGCGATGCGCATCGGCGCGGCGCTCACCGTCACGCTCAACCTGCCCTTCACCCGGATCGCGCGCGCCGATTTCCGTCGCGGGCGCGCCGGGACGGGCACAATCTCGCTCGATCTTCCGGGCGACACGCGGCTGAGCTACCTCGTCTGCTGGCCGCATGTGCGCCCCTGGGTGATGCACCGCACGCAGCCCGCGCTGCGCGCCATCCCCGAGGCCGAGCATGTCGCGCAGATCCTCGCCGAGGCCGCCGAGGCGCGCGTCTCCACCCCGCAGATCGCCCGTCGGCCCGCAGCCCGGCCCATCGCCGCCGAATAGGAGACTGACCGATGACCGACACCGCCTCCCCCCGCTACAAGGCCCCGCCAGACCGGGAACTCGTGCCGCGCGCCATGGTGCGCGCGATGGCGGCGCTGGTCTTCTCGGTGCTGGCGCTGGTGAGCCTCTACGTCCATGCCGGCCTCCCCCTCGTCGCCACCCCGCCCGAAGCCCCCGTGATCCTCGAACGCACGGTATTCCTCAAGGGCGAGATGAGCGGCGCCGCCACCGTGCTCGGCGCCGACGGCACGCTGATCGGCCGCCTGCCGCCGGACAAGGGCGGTTTCATCGCGGGCGTCGGCCGCGTGCTCGACCGCGAGCGCACCAAGCACGGGGTGCCGCTCAACGGCCCCGTCACCATCATCGGCCGCGCCGACGGGCGCGTCTCGATCCACGACCGCTCGACCGGCTGGGGCGCGGACCTCATGGGCTTCGGGCAGGACAATGCCCGCGCCTTCGTCCGGCTTCTCGCGCAATGAAAGGATGACCGACATGGGACTTCTGACCAGAGAGATCGAACGCGCCCCCTGCACCGTCGAGGTAAGCCATTGCTTCGACAGCCTGCACGCGCATGTGCGCTTCGACAACGGCGCGGTGATCCACCCCGGCGACGAGGTGAAGGTCCACGGCCCCGAGATCATGGCCCCCTATGGCGAGGTGGTGCGCGAGACGCGCGAGGCCACGATCGTCCGGGCGAGCAGGCTCGAACGCCTCTGGACCCGGCTCACCGGCGATTTCGAGGTGATGGAACTGTGCGAATTCTCGTTCTCCGAGGAGGTGACGCTATGAACATGGCCCTGAAACATACCGCCGACGCGACCACGGTCGAGGAAGGTCTCGCCATCCAGGAAGAGCAGGCCAGGTTCGACAGCAAGGCCGCGACCGAGGTGGCGATGCAGAACACGCTTCTGACGCCGCGCTTCTACACCACCGATTTCGACGAGCTCGACGCCATCGACGTGACCCCGGTGCGCGCCGACTGGGACGCGCTCATCGCGCGTATGGAGGCCGACCCGAACAAGGGCCACTTCAAGAAGAACGCCGACTGGGACGCGGTTGACTGGGACGGGATGGAGCCACAGCTGCGCAAGGAATTCATCGACTTCCTGATTTCCTCCTGCACCGCCGAGTTCTCGGGCTGCGTGCTCTACAAGGAGATGAAGCGGCGCGGCGCGAACCGCGACATCACCCAGCTCTTCCAGCTCATGGCCCGCGACGAGGCCCGCCACGCGGGTTTCATCAACGACGCGCTGCGCGAGGCGGGCGTGGCGGTCAATCTGGGCTTCCTGACCCAGAAGAAGAAATACACCTATTTCCGGCCCAAGTTCATCTACTACGCCACCTATCTGAGCGAGAAGATCGGCTATGCCCGCTACATCACCATCTTCCGCCACCTCGAGGCGCATCCCGAACACCGCTTCCACCCGATCTTCAAATGGTTCCGCGAATGGTGCAATGACGAGTTCAGCCATGGCGAGGCCTTCGCGCTGCTGATGAAGACCGATCCGAAACTGACCTCGGGCATCAATGTCTGGTGGATCAAGTTCTTCCTCACCGCCGTCTATGCCACCATGCATGTGCGCGACCACCAGCGCCCCGCCTTTCACGCGGCGCTCGGGGTCGATCCGGACTGGTACGGGCACGAGGTCTTCACCAAGACGAGCCAGATCTCGAAACAGATCTTTCCGATCACCCTCGATATCGACCACCGGCGCTGGCATCGCGGCCTGAAGCGGCTGCAAGCGGCCAATGCCGATCTGGCGCAGGCGCGGGCGGGCAAGGGCCTCGGCGCCCGGCTGCGCGGCCTCGGCGCGCAGGCCCGCGCGGCGGCGGCCTTTGTCGATCTGTTGACCATCCCGGCGAAACGGCACGCCGTGCCTGCCAGCACGCGGCTGGAGCCCGCCTACTGAATCCCCGTGGGGGGCCAGCCCCCCACACCCCCCGGAGTATTTCCGGAACGATGAAGGAGACAGGATTGCACAGCCCCTGGATCGCAGCCCTCGCGGCGCTCTTTCTGTGGTGGTTCTCCACCGGCGCGATCCTTCTCGTGGTGCGCCTGATGGAACGCCGGGGCGAGGCGGCGCGCCGCATGGCGGTGCTGGCCGCGCTGCCGGTCATGGGCCTTGGCATCCGGGGTTACGAGGCGACGCTGGGGGTTTCGGGCGTGGGCGCGGCCTATGGCGCGTTCCTGTCGGCGCTGGCGATCTGGGGCTGGATCGAGCTGGCCTTTCTCCTGGGCGTGATCACCGGCCCCAACGCGCGCCCCTGCCCCGATCACGTCCCGGAATGGGAGCGGTTCCTGCGCGCCTGGGGCACGCTGGCCTTTCACGAGATGCTGCTCGTCGCAGTGCTGGCACTGATGTGGGCCACCGGCACCGGGGCGGTGAACGGCACCGGGCTCTGGACCTTCACCATGCTCTACGCCGCCCGCGTCTCGGCCAAGCTCAACCTCTATGCGGGCGTGCCGCGCATCAACGTGGAGTTCATCCCCGGCCACCTGCGTCACATGGCCAGCCATTTCCGGCTCAAGCGCCCCGGCTGGGTCTTTGCCCTTGCCGTCACGGCCCTGACCTTCGCGCTCGCCTGCTGGATCGAGCGCGCGATCGCCGCCCCGACGCCCGGCGCGCTGGTGGGGCATGCCCTTCTGGCCGCGATCACGGCGCTGGCGCTTCTCGAACACTGGCTGATGGTGCTGCCATTGCCCGATGCGAAACTCTGGCGCTGGATGCTGCCCGCGCCCAAACAGGACAAGGGACCGGAGGGACATCATGGATTTTGACGCGCTCTTTGCCGCGCAGCTCGACGCGCTCAAGGCCGACGGCAATTACCGCATCTTCGCCGAGCTGGAGCGCCGCTGCGGCGATTTCCCCCGCGCCCGCAGCCACGATGCCGGCGCCCCGGACGAGGTCACGGTCTGGTGCTCCAACGACTATCTCGGCATGGGCCAGCACCCCGACGTGCGCGCGGCNATGAAGGACGCGGTGGACCGCTGCGGCACCGGCGCGGGCGGCACGCGCAACATCTCGGGCACCGCCCATGACCATGTCGTGCTCGAGCGCGAGCTGGCCGACCTGCACAGCAAGGAGGCGGCGCTGCTCTTCACCTCGGGCTATGTCTCGAACTGGGCCGCGCTCTCGACCCTGGGCAGCCGCCTGCCGGGCGCGGTGATCCTGTCGGACGCGCTCAACCATGCCAGCATGATCGAGGGCATCCGCCATTCCCGCGCGCAGAAGGTGATCTGGAAGCACAACGACCCCGCCGACCTCGACCGCAAGCTGGCCGCGCTGCCCGCGAACCTGCCCAGGATCGTGGCCTTTGAATCGGTCTATTCCATGGATGGCGACATCTGCCCGATGGACGAGATCGTCGAGGTGGCCGAGCGCCACGGCGCGATGACCTATCTCGACGAGGTGCATGCCGTGGGGCTCTACGGGCCGCGCGGCGGCGGCGTGTCGGAGGCGCGTGGCCTTGCCCACCGGATCACCCTGATCGAGGGCACGCTGGGCAAGGCATTCGGCTGCATGGGCGGCTATATCGCGGGCTCGGCGGCGCTCTGCGACTTCGTCCGCAGCTTCGCCTCGGGCTTCATCTTCACCACCGCCCTGCCCCCCGCCGTCGCCGCCGCCGCCACCGCGAGCATCCGCCACCTCAAGCAGTCCGACACCGAGCGCCAGACGCAACGCGCCCGCGTGGCTTACCTGCGCGCGCGGCTCGACGCGGCGGGCATCCCGCACCTGCCGAACCCGAGCCACATCATTCCGGTCATGATCAAGGACCCGGTCAAATGCCGCATGATCGCCGACATCCTCATGCGGGACTGGGGCATCTACGTGCAGCCCATCAACTATCCCACCGTGCCCAAGGGCACCGAGCGGCTGCGCTTCACGCCGGGGCCGCTGCACGGCGAGGCCGATATCGACCGGCTGGTGCGCGCGCTCGGCACGCTCTGGCGGCAATGCGCGCTGGCGCATGCGGTGGCCTGAGGAAGGGGTTGAGGGAAAGTGCAGGCTTCTGTTGCCAGGTGCCTGCGAACCCCGCCTTGCCTTGCTAGAGGCAAGGGCTTGAAGGTTTCGGTTTGGTTACCGCTTACGCGGCAACGGCCACCGGAGCACGATTGTCGTTGGCAATTATGCTTTGTGAACCGATAACGGTGGTATCTCACCGGGACAAGGCCACTCCTTTACACGTTCGTCGATCCTGTTTCGGCCCCATGATCCCCAACGACAGGATTTTGGTGGAGCCGCCGGGTACCGCCCCCGGGTCCGATCCGCTTATTCCGAGCGCGTTTATGCCCATAGCCCCCGTTGCCGGGAACAGTTCGAATATAGGGGCATCGCGCCCGCTTGGCTAGGGGTCAGCGCGGCGAAATCCGCAGCCAGATCCCGTCGCGCCCGCGCACCGTCAGATGCGCCACCGGCATCGCCGGGCGCTCGGCCACCGCCTCGAAGCGCCAGGCGCGCACCAGCATGGCCAGCAGGAGCGGCCCCTCGATCATGGCAAAGCCGGCCCCGGTGCAGACGCGCGGCCCCGCCGAGAAGGGGATATAGGCCGCGCGCAGGCAGGCCCGGCCGTTCGCGGTGTCAAAGCGCGCCGGGTCGAACGCATCGGGCCGCTCCCAGAACCGCTCGTGCCGGTGCAGGTGCCAGGGGCTGAGCACCACCTGCGCACCCCGCGCCACCGCCCGCCCGCGAAACCGCTCCGCCCGCGCCGCCTCGCGCACCATCATCGGCACCGGCGGATAAAGGCGCAGCGTCTCGCGGAACACGTCGCGCGCCACGCGCAGCCGTCCCATGTCGCCGAATCCGGGCGCACCCTCGCCCATGACCTGCGCCGCCTCTTCGGCCACCTTCTCCTGCCAGCCGGGATAAAGCGCCAGCAGATAGAGCGCCCAGGCCAGCGCCGAGGCGCTCGTCTCGTGCCCGGCCAGGAAGAAGATCGCCACCTGATCGACCATCTCGGGCGTGGTGAACCTCTCGCCCGTCTCGGGATCGGCGGTGGTCATGATCTTGGTGGCCAGATCGTCGGGTGCCGTGCCCGCCGCGATCGAAGCCATCCGCTGCGCCGTCAACCCCTCGATCAGCGCGCGGATGCGCCGCGCCGTGGCCCGCGTCTCGCGCCGGTGAAACCGCGGGAACCAGCGCGGCAACGGGACAAAGGCCGCAAGGTTGAGCACCGGCTGCGTGCGCTGATGCGCCTTGAACTCGGCAAAGACCCGCGCCGCCGTCTCGTTCTCGATCGGGATGGAAAAGAGCGTGCGGAAGATAACGTCCGCCGCCGCGTGGCTCGTTTCTGCCTCGATCTCCACGGGCGCGCCATCTGCATGCGCCGCCAGCCGCGCCACCGCCCCCTGCCCCGCCGCCACCATCGCCGGGAAGATGTCGCGCAGCCGCCCGCCCTCGAAAGCCGGGTCGATGATCCGCCGCTGCCGCTTCCAGGTCTCGCCATTGGTGACAAAGACCGACTGCCCCAGAAGCGGCCGCAGCCCCTCGCTCACCCGGCCGGATTTGGGGAAATCCTCGGGCCGCTCCCGCAGCACCAGATCGACCAGTTCGGGATCGTTGCACAGGTAGGAGCGGAAGAACGGCGTGCGAAACTCGGCCATCCACGCCCGGTAGAGCCGCGCGGGCTGCGCCGAGAGGATATCGGCCCGGAAAAGCCGCAGGTAGCGCCAGAGCGAGACGCGCTCGGCCCGCGCTTGCGGCTTGGGCGGGATCATGGCGCGGTGCTCCGGTAGCCCGAGGTGGCCCGCTCGATCCGCGCGGGCGAGGGCGCGCGCCCCGCGAAGCGCGCGGCCAGCGTGCGCGGCCCCGCCGTGATCGCGAAATAATCGTAATCGCCCGGCCGGTCGAAGGCGCAGAGATACTGGAAATGCAGCCGGAAGAAGCGCCAGCGCAACGCCCGCCAGCGCTCCTCGCTCAGCGTCTGCGTGAAGGCGGCCGAGATCACCAGCGGCCAGCGTTTGCCCTCGGGTGCCACGCCCGAGACCGCCACCGGATCGCAAAGGGCGAAGGCGCAGCCGTCCCCCGGCGCCGTCACGTCGAGCCAGAAGAGCTCGTCCCGCATGCTCAGATAGGCCAGATCGGCGCGCAGCCGCCAGGCGCGCGGCAGGAAGGACACCATCGGCACCACTTGCCCGAGGCTCAGCAGCGATAGCTGCGGGCCGCTCTCGGGCACCCGCCCCGCGCGGATCAGGTCGGCCAGCACCGACACCGCCAGATGCGCGCCCGAGGAATGGCCCACCACCAGCACCTCGTCGCTCCCGCCCGAGAGCGCCTTGGCCACCGCGTCGGCGAACACGGCCAGCCGCGCCTCGAGCTCGGGCGGATTGGCCCCCAGCCAGCGCGCCGAGAACGCATAGTCATGCATCAGATACCAAGCGAAGAACCGGCCATCCATGCGCCGGAACCCCTCGAGCACCGGCGGCACCGCCAGGAGCCCGCCCCAGGCCGCCCAGGGCTGCCAGAGCGCCAGCGCCCGCCCCAGCCCCCAGGCCACGAGCAGCGCCACCCCGAGCTGCGCCAGAAGGAACCCCACCGGGTAAAGCGCCGCGATCACCGGCCCCTTCCTGAGCCGCATCAGCCGGAACAGCGCGCCCGTCAAAATATAGGCCGCCGCCGTGCGCAGGAGCTGCCCATAGGTGGCAAGGATCCCCTGCGCCATGCTGGCCTTGACGATATCGGACCACACGAGCACCTCGACGCGGGCCTCCACGGCCTCGCCCTCGATCCGCGCCGCCACCTCCCAGCCGAACCGCGCCCCGCCATGCAGCGGCGCAAGCGCGATCTCGTGGCCGGAGACCGCCGCCTGCGCCGCCGCCTCGCGCCGGTAAAGCTCGCGGTAGCGGCGCGGCGGGATGGGGTCATAGCCGGGGATGTAGAAGACATGGCGGCGGCGCACCCGCGCCCTGTCCTGCCCCGCCTCTGCCGTCGCTGCCTGCACGCGCACCCTCCGCCGCCCGGTCGTCCCGCTCTCCCTTACCTGCAAAATCGGCCACCGATAAGGCCCTCGCGCGACGGCCTCTTGACGCGCGCCGGGCATCTTTCCACTCTGCCCCGACATCCCGGACCCGAGGCCCCATGCGCACGCATCTTTCCGACACCGTCTCGCTCCTGCGCGACCTGATCGCCTTTCCGACGATCTCGGAGGTGAGCAATCTCGACATGATCGCCTATCTTGCCCATCGGCTCGAAAGCTGCGGCGCGCGCGTGGACATCTTTCACGACGAGATCGGCCACAAGGCCAATCTCTTCGCCACCATCGGCCCCGAGGTGGATGGCGGCATCGTGCTCTCGGGCCATTCCGACGTGGTGCCCGTGGCCGAACAGGACTGGGCCACCCACCCGTTCGAGCTGGCCGAGGCGGGCGGGCATCTCTACGGGCGCGGCACCTGCGACATGAAGGGCTTCATCGCCGCCGCCGTCGCCATGGCCCCGGTCTTTGCCGAGAAGGTGCGCGCGCGCCCCGTGCATTTCGCCTTCACCTATGACGAGGAGGTGGGCTGTTTCGGTGCCCGCGCGCTCGTCGAGAGCCTGCGCGCCCGCGGCATCCGCCCCGGCGTGGCGATCATCGGAGAACCCACGATGATGCGCGTGATCGAGGGGCACAAGGGCTGTTACGAATACACCACCCGCTTTCACGGCCAGGCCGGGCACGGCTCGGCCCCGGACCGGGGCGTGAACGCGGTCGAATACGCCGTGCGCTACGTCAACCGCCTGCTGGAGCTGGCCGAGGCGCTGCGCGCCCGCGCCCCCGCGACCAGCCGCTTCGATCCGCCCTGGACCACGATCAATACCGGCTCGCTCCAGGGCGGCGTGGCCCATAACGTCATCGCCTCCAATGCCGCCGTGGAATGGGAAATGCGCCCGGTCCAGGCCGCCGACGCCGCCTTCGTCAAGGAGGATCTCCGCCGCTATTGCGAGGAGATGCTGCTGCCGCGGATGCGCGCCGTCTGCCCCGAGGCCAGCATCACNACCGAGGTGATCGGAGAGGTGGACGGGCTGGAACCCGCCACGGTGAACGAGGCCCGCGACATCCTGATCGAGCTTACCGGCGCGAACGGTGCCGATCTCGTGCCCTTCGGCACGGAGGCCGGGCTCTTCCAGGGCTACGGCATGTCGGCGGTGGTCTGCGGGCCGGGCTCCATCGAGCAGGCCCACAAGCCAGACGAATTCGTCTCCCTCGACCAGTTGCAGCACTGCCTCGACATGCTCGGCCGCCTCGCCGACCGGCTGGAGGGCTGACCGCGCCGCGTACGCAAACCGGCTTGTCACGACCGGACGCCTCTGAAAAGATCGTCCCGGTCAAAGAGGGGACGCGCATGACCTACCGGGCAAAAGGACGGCAGGCAGGTGCCAGGGGCAGACGCGCCGCAGCGCCGCCGCCCGCCGATCCGCCGCCCGACATCCTGCGGGCCCTGGTGACGCTCTACCAGCAGGCGCGCCATGCCGACCTGCTGGCCGCCGCCACCCGTCAGCAGCGCCAGCATCCCCGCTCGTACGCGCTTCACAGCCTCATCGCCGGGGCGCACGCCGGGCTCGGCAATCCTGACGCGGCAATTACCAGCCTCGATCAAGCGCTCGCGCTCTGGCCGGACAGTGCCGAGTTGCACTACAACAAGGGCGTCCTTCTCGCCGGGACCGGGGCGCAGGACGCGGCGCGGCGCTGCTATGAAACAGCCCTGAAGCTCGACCCGTCCCATGCCGGTGCGGCAAACAATCTCGGCTCCGTCCTGCGCGCGAAGGGCGACTTCATCGCCGCGCTACGCGCCTATCGCCATGCCGTCGCGCTTCAGCCCCGGAGCGCCGCCGCCCACAACAACCTCGCCGTCGCCCACCAGCATCTCGGCCAGGCGTCCGAGGCACTTGTGTGCTTCATGACGGCGTTGCGCCTCGCGCCGACCCATGCGGACATCCGCCGGAACGTCATCAACCTCCTGACGGGCCCCCTTCCGGTGGGCCTGGCACCCGGCCTGCCCGAACTGCTGCACGATCTGCTGCTGCGCGATCACGACGTCCGCCCGTCCGAGCTTGCCCCCGCGATCTGTCGCCTGTGCCTTGCCGATCCCATTCTCGAACGTGCTGCCAGCGCGCTCGGGAACGGTCCCGATGTCGGTGCCGCGCTCGACGCGCTGGCCGGGGTGCCGCTGCTCACCGCGACGATGGCGCTCTGCCCTATCCCCGATCCCGATATCGAGCGGCTGCTGAGCCGGCTGCGCGCCGCCTTCTGCCTGCATCCCGAACCCCTGACAGAACCCGCGCCCAGGGTGGCGGTGCTCACCGCGCTGGCGGCACAATGCTTCATCAACGACTATATCTACACCGTCACCCCCGAGGAGCGGCAGGCGCTCGACGCGCGCACCGGACGGGTGCAGGACCACCTCGCCCGGGGCGCGGCCCCGGAGATGACGGACCTGCTCTGCCTGGCCAGCTACCTGCCTCTCGGCCAGACGGCATTCGCTGCAAGGCTCGCGGCCGACCACCTGCCCGAGCCGATCTGGCGGATGCAGATCGCCGAACCGGAACAGGAGGCCAACCTGCGCGGCCGGATCCCGGCCTTCGGACAGATCGCCAACAAGGTCTCGGAAAAGGTCCGAAGCCAGTACGAGGCCAACCCCTATCCGCGCTGGATCCGCCCGGGGTCTGGCCAGAGCCGCATGACCCTCGCGCAGATGATCGACCAGCTTGGCCTGCACCTCCGCAACCCCGCGCCGCGAACACTGACCGCACCGCAGATCCTCGTCGCCGGCTGCGGCACGGGCCAGCAGTCGATCGAGATCTCGCGCCGCCTGGCCGGGGCGCAGGTCACGGCCATCGACCTCAGCCGCGCCAGCCTCGCCTATGCCGGCCGCAAGACCCGCGAACTCGGCATCGCCAATGTCGACTACCTTCACGGCGATATCCTCGATCTCGACGCGCTCGGCCGGCCGTTCGACATCGTGTTCTCGACCGGGGTGCTTCACCACATGGAGGATCCCGAAGCGGGATGGCGCGCGCTCTGCCGCCGTCTGCGGCCCGGCGGGCTGATGAAGATCGCGCTCTACAGCGAGCTGGCCCGCCAGGACATCGTGCGCCTGCGGCGCGAGATCGCCGTGGCCGGTCTCGGCGGCGATCCGCAGGCCATGCGCGCCTTTCGCGCGCGTCTGTTCGACGATCCGGGCCTGCGCGACAGCGCCCTCGCCCAGTCCGGCGATTTCTACAGCCTGAGCGCGTTCCGCGACCTGCTCTTTCATGTGCAGGAGCACCGCTTTACCCTCCCGCTGATCGCCGCCGCGCTGGATCGCCTCGGCCTCGACTTCTGCGGTTTCGAAATGACCGACCAGCGCAGCCTCGCCGCGTTCCGCGCGCGCCACCCCGATCCGGCGGCGCTCGTCGATCTCGACCTGTGGCATGGGTTCGAGACGGACCACCCTATGACCTTCTCCGGCATGTATCAGTTCTGGTGCCAGAAACCGTGAGAGCCACACCACCGACGCCGCCTTCGTCAAGGAAGACCTGCGCCGCTAGTGCGAGGAGACGCTGCCGCAGCGGATGCCCGCCGTCTGCCCCGCGGCCGGGCTCTTCCAGGGCTACGGCATGTCGGCGGTGGTCTGCGGCCCCGGCTCCATCGAGCAGGCCCACAAGCCCGACGAATTCGTCTCCCTCGACCAGGTGCAGCACTGCCTCGACATGCTCGGCCGCCCTGCCGACCGGCTGGAGGGCTTGTCCGGGGCCGCGTACGCAAACCGCGTCCACAGGGGACACAGTGTCCGCGCGCCCCGTCACACCCGCCGGAAGGTCAGGTAATGCGGAACGCGCCCCTCGCGCAGCGCCTTTGTCTCGTAACGTGTTGAAATCCAGTCGCTCCACGGCTCACGCCAGTCTCTCGGCCCCGCCGCCAGCCACTCGAACCCGTGGCGCGGCACCTGCTCCAGCGTCTGGCGCACGTAATCCGGAATATCCGTAGCTACCCGGAAAACAGAACCTTTTTTCAAGCACTTGGCCAGCGGAGTTAAGTATTGCGCGGTGACGAACCGCCGCTTGTGATGGCGCTTCTTCGGCCAGGGATCGGGATAGAGCAGAAAGGCGCGCGCGATCGAGGCTTCGGGCAGAACGTCGAACAGGTTGCGGACATCCCCCGGATAGACCGCTATATTTTGTGCGCCCGACGCCCGGATCTTGCCCAGAAGCATCGCCACCCCGTTGATATAGGGCTCGCAACCGATGATCCCGATCTCCGGGTTCTCCACCGCCTGATGAACCATGTGCTCGCCACCGCCGAAACCGATCTCCAGCCAGATGTCACGATCTCCGAAATGCGATTTCAGATCAATAGGTTCTCGGTCGGGATTTACGTCCCGGTCAACCGGCCCGGGCGAGAGCCGGCCAAGGTCCTCGTCCAGCCAGACCTCCTGGTTCGGGCGCAGGGCCTTGCCCTTGATCCGTCCGTGGAAATTGCGCCAGGGCGCGCCGGTGGGGTGTTTCCGATCCGTCATGAATACCGAAATGGCGCGCGAGGTTCGCGCGCCATTCTCTTGATCAAACGGCTTTTTTCAATGCATCGACGAGATCCGTCCGCTCCCAGGAGAAACCGCCATCGGCATCCGGCGCACGCCCGAAATGGCCATAGGCCGCCGTGCGCGCATAGATCGGACGGGTCAGTTGCAGGTGCTCCCGTATGCCGCGCGGCGTCAGGTCCATGCACTGCGCAGCGGCCTTTTCGATAACCGATTCATCCACTTGGCCAGTGCCATGCGTGTCCACATAGATCGAGAGCGGCTTGGCCACGCCGATCGCATAGCTCAGTTGCAGCGTGCAGCGCCGCGCAAGCCCCGCCGCCACCACGTTCTTGGCAAGGTAGCGCGCCGCGTAAGCCGCGGATCTGTCAACCTTTGTCGGGTCTTTCCCCGAGAAGGCACCGCCACCATGGGGTGCCGCACCGCCATAGGTATCGACGATGATCTTGCGCCCCGTCAGCCCCGCATCGCCGTCCGGCCCGCCGATCACGAAGGTGCCCGTGGGGTTCACATGCCATTCGGTTTGATCCGTAAGCCACTCTTTCGGCAAGACTTCCCGGATGTAGGGCTCGACGATGGCACGGATGTCGTCGCTTGTCTGCGCCACGTCCGTATGCTGCGTCGAGAGCACGAGCTGCGTGACCTCGACCGGCCTGCCGTCTTCGTAGCGCAGCGTGAGCTGCGATTTCGCATCGGGCCCCAAACTCTTCTCCACGCCCGATTTTCTGACCTCGGCCAGCCGCCGCAGGATGGCGTGGGAATAGAGGATCGGTGCCGGCATCAGCTCCGGTGTCTCATCGACCGCATAGCCGAACATGATCCCCTGATCGCCCGCCCCGTCACGGTCCACGCCCTGGGCGATATGGACCGACTGTTCGTGCAGGAAATTCAGCACATGGCAGGTATTCCAGTGGAATTTCTCCTGCTCGTAGCCGATGTCGCGGATGCAGTCGCGGGCGATCTCCGGGATTCGCCCCATCACGTCCTTGAGCCGGTCCGACCCGTTGCGCCCGTCTCTGTCGGGCAGGCCGATCTCGCCACCGATCACGACAAGCCCGGAGGTGGCAAAGGTCTCGCAGGCGACACGGGCACAGTCATCCTGCGCCAGGAGATAGTCAAGAACGGCGTCCGAGATCCGGTCGCAAACCTTGTCCGGGTGCCCCTCCGAAACGGACTCGGAGGTGAAAAGGTAGTTCTGTCTTGTCATGAAAGTGCTCCGTTGGATACATCCGCCACGCCAGGAAGCCGTTGTGACGGGATTTCGGCTCGTTACGCCCGCGCGCCTGCGCCGTCAATCGCTATCTGCGCCGCGCAGCCCCCCTGTTGCGCCAGGGCGACAATCCCAGCAAAAGGCCGTATAGCGCCAGCATCGGCGCATCGCCGAGCCATGCATAGACCGTTTCAGGCAGGGGCGGCGGCAGCACCGCATCGCGCCAGCCTGCCTCGCCGAGGGGGATCGCCGCCGTGATGCTTCCGGTCGCGTCGATCATCGCCGAAACGCCGGTATTGGCCACACGGACCATCGGCAGTCCCATCTCGGCGCTGCGCAGCCGGGCCTGGGCAAGATGCTGATAGGGCCCCGAGACCTGGCCGAACCAGGCATCGTTCGTGACCAGAAGGATGAGATCCGCCCGTCCCGGCGCCGCCCGCAGGTCGCGCGCGAAGACACTCTCGTAACAGATCAGCGGCAGCGCCCGCCCGAGCGGCCCAAGGTCGATGAGCCGCGCGCCGGGCCCCGGCGAATAGCCCTGCCCCTCGTTCGAGGCGAGGCCGTAAATTCCGAACCTTGCAAGAAAATCGCCCAAGGGCATGTATTCGCCAAACGGCACGAGATGGTGTTTGTCATAGACCGCGCCGACCGCACCACCCGGCTCGATCACCGCCATGGAATTGTAGATCCGCCGCTCCTCGTACCGCTGGATGCCCAGAACAACCGGAGCGCCGCGCGCCGAGGCCGACACCGCCTCGAGCGTGGTCCCCGCGTTGTTGAGCCAGACCGGCACGGCGGTTTCCGGCCAGACCACAAGATCGGGAACCGCTCCGGCGGCGCTGAAATCGCGCTGCCGGTCAAAGAAGACCTGGACCTTGTCGGGATCCCACTTCTCGTGCTGCGGCGCATTGGGCTGGACAAGGCGCACCACGGGGCCACCCGGTGCGGCCTCGGGCGTCAGGGCCGCGCCGAGCGGCCAGAGCGCGGCCAGCCCGGCAAGCGCCGGCGCGCCTGCCCCCCGCACCCCCGCCACCGCGTGCCAGAGCGCGATCCCCCCTGCGAGGACCAGCACGAGCAGCCCCGGCGCACCCAGATAAGAGGCCCAGTGCAGCAGGGGTGTGTCGATCAGCGCGTGGCCCGCCTGCGCCCAGGGAAAGCCGGTGAAAAGCCAGCCGCGGGCGATCTCGGCCAGACCCAGCCCCGCCACGAAGGCCGCAGCACCCCCCCCCATGGCCCGCGCCAGCGCCAGCCCCGCCCCCCAGAAGAGCGCCATGCCCGCCGCCAGGCCAAGAAGCGCGAAGGGGGCCATCCAGCCGTGCCGCCCCGCATCGACCATGAAAGGCTCGGTGATCCAGTGCAGCGCCAGCAGGAAATGCCCCGTGCCCACCATCCAGGCGAGCGATGCGGCCGCCCGCCAGCCCCCCGCCTGACGGTAGAACCCGTAAAGAAGCGCCATCCCGGCGATCGTCAGCGGCCAGAGCCCCCAGGGTGCCTGCCCGAGAGCGGCCATTGCCCCCACGGCCCAGAACAACGCGACACGCAGCGGCCAGGACCACCGCGCCTGCGGCGACAGCACCGCCTCAGCCATGCGCCGGTGCCGCGAGCCGCACGCGCACCCGCTTGATGCGGCGCGGATCGGCCTCCAGCACCTCGATCACCGGACCTGCCGGATGCTCGATGACCTCGCCGCGCACCGGCACCCGTCCAAGAAGCATGAAGACAAGCCCGCCAAGCGTGTCGATCTCCTCCTCGTCCACCTCCTCGGTGTCGGTCAGCGACAGGCCGATCTCGGCCTCGAAAAGGTCGAGCGGCGTGCGGGCAAGCGCCACGTAGATGCCCGGGGCCTCCTCGGTCCAGAAGGCGTCTTCCTCGGTGTCGTGCTCATCCTCGATCTGGCCCACGACCTGTTCGATCAGATCCTCGATGGTCACGAGCCCGTCCACTCCGCCATATTCGTCGATCACCAGCGCCATGTGCCGCCGTTCGGCCTGCATCTTCTGGAGCAGCACCCCGATGGGCATGGAGGGCGGCACGAACAGCAGCGGGCGCAGCATCTCGCGCAGGGCGAAGCTTGTGCCCGTGCCGTTGAACCCGTGGCGCAGCGCGAAATCCTTCAGATGGATCATGCCGAGCGGCGTGTCGAGCGTGCCCTCGAAAACCGGCAGGCGGGTCATGCCGCTCTCGCGGAAGACCTGCACCAGCTCTTCCATGTCGATATCGACCGGCACGGCGACGATCTCGGCCTTGGGAATGGCGACATCCTCGACTGCCATGTCACGCAGGT
Organism: Roseovarius sp.; assembly: GCA_002720475.1. Classification (GTDB taxonomy): domain Bacteria; phylum Pseudomonadota; class Alphaproteobacteria; order Rhodobacterales; family Rhodobacteraceae; genus Roseovarius. The sequence goes on from PBIL01000002.1 coordinate 265,884, forward strand.
TGCCAAGACCGAGGGGCCGCGACGTCCCGGCATCCGGCTCGCTGTCTTCCCGCGGTGTGAATATCCCGAGAACCCGGCGAAAGAAACCGCCCTGCTCCTCGGTGTCGGCCATGTTCTCCGGCTGCGCGCCCTGCGCTGCGCCAGGAGATCCGTCGCTGCTCTCGCCCATCCATCTCTTCTCGGGTGGCGGGGTCCTGCCCCATCCCCGCTAATATGGGTCAGGCACCCCCAGCTTGCCAAGTATCGCCACCTCGGTCGCCTCCATCAGCGTGGCATCCGGGTCACGGACATGATCGTAGCCAAGCAGGTGCAGCAGCGCATGCACGATCAGGTGCGTGACATGATCGGCCAGCGGGCGGCCCGCCCCGGCGGCCTCGCGTGCGCAGGTGTCATAGGCGATGGCAATATCGCCGAGAAACCCGTCCGCGCCGGGTTCGGGCGGCAAGGGCACTTCTCCGGGCGCATCGGCCGAAAGATCCTCGGCAGGCCAGCTCAGAACGTTGGTGGCGGCGGGCTTGCCCCGGAACTCGGCATTGAGCGCGGCGATGCGCGCGTCGTCGCAGGCCAGCAGGCTGATTTCCCGCATCCCCGGATCGAGCCCGAGATGACGAAGCGTCACGTCCGCCGCGCGACCGGCCAGCCCCTCGAGCCCCGCCGCGCGCCAGCGGTCGTCCTCGATCACCACCTCGACCGGCATGGCCTAGCCATCCGCCTCATAGGCTTCGATGATCGCCGCCACCAGCGGATGGCGCACCACGTCCTTCGCGGTGAAGTAGTTGAAGCTGATCTGCGGGATCCGCGTGAGCAGCCGCTCGGCATCCGAGAGCCCCGAGGGCACGCCGCGCGGCAGGTCGATCTGCGTGCGGTCTCCGGTAATGACCATGCGACTGCCCTCGCCCAGACGGGTGAGAAACATCTTCATCTGCATCGAGGTGGCATTCTGCGCCTCATCGAGCACGACAAAGGCATTGGCCAGTGTGCGGCCGCGCATGAAGGCAAGCGGCGCGATCTCGATGCGCTTTTCCTCGATCAGCTTCTGCACCTGCTTGCCCGGCAGGAAATCATTGAGCGCATCATAAAGCGGCTGCATGTAGGGATCGACCTTGTCCTTCATGTCGCCGGGCAGATAGCCGAGCTTTTCGCCCGCCTCCACCGCCGGACGGCTGAGGATGATCCGGTCCACATGCCCCTCGATGAACATGTTCACGCCGACCGCGACCGCCAGATAGGTCTTGCCGGTGCCCGCGGGCCCGATGCCGAAGGCAAGCTCATGCGCGAAGAGCGCCTTCACATAGGCTTTCTGCGCGTCGGTGCGCGGCTCCACCAGCTTCTTGCGTGTGCGGATCTCGACCGCGCCACCCTTGAACATCTCGAGCTGATCGCCGTCGAGAGCGCCCGGCTCCTCCTCCGGCCCCATGCGCAGCGCGCGATCGACATCGGCAAATTCAACCGACCGGCCCGATTCGAGCCGTTCGTAGAGCGCATGAAGCACCCCCGCCGCCGCCTGCACCGTGCCCTCCTCGCCCAGAACCGCCAACTGGTTGCCGCGCCGCACGATCTGCACCGCCATGACCCGCTCTATCTCGGCGAGATTTCGGTCATATTCGCCGCACAGGTCGATCAGCAGCTTGTTGTCGGGGAATTCGACCGCGGCCTGATGCATGGCGGTCATGTCGGGGGCGGGGGGCGGTGCGCTGGTTCCCAAACAAATCTCCCAGAGTCGGATGTTCCCGATCACAGTGCCAAGATGCGCGCCCCGGCGCAAGCGATGCGTCCCCCGGCAAGGAGAAAGCGGGCCCGAGGGTTGGGCCCGCATCCCGCTCGCGCGCGGCCCGGATTGTCAGATCGGATCGCCGATGCCGCTGGTCGCGCCGCCCTTGAAATTGCCGGTGGCCACGGTCGGCGGGGCGACGCCCGAACAGACCGGCTTGCCGAACTTGTCGAGGCGCTGCGAGAGGTAGCCCTCAACACCGTCGTCGATGATCCAGTGATCGCACCCGTTGGGATCAACCCAGACGCCCGCGTGCATGGTGCTGAGATGACCGCGATTGGCCAGGTTGCGGTCCATCGTCTTGTCGGGGCCGGGGTCGCAGGCGGCCACAAGCCCTGCCGCCGGCAGGAAAAGCACGAGTTTCAAAAGCTTCATTTCAATGTCCCCTCAGCGCCAGCACAGGATTTCGACACGGCGGTTCTGCGCCATGCCCGCAGCGGTGTTGTTGGACGCCCGGGGCATCCGTTCGCCGTAGCCACGCACATCGGCGATCCGCGCCCCCGCGCTCTGCGCGACCGCGGCCACGGCATTGGCGCGCCGCAGCGACAGGCCGATATTGTATTCGTCCGAAGCGCGGCTGTCGGTATGGCCGACGATCGTATAGGACACGGCATTGGTCTGCTGGAAGAACTCGCGCAAACGCTGCTGACCCGCCGAGCCGATGCGTGCGCTGTCGGAGGCAAAAAGCGTGTCGGTATTGACCACGCCGCAGAGGTTCACCTCGCGGCAGATGGGCACCCCCTGGCGGTTGACATGCGGGCTCATATAGCCTTCGGCCCCGTCATCCATGACCCAGTGCTCGCAGCCGTCGGGATCGATCCAGATGGTCGGGATATAGCGTTCTCCCTTGACGACCCGCTGTCCCTGCTGCGCAACCGCCGCATCCGATACCAGCGACAACCCGATTGCGCCGATCAGCGCCACACCGGCGAGCCTGCGACATATCCCAATAGATTTGGCAACCACGTCCCGTCCCCCACTCTCATGCCAAGAGGCAACAAGCACCTCTCATCGTCTCAAATGCAGGCAAAGCTTAACAAGTTTGCCTTCGAAGTGAAGCAAATTCCCCCAGATATTGTGGCGCTCATGGAAACAATCGCTACTGTGCCCCGAAGATGCCGTAATTCCGCCGCAATCACCGGAGGTCAGGCCGCCACGACGCGCCCCTCGAGCGAGTTCGGGCCGCTCCCGACAATCCTGACCTGTGCCAGATCTCCCACGCCCAGGCCGCTGCCCGTCACATGCACCGCGTGGAGATGATCGGACTTGCCCACCATCTGCCCTGCCATGCGTCCGGGCTTTTCGAAGAGCACCCCCACCCTGCGCCCCACCATCGCCTCCTGGACGGTTCGTTGCTGACGCGTGATCAGCGCCTGCAAACGCTGGAGCCGCTCGGACTTGACCGGCTCCTCCACCTGCGGGCGCTCCGCCGCCGGTGTGCCGGGGCGGGGTGAATACTTGAAGGAAAAGGCCTGGCCGTAGCCGACCGCCTCGATCAGATCGAGCGTGGCCTGGAAATCGGCCTCGGTCTCCTCGGGAAAGCCCACGATGAAATCGCCGGAGATGAGGATATCGGCCCGCGCGGCGCGGATCCGTTCGATGAGGCGCAGATAGCCCTCGGCCGTGTGCTTGCGGTTCATGCGCTTGAGAATGCGGTCCGAGCCGGACTGCACCGGCAGGTGCAGATAGGGCATGAGCTTGGCGCAGTCCCCATGCGCGGCGATGAGGTCGTCGCCCATGTCGTTGGGGTGGCTGGTGGTGAAGCGGATGCGCTCCAGCCCGTCGATCTCGCTCAAGGCCCGGATGAGCCGCGCAAGGCTCCAGTCGCCACCCTCTCCGGCACCGTGATAGGCGTTGACGTTCTGCCCCAGCAGGGTGATCTCGCGCACACCCCGCTCGACCAGGTCGCGCGCCTCTTCCAGCACGCGCGCGGGCGGGCGGCTGACCTCGGCCCCCCGCGTATAAGGCACCACGCAGAAGGCGCAGAACTTGTCGCAGCCCTCCTGCACCGTCAGAAAGGCCGTCGGGCCGCGCCGCGCCTTCGGGCGCTCCCGCAGCGTGTCGAACTTGTCCTCGGCCGGGAACTCCGTGTCGATCGCCTTTTCGCCCGCGCGCAGCCGTGCCTCCATCTGCGGCAGGCGGTGATAGCTCTGCGGCCCCACCACCAGATCCACGAGCGGCTGGCGGCGCATGATCTCCGCGCCCTCGGCCTGCGCCACGCAGCCCGCCACGCCGATCTTCAGATCCGGGTTNTCGGCCTTGAGTCCGCGCAGCCGCCCCAGCTCGGAATAGACCTTCTCGGCGGCCTTCTCGCGGATATGGCAGGTGTTGAGCAGGATCATGTCGGCCTCGGCCGGATCGCCGGTCTCCACATAGCCCGCCCCGCCCATGGCCTCGGCCATGCGCTCGCTGTCATAGACGTTCATCTGACAGCCATAGGTCTTGATATAGAGCTTCTTCGGAGCCGCCATGCGCCCGCCTCCCGGCTGTGGGTTCAGGCCGCGTTCCTACCTCACGCCCGCCCCCTCTTGCAATGCCCGCCGCTTTTGCCGATTCTGCCGCGAAACCGGGCAGGACGGAATGATCATGGCACCCACGCTCAAGGCATTTCTCGCGGATCCCGGCAAGGCGCTGGCCAAGGGGCCGGTGGCGCTGATCTTCGCCGAGGACGAGAGCGAGATCGACTCGACCCTGCGCCACCATCTCGATCTGGGGTTCAGGTCGGTGCTGTTCCTCGCCCCCGACGACTTTGACATCGCCCGTGACGTGGCCGCGGACCCGCGCCTGGCCCGCATCCGCCACGACCTCGCGGCGGGCGAGACCGTGACCGGCGCGGTCAACGCCGTGATCGACCGCGCCCCCGGTCTCTGGCTCTTCTACTGCTACAATGCCGAATACCTGTTCTACCCGTTCTGCGAGACCCGCACCGTGGGCGAATTGCTGGCCTTCCACGCCGAGGAACGGCGCGACGCGATGCTGACCTATGTGATCGACCTCTACGCCCCCGATCTCTCGCGCCATCCGAACGCGGTCAGCCTGGAGGAGGCGCATATGGACCGGTCGGGCTATTACGCGCTCGGCCGTCCCGATCCCGACAACCACAACCACCCGAAGGACCGGCAGCTCGATTTCTTCGGCGGGCTGCGCTGGCGATACGAGGAGCATATCCCCGCCAATCGGCGCAAGATCGACCGCATCGCGCTCTTCCGTGCGCGAGAGGGGCTGCGCCTGCGAGAGGATGACACCTTCTCGGACGAGGAATACAACACCTATGCCTGCCCCTGGCACAACAACCTGACCGCCGCGCTGGTCTCTTTCCGCACCGCCAAGGCGCTCAAGCGCAACCCCGGCTCGACCTTCGACATCCACAGCTTCAAATGGCACAATTCCGTGCCCTTCGAATGGCATTCGCGGCAATTACTCGATCTGGGGCTGATGGAGCCGGGTCAATGGTTCTGAGGCACCCGCCTCAGCGCGAGAGCGACGCGGCGAGCTTGTCGGCAAGACCCACGCGCGTGCCGCCGGACTGACCGCCGGTCAGCCGCGCAAAGAAGCCACGCACCTGGTCGTTGCTCCGGACCGCCTGCGCCACACGCTCCCACGCGCCCTGCATCGCCGCGTGGCCCCGTGGCCAGAGCTGCGGCTCCTGCCAGACGGCCGTGGCAAGACACCCGATCAGCAGCAAGCGGACGGGCCACGCCCAAGCCCGCGCCCGGCGCGACCGGGCGGCATGGATCTCCTCTCGCGGGGTCTGTGAGAATTGGAGCATCGACATCGTGTCATGCTACCGCCCGCCCGTGGCTGAAATGCGGCGCAATCGGGGCTGATACGGGGCCGTCAGAGGTTCTCGGCCTGCGGCATGCCCAGCACATGATAGCCGCCGTCGACATGGATCACCTCGCCGCTGGTGCAGGCCCCCGCGTCCGAGGCGAGCCAGACGGCGGTCCCGCCGATCGCCTCGAGCGTGGCATTGGCCCGCAGCGGCGCGTTGAGTTCGGTATGGCGAAAGGTCTTGCGCGCCCCGCCGATGGCCGCGCCGGCCAGCGTCTTCATCGGGCCCGGGCTGATCGCGTTGACGCGGATCCCGTCGGGGCCGAGGTCGTTGGCGAGGTAGCGCGTGACCGATTCGAGCGCCGCCTTGGCCACGCCCATCACGTTGTAATTCGGCACCACCTTGTTCGAGCCCTGATAGGTCAGCGTGATCAGCGAGCCGCCACCCGCCCGCATCAGCGGATAGGCCCGCCGCGCCACCTCGATGAAGGAATAGGCAGAGATCTCGAGCGAATGCTTGAAATTCGCGCGGGAGGTATTCAGAAACCGCCCGGTCAGCTCGGACTTGTCCGAATAGGCGATGGCGTGCACCACGAAGTCGATCGTCGGCCATCGCGCGGCAAGCGCCGCAAAGGCCGCCTCCAGCGAGGCGTCGTCCGTCACGTCCGCGTCGAGAAGCAGGTCCGAGCCGACGCTCTCGGCCAGCGGGGCCACGCGCTTGCCAAAAGCCTCGCCCTGGTAGGTGAATGCCAGATCGGCGCCCGCCTCGCGCATTGCCCGGGCAATGCCCCATGCGATCGAGCGGTCATTCGCGACCCCCATGATCAGCCCGCGCCTGCCCTGCAAGGAAATGCTCATCTGCCTCTCATCCCTGATACTTGCTGAGCAGCATCGAGCCATTCGTGCCGCCGAACCCGAAGCTGTTGGTCATCACCGTATCGAGCCCGGCCGCGTCCACGCGCGCGGTGGCGATCTCGCCCGGATCGAGCGCCGGGTCGAGCGTCTCGACATTGATCGAGGGGGCGATGAAATCCTCCTGGAGCATCAGCAGGCAATAGATCACCTCCTGCGCGCCGGTCGCGCCCTGGCTGTGGCCGGTCATCGACTTGGTGGAACTGATCGGAGGCGTCTGCCCGCGCCCGAAGATGCGCCGCACCGCCTCGACCTCGCCCACGTCGCCGACGGGTGTCGAGGTGCCATGCGCGTTGATATAGCTCACCTTGCGCCCCTCCGGCAGGGTCGAAAGCGCCAGCCGCATCGCCCGCTCTCCGCCCTCGCCCGAAGGTGCCACCATGTCCGCCCCGTCCGAGGTGGCGCCATAGCCCGTCACCTCGGCATAGATCTTCGCGCCCCGCGCCCTTGCGCGCTCCAGTTCCTCCAGCACGACGATGCCGCCACCCGCGGAGATCACGAACCCGTCGCGCCCCGCATCGAAGGCGCGGCTCGCGGTCTCGGGCGTGTCGTTGTATTTCGACGACATCGCCCCCATGGCGTCGAAGAGGCAGGACAGGGACCAGTCAAGCTCCTCGCCGCCGCCGGCGAACATGACATCCTGCTTGTTGAACATGATCTGTTCGGCGGCGTGCCCGATGCAGTGCAGCGAGGTGGTGCAGGCCGAGGTGATCGAGTAGTTGAGCCCCTTGATCCGGTAGGCGGTGGCCAGGTTGGCCGAGATCGTCGAACACATCGTCTTGGGCACCGCAAAGGGGCCGATCCGCTTGGTCGAGCCGGTCTGGAGCGCGATCTGGTGGGCCGCCAGCATCGCGCTCGTCGAGGGCCCGCCCGAACCCGCCACGACGCCGGTGCGCGGGTTGACCACATCGCTTTCCCCGAGCCCGGCATCGGCGATGGCCTGGCCCATGGCGATATGGGCATAGGCCGCGCCCCCGCCCATGAAGCGCAGCGCGCGCTTGTCCACATGCGCGGCGATGTCGATGTCGATCATGCCCGAGACGCGGCTGCGAAAGCCGTGTTCGGCCATGTCCTCGTTGAACCGGATCCCGGATTTCCCCGCCCTGAGCGAGGTCAGGACCTCGGCGGCACTGTTGCCGATGCTGGACACGATCCCCAGCCCGGTCACCACGACTCGACGCATCGCCCGCTCCTTCGCTTTCGCCCCTGTCTCAGCTCTCGCTGAGCGCCACCTTCATGTCCCTGACCTGATAGATGATCTCGCCGTCTGCCTCGACGCGGCCATCGGCCACGCCCATGGTCAGGCGCCGTTTCTGCACCGCTTTCGTGAAATCCACGTGATAGGTCAGCATCGTCCGGTCAGGCCGCACCATCCCGGTGAGCTTGACCTCGCCCACGCCGAGCGCATAGCCGCGCCCCTGCCAGCCGCGCCAGCCCAGATTGAAGCCCGTGAGTTGCCAGAGCCCGTCCAGCCCGAGACAGCCCGGCATGATCGGATTGCCGGGAAAATGGCACTTGAAGAACCACAGATCGGGATGGATGTCGAACTCGGCCACCACATGCCCCTTGCCATGCGCGCCGCCATCGCCCGAGATCTCNGTGATGCGGTCCATCATCAGCATCGGCGGTTCGGGCAGCTGTGCGTTGCCCGGCCCGAAAAGCTCGCCGCGCGCGCATTTCAGCAGGTCGTCGCGGTCGAAACTGCTCGGATAATCGGCCATTCGGGCGACCCTTTCATGGTCAAGGTCAGAGGGCTAATATTTCAGTCCCTGTAACACCGGGCAATTCCCCGTTGCAAGCCTGCGCCGCACCGCCCGCCATCTTTGGAACCCGAGGTTTTTGTTTGAAATCCCCTGCCCTGCGCCCTTAATATACAGGCAAAGACATGAAGGGACTTGTCATGACCGCGCACAGCGCATCGCCTGCCACCGTGATTGCCACCGGCTGGCTCGGGTCGGTCGGACTGCGCCCCACCCGCCAGCGCGTGGCGCTCGCCCGGCTGCTGGTCGGCGACGGGCAGCACCGGCACGTCACCGCCGAAAGCCTCTTCGCCCGTGCCCGCGAGTCCGGAGAGAGCGTGTCGCTCGCCACGGTCTACAACACGCTCAAGGCATTCTGCGAGGCTGGCCTGCTTCAGGAGATCACCGTCGATGGCACCAAGAGCCATTTCGACACCAACACCCATGACCACCCGCATTTCTACTGGGAGGACGAGAACCGTCTGACCGATGCGCCGGCCGAGGATCTCGAGATCGCGCGCCTGCCCGCAGCCCCCGACGGTGCGGAGATCGCCAGCGTGGACGTGGTCATCCGGCTGCGGCACAAGCAGCGCTAGGGTCTGACTCAGGTCTGCGGCGGCGTGATTCCCGAGAGCCCCGGCCGCGTGATACGGCGGCGCGACTCGGCCAGACCCTCCGCGAACCCCTCGGCATCGCCGTAATCCACGAACTGCGCGTAATAGGCATGGTGCGCGCCGACCCGCGCGGCATGCTTGATCGGGCACCAGTAGGCCTCGGTCCGGCCTGCGATCTCCTGCACGTAGCCGATCAGTCCGTTGCAATAGCCGCAATAGATGCAGTTCAGCTTTTGCAGCGCGTTGAGATAGGCAAGGTGATGACGGTCGATGCGGATGAAATCGGCGCGCCGCACCTTCCCGATGCCATAGGCCGGAAAGCACACCGCCTGATAGACGGTCACGAAGAGGTCGAGCAGCGCGAAGGGCACGATCATGCTGTAGATCACCGGCGCGGTGATGACGGTCAGCGGGCGGGCCTGGCGCAGGAAGGTGCCAAGCCCGACGCGAAACGCCCGGTGGGCGCGGCGCACCTCGGCCTCGAAGACGACGCGCCCGTTCTCCAACTCGTAGCGAAAGACGGCGCGGCGGCGGTTGAACTCCTCTTCCATCTCATCCTGCAACGCGCGAATGCGCGTCAGAAGCTTCTCGGTCTCGGTCATCTCGGCCTCTCCATTGCGATCCTCTGCCGGACATCCTAGCAGCCATCGGATCGGTCCTGCGCCCCGGCATGTCGCCGGCGGATCAGGCAACCGCGTCCTGCGCCAGATTTGCCACAGCATCCGCGCCGCTACCCGCGCCCCGTGCCGCGCGGAGCCCCGCAGGCGCGTGAGGCAAAAAGCCCGGCCGTGGCGGCCGGGCCTGTCTGCGGGCGGAAGAGATCCCGGGCCTGCACCCCGGGATCTTTTTGATGATACCCTGGATCAGGCGNGGATCTTGGAGACGACGCCTGCGCCGACGGTGCGGCCGCCTTCGCGGATGGCGAAGCGCAGGCCGTCCTCCATGGCGATGGGGGCGATCAGTTCCACCGTGAACTTCAGGTTGTCGCCGGGCATCACCATCTCGGTCCCCTCGGGCAGCGTCACCGTGCCGGTCACGTCCGTGGTGCGGAAGTAGAATTGCGGCCGGTAGTTGGCGAAGAACGGCGTGTGCCGGCCCCCCTCCTCCTTGGTCAGGATATAGGCCTCGGCCTCGAACTTGGTGTGCGGCGTCACCGAGCCGGGCTTGCACAGCACCTGCCCGCGCTCCACCCCCTCGCGGTCGATCCCGCGCAGCAGCGCGCCGATATTGTCGCCCGCCTCGCCGCGGTCCAGAAGCTTGCGGAACATCTCCACGCCGGTGCAGGTCGTCTTGCGGGTGTCGCGGATGCCCACGATCTCGATCTCGTCGCCCACGTTGATCACGCCGCGCTCCACGCGCCCGGTCACCACCGTGCCGCGCCCCGAGATCGAGAACACGTCCTCGATCGGCATCAGGAAGGGCTGATCGACCGCGCGCGCCGGCGTCGGGATGTATTCGTCCACCGCCTTCATCAGCGCCCGGATCGAGTTCTCGCCGATCTCGGGATCACGCCCCTCCAGCGCGGCGAGCGCCGAGCCCTTGATGATCGGGATGTCGTCGCCCGGATACTCGTAGGAGGTCAGAAGCTCGCGCACCTCCATCTCGACAAGCTCCAGAAGCTCCTCGTCGTCGACCTGGTCGACCTTGTTGAGATAGACCACCATGTAGGGAATGCCCACCTGACGGCCCAGAAGGATGTGCTCGCGCGTCTGCGGCATCGGGCCGTCCGCCGCGTTCACCACCAGGATCGCCCCGTCCATCTGCGCCGCCCCGGTGATCATGTTCTTCACATAGTCCGCGTGGCCCGGGCAATCGACATGCGCATAGTGCCGCGCATCCGTCTCGTACTCGACATGCGCCGTCGAGATCGTGATCCCCCGCGCCTTCTCCTCCGGCGCCCCGTCGATCTGGTCATAGGCCCGGAACTCGCCGAAATACTTCGTGATCGCCGCCGTCAGCGTCGTCTTGCCGTGGTCAACATGCCCGATCGTGCCGATGTTCACATGCGGCTTCGAACGGTCAAACTTTTCCTTTGCCATCTCTCGGGGCACCTTGTCAGTTGGGGGGCCGGCGGGCCCGGTTCTTGCTCCGCGCGCCGTTTAGGGGGTTACGGCGGGAANATCAAGCATGTCTTGGGTGGTTTACTCCGCCGGGGGCGGCGCGGCGGGTGTCGCTTCGGGCAGGCCAGCCGCGGCCGCCGTCACCCCGGCATCTGCGGCTGGCCCGGTCGTCTCCGCCGCCGCCCCGGGCCGTCCCGAAATCAGGCCGACCTTCTCCTTCGCGGGCCGACCGTCATCCTCGAACCAGCCCAGCTCGTCGTTCTGCCGGTTGAGCCAGTTCTCGATCAGCTTGGCGGCGTTGCGGCTGAGATTCGCCATCTGCACCTCCTTGCTCTGCGTCAGGCCGGAACCGAAGATCGTGGGGCCGGAAATCGACTCCATGACCGTGATCAGATGCGGCTTCTCGTTGAGCTTCCGGCCCGCCGCATCGTCCCAGACGGTGACGTTGATGATCAGCGCCGATTTGGGCGAAGCCACCAGCGGCACGCCGGGAACGGCCAGGACATAGCCCTCCACGCTCACCCCGAGATGATAGAGCTTGGTGCCCTCGTGCCGTCCGAGCCGGTCCGTGATCGCCTGGGTCATGGCCTCGATCCACTCTTCCTTGCTGGCCGCGCGCGAGGCGGGGCCGCGGGTCAGGTTGGGCGCGACGACCACGTTGTGCCCAAGCCGGAAGTTGCCCATGTAGGGCAGTTCCCCGTCAAGATCGTTCGACCCCGCGCAGGCGGCGAGAAGAGAAACCCCGAGAAGGGCAATGAGACGGATCATGCGGCACATCCCTGTCACAAATTCGGGTTGCCATATCCCGGCGGCGACGAAAGCGCAATGAATTTGCCCGCAAGGGCGGCGGGGCTATACTCTTGCCCGTGACCCGCAAGGATGCGCCATGATCCTGTCAGAAACCGCCCGAGCCCCTGTCCGCGTGCCGCTCGTGACCGAGCCGCTGGGCATCCTCGGCTCGCTGCGCGCGGCACGCGAGAACGTGCTCTCTATCATCCCCGAGATCGCCACGCGCCAGCCCATGGTGTCGGGGCGCACCGGCAAACGCTGGCACATGGTGATGGATCCGGGCGCGATCCGGCGGATTCTGCTGGAGGAGCTGGACAATTACCCCAAGTCGCAGGTGACCAAGAACCTGTTGCGCCCCGCCATCGGAGAATCGCTCTTCATCGCCGAGGGCGCCCACTGGCGCTGGCAGCGGCGCGCGGCGGCGCCGGTGTTCTCGCATCGCAACGTGATGAACCTCGCCCCCGTGATGACGGCGGCCGCCGAGCGGTGCGCGGCGCGCGTGGCCGCCGCCGGGCCGCGCGCGGTGGACATGGCGGCCGAGATGGTGCGCACCACCTTCGACGTGATCGCCGACGTGACCTTTTCCGGTGACGGGACGTTCGACGCCGAGGGCGTGCATCGCGGCATCGACGCCTATATCGCGGAGGCCGGGCGCATCTCGCTGTTCGACATCCTCGGCCTGCCGGACTGGGTGCCGCGACCGGGGCGGCTGATGGCGGGCGACTCTGTGGCCGAGATGAAGCGCGTGGCCGATACGGCGGTCGAGGCGCGGCGCGCGCGCGGGCATGCAGGCGTGCCCGACCTGCTCGACCTGCTGCTCGACGGCGAGGATCCCGAGACGAAACGGCGCATGTCCACGCCCGAGCTGCGCGACAACCTACTTACCTTCATCGTCGCGGGCCACGAGACCACGGCGCTCGCGCTTGGCTGGTCGCTCTATCTCTGCGCCTTCGACCAGGCGGTGCAGGAGCGCGCCCGCGCCGAGGCGCGATCCGTGCTCGGCGACCGTGCCGCCACCGGCGCGGACGTGGCCCGCCTGCCCTATATCCGGCAGATCATCGACGAGGCGCTGCGCCTCTACCCGCCCGCGGGCATCGTGTCGCGCACGGCACAGACGGCGGATACGCTTTGCGGGCGCGAGATCCGGCCCGGCGATACGGTGATCATCCCGATCTATGCGCTGCACCGCCATCACCTGCTCTGGTCCGGGCCCGACCGCTTCGACCCGGACCGCTTCGCCGACCGGAAGGCGATTCCCCGCTACGCCTACCTGCCCTTCGGCGACGGNCCGCGCATCTGCATCGGGGCAAGCTTCGCGNTGCAGGAGGCGGTGATCATCCTCGCCACGCTCATCGCGCGGTTCCGCGTCACGCCCGTGCCCGGCCGCGACCCGGACCCGGTGATGATCCTGACGCTGCGCCCGCAGGGCGGGGTCTGGCTGATGGCCGAGCCGCTCTGACCCCGGCCCCCGGACACTACCCCCCGGATTGCACCTGCGTGCGCTGCTCGCCCAGCCCGGTGATGCGCAGCACCATCTCGTCACCCGGCTTGAGAAAGCGTTGCGGCCGGTGGCCCATGCCCACGCCCGGCGGGGTGCCGGTGGCGATGATGTCGCCCGGCTCCAGCGTCATGATCGTGCTCAGATAGGCCACGATCTCGGCCACGCCGAAGATCATCCGCGACGTGCAGCCGGTCTGCATCCGCGCGCCGTTCACCTCGGTCACCAGATCGAGCGCCTGCACGTCCCTCAGCTCGTCCGGCGTGACCAGCCACGGCCCCACCGGCGCGAAGCTGTCGCAGCTCTTGCCCTTGGTCCATTGCCCAGAGCCTTCGAGCTGCAAGGCGCGCTCCGAGACATCGTTGACGATTGTATAGCCCGCCACATGGCGAAGCGCCTCCGCCTCGGTCACATATGTCGCGCGGGTGCCGATGACGATGCCCAGCTCCACCTCCCAATCGCCCTTCTGCGCGCCGCGCGGCAGGATCACCGGATCGTTCGGGCCGTTGAGCGCCGTCACCGCCTTGAGGAACACCACGGGCTCCTCCGGCGGCGCGGCCCCGAGCTCGGCGGCGTGATCGCTGTAGTTGAGGCCGATGCCGACGATCTTGCCCACGCCCGCCACCGGCACGCCGAGGCGGGGCGCACCCTCGACCAGCGGCAGCGCCTCGGGATTGACTCGCGGCAGCTTGGCCAGCACCTCGCCCGCCAGATCGGGGACCACGCCCGAAAGGTCCCGCAGCCGCCCCTCGTCATCGAGGATCGCGGGCCGCTCCTGCCCTCGCGCGCCATATCGTGCAAACCGCATCGCCTGTCCCTCCGCTTCGGTGCTGCGCGCACCATATCCCGCCCGCGCGCCGGTGCAAGGGCTGGCCCCGCGCGCGTCCCGGCCTATGATTGCGCCATGGTCCTGACCCTCACCCAGGCCGGGCTTTACTGTCCCGCCGGCGATTTTCACATCGACCCGTGGCGGCCGGTGGCGCGCGCGCTCGTCACCCATGGTCATTCCGATCATGCCCGCCCCGGCCACGGCGCCTACCTGGCCACCGATCTCGCCGCACCGGTGATGCGCCACCGGTTGGGCGCGATCACGCTCGACACCGTCCGCTATGGCGAGGCGCGGCAGATCGGCGAGGCGCGGGTGTCGTTCCACCCGGCGGGCCATGTTCCCGGCTCGGCGCAGATCCGGGTCGAGGTGGCGGGCGAGATCTGGGTCGTCTCGGGCGATTACAAGCTGGAGGTTGATCCGCTCTCCACCCCGTTCGAGCCGGTGCGCTGTCATCACTTCGTGACCGAATGCACCTTCGGCCTGCCGGTCTTCGACTGGCCCGACCCGGCGGAGGTGGCGCAGGACATCAACGCATGGTGGGCCGCCAATGCGGCGGAGGGCCGGTTCTCGCTGCTCGGGGCCTACGCGCTCGGCAAGGCGCAGCGGGTGCTGAGNATGCTCGATCCCGGCATCGCGCCCATCCTCACCCATGGCGCCATCGAGGCGACCAACGCGGTGATGCGCGGGCAGGGCATCGCCCTGCCCGAGACCCACCATGTCACGCCCGAAACCGATCTGCGCACCATGCGCGGCGCGCTGGTCCTCGCCCCNCCCGGCGCGCTCGCGGGGCCATGGGCGCGGCGGTTTCGCCCCGCCTCCACCGGCTATGCCAGCGGCTGGATGCGGCTGCGCGGCGTGCGCCGCAGGCGCGCGGCGGATCGCGGTTTTGTCCTCTCCGATCACGCCGACTGGGCGGGCCTCAACCGCGCCATNNCCGAGACCGGGGCCGAGACCGTCCATGTCACCCACGGCTATACCGAGATCTTCGCCCGCTGGCTGACCGATCAGGGCCGTGACGCGCGCGTGCTGCGCACCGAGTTCACCGGCGAGACGCTGGATGACGGGGGGGAGGCATGAAGGATTTCGCCGCGCTCTTTGCCACGCTCGACCAGACCACGCGCACCAATACCAAGGTCGCGGCGCTGGCCGGGTATTTCCGCACCGCCCCCGAACCCGACCGCCTCTGGACCATCGCGCTCTTCTCGGGCCGCCGCCCGAAACGCGCCATCACCACCACCCGACTGCGTGAATGGGCCGCCGAACGCGCGGGCATCCCGCTCTGGCTGTTCGAGGAAAGCTACCCCATCGTCGGCGATCTGGCCGAGACCATCGCGCTGGTGCTGCCGCCGCCCTCCACCCGCCACGACGCCAGCCTTGCCGACTGGATCGACCGCCTGCGCGCACTGAAGGACGCGGCGGACGCCACCCGCAAGGAACAGGTGCTCTCGGCATGGGAGGGGCTGACACCGCTGGAACGGCTGGTCTTCAACAAGCTGCTGACCGGCGGCTTTCGCATCGGCATCAGCGCCCGGCTGATGACCCGCGCACTTGCGCAGGCATTGGACCGCGACGAGGCGGACCTCGCCCACCGGCTGATGGGCGACTGGACGCCCGACAGCACCACTTGGGCCGACCTGATCGAGCGCCAAGACCCGGCGGATACCCTCTCGCGCCCCTATCCCTTCTGCCTCGCCTATGGGCTGGAGACCGGGCCCGAGAGCCTCGGGGATCCCGCCGACTGGCTGGCGGAATGGAAATGGGACGGCATTCGCGGACAGGTCATCCTGCGCGGCGGACAGATCTTCATCTGGTCGCGGGGCGAGGAGTTGATGACCGACCGTTTCCCGGATCTCGCCCCCCTGCGCGACTTGCTGCCCGATGGCACGGTGATCGACGGCGAATTGCTGGCGCATGATGGCGACGCCCCGTTGCCCTTTGCCGCGCTGCAAAAACGGATCACCCGCAAGACCGTGCCCGGGAAACTGCTGACCGAAGCGCCGGTGATCCTCATGGCCTATGACCTGCTGGAACATCAGGGCCACGACCTGCGCGACACCCCCTTTGCCGCGCGGCGCGCGCGGCTGGAAACTCTCTTGGCCGATCTGCCCGGCACCGCCCCCCTGCGTCCCTCGCCGATCGTCTCCTTCGCCACATGGGACGATCTGGCTGCCACTCGCGCCACGGCCCGAGACCACCGCGCCGAGGGGCTGATGCTCAAACGCCGCAGCGGCCCCTATCACGCGGGTCGCAGACGAGGCGACTGGTGGAAATGGAAGCTCGATCCGCTGACCATCGACGCGGTGATGATCTACGCCCAAGCGGGCCACGGGCGGCGCGCCAACCTCTACACCGATTTCACCTTCGCGGTCTGGGAGGGCGACACGCTCGTGCCCTTTACCAAGGCCTATTCCGGCCTGACCGATGCCGAGTTCCGCCAGATCACCGCCTGGGTGCGCCGCAACACGACCGAACGCTTCGGCCCGGTCCGGCAGGTGCGCCCGGAACACGTGTTCGAGATCGCCTTCGAGGGTATCCAGTCCAGCCCGCGCCACAAGTCCGGCGTGGCGCTGCGCTTTCCCCGCATGGCGCGCTGGCGGCAGGACAAGCCACCATCACAGGCCAACACGCTTGCAGATCTGCGCGCGATGCTGGCGCAATACGGCTGAGCCAGGCCCACGCCGTGCCCGTCCTCATCCCTCTTCAACGATCCCGGTGACCGGAAAGTGATCGCTGAACCCGTCGGGATCGACATTCGTCGCCGGGTCTCCTTTCGGCAGGCCGAACCGAACCGGACCATGCCCAACCCGATGATCGACAATCTCGGGAATGGTGAACACGGTCTCCGACCCCTCGCGCCATTTGAACGGCGTGGATGATCGGTCGAGAAGCGGGCGGTTGACGAGGATCTGGTCAAAGACATTCCCGTCGCCCTGGTAGTAGAGTGTGCCGTCAAGCCTGCGCCGACCGCCGCGCCGGTCTTCCGCCTCGAAATCGAGGAAGTTCCACGCGAGGTTGTAGAACTTCGCCGATTGCGCGCGGGCGACATCACCCGGTTCGCGCCAGGCATTGGCGTTGAACCGCAGCGATGCATCGAAAGGGTCGTCATTGAAATCCCCCAGAGCGATGATCGCCGCTTCTGGGCCAACCTCCTCGCGGATACGCTCGTGCCAGTAGCCCACGGTCTCGCCCGCCACGGCACGAAACCCGGCAGAGGCCTCCGCCCCGCCGGAGCGCGATGGCCAGTGATTGCACATGACGATCAGATCATGACCCGCGGCCGTGCGGAATGTCGCCTGCGTGATGTCGCGCGTCCCGGTCCGGCGCAGCACGAAATGGTTGAACACGAGTTGCGGGTCCACGCCGTAGCGCGCTTCGTCATAGAGAAACGCCGTGTCGATACCGCGCTGGTCGCGCATGTTGTCCGCATGAACCGGCGCATAGCGCCGATCCGGCAACGCGACAGCGAGTTCGGCCACCAGATCGTCGAGCACCTTGCGGCATTCCACCTCGCAGACCCCAAGGATATCCGGCCCGCGTCCGCCGTTCATCGCCGAGATGACCCGCGAAAGCCGGCTCTGCTTGCGCGCATAGAGCGCCTCGGACCATCCCGCGAGATCGCCCGCCAGGCGCTGCGCGATCCAGGCGATCCG
This sequence comes from Roseovarius sp., assembly GCA_002720475.1. Classification (GTDB taxonomy): domain Bacteria; phylum Pseudomonadota; class Alphaproteobacteria; order Rhodobacterales; family Rhodobacteraceae; genus Roseovarius. The sequence goes on from PBIL01000002.1 coordinate 283,517, forward strand.
CCCCTCGTAGCCCTCTGGCGCGAACAGGTTCTCAAGGTTCCAGAACGCGATGAAATGAGACGGCATGGTGAATTTGCCGGTGGTTGAATATCTTCATCTACATGCAATCTTTACGCGATCATTGCAAAACCTTCATGACGGTGCATTCGCCTGTTTTCGACGGCACCCCCTTGCCATTGCACCGGTCGCGGCCCTACGTGAGAGCGGACAAACACGGAGGTTCCCGATGCACGCCCTGCCCTTTCCCGTCCGCGACGCCAACGCCTCTTCGGGGGGCAAGGACCTCGGCCCGCTGCCGGAATGGGACCTGAGCGATCTCTACGAGAGCCCCGAAGCCCCGGAGCTTGCCCGCGATCTCGACTGGCTGCGCAGCGCCTGTGCGGACTTCGCCGCCGATTACGAGGGCAAGCTCGACACGCTCGACGCCGCCGGGCTGCTCGAATGCCTGCGCCGCGACGAGGCGATCAGCCGCACGGCGGGACGGATCATGTCCTATGCGGGGCTTCGCTATTACCAGCAAACCACCGATGGCGCGCGGGCCAAGTTCCTGTCCGACTGCCAGGAGAAGGTGACGAACTATACCACGCCGCTGGTGTTCTTCTCGCTGGAGCTGAACCGGCTGGACGAGAGCGCGCTCGAGACGATGTATGCCGGGAACGCCGATCTCGCGCGCTACGCCCCCGTCCTGCGCCGCATCCGGGCGATGAAGCCCTACCAGCTTTCCGACGAGCTGGAGAAGTTCCTGCACGATCTGGGCGTCGTGGGCGACGCCTGGGAGCGGCTTTTTGATGAGACCATCGCCGGGCTCAGCTTCACCGTGGATGGCGAGGAGATGGGCATCGAGGCCACGCTCAACCTGCTCACCGAGCAGGACCGCGCCAAGCGTGAGGCGGCGGCGCGCGAACTTGCCCGCGTCTTCGGCGCGAACATCCGCCTCTTCGCCCGCGTCCACAACACGCAGGCCAAGGAAAAGGAGGTGCTCGACCGCTGGCGCAAGATGCCCACGCCGCAGACCGCGCGCCATCTGAGCAACGATGTGGAGCCCGAGGTGGTCGAGGCGCTGCGCAATGCGGTGGTGGCCGCCTATCCGCGCCTTTCGCACCGCTATTACGAGTTGAAGCGCCGCTGGCTCGGCCTTGACCGGATGCAGGTCTGGGACCGCAACGCGCCGCTTCCCATGGAGCAGACCCGCCTCATCGGCTGGGAGGAGGCGCGCGAGACGGTGATGGAGGCCTATGCCGGTTTCGCCCCCGAAATGGCCGATCTGGCCCGGCCCTTCTTCGAGAAGGGCTGGATCGATGCGGGCGTGAAGCCGGGCAAGGCACCGGGCGCCTTCGCCCATCCCACCGTGACCGACACACACCCCTACGTGATGCTCAACTACCTCGGCAAGCCGCGCGACGTGATGACGCTCGCCCACGAGCTGGGCCACGGCGTGCATCAGCGGCTCGCCGCGCCGCAGGGCGAGCTTCTGGCCTCCACCCCGCTCACCCTGGCCGAGACCGCCTCGGTCTTCGGCGAGATGCTCACCTTCCGCCGCCTGCTGTCAGGCGCGAAGGATGAGGCCGAGCGCAAGGTGCTCCTCGCGGGCAAGGTCGAGGACATGATCAACACGGTCGTCCGGCAGATCGCCTTCTACGATTTCGAATGCAAGCTGCACGCCGCGCGCCGCGAGGGGGAGCTGACCCCCGAGGACATCAACGCGCTGTGGATGTCCGTTCAGGCCGAGAGCCTCGGGCCCGCCTTCGACTTCATGGAGGGATACGAGACCTTCTGGGCCTATATCCCGCATTTCGTCCACTCGCCCTTCTACGTCTATGCCTATGCCTTCGGCGACGGTCTCGTGAACGCGCTCTACGCCGCTTACGAGGCGGCACCCGACGGGTTCCAGGAGAGATATTTCGACATGCTGCGCGCAGGCGGCTCGCGCCACCACAAGGACCTGCTCGCCCCCTTCGGCCTCGACGCCTCGGACCCGGCGTTCTGGGACAAGGGGCTTGCCATGATCGAGGGGATGATCGACGAGCTGGAGGCGATGGAGGGGTAGAGGGCGCGGCCGTGTGCCGGTTCCTGCCCGACAGGGGGGCTATCGAGGACAGCAGATCCTCGGGCCTGCCCAGAGGGTGACGGGTGAAGAGCGCCCCAGCCCCCCCCCGAAGCGACCCGGGCATCCGGCCCCGCACCGCAACGGGGTGCGACAAAATTCTTTGATCTGCATCAATTTCGCGCATTGCCGCCCTGCCTCCGACCTTTTAGAACCGATCCATAGATGAGGGTGCGAGACTCGGTTCCGAGCACCCGACGCCAACACCAGCAGGAGGCATCCAATGGCAGACGCAGCCATTCACGGCCACGAGCACGAGGATCAGCGCGGGTTCTTCACCCGGTGGTTCATGTCGACGAACCACAAGGATATCGGCATCCTCTACCTGATCACCTCGGCGATCGTCGGGCTCATCTCGGTCATGTTCACGGTCTACATGCGGATGGAGCTGATGGAGCCGGGCGTTCAGTACATGTGCATGGAAGGCGCGCGGTTCATTGCCTCCGACGTGGCCGAATGCACGCCCAACGGCCACCTGTGGAACGTCATGATCACCTATCACGGGGTGCTGATGATGTTCTTCGTCGTCATCCCGGCCCTTTTCGGCGGTTTCGGCAACTATTTCATGCCGCTGCAGATCGGCGCGCCCGACATGGCATTTCCGCGGATGAACAACCTCTCGTTCTGGCTCTTCGTCGCGGGCACCTCGCTCGGCGTCGCCTCGCTTCTGGCACCGGGCGGCAACGGTCAGCTCGGGTCGGGCGTGGGCTGGGTTCTCTACCCGCCGCTGTCAGTCAATGAAGGCGGCATGTCGATGGATCTTGCGATCTTTGCCGTGCATGTCTCGGGCGCGTCCTCGATCCTCGGGGCGATCAACATGATCACCACCTTCCTCAACATGCGCGCACCGGGCATGACGCTGTTCAAGGTGCCGCTCTTCTCCTGGTCGATCTTCGTCACCGCCTGGCTGATCCTTCTGGCCCTGCCGGTGCTGGCGGGCGCGATCACCATGCTGCTCACCGACCGCAATTTCGGGACCACCTTCTTCGACCCGGCAGGCGGCGGCGACCCGGTGCTCTACCAGCATATCCTGTGGTTCTTCGGCCACCCGGAGGTCTACATCATCATCCTGCCCGGCTTCGGCATCATCAGCCACGTGATCGCCACCTTCTCGCGCAAGCCCGTCTTCGGTTATCTGCCGATGGTCTGGGCGATGATCGCCATCGGCTTCCTGGGCTTCATCGTCTGGGCGCATCACATGTACACGGTCGGCTTGAGCCTGACCCAGCAGAGCTATTTCATGCTGGCGACGATGGTCATCGCGGTGCCCACGGGGGTCAAGGTGTTCAGCTGGATCGCCACCATGTGGGGCGGCTCGATCGAGTTCCGCACGCCGATGCTCTGGGCCTTCGGCTTCCTGTTCCTCTTCACGGTGGGCGGCGTCACCGGCATCGTGCTCAGCCAGGCGGCGGTGGACCGCGCCTATCACGACACCTACTATGTCGTGGCGCATTTCCACTACGTGATGAGCCTTGGCGCGGTCTTCGCGATCTTCGCGGGCATCTATTTCTACTTCCCCAAGATGACGGGGCGGCAGATCCCCGAATGGGCCGGAAAGCTGCATTTCTGGGCGATGTTCATCGGTGCGAACCTGACCTTCTTCCCGCAGCACTTCCTTGGCCGTCAGGGCATGCCGCGCCGCTATATCGACTANCCCGAAGCCTTCGCCACCTGGAACTGGTGGTCGTCCGTGGGGGCCTTCATCTCCTTCGCCAGCTTCATCTTCTTCTTCGGCGTGGTGATCTACGCGCTCTTCCGCGGCGCGCGCGAGACGCGGCCCAACCCGTGGAACGAATATGCCGACACGCTGGAATGGACCCTGCCCTCGCCGCCGCCGGAGCACACGTTCGAGACGCTTCCGAAGCGCGAGGACTGGGATCGCGCCCCGGCGCACTGAGCAATGGCGCATGACACATCGCGGAGGCCCCGGCATTGTCCGGGGCCTCTTGCGTCATGGGCCGGGACTGCCGCTCACCCCGCCACATCCGTCGCTTTCCCGGTTTCCTGCAGCCCGGTCCTCGTGCTACCCACGGGTCTGAGACCCGCACCAGGACCACCCCGATGACCCAGGAAATCCGCCTTGCGTTCGAGCATCCCACCGCCCGTGCCCGCGCCACCGCGCCCGATGGCCCGCTTGACCGCATTTCCGTGCGCGATCATGTGGTCGAGGTCGAGATCGGTGCCTTCCAGGCCGAGCGCGGCACCACGCAGCGGGTCTGTTTCAACATCGTCGTCGAGGTGCGCCCGCCCGAGGCGCCGCTCTCGGACGATGTGGACCGTATCCTCTCCTATGACCGCGTGACCGAGGCCATCGCCGCGGCGCTTGCCGAGGAGCGGCTCAACCTGCTCGAGACCCTGGCCGAGCGCATCGCCGAACGCATCCTGTGGGAGCCGCAGGCCGTGCGCTGCTTCGTGCGGATCGAGAAGCTCGACCGCGGCCCCGGCGCGCTCGGGGTGGAGATCGTGCGCTCCGTGGCCGATCTCGCCCTGCGCGCCACGCCCCTGCCGGACACCGCCCCGCATCCGCATGTGGTCTATCTCAGCAATGCCGCCATCGCCTCGGCCAATCTCGGGCGCTGGCTCGACCAGCTTGAGGCGCGGGCCGAGCCGGTGATCCTCTGCGTGGGCCAGCCCGACACGCCCGCGCCGCGCACCGGGCACCGGATGACGCAGCGTCGGGTGGACCTGCTGGCGCTCGAACAGAATGCCTGGGTGCTGGCCGCGCGCGATGACCGCTGTGTGGTCGTCGCCACCCGGACCGAGCTGGACTGGGCCATGAAACACGGCCAGATCAGTGTCTGGGCCCCCTCCAAGATCGTGCTCGACGCGGTGGACGGGCCGCGCCGCGGTCCCGAGGCTGCTGTCGATCTCGCCGCCTGGTTCGCGGGCCAGATCGAGGCGAGCGACCTTCTGCTCATCGATGCGGTCCCGCCCGCCGCCTGCGCCGTTCCCGTGATCCTTCAGGACATCGCCCGCTCGGGCCTGTGATGACCTACTATCGCCCGGTTCCGCGCATTGATGCCGCCCGAAGCCGGGACGCCCGGCCGCTTGCCGGGGGCTGGTGCTGGTTCGACACGGTCGAGGCGCTTTCCCGCAGCGCGCCGCCCAGCCTTCTGCCCGCCTCCGACCTGCCGCCCGAGACGCTTGCCAGCCTCACCGCCCCGCGCGCGCCGCTGGCCGGGCTTGACATGGGCGCGCCGCAGATCATGGGGATCCTCAACGTGACGCCGGACAGCTTCTCTGACGGCGGGCGGCATTTCGATCCGGAAGAGGCGCTTGCCCATGCCCGCGCCATGGCCGGGGCCGGCGCGGCCATTCTCGACGTGGGCGGCGAATCCACCCGCCCCGGAGCCGCCGCCGTCCCGATCGACGATGAAATCGCCCGCACCGCGCCGGTGATCGAGGCCATTCGCGCCGCGCTGGCCGTTCCCGTCTCGATCGACACCCGCAAGACGGCGGTCGCGCGCGCGGCGGTGCGCGCGGGTGCCGACATGATCAACGACGTGGCGGGCTTTACCTTCGATCCCGATCTTGCCCCCTTCGCCGCCGAACACGCGCTGCCGGTCTGCGTCATGCACGCGCAGGGCACGCCCGAAACGATGCAGCACAGCCCGCGTTATGACGATGTGCTGCTCGATGTCTATGACTGGCTGGAGGCCCGCGTCGCGTTTCTGACCGCGCTCGGAATCCCGCGCGCGCGCATCGCGGTCGATCCCGGCATCGGTTTCGGCAAGACGCGGGCGCACAACCTGCGCCTGCTGCAAAACCTCTCGCTCTTTCACGGGCTCGGCTGCCCGGTGCTGCTCGGGGCTTCGCGCAAGCGTTTCATCGGCGATGTGACCGGCACGCCGGTGGCCGCAGAGCGTGTGCCGGGCTCGCTCGCCGTGGCGGTGATGGCGGCTGGCCAGGGCGTGCAGATCCTACGGGTTCACGACGTGGCCGAAACCCGCGCCGCGCTCGCCATGTGGGAGGCGGTCCGCTCTTGCTGACACCTGCGCAAGAGGGGTGGATTATCCCCGGATGCCGGGCCATGCATTCCCGAGCACAACATCGCGCACCTCGCCGCGCCCGTTTCAGGCAGGCCGCCCGGCGAAGAGCCGCCGCAGCGCGCCCCATTGGCTTATCGCCACCCCTGCCAGGATCATCACCATGGCCAGGAACAGCCGCGGCGGCACGGCCTCGGCAAGGAACACCGCCCCGAGGATGACCGACCAGACCGGCACCATGTAATTGACAAGGCCGAAGAAGCCCGGCCCCGCCTCGCGCGTGACCTGCACCAGCAGGAGTTGCGCCACTCCCGTGGGCAGCAGCCCGAGATAGAGCAGGGCCAGGGCACCCTTCACACCGAGCGTATCGGGCACGCCCTCGACGATCACAGCCACCGGCACGATCATCCCCGCCGCCAGGACCATCACCGCCGCCGCCAGCGCCAGCAGGGGCACAGGCGGGCAGAGCCGCGTCAGGATGGAGCCCGTCGCATAGCACAGGGCCGCCCCGAGGCAGGCCAGACGCNCCAGCGATTCCATATCCTTGCCGGTTGAGGCGAATGCGTCCGCGCCGATCAGGACCACCACCCCGGCGGTTCCGAGCAGGAACCCCCCGATCCGCCTCAGGTGCATCCGCTCGCCGGGCACGAAGACATGCGCCAGCGGCAGGATCAAAAGCGGCACCGCCGCCATGCACACCCCGGCAAAGCCCGAGGCGACGGATTGCTGCGCCCAGCCCAGGAGAGAGAAGGGAACCGCGTTCGAGAACAAGGCCATGCAAAACGCGAATGCCCAGACCTTGCGCCCCGGCCCCGGGGCGGCGGAGGGCAGGCGCAAGCCCTTGATCCGCAAGAGCGACAGCAGGAACGCCGCCCCCAGCGTAATCCGCACGGCGGCCACGGTGAACGGCCCCACATCGCGCAGCGCCACGGAGATGAAGGCGAAGGACGCGCCCCAGATCAGGCCCAGGGCCCCGATCCTCAGCCAGTTGATCGGCGCGATATCGTTCAAGACGGCCTCCGGTTCCGGTCTGCCGCCCCGCTCAGCATTATTCCTGCCCAATGTCAAACAGCGCGGCCGTTTCGGCGGGATCGCATCTGCCCGTCCAAAACCTGGCATATCCTCCTGCGCGCTGCCTCAACGGGTCAAAAGTCGGCGCAGGGCGTATCGTTCGTGCCACTATCGAGAAACCGCCCAACAGTCACAAAACCGTCAATAGAGTGAAAGAAATCTTATGATTCGACGTCTTAAGGACAAAGGATCATCAACCGGGAGCCATTGACCATGATAAAATCCTTCGCAGTAGCGACCGTCCTGACCGTATCGGCTGCCGCGGCCAGCGCATCCGGCGTGATCCTCGACACGCTCAACAAGAACGGCATGCCGGCAAACCTTTCCACGAACCCGCTCGGGATCAGCTTCTTCAATCTGATCAGCTCGTCCAGTAATACCGAACCCTTCGGCCAGAGCTTCATGCTGGACGAGGCGACCGAGAGCCTCTCGGTCGATGCTTATTTCTCCTCGTTGGATTTTCCGCAACCCACGAGTGTCAGCGTAACCGCGTCGCTTGTCACCGGGGCCGGCGTTGACGGCTCCGAGCTCGGCATGGCGCTCTTTGAAGCAACTGAGGTTACGCGCAATGATGCGCTCCTTGCCACGTTCGACTTTTCCAATCTCGGTGCGCTCGATGCCGGCACTTACACGATCACCTTCGAGGGGGTCGGTGCGCTCGGCGGCGGGGACATCTTCTTCGACGCGGACGGGAACCGCACCGGAACGGTGACCGCTGGAACGCAGGCGTTCGACGCGAACGGTCCTTTCAATTTTGGATCGAACCCCGCCAGAGAGTTCGGCATTCGCGTCTCCGGCGACGCGGTGACCCCGGTTCCGCTTCCCGCAGGTCTCCCGCTGTTGCTGGCCGGTCTTGGCGGGCTGGCCATCCTGCGCCGCAAGCACACCGTCTGAACCCTGACACAAGCACTCGGCCGCCCCATGCAATGAGGGGCGGCCGGATTCTGGCAGGGGTCAGTTGCGCGCCTTGTCTACCATCCTGCCCGCCGAGATCCAGGGCATCATGCCGCGCAGCTTCTTGCCGACCTCCTCGATCTGATGCGCGTCGTTGATCCGCCGCGTGCCCTTGAAGAAGGGCTGTCCAACGGCATTTTCCTGCATGAAATCGCGCACGAAGCGGCCGGTCTGGATGTCGGTCAGGATGGCCTTCATCCGCGCCTTGGTCTCGTCATAGGGCAGCACGCGCGGACCCGAGACATATTCCCCATATTCGGCGGTGTTGGAGATCGAGTAGTTCATGTTGGCGATCCCGCCCTCATAGATCAGGTCCACGATCAGCTTCACCTCGTGCAGGCACTCGAAATAGGCCATCTCGGGGGCATAGCCCGCCTCGACCAGCGTCTCGAACCCCATGCGGATCAGCTCCACCAAGCCGCCGCAGAGCACCGCCTGCTCGCCGAAGAGATCGGTCTCGCATTCCTCGCGGAAATTCGTCTCGATGATCCCCGAACGCCCGCCGCCGATGGCCGCGCAATAGCTGAGCCCGATCTCGAGCGCCTTGCCCGAGGCATCGGTATCGACGGCCACGAGGCAGGGCACGCCGCCGCCCTTGACGAACTCGCCCCGCACGGTGTGGCCGGGGCCCTTGGGGGCCATCATGATGACGTCCACGCCCTCTTTCGGCTCGATCAGGCCGAAATGGATGTTGAGGCCATGGGCAAAGGCGATGGCTGCACCGGGGCGGATGTTGTCATGGACGTATTTGCGATAGGTCTCGGCCTGCAACTCGTCGGGCATGGTGAACATGATCAGGTCGCACCAGGCCGCCGCCTCGGCAATGTCCATCACGGCCAGCCCCTCGGCCTCGGCCTTCTTCGCGGATTTCGATCCTTCGCGCAGCGCCACGACGACGTTCTTCGCCCCCGAATCGCGCAGGTTGAGGGCATGGGCATGGCCCTGGCTGCCATAGCCGAGAATGGCAACCTTCTTGTCCTTGATCAGGTTGATGTCGCAGTCACGATCGTAATAGACGCGCATGGCGGTCTCCTTCCGGGTTGGTTGATGGACGGAGACTAGAGGCACGCGGCCGCAATGGCGCGTGTCATTTTCGGTGTATTCCGCAGTGATTTCGGATAATCATTCGCAGGATTGCAGGATTGTGAGAGTTTCATGCTCGACGATATCGACCGGAGATTGCTCCGCCAGTATCAGCACGCGCCCGATCTCGGACCGGCGGAGCTGGCTGCGCGCGCCGGGCTCGCACCGGCCACCTGCGCAAGGCGGCTCGAGCGGCTGCGCAGCAGCGGCATCATCCGCGCCAACCGCGCCGTGATCGACTGGCGCGCGCTTGGCTACGAGGTCGAGGTGTCCTTGCGGATCGCGCTCGACAAGACCCAGCCGCGCGCCTTTGACGAGTTCACCGCCGCCGCGCGGCAGGTGCCCGAAGTGCTCGAGATCCAGAGTTTTCTCGGCCGTGTCGATCTGCGCCTTTCGGTCATCGCGCGCGACATGGCGCATTACCAGGGGCTTTATCGCAGCGCCATCCTGACCCTGCCCCATATTGCCGATATCGACGCGCTGATGCTTGTGGCGCGGATCAAGTCCGACGAGGTGCTGCCGCTATGATCGCGCTTGACACGCTGGACCGGCAGATCCTGCGCGCCCTGGCCGAGGACGCCACGCAAAGCGCCACCACGATCGGGCGCGCGCTCGGGCTCTCGCAGCCCGCCGCGTGGCGGCGCATCCGGCGTCTGCGGGAGGCGGGCGTCATCAAGGGGCAGCGGCTCGATCTCGATCACGAGAGGCTTGGCTTCGGCGTCACCGTCTTTCTCGGCGTCAAGCTCGCCACCAAGGGCCGCGTGAGCCTTGAGGATTTCGAGCGTGCCGTCACCGCCATCCCCGAGGTGCAGACGGCCGAGCATATCCTCGGGCTTTACGATTACCGGCTGCGGGTGGTGGCGCGCGACATATCCGATTTCGAGCGCGTGCTCCGGCGGCGGATCATGACCCTGCCCGGCGTCGGCAATGTCGAGGCCAATGTGCTTCTGTCCGAAGAGCGCCGCCCCGGACCCATCGGCTAAGGCAGCCCTTGTGCCGGGAGCCGAACCGCCTAAGTAAGCGATCATGGCCTATCGCCTCAAGAAATCGGACACGTCCCTGACCGCGGCCTTGCGACGGATCGCGCGCGAGCAGATCGAGCGCGCGCTGGCCGCGATCGACCGCCCCGGCGGCAACGCGCACGGCATCCACGAAGCGCGCGCGCGCTGCAAGAAGCTGCGCGGCCTGATCCGCCTCGTGCGCCCCGCCTTTCCCGATTTCGACGGGGAGAATGCCGCGTTCCGCGACGCGGCGAAGGCGCTGGAATCGCTGCGCGCGGGAGGGGCGGGCCGCGAAACGCTCGACCGTCTGGAAGAAGCCGCCCCCGAAGGGCTGGACGCGCAGGCGCTGGCGACGATCCGGGCGCGGTTCGAGGCCGAAGCCCTGCCCCATCTTGCCACCGACCGCGCCGCCGATATCGCCGCATTCCGCGCCATGCTCACGGAGGCGCGCGCGCGGATCCCCGGCTGGACGCTCTCCGCCAAGGGCTTTGCCCCCGCGCGCAAGGGGCTGAGGAAGACCTATGCCCAGGCCCGGCGCGGCCTTGATCACGCCCGCGAGGCCCGCAGCCCCGAAGCCTTTCACGACTGGCGCAAGGCGGTGAAATACCACTGGTATCACGCGCAACTGCTGCGCCCGATCAACCCCGAAAGGATAGACCCGCAGCGCGGCATGGCCAAGGAACTGGCAGAACTGCTCGGCAACCATCACGACCTGCACGACATGCGCGCGCATCTGGCCGCGGGCGGATTCGACGCGGCTGCCGNCGCCGCGATGCAGACCCCGATCACGCAGGAAATGGCGCGGCTCGAAGCCGCGGCGCTGACGCTCGGGCACAGGCTTCTCGCCGATGAGCCCGAGACACTCGCCCGCCGCTGGCAGGGCTGGTGGAGCGCCTGGAAAGGCCAATAGATGCGTGGACATTCGCGCCGCTCATGCGCAGTCTGATGACCGACACAGCAGCCGGAGGCACCCATGCCCGCCCTTCTCGACACGGTCGATCCTGACGGCCTTCTGGAATATTCGGTGGTCTTCACCGACCGCTCGCTCAACCACATGTCGGCAGCCTTTCAGGAGGTCATGCGCGACATATCCGCCATGCTGAGAGAGGTCTACAATGCCGAGGCGGTGGCACTCGTGCCCGGCGGCGGCACTTACGCGATGGAGGCGGTGGCGCGCCAGTTCGGGCGCGGGGCACATGCGCTCATCCTGCGCAACGGCTGGTTTTCCTACCGCTGGAGCCAGATTTTCGAGGCGGGCAGCTTCGCGGCAGACACCACCGTCTGCATGGCGCGCCAGACCGGCAACGGCCCGGCCACGCCCTTTGCCCCCGCCCCCATCGAGGAGGTCACGGCGAAGATCCGGGAGACAAGACCGGATGTGGTCTTCGCCCCGCATGTCGAGACGTCCGCAGGGCTGATCCTGCCCGACGATTACGTGACGGCGATGGCCGCTGCCGCGCATGAGGTGGGCGCGCTCATGGTGCTTGACGGCATCGCCTCCGGATTTGCCTGGATCGACATGCGGGCCACAGGCGTCGATGTGCTCATTTCCGCGCCGCAAAAGGGCTGGTCGGCCTCGCCCTCGGCAGGGCTGGTGATGCTGTCCGAACGCGCGCTTGCCCGGCTCGAAGGGACGGTATCGGACAGTTTCGCGCTCGATCTGAAGAAATGGCGCGCGATCATGAAAGCCTATGAAGACGGCGGGCATGCCTATCACGCCACCATGCCCACGGATGCGCTGCGCGCCTTCCGCGACACGATGATCGAGACGCGCGAGCATGGGTTCGAGCGCCTGCGCGAGGCGCAATGGGAGCTGGGCAATGGCGTGCGCGCGATGCTCGGGGCGCGCGGCGTGGCCTCGGTTGCCGCAGAGGGTTTCGGCGCGCCGGGGGTGGTGGTCAGCTATACCGACGATCCCGAGATCCAGTCCGGCCGCAAGTTCGCCGCCGAAGGCATGCAGATCGCTGCGGGCGTGCCGCTTCAGGTGGGCGAGCCCGAGGGCTTTCGCACCTTCCGGCTCGGGCTTTTCGGTCTCGACAAGCTCTATGACGTGGACGGCGCGCTCGGGCGGCTGGAACGGGTGCTCGACCGGGTTCTCTGAGCCCGGCCCCCTGCTCCGCGCGGCGAGGGCTCCCTATCCGAGCCGCGCCTTGACCTGTCCGCCGACCGCCCCGAAATCCATCTGCCCGGCGTGGCGTTCCTTGAGCTTGCCCATGATCTTGCCCATGTCGCGGATGGAACTCGCCCCGACATCGGCGATGGCGCGGTCGATCGCCTCCGCGATCTCGGCCTCGTCGAGCTGGCGCGGCAGGAATTCCTCGATCACCTTGATCTCCGCGCGCTCGCGCTCGGCCAGGTCGAGCCGCCCGCCCTCCTCATAGGCGCGCACGCTTTCGTTGCGCTGCTTGGTCATCTTGGCGAGAATCGCCATGATGTCGGCATCGCCGAGAGGGGTCGCATCCTCGGTGCCGCGCTGCGCGATCTCCTGATCCTTGATCGCCGCGTTGATGAGCCGCAGCGTGGCCAGACGGCTCTGGTCCTTGTCCTTCATCGCCTGTTTGAGGGCCTTGCCGACCCGTTCGCGCAAATCCATCTCTCATCCCCATGGCGGTTTGCAAGTCTCGGACCGTAGCCAATGCGCGCGGCCAAGGCAACCTATCCGCACGCGCCGCGGATCGCGGGTTGACCGCGCCGGGGGCTGGCCCTAGGGATACGCCGATTTGCCCGATACCGGAGAGCTGCCCGATGGCCCCTGCCGCCAAGCCCCGCCCGACCGCCTGCCTTGCCCTGGCCGATGGGTCGGTCTTCTACGGGAAAGGCTTCGGTGCCGTCGGCGAGACGGTGGCCGAGCTGTGTTTCAACACCGCGATGACCGGCTATCAGGAGATCATGACAGACCCCTCCTATGCCGGGCAGATCGTGACCTTCACCTTCCCGCATGTCGGCAATGTCGGTGTCAACACAGAGGATGACGAGACCGCCGAGCCGGTGGCCGAGGGAATGGTCGTGAAATGGGATCCGACCGAGCCCTCGAACTGGCGCGCCGAGGAGCATCTGACGCAATGGCTCGCGCGGCGCGGGCGCATCGCCATCGGCGGTGTGGACACGCGCCGGCTGACCCGCGCGATCCGGCAGCAGGGTGCGCCGCATGTGGCGCTGGCGCATGATCCGTCGGGGGATTTCGACGTGGCCGCACTCGTGGCGAAGGCGCGCGCCTTTCCGGGGCTCGAGGGGATGGACCTGGCGCGCCGCGTGACCTGCGCGCAATCCTATCGCTGGGACGAGACGAGATGGGCCTGGCCCGAGGGCTTCGGGCACCGGACCGAGGCGCGGCACAAGGTCGTGGCCATCGATTACGGGGCCAAGCGCAACATCCTGCGCTGCCTGGCGAGCGCGGGCTGCGCGGTCACGGTCCTGCCCGCCACCGCCACTGCCGAGGAGGTGCTGGCGCATCGGCCTGACGGCGTGTTCCTGTCCAACGGCCCCGGCGACCCGGCGGCCACGGGCAAATATGCCGTGCCGATGATCCGCGCCGTGCTTGACCATGGCCTGCCGATCTTCGGCATCTGCCTTGGCCACCAGATGCTGGCGCTGGCGCTTGGCGGCAAGACGGTCAAGATGAACCACGGCCACCACGGCGCGAACCATCCGGTCAAGGACCTGGAGAGCGGCAAGGTCGAGATCACCTCGATGAACCACGGCTTTGCCGTCGATGCCCAGAGCCTGCCCGCCGGTGTTGTGGAGACGCATGTCTCGCTCTTCGATGGGTCGAATTGCGGTATCCGGCTGAAGGAGCGCCCGGTCTTCTCGGTGCAGCATCACCCCGAGGCAAGCCCCGGCCCGCAGGACAGCTTTTACCTTTTCGAGCGGTTCGCGGCCTCCATGGGCCGCNAAACCCCGGGTTTTATCCCTGCGTCAACCACTCGTTAAGCGTTCGTTAACCTTCCGGCCGCTAGCCTTGACCCTGGGGACAGGCAGGAGGGCGGCATGGGGATCTCGGAACTGCGCCAGGGCGGGGTCGCGGGGGAGCCGCGGGCGCTCGACCCGCTGGGGCGGGATCTCGTGCGCCGGGGCTTTCTCAGCCGTGCGGATGCCGCGCGCGCGGAACTGGTGCGGCGGCAATGCGATACCTCGCTCGACCGCATCCTCCTTGCCGAGGGGCTCGCGCAGGAGGACGACCTGCTCGCGGCCCATGCCCGCCATTTCCACAGCCGCCGACTCGACGCCGCTGCGGTGGCGCGCGCGGAGGTGATCGAGGCGGGGCTCGACCCGCGCATCCTGCTCCGGCACGGCGCGCTCGTGCTGCGCGACGACGGCGGCAGGCCGCGCCTGGCCCATGACGGGGCCGACAACCTGCGCGCCCTGCGTGACCTTTTGCCCGAAGAGCTGGCAGGCGCGCGCCCCGTGATCGCGCCGCGCGCGGCGGTTCAGGCACGGGTGGCCGGGATGTACCGCGACACCCTGCGCGACATGGCTGCCGCGCGCGCGTCCGAAGAGGAAAGCTGCCGAGGATGGGAGCGGCAGTCAGCGGCGCGCCTGCGGCTGACCTGCCTCGGGCTTCTGGCGATCTGCGCGCTCTGCGCGGTCTTCCCGATCGCGGTCCTCGGTCTGCTTGCAGCCTGGGCCACGATCACGCTGGTCGTGGCGGCGGGCCTCAAGGCCGCGGCCTTCGTCGCCGCCATGGCGGCGCGGGACACCGACCCACCCGCCCCGGCCGCCGCGCCCCTCCCGCGCGTCTCGATCCTCGTGCCGCTGTTCCGCGAGACCGAGATCGCCCATGCCCTTGTCGCGCGGCTGTCGCGGCTGACCTATCCCAAATGCCTGCTCGATGTGATCCTGGTGCTGGAGGAAGAGGACCGGCTCACCCGTGACACGCTTGCCACGATCGACCTGCCGCCCTGGATGCGCCCCGTCGTGGTGCCGGACGGCCAGCCCCGCACCAAGCCGCGCGCGATGAATTACGCGCTCGATTTCTGCCAGGGCGAGATCGTCGGCATTCTCGACGCCGAGGACGCGCCCGATCCCGACCAGATCACCAGGGTCGCGCGCCGCTTCCAGACCGCGCCGCGCGATCTGGCCTGCCTTCAGGGCATTCTCGACTTTTACAATCCGCGCCAGAACTGGCTCGCGCGGTGCTTTACCATCGAATACGCGACCTGGTTCCGCACGCTCATGCCCGGCATGGAGCGGCTCGGGCTTGCGCTGCCCCTGGGCGGCACCACGCTCTACATCCGCCGCGCGGTGCTGGAGGAGCTGGGCGGCTGGGACGCGCATAACGTCACCGAGGATGCCGATCTCGGCTTTCGCCTGGCGCGCCACGGCTACCGGACCGAGATGATCGCCACCGTCACCGAGGAAGAGGCCAATTGCCGCCCCTGGGCCTGGGTGCGGCAACGCTCGCGCTGGCTCAAGGGATACATGACCACCTGGCTGGTGCATATGCGCGCGCCCCGGCGGCTTCTGGCCCAGATGGGGCCGCGCCGGTTCTGGGGGTTCCAGGCGCATTTCGTCTCGGCCGTGAGCCAGGTGCTGCTCGCGCCGGTGCTGTGGTCCTTCTGGCTCATCCTCGCGGGGCTGCCGCATCCGCTCGGCCCGGTGCTGCCGGGCGCGGCGCTCACGCTGCTTGCCGGGCTGTTCCTGACCGCCGAGGCGCTCAGCGTCTGCATCCATGCCACCACGGTCTCGACCCGCAAGCACAGCCATCTCCTGCCCTGGGTGCCGACCATGCATTTCTACGCGCCGCTCGCGGCCATTGCCGCCTACAAGGCGGTCTACGAGCTGGTCTTCAAACCGTTCTTCTGGGACAAGACGGCGCACGGCCTGTCGGTCGCGGCGCGCGGGCGGCGGCGGTCAGACGGCGGATTTGACCTCGCCGGAATCAAGCTTGAGCCGGGTCACGAAGGCCTTTGAGATGTGATCGCGCAGCGCCTGCGCCGCCGCCGCCCCGTCTCGCGCCTCGATGGCCCCGACGATGGCGGCATGTTCGGCCAGCGCGTCCTCGCCGCGCCCCTCGGCGGCCAGCGACGTCGTTGCCAGAAGCGCCATGGAGCGGTGCACGAGATCGAGCTGCTGCACGAGAAAGCGGTTGTGCGAGGCGAGNTGGATCTGCTTGTGAAAGCGGCGGTTGGCGCGCGACAGTTCCTGCGGGTGCCCGAGCAGGGCGCGGTCATCCTCCACCATGTCGCGCAGCACCCGCACCTCTTCGGGTGTGGCATGGCGCGCGGCAAGCTGGGCGGCCAGCCCCTCGAGCTCGGCGCGCACCACGTAAAGCTCGGCAAGCTGGTTGTAATCGAGCGAGGCCACGATCAGGCTGCGCCCGTCGCGCGTCAGCATGGATTGCGTCTCCAGCCGCTGGAGCGCCTCGCGGATCGGCGTGCGCGACACGCCGAAACGTTCGGCCAGATCGCTTTCCACCAGCCGGTCGCCGGGCTTGAACACGCCCATGTCGATCGCTTCGAGGATGAGCGCATAGGCATCCGTGCTGGGGGTCTTCATCGGCGGGTCCGTCCGTTTCCTGTCATCGAACGATGATTAGCCGCTTTGCCCCCGGGTGCAAGCCCGGCCCGATTGCGCGCTTTGTCGCGCTGGCCTATGCTCGCGCCATGGCCAGACGGGATTTTGCCCATGTGACCACATGGGTGTTCGACCTCGACAACACGCTCTACCCGCCCGAGGCGCGCCTCTTCGACCAGATCGAGGCGCGGATGACGGCCTTCGTGCGCGATTTCCTCGGGGTGAGCGCCGCCGAGGCGGACCGCATCCGTCATGAATACTGGCGCGAGCACGGCACGACACTCGCCGGGCTGATGCGCCGCCATGACATGGATCCCGGCCCCTACCTGCGCGCGGTGCACGATATCTCGCTCGATCACCTCGCGCCCGATCCCGCCCTGCGCGCCGCCATCGCGCGGCTGCCGGGACGGCGGATCGTCTACACGAACGGATCGGGCGATTATGCGGCGCGGGTCGTGGCGGCGCGCGGCCTTGCCGGCGTGTTCGACGCGATCTACGGCGTGGAACATGCGGGCTTTCGACCCAAGCCCGAGGCCGCGGCCTTCGCCGCCGTGCTGGAGCGCGATGGCTCCGAGGCGGGACGAGCCGCGATGTTCGAGGACGATCCGCGCAACCTTGCCGCCCCCCATGCCATGGGGATGCGCACCGTCCATGTCGCCCCCGCGCCGGTCAGGGCGGCGCATATTCACCACCACACCGACGATCTGGGCCGTTTTCTCAAGCGCCTGGTCTGAGCGCCTGCGGCGAGACGTCCCTTTGAAGCGCCCGCCCCCGTCGCATATCTGAGCGTCAGACTCAGCTATTGCGAAAGGAATTCCCATGAGCCTGACCGACACCAACGCCGCTTTCCAAGCCCCCGCCGAGGGCGAGAACGCGACGGCGCTGAAGATCCTGCTGAGCGTGGCCGTCTTTGTCGCAGGCTGGGCGACAAGCGTTGCGATCTGGGGGATTCCGGGGCTTTATATCCCGGCGCTCGCCCTTGTGCCGGTGATCTGGGTGGCGCTTCTGATCATCTCGCGCGGCTGAGCCGCGCGCAGACGAAAGGCGGGGACATGGCGGGCGAGAACGTCGAAATCCTGATCTCGGGCGGCGGTGTCGCGGGGCTTGCGGCGGCGGCGATCTTCGGCGGCGCGGGCTTCTCGGTGCTCTGCGTCGATCCCGCCCCGCCCGTCACCGAACGCGACGCCCTGGGCGCGGACCTGCGCAGCACCGCCTTCCTGCAACCCTCGCAGGCGCTGCTGGAGCGCGCCGGGCTCTGGGACCGGCTTGCCCCCCATGCCATGCCCTTGCAGATCATGCGCGTGGTCGATGCCGGCGGCGAGACACCCGAGCCCCGCATCGTCAAGGATTTCGACGCCGCCGACATCTCCGAACGGCCCTTCGGCTGGAACCTGCCCAACTGGCTTCTGCGGCGCGAGATGGTCGCGCATCTGGACGATCTGCCAAACGTTGCCTTCCGTCCCGGCACCGCGACCACCGCTCTCCTCACCCGCGAGGCCGGGGCGCGCGTGACGCTTTCGGACGGCACGCGGGTGCGCGCGCGGCTGGTGATCGCTGCGGACGGGCGCAACTCGCCCATCCGAGAGGCGGCGGGAATCAACGTCAGGACCACCCGCTACGGGCAGAAGGCGCTGGCCTTCGCCGTCACCCACCCGATTCCGCACGAGAATGTCTCGACCGAGATCCACCGTTCCGGCGGGCCGTTCACGCTGGTGCCGCTGCCCGATCACGAGGGGCGGCCCTCCTCGGCGGTGGTCTGGATGGAGGAAGGGCCCGAGGCGATGCGCCTTGCCGCGCTGCCGGTGGCGGAGTTCGAGGCGGCGATGAGCCTGCGGTCCTGCCACCTCATGGGGCCGCTGACGCTCGCCTCGCGGCGCACGGTCTGGCCGATCATCAGCCAGATCGCCGCGCGGATGTGGTCCGAGCGCGTGGCGCTTGTGGCCGAGGCCGCCCACGTGGTGCCGCCGATCGGGGCGCAGGGGCTGAACATGAGCCTGGCCGATCTGCGGGTGCTTGCCGATCTGGCCCTTGCCGCACCCGACCGCCTCGGAGATCGCGCCATGCTCGAAACCTATCACCGCAAGCGTCACTGGGAAGTCGCGGCACGGGTGGCGGGGATCGACCTGCTCAACCGCGCCTCGATGCTCTCGGCGCAGCCGCTGCGCGACGCGCGCGCGCAGGCGCTCAACGCACTCTATTCGCTCGCCCCTGTGCGCAGGACGCTGATGCAGATGGGGCTTGGCGCGCGGGGCTGAGTTCCGCCCGAATCCGTATGGCCAAACCGAGCGCGGCGCGCGGCTCAGCCGACCTGCGGCCCCCCCTGAAGCGCGCGCCTCAGGTCGTCATGGAGCGCGAGCCGTTCTTCCTCGGAAAGGAAAGCGCCGATCTCGACCTCTCGACCATTGCCCTTGAGCGTCACGTAATGCGCCACCGGGCCGCCGGTCGCGTGCAGGACCACCCGCGTCCAGTAGCGATTGCACGTCCAGTCGCGCGCCTGACCGCCGGGATCGAGGCGCGTCAGATGCACCTCCTCGGGGCCGATCGTCAGCACCTCGCGCAGCCGCGCGCTGCGATAGGTGCTTTCCAGCGCCCACCAGACCCCCCCGACGGCCACAAGCAGGAACGGCAGCATGCCCCAGAGCAGCGCCGTGCCCAGAAGCGGCAGGAGCGGAATGCAGATCAGCGTGAAGGTCGCCAGAACGAAGACCGCGAAGCCGCGCCGCGGCAGGGAGCGATGCGGCCAGAGCGTGAGCGTGAGCGTGGTCTCGTCCTGCGCCTTCTGTGGCGGGGCGCTCCATCGATACGGCATGATAACGGTTCTAGCCTGTCCGGCCGAAATGAAAAGACTGCGCGGAGGGCCTGTAAGCCGGATTCTGTCCAGGAGGCGCGATGTGCCCCCGTCGGATGACCATTCGTCTCGACGCGCGGTTGCCCGCGCGCCTGAAGCTGCCTACCCGGATCGCCGGGCCAAGACGTGGCCTGCGGGCGGTCTCCCGGACCGTGGCCCGGGACCGGACCCCGCGCGCGATCCCTATTCGGCATTGCTCCCGGTGGGGCTTGCCGTGCCGGTCCGGTTGCCCGTCCCGCGGTGAGCTCTTACCTCACCGTTTCACCCTTGCCCAGTCGGCTCGGCAAGGCCGATCCGGCTGGGCGGTCTGTTCTCTGTGGCGCTTTCCCTCGGGTTGCCCCGGCCGGGGGTTACCCGGCACCGTCGTCTTGTGGAGTCCGGACTTTCCTCGCCACCCCTTGCGGGGTGTCGCGGCCATCCGGCCCTCCGCGCGTCAATCGACTTAGGCGCTCGGCCCGTGCCGGTCAACGGCAAAGCGCGCGGCAAGATCGGCCATGCGGGCGCAATCGGTGCCGTCAAGCGGGCCCTGAACCTGCGGACGAAAGCGCAGGCGAAAGGCGGCGAGCACGGGTTGCGGCGCATTGCTGCCGATATCATAGCCGAAACGCCCGGCATCGCGCAGGAACGCACCCCAGGTGGCCGCGTCCCGCCCCGGGGCATCGGACCAGACCGAAAGCCCCTCGCGCGCCAGCGCCCGCCAGTCGAAGCGCGGGCCGGGATCGGATTTTCGGGCGGGGGCCATGTCGGAATGGGCGATGACCCGCTCGGGCGGAATCGGCCAGCGGGCCATGATCCCGCGCATGAGGCCGCGCAGGGCTGCCATCTGCGGCGCGGGAAAGGGGTGCGCGCCGGTATTGGCCAGTTCGATGCCGATGGAGCGCGAATTGACATCGCGCACACGGCCCCACCTTCCGGCCCCCGCATGCCAGGCGCGCAGATGCTCCGGCACCATCTGCCAGACCGTGCCGCGCTCGGAGATCAGGTAATGTGCGGACACCTGCGCCGCCGGGTCGCAGAGCCGTTCGAGCGCGGCCTCGGCGCTGGTCATGGCGGTGTAATGGATCACGATCAGGTCCGGGCGCGCGCCGTCCCGGCGCGGGCCGTGATTGGGCGAGGGACGGCTGCGGAGCGCCTCCGGCAAGATCAGTTCCGGACCGCCTGACGGAAGGGGGCCGGATCCCAGTCGCAGGCATAGCCGTCGCCATCGGGGTCAAGGCCAAGCCGGTCACGCTCCGGCCCGCCGCGGCGCAGGAACTCGATCTGCGCCTGGTCGGCCGAAGGGTAGCCCCGGCAGGCGCGCTCAGCCTTGCCCTGCAGGTTCACGCCCACGCGGCGATATATCTGCGTGCCGCGCGGGTGGCTTGTGCCGAGCGCATAGGCCACGATATTGGGGCCGACATCGCCCGGGCGCGGGCCGATCGCCTGCGGCTCGATGACCTGATATTGCGCGCGGTTGCTGGCGATGCGCGCGGCGTCCTCCTCGATCGAGCGTTCCGCGCCAACCGCGTCGAAACTGTTCTCGCGCGAGATTCCCGCGGCATTGACCACTGCGGGCGGCGGATTGGACGGGCTGGCCTGAACCACCTCCCGGCCGGTCACGGGATCGGTTGCCAGGGCGGCGCGGGTGTCGGCGGCAAGCTCTTCGGCCTCGCTGGCGGAGGGCGGCGGCGCGGGCGGCGGCGCGGCGGCGCTCAGCGCTTCGGAGGAAACGGCATCGGCGGGCGGCAGGGCGTTGCCCGCAAGGGCCGCTTCGCGCGCGGCCTTCTGGCGCTGATACTCTTCATAGCTGCCGAAGCCGACCCCGGATCCGGGATCGACAGCGGCTCCGCTGTCAGGGATAGCAGGCGCGCAGGCGGCAAGCGCCGTAAGTACAATGAGTACAGAAGTTACACGCATTGAGTACACTCCTGAATCCCACCCGTTCAGCATGGACTTACCACCATTTCCCGGGCTTGGCCACAAACCCCGCCGCCGCTTCCAGGGCCTGGGCGGTGTTGAGCAGATCGGCCTCCTGCCAGGGCCGCCCGATGAGTTGCAGCCCCAGCGGCAGCCCCTGCCGGTCAAGCCCGGCGGGCAGCGCAATGCCCGGCAGGCCGGCAAGGTTCACCGTCACCGTGAAGACGTCGTTGAGATACATCTGCACCGGGTCGGCCTCGGCCATCTCGCCCAGACCGAAGGCGGCCGACGGGGTCGCGGGCGTCAGGATGGCATCGACGCCCTGGGCGAAGACCTCTTCGAAATCGCGCTTGATGAGCGTGCGCACGCGGCGCGCGCGGTTGTAATAGGCGTCATAGAACCCCGCCGAGAGAACGTAGGTGCCCACCATCACGCGGCGCTGCACCTCCGGCCCGAAGCCCTCGGCGCGGGTCTTCTCGTACATTTCGGTGATGCCGTCGCCCTGCGCGAGCCGCGCCCGGTGGCCATAGCGCACCCCGTCATAGCGCGCGAGGTTCGAGGACGCCTCCGCGGGCGCGATCACGTAATAGGCGGGCAGCGCGTATTTCGTGTGCGGCAGGGAAATGTCGCGGATCTCGGCCCCTGCGTCGCGCAGCATCTGCGCGCCCTGCGACCACAGCGCCTCGATCTCCCCGGGCATGCCCTCCATGCGGTATTCTTTCGGAATCCCGATCACCTTGCCGCGGATATCCCCCGAAAGCGCCGCCTCGAAATCCGGAACCGGATAATCGGCGGAGGTGCTGTCCTTCGGATCATGCCCGCACATGGCGCTCAGCATGATCGCGGCATCGCGCACCGTCTTGGTCATCGGCCCCGCCTGATCGAGCGAGGAGGCAAAGGCCACGATCCCCCAGCGGGAGCAGCGGCCATAGGTGGGCTTGATGCCCACGATCCCGGTGAAGGCGGCCGGTTGGCGGATCGAGCCGCCGGTATCGGTGCCGGTCGCGCCAAGGCAGAGATCGGCCGCCACCGCCGCCGCCGAGCCGCCCGAGGAGCCGCCGGGGGTGAGCGGCGTCGCGTCGTTGCCGCGCCGCCACGGGTTGACGGCATTGCCGTAGCAGGAGGTCTCGTTCGACGAGCCCATGGCGAACTCGTCCATGTTGAGCTTGCCCAGCATGACCGCGCCCGCATCGAAAAGCCGTTGCGTGACGGTCGATTCGTATTCCGGGCGAAAGCCTGCGAGGATCCGGCTCGCCGCCTGGGAGGGCACGCCGCGCGTGCAGAAGAGATCCTTGATCCCGAGCGGGATGCCGCACATGGCGGGCGCCTCTCCCGCCGCGATCCGCGCGTCCGCCGCGCGCGCCTGCGCACGCGCCAGATCCGGGGTGGGATGGACGATGGCGTTGAGCGCGCCCGCCGCCTCGATGGCGGCCAGACAGGCCTCGGTCAGCTCGAGGCTTGTCACCTCGCGCTTGCGCAGCGCGTCGCGCGCCCCGGCGATGGTCAGCGTGTTGAGATCCGTCATGCTCAGTCCACCACTTTCGGCACCGCGAAGAAGCCTTCGCGCGCATCGGGCGCGTTCGACAGGATCGCGGCCTGGCAATTGCCCTCCGTCACCACATCGGCGCGGCGCTTGAGGCGCATCGGCGTGACGGAGGTCATCGGCTCGACGCCCTCGACATCGACCTCGTTCAACTGCTCGATGAAGCCGAGGATGGTGTTGAATTCCTGCGCGAGCGCGGGCAGCGCGGCCTCGTCCACGCGGATGCGGGCAAGGCGCGCCACGCGGGCGGCGGTCTCAAGGTCGATGGACATGCGGCCCTCCTTGTTCGGGTCGGGATGCGTTTAGCCCCGCAGGCAGGCAGAGGCAAGCGCTGCCCCCTTCCCTCGCGGGCAGAGCCTGCTAATCTCTGACCGGCAGACCACAAGGGAGACCCCCATGCGTATCACCTGGCTTGGCCACAGTTCGTTTCGCATCGAGATCGGCGGGCGGATCCTGCTGATCGACCCATGGCTCGACGGCAACCCGATGCTGGCCGAGGAACACCACGCGGCGGCCACCGAGGGGGCCACGCATATCCTCGTGACCCATGCCCATTTCGATCACATCAACGGCCTGTTGCCCCTGGCCAAAAGGCTCGGGGTGCCGGTCGTGGGACAGTATGACCTCATGTCCTGGTGGGCCGAGACGGAAGCGATCGAGACCCTGGGCTTCAACAAGGGCGGCACGGTCGATCTGGGCGGCGTCAAGGTGACGATGGTGCATGCGACCCATTCCACCTCGATCACCACCGCCGACGGCCCGCAGGTGACGGGCAGCGAATGCGGCTACATGATCGCGGGCGAGGGCCGGGTGATCTATGTCTCTGGCGATACCGACGTTATGGCCGACATGAAGGTCTTCAACGACCTGCACCACCCCGATATCGGCATTCTCTGTGCGGGCGGGCATTTCACCATGGACACGGCGCGCGCGGCCTATGCGGCGAAGACCTTCTTCGACTTCAAGGTGGTGATCCCCTGCCATTACCGCACCTTCCCGATTCTCGAGCAATCGGCGGCACCGCTTGCCGAGGCGCTGCCCGGCGTGCGGGTGATCGAGCCCGAGGTGATGGCCGCGATCGAGCTCTGAGCGCGGCGTGGGGGCCAGCCCCCACACGCAGTTTCAAGTGGGGGCCAGCCCCCACACCCCCGGAGTATTTTGGGAACAGTGAAATCAGGGGCGCGGGCGGCGGCTGCGCTGGGATTTCGGTTTCGGCTTGAGCGGCGCGGGCGCATCGGGGGCGGTGAGGCCAAGCTGGTCGCGCAGCACGCGTGCGCGGATTTCCTCGACCGCGCCGGGTTCGAGCCTGCCAAGCTGGAACGGGCCGTAGGAGAGGCGGATCAGGCGGTTGACCACGAGCCCCACCGCCTCCATCGCGCGGCGGATCTCGCGGTTCCGGCCTTCGCGTATGGACACCGTCACCCAGGCATTGGCGCCTTTCTGGCGGTCAAGCGTCACGGTCATCGGCTGGAAACGCTCGCCATCCAGGGTCAGCCCCTTGCGCAGCGGCTCGAAGGTGGCGTCGGACGGTATGCCGTTGACGCGCACACGGTAGCGGCGCAGCCATCCGGTCGAGGGCAGCTCCAGCCGCCGCTTGAGTTCGCCATCGTTGGTCAGAAGCAACAGCCCCTCGGAATTGAGGTCGAGCCGGCCCACGCTCATCACGCGGGGCATGTCGGCGGGCAGGTCGTCATAGATNGTGGGGCGGCCCTTTTCGTCGCGGCTGGTGGTCACGCGGCCCCTGGGCTTGTGATAGAGCCAGAGGCGGGCGGGCTCGGGTGCCTCGAGCGGCTGGCCGTCCACCACGATGCGGTCGGCGGGCGTGACGTTGAGCGCGGGGGAGGCGATGCGCGCGCCGTTCACGCTGACGCGGCCCTCGGCGATCAGGCGCTCGGCCTCGCGGCGGCTGGCGCGGCCTGCGCGGGCGATGACCTTGGCGATGCGCTCGCCCTCTGGGGGGGTGGTGTTCATGGGCCGCCCATAGCGCAAAGCCGGGGCTTGCGAAAGGGCCGCGCCCGGGCGACAAGCGGGCCATGGCGTTTCGCAGCCACATGCAGGCCGCGCTGGCCGAAGCGCGGGCCGCCGCCGGGCGCGGCGAGGTCCCCGTGGGCGCGGTGGTGGTCGCGCCCTCGGGCGGGATCGTCGCGCGGGCGGGCAACCGGACACGGGAGTTATGCGATCCGACGGCGCATGCCGAGATCCTGGCGCTGCGGGCGGCCTGCGCGGCGGCGGGCTCGGAGCGGCTGCCGGGCCATGATCTCTACGTGACGCTGGAGCCCTGCGCGATGTGCGCGGCGGCGATCGCGGCGGCGCGGATCGCGCGGCTCTATTACGGGGCGGCCGACCCCAAGTCCGGCGGGNTNNCGNAGGGGGCGCGGGTCTTTGCCCATCCGCAATGCCACCATGTGCCCGAGGTCTATGACGGGATCGCGGCGGGCGCGGCGGAGGCGCTGCTCAGTGCCTTCTTCGCGGCGCGGCGCGGCTCATAACAGGGTCAGGCCGGAGGCAAGGAACGGGTGGCGCGCGATGGCGGGGCCGACCACCGCCTGTTGCAGCACGGGCTTGAGCCGCGCGGCGAGGGTGGCGGGCATGTCCTGAAGGATGCCCTTGCGCGCGGTCACGCTGATCGTGCGGGTGAGCGGTGCCAGCGGCAGTTCCATCACGTCGATCTGGTCGGCGAACCGGCGCGCGCGCATGAGCGCGAGCGGCGTCAGGATCGACCAGCCGGTGCCCTGCCCCACCAGCGCGAGGATGGAGTGGTAGCTGTCGAGCTCGAACCGGTAGGGCAGGCTCAGCCCCTCGCGCGCGAGATGCGCCGAGATGAGCCGGCCCATGTAATGGCGCTGTGTATACTGGATGAGGGGAAGGCGCTTGAGCTCGCGCAGGAGCGGGCGCTCGGGACGGATCGCGCCCCTGGGGGCCACCACCACGAAACATTCGCGCAGCACCGGATGCACCTCGGTCCAGTCGGCACCGTCGCCGAGCTCGGAGGCCACGATGATATCGAGCGCGCGCGCATCGAGCTGGTCGTATAGATAATGGCTCGCCCCGGTTTCGAGCAGGAACTGGCAGCCCTTCAGATCCCCCGCCATATGGGTGAGCAGATGCGGCGTCACGTCGGCCTCGAGATCCTCGATCGTGCCGAGGCGGAAGCGCGTCAGCGTCGAGAGATGCGACATTGCCAGCTCCGCGCGCGCCTGCGCCGCCTCGTTGAGAATGGCCTGCGCGCGGCGGTGCATGATCTCGCCCGCGGGCGTCAGGCGGATGGGCCGCGCGTTGCGCTGAAGCAGCGTCGCGCCGACCGCGCCTTCCAGATTGGTCAGCTGCTGGCTGACCGCCGAGGGGCTGGCCCCGAGGCGGCGCGCGGCGGCCGAGATCGAGCGCTCGTCGGCGGCGGCCATGAACACCTCGATCCCCCAGAGGGTGATCCGGCCCCGGCTCTCGACCATCGCGGCCTACTTGCCGAGCTTCGACAGCTTGGCCTGCAACTCGGCCAGCTGCTTGCGGATCTCGTCGAGATCCTCGGACTCCTCGGTGTCCTCGCGGCGCGGCGCGGTGCCGGCCAGGCCGCCGAATCCCCCCGTCATCGCCTTCATGAACGCCTCCTGCTGGGCGCGCATCGCCTCCATCCCCGGCATGGCGGCCAGCGGGTTGGCCTTGGTCATGTTCTCCAGCATCTTCGACTGCCCGTCGCGCAGCATCTCGAAGCTGGCGGCAAGGAACTCGGGCACGATGCTGGTGGCCTGGGTGGTGTAGCTGCGCACGAGGTCGGTGAGCACGTTGATCGGCAACACGCTCTCGCCGCGGCTTTCATGCTCGGCGATGATCTGGAGCAGGTATTGCCGGGTCAGGTCGTCGCCGGACTTGAGGTCGATGATCTGAACCTCGCGCCCCTCGCGGATGAAGCCGGCGATATCTTCGAGCGTCACGTAATCCGACGTCTCGGTATTGTAGAGGCGGCGGCTGGCATAGCGTTTGATCAGCAGCGGTTTTTTCGTGTCGGTCAAGGCGGACCCTCCCAGGGGCTGCGGTGCTGCGCCGCAGCTTAGACGCGCGCGCGGCAAAAAGAAAGGGCGAGCCTCGGTGGCTCGCCCTGCGCGGATCCTGTCCCGCTTGGGAGGGGAATGGGACAGTCCGGCAATTCCGACCGGCGCGCTTACTTGGCGGCGGCGGTCGCTTTCTTGGTCGCGGCGGTCACGTCGTCAGCGGCTTTCTTGACGGCGCTGGCGGCGTCCTCCTGGATGGTCTTGCCTGCGGCGAGAAACAGCTCGACGGTTTCCATCTGCACCTTCTTCGCGACTTCGGCGAAGGCGGCCATGTTCTCGGCGGCGACCTCGGCATTGGCCGAGGCGAAATCGGTCATCGCCTTGGCGTAATCGGCCGGCTCGGTCTTGGCCTTGGCCATCTCGGAGAGCTTGGCAAGGGTTTCCTTGGTCCACTTGTTCGAGATTTCAGCCGACTGCTCGGCGGCCGAGAGCGCGACGCCCGAGAGCTTCTCGCTGAGCGCGGCCTGATTCTTGAAGGCGTCTTCCATTGCCTTGGTATCGACGGGGAACGCGGCGAGGAAATCCTTGAACACGGCGGTGAAGTCCTGGGTCTTGGTCATGATCGTGGTCCTTTCAGTTGGAGCGGGGCATCCGCTGGTCTTTACAACTGCGACGAATATACGTGCTGCACCGCAGCATTTCAAGGATTTTTCTGCGGTGCAGCAAAACTGTCATGAAAGGCGGTTCTGCGCGCCGTATTTGCGCCCGTATCAGACGGTTGCCTTCTTGCGCACATAGGTGCCGGGGGCGGGGGCGAGGGGCGGATGCTCCGGATCGCCGGGGCTGCGCGCCGGAACCATCTTGCCAGAGCGCCGGGCCAGCCAGGCCTCCCAGCGGGGCCACCACGAGCCTTCGTGCCGCGTGGCCCCGGCCATCCACGCATCCGCCGGGCCGCTCAGGTCGTCATTGGTGTAATGGCCGTATTTCTTCTTGGCGGGCGGGTTGACGATCCCCGCGATATGACCCGATTCCGACACGATGAAGGTGCGGTCCTTCGCGCCGGTCTGCTGAAAGCCGCGGTAGCAGTCCTTCCAGGCGGCGATGTGATCGCCCTCGCAGGTGACGGACAGAAGCGGCACGGTCACATCCGAGATGTGCAGCCGTTCGCCGCAGAGATCGAAGCCGTCCTCGACGAACTCGTTGCGCTGGCACAGGCCGCGCAGATACTGGACCACCATCCGGCCCGGCAGGTTGGCCCCGTCGCCGTTCCAGTAGAGAAGATCGAAGGCGGGCGGGGTCTCGCCCATCATGTAATTGCGCACCGCCGGCTGATAGATCAGGTCGCGCGAGCGCAGGAAGGACATGGTGCGCCCCATGATGAAGGAGCGCAGAACGCCTTGCGTCGTGACCTCCTCTTCGATCCCGTCGATGAAATCGTCCTGAAGGAAGGGGGTGAATTCGCCATGGTCCGAGAAATCGGTGAGCGCGGTAAAGAACGTGGCCGATTTCACCGATTTGTCGCCGCGTTTGGCCATCAGCGCCAGCACCAGGTGCAGCATGGTGCCGGCGATGCAATAGCCCACGGCATTCACCTGTTTCTCGCCGGTGATCGCCTTGACCTCGCGGATCGCCGTCAGGAACCCGTCCTCGATGTAATCCTCCAGGCCCGTCTCGGCATAGCTCGCATCGGGGTTGACCCAGCTTACCACGAAGAGCGTGTAGCCCTGTTCGGTGATCCATCTGATGAGGCTGTTCTCGGGCTTGAGATCGAGAATGTAGAACTTGTTGATCCAGGGCGGGAAGATGATCAGCGGCGTGGCGTGAACCTCTTCGGTGGCAGGGGCATACTGGATCAGTTCCATCATGCGGTTGCGATAGACCACCTCGCCGGGCGTGGTAGCGATGTTTTCACCCAGTTCGAACGCCCGGTCATCCGCCAGCCGCACGACCAGTTCGCCATTATTTGCCTCCAGATCCGCGATCAGGTTCTCGAGCCCCTTCACCAGGCTCTCGCCCTCGGTTGCCACCGCGCGTTCGAGCGCGTCCGGATTGGTGCCGAGGAAATTGGTGGGCGACATCATGTCGATGATCTGATGGGCGAAATAGTCCAGGCGCTTGCGGTCCTTCGGCTGCAGATCCTCGCCAATCTCATCGAGCGCGCGTTCGATCGCCTGCGCGTTGAGCGCATATTGCCGCTTGATGTAGCGGAAATAGGGATGGCTCTGCCAGAGCGGGTTGGCAAAGCGCTTGTCGCCCGCCAGCGGATCGGGCTCCTTCTCCTCGATCGGGGCCCCGCGCACCATCATCTGCTGCGCGTCGAGGAAGTGGCGCACCGACTTGCCCCAGTATTCGAGCTGCTGCTCGTAGATCTTGCCCGGATTCTCGAGCATGTCCGCCCAGTAGGTATGCGCCGCCTTGACGACAAGATCCTGCGAGGGGCCGTTCAGCGTGGGATTCGAGGGCTTGCGCGCGGCAAGCGCCTGAACGAGGCGTTGCGACAACTCTTCGACTTTCGCGAGGTTTTCATTGAGTTTCTCGACATTTTTACCTGCGACATCGCCATCGGTTGTCATTTTTTACATTTCCCCTTAACAATTTCTGCTATGCAGCATAACGTTCTCCTGCCGGAGACTCGACCCTGTGACTGTTCCGCCTGCTCCCGCACAAGGAGAAGATCATGCGCCAGATGGCAACCTACGACCTGATGGAATCCTTTCGCAATGCGAACCAGTGGCTGGGTGCCTCCGCCCTCTCCTTCGCATCCTATCCGCTTTTCAGCATGGTGCCAAATCCTGCGTTTCAGTTGATGTCGGCCTGGGGACATGTCACCGAGCGGACCTTCGAGCGCATGGTGGCCAAGCCGGACTGGGGCATCCGCACCTTCACCCACGAGGACGGGCGCGACCATCTGGTGAACGTCGAGACGGTCCTTTCGCGCCCCTTCGGGGACCTGATCCATTTCAACGTCTCGGGCCGAGAGGAACAGCCGCGCCGCATCCTGCTGGTTGCGCCCATGTCGGGCCATTACGCCACGCTGCTGCGCTCCACGGTCAAGTCGCTGATCGTCAACTGCGAGGTCTATGTCACCGACTGGCATAACGCGCGTGACATTCCCGTGTCCGCAGGCAAGTTCGACATCGAGGATTACACGCTCTATCTTGTCGATTTCATGAAGGAACTCGGGCCGGATATCAACGTGATCGCCGTCTGCCAGCCCGCGCCGCTGACGCTTGCGGCCACCGCCTATCTGGCCGAGCTCGACCCCGAGGCACAGCCGCGCACCCTCACCCTCATCGGCGGGCCGGTGAACCCGGATGCCGCCGCGACCGACGTGACCGATTTCGGCCGCCGCGTGACCATGGGCCAGCTCGAGGAGCTGATGATCCAGCGCGTCGGATTCAAGTACAAGGGCGTCGGGCGCAAGGTCTATCCGGGCCTCCTGCAACTGGCCTCCTTCATGTCGATGAACGCCGAGAGGCATACCAAGGCCTTCACCGACCAGATCCTCCGCGTGGCCCAGGGCGAGGCAAGCGACAACGATGCCCACAACCGCTTCTACGACGAATACCTGGCGGTGATGGACATGACCGCCGAATTCTACCTCTCGACGGTCGAGCGCATCTTCAAGGGGCTGGAAATCGCGCAGAACCGATTCGTGGTGGACGGGCATCAGGTGGATATGGGCAAGATCACCCGCGTCGCGGTCAAGACGGTGGAGGGCGGAAAGGACGATATCTCGGCCCCCGGTCAATGCGTCGCCGCGCTCGACCTGTGCACCGGCCTGCCCGATGACATGAAGGCAAGCTATATCGAGCCCGACGCCGGGCATTACGGGATTTTCGCCGGTCGGTCCTGGCGCAACAACATCCGCCCGCTGGTGCTCGACTTCATCGATTCGAATGTCGGACGCGATGCCATGCCCCGCGCCGCCAACCGCAACGCCGCGCGCGGCTGAGGGCTCAGCCCTCCACCCGCCCGCGCAGCACGAAGGGCTGCGCAAGCCAGTCGCGCAACGCGGCCGTCACGGCCTCGGGCTGCTCCAGCGTGGGCAGGTGGCCGGCCCCCTCCACCAGAACGAACCGCGCATCCGGCAGCAGCCCGGCCATGAACTCGTGGCGGCGTGGCGGGGTCAGCCCGTCCTGCGCCCCGCAAAGCACAAGTGCGGGCACCTTGCAGCGCCGCAATTCGGCCTGATAGTCCGGCCGCCGCTGCAAGGCGCGCACCTGCGCGATGATCGCCTCGGCCCCCAGCCCCTGCGCCATCTGCGTGGCCAGCGCCAGCACCCCGGCGCGCCCCGGCCCGGGTGCCAGAACGCCCGCGCCCAGGATCATCTCCACCGCCTCGGGCACCAGCCCCGCGCGCAGCTTGGCGATGAGCGGCTCGTATCCGGCGGCGGAATGCGGGGTCTCGGCCAGCGGGTTGGTGTCCATCAGCGCAAGGCGCGTGATCCGGCCGGGCGCGCAGCGCAGAAGCTCCATCGCCACGATGCCGCCCATCGAGAGCCCCGCAAGGGCGAAGCGCGCGGGCAGAACATCCAGCAGCGCCGCGCCGATCGCCTCGATCCGCGCGCCGCCCGTGATGGGTGCGACCGTCACCGCCCGGTCGCGGCTCAGATCGGCCATCTGCGGCGCGAAAAGCCGCGCGTCGCACATCATGCCGGGCAGGAAGACAACCGGATCGCTGCTCATCACATCCCTCTCGCCGCCGGGTCTGTCACCCTTGCGACGCAGCATGACACCGGCCCGCGCCCGGGGAAAGCCCTATCGCGCAAGGATCTCCTCCAGCCAGCCGGTCATCGCCGCGACAGCCGCCGGCGTGGTGCCCGGCGACAGGATGTCACCGGTGATGACATGGGCAAAGGGATCGTCCCTCGGGCCGAGATCGGGCGCAAGGCGCGTGACCGGCCCGCCCCATTGCTCCACCACCCTGTCGGTCAGATCGGGGCGCACCACCTGATCGGCGTCCGAATAGTAGAAAAGCGCGGGCAGGGTCATGGTGCCGAAATCGAGCGCGCGGGCATGGGCCACGAGCGCGGCCATGAGAAAAAGCGCGGTGCTGGGATAGTCCGTCGTCCATTCGGCGGCCTGCGCGGGGTTGAGCGGGGGGAAGCTGCGCCGCCTGCCCGCGACAAGCGGCAGCCAGTGGCGCGCGCCGGGCCAGGTCAGCAGCGGCGCGAAGGGGCTGTTGATCCCGAAATTGGGCGAGACGAAAATCACGCCCGCCACCTGCTCTTGCAGGGCCGGATCCTGCAGCGCCACCGCCGCGATCGTCGCCCCGGTCGACGTGGCCAGGATCACCACCCGCTCGCCCGTGGCCCGCGCCACAGCCAGCGCCTCGGCGGCGTCCGAGAGCCAGTCCGAGGCCGTCGCCTCGGCCATCGCATCGCCGTCGCGCCCGTGGCCGCGAAACCGGGTGAAGACCAGGTTCGCGCCGAAGGCCCGCGCCAGCAGGTCCGGCACCGGGCGGATCTCCTGCGAGGAGGCGGAAAAGCCGTGGAAATAGACGAGGGAGAGGGGCGTCCGCGTCTCGCGCTGCCCGGCCCAGATCACGCGCTTGTGGCTGCCGGGGCGGATATCGTCGAAGCGGGACTCCATGACCTCCAGATAGACGCCGACCCCCTCGCCGAAGCGGCGCGGCTCGAAGGGGGGCGGCGGCTCGATCTCCTCGCGCGGGGCGAAGGCGAATGCCGCGGCGACAAGGACGGCGAGGGCAAGAAGCCGGCGGATCACGCCCTGCCCGCCCGCGCGCTGACCTCATCCACCGCCGCGCCGATCAGCGCAAGGCAATCGGGATCGGAAAAGCGGTGATCGGCCCCCTTGACCAGTGTCAGCCGGATATCGGGGCCTGTCACATGGTCCAGAAGCGTCAGGGCGACGGACATGTCCACATCCCCGTCGCAGGTGCCTTGCAGAAATCGAACCGGAAAGGGCAGATCGAGCGGGGAGCGCAGCACGAGGTTCTCGCGCCCCTCCTCGATCAGGCGGCGGGTGATGATGTAGGGTTCGCCATAGTCCGAGGGCAGCGCGATCCGCCCTTCGGTCAGCAGTGCGGCGCGTTGTGCCGCGTCGAAGCCTGCCCACATGGACTCCTCGGTGAAATCCGGCGCGGCGGCGACGGTGACAAGCCCCGCGACGCGCGCGGGCAGCGCCCGCGCGAGCAGAAGCGCGATCCAGCCGCCCATGGACGAGCCCACGAGGATCTGCGGCCCCGTCGTGAGCCCCTCCAGCACCGCGCGCGCATCTGCCGCCCAGTCGCCGATGCAGCCCTCGGTGAAAGCCCCCGAGGACCGGCCATGCCCGGAATAGTCGAAGCGCAGGAAGGCGCGGCCCCGCGCGCGCGCCCATGCCTCGAGCCAGAGCGCCTTGGTGCCGTCCATGTCGGAGTTGAACCCGCCGAGAAAGATCACCCCCGGCCCCGCGCCCGCATGGCGGTGATAGGCAAGACGGCGGCCCGTGTCGGTTTCGAGAAAGGCAGGTTCGGACATGACATCCCCCGATTTCGGGCGATCATGCACCGCGTGACGGGAAGCTGCAAACCGGTTTCAAAGCGCGGACGCGCCCGTTCCGGACGGGCACGGCGGAAGGGACGTCCCGTCCCGGCCCGCCCGGCTCAGCCGCCTATATAGCAGCCCCGCCGCGGACGGTAGAAGACCTTCTGATTGTGCAGCCTGCCAAGGAGATCATGGATCTTGCGCAAGGTCGCCTCGGGGGCCTCGTCGGCATTGGCGATGGCCTCAGGCGCAATGGCGCGCGCCGAGAGCTCGGCCTTGCTGCGCCGCAGCGCCGTCTCGATCAGCTCCATATCCTCGATCGACAGATCGAAGCTCGAATTGTAACCCGGCATCCCAGCCCCCTTTTCCCGAAGACCGCGCAACAATCTTTCGCGGACGATACGCGGCACGTAGGGCACCATTTGCGACATGTCCAGAAGAAATTTTTCCCTTTTTCAGTATGTTACGCCATACCTTTGCGTACTGCCACCGATGGGGCGGCGTGAAGGGTGGCAGGCATGGGCGGAGCGCGCCTGGAAGAGGGAGACCGCGCGGCGGGATGGTAGGCCCGGAGGGACTCGAACCCCCAACCAAGGCGTTATGAGCGCCCTGCTCTAACCGATTGAGCTACAGGCCCGACCTGTTCTCCTGCTAACACGCCGCGGGCGGGGGTCAAGGCTTTCGTGCAGGGGCCGCGCCCGCCCCTCCAAAGCCAAACCCAACAATCGCGCGCGCAAGCTGCAGGGATCCAAACCAACCCCGATCCGGGCCAACCGAACCGGCGAAGTTCTGCGCAAGATGTTCAACCTCGCCGTCCAGTGGAAAATGCGTCCCGACAATCCAGCGATGGGGTTTCACCGGCGCATCGAGACCGAACGCGAGCGTTATCTGAGCATGGATGAAATTGATCGTCTCGCCAAGGCGCTGGGTACGGCCGAAGACCAGCGCGCCGCAAATATCATCCGCATGTGCATGTTGACAGGCGCCCGCCTTGGCGAGGTGCGCTGCGCGCGGTTCGAGCAGTTCAATCTCGAGTTCGCCACATGGTCGAAGCCCGCGACCACCACCAAGCAGCGCAAGATCCACCGTCTGCCGATTTCGCCGGATGTGGCCGCCATCGTGCGCCAGAGGCAAACGGCTGTGCACCGGGATTGTCCGTGGCTGTTTCCCGGTGATGTGCCCGGTCAGCCGGTCAAGGAAATCCGCCGGTTCTGGCGTCAGATCCAGACCGAGGCCGGGATTACGGGCGTGCGCATCCATGACCTGCGCCACACCTTCGCCTCCTTGCTGGTTAGGTCGTGAACCCATAAACGGGATTTCCTTATCGTGTCTGTCGTGATTCACTGCCGGAAACCGGAGGTGAGCATGACAGGCAGGCACGATCTGAGCGA
>PBIL01000003.1 GCA_002720475.1 Roseovarius sp.
TGCTCCGATCGAAATCGAGTGCCGCGAATTTGAGGTTTTCGACATCCATGGACACGCCATAGCCCAGCACGATCATCAGGATCACGCTGCCAAGGCTGGCAAGCGTCAGGCGGATCGGATCGCGGCGCAACTCCAGCGACTCGCGCCATGAAAAGCTCAGCAGCCGCGCCAGGCTGAATCCCCCGCGCCGCCGCCGGGCGAAAGTGGCAGGCCCGGCGGGAAGCCCTTCTTTCGTGTCGGGCGCGGGCGGGGTATCCTGATCCTGATCCTGCGCGCGTTTCAGATGGTGGACAAAGGCATCGTCCAGCGTCTCTGCGCCGGCCTCCTCGCGGATCGCCTCGGGCGTGTCGCTGACAAGCACGCGGCCCTGGTGCATCAGCGAAATCCTGTCGCAGCGCGTGGCCTCGGCCATGTAATGGGTGGAGATGAAAATCGTCACGCCATCGTTTCGGGACAGATCTATCAGCGATTGCCAGAATATATCGCGTGCCACCGGGTCCACCCCCGATGTCGGCTCGTCCAGGATCAGGATTTCGGGGCGATGGATCAGCGCGACCGCCAACGACAGACGCTGACGAATACCCAGCGGCAGGCGCAGGGGCAGGCTGTCGAGCACGTCTTCAAGATCGAACCGCACGGCGAGTTCCGCGATCCGCGGCACGATCTCGGCGGGCGTCATGTCGAAAAGCCGCCCGTGCAGATCAAGGTTCTGCCGCACCGTCAACTCGGAGTAAAGCGAGAAGGATTGCGTCATGTAGCCGATGCGCTTGCGGGTGGCCATGTCATGGGCATCGACCTTGCGGCCGTAAATCCTCGTGGTGCCGTCACTCGGCTCCAGCAGCCCGGTCAGCGCCTTCATGGTGGTGGTCTTGCCGCAACCGTTGGAGCCCAGAAAGCCGAAGATCTCGCCGCGCCTGATGCGAAAGCTCACCTGGTCCACAGCCGTGAAATCGCCAAACCGCACGGTAAGGTTCTCGGCCTCGATGACGTTTTCCCCGTCGAATGCCGGATCGCGCGGCGGTATGCTCAGGTTCTTGTGGCGGCTGCGTTTTTCCTCGGGCAGAAGTGCGATGAAGGCCGCATCGAGATCGGCGGCACCGGTGCGCTCGAGAATTTCGGCCGGGCTGCCGGTCGCCATGACCTTGCCCGCGTCCATCGCCACCAGGTGATCGAAGCGCGCGGCCTCTTCCATGTAGGCGCTCGCCACCAGCAGGCTCATGTTCGGACGATCAGCGCGGATTCGGTCGATCAGGGCCCAGAATTCGCGCCGCGACAGCGGATCGACGCCGGTGGTCGGCTCATCGAGAACCAGAAGTTCGGGATCGTGGATCAGCGCGCAGCACAGGCCCAGTTTCTGCTTCATCCCGCCCGAAAGCTTGGCCGCCGCGCGGGCGCCAAACGGGGCAAGACCGGTCGCCTTTAGCAATTCATCGATCCGCTGCGCGCGTTCCTGCGCGCCCTCGCCAAAAAGGCGTCCGAAAAAATCGACATTCTCGCGGACCGAAAGCGTCGGGTAAAGGTTCCGGCCCAGCCCCTGCGGCATATAGGCGATGCAAGGGGAAATCCGCGCGCGATGCCCGGCGCGCGCCATGTCGCCGCCCAGCACCTCCAGCCGCCCCTCCTGCATCCGCCGCGCCCCGACGATCAGCGCCAGAAGGCTCGACTTTCCCACGCCGTCCGGCCCTATGACGCCGACGGAACGGCCTGCCGGCAGATCGATCGAAACATCGTCCACGGCCCGGGTCCTGCCATAGCGGAGCGAGAGCCCCTCTGCGCGAACCACCGGCCCGGGACCGGTCATTCCAGCACCTTGCCCTGCGCCGCGATCGGCCAGGGCGCGGTCGGATCAAGCCGCACCCAGGCGACGCCGGGAAGCCCGGTCTTGACCTGATCGAGGTGCTTTTCCAGAAGCTCCGGCGCGATCCTGGCACGAACCCTGAACATCAGCTTCTCACGCTCGACTTCCGTCTCGACCGTCTTGGGCGTGAACTGCGCCACGTCCGACACGAAGGAAACGCTGGCGGGGATGACGATGCCGGGTGCCGCGTCCAGCAGCAGGCGCACCTCGGTTCCCAGCCCGATACGCCCCACCTGGGCCGTGGGCAGGAAAAACGTCATGTAAACATCGTTGAGGTCCACCATGTTGACGACGCGACCCCCGGTACCCACGACTTCGCCCTCGCGCGCGACGATATATTGAACCCGTCCGGCACGCGGCGCTTTCAATGTGCTGTCCTCGATCTGCACGTCGATCGCCTCGATCGTCGCCTGGGCCGCGGTCACCGCAGCTTCGGCCCCGATCACCGAGGCTTTCGCCGAAGAGACCCCCGCCCGCGCCGCCGCAAGCGACGCCTCTGCCGAGGCAACCGCCGCCGCAGCGCCAAAGGCGTTGGCCCGGTCAATCTCGAATTGCCGTTCGGATGTGATGCTGTTCTGTGTCAGAGACGCGGAGCGCTCATACTGACGACGTGCAACATCCTCCTCCGCGCGGCGCTGTTCCAGAAGGGCCTCGGCCGCGCGCACTTCGGCCGCGCGCTGTTCGACAAGCAGCGTGGCGTTTTCCACGGCGATTTCGGCGCGGCGCAGTTCCGCAACCATCTGGTTGCGATTGGCCTGCAATTGCCGCGTGTCGAGCTCGGCCAGCGGCGCGCCCGCCGCGACGAGCTCGCCTTCGTTCACAAGCACGGTGTCAATCCGCCCGGGCAGCTTTGCCGCAACGTCGATTTCGACCGCTTCGATCCGCCCGTTGCCGCGCGCGAATCCTTCCGCCTCCGTATCGGAGCGGGTGCTTTGCCAGAGCAAAAAGCCGGATACGGCGACAGCGATGACGATCGCGGTTATGATACGGGGGCTGGGTTTTGCCACTGGAAACTCGCTTGCTGTGATAATCCGGACGTCCGTTTTGTTCTTGCGACGCGGATGGACCCTAGATCAGCCGCATAGGGCTTCACAACCGGATTGAACGTCGCATCCCGTCACGGAACGACGTTGTCCACCCGTTCGAGCCGACCAAACGGGCGGTCACGTCCGTCAAGCTGGTGTAATTTCCCGGATGGTCTGAGGGCATGATCAGGCGGCTTTCGTTGAGATGCCGAGAATGGGGGCGATCTCCTCGGTGTCGATGCGGGATAAGGCCGCGACCATCATGTGGCGGCTGGAGGTCTGCCATCCGTCGGTCTGTTCGAAGAGCAGGGTGCCGATGAGGCGCAGGATGCCCGCAAGGTCGCATGATGTCCGGACAAAGGACGGGGTGAAGTCCCTGACGACGAGACGTCGGCCTTGTGAAGTCATGCTCGCTCGGTCATGAACTTTTTGCAATTCCCGGTTACGCAACGATGACATTGATGAACGCCCTCTGCGGTCCGTGAAGAGACCGAGGCTAAGCGGTGACCGAACCACTCGCGGTGAGTCGTGCTTGTGCGCCGGGAGTTACGAAAATTTCTTGATAAGCTCCGGTTTCCAGATTGCAGGCGCACGCGGAATTCGATATCGCTCGGAACCGAACGTCATGGTAATAGTTCGATACATTACACATCCATCCGACAAGGCGCCCCGCAGGCAGTCCTTGTGCGGCAGCGTGAGAAAATCCTGAAGTGGCCAGCAAGCGCACCAAGTTGCAGGAAGACACGCGGTTTCGCGTGCTTCGCCTTCTGCAGGAGAACCCCGAGATGTCGCAACGAGAGTTGGCGGAGGCGGTCGGGGTCAGCGTCGGGGGCATGCATTACGTTCTGAACGCCCTGATCGACAAGGGGCTTGTGAAGCTGGGAAATTTCACGGCCTCGGAAGACAAGCGCCGATATGCCTACGTCCTGACGCCCGCAGGAATAGCCCGGAAGGCCGCGCTGACCCGGGCATTCCTGGTGCGGAAGATGGAAGAATACGAGGCGCTCAAGCAAGAAATCGA
Organism: Roseovarius sp.; assembly: GCA_002720475.1. Taxonomy (GTDB): domain Bacteria; phylum Pseudomonadota; class Alphaproteobacteria; order Rhodobacterales; family Rhodobacteraceae; genus Roseovarius. The sequence goes on from PBIL01000003.1 coordinate 3,905, forward strand.
GGCGCTGAGTGCGGAATTGGAAGTCAATGATCCTGAAACCTGCCGGTCGAAAACCTGAATGAAGGCCCGAACCAAGTGACGCAGCGCAAGGCACTCATCACCGGCACCGCCGGCTTCATAGGGTTTCACCTGGCCAGACTTCTCCTGGCGGAGGGGTTCCGGGTTCACGGCTATGACGGGATGACCGATTACTACGACGTCACCCTGAAGCAGCGGCGTCATGCCATGCTGCTGCAGTGTCCGGGTTTTTCCGCGACCGAAGGGATGCTCGAGGATCAGGCCGGGTTCGACAAGATTGCGGACGAATTCGAACCGGACGTCATCGTCCATCTCGCCGCGCAGGCCGGTGTTCGCTACAGCATCGAGAACCCGCGCGCCTATGTCGATGCCAACATCCTGGGCAGCTTCAACGTGATGGAGGCGGCGCGGCGCGCGGGCGTGCGCCACCTGCTCATGGCCTCGACCAGTTCGGTCTACGGTGCCAACGAAGAGATGCCCTTCGACGAGGGCCAGAAGGCCGACACGCCGCTCACGGTCTACGCCGCCACCAAGAAGGCGGGGGAAGCCATGGGCCATGCCTGGGCGCATATCCATGGTCTGCCCGTCACGATGTTCCGCTTCTTCACGGTCTACGGGCCCTGGGGGCGGCCCGACATGGCCTATTTCAAGTTCACCCGCGCGATCCTCGAAGGCCGGCCCATCGACGTCTACAACAACGGCGAGATGTGGCGCGACTTCACCTATGTGGACGACCTCGTGCGCGCCATCCGGCTGCTGATCGACGTGGTGCCCGGCGGGCCGGACACGGCCGTCGAGGGTGACAGCCTGTCGCCGGCGGCCCCGTTCCGCATCGTCAACATCGGCAATTCCGATAAGGTGCGCCTGACCGATTTCATCGCCGCGCTCGAGACTGCCTGCGGGCGGGAGGCCACGCGCAACCTCATGCCGATGCAGCCCGGCGACGTGCCCGCCACCTGGGCCGATTGCACGCTTTTGACACGCCTGACCGGTTACCGGCCAGGCACTCCCCTGAACGAGGGCTTGGGGCAGTTTGTCGACTGGTATCGCCACGACCGAATCCGCGAAGAAGCCAAGGATGCATGACGCCGCCTTCCCACCGGCCGGACGCCGAACGCGCCCTGACAGGGCCGACACCATGACACGAAACGATATCTGCAAAGAGATGTCCGCTTGGCTCATGGGCGCGGTCGATGCCGAACTTGAACGGCCGCAGACGCGATGTCTGCCCAGCCTGCGCGGAACCGATATCGATGGGCTCTCGCGCGATGAGCGCCCACCACTTTTACGGATGCTTGACCACCTCTCGGTCGGTCTCTGCGCCGAACCCGACGCCATCACGCTATCATCGGATCGCGGCACCGCTCGTACCGATCAAACATGGAACACACGCATGGTGATCGAGAGAATGGAAGCGATTTGCGAACCTGAATCGAAAGAATTCAAATGGCGGAGGCTTTAATGGAGAACGTTTTGACGAGAGACACGTCTCAAGCGGTCGAACTCATTGGTCGACTCGAGGCACGCAGCGCGACGATCGGGATTGTTGGCATGGGCTATGTCGGGCAACCGCTGGCATTGCGCTATGCGGAAACGGGGTTCAGGGTTCTCGGGTACGACGTCGACAGTGAAAAGGCTGCCGAACTCAATGCCGGGCATTCGTCGATCGAGCATATCGATGATGCCGCGATTGCCCGCGCGGTGGCCAATGGCCGCTTCGAGGTGACGGTGGACATGGCCCGGGCAGTCGAAGCCGACGCATTGATCATCTGCGTGCCAACCCCGCTCAACAAGTATCGTGAACCCGATCTCGGGTTTGTCATCGGGACCATGGAAAGCCTGCTGCCACACCTTCGTTCGGGACAGGTTCTTTCTCTTGAAAGCACCACCTATCCCGGCACCACCGAGGAAGAGATTGTCACCCGTATCGAAAAGAGCGGGTTCACGGTGGGCAAGGATGTGTTCGTGGTCTATTCGCCCGAGCGCGAGGACCCGGGCAACAAGCAGTTCAACACGCACACGATTCCAAAGGTTGTGGGAGGTCACACGCAAGCCTGTCTGGACGTCGGCAAGGCACTTTACGGTGGCGTGATCGACAAGGTGGTGCCGGTCAGTTCCACGCGCACAGCCGAAATGACCAAGCTGCTGGAAAACATCCACCGCGCCGTCAATATCGGCCTGGTGAACGAGATGAAGATCGTCGCAGACCGCATGGGCATCGACATCTTCGAAGTGATCGATGCCGCAGCGACCAAGCCGTTCGGTTTCACCCCCTATTACCCCGGTCCCGGCCTTGGCGGGCACTGCATCCCGATCGACCCGTTCTACCTGACCTGGAAGGCGCGCGAATATGGATTGCACACGCGGTTCATCGAACTTTCGGGGGAAATCAACCGCGCCATGCCGGAATATGTCGTCGGCAAGCTGGTCAAGGCGCTGAACGACCGCCGCAAGGCCCTGAAAGGCAGCAAGGTTCTGGTTCTGGGAATCGCCTACAAGAAGAACGTGGACGACATGCGCGAAAGCCCCTCGGTCGAGGTGATGGAACTGCTGCGCGACGCCGGGGCGGAGGTTGCCTATTCGGACCCGCACGTTCCGGTCTTTCCGAAGATGCGTGAACATCGCTTCGACCTGGCCTCGGTTGTCCTGACTCCGGAAACCGTTGCTGGCTATGACGCCGTGGTTCTGGCCACAGATCATGCGAAATTCGACTATGACATGATCCGCACCAATGCGCAGGTCATCATCGACAGCCGCGGCGTCTATCGCGCCCCGGCAGAGAATGTTGTGAAGGCTTGAGCTCATGAAGACCTTCGCGCTCATCGGTGCCGCCGGCTACATCGCTCCCCGGCACATGAAAGCGATCATGGACACCGGCAACAGACTGGTGGCCGCGATGGATGTGAACGACTCGGTCGGGATCATCGACAGCCACTTCCCCGATGCCGAATTCTTCACGGATTTCGAGCTTTTCGACGCCCATGTGAACGCCGAGCGCCGCGCCGGGCGCGGGCTGGACTATGTTTCCATCGCCTCGCCCAACTTCCTGCACTCGGCCCATATGCAATGGGCGTTGCGGGCCGGTGCGGATGCGATCTGCGAAAAGCCGCTGGTACTGCACCCCGAACAGATTGACGAGTTGAAGGCGGTCGAGGCCGATACCGGCCGCAAGATCCACACCATCCTGCAACTGCGCCTGCACCCCGCCATCCTGGCTCTGCGCGATCGGGTGTCTCGGATGCCTGCGGGCGAAAAGGCCGATGTCGATCTGACCTACATCACCTCTCGCGGGAACTGGTACCTCAAGAGCTGGAAGGGCGCGACCGAGAAATCCGGCGGCATCGCCACCAACATCGGCGTGCATTTCTTCGACATGCTGCATTTCGTCTACGGCGCGGTGCAGGAAAACATTGTCCACCTGAACACGCCGACCAAGGCGGCGGGCTATCTGGAATACGAGCGCGCCCGTGTGCGCTGGTTCCTGTCGCTCGACGTGAACGATGTCCCCGCCGAGGAACGCGCCAAGGGCAAGCGCACCTTCCGCGCTGTCATTGCCGATGGCGAGAACCTGGAATTCTCGGACGGGTTCACCGAATTGCACACCAGGATCTACGAAGACATCCTGTCGGGTGGCGGCTTTGGCCTCGAGGAGAACCGGGTCGCCATTGAAACCGTCTCGACCATCCGTAATGCGCCGGTCTCGCCGGTTGGCGATCTGACCCATCCACTCGTGACGGGTCAGACATGAACCATTACCAGCATCCCAGCGCGATCATCGACGATGGCGCCCGGATCGGCGAAGGGAGCCGGATCTGGCATTTCGTTCACGTCTGCGGCGGTGCCCGCATCGGAGCGGGCGTGTCGCTGGGTCAGAACGTGTTTGTTGGCAACAAGGTCGTCATAGGCGACCGTTGCAAGGTGCAGAACAACGTTTCTGTTTACGATAACGTGACTTTGGAAGAGGGTGTGTTCTGCGGCCCATCCATGGTCTTCACCAACGTCTTCAACCCGCGCAGCCTGATCGAGCGCAAGGACCAGTATCGGGATACGCTGGTAAAACGCGGCGCGACGCTGGGGGCCAACTGTACCATAATCTGCGGCGTGACCATCGGGGCCCATGCCTTCGTCGGTGCCGGGGCCGTTGTCAACAAGGACGTGCCGGACTTCGCGCTGGTCCTCGGCGTGCCGGCCCGTCAGCGCGGCTGGATGAGCGCCTATGGCGAACAGCTTGACCTGCCGCTTTATGGCGAGGCAAGCGTCACCTGCCCGCATACGGGCGATGTCTATACACTGTCCGGGTCCGTGGTGACCCGTCAGGAGGCTACTGCATCATGATCCCCTTCGTTGACTTGGCCGCCCAGCAGGACCGCCTGCGCAGCGAAATCGAGGAGGGGATTGCCCGAGTTTTGGCGCATGGCCAGTATATACTGGGCCCCGAGGTGGCCGAGCTGGAAGACAAGCTGGCCGCCCATTGCGGCGCGGCCCATTGCATCACCGTGGCCAACGGCACCGACGCGCTGCAGATCGCGCTGATGGCGCTGGGGGTGGGTCCGGGTGACGAGGTCATAACCCCGGGCTTCAGCTATATCGCCACCGCCGAGGCCGCCGTGGTTCTGGGGGCGCGGGTGGTCTATGTCGATATCGACCCGGTGACCTGTACCCTCGACCCCGCGCTTCTGGAGGCCGCGATCACCCCGCGCACCCGCGCGATCATCCCGGTCTCGCTTTACGGCCAGCCCGCGGATTTCGACGCCATCAACGGCATTGCCGAACGCCACGGCGTGCCGGTGATCGAGGACGCCGCCCAGAGCTTTGGTGCCAGCTACAAGGGGCGCAGGTCCGGCAACCTCTCGACCATCGGCTGCACCAGCTTCTTCCCGTCCAAGCCGCTGGGCTGCTATGGCGACGGCGGCGCGGTCTTCACCTCCGACGCGGCGCTGGCCACCGCCATCCGCCAGATCGCCCGGCACGGGCAGGACCGGCGCTATCATCACATCCGGGTGGGGGTGAACTCGCGGCTGGACACCCTTCAGGCCGCGATCCTGCTGCCCAAGCTTGCGATCCTCGACGACGAGATCGCCGCGCGCCAGCGCCTGGCCGAGGCCTATGACGCCGCGCTGGCCCCGCTGGGTCTTGCCACGCCGACCGTTGTCGAAGGCCGCACCAGCGCCTGGGCGCAATACACCGTGCGGGTGCGCGACCGCGACGCGGTGCAGGCGGCGCTCAGGGAGGCCGGCATCCCGACGGCCGTGCACTACCCCCTGCCGCTCAACCGCCAGCCTGCGGTGGCGGATGCGGAGGCGCAGCTTCCCGAAGGCGACCGCGCCGCAGAGGAGGTGCTGAGCCTGCCGATGCACCCCTATCTCGATTGCACGATAGCCGAATATGTCGGAAATGCAATTTTGAAGGCTGGTGATGACTAAAATGGTTTCATCATATCCTCATCGCGCGCATATTCCAATAAAGGCAACATTTCGGGGAGTGCGGCCGTTTTATGCCAGCTTGGTTGTTTATCTGCTCCTTGCAATTGGTTCGGTATTGCCAACAAGTATGCCCGTCGAGGCTTGGTTAATTCTGACCGTTCTGTTGTTTTCTACGTTTGTCCAATTCAGGGCGCGCGCAGTTGGCAGTGAATTCAGTGCTGTAATATTTAGAATTTGGCCGCTCGTATTGGTACTTATCCCCAGCTTGATGAGAACGGATCATCTTGGCTATGCGGTTCAAAAAATCGACGGCGCAGTCTTTGTGACATTATTATCAGCGACACTTGCGGGTACAATTATTCGAACCTACGGCAAAGAGGGCTTTCTGAAGTATTTCCTGTCCGCTATACTCTTTGTGCTTATTTGTACGCTAATATACAAGATCATGTTTGGATTTTGGGATCGGGGCGTCCGGTATTTTATAAACGGGCCGATTGTATTTGGGTGGATGATGTCATCGGGGGCCATTATCGGTCTCATTCTGTTTCAGCAAACAAGAAGTAAAAAATACTTTATTCTATATTCCTTGTTTTTCTGCTCGGCGCTATGGTCCCTGTCCAAGGGGCCATTAATTGCGGTCTTTGTAACAAGTCTCTTCGTTTTGCTCAACTTTGGCAGATTCTCTCAAAAACTTCGTTTCGTGTTTGGCGCTATTATAATCGCTTTCGTCTTGATTAGTTTTGCCCCAGGTGAACAGTTCCAAAGGATTTTCGCAATCGCTAGGTTGGTGGATGGAAGCGCAACATCGAGTGACGCCGGATCATTGGACATCAGGAGAGCGATGATCTCTCGAACATTGGAAATAATTGGCAACAATCCTTTGTTTGGTGTTGGATTTGGAAATTGGCAAGATCATGCCGGATATTTGGGATACTATGTGTATCCTCACAACATATATCTGGAAATCTTTGCTGAAACGGGAATTATTTTTGGTGCTGTATTTGTATTTGTACTGATTTATCTATGGATTGGCTGCTCCATAGAAGGCAGGGCGGTATCGTTAGTTTTCTTGATTGGCTTTCTTTTTAGCGGTGAGGCGCCTTATCTTCGACTTGCACTGACAATGCTCATCGCCTTCCGGTGTCGAGGCGCGAATCTAAGGGGTTGCTGATGGTTGTTCTTTTCATATCACTTATTTCCGTGTTTTTTTTCGTTTTCGTGTTGCTTGACCTTACGTCGCATCTTCCGAGGTTAAGTGGCTCATCTCTGGGGTTGAACGGTCTGGGTTTTGCGTTCCAAACAATGGCGAATACAATAAAGCGTATTTTTTTAGTTATCATACCTCCTGCGCTAGGTTTCATCGCTGTTTATGGTGATCCAGTTGACGTGTTCACCGCAGTTCTCTCCGCGCACGCAGCCGCCTCCGTTTCTTTCTTTGTGGTGTTTTTGTCGCGTCGTAAGCTTGCTTCCCTGTTTAGTGGCGCAATTCTGAGATATTCGGAAGGTGACAGTCTTTTGCTATCGTTTAGAAAGGGGTTGGCGGGTGCTAAACCTTTTCAGAATGGAGTTGATATTAGATTTTCCCTTCGGGCAATTCGTAGTGACATACTGCTGCCAGCGATATGGATTTTTTTCTTTTATACCGGCTCGGGATTTTTGGTCAATATCCTTGCGATGATTACGCATGAATACTCGGCAATTATTTTGCAGTTGACAGGCGCATTAAATGCTTTGGGGACATTCGTTTTGGCATTTTTTTTGGACCCAAGAATTTCGAGAGTTTACGAGAATGGCGATGGGGCGGAGAGCGTCTTTGTTACTTTGTTTTCCGCGCAAATGATAAACGTACTCCTTGTTTCTCCAGCATTCTATTTGTTTATCGCTCTCTTGTTTTTTGGATTGTCATGAATTGAGCCATTGGATGTTGTATCCGATCACTGATAATGATTCTTTCTGCGGCCGCGCCGCCGTGGAGGAGCGCTACAACTGGGAGGCCGAGAGCGAAAAGCTGATCGCCCTCTACCGCCGCCTCATGTCCGAACCCTGACCGGAGACCGAAATGCCGCGAATTTTCACCGTCATCGGCGCCCGCCCGCAATTCATCAAGGCCGCCGCCGTATCGCACCGGATCGCAGAGGTGCCGGGGCTGAGCGAAACGCTCGTTCACACCGGGCAGCACTACGATGCCAACATGTCGGACGTCTTTTTCGACGAGCTGGACATTCCCGCCCCAGCACATCATCTCGGCATCGCGGGCGGCCCTCACGGGGCGATGACCGGGCGCATGCTTTCCGCGCTCGAGGAGTTGTTCATGGCGGAACGTCCCGACATGGTGATGGTCTACGGCGATACCAACTCCACTCTCGCGGGGGCGCTGGCGGCCGCCAAGCTGCATATCCCGGTCGCCCATGTCGAGGCGGGCCTGCGCAGCTTCAACAAGCGGATGCCGGAAGAGATCAACCGGATCCTGACCGATCAGTGCTCGGAGCGTCTCTTCACCCCCACGGCGACGGCCACCCGCAACCTGAGAGGTGAGGGCGTGCCCGAGGCACGGATCGTGGAATGCGGCGACGTCATGTTCGACGCGGCGCTTCGTTTCGCCGCCAAGGCAGAAGCGCGCGGGGCGGGGGCCGCACAACTCGGGCTGGGGCGTGGCGAATACGTGCTGGCGACAGTGCACCGTCAGGAAAACACCGACGATCCGGTGCGCCTGGCCGCGATAATGGGGGGACTGGCCCTGGTCGCGGCAGAACTGCCTGTCTTACTGCCGCTGCACCCCCGGACCCGGGCACGCGCCGAGGCCGCCAACATGGCGGATGCCCTTGCCGCCCTGCACATCGTCGAACCTGTGGGATATCTCGGGATGACCGGCCTTGAGAAGGATGCCGCCGTCATCGCGACCGACTCGGGCGGGGTTCAGAAGGAAGCCTTCTTCCACGGCGTGCCCTGCGTCACGCTGCGCGATGAAACCGAGTGGGGCGAGCTTGTCGAGGCCGGGTGGAACAGTCTCATCCCTCCCGGGGACGCCGGAACCATCCGCGACGCCATTCTTGCGGCCCGGGGCACCAGGGGCGCGGAGATCACCCCCTACGGAACCGGCAATGCCGCTGACATCATCGCGGCCGAGATCGCGAAGGCCCTGTCATGAGCCGCATCTGGCTGATCAATTTCTTCGCCTCGACCCCGGCCACCGGCATCGGCGGGCGGCATCACTACCTGGGCCGCGAACTGGCGCGGATGGGCCATGAGGTGACGGTGGTGGCCGCCCGGCGGCACCATGTGCTGCGCGAGGGGGTCGATACCGCCGCGCTGCCCGCCGAGGAAATGACAGACGGCTACCGCTTCCTGCGCATCGACGTGCCGGCCTATGCCCATGCCCATGACAAGCGCCGCGTGCTGGCTGGCCTGGTCTTCTCCGCGAGGCTGGCGGGGCTCCGCAGGCGGCTGGGCGGGCGGCCGGATGCGGTGCTTTGTTCATCCCCGGATCTGTTGAGCTATCTCGGAGCCGAGCGGCTGGCGCGGGGCTGCGGCGCGCGTCTGGTCTTCGAGGTGCGCGATATCTGGCCGCTCACGCTGGTCGAGATCGGCGGCTACAGTCCGCGGCACCCGTTCATCCGCTTCCTGCAATGGATCGAGGACCGCGCCTATGCCCGCGCCGACCGGGTGGTGTCCAACCTCGAAGGCGCGGTCGAGCATATGGCCGCGCGGGGCATGGATCGCGGCAAGTTCACCTGGGTGTCGAACGGAATCGCGCTGGATGAGGTCGCGGCCCCCGCGCCCCTGCCGCCGGAAGTGGCGCAACAGATACCTGCCGACGGGCTGCGAATTGTCTATACCGGCACTTTGGGGACGGCCAACGCGCTCGACACGCTGATCGAGGCGGCGGCGCTGCTGCGCGATCTGCCGGATGTTCACATCCTGCTCGTCGGCCAGGGGCGTGCGCGCGCCGAGCTGGAGGCGCGGCGAGACGCGCTCGGGCTGACAAACGTCCGGTTCCTTGGGGCAGTCCCCAAGCCGCAGGTGCAATCGGTGCTGGCGGCGTGTGATGTCTGCTATATTGGACTGACAGCAGATCCCTTGTTCAAGTTCGGTGTATCGCCAAACAAGCTCTTCGATTACTTGATATCGGGAAAGCCTGTTTTGTACGGGATTGACTCGGGCAAATTCAAGCCTGTCGAGCGATATGACGCCGGACTCACCGTCCCCGCCGAAGACCCGCAGGCCCTTGCCGATGCCATCCGCCGCATCCACGCCATGCCCGAGCAAGAGCGCCGCCGCATGGGCGAGAACGGCCGCCGGGCGGCGCTGGAACATTATGACTACGCCCAGCTGGCCCGGCGTCTGGAAGAGGTTCTGACCGGCTGAGCCGGATCAGACCGCCCCCCCTGCCCGCGTGCCAAGCCAGCGGCGCAACCGCGCCTCTTCCGCCGCATCGAGCGCGCGATCGACCACCACGGCGGCATGGATGAACCCCTGCAGCCGGTTGCCGCCCGCCCCGCCCAGAAACAGCGTCAGCGACGGGTCGCCGGCCGAGGCGGGCAGGTTCATCCAGCCCGACTGCACCGCGAAATCCTGCCCGGTCAGCCGCAGCCCCCCGGCCTGGGTGACATAGGTCCAGATCTTGGTCTTGGCCCCCGAGTGCACGATGAAGCTGGCCGCGACCTGCCCCGCGATTCCCCGGGCGATCTGAACCCGGGCGTTGCGCGGGTTGTCGACGATATCGCGGTTGTCGCTGTTGAGCACAACGCCGGTGTCGGTGCTGCTGGCGCCGCTCATCGTGCCGATCAGGAATTCGAGCGTATCGGTGCGGTGCGCGACCTCGGCCGCGATGCCGATGGTCACGCCGCCCTCCCGATGCGCCCAGGCCCAGGCCGACGGCGGGCTGACCGCGTGCATCAGAGTGCCGGTGCCGTCGAACTCCAGCGCATGGCCTGACGCGGCGGCGCGCAGGACCGGGCGCGCGCTTGCGCTGTCCTGGATCATGTGATGGCCGTTGCCGCTCAGATCGTCGATCCGCGCCACCGGTTGGTCCGCGATCGCGGGCAGGGTTGCCGCCGTGTCCTGCCAGAGCGTCGCAGGCTCGCCAGGGTCGTACCACGCCCCCCGCTCACCATTGCGGAACAGCCAGGCCGGGGTCCAGGCGACCGCCCGGGCCGGGACGCCGGTGACGCTGAGATCGCTGACGATCTTCATGCGAGCACCGGCGCGTGAATGCCCTGCGCCGTGGTGCCGGTGGCGCGCACCCGGCGCGCCGCCAGCGGCAGGATCGGATTATCGGCCACCGCCAGGCTGCGCGTCCCGTCCGCGACGGTATCAAGGCCGAGCGTGCCGCCGGTCTCGACATGGAGCCCGATCGCCCCATGGGCGAGGTCGGCGGCGTCGAGGGTGACGGGCAGGGCATCGGTGGCCGGGCCGGAAAGCGCGGGGGCGTGACTGGAAAATGGGTTCATCTGGGCCTCCTTGGGCTTGCTGAACGGCACCGCACCGTTTGCAATCGGGAGCAGATTCGGGCATGAGGTTTACAAAGGCCTTGAGTGCCCGATCTCTTGTGAGACGAGTCATTGACCGATGAAGCGACTGCTCGACATTCTCGGGGCCGGGGTCGGTCTTGTGCTGCTTTCGCCGGTGCTCCTGATGGTATCGCTGATGATCTGGCGGCAGATGGGGCGGCCCGTCTTCTTTCGCCAGACCCGGCCCGGCCTGCACGGGCGGCCCTTCGAGATGATCAAGTTCCGCACCATGCGCGACGCGGTCGATGCCGCCGGCCGGCCGCTGCCCGATGCCGAGCGGCTGACGCGGCTGGGCCGGTTCCTGCGCGCCACCTCGCTCGACGAATTGCCGGAGCTCTGGAACGTGCTGAAAGGCGAGATGAGCCTTGTCGGGCCAAGGCCGCTGCTGACGGAATACCTGCCGCTCTATTCGCCCTTCCAGGCCCGCCGCCACGAGGTGCGTCCCGGCGTCACCGGCTGGGCGCAGATCAACGGGCGAAACGCGATCTCCTGGGATCAGAAATTCGCGCTCGATGTCTGGTATGTGGATAACCGCAGCCTCTGGCTCGACCTGAAGATCATCTGGCTGACCGTGCTCAAGGTCGTCCGGCGCGACGGGATCAGCGCGGCGGGAGAGGCGACGATGCCGCGGTTCACCGGGACGACGAAATGACGCTGTTCGGCGTCTACGGTGCCTCGGGTTGCGGTCGTGGCGTAATGCCCCTCTTGCGCCACATCCTGCCGGAGGAGGCCGAGGCCGTGTTCATCGACGACGGCGATCATCCGCCCCGCGTCAACGGTCATCGCTGCCTGACATGGGAGGCATTTCTTGCCGATGAGGCCGAGACACGCGCCGCCTGTCTGGCCATCGCAAACGGCGCGGTGCGGGCGCGGCTTGCCGATACCTGTGCATCGGCCGGGGTCGGGTTCTTCTCGGTTCGGGCCGGGAATGTGGTGATCATGGATGAGGTGGCGATCAGTCCCGGCGCGATCCTGTCGCCCTTCGTCACGCTGACCTCGAACATCCGCATCGGGCATCATTTCCACGCCAATATCGGATCCTATGTCGAACACGACTGCGTCATCGGCGATTTCGTCACCTTCGCGCCGGGGGTGAAGTGCAACGGCAACATCGTGATCGAGGATCACGCCTATATCGGCACCGGCGCGATCCTGCGTCAGGGCCGCCCCGGCGCGCCGCTGACCATCGGGCGCGGCGCGGGGGTGGGCATGGGTGCGGTTGTGACGAAGGACGTGCCGCCGGGCGTCACCGTTGTCGGCAATCCGGCCAAACCCCTGATCAAGGACTGACCCCATGCGCATCTACCTCTCCCGCCCCCACATGTCCGGCCATGAAGAGGCGCGGGTGGCCGAGGCGTTCGCGTCGAATTTCGTGGCCCCTCTCGGACCGCAGCTCGACGCCTTCGAGACAGCGGTCGCCGACTATCTCGGCGGCGGGCTGCATTGCGTCGGCCTGTCGTCGGGCTCCGCCGCGCTGCACCTGGCGCTGCGCATCGCCGGTGTCGGCCCCGGCGACGAGGTCTGGATTTCCTCCATGACCTTCGCGGGTGGCATCTTTCCGGTCAATTACCTGGGCGCGACACCCCGCTTCTTCGATCTCGACCCGGCAAGCTGGACCATGGACACCGCGATACTCGCTGACGAACTGGAGCGCGCCGCAACCGAGAACCGCCTGCCCAAGGCCATCGTGCCCACCGATCTCTATGGCCAATCCGTCGATCTGGACAGGCTGGAAAGCCTTGCGTCGCGATACGGCGTTCGCCTGATCGTCGACAGTGCCGAGAGCCTCGGTGCCTCCTATGCCGGCAGGCGCAAGGCCGGTACCGGCGGCGACGCCGCGATCCTGTCCTTCAACGGCAACAAGATCATCACCACCTCGGGCGGGGGCATGCTGGTGACACGGCACAAGGACTGGGCCGACGAGGCGCGCTTTCTTGCCACCCAGGCGCGCGATCCGGCCCCCCATTACGAGCATTCGACCCATGGCTACAATTATCGGCTGTCGAACATCTGCGCCGCCATCGGGTTGGGACAGATGCAGGTTCTCGATGATCGCGTCGCGCGCCGCCGCGCGATCTTCGCGCGTTACCAGGCGGCGCTTTCCAGGCCTGGCATCGCCTTCATGCCCGAGCCGGAGGGGATGCACTCGACCCGCTGGCTTACCGCGCTGACCATCGAACCGGACGTGACCGGCGTCACGCGCGACGATATCCGCCTGAAGCTGCTCGAACACCGGATCGAGGCGCGCCCGCTGTGGAAGCCGATGCACCTGCAGCCGCTCTATGCCGGCGCGCCCTATCACGGCACGGGAGTGGACGAACGCCTCTTTGCCAACGGCCTTTGCCTGCCATCGGGCAGCGACATGACCGAGGACCAGCAGGACGAGGTGATCGGGCATGTCCTCAACTTGCTAGAGGGTCATCATGCTGTCAGGCATACTGCGCAATGATCGCGCGCGTCGTTTGAACTGCCGTGGCCAGCCCTGTCGCGTCTGCCGCCTTGATCCCCAATCCTGCCAGATCAACCGACAAGCTACCTCCTGCAGCACCACCAACCGCATCCCGTGCCGCTCGGCCCCGCATCCGACCGGGCAGCCCGGGCTTCAGAGTCTGAGGCTCCTTCGTAGGCTCCTCAGCTGCGGTCAACGCGCCGGTTGAACCCTGCTGCGCCCCGGCTGCCGCCCGCATGTCCTGCAATTCCAGCTTCAGCTTCTCCACGGTCTCCCGCGTCTCGGATATCTGCCGATCCCGCCGCAGCCCGTCCTCATCAGGATAGGGGAAACTCCCCGCCTGACCCGCGTGAAGCACCTTCAGCGCGGGGTCTTCGAAAGACTTGATCCGCCTTGCCCGGATCGGCATCTGCGCGTCGATCACGAGGATCACTTCGTCCAAGTCCATCCGCCGGGCCTGACGGTGTCGAGCGTCGCCTCGTCCTCGGGCGACGGCACGGCCTCGGCATCACCACCGCAACCGACACCCGCGCTGCGCCAAATGAAAGCTACGCCCGGACAAGAGAATGTCGCCGCAAAGCGGTCCGTTCGGAATACGCAAAAGGCCCGCCAGGGATGGCGGGCCTTCCGGTTGATCTCGCCATATCAGTTCGCGCAGGCGCGGATGGCTTCGATGTCCGGACCATTGGGCGACCGGCCCAGATTGAAGGGGGCGGACGCATCGCGCCACTTGGCGTAATCGGCCAGATATTCGAGCTGGCTGAGATAGACCTTGGCCGAGGCGGGGTTTTCGCAGGCGGTCTCGATGATCACTTCATTGGCGAGTTCCTGTATGCGCGCCAAGGTCTCGTCGTCATAGCGGGTGATCTCGATGCCGGCGTCCTTGAACTGCTGATAGGCCTCGGTGGCGCGCTTTTCGGTGAAGGAAAGCGACCAGATCAGATTGGCCTGAGCCGCGATTTTCAGATTCTCCTGCGTTTCAGGCGAGAGCGCATCCCACGAAGCCTTGTTGATCATCACGCCAAAGACCGAAGCCGACTGATGCCAGCCCGGAGTGGCCCAGAACTTGGTCACCTGATGGAAGCCGCCGGAAAAATCCACATTGGGGGTCGAGAATTCTGCGCCGTCGATCACGCCGCGTTCCAGCGACTGATAGATTTCGCCACCGGCCATGGAGACCTGATTGCCGCCGAGTTTTTCGAGCAGGCGACCCTGTTCCAGGCCGGACAGGCGCAGGCGCTTGCCTCGCAGATCCTCAAGGGTCACGATGGCCTCATTGGTGCGGAAACCGGATTCGTTGTTGGTCACGCCGTAGGGCAGGTAGACCATGCCGAATTTGCCGTAGATCTCGTTATAGAGATCGGCACCGCCCCATTGTTCGATCCAGTTGACGTAGTCGATGGCGTTGAAGAGGCTGGCGGTGGTTGCCAGGGGGGAGAACGCCGAATCGCGGCCTGCCCAATAGCCCGGCCAATCTCCGCCGGCCTGAATGGTGCCGGATTCCACTGCGCCAAACACTTCGCCCGCGGGCACGAGCGCACCGCCCTCGAAGAATTCGATGGTCAGGGCATCGCCGGTCAGCTTGTTGGCGAGCTCGACGAAATGCTTGTCGATCTCGATCAACTCCAGAGAGCTGGGCCATGTGGTTGTCATCGTCCAGCTTTCCTGCGCGGCGGATTGCGTCGCAATCCCTGCGGCAAGGGCGAGGCCGGTCACGAGAGAAATGTTCTTCATCATGGGTCGTCTCCTTGTTTACTTGGTGTAGAGCGTCTCTGGTAGCCATGTGACCAGTTGCGGAAAGATGGCTACACCGAGGCACATGATCAGGATCAAGCCAATGAATGGCAACACCCCGATGATGATCTGTGAGGTTTTGACCGACTTGGGCGCGATAGCGCGCAGATAGAACAAGGCATAGCCAAAAGGCGGCGTCAGAAACGAGGTCTGCAACACCACCGACATGAGAACAACAAACCACAAGAGGCTGACATCCATCTCTTGCACGATGGGCAGAAAGATCGGGAACGAAAGCAAGACAATCCCCGTCCAGTCGAGGAAAGCGCCCAAAATGAACACGATGAACAGCATCATCGTAATGAGCATCCACGGGTCCATATCCATGCCCCGGATGATATCCTGAGTGGTGCGCAACCCGCCGGTGATGTTGAACACGCCGGTAAAGGCGGTCGCCCCGATCACGATGAAGAGGATCATCGCCGAGGTGCGTCCGGTTTCCAGAATTGCGCCGTAGAAGCTGGTCCATCTGAACTTGCCACGAAAGATCACGATCAGCAGCGCCAGCGCGGCCCCGATGGCAGAGGCCTCTGTTGCCGTGGCAATACCCGCCAGGAGCGAGCCGAGGATGCCGAGGATCAGCACGAGGGGCGGCACGGCCTCGATCGCCAGCATCTTGAGCAGGGTGCTGCGGCTGACCTTTTCGTCCGGTTCGACGGCGGGGGCCATATCGGGGCGCACGAAGGCCACGATCACGACCCAGACGGCGTAAAGCAGTCCGAGCAATATGCCGGGGATCATTGCACCGGCAAACAGTTCGCCCACCGAGAGCGGCGAGTAGCTGGCCATCAGGATGAGCATGATCGAGGGCGGAATGAGAATGCCGAGGCAGCCCGAACTCGCGATGACGCCGGTGGTAAGCGTCGGGCTATAGCCATATTGCAGCATCGGGCGCAGGGCCATGACGCCCATCACGGTGATCGAGGCACCGATGATGCCGGTGGTCGCCGCCAAGAGGATCGATAAGAACACGACCGCCAGTGCCAGACCGCCGCGCACATTGGACATCATCAGCCGGAGGGATTCGAACATTCGGTCGGTAACGCCGCTGTCCGAGAGAAACCGGGCCATCAGCACGAACAGCGGAATGGCAATCAGCGTGAAATTATCCAGCACATCGCCGAAGATGCGGTTGATGACGATGCCCAGCACCATCGGCTTGCCCGCGATCAGCGCGCCCAGAACGGCGGTGCCGCCCAGTACAAAGGCCAGCGGATGGCCCATGAAGAGGCCAAGCAGCAGCAGGCCGAACATGCACAGGGCGATGACTTCAGGCGTCACTGCGCACCTCCTGTCGATTGAATACGAGTTTCAGAACCTCTGCGATCCCCTGCAACAGCAGCAGGGCCGCCGCCGCAGCCATCGCCATCTTGAGCGGATAGACCGGCAATTGCACCGAGCCATAGGTGGTTTCACCCTGCGCATAGGACCGCATCGCAAATTCATAGGAACGGGTCGTGAACACCCAGGCGAAGGGAAAGAAGAAGATCAGATAGCCCAGAGCATCGACAATACGCGCCGGTGTCTCGGACAGATTGGCGGTCAGCAGATCCACCCGCACATGCGCCTGATGCCGTAGCGCGTAGCCGCCGAGCAGCACAAAGTAGAAGCCGAACATCTGCTTTGTGACGTCAAACGCCCAGCGGGTGGGATCGTTGAGCACGTAACGCATGAATACGTCATAGATGATGAACGCCGCGAACACGATCGCCACCACAGAGACGAGTCTGCCAACGGTTTCGTTCAATCGGTCAATTAAGTGGATAATCATGGGGTCCTCCGCCCGCATACTATCTCGACAAGGGCAGGATACAAGGTCAGGAATTGAGAAGAAGAACGATTGTGGGATTGCAGGAAGACACGGCAAATGCTCACGGTTTGTTCGGTCGGTGGGCGGTGGTCCGCCCCCGAGCCTGCTACCGCCCTTGGCGGGAGTTTTCCGGCTTCGATCACGGTGACAGGCTGGTGATGCCCCCGATTTCGTCAGCGTGATCGGGCGCTTGATGCCGATCGCGCCGTGTGGCCGTTCCTCGTTATGGTATCTGCGCCAACCCTCCAACTTTTCGCCAGCCTCTGCAAGCGTCAAGACCCGGTGCGCGTTCACGCCGTCCGGATCGAGACCGCCCGATCGCTGCACGTCCCGCGAACCAGTTCGCGCATGCGGCCAGGCCTCGGGTCTTTCGGCGGATGACGTCCTGCAACATCTCGCGGTCCGGCGTCGGGTCCGCCACGATCTTCTTCAACCGGCCGTTCCCGTCCTCGATCTGCTTCAGCCGCTTCATCCCGGTCGGCGGCAAGCCGGCATACCTCTTCTTCCAGTTGAAGCAGGTGGCCTGGCTGATCCCGGCCTTGCGGCAGATCTCGGCAACCGACGTGCCTTCTTCGCCGTGCTTGATGATGAACGCCTTCTGCGCGTCCGAACATTTCGATGCCGTCATGTGAGTCCGCTCCCCTCCCAGCCGGGAAATCGTAGCGGAAAACTCCAGCGCGATCCGGTCCGGCTTCCGGGGATCAGACCAACCGCGAAAGCGGGGATCTCCCGGGATGTTTCGCGCCCTTTGGTCGGAAGAGCGCCGCGCGCGCGGCGATCCGACAGGGGTCATGGGGACTTCATGGGGGGTCAAGTCCGCAAGACATCAGAGCGATGCGCAGGTGGCAGCCAAATCGCCGTGCCGTCTCGCCAAAGGCGTGCCGATTTTAGTTGGCGCACCTCCGGTGCGGCGGGCGGCCCGGCGATCGCGCGGCACCTTCGGTGCGTTTCGCGCAAGTATGCTTGCTGGATTGTTTGTCTCGTGCTCAAATCTGCTATAAGTTTTTCCGACGAGTACGGGATCGGAGCAACCAATGCAGGATTTGAAAAGAGACCTTTCCATTCTGACGAATGACTATGTTTGGCTTCGCACCCATTTCTCTCTGTTTCACAGCCTTTTCGGCCCGAAGCGGGAACGCATTGATCTTATGAACAAAGCGTCATCTTTCTTTTTTGTGCAAGTTCAAGAAGCATTAATTGCAACCATTATAACGGGAATTTTTCGTGTCGCAGGAAGCCAGGTATCTGGGCGCGGCCCTACTGCTCGTAAAAACCTTGTACTTTCTTTATTGCTTGACACGTCAATCTATGGCGAGTGGTCCGGCAGGGAGGGTTTCGAGATCGAAGTTAATAAAGTTAAGGAAACTTTGCGCCCGCTGAAAGAAATAAGGCATAAGTCAATCGCACATCGTGACCTAGAAATAGCCCGAGGTGAAATAGTTTCCCAGAATCCGGAGTTTGGCGAAATTCGAGAAGCAGTTGAAGCCATGGGTGCGGCCATTCAGGTCGCGCAAGCCAAAATTAACAATACAACTTATGTGTTAGAACCAGTTGGACCTATCGAAGACGAGCTCCATGTACTTGACCTTATCCGAATAGGAATCGAAATCTCAGAAAAGGAAAATGAAGCTGAGTTCGAAGCGGCGAAAGAAGGCAATCACAACTACGAGCGATGTTACAGTGAACGGCCAGATTGGCTCTTTGACGACTAAACATCCAACTCCTCCACAAACCGCGCATTCTCCGAGATATACTGGAACCGCAGTTCCGGCTTTTTCCCCATCAGCCGCTCCACCAGGTCGCCGGTCTCGCCGGGTTCGTCCTCGTCGATGGTCACGCGGATGAGCTTGCGCGAGGCCGGGTCCATCGTCGTCTCCTTCAGATCCTTGGCGTCCATCTCGCCCAGCCCCTTGAAGCGGCTCACGTCGATCTTGCCCTTGCCGCCAAGGCCCCGCTCCAGCCACAGATCGCGCTCGGCCTCGTCAAGGCAATAGACCCGCTTCGCCCCCTGCGTCAGACGATACAGGGGCGGGCAGGCAAGGTAGAGATGCCCCGCGTCGATCATCGGGCGCATCTGGGTGAAGAAGAAGGTCATCAGCAGCGAGGCGATATGCGCCCCGTCCACATCCGCATCGGTCATGATGATGACCTTCTCGTAGCGCAGATCGTCGAGGTTGAACCTGGTGCCGAGGCCCACGCCGAGCGCCTGGGTCAGGTCGTTGATCTCCTGGTTCGACCCCAGCTTGGAGGACGCCGCCCCCAGCACGTTGAGGATCTTGCCCCGCAGCGGCAAAAGCGCCTGCGTGCGCCGGTCGCGCGCCATCTTGGCCGAGCCGCCCGCCGAATCCCCCTCGACGATGAAGATCTCGGTTCCCTCGCGGGAGGAGGCCGAGCAATCCACCAGCTTGCCGGGCAGGCGCAGCTTCTTCGTCGCCGTCTTGCGCGCCGTCTCCTTCTCCTGGCGCCGCCGCAGCCGCTCCTCGGCGCGCAGCACGAGGAAATCGAGGATCGCCCCGGCCGATTTCGTATCCGCCGCAAGCCAGTTGTCGAAATGGTCCCGCACCGCCCCCTCGACCATGCGCGCGGCCTCGGTCGTGGCCAGCCGGTCCTTGGTCTGGCCCACGAATTCCGGCTCGCGGATGAAGCAGGAGACGAGCGCGCAGCCGCCCGACAGCAGATCCTCGCGCGTGATCTGCGCCGCCTTGCGGTTGTTCGCGAGCTCGCCATAGGCCTTGATCCCCTTGAGGATCGCCGCCCAGAACCCGGCCTCATGCGTGCCGCCCTCCGGCGTGGGCACGGTGTTGCAATAGGATTGCAGGAACCCGTCGCGCGCGGGGGTCCAGTTGATCGCCCATTCCACCTTGCCCGGCACGCCGAACTTCTCGCGGAACTCCACCGCGCCGGTGAAGGGGCGCTCGGCATAGGTGGTGGCGCCATTCAACGTCTCGTTCAGGTAATCGGCCAGGCCGCCGGGGAACCTGAACGTGGCCTCAAGCGGGGTCTCGCCGTCCTCGATGGCGCTCTTCCAGCGGATTTCGACACCGGAGAAGAGATAGGCCTTGGAGCGCGCCATCTTGAAGAGCCGCGCCGGCTTGAGCCGGAGCGCACCGAAGATCTCGGGATCGGGATGAAATGTCACGGAGGTGCCCCGCCGGTTGGGCGCGGCCCCCACCCGCTCCAGCGGACCCTGCGGCACGCCGCGCGAGAAGCGCATGCGGTAAAGCTCGCGGCCCCTCGCCACCTCGACGCTCAGGTGATCGGAAAGCGCGTTGACCACCGAAGAGCCGACGCCATGCAGCCCGCCCGAGGTCTGATAGCTGTCGCCGGAAAACTTGCCGCCTGCGTTGAGCGTGCAGAAGATGATTTCCAGTGCGGTCTTGCCCGGATCCTTGGGATGCGGATCGACGGGGATGCCGCGCCCGTTGTCGCGCACGCTGACATGGCCGTTCTCGTGCAGTTCCACCTCGATCCAGGTGGCGTGGCCCGCCACCGCCTCGTCCATCGAGTTGTCGATGATCTCGGCCACCATGTGATGCAGGGCGCGGTCGTCCTTGCCGCCGATATACATGCCCGGGCGCAGGCGGACATGCTCCATGTCCTCGAGCACCTGGATGGAGGAGGCATCATAGGCGGAGGCGTTGGAAGGGGTCAGAAGATCGTTCATGCCGCTGCTCGTTCGCTTTTATGGATTGGGCGGCAGTATGGCAGAGCGCGCGACGCGGGGGAAGTGGCCGGGCGTGGCAGGCGGCGCTCAGTAGAGCCTGCCCGCCCAGCCGATCACCAGCGCCAGGCTGACCACCGCCGCCACCGTTGAAATGAGGATGGCCGAGGAGACCCGGCGCGGGGCCACGCCATAGCTCTGCGCGATGATGAAGACATTGCCCGCCACCGGCAGGGCCGCCGCCGCGATCACCACCGCCGCGGTATAGGGCGGCACCTCGAAGAGCCAGAGCACCGAGACGGCCACCGCCGAAGGATGCAGCACCAGCTTGCACAGCGACAGCCAGAGCGCGACATGGGGCCGTTCCGCCGATTTCGCCGCCAGCGATGCGCCGATGGCAAAGAGCGCGCCGGGCGTCGCCGCCCCGCCCAGGATGGCCAGAAAGGCGTTCATCGTCTCGGGGGTCGGCAGGCGCAGCGCCGACCAGGCAAAGCCCGCTCCGATTGCCACGATCATCGGGTTGCGCACGAGACCCAGCCCGATGCTGCCCAGAATGCGCACAGACATGCGCCCGTCCCGCGCGCCGGTGATCAGGATCACCACCAGCGAGCCGAAGACCAGCAGATCGACCGCCAGGACCAGCATGACCGGCCCGATCGCCGCCTCGCCCATCAGCATGGCAAGCATCGGAACCCCGAGAAAGCCGACATTGCCGATTACCGCGCACTGCGCCTCGATCGCCGCCTCCTCCGTGCGCAACCCGCGCAGCCACGCGATGCCCGTGACCAGCAGATACACCACCAGAGTCGCCGCGAGATAGGCAAGCACCACCTGCCAGTCCAGCACCTCGCCAAGCGAGAGATTGGCCGAGAAGCGGAAGAGCATCGCCGAAAGCGCGAAATAGAACACGAATTTCGTCAGCCACGCCGTGCCCTCCTGCGAGAAGAATCCGCGGCACCCGGCCCCGTAGCCAAGGCCGATGATCAGGAAGAAGGGAAGGGTCTGCAGAAACACGTCGAGCATGGCGCTTGGTATCAGCCTGCGCGCCCGCGTCAATTCCGGCGCACGGGTTTGACAGCGACGTGGTTTTTGGTGAACACGGTCGGGAACCTTTTCAGGAGCACGCCGTGACCGCCACATCACACGGATCGCGCCTCGTGGCGGTGGTGGTCACATATGATCGCCTGTCACAGCTGCGCGCGACACTTGCCCGCCTGCTCGAGAACCCGCCCGCGCTGCTCGCGGCGCTTGTCGTCGTTGACAATGCGTCCTCCGACGGGACGGCGCACTATCTGGAGGGGCTGGACGATCCGCGACTCGACGTGCTGCGCCTTGAGACCAACACCGGCGGCGCGGGCGGGTTTGCCGCCGGGATCGCTCGGGCGCGCGATCGTCACGATGCCGACTGGACGCTCGTGATGGATGACGACGCCCGGCCCTATCCGGGGACGCTGGCCGCCTTTCACGCGCAGGACCGGAGCGGCTGGGACGCGCTGGCCGCCGCGGTCTTTCTGCCGGACGGCCGCATCGCGCCGATGAACTGCCCGTCCTGCAACCCCTTCGCGGATCGTCGCGTGTTCTGGCGCAGCGTCCTGCGGGGGCGACGCGGCTTTCATCTCGCGCCCGATGCCTATGCCCCGGACGCGGACCCCCGGCGGATTGACGGGGCCTCTTTCGTGGGGCTGTTCCTGTCGCGCCGTGCCGTGGCGCTTGCGGGGATGCCCGATGCGGGCCTGTTCCTCTATGGCGATGACACGCTCTACACGCTGCAGCTCTCGGCGCGGGGCGGTCGGCTCGTCTTCGTGCCGTCGCTGCGCTTCGAGCATGACTGCCGGAGCCTTGGCGCGGGGCGGCACCTCTCGCCGATCTGGCGGCTCTATTACTACCACCGCAACCTTCTTCTCGTCTATCGCGCGGTGGCAGGGGCGTTCTTCTGGCCCGCGCTCTTCGTGATCGTGCCGAAATGGCTCTGGTCCGCGGCACGTCACCCCGAGGGCGGCGGGCGGGCGTTGCGGCTCATGGCGCGCGCGCTGCGCGACGGTGTGGCGCAGCGTACCTCCATCCCGCATGAACGGGTGCGCCTCTGGGCCTCGCTCAACCGTTCTGAAGGATATCGCGGTGATAGCGCCCCATGAGAACCACCCCGAAGAACAGCGCCAGAAGCCCCGTGAGCGCCACGAAGATCACGCTGGCATAGCTGGCCTGATAGCTGGCATAGAACCCCTCGCGCATGATGCCGGTGATGTGGATGAGCGGGTTCCACCACAGGATCGCCTGCACCTTCGCGGGCATGTCCTCGTAGAGGAAGAACACGCCGGAAACCAGGAAAAGCGGGCGCGTGGCGATCGACCAGACCTGCATCCAGACGGGGAAAAGCCCGAACAGTGCGCAGTTGAGCACGCCGATCCCGCCCCCCAGCAGGATCGCCAGCGCCATCGCGCGCAGAACCGGCACCACGTCGAAGGTTGTCCGCGTCTCGGTCATCGACGCCACCAGCCCCAGCACGATCACGGCCACGAGGATCCCCGTCAGCATGTTGAGCACGAAGCGCGCGGCGAGCGCATCCACCCAGGTCACCACAGGATAGTGAAGCAGCGCGCGCGAGAAATTCACCGAGCGGGCGACGTGGTTGGAAAGGTCCTGGTAAAGAATGAATGGCATGAAGCCGGTCGCGTAGAAGAGCAGGAAACTGTTGCCGAGCGAGGGGGCGCGAATGATCAAGGAGAAGCCGATTGCCAGAATGGCGATCGCGCCAAGCGGCTCGAGAAGCGCCCAGACATAGCCGCCGGGTGAGCGGCCATAGCGCGTTGCCATCTCCCGCAGCATCAGCGCCGCGATCGCGCGCAGGCTGCGGAAGCTGCGGCGCGCGGCGGCGGGCGGGGCGGTGGCGGCGTGTTCCGGCATGATTCTCGTGCTGGCCCTTTCGGGGGTCAGTATGTAGACAGGACGGGGAAATGGAAACTTACCGGATGACGGCAGGATGAACACCCAGCCCAAGCAGCCGAAGGGGCTTGTGGCCATTCGCCCGCCGGTCGGCCCGGCACGGCTGCGCCGCCGGCATCGCGGACTTCTGTGGTCCTTCGTGCTCCTGGTGCTGCTGCCTTCGGCGGCGATCTCGGCCTATCTGTGGTTCGTGGCCGAAGATCGCTATGGCTCGGTCACGGGCTTTACCGTCCGCCAGGAAGAGACCGGCGGCGCCTCCGAGATCCTTGGCGGGCTGACCGCGCTCACCGGCTCCAGCCTCTCGTCGGATGGCGACATTCTCTACGAGTTCATCCTCAGCCAGACCATGGTGCGCGAGGTGGAGGCCAAACTCGGCCTGCGCGCCCATTTCGCCGCCCATTGGCGGCGCGATCCGGTCTTCGCGCTCTGGCCCGAGGCCAGCATCGAGGATCTCGAATGGTATTGGCGGCGCATCCTGCGGCTGTCCTACGATCAGCGCTCGGGCCTGATCGAGGTCCAGGTGGTGGCCTACAGCCCCGAGATGGCCCGGGCCATCGCCACCGAAATCCTCCGCCAGAGCCAGGAGATGATCAACCGCCTCAACGAACGCGCCCGGGCCGACGCCATGCGCTATGCCGAGGCCGATCTGGACGAGGCGGTCGCGCGGCTCAAGGCGGCGCGCGAGGCGCTCACCACCTTTCGCACCCGCACCCAGATCGTCGATCCCGCCGCCGATATCCAGGGCCGCATGGGGGTGATCAACAACCTCCAGCAACAACTGGCGCAGGCGCTCATCGCCTATGACATCCTCGATCAGAACACCACCGAGAACGATCCGCGCAAGCTCCAGTCCGCGCGTGAGATCGAGGTCATCCGCGAGAGGATCGCCCGCGAACGCGACGCCTTCGCCTCCGAGACCGGCGGCGCGGGCGGAGAGGATTATCCGCGCCTCATCGCCGAATACGAGGCGCTCCAGGTGGACCGGGAATTTGCCGAGGAGACCTATCGCGCCGCGCTTGCCGCGCTCGACGTGGCCCGCGCCAAGGCCTCTCGCCAGAGCCGCTATCTCGCCACCTATATCGAGCCGACGCTGGCGGAATCGAGCGAGTATCCCGACCGCCTGCTGATCGAGCTTCTCTCGGGGCTCTTCCTGGTGCTTTCCTGGGCGGTGATGGTGCTTGTCTATTACGCGATCCGCGACCGGGACTGAGGGGGCGGGCGTGATCCGGTTCGAACGCCTCACCAAGAGCTTCCGGGTGC
Source organism: Roseovarius sp. (assembly GCA_002720475.1). Taxonomy (GTDB): domain Bacteria; phylum Pseudomonadota; class Alphaproteobacteria; order Rhodobacterales; family Rhodobacteraceae; genus Roseovarius. Next base: position 28,773 of record PBIL01000003.1, read on the forward strand.
GCGACACGCGCAAACTGGTGCTCGACAACCAGACCCTGAGCCTGCCCGAAGGCGTCTCCGTCGCGCTTCTGGGGCGCAACGGGGCCGGCAAATCGACGCTGCTGCAACTGGTGGCCGGCAGCCTGCGCCCCGATTCGGGCCGGGTCATCCGCCACGGTCTGGTGTCCTGGCCGGTGGGCTTCGGCGGCTCCTTCCACCGCGATCTGACCGGTGCCGAAAACATCCGCTTCATCGCCCGCATCTATGGCGTGGATGCCGGGGAACTGGTCGATTTCGTGGCCGATTTCGCCGATCTGGGGAAGCATTTCCACATGCCCGTGCGCAGCTACTCGGCCGGTATGCGCGCGCGGCTGACCTTCGGCGCCTCCATGGGGATCCGCTTTGACACCTATCTGGTGGATGAGGTCACATCCGTGGGCGACGCCGCCTTCCGCGCCAAGAGCCGCCGGGTTTTCGTCGATCGCATGCGCCATGCCGGCGCGATCCTCGTCAGCCACGAAATGGGGCAGGTGCGCGATTTCTGCTCGGCGGGGCTCGTGCTCGAAGGCGGGCGTCTGCGCTATTTCGACGATGTGGAAGAGGCGATCGAGGTGCACCGCCGGATGCTCCAGAGAGCCTGACGCGCCTCACGCGCGGCGCAGCGCCACATCGAAATACCCGTTCGCGGTCAGCGCGAGCCCCGCCATTTTCCAGCCCGCGCGCACCGTCTCGTTGACGCAGGCCATCACGCCATAGGCCATCGCCTCGCCGGGCGACCAGGGCGTATAGTCGTTGAAGATCAGCAGGCCGGTCTCGCGCAGCCGCGTCACGGCGACGCGCGTGTCCCGGCAGACGCCCGCATAGCTGTGATCGCCGTCGATATAGAGCCAGTCGAAACGCGCCTCGGGCAGCTTGCGGAGTTCGCTCGGCGAATCGCCGAGATGCATCTCGACGCGGGGGTCGCTGCGCACATCCGGCCGCAGCAGGCGGTCGCTCATGTCGAAGAGATGCAGACGCTCCGGCGCGATCTCGTCCAGCAGGAAACGCGAGAAATGCCCGTGCTGCACACCGATCTCTCCGCCGATGCCTCCGCGCACAAGTGCCCGCATCATCTGGTGACGGGTGGCGAAGACCCGGCACTCCTCGAGCGCGGCCTGCGGCAATTCGGGGGCGGGCTTCTCGAGCAGGAAGAGCGGCGGCGCGCCCGCCGCGCGCCGGAACCGCGCCAGCGCGGCGCGAAACGCATCGAGCGCGGCAAGCGCCTCGTCCCGCGCCCTGGCAATCTCCTGGCTCATCGCCCGTCCTGTCATCCCGGCCTCTGCGGCTTCACCCTAGGCATATCCGCATGAGGCCCGCAAGCAGGCCGTCCTTGAGGGCACCGCGACAATGGGCGAAAAGGAAGCGGATAGAACCAAGCAACGGTCCCTGCATTGCCCCTTTCCGCAGACAGTCCCGCGCCTGCGCGCCGCTTTCTCATCATCGGGCTGCCGCGCAGCGGCACGACCTATCTGATGACGCTGCTCAACGCCCATCCCGCGATCCATTGCAGCGGCGAGCAGTTCAACCCCTATGCCATCGTCGGCGTGCGGGACCGGGACGAGACGCCCGCGCACCTGCTCGCGCGTGACCGCACGCCGCTGATCTTCATGGAACGGGTCTTCGAGGCGGCCGCCCGTCCGGGCATCCTGCGGGTGGGGTTCAAATACATGCTCGGGCACAATGTGCGCATCCTCAAGCGGCTGGCCGATCACCCGGAGATCGACCTCATCCATGTCTGGCGCGAGAACCGGCTCGCGCAGGTCTCCTCGCTGATCAAGGCCGAGACGTCGCTGAGATGGGCGCAGACCCGGCCCGATGCCCATATCCACGAAAGAATCGATGTCGGCCCGCGCCGGATCTGCCAGCGCTGGCACGAGATCGCGAGCATGGACGCGCTCTTTGCCCATTGGCTCGAAAGCCTGCCCAATCGCCGCCTCCGCATCGAATACCGCGAGCTTTTCGCACCGGGTTTCGCCGAACGGATCACCCGGTTCCTCGGCGTCGATCCCGATCCGCAAATGAAAAGCCCGCTGGTCAAGCAGAACCCGAACGACATCCTCGCCCGTTTCCGCCATCCCGAGCCGATTGCCCGCTACTTCCGCGAGATCGGCTTCGGCCACTGGCTCGAGCCGGAAATCTGAGCAGATGCGCCGCGTGCTCTTCGTCAACTGGGTGGATTACCTCGATCCCGAAGGGCGCGGCGGCGGGGTTTCGGTCTATCAACGCAATCTCATGGCGGAACTGGCCGCGCGGCCCGGGATCGAGGCCATCTTCCTCGCCTCCGGCATCTCCCATGACATCACCGCGCGCGCCCCCCGCTGGGAACGCATTCGCCACGGCCCCGGGACCGACCGCGCGCGCCGCTTCGAGATCGTCAATGCCGGCGTCATGGCCCCGGCCCATCACAGTTTCGGCGATCCGGCCCAGCTCTCCCACCCGGCGACCGAGGCCGCCTTCTTCGATTTCCTGCGCGCCACCGGTCCCTATGACGCGGTGCATTTCAACAATCTCGAAGGGCTGCCCGCATCCGTCCTGCGCCTGAAGGAGATCGCGCCGGGAACGCGCGTGGTCTTCATGCTTCACAATTACTACCCCGTCTGCCCGCAGGTGAATCTCTGGCATCGGGAACGGCACAGTTGCGAGGATTTCGCGGGCGGCCGGGCTTGCGTGGATTGCCTGCCGCACCGCCCCGACCCGCGCCTGATCCGGCTCGCCAATGGCGTGGCCTACCGGCTCAAATGCCTTGGCATCGCGCCGGGCGGGCGGGGTTTCGATCCGCTGTTTCGCTGGGGAATGCGGATCCTGCGCCGGATCCGGGGCGGTGCGAGAACCCGGCCGGACCCGGCCATCGCCGGAGACGCCCATGCCTTTGCCGCCCGCCGCCGCGCGATGGTCAAGGCGCTCAACACCCACTGCGACGCGGTGCTCTGCGTCTCGGACGCGGTGCGCGATCTGGCCATCCGTTACGGCATCGCGCCGGAGCGCGCGCGCACCTGCCGGATCGGCACGCGCGAGGCCGAGGCGTTCCACCGCACGGCGCCGCGCGGGCCGCTGCCCCGCCCCGATGGCAGCCTGACGCTGGCCTATCTGGGCTACATGCGGCGCGACAAGGGGTTCTTCTTCCTGCTCGATGCGCTCGAAACCCTGCCCCTTCCGCTTTCCCGCAGGCTGCGGCTGGTCGTCGCCGCGCGCCGCGGCGAGGCCGAGGCGATGACCCGTCTTGCCGCGCTCGGTCAGCGCCTTGGCGGGCTCCTGCATCACGATGGATATGCCCATGACGGGCTCGATGCGCTGCTGGCGCAGGTCGATGTGGGCGTGGTGCCCGTGCTCTGGCATGACAACCTGCCGCAGGTGGCGATCGAGATGCATGCCCGTCACATCCCGCTCCTGACCTCGGACATGGGCGGCGCGCAGGAGCTGGGCAACTGCCCGGAGATGGTCTTTGCCGCGGGCGACGCGGCAGCCTTTCACGACCGGATCGCGGCGCTGCTTTCAGGGCGCATCGACACCGGTCGCTACTGGCAAAACGCCCGCCCGCCCGTGACCATGGCCGCGCATGTGGCGGAACTCGCCGGGCATTACGGCTGGTCCTGAGCCTCAGTCGAGGCGCGCCGCCACGAAGGGCACCTCCTGCCAGGGCAGAGACACGCCCGGATCGAAGATCACGCTGCGCCCCTCGCTCAGAAGCGCCAGATACTTGCGATATTCCTCGGCATTGTCCCAATGCTGGCCGCGCGCGGCCTCCACCTCGGCCTTGCGGCGGAACTCGGCATTGTATTTGAAATGCCCGAGGAGCAGTTCGCGCCGCGCGAGCCGGACCCCGCCCACGTAATGAAGCCCGGCCGAGAGCCGCATGAACGGGTGATAGCGCAAGAGCGCGATCTTCTGCGCGACAAAGAGCTCGGCGCGAGCCCCGGGAATGAGGCGGTGGCGCAGGGCCGAGGTCCAGGTCGGCTGGTCCGAGAACGGGCCGCGCGCCGGCGAATCCTCGAGAAGCGGCACCCTGTCGGCAAAGCCCGCCTCGGCGAAGGGATCGCCCGAGGCGAAATCGGCGCGCTCCAGCGGGCCGCCGGGATACATGTCGATCATGAAGAGCCGCGCCGCCTCTGCCCCGTCGAAGGCGGGCGAGGCAAGCAGCGCGGCCAGGCTCTGGCTCTGATTCCTCTGCCAGACAAGCAGCTCGTCGGCATCGGCGACAAGCGACCATTTCCCAAGCCGGAACTCGGCCAGCATCGCCTGTTGCCAGGCCACGCCATAGGCCGCATGGCGGTAATCGGTATCGACGGAAAAGAGCGTCACATCGGGCTGTTCGGCAAGGTATTCCAGTGTCCCGTCATCCGATCCGTTATCGGCGATGAGAAACCGCTCCACGCCAAGGCTTCGGTAGTGGCGCAGGAAATGAGGCGCAAGGAACATCTCGTTGCGCATTACCGCAACCACCGCGAGGGCGGCCGCGCGGGCAGCCTCGGCGCTCGACCCGGACGAGACGAGATCGAGCGCGTTGCTCTGCGATCCCAGCCGCGCCTCCTGGAACGAGGGCCAGATCTTCTTCGGCCAGAGCGCGGGCGTGGCGAGCCGCGCAAGCGCCGGGGCCTGATCGGCGGCCCGGTCGAGATGGACCATCTGCACCGGCATGGCGGCGCTTGCCAGGAACCCGTTCTGCCAGGACGACACGGGAATCGCGTCGCGGTGGCGACGGCGGCGCACGGCGGTGTAATAACCGTCCTCGGCCGGTTCGATCCCGCGCAGCGACAGAAGATCGCCAACCAGCTTGTCCTCCATGAAGGACACCTGCGCAAGCAGCCTGCCATCGGCGCTTTCGGCCGCCGAGAGAACCGCCTCCATGGCGCGGCGGCCGAGCACATAGCCCGAGCCGCCATCGGCATAGGCCGACGGTTCGGGCGATTTGTCGAAGCCGCGCCGCGCCCCTTTTGAGGCCGATTTGTCCTGATGCCAGCGGCGATCCATCTGACCGGGCATGAGGCTCAGCCTGCGCCCGTAATAATCGAAGCGCCGATAGTTGAGCGCGCGAAAGAAGGCGGGCGCGTTGAGAAAGCAATCGTCGTCGATCTTGAGCATATGGCCGAAATCGGTCTCCTCCCGCACCCAGCGGATCGCGGTAAGGGTCTTTTGCGGCAGGCCCTCGTAATCGTCGGGCGCATCGAGCCGCAGCACATCGCCCGAAAGCGTGCCATCGCCACCGCCGGTCACGATGACATGGGGAATGCCCATCCCGGCCAGCAGGCGCAGCCAGCCTGCGCGCAGGGCCGGTCCGCGGGTCTCCAGATAGGGGACGCAGCTGAAGACCACGACAAGCACATCGTAGAGCGGATGGGCAGGGGGCAGCGATGCGCAGCGCGGCGGCAGCACAGGCAGTTCCGACGCGCCGAAGAGCGTCACGAAATCCGAAGGGCACGCGGCATGGAGCCGGGCCATGCCCTGCCGCACTGGGGGGGCGTCTGCCAGGGCGGACCCGCCCGGCACGCCCGGCCCTGCGGCACGCTTGCCGAGCCAGTCGCGCAGGGCATCGCGCATCGGCGCGGTCTCGCCAAGCCCCGCGAGAAGCGACAGGCCAAGCCCGAAGCCGAGGAACTGCGTGCGTGCATCGGCGAGCAAATCGAGCCGGTCGAGAAGCGCCGGAGGCGCCACGCTGTGAGGCGCGGCAAGCGCGGCCTCGATGAGGCGCGCACAGTCGCGTTGCAGCGTTGCATGGGCCGGGCGCGGCAGATCGGGGTAAAGGTCCGGAAGCGCGGCAGCCAGCAGCGCCCGCTCATCCTCCGGCACATCTGCCGCGCCCGGGCGGGCCGCCGCGCGCACCTTTTCGCGCGGGTTTTGCGCCGGTTCCGCGACCTTCAACTCGCGCGCGATGCGCGCAGCATCCGCATTCCCCGCCGCCCGGAAGAAGCGAAGCGCCTCGGCGGCCCCGGCGCGCGGACCGGTCTGCGCCGCCTCCAGCGCCCGGTATGCCGACCGGGCTTCCTCCAGACGCGGACCCGGTCTCAGGCCCTCCTGTTCCTCCACCGCCTGCCAGAATTCCCGCGACAGCCCGTAGGCGGTCAGGCAGAAACCGTCGAGATCGCTCCCGAGATGCTCGCTCATCAGATCGCGCTGCCGCAGCAGCGTCACGGCGGCGCGCGTCAGTTCCCGGCAATGCGCCTGCCCCCAGGGATCGGACAGGCGGCGCCTCACGAATTCCATGTAGCCATAGATCAGCGCCTCGCGGTCGGCGGGTGCGATCCGGCGCGCCAGCAACGCATGGCGCGCGACATGCGCGATCGGGGCCGTGGGCAACCACTCTGCGCGGCGCGGCGCGAGTGACCAGAGCGCATCGCGCGCCGCATCGCCGTGACCCTCCGCCACCAGCAGCGGCATGAGGGCCGCCTTGCTCCATGTATCGGGCGGAAGCGGACCGGTGAGAAGCCCGGCATCACGGGCCATTCGCAGAAACCCGGCAAAGCCGGGTCCGTCATGCGCTTCGCGGGCGAAGAGATCCGACAGCGCAAGAAGGAACCTCTTCTGCGCCGTCCGGGGAAGGGCAAGGCCGCGCAGAGCGTCGAGCGGATCGGCATCGGGGTTTGCGCGCAGAACCCGCGCAAGGCGCGCCCGCGCAAGCGCGATCTCGCGCTCATCGGGGTCCGGGCCGGGCATCGCGGCGCGGGGGGGCTCCGCCGCAAGCCCGAGATCCGACAAAAGGCCGAAATGCCGGGCAAGCGCGCGCGCGCGATCCTGCGCCTCGGCCGACAGGGCGGGCGCGAACCCGCCATGAATCAGATGCTCGAGCACCGACAGGCAGCGGATCTCGTCATCCGTCTCGATCCGGCCGCGCAGCGCCGCCTCGAGCCGCGCCGCCATGGCCTCGCGCGTCAGCGATAGCGTGGCGTGCCCGGGTCCTTCGGCCTTCAGGTCGAGCGGCGCGCCCTGTGGCAGATCGGCCCAGAGCCCGCCGGGCAGGGGCGCGAAAACCCCCGGCAGCGCGTCCGACGCCTCGGCCGCAAGCCGCGTGCCGTCATGCCCGGCCACAAGGCTCCGCGTGCCTTCGGGCGCACGCAGCAGCCATCGCTCGTCAAGCGCGAGGCCCTGCCCGGACCAGGCCGGAGCGGAATCGCGCAAGGTGATCGACCCCTGAAGCTCCAGGAAAGCGATCCCGTCAAGACCGGCAAAGCGTGTCCCGCCCTGCACCGTGACAAGCTCCGCCCCGTCAAGCACGATGCGAACCTCGATCGCCGTCAGGCGCAGCAGGCCCTCGACGACGCGCGGCCCGAGGGCGGCATCATGCGCGATCTCCTCATGCCAGAGGCCCGCCGCGTCACGGTCGTTGAGAACCGCCGTGGCGCTGTGCCGCCGCAGCGACAGGTGAAAGGGAATGCCGACGCGATCACTGGCGACGAAGGAGATATTGGCATAGGCCGCATGGCGCAGGTCCGCGCGAAACCGCAACCAGCCCGTCCCCGAGAGACGAAACGGCATGAGCCGTGCCTGCGGGATTGGCTCGGGCAAGCAGACAGGCGCAGAGGCGGAAGGCCGCCCGAAGAGGGCGCGCGCGGCCGCTCGCCGATCGAGCAGGTCGGCCAGACGCGGCGGCACATCGGTATCCACCCCGGCCGGCGGATCGGCCCATCGGCCATAGCCGCGCCTGGCCGCACCGGCGAGCACGGCGAGCGCCCGGAACCGACGCGCCGCGCGCGACCGCTCGACCGCCTGAATGTCGCGCCAGAGCGCGCGCAGGAAAAGCCGCCGCTCCCAGCCGCGGGGCAGGCGCGCTCGGGCAACCTCGGGAACGGAGGCGAGGGCGGCATCATGCGCCGCCCAGAACTCCGCCAGGGTTTCGGGGCGCGGCGCAGAGGGAACCACAGCGGCGGGGCCGGGCAGCGCCACGACCGTCTCGGCAAGCACCGTCGCCGCAAGGCAGAGCGCACCGCCATCCGGCCCGGCAAGGCGCAGGTCATGCGCGTCGATCATCTCGCGGTGAAACAGGTGGTGGCCGAGCGGCACTTGGCGCGCCAGCGCGGCCAGCGGGGCAAACCGCCCGCGCGCGGGTGCCTCTTCCCCGATCAGGCCGAGATCACCCCCGGCCTCGAGCAAGGCGCGCGCCTGTCGGTGCAGGTCCTCCGGGTCGGGACGGGCCCCGGCCTCGAGAACCAGAACGCAGGCCCCCCGCGCGGTCCGGAGCGCGGCCTCGGCCTTGACCGATGCGATGCCGGGCGGCGGCTCGCACGGGCAGGGCCGCTTGCCGTCCTGCGCCCGGACAACCAGCACCTCGTGGCCGCGCACCGCGCCCCCCGCCAGGGCCTCCAGCGTGACGCGCAGCGGTGCCGCATCGCCCCCGTCCCACCGGACAAGCACGGAAAGCGGCGGGCGGCCTGCCATCTCCTCGCGCCAGCAGGGATCGGCCGCGCCGGGATCGAGCGTCCGGCGTTCGAGAAAGGCCCGAGCCTCGCGCGCGAACCGGGACCGCCGCTCCTTGTCGGCAAGAATGCCGGCGCGCTCGGCGATCAGCCGGTGCGCCAGCAGGCCCATGGCCTTGCTCGCGCCGTCATGCGGACCCGCGGCCATGATCTCGCCCGCGCGATCGAGCACCGCGAACTGATCGAACACCCTCTCGTCATCGCGCCCGGTGATCTGCCCCGCTCTGCCACGGGTCTGGAGATAGAGCGGCTCGGCCAGGTGAATCAGGTGATCCGTGCGGGCAGCGACGCGCAGGAAGAAGGCGTGATCCTCGAACCATGTCCCCTCGTCGAAGGCGATCCCGTCGAGACGCGCGCGCCGATAGAGCTTGTTCCAGACCGAGGGGAAATGCGTCACAACCCCGGACCAGTCTGCGAAAACATGGCGGCGCTGCGGCGGGTGCGCGCACAGATCGGGCGCGCCGTGGATCGCGGAATGGGTCAGCCCCGTTCCGTCCGGAAACACATAGCGCAGGCCACAGGCCACCCAGTCGCCGCCCGTCTCCTCGAGCGCGCCAGTCATGCGTTCAAGGAAATCGGGCGTCACCCGGTCGTCACCATCGACAAAGCCGATGAACGTCCCCCGTGCCGCCGCAAGCCCCGCGTTGCGCGCCGCGGACAACCCGGCATGCGGCCGGGATATCAGCCGGAACCGGGGATCGTCCGCCATCGCCGCGCGCGCGCGCGCAAGGCTCGCATCGCGCGATCCGTCATCGACGACGATGACCTCGAAATCGGCGACGCTCTGTTTTCTCAGACTGCGCAGGCAGGCCGTCACATGATGCTCGACGTCATGAACGGGAACGATGACGGAAACGAGCGGGGAGGCGGACATGAAAAACCTTGGGCCTGGGTGTCAATACCACCGGTTCTCTCGCAGGGATGCGGCCAAGTAAACCCCGCCCACTGCCATCCGGGCTCTGGCCTCGCGGGNGGCGCTGCGCTATCGCTCCGCAGGGAGACGCGGCCATGCTGATCGGGATTGAACGGAAATTCGTCTTCGTCGCCAATACCAAGACCGCCTCGACCTCGATCGAGACGGCGCTCGCGCCGGTCTCGGAGATCGCTCTCAAGGGCACGCCTCAGCGCAAGCACATGACGCTGCACGCGGCCATCGAGGCGCATCCCGAGATATTCACGCAACCCGGCCAGTGGCCCCGGTTCTTCTTCAAGTTCGGCGTGATGCGCGATCCGCTGGACTGGATCGGCTCGTGGTTCCGCTATCGCAGCTCCAACAAGGTGGACAGCCCCCTGCCCGCCGGGATGAGCTTTGCCGAGTTCTGGGAGCAACAGGACTGGAACTTTCGCCATGCGGACGGGCGGCCCTTTCTCCAGCGCGAGATGTTCTGCGGACCGCAGGGCAGGGTTCTGGCCGATGTGATCATCCCCTATCCCCGACTTGGCGAGATGTTTGGCACGGTGTGTGACGGGCTTGGCGTGCAACGCCCGTTGCCGCGCGAGAACGTCTCGAAAAAACGTGAGGCAGGGCCGATCCCGGAGACCCTGCAACGGGAATTGCGCGCCTTCTATGCCGAGGATTACGCGCTTTGGGAAAGGCTCGACACGATAAACGCCGCGGGCATGGCATGGCTTCGCACGCGCCTGCCCGGCGCGCCAAGACCGCTCTGAGCGCGGCGGTTTCAGAAGAGGAAATCGTCCGCATCAAGATCGTTCGCCGCAATATTGCGCAAGAGGATCGAATCGCCGCCCCCGGTGTCGATCAGCAGGTCTGGCCCGAGAGCCGTGGCGACCGCGAGAACATCGGCCAGGGATCCGAGGGTGCCGATGCCGCTCAGGTCGATCCGTTCGAGCGGATCGAGCGGGTCGAAATCGCCGATCGTGTCGCGCCCGTGGCCTGCAATGAAAACGAAGCTGTCCGCGCCGCTGCCACCGTTGAGCAGATCGTTGCCCGCACCGCCCAGAAGACTGTCGGCCTCGGATCCGCCCCAGAGCGTATCAGGCCCGGCCCCTCCGTCGAGCAGGTCGCTTCCCCCTCCCCCGCCGAGCGTGTCGGCCCCGTCCCCGCCAAGCAGGGTGTCGTTCCCCGCGGCACCCCAGAGCTCGTCATCGCCGCTGCCGCCCGCCGCGCTGTCATCGCCCAGAAAGAGGCCGATCGTGTCGTTGCCCCCGTCTCCATCGACCGAATCATTACCGTCGCCGCCCCAGATCTCGTCATCATCCGCGCCGCCGTGGATCTCATCATGACCTGTGCTGCCGCCGAGCGTGTCTCGCCCCGCCTCGCCCCACAGGCTGTCATTGCCATCGGTCCCCCAAAGCGCGTCAGCCTCGATCCCGCCGAAAAGCAGGTCGTCACCCGGACCGCCGCCGAGCATGTCGCGCCCGTCACCCCCGAGAAGCGTGTCGCGGCCATCGGCACCGAACATGCGGTCTTGGCCGGGGCCGCCGATCAGGCTGTCATGCCCGAGACTGCCGCCCAACTCGTCATCGCCTTCATCACCCTCGAGCGTGTCGTTATCGGCACCGCCGAAGACCGTGTCGTTGTCGGCACCACCCGTCACCAGATCATCGCCCGGCCCGCCTCCGAGAAGGTCCGGCCCCTCCGCGCCGCGCAGGCTGTCGTTCCCCGCAAGCCCGAAAAGCGTATCGGAACCACCCTGCCCGTCGATCACCTCCGGCCCGGATGTTCCGTCGAGCGGGTCCGCGCCGGGGCCGCCGGTTATCGGCGGAGGAAGGCCGGTTGCGAGGATCGGCAGCCGGTCCGGCCAGGCAAAGACCGGGCCGAAAAGGCACGCGGCATCGAGCAGGACCGGCCCTGTCACGGTGATCTCGATGCTCGTGTCACGGAAGGCCAGCCGGGCAGACCCGACTGCCGTCTCGAGGCCGAGCTGTCCGGGGTTGCGGAGCATCGGCAGGGCCGAAAGATCGAGCCGGTCATGCGCGGGGTCGAAATCGGTGATCCGCACCCGCCCGGAGTCCGCCGAGAGGACGAACGTGTCGGCCCCGTCCCCGCCGCGCAGCTCGCTCTCGCCGGGCCCGGCGACAAGGATATCGTCACCCGCACCGCCCGAGAGCGTGTCATCGCCGAACCCTCTCGCCGACAGCAGGTCATCGCCCGGCGTGCCGGCCAGCAGCGCCGCCGCATTGCCCGCTGTCTCGGCCACGACCCCGAGCCCCGACAGGTCCAGTCCGAACTGGCTGAGACCACCGCGCGGATCGCCCGCCACGAAAAGTTGCAGCTCCGCGCCCAGGACGGTGGCGCTGACCTGCCCGACATTCCCGAGCCCGAGACCCGCCCCGTTCGCGATCGTCTCGACATGCAGAAGCCGACCGTCCGGCAGCAGCCGGAACAGGCTGAGCCCGTCATCCGCACCACCGGCAACGATGAACACATGATCGCCGACCTGTGCCACGCCAAGCCCGTGAACGCCTCCGAACCGCGTCGCCAGCGTGTCAAGGACGTGATCGGTCAGCGCCAGCGCGCCATCGTCCGCGATACGCACCACGCTGAGCGAATGCGTGCCCGCCGCGGCGATGATCGCCCAGGTGGTGCCGTGGGCGCTCAGCGTTTCCAGGGCGGTGGCATCGGCGATCGCAAGCCCGGCGTCACCGTCGAGCACGGCCCCCGCCGAAAGTGCGCCGCTGGCAGGGTCCATGACAAAGCCGTGAAGCGCGCCGCGCCCCCGCTCGAGCGCCAGCAGATGCGGCCGCGCGCCCGTCTCGGCAATCGACAGGAGCGCAGAGCCTTCGAGCGCGACGGCCTCGACCGGTGCGGGGGGCGCGTCGGCAGGGCTCCGTGGTGCCTCGTCGTTGCGAAAGACCAGGATCTGGCCGCTGCCGCCATCGGCGGCAAAGAGCATCTCGAACCCGTCCATGCGCGCCGAGACCAGCGCCGTGACGAGGCTTGTGTCCTGGGGCAGCTCGCCAAGGGCAACCATGCCGCCGAAGCCGCCATCCGCGGTCAGCGCCTGCGCCAGGATGACCTTGCCGCCGCCATCGGAGACCGTTCCGAAGACGACCGCACCCCCAACCGAGCGCGCAAGCCCGGCCTGCGCCGTCGTGGCCGACCCGGTGAAATGTGCCGAATCGGCAAGTCCGGCCGCCGCACCCTCGGCCAGCCGATAGGATATCAGACCGCCCGAGGCACCGGTGTCCGCGACAAGATATGGCCCTGCGGGCAGCCAGGCCATATCGAGATCGCGCAAATCCTGGTCGAGCAGCGGGTCGCCCAGACCGAGATGCCCCACATATTGCAGCCCCACGGTTCCCCTCCACGCAAAACCACCTTGCGGGGTATCGCGCGCAAGAGCGGGCGCAGAGGTTCCGGAAGCGGGCAAAATCGCGCCACTTCCCGAAGAGTCGAAACAAAGTCTTCAGGTTTTTCCGCCATGCTGCCACGCTACACTGGCCAAGCGCGCATCGCCTCGCTACCTCTGGCGGGGCGAGGCGCAGACTCGCCGGGGGTCACGGCCCGCGGCAGGTGCCGAACGAACCGGGCTGCCGCGGATGGAAGAGGGGCACTATGGGGATACTTGTGGTGGGGGCCGGCTTCAGCGGAGCCGTGATTGCGCGTGAACTGGCCGAGGCGGGCCACAAGGTCACGGTGGTCGAATCAAGATCCCATGTCGGCGGCAACTGCCATACCGAGCGCTGCCCCGAAACGGGGATCCTCGTGCATGTCTACGGCCCGCATATCTTTCATACCGACGATGCCGAGGTCTGGGCCTATGTGAACCGTTTCGCGCGGTTTCAGCCCTTTGCGCACCGGGTCAAGGCGACAGTGCGCGGCCGGGTTTACGGCCTGCCGATCAACCTTCACACGATCAACCAGTTTTTCGGGCGCAGCTTCCGGCCAGAGGAGGCGCGCCGCTTCATCCTCGGGTCCCAGGCGCGGCCCCGCCCGCACGAGCCGCGCAATTTCGAGGAACAGGCCCTCGCCATGATGGGGCCCGCCCTCTACGAAGCGTTCTTTCGCGGCTATACCGAGAAGCAATGGGGCCTCTCGCCCGTCCAGCTGCCCGCGGCGATCCTCAAGCGGCTGCCGATGCGCTTCAGCTACGAGGACAGCTATTTCGCGCATCGCTTCCAGGGTCTGCCAGAGGCGGGATATACCGCGCTCGTCGCGGCGATTCTCGACCATCCCGGCATCGACGTCCATCTGGATCGCCCCTACACGCCGGAACAGGCGGAACGGGCCGATCATCTCTTCTGGTCGGGGCCGCTCGACGGCTATTTCGGCTGCCGGCTGGGCGATCTTGGCTATCGCACGCTCGATTTCGAACGCTTCACCGCCGAGGGAGACTGGCAGGGCTGCGCGGTGATGAACTATCCCGACCCCGACACGCCTTACACGAGAATCACGGAACACAAGCACTTCAGCCCTTGGGAAAGCCACGAGATGACCGTGTGCTATCGCGAATATCCGCGCGCCTGCGGGTCCGGTGACATCCCCTATTACCCGATCCGCCTCACGCAGGAAAAACTCCTGCTGGCGCAATACGAACGCCTCGCCGCCGCCGAAACCGGGGTGAGCTTCGTCGGGCGGCTCGGCACCTACCGCTATATCGACATGGACGTGACGATCCGCGAGGCGCTCGACGCCGCGCGTGGCTTTATCGCATGCCGCCAGCGCGCCACGGCGACCGCCGCGGCCTTCTGAGCGCGCCACTGCGAGGCCCGTCGTTCCGCGGCGGGACGAACATGGGGACCTGTGACGATCATGGTGCCCGGGGGCGGCATTACAGCAAGGCCTTATTTCAATGACTTAGCAGGTCGCTGACATGATAGCTGAGCCGGAACGCTTTCCCGTCATCAGGTCCGGTTCGACTGATGGGTCATGTCTGTCGGCGCGTCCGCGGCTCGCTCCCGGGTCCATCTTTCCCTTCATGCCCCCAGCAACCGTGGTAGCCGGGCAAGATTGTTGGCGGCCATGGTCAGGATGAGGCGCGACCGGACGCGCTCGATGCCCCGATACATGGTCTGTGCCATGCCGCCGACGGTTTTGGCCCAGCCGAAGGTCTCTTCGATCTTCTTTCGGTGCTTCTGGGACAACGCATATCCCTCGTGTCGGGTCGTGCGCCCGTCGATCGCTGAATATCTCGATTTCTGGGCGATGTGGGGCGTGACGCAGGCCTGCCGGAGATCGGAAACGAACCCACCTGCGTCATGTCCCTTGTCGGCGCCCGGCGTCAGCCGCCGGGTCGATCCTGGGGACTGGCGGTGGATCATGTCGAGTGCTGCCTTTCGCTCGGCGTAGCCGTCGGCCCGGGTCAGGTCGCCCTGCACGACCACCCCGTTTCGGTTCTCCATCAGCGCATGGCCCGTGAAGCAGAGCATCGCCCCGGTGCCGGGGGATTTCTTGTAGAGCCGCGCGTCCGGATCGGTGGTCGAGGCATGGGTGGCTTTGGACCGCTTCTCGCCCCGGAAATCGGCCTCGGCATTGCGGTGGGGTCTGGCGTTTCGGGGCATCGGGTCAGTCTCGGCGGGGCTGTCGAAGGGCTCGGTCTCGGGCTTGCTGTCGGGAGCGGGCGGATCGCCCGGCCCGTCATCGTCAGGCGGGGTCGCCTCGGCCTTCGGCTGGAAGCCCTTCATCGATGCCCATGCCTTGATGAGCGTTCCATCGACCGGGAAATGCTCGTCCGACAGCAGCGGCGCGACCTCGCGATGCGCCAGGATCGCCGCCATCACCTTGCGCGACATCTCCGTGGTCAGCAGCCGGCCCCGGTTCTTGGTGAATACCGTGGGGACCCACACGGGGTCGTCAATGCCCAGCCCCACAAACCAGCGAAACATCAGGTTGTCGTCCATCTGCTCCATCAACTGCCGCTCGGAGCGGACAGAGAACAGGATTTGCAGCAGGCTCGCCCGGAGCAGCCGTTCCGGCGGGATCGAGGGCCGGCCGAAATCAGTGTAGAGCGACCCGAACTCCGCATCGAGGCTGGCGAGCGAATCATTGACCACCTGTCTGATCTTGCGCAGCGGGTGTCGCGGCGGGATGCGTTCCTCCAGATCGACATGGCTGAACAGCGACCCGCTCGTCTCGTCCACACCCCGCATGATCACCCCCGCTATGAAACTGAAAATGGCTGCGTGAACTCTACCGATTCACCCCGTTAAAAAAGGGAAGATTACCATGGTCCGCACCTTCCTGAGCCAAGTTTTCCGCTATGCCATTCCGCGCGGCCTGATCGACCGGGACTATGCGGCGGGCGTCATTCCCAAGCCGCGCCCGAAAGATCGGCCCTATGCCAACTGGCACTGGACGGTCGAGGAACGCGCCGTTGTGCTGGATCGGGCCGCGCCCCACGTCCGGGTGGCGGTCGCGCTGATTATGAACACCGGCCTTGATCCGTCCGACGCGCTCAAGCTGACCCGTCGCCAGATCGACGGCAACACGATCTGGGGCGTCCGGGGCAAGACGGGGCACGAGGTCGCCATTCCTATCGGCCCGACGCTGCAAGCGGCCCTGGACGCTGCACCGGACCATGACGCGGTGACGATCCTTGCCACCTCCAGCGGAAAGCCTTGGACCTACAACGGCTTTTCGACGTCTGGCACCGCTTCACGAAGAAGCTGGAAGCTGAGGAAGCCGTGCAACCCGGTCTGACCCTCAAGGGGCTGCGGCATACCGTGGCCACGGCGCAACGCGAGGCGGGGCTTGAGGAACGCCAGATTGCGGACCTGCTGGGGCAGAAAACCCTGTCGATGGCCCTCCACTATTCCCGGTCCGCCAACTTGGCGGACCGCAACCGGATCACGATGGAAGCACTGGAAAAGGAGAACGAACGCCGATCAAAAGTTGTCAAACCCTTCAAGAAAACTGTCAAACCCTGAAAGGCTCAAGAATGAATATCGAGCAATATCAAGCGTTTTTATGGTGCCCGGGGGCGGCATCACAGCAAGGCCTTATTTCAATAGCTTACGGGCTGGTGGGACACTTCTTTGTCCCACAGTTTGCTTGGGTTTTCTGGCTTTGTGTCCCACCACGATACGCTGGTTCTGAAGCACGAACGATCGAAAAGTGTTGGTTGCGGGAGGGCGCCGTGAACTTTATTTCCTTTCGCGGCCTATAGTTTGCGCCCTACCTACGAACCTTTAGCGTTCAACTGTCAAGTAGGTCCAGATAGTTGCTATGACCATGAGCCCTGAGCGCTTCAATTGCTTCGACGCGGGATTTTCGATGATCTCTATCGTCGGGTTTGTGTCTTGTGGCTCGAAGTTTGGCGGCATGCTCTTCGCCGAGACCGTGTTCGAGCGAGCCAGCGACCACTGTCGCCAGATACCAATCGAACGGAAGCAGATCAGCCTGCGATTCGCTGGCAAGGTAGGTCGCCGCCGTGACGGGGTCGTGTCCGGTGACCACTTCGAAGGTATCGATCCGGTCATAGCCTTTACCGGCGCCCTCGAAGCGATCAAGTGCATCACGCTCCGCGGTTTCGATCTCGAACAGAACGCCTGGGGTAATAACGCCAGTTCGTTCTATCAGCGTCGCTTTGCCGGACCCGTCCACGCTCTTCTTGGTAAACTCCAATGCGTGATCTTGTACGAACGCTTTGCCGACCAGTTTGGCGCTCGGGCAACGCGCGATGAGACGATTGCTCAGCATATTCGAGCCAAATGCGAAATAGAGGAACGTCATTGTCTTCCAACCATCTTTCCAAGGTCGTTTTGATCTGCGTGTGGCAGTCCGAAGTTGTCCCTGATCTTGTTGTAAACATCGGTAAGAAATTCGAGCTGGGCGCCTTCTCCCCAGTCGCGCTGCGGCCTTGATAGGAAGCTTTCGGGTTTACGCGCAGCCTTCGAATAGCTTACCATCTCGGAGGGCCACATCGTTCCCTTAATGCCAACCACGCCTGCTTCGACACGTCTGGCGGGGTATGCACCGTGGCGGTCAAACACCTTCATGGCGCTTCGCAGATTATCATGCCAACCCCGAAGCACAGGCCCCACGCGCAGCACCTTCTTGCCGTCTTTCCAATCGCCAACCGCCGTGCCGTGTAAAACCCAGAACTCGCCTGTATCGTCAAACCACATACTGATATTGGCGGCTTCATCATCGCCAGTGTGCCAGACGCGCGCAAAGCCTTCTTCGCAGGGGCCGAAGTCTCCCCTGTTTGAGCCCTCGGTAACTGGACCGACTTGATCTGCATCTTTCGCGCGCTGAATTTCAAACACGGACGGAGTGCCACAGCGCCACCCGGACGGAATGATCCTGATGTAAGCCCGTGGTCCACCCGGCACCGTGAGTTTGCGAGTAATGTCCGCCGTATCAACGAATTCGACCTCATTGCCGAG
The DNA here is from genome assembly GCA_002720475.1 of Roseovarius sp. Taxonomy (GTDB): domain Bacteria; phylum Pseudomonadota; class Alphaproteobacteria; order Rhodobacterales; family Rhodobacteraceae; genus Roseovarius. The sequence goes on from PBIL01000003.1 coordinate 46,487, forward strand.
GGTGTGCCATACTGAACGATCTCCTGATTTAGCCTGGGCGGCCTTGAACTCAGCCGCTTCTGCTTCCGCCGCTGCATATTCCCCGAGATTAATTCTCAAGGCCTCTACGAGCTCGTCCGTCAGCTGCTTCCTGATCTTCTTGCGGTCGGCTGGCGACGCATCAGGCGCGAGCGCATAGGGCATCGCTCTGCGATGCCGGATGTCGAACGGAAGGGCCTCGGGCCCGTAGCCGGTCGCGGTATTCATGATCGCGATGATACGATCAGCGCCGACGCATTTCAGCGCCCAGCCGAGTTCAATTAACACGTTCGGGTTGGGCAAAGCTTTGCCACCGGGAGATACACCAATTGGAGTGAGGTCGGCAACGAAGACAGCAGATTCGCTGATCTTCCCTAGGATGGTGCCCGTGATCTCTGCCATGCCGGGCGTGCTCTTGGTGTCGTGATCAAGTTCAGGGCGTTCAGCAGCCTCAAGTCCAAGTTCATCACCAACCCTGTTGACGGCTTCACCCAGCGCAGCGCGGATGAACTTCCGGTTTGTTTTCGGCTCATAGTCATTTTGCCAAGACCAAAAGACCTTCAACAGGTTTCCTCCACTATCTAATTCCATATTTAAGACGCCGCTTGACGAATGCAGGCTGCGATCCCTCAAGAACATCTACAATTCGTCGATTCAGTTTTGGGTTCTCGATTGCGCCCGTTTCGTAGGAGAATTTGTAGTTCTCCGGCTTTTCAAGCTTTACATAGACAATTTGTTCGGCGTCGGCACCCACTGCAAGGTTCGGGTTATGAGTAACCAGAACGACCTGCCTGTGTTTTTTTGCATCACGAATGCAGTTTGCCAGCACGCTAAATATGCTCTCATTGTCGAGGTTATCTTCTGGCTGGTCGATGATAAGTGGAGTGTTCTTCCGGTCGAGTTGTAGATAAAAAATCAGGAGGAGAAGCCCCTTTTCGCCAGGCGACAACTCGTTGAGGTTCTTCCCGCCAAGCCGAAGTTCGTAGCGCGATGAAAGATAATCGAGCGAGAATAGAAAATCATAGAATTCCTTAACGTCATGCGCCTGTTCGGCTATCAGTAGTTCGTCACCATTGGGGCGCCTCATCCGACCCAAAACGCGTTCGCAGAAGGCAATAACTGAGTCAAAGTCGTCCCAGTTCGTTTCACGTACCAGTTGCGATAGCTCTTGCTGTGCATCCTGTGTGCTCTTGTAGGGGCCACGCTTGCGCTGATCGATGTGATCCAGAAATTTACGGCGAAAATCCCTGTCAACAATGAACGAAGCCTCGATTTCGATCTCAAATCCCTCGGCGCGCACCGCCTCCAAACGCTCTTCGACGCTCGTTTTCAGGTCCCTGTAGAAATTGAGGAACTCGCTCTTACTCGCATAAATTTGCCTAACGATATCTCTACGTTGATTATAACTCTCCGCCAGCGTCTCCGCCAATGTTTCACTGATGTATTTCAGTTGGTTTTTGAGCCAGTTCAGCGTCTCATGCTTCGGGTCTTCCTCGTTTCCAATCAAGTCGAGGCGCTTCGCGTTCCATGCCGCCAAACGCTCAACGTAAGCTTGGTACCGGCGCTGCGGCGCACCGAGCTGCTCCTTGAGACGGTCAATCTCATCTTGGATGTATTTATAAGCGGCTCTCAGGTCTGGAATCGTCACCAAATCTTCGAAATTCGTACCCAGGGTGAACTCGCGTTCATTGTCCTTCTCCAACGCCGCAATTTCTCCCTGAATCTCGTCGATCTTCTGCTGAAGTGGTGCAAGTTCGACACGAAACGTCACGACTTCTGCAACATTGAGACCCAAAGGGCTAAGAGCCGCGGTCAATTCCTTGATATCTTCCCTTGCTCGGACATCAAGGTTCGTCAGTCTATCTTTGAGTGAATTTGCGGATTGGAGACTAGCCTTTAACTCCGTGGTTTCGACTACCTTCTGCTGCCCCGCGTCTTTCAAAGAGGCGAGCAGCTTGGAGAGCCTGTCAATCTTTTCTGCGAGTTCCTTCTGTTCCGGCGTTTGGGTCTCGGGAGGTGGGACTTCCTTTGGTTTACCCTCATCAAGGGCCTTAAGTTCGTCCTTCTTGGCCTGAATCTGTCCTTCAAGTTGCCTTCGATAGCGAGGCGAGCTTTGCTCCTCAAGTTCAACGATCTCGATATTAATCTCTCGGAGTTGGCGTTTGAGGGAACTGATCTCATGTTTACTTTGCAGTGTCTTCGCCTCCTCCAATTCGGAGAATGACGATTTCCCGAGTCGCTCTGTTTCTTCAACGTGCGAGAATACAACCTCCTCGATTTCTGCCCTAAATTGTTCAATCTCAAGTTCGTTCGTTAGCTGCTCAAAATAATTTTGGGGCAAATATCGGACAGACTCCGGCATATCCAAATCACAACTGTCGCTGAGCAACCTTTCCTCTTGCCTTCCTGTATGCCAAGTGATCGCAGCAAGATAATTTTCTGCAAACCCCTTCTGACGAAACTTTTTACTCTTTGAGTCATTTGTCAGAAACGAGAAGTAACTCTCCTGGCGGCTGTTACCTAAAAGGCCGATGATATCGACAATTGCACTTTTTCCGCTGCCCTTGTTTCCGATAATTGCTGTTAGTTCCGGGTTCAGTGGGAGATCAACAGCCTTGAACCATCTACCGTTGGACTCATCATATCCTTCGATCTGATTTACCTGGAGACGGTCGAGAAACTTAGTTCCGTCCTGCTCCTGCCGCACCATGACATCAGGCTGTGTTCCAATGAACACGCGACTGGCTGGCTCATGGCAAATCTGTTTCAGCCCGATGAAAGTTGTATCGGCTTTGATCCAGGTTGGCGGAAATCCGGCAACATCTCCTCCTAAGCGTTCAAGATCATCAAAGCAGTGAGCGTCACTGGCTGAAACCACCGGTTTAGGAACCGAAGGGCCCTGCGCATAGCGGTCTGTTCGCAAAAGGAAATCTCTGTTACCCGCATTGCCAAAGAAGAAATCACACACCTTATCTATGCGATCGGCCAGCTGGATTTTTCGGGGTGAACCTGAATCGGTAGACCGCAAACCGTCATTATTCGCAGGAAACGCGAGCAGGTATGGTTCACTATCACCAAACGTATCCACGAGCGCTCTAAGAAGGTTATCAAGGCCAACCGTGGCCGCCTCGAAGTCTGAGGTATCCTTAAGGTCGGTGCAGCGTGTCTTGGCACTCGCATCGTCTATCGACTGTGTTTCAAGGTTTGTCAGGAATCGGGTGATCTTTTCATACCCGCAAAGATCGGGATCATTGTCGAATATGACATGCATGTGGGGGTGCCCCCCGTCCTTGCTTATCGACTCCGATAGGCGGAACTCGATATTGAGGAAAAATTTCTTTTGAGAATTGGGATACTTTTCGACATACCTGCGCACCGTTTCGAAATATGTGTCGCCCGAGAAGTAATCTGTAATTCCGAATGCGATAACCGGCGATTCCTCCAACGTGTCGATGAAGCGGTCCCATGTGTCGTCGTCGGGTGCACCATACGCATTACTCAGCTTTGTCCCCGGTGCATGCAGGTGAAGATCCCAACGCCTCCACATAGAACCGATAGGTGAACTTTCGCTATCCATCTTTCATTCCCCCTCCCGCGGATGAAGTCTTGCGGGCACGAAGAGTCGCCGCCTGCGGATCATAGACAAAATCGCCGATCGTCCCTTCCTTGATCCTCTCCACAGCCTCATCGATGACGAACAGCGGTACAAGAAACCACTCGCGTGGAACGACAGGCTTGCCAAAGCGGTCCATGATTTCGATGTCGAGCCGCGCAGGCTCGAAGATTCGGTGGAGCAGGTTTTCCAGCTTTGTTCGGTTGATGTTGTAGAGCTCGTAGGTCGCTACAACTTCGACGTCAGCCATCATGAATGTCGGCTGGAGTCGCGCGCCCGCGATGCGTTTTTGGACGCTCATGTTCGTGACGCCGATCTTGTGAACAAGATCGCGGTTCTCGGCGACAACCGGATGATCGGACTTGCTCCGCAAGACATAGATCGTGCCGCTGGCCTCGTCGCCATCGATCGTGTGGTCAGCGAACAATGGACCGGCCACGGGATCGGTGATGCGCCTGCCTGCTTCATCCTTGTTCAGGGCACGTTGGAGCGAGCGCATAAGCATGTTGCTCTCCGTGCCATTATCGAAGATCACGCGAAGCCGCGCATCGGTTCGGCCTTGGGCTGTGATAGTGGTTTCGCCCATCTCCGCGACATAGGCTTTCTGGCCGCCGACGATAAAAAACCGTCCTGGCTGGATTTCGGCCTTCATCTCGAAGGGGCGTGTCTCGCGCAGGCCGCTGTCCAGCTCGCTCTGGACTTGCTCGAAGAGTGGCTTGAAAGTCTCGAAGTCCTCGCACTTTTCGCGGTTGGCGATTTCTTCGGCGGCTTTTTTCTCGGCGCTCGTCCGGACATGCTTGAGCTCCGTGATCGGCGGGGCCTCAGCCTCGACGCCGAGTTCCGCCAAAAGGGCATCGTCATCCATCTCGTCCGTCGCTGATGACGATGATGGTGCTGACCCTGCCAGCAATCCCTGGTGATCGATCGGTTCGACCAGTTCCCTACAATCCGCCTGTTCCCGGATACGATCCAGTCGAACGGCATACAGGCGCTCGAAGATATCATGGTCTTCGCCATGCTGTGGTGCGCAGCCATGTTCTTCCACGAAGCGCTGAATCTCTTCGAACCCCGCGATGATGCGCTCTTCGCGGGGCGTGCGGGTCTGGGCTTTCTTCTCTTCTACTTCGACGCCGAGTTCGGCAAGAAGCGCATCGTCGTCTTCGGTGAATTCCTTAACCATTGGCAGCCTCCGCTTTCATGCGGGCAAGAAAGGCAACGCCTTCGGCCATCTTCTTTTCCCAAGCGTCGGGCGAAGTGATCGATGGCAACCGCCCGCGCTCTTGCTTGAATTTCACGGCGCGTCGCGCCAGGTCACGGGCTTCTTCGGGCGTCAGCTTCACCTTCTTCGCAGAGATGACGGCCTGAACCTGCTTCAGACTCTCTTCGCTCATCGTTTTCGCCAAGATGGCGTAGGCTTCGCTGAACGGGTTAATCCGGTCGATCAGATCGATATCCAGATCGCGCACGTCCATTGCGAATTTCCGGACGCCGTCGATCAAGGCGGTGTTTCCACTCTTCTCTGCGTCATCGCCTTCAAGCGCCGCTTCCTTGGCCTTCTGCGTGAGGTTCAGCGCTGCGATTGCATGCTGGCGCACGGCTTCCTGATCGCCTTCATCAAGCTCGGGATACTTGTCCTTGATGATCTTGCCCAGGCGCACCTGTGTCAGCTCTTCGGGGACAAGCTCCTCGTCAAACAGCCCGCGCTCCACGGTGGTTTTGTCCTGCGCGAAGGCCGCGATTACCTCGTTCAGGTCCTCCTGACAGATGCGCTCGGCTTCCTTGCTCTTGGGTTCGACAAGCCCCTTGATCTCGATCTGGAACTGGCCGCTATCTTCATTGAAGCCGACATTGCACTCACCTTCCTTGTATCCGCCCTCACCGTAGTCAAAGCCTTCGACCGGCCCGCTATCCGGTTTCTTCGGGGTGAAGTTGAAGCGCGGGGCCAGCACCTGCTCCATGAGCAAGCTGGCCGCGATAGCTTTCAGCGTGTCGTTCACCGCCTCGGTGACAGCCGCCTCTGCCGCATCCGGCTCGGCGATCAGGTTGGTAAAGCGGGCGTTTGTCTTGCCTTCCGCATCACGGGTGGCGCGTCCGATGATCTGAACGATTTCGGTCAGGCTCGATCGATAGCCAACCGTCAGCGCGTGCTCGCACCAAATCCAGTCGAAGCCCTCCTTGGCCATGCCCAGGGCGATGATGATGTCCACATGGTCGCGATTGTTCTTCTGCGCAGGGTCTTTAAGCGCCGCTGAAACCTTCTCCCGCTTGGTCGGATCGTCATCGACCAGGTCAGCAATCCGCAAGATGCGCCCGTCTGAGCGCTTCACAAGCTGGAAGCCGGTGGCAGGATCGGTTCCCTGCCATGCGCCAAGCTCCTCGATGATGTGCTCAACTTCCCTGATCTTATCCTTCGTGCTCTCGCGTGAATTGACGGAAGGGATGTGTATGATCGTCTTTTCGGCGGGGTCCAGCACCTTCAGGATGTCATCGGCATAGGCGCCGGAATAGAAGTAGTAGCCGATATCCAGCGTCTTCAGGTACTTATATCCGTTGAGCTGTTCATAGTAGGTGTAGGTAACGGTATCGAATTTCGCTTCATCATGGGGCATGAGCACCGGCTCGGTATCGCCCCGAAAATACGATCCCGTCATGGCCACGACATGCACCTTATCGCGTGCGATCAGCTCGGTGAGCTGCGCCCCTAGCTTGTTATCAGGGTTGGCCGAAACATGATGGAATTCATCCACGGCGATCAGGCGATCGTCGAAGGCTTCGACACCGAACTTCTCGACGGCGTTGCGGAAGGTCGCGTGCGGGCAGACCAGCACGCGGTCATCGCTTTTTAGGAACGCGCCCACAGAGTCGGCCTTGCTGCCGTCGGCGCCAGGCGCGTTACAGAGGTTCCATTTCGGCACGACATGCCAGTCCGCCCAGAACCCGAAGTCACTGAGCGGCTCGTCGGCAAAGCTCGACCCGATCGATTTTTCCGGCACGGTGATGATGGCTTGCCGGAGCCCCTGATTGTGCAGCTTATCGAGCGCGATGAACATGAGCGCGCGACTCTTGCCCGATGCGGGTGGCGACTTGATCAGGAGATACTGCTCGCCCCGCCGCTCGAAGGCACGTTCCTGCATTGGCCGCATGCCAAGCTCGTTCGACTTGGTCGAACTGCCGTTGCGGGCATAGGTGACGGAAACGGAGGGAACATTATTGGTCATACAATCTCTTTCATCGGATGTGGCCTTGGCTCAGCGCGAGTAATACAGCATGGAGCCTTTCTGTCTTTTCCTGCCATTCTGGCATCAGAGAGCCCGCCTCAAAGAAGGCGACGTCCGTATCAGGGTAGCGCAACCCCGTCGATCTCTCGTCCAAACGGTGAAGCTCGGATACCCAGTTAACCACCCAGTCCGGCATCCCGGTGACCTTCTTCAGGAGCACCGAAAGGTCATGCCCAGCTGCACTTTTTCCAGTTTGATGCAACACCACCGCCTTGAGCGCCAGCTCAACGGAGTGCCGGAAAAGAAAGATGATGGGGAAACTGGCAACGTAGTCTTCGATCTTGTTTCTACTTACCATCTCACAAAGGGAGCGAGATGCTTCATAATACCTGATACTGAAGTCACGAAAGTCATTAGGCTTTGGCTTTTCAAGAATTGGCCAGCCAATCGAAACGGATTTCGGAAAGGACCATTCATCATCCCGCTCGAAACGCTCGTCAATCTCCTCGAACAGCTTAGTTCCTGTGTTCGGCTGAACAATCATGCCGCCCCCTTCGCCTTGGTCATCTTAGTGTAAAGCTCGAATAGCCTTTCGAGCCGCTCCGTATCATTGCGGAAGCGGCGGCCAATGTAGATGCGCTCCAGCATTTCATCGTTGCGTTCATGGGCTGCGCGCAGGTCTTGGGGCATCCTCTCGGGGTCGTACAGATCAGCGATGGTCGCGGGAAAGTGAGCTTCGCGCGCAAGAAGGATGTCTTCGGCACATCGAGTCAGATCAACCTTGTTTTTCTCAGTAAGTTTCGGGATCGGAAATGTATTCCATCCGAGCGTGTTAGTATATGAGTAGCGCATTTCGAGCTTGCCACACACTGTGCCGACCCAGGCGATATGCATGCTCGACACTAGAAGCGCGAAGTTGAAAAGATCAGCGTCATAGAGTCCGTAAGCTCTATTTGAAATAGTATGCCGATCGTCAAGCAGAGCTGCGGGAAGATACTCGCGATTTTCGGATGAAACTGCCGGCATCGCAATCGTCCAGATCGAACCACTATTTGTTTCGCGGAATTTATGTGGCGTTTCCGCCATTGCTACAACATTTCTGTCTGAGTTTTTCGCCCTCAGTTCACGCACGGCATCAAGGCGATTTCGAATATTTTCAACCTCTCTTGCCCGCGCCACGGAGTCGTCATCAATCCACAGGCAGTATTTCGGTTTCCCGTCAATTATCTCTGACGATCCACTAATTCTCCGCACAAATTCCTCCGACCTTCTATCGGAAGATATCATCGCATCTTTTTCTTGCTTTGAGAGTAGAAGGTGTCCGCCTTCATATGGCATGTTACCACGCACCATTTCCCCAATTTGAGAGATCGCCTTCGAGTGCTTTGACACAAGCACATCGACGTTCGGTGTAAGATAAGGGCCTATTTTTTCGACTACTCGAACGAATGTTTCGCCACTTTCGTCCTCACCATACAGTCTTGCTTTATTGTCTGCCTCTCGGGATAAGCCGATAATTACTACTGTCACACCAGCGTTGTTTGAGGCCAAGTTATGCCACTTAAAGGGCTCGTGCGCGAAGTGAATTCGATGGTCACATTCGTATATTGTGGGCCAGAAGGTAACCGCATGTTGCCCTTGGCAAACCGTATTAATTGAGACAAAGGCACCACGGCAATCACAAACTAAACCGTATTGTGCGAGCTTGAGAAACCATCCTGCGACGTAATTTAGGGCTCTCCAGGACTTGGTGTATTGCTCAAAGAGCAATTTAAGATCGACCTTCTGCTCCGGAGACTGATCATTAGTCCACACATACGGAGGATTCCCGCAGATATAGGTCTCTCCCCCCTCATTCTCGAAGTCGATTTCGGCCTGATCAAGCGGTGTGCTGAACAGGTCATCGCCGTGCATCTTCACGCCCGTCCCCGTGGGCGGGCAGATGCTCAGCCAGTCGATCCGCAGGGCGTTGCCACAGGTGATCCAGTTCATCGCATCCAGCGGCAGGAAATCCCGCAGCGCCTCGCGCTGGCCGCGATAGAGCACATCGCACTGATACTCGGCGATGATCAGCGCCAGGCGCGCCACCTCGGCGGAAAAATCCCGTAGCTCGATGCCACGGAAGTTGGTCAGCGGGATATCGGTTCGCCGGTCGGGCTCGCCGCGCCGCTTGTTGATCTCGGCTTCGATCGCCCGCATTTCCTTGTAGGCGATCACAAGGAAATTGCCGGAGCCGCAGGCGGGATCGAAGACCCTAATCCGTGCCATCCGGTTGCGCAGGTTCAACAGCTTGCGCGCGTTGTCACCAGCGTCGTCCAGTTTCTCGCGCAGATCATCAAGGAAGAGCGGATTCAGAACCTTCAGGATGTTCGGAACGGACGTGTAGTGCATCCCGAGCGCGCCGCGTTCCTCGTCATCGGCGACGGCCTGGATCATAGAACCGAAGATGTCGGGATTGATCTTCTTCCAGTCGAGATTGCCGATATGCAGAAGGTAGGAGCGCGCGATCTTGCTGAAACGCGGCACGTCCACGCTTTCCGAGAACAGCCCGCCATTGACGTAGGGAAAATCGGACGCCCAACGGGGGATGTTCGCCGCGTCGCGCTCTTCGGCCTTGGTATTCATGGCGCGGAACAGCGTGCTGATCACCTCATGGGTGTTGGTGCTGTCCGGCGCGCTCATCTGCTCGATCGTGGCGGTGAACTGATCGGCCTTGACGAAGATATCGGTGTCTTCAGCGAAGAAGCAGAAGATCAGCCGCGCCATGAAATGGTTCATGTCGTGGCGGCGCTCGGCGGTGCCCCATTCGGGGTTGTCTTTCAGCAGCTCGACATAAAGCCGGTTCAGGCGGCCCGTTGCCTTGATGTCGAAGGCGCTCTCGCGGATTTGCTTGACGGTCGAGATACCGGCAAGCGGAAGGAAGAATCCGAAATGATCGGGGAAGTCCGCGAACGGGCAGACGATCGGGGCGATGTCAGATGAAAGGTCTTCGGCTTCCAGCGTGATGCCGTCGGTCGCCATGATGAACTTGACGCGGTTGCGGGCGTTCTTCGTGGCAGGGCTCTCGCGCAGCGCGCGGATCGTGTCGGAGACCCGCCCCTCGGCGCAGACCTTGATGTGGATGTTATTGATTTGGAGAACGCCGCCGATATCGGACTTGTTCGATGCGCCGCTGCGGAGCCGCTTGATCGTGGTCGCCTTATTGCCGAACGCCTCCAGAAACGCGAAGGGGAATTCCTCGGCGTCGAACGGCTGTTCGGCCAGTCTGGAAATTGCTTCTTCGATTTCAACTGCGTTCAAGGTTCTACCCCGTTATCTTTTTCTTTTCCGCCGCCATGCGTGATTGCGGAATCAGCGCCACGCTCGGCCACATAGGCGCGCATGAACTCTCTTAGCACTTGAGCGGCGGGTTTGTCGTCCGCCTGGCACGCCTTGAGGAACTGCTCCCGCAGGTCCCGATCGATGCGTATGCGAAGCCCGACATCTTTCATCGCCATCGAGTGTAGCCAATGGATACACACTTGTGGAGCCTTTTGATTGAATCCTCCACGATTTTATCGCCCTGCTTCGCCGGAGCCGTCCGTCACCCCTCACTTGCTGATGGGGGTGCGGCGGCGCAGAAGAACAGGGCACCCACGCCCGCCCTGCTTTGCTGGAGAGTTTCGGAGCCTCTGACTTAAAGTCTCTTTAAGAATGCCTCACTTAGTCCATCTAGAGCGGACAAAATCCCATTTTCCTAAAGAGAGCACTAGCAATCTCTTTGAGTTTATGCTAATATGTCCATTATGAGCGGACAAGAGAACAAAAAAATAAAGAACCTACTTGAGTCTGTACCCGCAGGCTTCCTTGTGGACTCCGCATGGCTTGAGCGCCACGATATAGGTCGGCGCTCGTCCTACTCCTACGTCAAGCGCGGCTGGCTGGAACGCGTCCATCGCGGCGTCTTCCGTCGCCCTGCACCGAACGCCTCGAAAGCCAACACACTCGACTGGAAAACCTGCCTGCTCTCGCTGCAGCACATCATGGGCTATGACATCCATGTCGGCGGCACGACTGCCCTCGGCCAGCAAGGCTACGACCACTATTTGCGCCTTGGCAGCAACGCCCCTGTCTGGGTCTATGGCGATGCCATACCGAACTGGCTCGCCAAACTGCCACTGAACGCACCAATAGAAACCCGCAGCACCTCGCTGTTCGCCGATCCGTCCCTCGGCCTGACCAAGGACGAAACCGACGCCAGCACCACTCTCCCGTGGGACTGGAAGCTCAAGATGTCAGCCCCTGAACGGGCGGTCATGGAAGTGATGGACGAGCTGCCCGACCATGAAAGCTTCCACAATCTCGATATGGTGTTCGAAGGCCTGACGACGCTGCGCCCGCGTACGCTGTCGGCGCTGCTTCACAGCTGCAAGAAGATCAAGGTAAAACGCCTGTTCTTCGTCTTCGCCGACCGTCACAACCACGCCTGGCGCAAGCGTCTCGATCCGGAAGAATTCAACCTCGGCAGCGGCGACCGCGCTCTGGTCAAAGGCGGCAAAATACACCCGCGCTACCGGATCATGGTGCCGGAAGAATTCGTGTGCACGGAGGCAAGTGATGGCGCGTGACATCTATGAAGCCCAGGTCGCGCTACTCGTGCGCATACTCCCGTATGTCGCGAAGGAAGAGATATTCGCACTCAAGGGCGGCACTGCGATCAACCTGTTCTACCGTGATCTGCCGCGCCTGTCGGTCGATATTGACCTGACTTACCTGCCGATCAAAGACCGCGCCGAAAGCCTTATCGAAATCAACGAGTCGCTAGAACGCATCGCCGGGGCCATCGACGCAGGCATCGCTGACGCGAAGGTTCGCCGCATAGATGGTGGTGGCAAGAATCCAACCCGCGTGCAGGTCAGTATGGGTACCGCCACGATCAAGATCGAGACGTCACCTGTGACGCGCGGCGTTGTTCACGAGCCTAAGTTGATGGGGGTCACGGAAGCGGTCGAGAATGAATTTGGCTTCGCTGAAATCCAGGTCGTTTCATTCGAAGACCTCTTCGGCGGTAAGCTTTGCGCGGCCACGGACAGGCAGCATCCCCGCGATCTTTACGACGTAAAACTACTCTACGAGAACGAAGGACTCACTGATGCCCTGTTCCGGACGTTTCTTGTCTATGTGGCAAGTGCCAAGCGTCCGGCGCACGAACTGCTGAATCCGAACATGATCGATCTCGACCAGCCCTACACCAAGGAATTCGAGGGTATGACGACAACGTCCGTACCGCTTGCCGATCTGATCGAGACGCGAGAGCGACTGGTCGCAGACCTGAACGCACGCCTTGATGAGGATGCCAAGGCATTCCTGCGTGGCCTGTATGACGGGACACCTGACTTTTCGCTGATAGGCGCGCCACACGCTGCAGACCTGCCGGCCGTCCGTTGGAAGCTGCAGAACATCGACACGTTGAAGTCGGAAAACCAGGCGAAATTCGAAGCCCAGAAGGAAGCGCTTGAAGAGCTTTTCAAGTGATACAGCGCGCCGCGTATCCCCTTGTTCGAGGACTGCGGACTCTGCACGTTAGTTACCACGCCGATAGCCATAGCCGCCGCGCCCGCGCTCCTGCTTGAGACCTTTGTCTTTAGCGCGCTGTTTCCAGCTCCGCTTCTTCTTGTGACCATCGTCATCATCATCACCGCTACGATCATCATCGTCGTAGTGATGATCACCGGCCGCCTCGTGATTGAATTCATCCTGGAAAGCGCGTTCTTCAAGAAGACGTGGATCGGTGCGCAAGATGTGGGCGGCCTCACGGGCATCGATCCCTTCCACTTTTGCTGCAGCACGCAGCTGCTCCTGCCGCACCATCCGCTGCAGCATTTCCTGCTTGAGATCACGTTCAAGCGACGCGCGCTCGCGCTTTTCGATCTTCTCGACCGACCGCTTGCGACCGGCCAGAGCAACACGTTCCCTTGCATGCCGCCGGGCAAGCGCCTGCTGTTCCAGGCGATGACGATCACGCGGATCAAGCCCGGCTTTTTCGGTTATGTGACTGAGCACGGAACGCAGCGCTGGACGCTCTGAAATCAGATCGGCCACCCGGGTGCGCATGCGGAACAAGAGCCCCCCGCTCTCGGATTTTTGTGCAGCATCGAGCGCGAGCTTTTCATCTTGATGGCGCGTCAGTACCTGCTGTTCGGCCTGCACAAATTCCAGCCTTCGCTCGCGCTGGCGCGCTTCCATGGCGTTGCGTTTCTGATCGATGCTGCGCTTGAAACGCTCATCATCAGCATGCCGACGATCACGCTGCACGTCCTGCTGCTCACGCAGGCGTTCTTCTTGCGCTGCAAGCCGCGCCTTGGCCTGCTCCTGCGCCTGCGCAACATTTGGCAGTGACGCCATGTCGAGATCGGCGAGCCGAGCCTTTATTTGCTTAGTGCGAACGCCTTTGACGTAGCGCGACAGGCTATGCACATCGCCGAACTGATCGACGATAACAAATGCGCGGCTAACACCTTTGGCGAGCACATAGCCCTTCTCATCGAGCGCGTTCACGAAGGCCGCAGCACTATCGGCTTGCACATAAGCAGCCGTGATGTCTTCACGCCGCTGCTCGGGACTGATGCCCGTCTTCTTTGCATTGGCGGTTTCCGCAAGGCTAGGCTCAAGCTTGTCACCAAGCTCGCGGTTTTTGTCCCGCCACTGCTTGAGCCCTTCCGGCAGTTCGTGCCCGAATTTTTCGGCAAGAACTACCGCCATGTCGCAGAGACGTGCCTTGTAGAACGAGTCCGGGATCGCCTTCATCTGTGCTGCATCGATGCGCGACCAGACGATATGGCAATGCTCGCGGCCTTCCTTCTCGTGGAAGACAACGGCACGCGGCTGTCCTGCAAAGCCCAGCTTGTTTTCGATGGCGTCTATCGCCTCGAAATACTGCTCGCGCGTGAGCGCCTGATGGGGATTTATGGACAGCGAAAAGAGCGGCTTCTGCGCGCGCGTCCCGGATGCGATCAGCTCGATCTCGGCAAAGGCGCCATGCAGATCATCGGCGATGGTGCCGCGCATTTCGGCTAGCTCGGCGCGTTCATTGTCGTAGCCGTTCATGAGATGGGTTGCGAGATCGGCCCCGTTGGTGCGGGAACTGCCTTTGAGGATCATGGTTTTCTCCCTAAGGCAGACATGACAACGGTGCGGAGTTCTGCGAGATCGCGCTGCGCGGCGATGACCGTCTCGGAAAGATGATCGATATCGCCCGCATCGGCAGCCTGCCTCATGGAGCACGCGATCGGCCCAAGAGCAGCCAGCAAACGTGCGGCAAGTTCGCGATCAAGGGGTGGTGTGCGCGATGCGCGAAGGGGCGCTTGGTCGAGAAGAGCGAAACGGATCACCGCAGACACAGACAGACCGGCAGCATCGGCTTGCTGCTTAACGAGCGAGGCTTCCTGCTCGTTAAAGCGCGCCTTGAGAATGATCTGGCGCTCTCTTTTGTTGCTGCCGCTGCCAGCCATAGCGTATTCCCGTTTCACCTCTCGTAGGCCACCGGCTGCAGGACCGTTTCCTGCTCGTGATCCAACACCGAAATGTTGGTCGATGGAGTTCCAAGAGGAGAGCCGAAGTCTCCCTTTTGGTCGCCGTCCAGGGTGCGAATTTCCCTGGTGCATGGGTTCAGTCCGGATGGGAGAAGCATATCTCCCAAGGTCCGGTCGATGGTGCAGGAGAGCGAAGTCTCCTGCTCAGGTTTCCAAAGGGCACGAAGGCTCTTCGGTCGTGGTGCAGCAACGAAATGCTGCTGTGGTGTGAACAACGGGGACGATTCGTCTCTCTTTCGGTCTCACCACACGAGCGGGGGATGGAACGGGGGCGGCTCTTTAGCCCCCTTCCAAGATGGCGCGGTGTCACCGCGCACATCTTGTATCGCTCTGAAAACGACCTATTCAGCTAATGATAACGGAACAAGATTAGGGATTTCTTAACACCTGCCCGCAAACTAGCGCTGAGCAAGCGATCCCGTTGATATACATTCATTTTTACGCTGAAATTGGCGAACGGACAAGAGTTGGACACGCGCTTTCCGCCGCCAATTGATCGCCTGCACCGCGGGCTGAATCGGATCGGCGCGGACAGACGTGCACCAGCACGGCCCCCGCGCCGATCCTTGCCGATCAGGCAAGCTGGAACGTGCGAAAGCCCTCCGCCGGTCTTGGCAGAGGGCTTCGGCAATATTTGTGCAACTAAAAGAGTGTGAGCTGTTTGCTCGCATCGATATAGCGCTTCCACGCATCACTCTTCGCTTCGTGATCGAGCCAGGCGATGGCAAACGCCACGGGACCGCCGTGATCTTCCACAATCTCGCGATTGGTAAAATGTGAGCGGTAGCCTGTCTCGGTGACGGGCAGCTTTACACGCCCGTCAGAAACCAGTTCCAGATGCGCGACTGGATAAACGGTGGAACTTATCCACTGCGCCGCCCAACGGACTTCGACACCGATGCCCTGCCATTCGATATGATAGATTTCGTATTCGGCTTTCATGGCTCACCTACCTTCACCACGCGAAACTCTGAGCGGTCATATCCCGCATCACATGCGCGCTGACCGACCGCGATTTCATCGGCAATCTCGGCGAAGAACTCATCGAGAGCGGCTTGCGCCGCTGCTCGTGTCGGGAATGTTTCGGGACTGGTAACCCCGTTCTCTTCGTTATGCCAGGTGTTCACCCAGCCATCGCAAAGCGTGTATGTTTCAACGATGTAGGTCATGACGCACCTCCTGCGAGAATGCCGTCGTGATCGGACAGGATCATGTCGTCGGTCACGCTCACGAATAACGGGGTGATCTGGAACTCGTCTCCCTCCGGCGTCACGGCTACGATCGCCGCTGCGGGCTGACCGTTCACGTGGCAGGAAAAGAGCGCGAAGTTTGTGTACTCACCCGATGTCAGCGCCGAAAAGGCGCTGACGTGGTGATCGGTGATATGCGTACTCATGCGGTGATCCTCCCGTTTTTGCGGGCAAGATCGGCGTATGCCGATATGCTGCGATCTGCGGTGAAATGCCGATCTCGTTCGACCGGAAGCCCGAAGGCACCGCGGACACTTTCAATCTCGCTGATCAGCACACTGCCGAGTTCGGGGCAGCCGACGCCAAGATCACAGAGCCGAAGGCAAGATCGGGGTGATCGGGATCAAGCTCTGATATCAGCCAACTGCAGTTCGCATCGGGGGTGAAGAGTTTGACGACCGGCATATGGTCGGGTTCATCGGCTCCTTCGAGTTGGGCCGCGCTGGTTGCGCGACCCTGCTCGATTAGCTTCGATCTCTGTTCGGAAAGTAGAAGCTTCATAGTTAGCCCTCCTTGCCGGGTTTGAAGGATGCGGGAAGGATCACAAGGCGGCCTTCTGTTGCGGCCAGCGGCGTGGTCAGGTTGCCCTTGAAGCCCTTGCCGGATTTGGTCGGCCAAAGGCCTGAGAGTTCGGTCCAGTGTGCTTCGCCTTCGGGCGTGTCCTGCACGAGCCATGCGCGGAATTTCGGGCGCGAGCCTGTGCTCTTGGACTGATCGTTGGTTTCGGTTTCATTCGTCATTTCAAGTCTCCTTGTTGAATTGGGCCAGCTCCATGCCAGCCGATGCGGATGCGACCGGCGGATGCGTCGGGGCGGCTGCAACGCTTTGTTGGGGGGACCGGAAACGTCAGTGGACGGGGGAGCCGACAAAGCAAGTTGCGGCCATGAGCCCCGCGCTATCCGCCAGCTTCTCGCTCGGACTGGCGATGCGAGCGGCAACCGATTTTCGGAGACGTGACGAAGCCATGCGGAACGGAACAGCGATTAATCGGCACCGGCGATGCGGAGCCCGCCATGACGATATGCGGTGCAGGCATTGCCGCGGCGCAGCTGAGAACGGAACATGGCCCTTCTCTTGCCGACTGCAGCAAGGGAGAATTTGGCTCTATGCTAGCCGCAATCGCCTGCTAGACTGCCGCCATGCGCATCCTGTTTGTCTGCACTGCCAACAAGCTGAGGAGCCCGACGGCAGAAGATGTCTTTCGGGATTACCCAGGCATTGAAGCGATCTCGGCAGGGACATCACCAGACGCGCCGCGGCCGCTCACCAAGGAACTGGTCGCATCCGCCGACATGATCTTTGCGATGGAAAATCACCACCGCGAACGCATCAGGAAGAAGTTCAAACAGCGCCCGCCAGATAACCGCATCATCACGCTGCACATCCCGGATGAGTATGAGCGCGGTGATCCGGAACTTATCGCACTGCTTGAAGACAAGGTGACAGTACGGCTGCTTGAGGAATAGATAGTTCTACGCGAGCAGGGCCAGGTTCCTTACAACCCCAGCAGATACCGCGTCTCGTGAAGAGCGCGACTGTATTGAATGCCAAGTGCGTCAAACTCGGCTGCGATATCTGCGTTGAGCACTCTCGGACTTCCCGAAAGGAACTCGTTGACGTTTGACGAGGCGAATATGATGTCACCGCCATGCCCAAGCGCTCGCAGCTCTCCGGCTACCTCCAGATAGCTTTCGACCACGACACAGTCTTTGGTAGAGTCCTTCCCTTTCCTTGCAGGGGTTCGTGGTTCCATCACGCGGGCCGTCGCGCGCGATAGAATATTGGGCGTGATCGGATGTGTTAAAGACGCGCCCACAATGTCCAACATTAGCGCCTCTGCGACCGGAACGCGGGTCAAAAAGTGACCGATTTGGGTTTCGCTGGCGTGTCCGAGCGCTTCGGACCATTTGTCTATCCGAGCGATCTCGTCTCTTAGCTTGCTGAGTGCGGTATTGGTTTCTTCGCGGACTGCCGGAAGATTTGCCTGAAGTTCATTGCGCACCTGCTCGGCAATAATACATCCAACGGCGCCACTATCATGCACGGCATTTCGAATTGCTTGGGCGGCAAGCATCGCAGCCCCGTCGACGGTATCCCGCCGTGGTGAACGCAAGAAGTCCATAAGAATGCAAGTATCTGGCAGAAAGGCGGGCACATTTGCCTGTGCGATCGCTTCGAGAGAGTCGTAGCCCAACGTGCTTACCCTCTCAAGATCGCATCATAAGCTCCAAGGAGGGAAATTCCCTGCTCGAATTCTATGGCGAGCTTGTTGGCCGAATTCTCGTCCCAGCCATCGACTTCGACGAGCCATTGCATGAGGATATCAACGGGCAGGTTGTCGCCGTCACGATGCGCTTCGATCACAAACTCCTCCCACCGTTGACGGTCGTTTGGATGCGAGTTCGTTGTGCTCTTGTTGGCCAACGCTGAAAATCGGCGCAGGGCACCGGCAGCTTCGGCACTCGTCCATGTATCCAGGCCGCGAACATCGTCGGTAAACGTAAGCGCGAGCTGATCTCGAACGGCGGCCGCATCGACGACCTCAGCCACAAAACAGACAAGAAGATCGTTGTAGAGCTTAACCCCCAGCTCGCCAACTTCGGCGGGCACGATGTTGGTAACGGTGTAGACGTTGTCGCGCTGCCAAAGCGTCAGTGACGCCTTTGGAAGGCTATTGCCGGCATAGTCAAATACGAGGATATCGTCCTGGCGCGCACCAACAGCATACTGTTTGAGGTTGGCTTCCTGCTCTTCATTGTGAACCCACTCTTCAGTCCCGACACCGAGAAGAGACGCGCGGATTGCATCAAGCGGGATTTGTTCCGAACCAATGGTGAGGTCCCGAAAGACCTCGATACCTTCGTGTGCCATGTGCTTTCCTCTCGCCCGCGTGGTAACTTTTACCTCTATCCCTGTCTCACATGCGGACAACATTTCTGCAACAAAATCAGGGCATTTATCCACAAAGCGCTCAGCCACACCCGCGCGAGGGATCGTCACCTACCGGCCAAGACTACAGGCTTGGGGCAGCATCGCTGTCTAGAGCCCGGTCCTGACAAGGACGCGCCCTATTCCTCTTCAGGCTCTTTGAACCGCACCATGCGGATTTCACAATGTGGGTCGAACGGCGGCATCGGACGAACAGATTGGCTGCCGCCATCATCGTCAGAAAAATGCTGACCATTGCCATACAGTGTGAACGGCGCATCGCTGGCAATGCGAACATTGTAGTAGAACGAGCTGCGCGGCTCGCGGATCACGATCAGCAGCCCATCCGCTCCGAACCGAGATGCAATCCCGCGTGACGGGACATTCTGTAAGTCTTCCGGCCTTGCCCCCTCTTCAGGCTTCGCCATTGAGTTTGCTGCCCAGACATACAGCCCTGCGTGATTATGCATCGGCGCCATCCGAAACACCGGATAAGCGGGGCCAGGAAGGGTGGTCGTCATCCATGTCAGCTTGCCGTCTGCGTTAGCGGAGTCGCTCGTATCGTGTTCGGTGGTCATCAGGCCGATCATCTCGGCGTGATAGACCCCTGCATACCGCAAAATGTCCTCTTCACTCGGCGCGCCCTGCGGCCCGCGCGTCAGCTTAGAAAGAGCGAGAGCCGCGCTCTCATAGTCGATGAGTTGAAAGTCCCCGAGGAAGGCTTCGACCGCCGCAACAAAATCATCGGTGACACGATTGGCGTTGTTAAGAAACCGCTCAACGCGCTTGCGCCCGCCATCATAGGTCATCGCATAGCCCGTACGGCTTACGATGTCATTGGCCAAACCCTGCGGCTTCTTGCTGTGCTTGCGCTGGAACGCAAGAAGACGAAGTCGCAAACGCTCATACTGATAGTCCGAATAGATCGACGGCGTATCGCCCATGCTCTGTGTCCAACTTGTGTCCGCGCAATGGGCGCGATGATGTCCTTATTAGGAAACCAGCACATGAACCCGCGTCAATCGACGAAAGGTGAAAAATGTCTGGTAGCATCATCGCATACGCCGCCGCTGGCGTCCTTGGCCTCAGCCTTTTGGGCTGGCGCTTCAAGCAAGACCCCAAGACCTATGGCAGCGCAGGCTGGCTCAAGCCCTGGACTGCCATGCGCGCGAGACTGTTCAAGCGCAAAGGCATTCTGGTCGGCGACTGGACGGGCCTTCTGCCTGTTTATTACGAAGACACGCATGCCATCTCGTTCGGCCCTTCGGGCAGCGGCAAGGGTACGTGTACGATCCTGCCGAACCTGATGCTCCCCGGCTTTGCCTTTGCCATCGACCCCGGCGGTGAGAACACGGCTGTTGCGATCAAGTCCTGGCGCAAAGCGGGCTACGAAGTCTGTGTCATCAACCCATTCGGGATGTTCGGCGACAAGCCATGGTCGCTGCCGCGCCACGGCTTCAACCCTCTCGACATCCTCGATGCCGATAGCGAGACATTCGCCTCCGAAGCGCTGCTGATCGCAGAGCTTCTCATCCCGCGCTCGGGCAAGGAAGATGGCAGCTCGCTCTATTTCAAGAACGCGGCAACCAGCTTCCTGCAGGCGGTGCTGATGCACGTCATCAGCACCATGCCGAAAAGTGAATGCCATCTCGGCACCGTCTACGCGCTAGTCAACGGTGATGCTGATGAGTGGGAGACACTGATCAAAGCGATGGTAGCCAATCAAGCTGGTGATGGCTTCGTCTCAAAGACCGCTTCGTCGATGGAGCGTCGCGAAGAGCAAGCACCGGCAGAGTTCTCGGCGGTGATGTCTACAGTCCAGCAGGACCTGGTCTGGCTCGGCGATAAGGTCGTGCGCGAGAGCCTAAAGCGTAGTGATGTCGATTTCTCGATCCTGAAAGGACGCAACAAGTCCGGCAAACCGCTCAAGGGCGGTATCATATCCGTTGTCCTGCCGCTTGAGTATAACGAAAGCCATGCGGCCATCCCGCGTCTCGCACTCGGCTGTGCGATCTGGGAGATGCAGCGCGCCCCGCTTGCCCGCGAGAAGGTGCTGTTCCTGATCGATGAGGCAGCAGCACTTGGCAAAATCACGCGGTTTCCGAACTGGCTTGCCACCTTGCGCAAGTACCAGGCCGTGCTGTGGCCGATCTTCCAGAATATCGGTCAGGTCAAAGCGCTCTATGGCGAGCAGTGGCAGACCTTCATCGCAAATTGCGGGCTACGGCAGTTCATTGGCGTCAGCGACCTGGAGACGGCCGAGTATGTCAGCAAGCTCTTGGGCGAGCAGACAACTCATAGCCGCTCGACCAATGCGCAGGGCCAGGTCAGTTCCTCTGAGACGCGCCGCGCCCTGCTGACGGTAGACGAGATTCTGCATTTTGATGAAACACGTCAGCTCGTGTTCATCCGCAACCTCGAAGCCCAGCCGCTAAAGAAAACGCCTTACTGGGAGCGCCCTGAATTACGGGGCCGATTTAACCGCAACCCGTACCAGTCGCGAAAGTCACCTGTCACCCTCGGCGCAGGCCTGAAGGGAATGTGGGGTGATCTCTATCACCTGCTGGTCTGCCTGCTGGCGCCGCATCCGGCGGCAGCTTTCCTCTATCTCGGCCTGCTTGGCGTTACGATCCACAAACTGATCGGAGTTCTGTCATGACGGCGGGTGATGTGTATCTGACGTATTTCGGGGGCGCAGTCGCACTCGGCGTGATGGGCGGCCTTGCTGCCATCGCCTTCGTGCTGGTCACGCGGCTGATCGGATTCGCGTTCATGCTGGTGCTGATCTCGGCAGAAATCGTCCTGCTGGAAGTGCTGCCGTCCATCCCGGCTCGCGTGATCAACCTGATCAGCGACAGATTCAGCGCAGCCATCGCGGCGCAGAAGGCCCGAACGGCGCGCGGTCTGTCGGCATTCGAAGCCGAACCCGAATGGCAGCGTCGCGGCCGCGAAGAAGTCAGGGAAGAAGCCGCAATCGCGCGCATCAGTGGCTGGGAGCCAGCCTGCAAGCTTCTCGGTCTGCCGGTCGAAGGCTTCACCGAAGCGCAGCTCTCCCGTGCTTACCGCAAGGCCATGCGCAAGGCGCATCCCGATCTCGGAGGCAGTCCTGCCCGCGCCAAAGCCATCAACATCGCCCGCGACCTGATCCGCACGCATCAAGGCTGGGCATAACTTAAAGAAAGGAAAGGCAATGGATCATCAGACTGTCACGCAAGTTACGGCCGAGGTGTCGGTGCCGCAGACACTCGGCGCTGCCACAGATCAGCAACTCACCGAACTGATCAACCAAGCCAATGCAATCTTGGAAGCACGCAAGGCCGACCGCACGCGTGCGGCCATCGCCAAGATCAAAGAACTCGCAAAGGCCCACGGGCTGGATGTTGCCATCGAACCTCGCAACACCAAACGCGGACGCCGCCAGCGCCGAAAGGACACCACATGACCGAGTACTTCTACACCGTCGATTTGGGCGAAACCTGTGGCCCGAAGCTCGAATGGCTTGCCGATCGTGCTTCCTTTGATGACAGGGAAGAGTTTGCGGCTATGGTTCTGGCCCACGCCCTGGGCGAATGGGAAGCGCACGAACGTCAAGAAGACGAGGCGCTGATTGCGCGCCTCCATCAGCCGAGCTTTATGGATTTGGGTTTGCTGCCCGATCCCGAATATTGGCCCGAAGGAGAAGAAGTCCCCTTCTAAAAGAAAAAAGGCCGCCCTCATCTTTGAAGGCGGCCTTTTCAAGAATTCTATCGTCTAAGCGGCGATCAGGGTGCCGCTAGAAACAAGAGCTTGTTCATCAGTCAGGCCAGTGATGCTTTCTAGCGTGGCAACCTGTGTGCCGCCCCCGAAAGTGCCTGTGCCTGTCGTGTCGATCTTCACAACGCTATTCGCGCCGCTGTCGGTGATCTCCAGCCAGTCTTCGATATCATCCGTGCCGTGAACGTAAGAGGTGTTGTCCAAGATGTCAGAGATATCGAGGACATCGCCATCCGACGTGCTGAAGTCTTTGATCACATCGATATCGTTAAAGGCAGTCGTGTCTTCAAGGAAGAAGGTGTCAGCACCTTCGCCCCCGAACAATACGTCCAGACCATCCTCGCCATAGAGCAGGTCATCGCCGATGCCGCCATGCATGAAGTCATCATCGTCACCGCCTTCAAGCGTATCGTTGCCAGCCCCGCCATGCATCGTATCATTACCGCCAAAACCTTGCATGGTATCATCGCCCGCAAGGCCGAGCATGACATGACCTGTAGCACTTGAAGACATCATCGTGTTGCCTGTCGTGCCGACCATCCAGCTATTGTAGCTCGGCAAGTCAGCCTCGAATCCATCATCGAACCTGATGGTCTCGACATGGTACTGAGACCCTGCACGCAACCTGTCGATCTCGATTTCATCGGTGCTGGCCGTGATGACGATATTCGCGTCATTGCTGCCCAGATCAGAAATCGTGATGTCATCGACGGTGATGCCGCCTGCGAGGTGAAGCACATCCGCGCCACCCGTATCGCCGACATAGTCCATGCCTTCCGTGTAAACGAAGGTATCGTCACCAGCCGCACCATATAGATTGTCATCGCCAGCTTCACCATGCAGCGTATCGTTGCCGATGCCGCCGTTCAGCGTGTCGTTGCCATCGAGGCCGTACATGATGTCATTGATCGAGCCGTTCTGGGTGATGCCAGTGATCGTATCATTCCCTGCCGTGCCGTAGGTCGCATAGACCATGGTGGTCAGGTTCACGTCCCCTGTGCCGTCATTCAGACGCAATGTCTCGAATGCGCCGTTGGTGGCAAAGTGGGCGTTCAGCTCGATGGAGTTCGAGCCATTGATCTCGATCCATAGATCGTTTGGAGACGTATCGTAGCGCTTGAAGCTCAGGTCTTCCCATTCCCAGCCCGCAGCGATCTCAAGGATGTCGGTGCCGCTGTTCTCGTCCATGTAATCATGACCAGAAACATAGAAATAGTGGTCGTTGCCATTGCCGCCATAATATTCATCGTCACCCGCGCCGCCGTCGAGATAATCGTCATCCGCGCCGCCATTGAGTTCGTCATCACCTGTGCCGCCGTAAAGCGTATCGTCGCCCGACGTGCCGCCGAAGCTGTTCAGCGTATCGTCACCGCCATTGCCGTAGAGCAAGTCGTCATTGCCTGATCCGAACAGGGTTTCGCCCGCGGCCGTACCCTGTGTGACGTATGAAACGCTGCTCAAGGTGATGGTGGTCGTGTCATCATAGACCATCGTCTCGATGGAGCCGCCACTGAAGAAATTGGTGATCGTTATCGAGTTGTCTGCATCCCAATAGATTTGCAGGTCATTATCGATGCGGAAGTAGTCAGGTGTGGTGCTGTCATACGACGCGTCGAGCTGAATTTCGTCAGTGCCGCTGTTGTCGTGCATGACATCATGGCCACCCGTGTAGACGAAGACATCGTCGCCACCAGAGGTGGTCCTGCTTTTTCGACCAGAATGCAGCCCAGTTAAGGTGGATCAGGGTTTCACATCAGGCTGCCATTTTCATGGGTTCCGTTTTGCTGG
>PBIL01000004.1 GCA_002720475.1 Roseovarius sp.
GGGTCAAATCTGCCGATGAAATCCTGGCCTCCGTCAAGCGGTTCTGCCAGCGGACCCAGCAGAACCTATGTGGCGAACTTTAGAGTCAGGTGACTAGCGAACGATGCTTCGTCCGTGTCGGGATTTTATCTACTTGTCAAGGACCTATCGCCCTGCTTCGCCGGAGCCGTCCGTCACCCCTCACTTGCTGACGGGGTGCGGCGGCGCAGAAGAACAGGGCACTCACGTCCGCCCTGCTTTTCTGGAGAGGCTCGGAGCTCTTTGGCGTTCAGCCGCTTTATGCACCGTCGGTACACCGGATCAGGGTTTCTCAAAGAGCCCTGGACCTTCTATACGCTTCAACAGATAAAGTCGTTTTATTCGTCACGCCGCATAAGTAGAAATTATCCGCTACATCGGATATTTACAATACATACGCCATAGCGTATATCATACCAATGAATGATCTAGCCCGCACACCAAGACAGATTGGTACCATCATCCAGCGTGCACGCAAGAAGCGCGACTGGACACAGATGCAGCTTGCCGAGCGGGCAGGCCTGCGCCAGGCGACGATCTCGACGATAGAGAGCGGTGACAAGCCCGCAAAGCTCGAATCCATCCTCGCCGTCCTTGCCGCGCTCGACCTTGAACTCAGGATCGGCGAGCGCTCCAAGGGTCATGAACGCGACATCGAGGAGCTGTTCTGATGGGACGGCGCCCGGCCTACGCACCCTTGCGCGTGTATCTGAACAACCGCCGCGTCGGCACATTGAGCCGCGAGGCCAGCGGTGCCATCGGCTTTTCGTATCATGAGGACTGGCTGGGCTGGGAGCACGCCCAGCCTGCACTGAATGCCCGCCAGATCGAGCGCAAACCGATGAAGATGGCGATGTCGGTCGGCAATAGCCGCCATTACCGCTTTGACCAGATTCACGGGCGGCATTTTGTGCAGACGGCCATGCGCGCGGGTCTGTCAAAAAAGCGCGCAACTTCCATTGTCGAAGAGATCGCCCTGCTAGCCCCGAAAGCGCTCGAAACATCCGCAAATGCGCTGCCAAAGGGTTTTCCCATGGCGGTTGTCGATACAGTCAGCGAGGCCGTCACGGACAGAGTGCGTGGGCTCAAGCTGACGAGCGCTGTGTAGTCCGGCAGAGGCGATCAATTCCCACGCCGATAGCCGAAACCGCCGCGACCGCGCCCCTGCTTGAGGCCTTTATCCACGATGGGTCCGCGCGCATGGTCTCGTGGAGCTCAAGTGCCACGATGCCATCGCAGATCGCGGTGCCCACGCTGTGATCCCGCCCCGCAGGAACGCGAAGCCTTGGCAGACCGTCACCGCCGGTGCCGCCGCGCGAAACGAGACACTGCGCGCCTCCAAATACCTCGGCCGGGCCTTGTGGCGACGATGGAGCGGATACCACCGTCGGAGCCGCGTCGAGACGAAGATGCATTGTGCAAAGCTGCCGGGCCAGCGGCTCATGGCACGGGACTTCGACCGCCAGGTCGCCGAGCTTCAGGTCCGTATCGCCGTCCTGAACGGCTACACCGCGCTCGGCATACCCGTCACAGAGCCCGTGGGATGAGTCCGTCCGGCGAAAGGGGAACCTCGACGTTCAGCCGATCTGTGCAACAGAGCCGCCTAACGTGCGCATTGCTCTGCTTCGGAACCTTCTGTCAGGTAGCACACAGCAGATCGACAACGGCCAAGCCGGATTTGCCCGGTTGCCTTCGCGCGAATGCCCTGGGGTGCTGAGGCTGAAAAAAGCACATCAAGGACCTGACCGGCGCGCGACGAGCGGATAATTGGGGGGATACAAAGCAAGTTAAAATAAGATTTTTCAATGAAATCAATTTCTTGAAAAGATGACATGGTGCCCAGGAGAGGACTCGAACCTCCACGGCCGTTAAGCCACTGGTACCTGAAACCAGCGCGTCTACCAATTCCGCCACCTGGGCAGGTGTCGTGTCGCTGGCGTTTAGACGCAGCCCGCGCAGGTGTCAACGGCGATTTCGCGCGATCTGTCGCAGGGTGCGGAACGCCTTGTCGCGCGGGCGGCAGGGCGCTAGGAAAGGAGGCGGATCGCTGCCCGGAGGCTCTCATGTCCCAGCTTGTCACCATCTATGGCGGATCAGGGTTCGTCGGCCGTTACATCGCCCGCAGGCTGGCCGCCGAGGGCTGGCGCGTGCGGGTCGCGGTGCGGCGGCCCAACGAGGCGATGCATGTCAAGCCCTACGGGGTGCCGGGCCAGGTGGAGCCGGTCTTCTGCAATATCCGCGACGACGCGAGCGTGCGGGCGGTGATGACGGGGGCCGATGCGGTGGTCAACTGCGTGGGCACGTTCGATCGCAAGGGGCGCAACAATTTCCACGCCATCCAGGCCGAGGGCGCGACCCGCATCGCGCGCATCGCCGTTGAGGAGGGCGTGGCGCGCATGGTGCACCTGTCGGCCATCGGCGCGGATGAGGGTGCCGCAAGCCTCTATGCCCGCACCAAGGCCGCCGGTGAGGCCGGTATTCTCAGGCACATGCCGCAGGCGGTGATCCTGCGCCCCTCGGTGATCTTCGGGGCCGAGGATCAGTTCTTCAACCGCTTTGCCGCGATGACGCGGCTTGGCCCGATCCTGCCGGTGGTGGGCGGCGCGACGCGGTTCCAGCCGGTCTATGTGGACGATGTGGCGCAGGCCGCGGTCATGGGTGTCACCGGGGCGGCCGCACCGGGGATCTACGAGCTTGGCGGGCCGGAGGTCGCGACGTTTCGCGAACTCATGCAGCTGATGCTGCAGGTGATCCGGCGGCGGCGGCTGATCGTCAACATTCCGTTCTGGATCGCCTCGGTCATGGCCTGGGGCATGGAACTGGTCGAGACGCTCACCTTCGGCCTCGTGCCGCCGCAGATCACG
The DNA here is from genome assembly GCA_002720475.1 of Roseovarius sp. Classification (GTDB taxonomy): domain Bacteria; phylum Pseudomonadota; class Alphaproteobacteria; order Rhodobacterales; family Rhodobacteraceae; genus Roseovarius. The sequence continues at coordinate 2,883 of PBIL01000004.1, forward strand.
CGCGACCAGGTGCGCAGCCTGCGGGTGGACAATGTGGTGAGCGAGAGCGCAAAGGGGTTTGCCGATCTGGGCATCACGCCGGTCGCACCCGAGGCGGTGCTGCCCGATTACCTCTGGCGGTTCCGCCCGACCGGGCAGTTCGAGGCGATCCGGGAATCGGCGCGCAACCTGCGCGCCTGAGCCTCAGCCATAGGCGATCCAGAGCAGCACGGCACCAAGGCCGAGGCGGTAGATCACGTAGGGCGTGAAGCTCACGCTGCGCAGGAGCCGCATCATCAGACTGAGCGCGAGGAGCGCCGCGAGAAAGGCCAGGAAGGCGGCAATGGCACCGTCGCGCAGAAGCGCGGTATTGGCGTCCATGGCGGTTTCGAGCCCGAGAAGCGCGCCGCTCGCCATGATTGTGGGGATCGACATGAGCATGGAGAGGCGCGCCGCATCATGCCGGCGATAGCCGAGAAACCGCGCCCCGGTGATGGTGATGCCCGAACGCGAGGTGCCGGGGATGAGCGCGATGGCCTGCCAGAGCCCGAGGGCGACGGCCTCTCGCGCCGTCCAGTCCCCGGCCGTCTTCTCGCTGCGCCCGTGCTGATCGGACCACCAGAGCAGCAGGCCGAAGAGGATCGTCGCCCAGGCAATCACGGTGATCGAGCGCAGCGCGTCGTCGAGACCGGTGAGCTTGAGCGCCAGCCCGCAGAGGATCACCGGCACGGTGGCGATGATCAGCAGGAGCGCCAGCCGCGCGCCGGGTGTGTCGGCCCGGCCCCGCAGAAGGCGCGGCAACCCGGCGAGCGCGGGCCCGACATCGGCGCGGAAATAGAGCATGACGGCGAGAAGCGTGCCCACATGCACCGCCACGTCGATGGCCTGGCCCTGGTCCGCCATGCCGGTGAGGGCGGGAAGCAGAATCAGGTGACCGGACGAGGATATCGGCAGGAACTCGGTGATGCCCTGGATCACGGCGACCATAAATATCTGAAAAAGCGGCATTTCGGATGGTCCTGCGCTGGCTTCGTGCGCATCTAGACCGGATTGCCGGGAAAGGGCAATTCCCGATATATGACCGGATCGGTCATAAAACCGTTAAGATTTCGTTGCCGTTACGGTCGCGCTCATGAATAATTCTGTATTTATGTCAGCATGTATGACTTTTCATTCTTGCCAAACCCGCTTATACGAGCTTTCGGGCCAGACTCGGGAGGGTGCCGCATGGTAAAGCAGGCGATGTTGAAATTCGTGACTGTCGAACGGGACATGCCGCTCAAGCGCGCGGCGGAGGAGCGGCGGCGCGATTTCGGCGAGATCTATGCGGAGTTCGCCGATACGAAGGCCCGCGAACAGGCCGGCCGGTGCAGCCAGTGCGGTGTGCCCTATTGCCAGACCCATTGCCCGCTGCACAACAATATCCCCGACTGGCTGCGCCTGACCGCCGAGGGGCGGCTGAAGGAAGCCTATGAACTCAGCCAGATGACCAACACCTTCCCCGAGATCTGCGGGCGCATCTGCCCGCAGGACCGCCTTTGCGAGGGCAATTGCGTGATCGAGCAATCGGGGCACGGAACGGTCACGATCGGCGCGGTGGAGAAATACATCACCGATACCGCCTGGGAGGAGGGCTGGGTCGAGCCCATTGTTCCGCGCGCGGAACGTGTTGAATCCGTTGGTATAATCGGCGCAGGCCCGGGGGGGCTCGCCGCCGCGGACGTGCTGCGGCGGGCGGGGGTGCAGGTGGTGATCTATGACCGCTACGACCGGGCGGGCGGGCTCATGACCTATGGCATTCCGGGCTTCAAGCTGGAGAAGGACGTGGTGATGCGCCGGATCGAGCAACTGGCGCAGGGCGGGGTGGAATTCGTGCTCGATTGCGATGTGGGCACGGATATCGGATTTGACGAAATCTACAGGAAACACAATGCGATAGTGATCGCCACCGGGGTCTACAAGAGCCGCGAGCTCGACGGGCCGGGGGCGGGGGCGCAGGGCATCGTGCGGGCCATCGACTATCTGACGGCCTCCAACCGGGTGGGCTTCGGCGACCGGGTGCCGGATTACGAGAGCGGCGAGCTGAATGCCGTGGGCAAAAGAGTGGTTGTGGTGGGCGGCGGCGATACCGCAATGGATTGCGTGCGCACGGCGATCCGGCAGGGGGCGAAATCCGTGACCTGCCTTTATCGGCGCGACCGCGAGAACATGCCCGGAAGCCAGCGGGAAGTGGCCAATGCCGAGGAAGAAGGCGTTGTTTTCGAATGGCTTAGCGCGCCGGTGGGCTTTGCGGGCGATCCGGTGACGGCGGTGCGGGTGCAGAAGATGCGGCTTGGCGCGCCCGATGCGACCGGACGCCAGAGCCCCGAGCCGATCGAGGGCGCGGTCGAGGACATGCCCGTGGACCTGGTGATCAAGGCGCTCGGCTTCGAGCCCGAAGACCTGCCAAGCCTCTGGAACAAAAAGGAATTGGAAGTAACCCGCTGGGGCACGATCAAGGCCGAGTTCACCACCGGGCGCACCGCCCTGCCGGGGGTCTATGCGGTGGGCGATATCGTGCGCGGCGCAAGCCTCGTGGTCTGGGCGATTCGCGACGGGCGAGACGCAGCGGCAGCGATTCTCGAGGATCTGGGCACGACACAGGCCATCGCGGCGGAGTGACGGCGCGCGCACAAGGCACCGTGTGGACGCGGTTTGTGCACACATATCCGGCGGGTCCGGGCCAAGGCCGCGGGCCCCGCGCGAAACGACAGACAGGGCTGTGTCCCTGACCCACCGGGTAAAGGAAAGGTTAAGACCGATGACGATACTTGATCAGGACTGGGCCGCCCGCGAAGAGGCCAGGCGCGACTGGCTGGCCGCGAACGGGATGTATGCCCACGAGGAAGAGCGGTCCTCCTGCGGGGTGGGTCTTGTGGTGAGCATCGACGGCACCCCGTCGCGCCGGGTGGTGCAGACGGGGATCGACGCGCTCAAGGCGATCTGGCACCGGGGCGCGGTCGATGCCGACGGCAAGACCGGCGACGGGGCGGGGATCCACGTCCACATCCCGGTGCCCTTCTTCCATGACCAGATCCGGCGCACCGGGCACGAGCCGGACGAGACCCGCCTGATCGCGGTCGGGCAGGTGTTCCTGCCGCGCACGGATTTCGGCGCGCAGGAACGCTGCCGCACCATCGTGGAGACAGAGGTGCTGCGGATGGGGCACACGATCTATGGCTGGCGGCATGTGCCGGTCGATGTCTCCTGCCTGGGCGAGAAGGCCAATGCGACGCGGCCCGAGATAGAGCAGATCCTGATTTCCGATGCCAAGGGCCTTGATGAGGAAAGCTTCGAGCGCGAGCTCTACGTCATCCGCCGCCGGATCGAGAAGGCGGTGACGCAGGCCGGGATCAATGGCCTTTATGTCGCCAGCCTGAGTTGCCGGAGCATCATCTACAAGGGCATGATGCTGGCCGAGCAGGTGGCGGTGTTCTATCCCGATCTGACGGACGAGCGGTTCCGGAGCAATTTCGCCATCTATCACCAGCGGTATTCCACCAACACCTTCCCGCAATGGTGGCTGGCGCAGCCCTTCCGCATGCTGGCGCATAACGGCGAGATCAATACGCTCAAGGGCAATGTCAACTGGATGAAGAGCCACGAGATCCGCATGGCCTCGAGCGCCTTCGGCGATATGGCCGAGGATATCAAGCCGATCATCCCGCAGGGCTCCTCGGACAGCGGCGCGCTCGATGCGGTGTTCGAGCTGCTGGTGCGGGCGGGGCGCAACGCGCCCATGGCCAAGACCATGCTGGTGCCGGAATCCTGGTCGAAACAGGCCGAGGAACTGCCCAGGGCCTGGCGCGACATGTATTCCTATTGCAACTCCGTGATGGAGCCCTGGGACGGCCCGGCGGCGCTGGCCATGACCGATGGCCGCTGGGTCTGCGCGGGGCTGGACCGCAACGGGCTGCGCCCGATGCGTTATGTCGTCACCGGCGACGGGCTGGTGATCGCGGGATCGGAGGCGGGGATGGTGCCGGTGGACGAGTCGAGCGTGAAGGAAAAGGGCGCGCTCGGCCCCGGTCAGATGCTGGCGGTGGATACGGCGGAGGGCCGCCTCTATCACGACGCGGAAATCAAGGACAAGCTGGCCCATGCGCAGCCCTATGCGGAATGGGTGGGCAAGATCAACGAGCTTGACGAGGTGCTGGCGCGGGTGACGGAGCGGCCGCTCTTTACCGGGGCGGAGCTGCGCCGGCGGCAGATCGCGGCGGGCTATACCATCGAGGAGATCGAGCAGATCCTTGCGCCCATGGCCGAGGACGGCAAGGAGGCGGTGGCCAGCATGGGCGACGACACGCCCGCCGCCGTGCTTTCGCGCCAATACCGGCCGCTCAGCCATTATTTCCGGCAGAATTTCAGCCAGGTGACCAATCCGGCGATCGATTCGCTGCGCGAGTTCCGGGTGATGAGCCTCAAGACCCGGTTCGGAAACCTCAAGAACGTGCTCGACGAATCGAGCGCGCAGACCGAGATCATCGCGCTCGAGAGCCCCTTCGTGGCCAATGCGCAGTGGGACGAGCTGCTGCGGCAGTTCGGCGACGACGTGGCCGAGATCGACTGCACCTTCGCCCCTGGCGGCATGGCCTTGCAGGACGGGCTGGAGCGGATCCGCGCCGAGGCGGAGGATGCCGTGCGCTCCGGCGTGGGCAATATCGTGCTGAGCGATCATGCGCTGAACGAAGAGCGCGTGGGAATGCCGATGATCCTGGCCACGAGCGCGGTGCACAGCCATCTGACGCGGCGGGGCCTGCGGACCTTCTGCAGCCTCAACGTGCGCTCGGCCGAGTGTATCGACCCGCATTACTTCGCCGTGCTGATCGGCGCGGGCGCGACCACGGTCAACCCCTACCTGGCCGAGGACACGGTGGCCGACCGCATCGCGCGCGGGCTGATCGAGGGCAGCCTGACCGAGGCGATGGCGCGCTATCGTGCGGCCATAGACCTCGGCCTGCTCAAGATCATGTCGAAGATGGGGATCTCGGTCATCTCCTCCTATCGCGGCGGGCTCAATTTCGAGGCGGTGGGGCTGAGCCGGGCGCTCTGTGCCGAGTATTTCCCCGGGCTGACGAGCCGGATTTCGGGCATCGGCGTCTCCGGGATCCAGGCCAAGACCGAGGAGGTGCATGCCCGTGCCTTCCGCGGCGGGCAGGATATCCTGCCCATCGGCGGCTTCTACAAGGCGCGCACGTCCGGCGAGACCCATGCCTGGGGCGCGCAGACCATGCACATGATGCAGATGGCCTGCAACAAGGCGAGCTATGCGCTGTGGAAACGCTATTCCGAGGCGATGCAGGCCAACCCGCCCATCCACCTGCGCGATCTCATGGCGATCAAGCCCCTGGGCGAGCCGGTGCCCATCGAGGAGGTGGAGAGCGTCACCGCGATCCGCAAGCGGTTCGTGACGCCGGGGATGAGCCTTGGCGCGCTCTCCCCCGAGGCGCACAAGACGCTCAACGTGGCGATGAACCGGATCGGCGCGCGCTCGGATTCGGGCGAGGGCGGCGAGGATCCGGCGCATTTCACCCCCGAGCCCAATGGCGACAACCCCTCGGCCAAGATCAAGCAGGTCGCCTCCGGGCGGTTCGGTGTGACGGCGGAATATCTCAACCATTGCGAGGAGCTGGAGATCAAGATCGCCCAGGGCGCCAAGCCCGGCGAGGGCGGGCAGTTGCCGGGGATGAAGGTGACGAAGCTGATCGCAAGGCTGCGGCATTCGACGCCGGGTGTCACGCTCATCAGCCCGCCGCCGCATCACGACATCTACAGTATCGAGGATCTGGCGCAGCTCATCTATGACCTCAAGCAGATCAACCCCGAGGTGAAGGTCTGCGTGAAGCTGGTGGCGCAGTCCGGCGTCGGCACGATCGCCGCCGGGGTGGCCAAGGCCCGGGCGGACGTGATCCTCATCTCGGGGCACAATGGCGGGACGGGGGCGAGCCCTGCCACCTCGATCAAATATGCCGGGCTGCCGTGGGAGATGGGCCTCACCGAGGCGCATCAGGTGCTGAGCATGAACAACCTGCGCGAGCGGGTGACGCTGCGCACCGACGGGGGTCTGCGCACGGGCCGCGATATCGTCATGGCGGCGATGATGGGGGCCGAGGAATACGGCATCGGCACCGCCGCGCTCATTGCCATGGGCTGCATCATGGTGCGGCAATGCCAGAGCAATACCTGCCCCGTGGGCGTCTGCACGCAGGACGAGGCGCTGCGCGCCAGGTTCACCGGCACGGCGGAAAAGGTCGTGAACCTCATCACCTTCTACGCGCAGGAGGTGCGCGAGATCCTGGCCTCGATCGGCGCGCGGAGCCTCGACGAGGTGATCGGGCGGGCGGACCTGCTCACGCAGGTGAGCCGCGGCTCGGCGCATCTCGACGATCTGGACCTCAACCCGATGCTGATCACCATCGACGGGGCCAGGAACGTGCGCTATGACCGCACCCGCCCGCGCAACGAGGTGCCAGACACGCTCGACGCCGAAATCGTGCGCGACGCGGCGCGGTTCCTCGAGGATGGCGAGAAGATGCAGCTTCATTACACGGTGCAGAACACGCATCGCTCGGTCGGCACGCGGGTCTCGAGCCATATCGTGCGGCGCTTCGGGATGCGCAACAGCCTGCAACCCGATCACCTGACGGTGAAGCTGCGCGGCAGCGCCGGGCAATCGCTGGGTGCCTTTGCCGCGCCGGGGCTGAAGATCGAGGTCTCGGGCGATGCCAACGATTATGTCGGCAAGGGCCTGTCGGGCGGCACCATCGTGGTGCGCCCGCCGATGGAGAGCCCGCTCGTGGCGCATGAGAACACGATCATCGGCAATACGGTCCTGTATGGTGCGACCGCCGGATATCTCTTTGCCGCCGGGCGTGCGGGCGAACGCTTTGCCGTGCGCAACTCGGGCGCGCATGTGGTGGTCGAGGGCTGCGGCAGCAATGGCTGCGAGTACATGACCGGAGGCGTCGCGGTGATCCTGGGCGAGATCGGGGCCAATTTCGGCGCGGGCATGACCGGCGGCATGGCCTATATCCACGATCCCGAGGGCCGCGCGCCGACGCTTGTGAACGGCGAGACGCTGGTCGCGTGCAAGGTCGCCGAGCCGCATTGGGAGGCCGAACTGAAGGGCCTGATCGAGCGGCACCTGGCCGAGACGGGCTCGTGCCGGGCGCAGGATATCCTGCGTTACTGGGACTGCGAATTGCCGCAGTTCGTGCAGCTTTGCCCGCGCGAGATGCTCGACAAGCTTTCGCATCCGCTGGGGGCCGAACCGGAGGCGATCCCGGCGGAGTGAGGGCGGCACCTGCCCGTTTGCAGAGCGCCTCGGCCCCCGGCCGGCGCTAGCGCGGCGCGGGCATCCGCTCGGACAGCGCCCCGGCCCGGCGCAGGATCAGGGCGAGCCTGGCGAAGCTGTTGGCGGCATTGGCGGATTCCCGCTCGGCAAGAAAGCCGTCGAGCTCGGGCCAGGCGCGGATCGCCTGGTCGAGCGCGGGATCGCTGCCCTCGGCATAAAGCCCCGCGCGCACCATCGTCTCGGCGCGCGCATAGGTGCCGAGAAGGTGGCGGGCCTGCACGATGAGGCGGTTTTCCTCCTCGCTTGCGGCCTGCGGCAGGCTGCGCGAGACCGACCGCAGAAGGTCGATGGCCGGATAGCGCCCGCGCTCCGCGATGGCGCGGTCAAGCACCACATGCCCGTCGAGCACGCCGCGCAGGATGTCGGCCACCGGCTCTTCCATGTCCGAGCCCGCGACCAGCACCGTGAAGAGCGCGGTGATGTCTCCCTGCGCGCCCTCGCCCGGCCCGGCGCGCTCGCACAGCGCCATGATGGCGGGGGCGGTGGAGGGCGGAAAGCCGCGCAGCGCGGGCATCTCGCCCGCGGCGATGGCCACCTCCCGATGCGCCTCGGCGAAACGGGTGATCGAATCGGCCAGCAGAAGCACATGACGGCCCGCGTCGCGGAAATGCTCGGCCACGGCCATGGCGGTGAGCGCGCAGCGCCGCCGCACCAGTGCCGAGCGGTCGGAGGTGGCCGCCACGATCACCGCGCGCGCCATGCCCTCGGGGCCGAGCACATGGCGGACGACCTCGCCCAGTTCGCGCCCGCGCTCGCCGATCAGCGCGACCACCACAAGATCGGCCTCCATCCGCCGGGCGAGATGACCCAGAAGCATCGACTTGCCCACGCCCGAGCCCGCGAAAAGCCCCATCCTTTGCCCGCGCACGATGGGCAGGAGCGTGTTGAACGCGGCCATGCCGGTTTCCAGCCGGGCACCGAGCGGGCGGCGGCGGGCGGGCGCGGGCGGATCGGCGTGCAGGCGCCGCGCCACCGGCCCGCGCAGGAGCGGCCGGCCGTCGAGCGGCCGGCCCAGCGGGTCTATCACCCGGCCGATCCAGGCATCCGAGGGGGCAATCCCGGCCGGTCCCAGAAGGCGCACCCGCGCGCCGAGCGCCACGCCCTCGGCGGCCTCGTCGGGCAGGACGAGCAGGGCGGCGGCCTCCATCTGCACCACCTCGCCCGCGAGCGGGCCGCGCGCGCCTTGCAGTTGCACCCGGTCCCCCAGCCGGGCGGCGCGCGACAGGCCGCTCACGCGCAGAAGCCCGCCCGTCACCGAGATCACCCGCCCCACGGGATGCGCCGCGCTCAGCCCCGCGATCTCGGCCCGAAGACCCGCCAGTGCCGCCTGTGCCATGCGTCTGCTCCCTGCTGTCGCCCGGGAACGATTTCTAAACGAATCAGGGTTAAGCCTTGATTGAAGCCAATCGAGGGAGAAGCCCCGATGTTCGAGAACCTGGAGATCTTTCGGCTGTCCCACGCGCTTGCCCGCCATGCCGGGGCGCGGCAGGCGGTGGTGGCGCAGAACATGGCCAATGCCGACACGCCGGGCTATGCGGCGCGCGACATCGCGCCCTTCGCGGCCTATCTGGAGGCCCCGCCGGGGAGGCGCGCGACACGGCCCGGCCATCTCTTCGGGCAGGGCGGCGGGCCGGAGTTCGAGGCGCGACAGGCGCGTGGCGCGGCGCGCGATCCCAACGGAAATTCGGTCTCGCTGGAGACCGAGATGCTGCGCGCCGTCGATGTGCAGCGGCAGCATTCGCTGGCGCTGGCCATCTACCGGTCCGGGCTGAGCGTGCTGCGCACGGCCATCTCGCGCAGCTAGGAGGGACGGGCATGACCGAGTTTTCCAGCGCGCTGAGCGTTTCGGCCAGCGGGCTTTGGGCGCAGTCCCAGCGGCTGCGGCATGTGGCCGAGAACATCGCCAATGCCGACACGCCCGGCTACCGGCGCAAGACCGTGGCCTTTCGCCCCGAACGCGGGGCGGAGGCGACGGGGCGGGTGGAGGCCGGGCCGGTGCGGCTGGATCGAGCCGATCCGCAGCGGATCTACGATCCCGGCCATCCGCTCGCCGATGCGAGCGGGCATTACGCGGGCTCCAATGTCGATCTGATGATCGAGATGGCCGACGCGCGCGAGGCGCAGCGCAGCTACGAGGCCAACCTGAAGATCTTCGAGCAGACGCGGCAGATGTCGGCGCGGCTCATGGACCTGTTGCGCCGGTAGGAACCGGCGGGGAGAAGGAGAACCCGAATGGAGATGAGTGCAGTTTTCGCCGCCCGCGGCTATGCCAGCCTGCGCCCGGCCACGCAGCCAGAGCCGGGGGCCGCGTTCCAGGCGCTGGCGCGCGATTTCGCGGCCACGCTGCGCGAGGGCGAGGAGACCGCCCGCGCCGCGATCGCGGGGCGGGCCGATCCGCATGCGCTGGTGCAGGCGCTGGCGCAGACCGAGCTTGCCGTGGAGACGGCGGTGACGGTGCGCGACCGGGTGGTCGAAGCCTATCAGGAAATCCTGCGGATGCCGGTCTAGGGCCATGCGCGAGGAGATCCTCTTTTTCGACACGCTGCGCGAGGGGCTCTGGATCTCGGTGCTCATCTCGCTGCCGATCCTCACCGTGGCGCTTGTCGGCGGGGTGCTTGTGGGCCTGTTCCAGGCGCTCACCTCGATCCAGGAGATGACGCTCACCTTCGTGCCCAAGCTCGGCGCGATCGTGATCGTGTTCTGGCTCAGCATGGGGTTCATGACCCGGACGCTGGTGGCGTTCTTCCAGGACCGGCTCGTGCCGCTCATCGCCGGAGGCTGAGGGATGGAAGCCGCGGGATATGTCACGCTCACCCGGCAATCGGGGCTGATGCGCGAGATGCAGATGGTTGCCAACAACATCGCCAACGCGGCCACCACCGGCTATCGCGCCGGGGGGCTGGTGTTCTCGGAATACGTGGCCCGCGCCGAGGGCGCGCCGTCGCTGTCGATGGCGCGGGGCAATGCGCCGGTGATCTCGGCCGCGCAGGGGCCGCTCGAGGCGACCGGCGGCGCGCTCGATTTCGCCATCGAGGGGGAGGGGTTCTTCCTGATCGAGACGCCCGAGGGCGAGCGGCTGACGCGGGCGGGGGTCTTCGCGCGCTCGGCCACCGGCGATCTGGTGACGATGGACGGCTTGCGCGTGCTCGATGCGGGCGGCGCGCCCGTGTTCATCCCGCCCGATGCGGGCCGACCGGGCCTTGCCGCCGATGGCACGCTCTCTGCCGATGGCCGCCCGCTGGCGCAGCTTGGCCTCTTCCGCCCCGCCGAGGGCGCGGCGCTGCGGCGGGTGGGCGGCACGCTTTTCGAGAGCACGGGCGCGGTGGTGCCGGTCGCCGGGGGGCGCATCCTCCAGGGATTCCGCGAAGGCTCCAACGTCGCGCCGATGACCGAGATCGCGCGGATGATCGAGGTGCAGCGCGCCTACGAGCTGGGCCAGAGCTTTCTCGAAACCGAGGACGAGCGTGTCCGCCGCGCGCTCGAGAGCTTCACGCGATAGAAAGGGACGCAGGCATGAGACTTCTCAAGATCGCCGCCACCGGCATGGCCGCGCAGCAGATGCGCGTCGAGACCATCTCGAACAATCTCGCCAACATGTCCACCACCGGCTACAACGCGCGCCGCGCCGAATTTGCCGACCTGCATTACCAGCAGGTGACGCGGGCGGGCACGATCTCGGCTTCCGACGGCTCGGTGCTGCCCACGGGCGTGCAGCTCGGGCTCGGCGTGCGGCCCGCCGCGGTGACGGTCGAACTCTCGCAAGGCTCGCTGCGCGAGACCGGGGGCGATCTCGACCTGGCGATCGACGGGCCCGGCTATCTCGAGGTGACGCTGCCCTCCGGGCAGTCCGCCTATACCCGCGACGGCGCGCTCAAACGCTCGGCCGAGGGGGTGATCGTGACATCCGAGGGCTTTCCGGTCGCCCCCGCGATCACCATTCCCGACGACGCGCGCAGCCTCTCGATCAATGCCGAGGGCGAGGTCTTTGCCTTTTTCGACGACGAGGTGGAGGCGCAGCCGCTGGGACAGCTCAACCTCGCGGGCTTTGCCAATGCCAAGGGGCTCGAGGCGCTGGGCGGCAATCTCTTTCTGGAGACCGAAGCCTCGGGGCCGCCCAACGTGACCACCGCCGGGCAGGACGGGCTCGGCACGCTGCGCCACGGGTTTCTGGAGGACAGTTCGGTCGATCCGGTGCGCGAGATCACCGAGCTGATCGAGGCGCAGCGGGGCTATGAGCTCAACGCCAAGGTGATCACCGCCGCCGACCAGATGCTCGCCGCGACGACGCAGGTGCGCTGATGCGGCGGCTGGTGGCGATCCTGCTGGCACTGGCAGGCCCCGCCCTTGCCGACCGGGTGGAGCCGGTGCGCGTGATCCGCCCGCAGGAGGTGATCGCGCCCGGCGACGTGATCCTGCGCGAGGGGCCCGAGACCGGCCTGCCGGGGCTTGACGCGGTGATCGGGCAGGAGGCGCGGGTGGCGCTCTACCCGGGCCGTCCGGTCCGGGCGGGCGATATCGGCCCGCCCGCCCGGATCGAGCGCAACGAGGTGGTGCCGCTCGTCTATGTGCAGGGCGCGCTCAGGATCGAGACCGAGGGCCGCGCGCTCGCGCGGGGCGGGACGGGCGAATACCTGCGGGTGATGAACCTTGCCTCACGGGTCACTGTCACCGGGCGGGTGACGGAGGACGGGCGCATCGAGGTGTCACGATAGGAGCCGGATGATGAAGGAGAGCCTGGTCCTGACGGTGGTCTTGATGAGCGCGCTCGCGGGCTGCGGGCGGATGGATCATCTGGGCAAGCCGCCGAGCTTCACCCCCACGATGAATTCGACCGAACAGCTGGCCATGTTCGACCCGGGCCTGCCGCTCGAAAGCGCGGGGAGCACGCCCTTCGAGGAAGCCTCGCTCTGGGATGGCGGGCGCAAGTCGCTCCTGGGGGACCGGCGCGCGGCGCGGCGCGGCGATATCCTGACCGTGGTGGTCGAGATCGACGAGGAGGCGGAGATCTCCAATACCACGGAACGCGCGCGCACCGGCTCGGAATCCCTGGCCATTCCCGATCTCTTCGGCCTGCCGCAGCGCATCGACCGGGATCTGCCCGAGGGCGCGAGCCTCGAGCGGGCGGTGGGGATCGACTCGGCCAGCCGCTCGGGCGGCGACGGCTCGGTCAGCCGCAGCGAGGAGCTCACGCTGCGGGTGGCGGCAACGGTGGTGCAGGTGCTGCCCAACGGGGTGCTCGAGATCCGGGGCTCGCAGGAGGTGCGCGTGAATTTCGAACTGCGCGAGCTTCTGGTCTCGGGCTTCGTGCGGCCCGAGGACATCTCGCGCCAGAACGAGATCACCTATGACAAGATCGCCGCGGCGCGCATCTCCTATGGCGGGCGCGGACAGATCACCGATGTCCAGCAACCCAGGATCGGCCAGCAGGTGCTGGACGCGGTCCTGCCGTTCTGAGGCGCGATGGTCATGAAGAAGCTGCTGCTGCCGCTTGTCCTGCTGCTTCTGGGAACCGGGGGCGGGATCGGGACCGGGCTCCTCCTGGCACCGCAGGGTGCCGCGAAGGACGGTGCGCCCGCTGTCGGGACCGGTGGCGAGGGGCATGGCCACGCGCAGGATGACGGGCCGGACGAGGTGCCGGGCGCGCCGCCGGATGGCGGGCAGACCGAGTTCGTGCGGCTCAACAACCAGTTCGTCGTGCCGGTGGTGGCGCGCGACCGGATCGCCGCGATGGTGGTGCTGTCGCTCAGCGTCGAGGTGGCGCAGGGCGGCGCGCAGGCGGTCTATGCGCGCGAGCCCAAGCTGCGCGACGGCTTTCTCCAGGTGCTGTTCGATCATGCCAATCGCGGCGGGTTCGACGGGGCCTTCACCGCCTCGAACAGTCTGGACGTGCTGCGCCGGATGCTGACGGAGGTGGCGCGCGACCTGCTCGGCTCGCCGGTGCGCAGCGTGCTGATCACCGAGATCGCGCGTCAGGACATGTGATCGCCGCCGCGGGCGTGGCGCAGGAGCGCGAGATGCTCGAGGCCGAGCGCCGCGCGCGCGCGTTCCTGCCCCTGCCGCGCCGCCGCCTGCCGCGCGGCGAGCATGGCGGCCGCCTCGGCACGGCCGAAGGCCGCGCGCAGCCGGGGCAGCGCCTGTTCCTTGCGCGCGCGCACCAGCGCCAGCTCTGCATGGAGCGCGGCGCGCTGCCGCGCCACCCAGCCCTGCCAGGCCATGTCCGCGCCGATCCCGCGCAGCCCGGCCAGATCCGTCCCGGGCAGGGCGCGCGCCGCCTTCGCCTGCGCATCGAGCCGCGCCAGCGCCGCGCGCAGCCGTCCTTCCTCGGCCAGCACCGCGCCGAGGCGCGCCGTCTCGCGGTCGCGCTGCGCCGCCGTCAGGGCGACGAGCGCGCCGAGATCGGGTGCCGCGCTCATCCGAAGCTGCGCGCCTTGCGGCGCATCGCATCGGCGAAGCGGATCGCGGCGGCGACGGCGCGGTAATGGCGCGGGTCGATCTCCTGGCCGATCTCGGTCCCGGCGTGGAGCGCGCGCGCGGTGGGCGGGTCGCTGTGGACCGGCACGCCATGCGCCTGCGCGGTCTCGCGGATCGTGCGGGCCATGTGATCGACCCCCTTGGCGACACAGACCGGGGCCGCGCCCGGCGCGCGGCTCCATTTCAGCGCCACGGCGTAATGGGCGGGGTTGACGATCACCACATCGGCCTTCGGCACCTCGACCATCATCTGCCGCGCGGCGATGTCCATGCCGCGCTGGCGGCGCTGCTGCTTCATGTGGGGATCGCCCTCGTTCTCCCTGTGCTCGTCGCGCAGCTCCTTGTGGGACATGCGCTGGCGGCGGGCATGGTCGAATCGCTGCCAGAGGTAATCGACCGCGCCGATGGCGAGCGCCAGAAGCAGCACGACGGCAAGGAACTCGACCACCATCCGGCCCAGGAGCGCGCCGATCTGGCCGGGCTCGGCGTGGAGCGTGGCGGCCAGTCGCGGCAGCTGCGCGCTCAGATAGGTGCCAAGCAGCGCGCAATAGGCCATGAGCTTGACCGTGCTCTTGGCGAATTCGAAGAGCCCGCCCGCGCCGAACTTGTTCCTGGCGTTCTCGATCGGATCGATTCGCGAGAGCTTCGGCGCGAGCTTGGCGGGGGCGAAGACGAGGCTTCGCTGCGCCAGCACGGCGAGGAGCGCGCCGGCGCCCGGCAGCACGAACCAGGCCAGCAGGCTGAGCGCGAGGGCGGAGAGAAGCCCGCCGAGCGCCGAGGCCCCGGCACCCCCGGCGAAGATCAGCGCCGAGAGCCGGTCGGGCTGGTCGAGCAGGCGCATCATCAGCGATCCGGTCTCCGAAAGCGCGCCCGCGCCGAGCGCGAGGGCCGCGACGAGAAAGCCCGCATGGGAGCCCGCGGTGTTGAGATCGGCCGAGCGCGCAAGCTCGCCCTTCTCGCGCGCCCGGTCGAGCTTGTGCTGCGTCGCCTCGTGGCTCTTGTCGCCCTCCTCCTGCGCCTCGGCCATCAGCGCGCCCCCAGCGGATCGGCGAGGAAGGCGGTCAGCGCCTCGGCCCAGAGGCCGAGCATGGCCGGGGCCAGCAGCATCATGAGCCCGAGCCCCGCCCCGGTGATCGCGGGTGCGCCGACGAAGACCACCATGAGCTGCGGCATGGCGCGGTTGATGATCCCGAGGGTGAGGTTGTAGAGCGTCGCCGCGATCACGAAGGGCGCGGCCAGGGAGAAGGCCAGGCCGAAGGCCCGGGCCACGCGCGCGATGCCCCAATCCGCGACGGAGGCAGCATTCGGCACCGCGCCGGGCGGGAAGAGCCGGTAGCTCTCCACCGCCATCTCTGCCAGCCGCAGGTGCAGCCCGAGCATCATCGCCAGCGCCAGCGCGCCGGTTGCGAGCAGGTGGCCCATGGCGGGCATCGGGGCGATGCCCGCCATGCCGAGGATCTGCGACAGCGAGGTGGATTGCGCGGCGATGGATCCGGCGGTCTGGAGCGCCAGCACGAAGAGCCGGATGCCGAGGCCGAGCATGAGCCCGATGCCCGTCTCGGTCAGGATCGCGCGCAGGAAGGCAGCCGTGGCGGGCAGATGCCCGATCAGCTCCGGCATGACGGCGGGGGTGACGATGGCCGAGAGGCCGAGCGCCAGGCCGAGCTTGACGCGCGGCGGCACCGTGGTCTCGCCGAAGCCGGGAAAGAGCGCGACGATCGGGGCGACCCGCAGGAAGACGAGCGCGTGCAGCCAGAGAAGATCCTGCGCCACGGGCAGAAGCGCGGCGAGCCCGGTCATGCCGCCACCGTGCCGACAAGGGCGGGCCGCGCCTCGGTGCCCACTTCCTCGAAGGAGAGCACCGGCGCGGCGATCTGGCGGGCGGCAAGCGCGGTGCGCAGGAATCGGCGGCGCAGGCTCGAGGTGACGATGGCCGGCGCGATCCCCTTTTCCTGCGCCGCGCTCACCGCCGCGGCGGCGGCCCCGGTGAGGGCGTTGAAGAGATCGGGCGGCAGCGCCACGTCGAGCCGCCCGCGCTCGGCCTCGACCTGGTAGGTGGCGAAGCGGTCCTCCCATTCCGGCGCTAGCTGGATCAGCGGCAGCGTGCCGTCGGGGCGGGTGAGCNNGGCCACGAGCTGGAAGCCGAGCCGCTGGCGGACATGTTCGCAGACGGCCTCGGGGGCGGCCCCGCCCTGCCGCCCCTCGGCCGCCGCCTCGATGATCAGCGGCAGGTTGCGGATCGAGACCTGTTCGGCCAGCAGCAGCCGCAGCACCGCGTGCAGCAGATCCGGCGCGAGCCTGTCGGGGATCATCTCCTCGAGCAGCTTGCGGTTGGCCTCGGCGCGGGCGCGATCGGAGAGGTTCACCATCTCGTCCAGCAGCCGCCGCATCGCCTTCATCGTCAGCAGCCGCCCGAGATTGCGGCGGATCACCTCGAGCAGATGCGTGGCCAGTACCTCGGTCGGGGTGATCAGCGTTGCCCCGTCGAGCGCCGCGCGGTCGCGCGCCGCGGCGGGGATCCAGCGGGCGGGCGCGCCATAGACCGGCTCCTCCACCGCCTCGCCGGGCGGCAGGGCGGGGTGGTTCTCGGGGTCAAGCGCGAGCAGGCTCTCGGGGCGCAGCGCGGCGCGCGCCTGCTCGACCCCGTGCACGCGGATCACATAGCTGCCCGGCTTGAGCGCGGCATCGTCGGTCAGCCGGATCTCGGGCAGGACGAGCCCGTAGCGGGTGGCGACATGGCGGCGCATGTTGGCGATGCGCGCGTCCAGCCCTTCGCCGGGATCGAGCACCATGTTCACGAGATCGGGGGCGAATTCCACATGGATGTCGTCGAGATCGAGGATGTCGCCCATGGAGGGCTCGGGCGCGGGGACGGGGGCGGCGGGTGCCGCCCGGGCGGGCCGCGCGCGGGCGCGAAAGCCCATGGCCGCCNCCCCCCCGAGCGCGAGCCCGCCCAGCAGGAAGGGCACGAAGGGCAGGCCCGGCACCAGCGCGAAGAGCCCCATGAGCACCGCCACCGTGGCCAGCGCCGCCGGGTGGCGGCCGATCTGGTCCGCGATGGCGGTATCGGTCGCGCCGAGCGTGCCGCCGCGCGCCAGCAGCAGCGCCGTCGCGATGGAGATGACCACCGCCGGGATCTGCGTCACCAGCCCGTCGCCGACGGTGAGGATGGCATAGGTCTCGAAGGCGCGGCCAAGCGGCATGTCATGCACGACCGTGCCCATGATCAGCCCCATCACCAGGTTCAGCAGCGTGATCAGGAGCCCCGCCACCGCATCGCCCTTGACGAATTTCGACGCCCCGTCGAGCGAGCCGAAGAAGGTCGTCTCCTGCTGTTCGCGGGCGCGGCGCTCGCGTGCCTCCTCATGGGTGATGGCCCCGGCCGACATGTCTGCGTCGATGGCGAGTTGCTTGCCGGGCATGGCGTCCAGGGCGAAGCGCGCCCCCACCTCGGCCATGCGCGCGGCCCCCTTGGTGATCACAAGGAAATTGACGATGAGCAGCACGCCGAAGACCACGAGGCCGAGGAACACGCTGCCGCCCATGACGAAATCGGCGAATCCCTCGATCACGTTGCCCGCCGCATCCGTGCCGGTATGGCCCTGGCCGATGATCAGCCTGGTCGAGGAGACGTTGAGCGAAAGCCGCAGGATGAGCGAGGCCAGAAGGATCGTCGGGAAAGAGGAGAAATCGAGCGGTCGCTCGATGAAGAGGGTGATGGTGAAGATCAGGATCGCAAGCGCGAAGGAGGCGGCGAGGCCCAGGTCGAGCACGAAGGCGGGCATCGGCAGGATCATCATGGTGATGACCGCCATGAGCGCGAGCGCGAGCATCACCGTGGGCTGGAAGAGACGGGCGGGGGTCAGGCGCGGCACGGGTCACGATCCCCTTGCGGCGGCGAGCGCGGGCAGGAGCGGCGCGGGCGCGGCGTGGCCGAGCGGCACGAGCGAGCCGCGCGTGGCCGGGCCCGCCCCGCCGGTCAGGAGCGGGAAGCGGTTGGGCGCGGGGCGGCGGGCGGCCGGGGCGGCGCGGGGGGCTGACCGCTCGGGGCCGGGCATGGAGCGGCCGGCGCCCGCGGGTGCGGTTTCCGCGAGCGCCGCGCGCAGCCGTTCGACGCGCGCGCGGTAGCGGCGCGCACGCTCGGGCGTGCGCGAGTGGAACCAGCCCGCCGCCACCGACCAGTCCCCGCTCTCGTCGTGCAGCGCGCGCAGGAAACGCGCGGCATAGGCGGCGTTGCGCTGCGGGTCGAACATCTCGGAGATCGAGCCGAAGGCCGCGCCATGCCAGCGGTGATTGATCTGGAAACAGCCGATATCGATGCTGCGCGCGCCGCCCGCCATGGCCCGCGCGACGAAGGTCTCGGCCTCGGCGCGGGTCTCGAACCAGTGGCCCTGTCCCTCGACATTGACGGTCCAGGGCCAGGGATCGCGGGCGCGGGCCGTTTCCACCCGGGTGATGGCGCGCATCACCGAGAGCGGCACGCGGGCTGCGCGCGCGGCCGCCTCTGCCGCGGCATCGCAGAGCGCCGCGCGCGCCGGCGGGGCCGGCAGGCCCAGGGCGAGGCCGAGCAGCGCGGCGGCAAGGGAAAGACGAAAGCGCGGATCTGGCACGGCGGTTTCCGGTCTGGGGCGCGCCCTTCTGGCGCGCGGGTCGAGTTTCGGCGCGATGGGTTGAGATTCGGTAAGCGCGCGCGGGTCATCGCGCCGCCGCTGCGGGGGCGGGCCTTTCGGCGAGCAGCCGCGCGAGGACGGCCTGCGCGGCCTGCGTCTGCTCGAGCAGGGCGGCGGCGCGGGCCAGGGGCCGGTCGGGCGTGTCCGTTCCCGCGCGGCCCGGCCCGGCGAGCACCGGTGCCAGGTCGCGCAGGAGCGGGTCGCTCGCGGAGGCGAGCGCCGCCGGGTCGCGCATGAGCAGGGCCGCGCGGTCGGCCTCGAGTGTCGCACCGGAGGCGGCGAAGAGCGCGCGCGCGGCGGCATGATTGCCCTGCCGGGCGCGGGCGCGGGCGCGCAGCCGAAGGGCCTCGGGGCCCTCGAGGCCCAGCAGGACGCGCTCGGCCTCCGCCGGTCGCCCGCGGGCGAGCGCGATCTCGGCGCGCAGGCGGCGCAGCGTCGGATCGTCCGGATCGTCGGGGGCGTGGCGCGCCGCCGCCTCGACGAAGCCCGCGCGCAAGAGACGCTCGGCGATGGCCGCAGCCAGCGGCGGGTCCATGGTGGCGGGTGCCAGCAGGCGACCCGGCAGCACGAGGCGCAGGAAGGTGATGTCATCCGCGCTCTCGGCCGCGCCGAGCAGGATCGGCCGGGCCATTTTCGCGGCCAGGCCGGGAGAGGCGTCGGCGAAACGGGTGGCCTCGGCCGCCGCCTCCTCGAAGGCCCCGGCAGCCGCGAGGCCGGCGACATGGGCCACCGCCAGCCGGTCGCCCATCGGGGTGGCGCGCCGTTCCTGGGCCAGCGCCCCGGCGAGCCGGGCCTGATCGGGCGTCACCGGCGCGCCGCGCGCCAGCGCCCCCTCGATGGCCCGCGCGAGCGCCTCGGCGGCCTCGTCCGAATTGGTCCGCGCGATCGCGTCGAGCGCCGCGTCCCCGGGCCCGTCCCCGGGCGTGGCACGATGGGCGGCGAGACCGGCGCGCGCCAGTGCGGTGCCGGGATCACCGGGCGGGGCCACCCGTTCGGCCAGCCGTTGCAGCCGTTCGGCGGTGTCGGCGTGGCCGGCGGCAAGCAGCCGCCGCACGAGGCCGGGCCCGAGATCGGCGCGCAGCGGNCCTGGCAGGGCGGCGAAGCTGCGTTCGAGCGCGCGGTGATCGAAGACCGTGCCGGGATCGATCCCGGGTCCGGCGAGCAGGGCCCAGAGCACCGCGGGCGCACCGCATCCGGTCAGGGCGGCGAGGGCCGGGGAGGCGGGCGCGTGATCGACGATCCGGGCAAGGTCTTCGAGCCAGGGTGCCTCCGGTCCCGGCGCGGGCAGCAGCGCGAGCATCTGGCGCGCCTCGGCCCCGAAGCCGTGATGGATGTAGAGCCGCGCGAGATCGCGGGCGGCACCCGGCTCGATCGTGTCGAACTCCGCGTAGAGCCCGCGATGGAGCCGCCCGAGCCCGGCCACGAGGCCCGCCGGATCGCCCCAGGCCGCGACATCGAGCAGGGCGGGATCGGGGCAGGAGGCGGTTTCCCCGGCCTCGGCAGGCGGGCGGGCGGCGGCAATGTCCCGATCCATCGCGGTGTGCGCCCGCAGGGCGGGCGGCCCGGCCTGCGGGCGGGCATCGGGCCGGGCGGGCCCGGGGGCGGGGGCGCGCGGATCCGCCGGGGACGGGGCGGCACCCGGCGCGAGGGTCACGAGCCCCTGGCTCGCCGCGCGGGCAAGCTGGTGGATCAGCGTCTCGCGCATCTGCGCCAGATCGGGCGGCGGGGGCTCGGCCGCCACGGCAGGCGCGGCCCGGGGCGGGACGGGNGCGAGCCGCGCGGTGAGGGCGGCCACGGACGGGGCGGCGGGGGCGAAGGGCAGGACGGGGGCGGCAGGCGGCGCGGTGGGGGCGGCGGGCGGATCGGCGATGTCGAGCACCAGCATCCGCGCCCCGTGCCAGAAGGGGCGCAGCGCGCAGTCGCAGCCGAGATCGAGCACGAGGCGCCCCTGGCCCTCCGGGGCGGCGAGGGCGCGCAGCCGGTCGCGGCCGATCCGGTCGAAGGCGGCGGAGAGATCGAAGCGCAGCGCGCGATCCTCGAAGAGCAGTGCCGCGCCGCCCTCGCGCTGCTCGATCCGGTAGCCGGTGCGGCGCGGCAGGTCGATCGTCAGCCGGTCGAACCCGTCATGGGCCCCCGCGCGCACCGGCACGCCCTGCGCCGTGGCGGGCGCGGCGAGCCAGAGCGCGAGCCAGAGCGCGGCGAGCCGCCTCACGCCGCCGGCTCCTGCCGGAGCGCGCGCAGCGCCTCCTCGAGATCGGCGAAGCCGGGCCGGTTGTGGCCCGGCGTGTTCTGGCGGCCCACCTCGATGCAGATATTGGCGGCGTGATTGTGCAGGTTGGCGACCAGAACCTCCCGGATCAGGCGGTAGAAATGCGCGTCCGCCTCGGCCACCTCGCGCAGCCGCGCGGCGAAGGGGCCGACGAAGCCGTAGGAGAGAAACACCCCGAGGAAGGTGCCCACGAGCGCGCCGCCGATCATCTTGCCGAGGATCTCGGGCGGCTGGTCGATCGCCGCCATGGTCTTGATCACCCCCAGCACCGCGGCGACGATGCCGAGCGCGGGCAGCCCGTCGGCCATGGTCTGAAGCGCATGGCTCGATTGCAGCGCGTGGTGATCGCGCGCCTCCATGCGCTTGTCGAGCACCTCCTCGACCTGGCGGGGATCGTCATAGTTGAGCGAGGCGGCGCGCAGCGTGTCGCCGATGAGCGCCACCGCCTCGGCATCGGCGAGGATGCGCGGATAGCGGCCGAAAATTGCCGATTCGGCGGGAGTCTCGACATGTTCCTCCACCGCGAGGGGGTTCTGCCGCGCCAGCCGGATGAGCGAGAAGAGCAGGCACAGCAGGTCACGGTAATCGGCGGGCTTCCAGCGCGGGCCGCGGAACACAAGGGGAATGTCCCGCAGCGCGTGCTTGACGGTGGCCGCGTCATTGCCGATGAGGAAGGCCCCGGCGGCGGCCCCGGCGATCATCATCATCTCGAAGGGCAGCGCGTGCAGGATGATGCCGAGCTTTCCCCCGGCGGCGAGATAGCCACCGAAGACCATCACGAAGACAATCACGATGCCGACGAGTCCCATCATCACCCTCTCCGATCCGTCACGTTGCGCCGTATCCTGTCACAGGCCGCTTACCGGGCGGTTAAGAGATCCCGGTCATTCGGTGCGGGCGTTGCGCCCGGCAAGCACGACGCTGATCGCATGAGCCGCTTCCGGGCTGAGACCGGCCATGATGCCGGCCCCTGCCTCGGGGCGCATCCGGGCCAGGAAGCCGGCGGCGAAGCGCGCGTCCATCCGCTCGAAGAGCGCGGCGGCGTCCTTGGGTTTCATGGTCTCGTACACCCGGGTCAGCCCCGCGAGATCGTCCTCGGCGGCGGTTTCGGCGATGGCCAGGGTGCGGCGCAGCGAATCCTCGGCGGCGGCGAGTTCCGCAAGACGGGCAGCGGCCGCCTCGTTGGCGATGGCCAGCGCCTGCATCCGGTCCTCGAGCGCCGCTTCGCGCCCGGCGAGCCGCGCCTCCCGCTCCTGCAGCGTGTCGAGCAGGATCCGGAGATCCTCCGGTGCGGGACAGGCCTCGCCCGCTTGTGCCGCCTCCGCGGCGGGCGGCTCGGGCGTGGCGCGGGCCAGGGCCTGGCCGATCCCGTCGCCGAGCCGCACCAGCGCCGAGGCCAGCAGCAGGGCACCGATCACCGTCAGCGTGCCGCGCGCGCGGGCCCGTGCGCGGCTCATGTCCCGCTCTCCGCGCCCGTGGGCGGATGGCGGCGGAAGACCGGCGCGGCCTCTGCCGGAGCCTCCGGCGCCGGGGCGCGCGGCGATGGGGGCGGCGGTGCCTCGGGCAGATCGTGCATCGCGGCGACCAGCAGTTCCAGCCGCCGCGCCACGCCCTCGGCCCGATCGGTCAGCGCGTCGAGCGAGCCGGTGGAACTGCTGGCCGTCGCCTGCGCCGCGCGCAGCGTCTGCGCAAGGTCATCGACCTGCGCCGAGAGCACCGCGACCGCGCCGCCCATCCCGGTCTCGAGATCGTTGAACCGGCTCAGCCGACGGGCGAGCACATGGCAATAGACCGCCGCCCCGAGCGCGCCCGCCACCAGCAGAATATCGGCGATCAGCTCCATCTCCCTCTCCTCAGTCGAGCACGAATTCCATCACCAGAAGGTCGTTGACCCGTCCCTCGCCGACCACCGCCTGCACCCGGCGCAGCATCTGGCCGCGCAGCCGCAGGAGCGCGCTGCGCTCTTCCAGATCGGCGAGGCGCAGCGCGCGCAGATAGGTGTTGAGCACATCGACCACGCGCGGCATGACGCGGGCCACTTCGCTGGCCTCGGCCGCGGGCACTTCGAGCTCGGCGCGAAAGCGCAGGTGGCGGCTGCGCTCGGCCTCGGCATAGGAGACGATCAGCGGTTCGACCGGCACGAAGACGAGATGGGCGAGATCGACCGCGTGCGGGGCGGGCGCGCCCGCGGCGGCATCGGGCGGGTGGTCCGCGAAGGGCACCAGCCCGGCGCGCACGGCCAGGAAGCCGCCCGCGCCGCCAAGGACCGCCAGCCCCAGGCCGAGAATCAGGGGCAGCCGCGACCGTTCCCGGCCAACATCAGTATTTTCAGTGGGTTGTGCCGTATCCGTCATGCCGCGCCCTTGTCCGGTCCGCAGGCACTATCGCGCAGAGAGGCTAACCGAATCTTAAGCCTGATGAGCGAAGGATGATCCCGGCGACCGGCAGAAGGCCGATCATCGGGAGGCATGACGTGCAACAGTTCCTCACCCTCTGGCAATCGCTCGACCTGCGGCGGCGGGTGATCGTGATCGCGGCGACGCTGGGCATGTTCGCCGCCGTGCTGGGCCTTGCGCGCCTGGCCGCGACGCCGAGTCTGAGCCTGCTCTATGCCGGGCTGGAAGGGGCGGCGGCGGGCGAGGTGGTGGCCGCGCTCGAGGCGCGCGGCGTGGTCCACGAGGTGCGCGGCGACGCCATCTATGTGGAGAGCGCGCAGCGCGACAGCCTGCGCATGGTGCTCGCGGGCGAGGGGCTGCCTTCGGGCGCGGTGCGCGGCTACGAGATCCTTGACGGTCTGTCGGGTTTCGGCACCACGTCGCAGATGTTCGATGCCGCCTACTGGCGCGCCAAGGAGGGCGAGCTTGCCCGCACCATCCTCGCCCATCCGGCGATCGCGGCCGCGCGGGTGCATCTTGCCTCGGGCGGGGGCGGGCCGTTCCGGCGCGACGCGCGGCAATCGGCCTCGGTCTCGGTGACGACCAATGGCACGGGCCTCGAGCCCAGGCACGCCCGCGCGCTGCAATTCCTCGTCGCCTCGGCGGTGGCAGGGCTCGCGCCCGAGGACGTGGCCGTGATCGACAGCGACTCGGGCCTCGTGGGGGCCGAGGAGGCCCCCGCCAACGCCCCGGAAGACCGGGCCGAGGCGCTGCGGCTGCGCGCGCTGCGGCTGCTCGAGGCGCGTGTCGGGCGCGGCAACGCGGTGGTCGAGGTGACGCTCGAGACCGTGACCGAGACCGAGACGCTGCGCGAACGCCGGCTCGATCCCGAGAGCCGCGTGGCGATCAGCACCGATAGCGAGGAGAGCACCAGCGATGCCTCCGGCCAGGATGGCACTGTCACCGTCGCCTCGAACCTGCCCGAGGGCGAGGCGGGCGGCGGCCCCCCCGCCACCAGCCGCAGCGAAGGGACGCGCGAGCGGGTGAATTACGAGGTCTCCTCGACCGAGCGCGAGGTGCGCCGTGTCCCCGGCGCGATCCGGCGGATGAGCGTGGCGGTGCTGGTCAACGCGCTGACCGGCCAGGACGGCACCGCGCCGCGCCCCGAGGAGGAGCTTGCGGCGTTGCGCGACCTGGTGGGTTCGGCGGTCGGGTTCGACGAATCGCGCGGCGACGTGCTGACGCTGCGCGCGCTGCCCTTCGAGACGCTGGCGCCCGAGGGCACACCGGCCGTTCCGGGATTGCTCGACAGGCTGGCGCTCGACACGATGGCGCTGGTTCAGGCGGCGGTGCTGGCGCTGGTGGCGCTGGTGCTGGGCCTCTTCGTGCTGCGCCCGGTGCTGATGCGGCCCGCCCGCGCGGCGCCGGTGCCGCTCGCGCCGCCCCCGGCCGCGGCCGTGCCCGCCGCCCTCACCGGCGAGATCGACGAGGGCGAGATCGACGAGGCGGGGCTCTCGGTGGTCTCGGAGGCGCATGCCGGGAGGGAGCAAGTGGCCGGTGAGGCGCGGGCCGAGGATCCGGTGGCGCGGCTGCGCGCGCTGATCGGCGAGCGGCAGGAGGAAACCGTCGAGATCCTGCGCAGCTGGCTCGAGGGCGAGGAGGAGCGGGTCTGATGTCGATCGCCCATCTGCTCGAGGATTTCGGTGCCGGGGCCCGGGGCGCGCCGCTGGCCATGACCGATGTCTCGCTCGAGGAAGAGCGGCTCGCGGCCTTCGAGAAGGGCTATCGGGCGGGCTGGGACGATGCGGTGAAAGCGCAATCCGAGGAGGCGCGGCGCATCACCGCCGATCTGGCGCAGAACCTGCGCGATCTGAGCTTCACCTACGAGGAGGCGCATGGCGCGGTGATGGCGGCGCTGCGCCCGCTGCTCATGGAGATGACGGGCGCGGTGCTGCCGCGGCTCGCGCAGGACAGCCTCGTGCCGCGGATTGCGGAGATGCTGCACGATCAGGCCCGCGCACAGGGCCGCCAGCCGGTCGAGATTGCCGCCGCGCCTGCGGATCTGCCGCAGCTCGAACAGCTGGCCGGGGGCGGCGACGGGCCCGACGTGACGCTGGTGGCCGATGACACGCTCGCCGCGGGCCAGGTCTATCTGCGCTTTGGCGAGAGCGAGGCCGAGCTGGACCTGCCCGGCCTTCTTGCGGGCATCACCGAGGCCGTGACCGGATTTTTCGACGAACAGACGACAGGAAAGGCCATCGCATGACCGACAAGCCCAGCCCCGCCGCCGAAGCGGCCGCCGCCGGCATCGCCAGCCCCTTCTCGGGCGTGCCCATCGAGATCACCGTCTGCGTGGGCCGCGCCCGCCCGCTGATCCGCGACCTGCTCGCGCTCGGCCGCGACGCGGTGCTGACGCTCGACCGTCGCGTGGATGACCCGGTGGAACTCTACATCGGCGAGCGGCTGATCGCGCGGGGCCAGCTCGAGGAGACGGAGGGCGCGGCACAGGGGCAGCTTGCCGTGCGCCTGACCGAGGTGGCGGATCTGCGGGACGGGCTGCGGTGAGCCTGCGGCGCGCCCTTGGCGCGGCGCTGATTCTGGGGGCCGCGCTCTGGCTTGGGGCCGGACCGGCAGCGGCGCAGGATGTGTCGATCTCGCTCGGCGAGGGCGGCTCGATCTCGGCGCGCACGATCCAGCTCATCGCGCTGATCACGGTGCTGAGCCTCGCGCCGGGGCTGGCCATCATGATCACCGCCTTCCCGTTCATCGTCACGGTGCTGGCGATCCTGCGGCAGGGGATCGGGCTGCAACAATCGCCGCCCAACATGCTTTTGGTCAGCCTCGCGCTGTTTCTCACCTGGTTCGTGATGGAGCCGACCTTCACTGCCGCCTGGGAGCAGGGCATCGCGCCGCTGGTGGCCGAGGAGATCGACCTGACCGAGGGGCTGACGCGGGCCATCGCGCCCTTCCGCGGCTTCATGGCGGCGCGGCTCGACGCGGAGACCTTCGCCGCCATGGCGGCGCTGCGTCCCGATGCGGCGGGCATGTCGCCCGGCCCGGAGGCCCCGCTTTCGGTGCTGGTGCCGAGCTTCATGCTCTCGGAGATCGCCCGCGCCTTTCAGGTGGGGTTCCTGATCTTCCTGCCGTTCCTGATCATCGACCTGGTGATTGCCGCCGTGCTCATGTCGATGGGCATGATGATGGTGCCCCCGGCCATCGTGTCGCTGCCCTTCAAGCTCGCCTTCTTCGTCATCGCCGACGGCTGGTCGCTGATCGCGGAAAGCCTGGTGCGCGGCTACATGTGATCACGTCTCGCGGAAGAGGCGGGTCATCTCGAACAGCCGGTCGAGCCTCTCGAACCGGTCGCGCGCGTCGGGCCAGCGTTCCTCCTGCGTGGCGGCGATGAGCGATTCGACAAGCGACAGCGTGGCGATGTTGCTGTCCCAGGCCGAGGGGATCTCGCCCCAGCAGTTGAAGGTGATCTCGGCCACCCCCGCGACCGGGCTGGCCCATTGATCGGTGATCAGGAACACGCGCACGCCGCGCCCGGCGGCGATGCGGGCCAGGCGCAAGAGGTTCTCCTCGTAGCGGCGCATGTCGAAGATCAGAAGCGCGTCGCCTTCGCCCATGTCGATCACGTAATGCGGCCAGCTTGCCGGCGCGGCGGTGAGATGGCGGACGCCTTCGCGGATCGCCTGGAAATGGGTGAAGGCATATTCGGCGAGCGAGCGGGTGATGCGCCCGCCCACCACATAGAGCCCCGGCGCGGTGGCCAGCGCGCGGGCCGCCGCATCGAACTGTGCGGTGTCGATATTGGCAAAGGTCTGGGCGAGGTTCTGGGTCACGGCGGCGGCGAAACGGTTGAGCAGGTGCGAGGAGGGGGCCTCGGCCGCCCAGACCGCGCGGCGCGCGGCAGGGCCCGAGACCTTGGCCTGAAGCTCGGCCAGAAGCGCCTGATGGAACTGCGGATAGCCCTTGAAGCCCAGCTTCTGCACCAGCCGCGCCACCACCGGGGCGGAGACCCCCGCGCCCTCGGCGGCGGCGGTGATGGTGGCCAGCCCGGCGGCGGGGTAGTTCTCCAGCAGCGCGTTGGCAAAGCGGCGCTCGGACTGGGTGAGGGCCGCGTAATGGCGGCGGATGAGCTGGCGCACGGTTGGCGCGGCGGGCTTGGTCCGGGGCACGGGATCGGTCACGGGGCGACCCTCCGATGATGGATTTCGCGGCAGTGCGCGGGCCGATGGCCGGGCCGCAAAAAAGATCTCTGGAAAAATATTGACGAAAATCATTCCCCGTGGAAAGCTTTTTCCAACGTGGGGAGCGTGCATGGCCGAAATCACCGAGACTCCAGTGGAAATAGAGACCCCGGAGGGGCGCGGCGCGGTGATCCTCGTGTGCGAGCACGCCTCGAATCACATCCCCGACGCCTATGGCGGCCTCGGGCTCGATGCGGCCGGGCGGCTCAGCCATGCGGCCTGGGATCCCGGTGCGCTGCCGCTGGCGCGGCTCTTGTCGCGGGCGCTCGACGCGCCGCTGGTCGCGGGGCGCATCTCGCGGCTGGTCTATGATTGCAACCGCCCCCCCGAGGCAGCCGACGCCATGCCGGAGAAGACCGAGACCATCGAGGTGCCGGGCAATCGCGGTCTTGACGCGGCGGCGCGGGCCGCGCGGATCAAGGCGGTTTACGAGCCGTTCTCCCGCGCCCTTGCCGAGCTGGTCGCGGCCCGCCGGGACGGCGCGGCGCTGGTCACGGTCCACAGTTTCTCGCCCACCTGGTTCGGCGTTCCGCGGCCGGTCGAGCTGGGCATCCTGCATGACGAGGACACGCGGCTTGCCGATCTGATGCTGGCCGGGGCCGCGTTCCTGCCCGCGCGGCAGGTGGCGCGCAACGCGCCCTACGGACCGCAGGACGGCGTGACCCACACGCTGCGCCGGCACGGGCTTGCCAACGGCCTGCCCAATGTCATGCTGGAGGTGCGCCGGGATCTGCTGGGCGATGCGGAGGCGCAGGCCCAGATCGCCCGGGAAATCCTCACCCTGCTGCGCCCCGCACTGGCCGCGCTCGGGCTTGGGGAGGCGCAGGATGCGTGATCTCATGCGCGGCTATATCCGCCGGATCGACCGGATGAACCGCTTCATCGGGCGCATCGCCATGTATCTCATCTTCGTGCTGATGGGCGTGCTGCTGTGGTCCTCGGTCTCCAAGACCTTCTTCACCCCGGCGCTCTGGACGCTGGAGACCGCGCAATTCGTGATGGTGGCCTATTACGTTCTGGGCGGACCCTATTCGATCCAGATGGGATCGAACGTGCGCATGGATCTCTTCTACGGCAACTGGTCGCTCCGCACTCGTGCCATGGTCGATTCGGTCACGGTGCTCTTCCTGCTCTTCTACCTCGGCGTGCTGCTCTATGGCGGGATCAGCTCGACCGCCTATTCGCTGGGCTATTTCGGGACCGAGCCGCTGGCCTTCTTCCGCGATCTGCTGGTCACGCTCGTCACCGAAGGCTTTGACGCCGCCGCCGCCAGGACCGGCGTGCTGGAGCGCAGCTCGACCGTCTGGCGGCCGGTGATCTGGCCGGTCAAGACGGTTCTCGTCTTCGGCGTTTTCCTGATGCTGTTGCAGGCGCTGGCGGAGCTTTGCCGCGACATCCTGCGCCTGTCCGGCGAGGAGGTGCCCGGTGTCATATGAGATGATCGCGTTCTTCATGTTCGTGACCATGATGGTGATGCTGTTCACCGGGCAGCGCGTCTTCGGCGCCATCGGCTTTGTCGCGGTGATCGCGGCGCTGCTGCTCTGGGGGGAGCGCGGCGGCTTCGACATCGCCTTCGCCTCGGCGATCAAGCTGATGAAATGGTATCCGCTGCTGACGCTGCCGATGTTCATCTTCATGGGCTACGTGATGAGCGAGAGCCGCATCGCCGACGACCTTTACCGCATGTTCCATGTCTGGATGGGGCCGGTGCGCGGCGGGCTTGCCATCGGCACGATCGGGCTGATGGTGCTGATCTCGGCGATGAACGGGCTCAGTGTGGCGGGCATGGCCATCGGGGCGACGATCGCGCTGCCGGAACTGCTGCGGCGCGGCTATGACAAGATCATGGTGACGGGCGTGATCCAGGCGGGGTCGAGCCTCGGCATTCTCGTGCCGCCCTCCGTGGTGCTGGTGCTCTATGCGATGATCGCGCGTCAGCCGGTGGGCCAGCTCTGGCTTGCCGGGGTGATGCCGGGGCTGATGATGGCGGGGCTTTTCGTCCTTTACATCTGGCTGCGCTGCCGCGCGCAGCCGCATCTCGGCCCGGTCCTGCCGCCGGAGGAGCGCACGATGCCCCTGCGCGAGAAGCTGCGGCTGCTGCGCGCCGGGTTGCTGCCGCTCGTCATCTTCGCGGCGATGATGGTGCCCTTCGTCAACGGCTGGACCTCGCTGGTCGAAAGCTCGGCCATCGGCGCGATGACGGCCTTCATGGCCGCCGTGCTCAAGGGGCGGATGACCAAGGCCGTGTTCGAGACCTCGGTGCGCATGACGCTTGGGATCTCCTGCATGTTCATGTGGATCATCCTCGCCGCGCTCGCCTTCGGCGCGGTGTTCGACGGGCTGGGCGCGGTCAACGCTATCGACAGCCTGTTCACGGAAAAGATGGGGCTCAGCCCGTGGATGATCCTGATCCTGATGCAGCTCAGTTTCATCGTCATGGGCACGTTTCTCGACGACACGGCCATGCTGGTGATCGTGGCACCGCTCTACGTGCCGCTGGTGGGCGCTCTCGGCTTCGATCTGATATGGTATGGTGTGCTCTACACGATCACGACGCAGATCGCCTACATGACGCCGCCCTTCGGCTACAACCTGTTTCTGATGCGGGCCATGGCCCCGCCCGAGATCACCCTGCGCGACATCTACCGCTCGATCCTGCCCTTCGTGCTGGTGATGGTGGTGGCGCTGGCGCTGGTGATGGCCTTTCCGCAGATCGCGCTGTGGCTGCCGCAACTGGTCTACGGATGACGAGATAACCCGAGAACTCCGCCAACGGAGCAAAACCCGAAATCGAGCAACCAACAGGAGGATCACGACATGACCACCAGAAGAACGTTTCTCACCAGTGCCGGGATCGGCGCGGCGGCGACGCTGGCCAGCCCCGCCATCGTCAAGGCGCAGGCCCCGATCCGCTGGCGGATGCAGACCTATGCCGGCGGTGCCCTGGGCGAGCAGGTGACCAAGCCCATGGTCGATTACGTCAACAATGCCGCCAATGGCGAGATGGAGATCGAGCTGTTCTATGCCGATCAGATCGTGCCCACCGGAGAGCTGTTTCAGGCGCTCCAGCGCGGCACCATCGACGCCGTGCATTCGGATGACGATTCGATGGCCTCGCCCACGCCGCTGCGGCAGTTCGGCGGCTATTTCCCCTTCGCCACCAAGCACATTCTCGACGTGCCGGTGCTCTTCAACCAGTATGGGCTCGCCGATATCTGGCGCTCGGAATACGAGAAGGTGGGCGTGCAGTGGATTTCCGCCGCAGGGCAGGATCCGTGCAACTTCAACACCAAGAAGGAAATCACCTCGGTCGCCGATCTCGACGGGCTCAAGCTCTATACCTTCCCGACCGCCGGGCGGTTCCTTGCGAAATTCGGCGTGGTGCCGGTAAACATCCCCTACGAGGATGCCGAGGTCGCGGTGCAGACCGGAGAGCTTGACGGCATGGCCTGGTCGGGGATCACCGAGGATTATACCGTGGGCTGGGCCAACGTGACCGATTATTTCCTGACCAACAACATCTCGGGGGCCTGGATCGGGTCGTGGTTCGTCAACCAGCGTCAGTGGGCGGACCTGCCCGAGCACCTCAAGCAGCTTGTCATGGCCGCGACCGAGGCGGCGCATACCTATCGCAACCAGTGGTACTGGGGCGGCGAGGCGCGGCTGCGGGCGCGCGGCGACAAGCTCGAACTGCGCACCGTGCCCGCCGAGGAATGGGCCGAGGTCGAGAACGCCGCCAAGGAGTTCTGGAACGAGATCGCCGAGGAAGGCGAGATCCAGGCCAAGATCGTCGGCATCTTCCGCGAGTATAACGAGGTGATCAACAAGGCCGGCCCGCCCTATACCAACGGCTGAGCCGTCCGACGCAAGATCCGTCCGGCCCCGCGCGACCGGGGCCGGGCGCATGACCGAAGACAAGCACAAGGATCGCCGCAATGGCCATGAGCTTCGACACGCTGACATCGCTGGTGGTTTCCGGCGAGATCGACACGGTTCTGGTCTGCGCCGTGGACATGCAGGGCCGTCTTGTCGGCAAGCGGTTCCACGCCGCGAATTTCCTCGAGAGCGGGCACGAGGAGACGCATTGCTGCAACTACCTGCTGGCCACCGATCTGGAGATGGCCACGCCCGACGGCTATGCCGCGACAAGCTGGGCGGCGGGCTATGGCGATTATACCCTCAAGCCCGATCTGACGACCCTGTGCCCGGTGCCCTGGCTGGAGGGCACGGCACTGGTGCTCGGCGATTTTCTCGATCACCACAGCCATGCGCCGGTGCCCCACAGCCCGCGGCAGATCCTCAAGGCGCAGGTGGCGCGCGCCGCGGCCATGGGCCTTGTGCCGATGATGGCGACCGAGCTGGAATTCTTTCTCTTCGAGCGCAGCTATGACGAGATCCGCGCGAGCGGCTTTCGCGCGCTCGACCCGCTGGTGAAATACAACCAGGATTACTCGATCCAGTTCTCAACCCGCGACGAGCAAGTGCTGCGCCCGGTGCGCAATGCTCTTGTCGCCATGGGCATCCCGGTGGAGAACACGAAGGGCGAGGCCGAGATCGGGCAGGAAGAGCTCAACATCCGCTACGGCGACGCGGTGACGGCCTGCGACCGGCACACGCTGGCCAAGCACGCGGTCAAGGAGATCGCGGCGCAGAAAGGCCACGCCGCGACCTTCCTGCCGAAATGGAACGCGCGCCGTGTCGGCAGTGCCGCGCATATCCACCAGTCGCTGTTCCGCGATGGCGAGAACGTCTTTCACGAGGCGGGCGCGCCGCACGGCATGTCGCAGACCATGCGTCACTACGTGGCGGGGCTGCTGAAATACGCGCCCGACTGCATGCTGCTGATGGCCCCCTATATCAACAGCTACAAGCGTTTCGTGCCGGGCACCTTCGCACCGACCAAGGCGGCCTGGTCCATCGACAACCGCACCGCAGGCTTCCGCCTCGTGGGCGAGGACACCAAGGGCGTGCGCATCGAGTGCCGCATCCCCGGCTCGGACATGAACCCCTATCTGGCCTGCGCCGGGCAGCTTGCCGCCGGGCTTGCCGGGATCGAGGAGGGGCTCGAGCTTTCCGATCCGGTGCGCGGCGATGTCTATGGCATGACGGATGTGGCCGACGTGCCGCACACGCTGGCCCGCGCGACCGAGGCGTTCCGCACCTCCGCCATGCTGCGCGCGGCCTTCGGCGATGCGGTGGTGGACCACTATACCCGCGCGGCGGAAGTGGAACAGGAGGATTTCGACCGCGCCGTGACCGATTACGAGATCGCGCGCGGCTTCGAGCGGGCGTGAGGGCGAAAGCGGCGCGGATCAGAGTATTTTCGGCAAGATGAAGTAGCGGGCGGCAGACCCGCGGTCAAGGATGCGATCATGACGACACTGACCTGCATTTCCCCGATCGACGGATCGGTTTTCGCCACGCGGCAGGCGATGGCGCTCGACGCGGCGCGCGCCGCGGTGGACGAGACCCGCGCCGCGCAGGCGGCCTGGGCGGCGCGGCCCCTGGCCGAGCGCGTGGCGCTGGTCTCGGCCGGGGTGGCCGCGCTTGGCGCGATGAACGACGAGATCGTGCCGGAACTGGCCCGCATGATGGGGCGGCCCGTGCGTTATGGCGGCGAGTTTCGCGGCACCGACGAGCGTGCGAGCCACATGGCCGCCATCGCGGCAGAGGCGCTTGCCGATATCGTGGCGGGCGAAGACGCAAGTTTTCGCCGCTATATCCGGCGGGTGCCGCATGGTGTGGTCTTCGTGGTGGCACCCTGGAACTATCCCTACATGACCGCGATCAACACGGTGGCGCCCGCGCTCATCGCCGGCAATGTCGTGGTGCTCAAGCACGCGACGCAGACGCTTCTGGCGGGCGAGCGCATGGCGCGCGCCTTTCACGCGGCGGGCGTGCCCGAGGCGGTCTTTCGCAACGTCTTTCTCAGC
Source organism: Roseovarius sp. (assembly GCA_002720475.1). Lineage (GTDB taxonomy): Bacteria > Pseudomonadota > Alphaproteobacteria > Rhodobacterales > Rhodobacteraceae > Roseovarius. The sequence continues at coordinate 36,226 of PBIL01000004.1, forward strand.
CATGAGACCACCTCGGCGCTGATTTCCGGAGGCGCGTTCGATTTCGTCAACTTCACCGGCTCGGTGGCCGGCGGGCAGGCGATGGAGCGCGCTGCGGCGGGCACCTTCACCGGGCTTGGGCTGGAGCTTGGCGGCAAGGATCCGGGCTATGTGATGGAGGATGCCGATCTTGACGCGGCGGTGGAGGTGCTCATCGACGGGGCGATGTTCAATTCCGGGCAATGCTGCTGCGGGATCGAACGCATCTATGTCCACGAGAGCCTTTACGAGCCTTTCGTGGAGAAGGCCGCGGCGCTGGTCAGGGGCTATCGCCTCGGCAACCCGCTCGATCCCGAGACGACGCTCGGGCCGATGGCCAATCTGCGCTTTGCGCAGGAGGTGCGCGCGCAGATCGCCGAGGCGCTGGAGATGGGGGCCACGGCCCATATCGAGACCTTCGCCGAAGACGATGGCGGCTGTTACCTCAGCCCGCAGATCCTCACCGATGTGAGCCACGAGATGCGCGTGATGCGCGAGGAAAGCTTCGGCCCGGTGGTGGGGATCATGCCGGTGAGCGGCGATGCCGAGGCGATCGGGCTGATGAATGACAGCCCCTTCGGTCTCACCGCCTCGCTCTGGACCTCCGACATGGAGCGCGCGGTGCGGGTGGGGGATGCCATCGAGACCGGTACCGTCTTCATGAACCGCGCCGATTACCTCGATCCGGGCCTGTGCTGGACCGGCTGCAAGCAGACCGGGCGCGGTGGCGCGCTCTCGGTCATCGGCTATCACAATCTCACCCGTCCCAAATCCTACCATCTCAAGAAGGTCACAAAATGACGCTTACCGCCAACTGGTCCTATCCGACCGCGATCAGGTTCGGGGCTGGCCGCATCGCGGAACTGCCCGCCGCCTGCCGTCAGGCGGGGATTACCCGGCCCCTGCTCGTTACCGACCGCGGCCTCGCGGCGCTGCCGATCACCGCGCGCGCGCTCGATCTGCTGCGCGATGCGGGGTTGGCGCCGGGGCTTTTCTCCGAGGTCGATCCCAACCCCAACGAGGTGAACCTCGCGGCGGGCGTTGCGGCCTATCGCGCGGGCGGGCATGACGGGGTGATCGCCTTTGGCGGCGGCTCGGGGCTCGATCTCGGCAAATGCGTGGCCTTCATGGCCGGGCAGACGCGCCCCGTCTGGGATTTCGAGGATGTGGGCGACTGGTGGACGCGCGCCGATGCGGCGGCCATTGCCCCCATCGTCGCGGTGCCCACCACCGCCGGGACCGGATCGGAGGTGGGGCGCGCGGGGGTGCTGACCAATTCCGAGACCCATGCGAAGAAGATCATCTTTCACCCGAAGATGCTGCCCGCCGTGGTGATCTGCGACCCGGAACTGACCGTGGGGATGCCGCGCGCGATCACCGCGGGCACCGGGCTCGATGCCTTTGCCCATTGCGTCGAGGCCTTCAGCAGCCCGCATTACCACCCGATGAGCCAGGGGATCGCGCTCGAGGGGATGCGGCTGGTGATCGAATACCTGCCGCGCGCCTATGAGGACGGCAGCGATATCGAGGCACGCGCGCAGATGATGAGCGCGGCGGCGATGGGGGCGACGGCCTTCCAGAAGGGGCTGGGCGCAATCCATGCCATGAGCCATCCGGTGGGGGCCCGGTTCAACACCCATCATGGCACGACGAATGCCGTCTGCATGCCCGCCGTGCTCGATTTCAACGCGGGCGCGATCCGAGAGCGGTTCGACCGGGCGGCGGGTTATCTGGGCATTTCGGGCGGGTTCGACGGGTTCCGCGCCTTCGTGCAGGAATTCAACGACAGCCTTGGCATTCCGCGCGGTCTGGCCGCGCTCGGCGTGACCGAGGCGGCGATCCCCGACCTCGTGAAAGGGGCCATCGTCGATCCGTCCTGCGGCGGCAACCCGGTGGAACTGACCGAGGAGACCCTTACCGCGCTTTTCAAGGCGGCGATGTGAGGGCACGGAAGGGCGCGAGCCAGCCGAGGCTTGCCTCCGTCGACCCGACATGTCCCGCCCATCCCGTCGCGGGCAGAAGCCGCGCGTAATCGAGCGTGCCGCGGTCCGGGCCTCCGCGATCTGAACATGGCCGATGCGCGCGCGGCGGCGCGGATCGCGGCGGGCAGCGGCCGATCGGCGAGGAGAAAGCCGAGATTGGCCGAGACGCGCATTCAGATGCAGCGCCCGCCGTCGATTTCCATGCAGACGCCGGTCACGAGGCTGGCTTCGTCCGAGCAGAGATAGAGCGCGGCATTGGCGAGATCCTCGGGCGTGGAAAAGCGGCCCATCGGTATGGTGGCAAGGAAGCGGGCGCGCATCTCGGGCGTGTCCTCGCCCAGGAAGCGCGGCAGGAGCGGCGTGTCGCCCGCCACCGGATTGAGCGCGTTGACGCGGATGCCCAGAGGGGCCAGTTCCACCGCCATCGCGCGGGTGGCGGTGATCATCCAGCCCTTGGAGGCGTTGTACCAGTTGAGCCGCGGGCGCGGCGAGACCCCGGCGGTGGAGGCGATGTTGAGGATCGCGCCGCGTCCGCGCGCCTTCATCATCGGGACGAGCGCGCGCGCCGTGAGATAGACCGACTTGCAGTTGACGGCGAAAACGCGGTCGAACTCCTCTTCGCTCACCTCCTCGAGGGGCGCGGGCAGATGGGTGATCCCGGCATTGTTCACCAGGATGTCGATCTCTCCAAGGGTGTCGGCGGCGCGGGCGGCCATGGCGGCCACCTGCGCGCCATCGGAGACATCGCAGACATGGGCGATGCCGCCATGGGCTGCGGCCACCGCCTCGGCGGCCTCGGCGTTGATATCGACCACCAGCACGCGCGCCCCTTCCTCAAGGAACCGCCGCGCGATCCCCTCGCCAAAGCCCGACCCCGCGCCGGTGACGATTGCCGTCCTGTCCCTGAGCCTCATCGCGCCCCTCCTCTTGCCTGCCGCCACTCTGCCGGGCGGCGGCGGGCGAGGCAAGCGGGGCCGAGTGTAACGCCCGGATGAATTTTTGATGAAATCCAGTCCCGGCTGGACTTGGATCAAGTTCGCGCTCTCGCGGTTCAGGCACCTTTCTGGCACGCTCAACGCCAAGGGAGACTGCCCATGTTCGACGCCGATAACACCGCCGAGACATTGCCGCGCGCCCGCTCCAACCGCCCGCCGGTGATGGAGATCCGCGACCTCAACCTCTGGTATGGCGAGAAGCAGGCGCTGATCGACGTGAATTTCGATCTTCACGAGAGCGAGATCCTCGCCTTCATCGGCCCGTCGGGATGCGGCAAGACCACCACGCTCAAATGCCTCAACCGGATGCATGACGGCACGCGCGACCTGCGCATGAGCGGGCGGATCACCATGCACGGGCAGGATATCCATGGGGAAGATGTCGATCCGCCGCTGCATCGCCGCCGCTTCGGCTGGGTCGCGCAGAAGCCGAACCCCTTTCCCATGACGATCTGGCGCAACGTGGCCTATGGCGCGCAGATCCACGGCATCACCCGCGACCGCGCCGAGCTTGAGGCGCATGTGGAGGACTGCCTGCGCCGTGCCCATCTCTGGGACGAGGTGAAGGACAAGCTGCATACGATGGAAGGCACCGAGCTGAGCGGCGGTCAGCAGCAGCGGCTGTGCATCGCGCGGGCGCTCTCGACGAAACCGGAGGTGCTGCTCATGGACGAACCGACGGGTTCCATCGACCCGATCGCCACGGCGGCGATCGAGGATCTGATGCTGTCGCTCAAGCCGGATCACAGCATCGTCGTCGTCACCCATTCGATGATGGAGGCGCGGCGGCTGGCGGACCGGGTGGCCTATTTCCACCTCGGCCGGCTGCTCGAGATCGGGCCGACCGAACAGGTCTTTACCGCCGCGCGGAGCGACGAGGCGCGCCGGTTCATCGCCGGCAAGTTCGGCTGAGACGCGCTCAGCGCGGCACCGGGGGGCCGCCGGGAAGCTGATCGGCCAGCGTGCGCAGAAGGCTGCGCCCGGCGCGTTCGGAGCGGGCCATGGAGTTGGTCAGAAGTTCGATGGCCTCGGGCGAGGTGACGGCGATGAAATGGTTGAGCGCCGTGCCGTCGGCGAGATCGGTCAGATCGATCACCTGCACGTCCGGGCGCCGGACCTCTTCGGCACCGGCGATCGCGCCGAGGCGCGGCTTGCGCCCGGTGACGAGGCCCGAGAGGGTGAGCGCGCGGTCCACGCGGCTGATGAAGATCACGAAGGGCTGCGGCAAGGTGCCTATGGCCGCCGCCTGCCGCCCGAAGAGATCGGGGTCTATATCGGGCGAGATCAGCGCCACGCCGCTGATCCGGTTCAGCAGCGCCCGATCCCCCTTGAGCGCGATCTGGCGCAGGGTCTCCATGGTCAGGTGCGCGCCCATGGAATGGGCCAGAAGAAAGACCCGCTCGCCGGGCCGGGCGGCAAGCGCGCGCAGGCTGGCCTCAAGATCGTCGCGCGCGAAAAGCACGCTGTCACGGTCGTAGAGATAGCCGCGCGGATCGCCCGCCGAGGGCCAGGCAAAGACCAGGCCGGGCATCTTCACCTCGAAATCGTGAAGGATCTGCGCCATCCGGAAGGTCGCTTCCGAGAGCGTGTTGTTATAGCCATGCACGTAGAGCAGCGACTCGCGTCCCGGAACGGTGCGGCGCATGTCCGCCACGAGCGCGTGCGCGTCGGGATAGGTGCCTGCGGCCGTCACCACGAAATCGGTTGCCGCGTCGGGCGGGCCGTCGGGCCATTCGATCTGGCCGGGCCGATGGGTCGGGGGCAGAGAGACATCGACACGGAAATGCTGCACCTGCCTGGGGCGGTCGGTGCCGAAGGTCGGCTTGCCGGTATCGAGCCTGCGGCCGGAAATGCCGAAGACCGGAACGATCGTTGCCGCCGGATCGGGTGGCGCTCGCATGGCCACGGGTCGGGGCGCGCAGGCCGCCGCGACCGTCAGCAGGCACAATGCCAGAATTCGCAGACCAAGCGTCATCGCCCCTCCCGGCCACCGTGGCACCCTGATAGCCGAGCGGCCGGACGGTGCCAAGGGTCAGGATGCAGGCAACATGCCCCTTTCCTGCGCCAGCGCGCGCATCCGCTTTTGCAGCTTCTCGAAGGCGCGCACCTCGATCTGGCGGATGCGTTCGCGGCTCACGTCATACTGGGCGCTGAGATCCTCGAGCGTCACCGTCTCGTCGCTGAGACGACGCTGCGTGAGGATGTCGCGCTCACGATCGTTGAGCACGTCCATCGCCTTGGCAAGCAGTTCGCGCCGCGCCTCCAGCTCGTCGCGCGCCTCGTAATCGCCGGCCTGGTCGGCATCCTCGTCCTCGAGCCAGTCCTGCCATTGCATCGAGCCCTCGCCCTCGGTTCCGACCGTGGCGTTGAGCGAGGCATCGCCGCCGGACATGCGGCGGTTCATGCTGATCACGTCCTCCTCGGACACGCCGAGATCATGGGCGATCTTCTTGACCGCCTCGGGGCGCAGGTCGCCCTCCTCCAGCGCGCCGAGCCGCGCCTTGGCCTTGCGCAGGTTGAAGAAGAGCTTCTTCTGCGCCGAGGTGGTGCCGAGCTTGACCAGGCTCCAGGAGCGCAGGATGTATTCCTGGATCGAGGCGCGGATCCACCACATTGCGTAGGTGGCAAGGCGAAAGCCCTTTTCCGGATCGAAGCGCTTGACCGCCTGCATGAGGCCGACATTGGCCTCGGAGATGACCTCGGCGATGGGCAGGCCATAGCCGCGATAGCCCATGGCGATCTTGGCGGCGAGCCGCAGGTGGCTTGTCACCAGCCGGTGCGCGGCCTCCGTGTCCTGCGTTTCCACCCAACGCTTGGCGAGCATGTATTCCTCTTCCGGTTCCAGAAGCGGAAACTTGCGAATCTCCTGCATGTAACGGTTGAGGCCGCCCTCCGGTGTCGGCGCAGGCAGATTAGCGAAATTGCCCATGCTGTGTGTCCTCCTGGTTCTTGCCTCTGATCTGCGGGGTTCCCTTGCGGATGCAAGAGAGCCTATGTCAGGTATCTTAACGCATCGCGACGGCATTTCCGTCGGAATCGGCGGATGTTTCTAGAACTCACCGTTTTCTGAGGGTTTGTCATCGAAGCCGCGCAGCGCGGCGAGCAGCGCGCGCATGTCCTGGGGCAAGGCGGCGTCGAAGCGCAGCCTTTCGCCGCTTGTCGGATGGATGAAGCCGAGGCTGCGCGCATGGAGCGCCTGCCGGGGAAAGGCCGCCGCCGCCTCGGCCGCGCCCGGGGGCAGGGCGCGGGCGGGCAGGCGGCGGTGTCCGCCATAGACCGGATCGCCGATCAGCCCATGGCCCGCATGGGCCATGTGCACGCGGATCTGATGGGTGCGCCCGGTTTCCAGGCGACATTCCACAAGCGCCACGGCCCCGCCGAAGCTCTCGATCACGCGGGCGCGGGTCACGGCCCGCCGCCCGCCCCCCGCCACGACCGCCTGGCGCTGCCGGTCGGTGCGGTGGCGCGCCAGTTCCGTGGCGATACGCAGCACGCCCCCCGGCTCGAAGGTGACACCGGCAAGCCGGCGCAGGCGCGGATCGCCCGCATCGGGCACGCCGTGAACCACGGCCAGATAGGCGCGTTCGACCGAATGCGCGGCGAATTGCGCGGCAAGGCCCTGATGGGCGGCGTCGGTCTTGGCCACCACCAGAAGACCGCTCGTATCCTTGTCGATGCGGTGGACGATGCCGGGGCGCCGCGCGCCGCCCACGCCCGAGAGGCGCTCGCCGCAGTGATGCAGGAGCGCGTTGACAAGCGTGCCCTCGGGGCTGCCCGGCGCGGGATGGACGACCATGCCCGCGGGCTTGTCGATCACGATGAGGGCGTCATCCTCGAAAACCACGTCCAGCGCGATGGCCTGCGCCTCCATGTGGCTCTCGCGGGCCGGGGGCAGCGCGATGTCAACGCGGTCGCCCTCGGCCACCCGCGCCCTGGCATCCCGGACCACCGCGCCGTTCACGCATACCGCGCCCTCTTCGATCAGCCGGGCCAGCCGCGTGCGCGAGAGCGCCGCCGCCTCTGGCGCATCGCGCGCCAGCGCCCTATCAAGGCGGGGGGGCGGATCGGCCCCGATGCGAAAGCCGAGCAGGTCCTGCCCCATGTCCGAGCCGAAGTCAGACCCCATCTCCGAGAGCCCCCCGCCGGTGACACCGGCAACGCTGAAATTCCTCGCGCGGCTGGTCACGGTGCTGACCGCCACGATGATCCTCGGCCTTCTAGTGATCGTGACGCTGCTTGTCACCCGGTTCTGGGGGGGCGACGATCTGGCGCTGCCCGAGCAGCTCGTGCTGCCCGAGGGCGCGCGCGCCACGGCCTTCACGCGGGGGGCCGACTGGCTCGCCGTGGTGACGCAGGACGGGCGCATCCTGATCTATGACCGCAAGAGCGGGGCGCTGCGGCAGATCGAGCTTATTGAACAATAGTGCGATATGTTGCGGTATCACAACATATCGTGACATCCCCCATGCCCCCGCGCCTTCGGACTCAGGCGTCAGCTTAACCTTATGTTAAGTTGGTTTATAGGTTCATTGCACTGAAGGGGAGGCTCAATGAAAGACCTTAAGCAAGGACCGCTGGCGCTGCTCGCGCTACATGCGCTTGCGGTGCCGGTTCACGCCGATCCGGTGATCGCGAACTATGCGGTCACGACGATCGCGACTGACGAGATCGAACGGCGACCGATCCGGGACATCCGCAAGATCCTCGAGTCACGAGAACTGACCACAGATAACGGACTGACATTCTCGGTGGATGTCGCTCTCGAAGATTCCGGGACCGGCGATGAGATCGACGAGTCATTCATGTTCTTGCGGGGGGATTTCGGATCCATCCTGATCGACAGCGAGGATGGCAGCTTTTCGAACGTCCCCCGCCCTGCCGGCTTCACCGCCGGCGGCTGCGCCCGGAGGGATGAGGGCGGCGAATTTCGGATCGGCAGCGCCTTTCGCTTCGATGGTGTCGCCCTGAAGGCGGGCTATCTCGGGTTCACCGGCGATTCCCAGAGATCGGCGCTGGCGACCGAGGATGGCGGCGGCAACCTGGTCAATCCGGCCGTCGGGTTCGATTACAGCCTCAAGGGGCTCTACACGAACGCGCGGTTCAATTACTGTATCGACACCGGACGCCTGTTTCCCACCAGACTGGGCGCCAGCTTCAATTACAGCGACCTTGGGGCCGACGATTCCTTTCGCGACGTGATGCTGCCCTTTGGCCTCGGGATCACAGGCGTGGGTGAGATGCCGGGCGTGTTCATCAACGCGCCGACCGATATCCTGGACGGAAATTTCAGCATCGACCGGGCGTCCTTCGGCGGCGGGCTGGAGATCGTGCATCCGTTTGGCGTCCGGATCCCGCCCGATCTCGCCCGGTCCTCTCGCGCGATCGCTCTTCTGCAAGACGAGGTCCTGCGCGTCAACAGCGTGATCGTCGGTCTGAATTTCGACCTTGCTGATCAGGACGAGCGGACCTGGTTCATGACCGACACGCCGGCCTTCGGCGCGAATTCGATGTCGGACGTGCGCTACGAGACCTCCTTCGACATCAGGACGGTCGGGGTCTATGCAGGGCTCCAGCAGGAACGCCACTATGTCAACGGCAACGGCGTGACCACCTCGGGATTCCTGCGCGCGACCGTCGGCTACGCCTTTCACGATGTCGAGGCATATGACCGGGTGTGGGCCAACGGCCTGAGCGGGGCGCTCAACATCAACCAGTCCAACCGCTTCAGCGACAGCGACGGGATGGAGACCGTCGAGCTTGCCGTCGGCCTGAACCGGAGCAAGGGCAACCTCTCGGGCGGCTTCACGCTTGCCGCGAACTACGGTGGTTTTGCGCTGATTGATTACGTCCGGTCCGATTCCACCGGCGACGGCACCGCGCTCGACCCGGAGATCGGCATTGACGGAGACTGGTCTGTCTGGTTCGGGGCGAGTATGCGCCTGAATTTCTGACGCGCGGTCGTGTCGGCGTGACAGACCGCCATTGGCTTCTCTTTCTGGTCGTGCTCTGGGCAGGGCTCTACGGCGCGTCCTTCATCGTCGCCCATCTGACGGAACCCACCGGGGACGGCTTCGTGCGGGGGGTGAACCGGCTGGGCGTGTTTCTTCAGTTCCAGGGCGCGGCGTCCATCCTCGCGCTGGTGCTGTGGCGCATGGCGCGCGGGCTGTCGCGGGGCTGGCAACGCTGGCTTGCCCGGGTTCCGCTGCTTCTGGCGCTCGGGCTATTGCTGCTGATTGCGGGGGTGATCGTATCGGCCGGTTTCGATCGCCCTCGGGCCGAGGTCCCGGCCGCGCTGCCGGTTACGGTGCCGGTCGAGTAGGGGAGGAATGGTACCGCCTCCCTGGCTTGAACAGGGGACCTCTGGATCCACAATCCAGCGCTCTAACCAACTGAGCTAAGGCGGCACTCGGGGCGATTTAGCCCCGCAAAGGCTCGATTGCAAGCCTAATCCAGGGCGATCTCCCAGCTTTGCTCGACCAGATCGCAGCCGTAATTGCGCACCGGGCGCGAGGCGACAATCCGCCATCCCGCCCGTGCATAGAGCGCGCAGGCGGCGCGGTGGCTTTCATGCGTGGAGAGGGTCATGCGGCGATAACCGCACGCGCGGGCAAAGCCCATGCACTGGCGCAAAAGGCGGTGCCCGAGCCCGCGCCCGCGCGCCTCCGGGACCAGCAGAAAGAGCCTCAGCCGCGCCAGCTCGGCGCTCTCGCGCACACAGAAGATCGAGCCGAGCCGCCGCGCCCCGTCATGGGCGATCCAGCCTGCCTCGGTCCTCGGGTCGTGATCGGCGATGAAGGCGGCAAGGATTTCCGCCACCAGCGGCGCGAAGCTTTCGTCGAAGCCGTTCTCCCGGGCATAGAGCGTGCCGTGACGCTCCACCAGCCAGGGGGCATCGTCGGGATGGAAGGGGCGGATCGCGGGGTCCTGCATGAACGCCATCAGAGCGCGGCGAGGCTTGCCAATCAAGGGCGAAGCGCGTAGCAGAACGCGCAGTTTCAGGAGGGGTCCATGGGCATCAACAGCGAGCGCGACATCGAGGCCAATCTCCAGATCGGGCCGACGGATCAGGGCATGGTTCGCCTCTTCATCGAGGCGCAGGGGCTTGAGATCCCCATGGATTTCGACCCGGAGGAGGCCGAGGAGATCGCCGAGGAAATCCGGGCCGCCGCCGCCGTTGCGCGGCGCCGGGGCTCATAGGCCGGGATCGCCCTGGCGCTGCACGCGCCGCGCGGCGTCACGGGCAAAGCGGCGGATGAGTGCCGCACGCCGCGCAGGCGAAAGCCGCGTCTCCGGGGCCATGCGCAGGATCTCGGCATCGTAGGCATCGGCGAGGATGAGGCCGGTGTCCTCCGGCAGAAGCTCCGCTGGAAAGGCCGCATCCACCGCCCAGAAATACCGGTCGCACCAGTCGAGATAGCCCTGCCACTTGCCATCGCTCAGGTAATCGGCGCGGCTGGACTTGCATTCCACCACCCAGATCTCGCCCTTCGGCCCGAGCGCCATGACATCGACGCGGCGGCCGCGTTCCGGCACGAACTCTTCCAGCGGGGCAAAATCGAGGCTTGCCAGGTGGCGGCAGACCCCGCGCGCAAGGCGCTGACCGGGCAGAAGGGGGCGGGCAAGCTGGGTCATGGCGCAATTATGAACGAAACGGGAACGCGCGCAACCCCCTTGCCGAACTGCCGTCAAGCGCCTAGGTCTGGGCGGTGACGGGTGCTGCTCTTCTCGACAACGGTTGCATTCCGGTGGCCTTAAGCAATTCCGAGGGAACTGGCTCTGTCCGGATCCTGGTCCGGTTACCCGGTGCCCACCTGTATATACAGGTCCTCGGGAATGAGAACACCGAACGGCTGCAGCGGGCCCGTCACGTCCCCCCGTGCCGGAGGAAGAGCGCGGGCCTGGTGGCCTAGCGTCCGGCCCAGACGTCTCGTTTCGCAGCGGTGGCGCGCACGGGAATGGTGGCATAGTCGCGCCGCACGACCGGCTGACGGCGGCCGCCGCGCGGCTCGTCATCGTCGTCATCCTTCATCCGCATGACCGCGATGGCGAATTGCACCCCGGCAAAGACGATGCCGTTGGCGAACCAGAGCACGACCACCGCCAGAACGCCCTTGTCCGAATGGGTGACGAGATGCCAGAGGTTCGCGATGTCGAACCACAGAAGCATTCCCACGAACACCCCCGCCAGGGCGAAACCGATGGCGACCTGCGTGATGTAGAGGCGGATGAGCTTGGGCATGGCGGACCTCCGTTTTCCCGAGTCCAAGCCTAAGCCGTCAGGACGGAATTACAAGCCGTGAAACAGGGAAGTGAACGCGCCGGCNCCCCCCCGCTCAGCGGCAATAGGGGCCGCCGCGATGGCGCGCTGTGTCGAAATGGAAATGATCGCGGTGGAAGCGGTCCGATTCGGGGCCGAGCACCGTGCCGAAGGGGCCGCAGGCATCGCGGTGCACCCGGCGCAGCACGCGCCCTTTCGGTCCCTGTCCCCAATCCTCGAGCACCGAGATTTCCGAGCCGTCGCGCAGTTGCAGCGCGGCGATGTCGATGGCGCGGCCCTTGCCATGTTCGGAAAGGCGCGCGCCGGGCCGGTGGTTGCGGGTCCGGCAGACGTAATGCGCGGCCACCCGCAGGCCCGAGAGCCCGCCGCCCGTCCGGCCCACCTCGGGCTTTGCGCTCTCGCTCACCCAATGGCCGAGGCTGCGCGCCGTCGGGCAATCGAGCGTGGCGGGCTGGCTCAGCCGCACGCCGTGCACCGCCTCGAGCCGCACCGCGCGCTCCACCCCGCAGCCCGCGACCGGACCCGGAACGAGGCCCGAGACCGTGCCGCTGAGCCCCGGCACACCGCACAGCGCGCCCGCGCGGCTCACGTCATTGTCGCCGCGCCCGCAGGCCGTGGCCGCGAGGGTCAGCGCAAGGCCGAGGGCCGCGCGCCTCATGCCTTCTTCACCCGGCCGAAATCGGGCGCGTCCACGTCCTGACCGGCCTCGATGATGCCGCGCCGGATGGCGCGGGTGCGGGTGAAATAGGCGTGCAGGTGATCGCCGTCGCCGGTGCGGATGGCGCGTTGCAGCGCGAAGAGCTCCTCGGTGAAGCGGCCGAGGATCTCGAGCGTCGCCTCCTTGTTGTTGAGGAACACGTCGCGCCACATCACCGGGTCGGAGGCGGCGATGCGGGTGAAATCGCGGAACCCGGCGGCGGAATACTTGATCACCTCGCTGTCGGTGACGCGGCGCAGGTCGTCGGCCACGCCCACCATCGTATAGNCGATGAGATGCGGCGCATGAGAGGTCACGGCAAGCACCAGGTCGTGGTGCTCGGCCTCCATCTCGTCTGTATGGCTGCCGAGGGCCTGCCAGAACCGCGCCAGGCGTTCCACCGCGGCGCGGTCGCCGTCCGGCTGCGGCACGATCAGGCACCAGCGGTTGTCGAAAAGCTCGGCAAAGCCNGAGCGCGGGCCGGAATGCTCGGTCCCGGCGATGGGATGGGCGGGGACGAAATGCACGGCGTCGGGCAGGTGCGGGGCCACCGCCGCGATCACCGCCTTCTTGACCGAGCCCACATCGCTGACGGTGGCCCCGGGTTTGAGCGCGGGGGCGATCTCGGCGGCGACGCTGCCCATGGCCCCGACGGGAACGCAGAGCACCACCAGATCGGCCCCCGCCGCAGCCTCGGCGGCGGTGTCGCAGACGCGATCGCACAGGCCGATCTCGCGGGCGATGGCGCGGGTCTCGGGGCTGCGGGCATGGCCGGTGATCTCGCCCGCCACGCCCGCGCGGCGCATGGCATGAGCCATGGAGGAGGCGATGAGCCCCAGGCCGATCAGCGCCACCCGCTGGTAGATCACGCTCATCGCGCGCCCGCCTTGAACTGGCCGATGGCATGGGCCACGCGGCGGCAGGCGGGCTCGTCGCCGACGGTGATGCGCAGGCAGTTGGGCAGGTTGTAGCCCGCCACGCGGCGCACGATCAGGCCCTCGGATCTGAGGTAGGCGTCGCAGGCCTCGGCCTCCTCGCGGCTGCCGAACCGGGCAAGGATGAAATTCGCGGTCGAGGTGTCGGAGGGCACGCCATGCTCGGCCAGCGCCTCGGCCAGCCAGGCGCGCAGGCGGGTGTTCTCCTCGCGGCATCTTTCGGCCCAGGCGGTATCGCGGATCGCCGCCTCGGCGGTGACGAGCGCGGCGGTGGACAGGTTGAACGGCCCGCGCACGCGGCCCAGCACATCGACGACATGGGCCGGGCCATAGCCCCAGCCGACGCGCAGCCCCCCCAGCCCGTAGAGTTTGGAGAAGGTGCGCGTCATCACCACGTTGTCGCGGCTCTCGACCAGCGCCGCGCCGCCGTCATAGCCCTCGACATATTCGGCATAGGCCCCGTCGATCACGAGAAGCGCCTGCTCGGGCAGGCCCTCGGCCAGGCGGCGCAATTCGGCCTCGCCCACCATCGTGCCGGTGGGGNTGTTGGGATTGGCGACGAAAACCAGCCGGGTGCGCGCCGTGCAGGCGGCAAGGATCGCGTCCACATCGGTCACGCGCTCGCGCTCGGGGACCGAGACCGGCGTCGCGCCATTGGCCAGCGCGCTGATGCGATACATGGCAAAGCCATGCTCGGTATGGAGCACCTCGTCGCCGGGACCGGCATAGCACTGACACAGAAAGGCGATGATCTCGTCGCTGCCCACGCCGCAGACGATGCGCGCGGGGTCCAGCCCATGGATCTCGGCAATGGCCGCGCGCAGCGCGGCGTGATCGGTGGAGGGATAGCGGTGCAGCTCGAAGGCGGCGCGGCGGAACGCCTCGCGCGCGGCCTCGGAGGGGCCGAAGGGGTTCTCGTTCGAGCTGAGCTTGACCACATTGGCCACGCCGTCCAGATGCGACGTGCCGCCCTCGTAAGGGGCGATATCGAGGATACCGGGCTGCGGCGCGATCTGTGTCATGGCGGGTCTCTCCTTGAACCCCGTCTCTAGCGCCGGGCGCGGGTCAAGGAAAGATTGAAACGGCCTTCGGTGTTGCCGGATTGCCCTTGGGCTTGCGTTCCCAAGTGCCGCGTCGTCACCCTCGGGCGTGTCCCGAGGGTCTCCTGCAACGGGGAGAGCCCCGCCTGCGCGGGGGTGACGGGGACAGGGGATCAGGCGCTCTCGAGGCTGCGCAGCAGGTCGAAAAGCTGCGCCCGCTTCCGGGCCTGCCGGGCGGCGCGGTGCCAGGGCAGCGGGGCGAGGGTCTCCTCGCTGTGTTTCACCACGGATTTGAGCCACCGCTGTTTCATCTGCCTCGTCCTTCTGCTCGTGTGCCCTTCGGGGCATTGTTTCGCTAAGGGCGACGATGCTCCCGGTTTGGGGCCGGGATTTGACGAAATCGGGATAATATCGGGCGGGCCGGGCCGTCTTGTGCCACAATCGCCGCGCTCAGATCGGGAAACCCGCCTCGCGCATGAGCCGGTTCGAGGCGCCTTCCACCTCCGCCTCGAGCCGGGTCATGAAGGTTTCCTTGTCGAGGCCCGGCGCGATCTCGGGGAGGAATTCCACCACGGCAAGCCCTGGCTTGCGATAGATGCCCGTGCGCGGCCAGAACACGCCCACATTGGTCGCGGCGGGCACGCAGGTCTGGCCCAGCTCCACGTAGAGCACGCCCGCGCCCACCTTGTAGGGCCGCACCACGCCCGGGGCCACGCGCGTGCCCTGCGCGTAGATGATGAGCTGACCCGGCTCCTGCCGCCCGCGGGCCACGTCCTGCACCATCTGACGGATCGCGGCGCTGCGCTTGCCGCGGTCCACGGGCACGCAGCCGATGCGCAGCGCGTATTGCCCGATCACCGGTGCCCACATCAATTCGCGTTTCATGATGAACTTGCCCGCGGGCACGCTGCCGAAGATCAGGATGATGTCGAGAAAGCTCTGGTGCTTGGCGGCGATAAGCACCTCGCCGGTGGGCGGGGTGCCGCGCAGCTCCGTTCGCAGCCCGATCATCCAGGCCGCGCTCCAGCGCACCCAGCGGCAATAGGTCTTGCAGGCGATGCGCGCGCCGCGCCGGCTGAGCAGCGCCCAGGGCAGGAACACGATCCCCAGCANGCCCATGGCAAGATACATCTGCACNACGAAGACNAGCGAGCGCAGCCATTGCACGGCATATCTCATGGCATGTCCTCCAGCCTGCGGCGCGCGGCGGCGCGGGTGGCAAGAAGCGCCACCGCCCCGGCCAGCGGCGGAATGGCCAGCGGCCAGAGCCAGTGCCAGCCCTGAAAGCCGAGCCCGGTGAGAAACCCGCCCTCCGCCTGCGCCGCAGGCAGGGCAAGGAGAGCCAGACAGCCGAGCGCCGTGCCGATCGCTGCGCCGGCCAGCCCGCGCAGCGCGAAGCGGCGGATGAAGGCGCGCGCGATATAGCCGTCCTGCGCGCCCACCAGCCGCAACACGCCGATGACCTGCGCATTGGCGGCAAGGGCGGCCTGCGCGGCCAGGGTGATCATCGCCGCCGTCGCCGCCGCGATGAGGCCGAGCGCCACCATCCCCAGAAGCCGCAGCCGGTCCGCCGCGCGCACCAGCGGTTCGCGCCATCGCGTGTGATCGTCGAGCACCGCGCCGGGCACCTCGGCGGCAAGCCGGAGGCGCAGCCCCCGCGCGTCGAAGCCCGCCTCGGTCTCGACCACCTCGATCAGCCGGGGGATGGGCAGGTGCTCCACCGGCAGGTCCGGGCCGAACCACGGTTCGAGCAGCGCCGCCTGTTCGGCATCCGAGAGGGCGCGCGCGCTTGCTACGCCGGTCGTGGTCTCGAGCACCCGCAGCGCGGCGGCGGTCTGGGCCGCCATCTGCCCTTCGGGGGCCGAGATGCGCACCGTCGCCGTGCGCGCAAGCGCGCTGTCCCAGCGATCCGCGAGCCGCCCCGTCGCCAGCGACAGGGCCAGCGCGAAGACCGCGAGAAAGGCCATCGCCCCGGCGGTGAAGAGCGTGAGCCAGGCGGTGAAGCCGCTGGGCGGCACCACGCGATCGGCCTGCGCGTCGCCCGTGAGCCAGCCTGCCACCTCCAGCCTCACAGATCCGCCCCCGCGAGATGCAGCCGCCGCGCGGCGATCCGCAGCACCCGCGCCTGCACATGCGCCTTGGCCGCGCGGATCAGCGCAAGGTCATGGGTGGCGATCAGGATCGTCTTGCCCATGCGGTTGAGCTCGATCAGCAGCCGCAACAGGCGCTGCGACATCTCCCAGTCCACATTGCCGGTGGGCTCGTCCGCCAGCACCACGTCGGGCGACATGATCACCGCGCGCGCCAGCGCCGCGCGCTGCCGCTCGCCGCCCGAGAGTTCCGGCGGACGGGCCTGCGCGCGCTCCTTGAGGCCGACCCAGCCGATCAGTTCGCGCAGGTTCGGCTCTTCCGCCAGCAGGTCGCGCCCGGAGACCGAAAGCGGCAGGGCGATGTTGTCGGCCACGCTCAGATGGTCGAGAAACTGGCAGTCCTGATGCACCACGCCGATGCGCCGCCGCGCCAGGGCCACGTCGTCGCGCGTCATCTCTCGGCGCTCCTTGCCGAAGAGCCGCACGGTCCCCGCACTGGGCACCAGCGCGCCGTAGCAGAGCTTGAGCAGGGTCGTCTTGCCCGCGCCCGAGGGGCCGGTGAGGAAATGGAACGAGCCCGGGCCGAGCGCGAGCGACACCTCGCCCAGCAACTCGCCCCCGCCGTAGGAATAGGCCACCTGCTCCAGTTCGATCACCGCTCAGCCCCTTGCGCCCGCTTCGTCCCTACATGCCCCAGAGGTCACACATGTGCAATCGCTGCGCGGCTGATTCGCTTTGGCCTTTTCCGTGAGCGGATAAGTGCTTATGCTCCCGCCAATGTTCCCGGCCCAGGTGACGGTCGCAGGCAAGAGGCGGCAGGTGATGAAATGAGGCTGACATGTCCGAATTGCGGGGCGCAATACGAGGTGCCCGATGCAGTGATCCCGACCTCGGGCCGCGATGTGCAATGCTCCAATTGCGGCAATACCTGGTTTCAGCATCATCCCGATCACGCCCCGCCCGAACCGGAGCCGGAGGCGGACCCCGTTCCCCCGGCGCCCGAGCCCGAGCCTGAGCCGGAACCCGAGCCCGCGCCGGTCTCGCAGCGCCGCATCGATCCGGAGGTCGCCGATATCCTGCGCGAGGAGGCCGAGCGCGAGCGCGCGGCACGCGCCGCCGAGGCGGCCGGGCAGATCGAGACGCAGCCCGATCTCGGCCTGGACGCCCCCGACGAGCGCGGCCGGCAGGCCCGGGCACGGATGGAGCGGCTGCGCGGCGACAAGGGGCGCGACGCAGCCGCCTCCGGGGATGCCGAGCCTGCGCAGCGCGCCCCCGCAGCGGGCGCGCAAGAGGACATCGACCCGCCGTCGCGGCGCAATCTCTTTCCCGATATCGACGAGATCAATTCCTCCCTCTCGTCCAGCGAGGACAACGGCATGCCGCCCCCGATCCTGCCGGAGGAGGCGCTGCCCTCACCCCGCCGGAGCGGCTTTCGCGCGGGGTTTCGCCTTGCGGTGATCACCGTCGTCGTGGCGCTGATCATCTATGTCATGGCCCCGCAGATCGTCGCTCTCGCCCCCGATCTTCAAGGCCCGCTCGGGCAATATGTTGCGGCGGTGGATGCGCTCCGCGCGCTCCTGTCGCAGACGGTCGCGGGATTTCTGGGCCAGGGCTGAGCCGAGGGCGGAACGCCGCGGCTCAGAACCGTTCCAGCAGGCGCCTGAGATAGTCGATCTCCGCATCCGGGCGTGCGCCCTCGCCCGCGCGGCGCCGGATCTCCTCCAGCAGATCGCGCGCCCGTCGATAGACATCCTCGCCCTGAAGCAGGTTTTCCTGCGTGCCCGCGTTGCGGCCCTGTCCGGTCTCGCGGCCCAGCGGATCGGCCTGCGCCATGCCGGGCTGGCCGCTCTCGGATCCGGGGCCGCCGGGATTGGCGTCCTGCGCCATCGCCTCGCCCATGTTGCGCATCCCTTCGCGCAGCGCCTCCATGGCGTCGGCCTGCTCGCCGAGCGCGCCTGCAAGGTCGTCATCGCGCAGCGCCTCGGCCGCGCCCTCCATGGCGCGTTCGGCCCTTTCGAGCGCGTCGCGGGCGGCCTNGCCCGCCTCGCCGCCCAATTGCGGCAGCCCGCCGCGCTGGCGCTCCAGCTCCTGGCGCAGCGCTTCCTGCCGGTCGGCGAGCGATCCGGCTTCGCCGCCCTCGCCCTCGGCCTGCTCCTGGCCGCCGGGGCGCGCGCCGCCCTCGCCGCCGCCCTGGCCCTGCTGGCCGTCATGACTTTCGCCGCGCCCGTCGCCGCCCGAGCGGCCCTCGTTCTGCTGTGACTGGCCACGCTGGGCGTCGGGGTTGAACTGTTCCTGAAGGTCGCGGAACGCCTGGTCCGACAGGCCCTGCTGCTCCCGCAGCGTCTCGGCCAGACCCTCCATCGCCTGCTGACCCGCGGACTGGCCCTGGCCCTGCGTGACCTGCATGTTCTCCATCATGCGCTGGAATTCCTCCAGCGCCTGTTGCGCCTCGGCGAACCGGCCCTGCTCCATCAGCTCCTGGATGCGGTCCATCATGTCCTGAAGGTCCTGGCTGTTCATCCGCATCATGTTCTCGGCGCTTCGCTGGCTGCCGCCTTCCTCGTCCTCGCGCTGCGCCTCGGCCATCTTCTGACGCAGGTAATCCTGGGTCGCGTCGCGCAGTTCCTGCATGAGGCGCGCGATCTCCTCGGGGGTGGCCCCGTTCTTCATCGCCTCGCTCAGCCGCTCCTGCGCGGCGCGCATCCGTTCCAGCGCATCGGCGATATCGCCATCCTCCAGCAGCAGGGCCAGATCCCAGAGCGCCTGCGCGATCTCGTCGCGCCCGGCATCGTCAAGCCCGGTCGCGGTTCGGGTTTCCAGCTGGCGCAGGATCACCCGAAGGCGCAGATAGGTCTTTGCCGAGCGGAAAAGCCCCTCGCGCGGCTTGTAGGAGATCGCCCGCAGCACCTGCGCCACGCGGGTCGCATTGCCGCGCGTCCACAGAAGATCGCGCCGCTGCTCGATCACCGCAGCGGCCATCGGGTTGAAGAAGCGCCGCGCGGGCAGGTCCATCTCCACCGGCTCGGACAGCCCCTCCTGTCCCGCCGCATCCGTCACCCGCATCCGAAGCGTCACCGGCAGATGCGCCCAGGGGTGATCCGAAAGGTTCTCGATCAGAGTCTCGGTGAAGTCGCTGCGGTCCCCGGCTGCCGGCAAGGGCAGGTCGAGCGTGATCGGCGCGCGCGGCTCGGGCTCGGCCGCGAGTCCGTGGCGGCGCTCGATCCGGTCCATGTCGAGCGCGAAGACCGCCTCGCCCCCGGTCACGCCGTAATCGTCGCGCGCCACGAAGGGCTGGCTCATCTGCCCGTCGAAGGTGGTTTCGCCGTCCCCCGCGAGGACGTGCACCTCCGGCGGGGTGTCGGCCACCGACTCGACCTGCCAGGCACGCCCGCCGGGCCCGAGAATGCGAATCTCGCCGCTCCGTGCGACGGTCAGGGACTGGTCCGGCGCGTCCGGGGCCGCGAGCGGCTGTCCCGAGACCGTTTCCTCCAGCCGCAGCGCCCCCGCCTCGCCGTAAAAGCGCAGGGTGACGCGGCTGCCCTCGGGCGCGCGGATCACCCCGTCCTGATCGGCAAGGTAGAGGCTCGGCAGGCCGGTATGGGCGGGCGGCTCGATCCAGCCTTCCCAGGCCGGACCCTGCGCCAGCACCACCCCTGTGCCCGGACCGAGCGTCGCCACCGTGCCCGCGCGCCAGACCGAGCCGAAGACCAGCCCCACGACCAGCGTCAGAAGCGCGACATAGCGCAGCCCGAAAGGGTCGCGTCGCGCGAGTTGCAGATCGGGGGGAACGGCGCGCGCCGTTGCCGCGCGGTCAGCCATGCGCGCCAGATGCGCCCGCCAGAGCGCCGCCGAGGCCGCGTCATCCGCGCCGACCGCCTGCCTGTCCCCGAGCGCGGCCAGCGGCCGGCCCGGCAAGAGCGCGTCCACCCGCGCCAGCGCCTCGGCGCGGGCGGGCCAGCGGAAGAGGCGCGCGCCGCGAATGGCAAGGCCGAGCACGGCCAGCGCCAGAACCGCCGCCGCGCCCTGCTCCGCCTCGGGCGGCACCATCTCGTGCAGCCCCAGAAGCAGCGCCGCCGCGCCTGCCGCCAGCACGCTCCAGACCGGCCAGAAGGCCCGCGTCACGCGCTCGGCGATCATCCCCGCCCATGTCAGCCACAGAACGCGGCGCAGACGCGCCTGCGTGGGAACGGGAAGTTCGCTTGGCCGGGTCATTGCGCATACGCTCCTTTCGGCCCCGCGACGCGCCTCACGTCAGAGCCATTCCGGAATGGTATCCCGATTCAGCATTTCGTCAAAGCTCGGGCGCGCGCGGATCACGGCAAAGTCACGCCCGTTGACCAGCACTTCGGGGATGAGGGGGCGGGTGTTGTATTCGCTCGCCATCACCGCGCCATAGGCCCCGGCGCTGCGGAAGGCCACCAGATCGCCCGCCGCAAGCGGCGGCAGGGCGCGCGCGCGCGCGAAGGTATCGCCGGTCTCGCAGACCGGGCCCACCACGTCGAAGGGGTGCGGCTCGATGCCTGGCGCGGGCTCGATCACCGGCACGATATCGTGATGGGCGTCATACATGGCCGGGCGAATGAGGTCGTTCATCGCCGCGTCGAGGATGAGGAAATCGCGCCCCTCGCCCTCTTTCACGTAGATCACCGTGCTGACGAGCACGCCCGCATTGCCGGCGATGAGGCGGCCCGGCTCGATCTCGATCTCGCAACCCAGATGCCCCAGCACCTCTCGGATCATCGCGCCGTATTCGGTGGGCAGGGGCGGTGCCTCGTTCGAGCGGGTATAGGGGATGCCAAGGCCGCCGCCCAGATCGAGACGGCGGATGTCATGGCCATCGGCGCGCAGAACCTGCGTCAGTTCGGCCACCTTCCCGTAGGCGGCGCGGAAGGGGGCCAGATCGGTCAGCTGGCTGCCGATATGCACGTCGATCCCCACCACCTCCAGCCCCGGCAGGCGGGCGGCCTCGGCATAGACCTCGCGCGCCCNCGNNATCGGGATGCCGAACTTGTTCTCGCTCTTGCCGGTGGCGATCTTGGCATGGGTCTTNGCATCCACNTCCGGNTTNACCCGNANNGTGANCGGNGCNACCNNNCCGAGGCNNNCCGCCNCCTCGCTCAGCGCGCGCATCTCNGGCTCGCTCTCGACGTTGAACTGCCGGATGCCGCCCGCAAGCGCCTGCCGCATCTCCTGCCGCGTCTTGCCCACGCCCGAGAACACGATCCGCTCGCCCGGCACGCCCGCCGCGAGCGCNCGCGCNTATTCCCCGCCCGAGACCACGTCCATGCCCGCGCCGAGCGCGCCGAGCGTGCGCAGGATCGCCAGGTTGCTTGCCGCCTTGACGGCGTAGCATACCAGGTGATCCATCCCGGCGAGCGCCTCGTCGAAGAGCCGGTAGTGCCGCGTCAGCGTCGCCGTGGAATAGCAGTAGAAGGGCGTGCCCAGCTCGGCGGCAATCTCGGGCAGGGGCACGTCCTCGGCATGCAATATGCCGTCACGGTAGAGAAAATGATCCATTCGGCGCGCCGCCCCGCTTCATCGTTCCAGAAATACTCGATCCGCGCTCACCGCCCGCGCACCGTCCGCAGGAAGAGATAGAGCGGCAGGCCGCAGCTCACCCCGATGCCGAAGGTCGCCGGAATGGCCAGAAGCCCGAGCCAGCGGCGTTCGGCCACGCTTTCGGCGACCACCCAGACGGTGAGCGCCACGGCGGCGATCGTGAGATCCCACACCAGCCCGCTCGTCGCCGCGTTCGCGTGCCAGGCATCCACCATGCCCATGAGGTCATAGCCGTTCCCGGAGAACCACGCGAGAAACCAGGACATCGGATGCACCGCCCCCCAGAGCGCGAGCGCAAGCCAGACCCATCTCACAGCCCGACCCCCACGCCCACGCTGACGCCATGGTTGGAGGCACCGGCGGTCACGTTGCCCACCCTCACGCCGACCCCGGCCGAGACATTGCCCCCCGAACCCGCGGTCACGACCGTGCCGACACTGGGCCGCACCGGATCACCCTCCACGCCGCAGCCCGCAAGGGCGAACGCCGCCAGGGCCAAAACCATCCTCATCCCAGACGCTCCTTCCAGCGCGCCACCTGCGCGCGCACCTGTTCGGGCGCTGTGCCGCCATGGCTCTTGCGTGACGCGACCGAATTATGCACGCCCAGCACATCATAGACCGCTTCGGTGATTCCGCCATGCACCGCCTGCATCTCCTCAAGGCTCAGGTCCGGCAGGTCACAGCCCTTTGCCTCGGCCTTCGCCACCAGTCTGCCCGTCACATGATGCGCCTCGCGGAACGGCATGCCCGCCACCCGCACCAGCCAGTCCGCCAGATCCGTCGCGGTGGAAAAGCCCGCCCCGGCGGCGGCTTCGAGGGTCTCGCGCTGCGCCACCATGTCGCGCACCATCCCCTCCATCGCGGCAAGCGCCAGCATCAGGTTGTCGGCAGCGTCAAAGACCTGTTCCTTGTCCTCCTGCATGTCCTTGGAATAGGCCAGCGGCAGCCCCTTCATCACCGTCATCAGCGCCACGTTCGCCCCGAGGATGCGNCCNANCTTGGCGCGGATCAGCTCGGCGGCGTCGGGGTTCTTCTTCTGCGGCATGATCGAGGAGCCGGTCGAGAACCGGTCCGAGAGCGCCACGAACCGGAACTGCGCCGAGGACCAGATCACCAGCTCCTCGGCGAACCGGCTCAGATGCATCGCGCAGATGCTGGCCGCTCCCAGGAATTCCAGCGCGAAATCCCGGTCGCTCACCGCATCGAGGGAATTGGCGCAAGGTCTGTCGAAGCCAAGCTCGCGCGCCGTCATCTCCCGGTCGATGGGAAAGCTTGTTCCGGCCAGCGCCGCCGCGCCGAGGGGGCATTCGTTCATCCGCGCGCGCGCGTCGCGCACCCGGCCCAGGTCGCGCCCGAACATTTCCACATAGGCCATCATGTGATGGCCCCATGTCACCGGCTGCGCCACCTGCAGATGGGTGAAGCCGGGCATCACCCAGTCCGCGCCCGTTTCGGCCTGCGCCAGCAATGCGCGCATCAGCGCGATGAGCGCGCCCTCCGCGGCGTCAAGCTGATCGCGCACCCAGAGCCGGAAATCGGTCGCCACCTGGTCGTTGCGCGAGCGCGCGGTATGCAGCCGCCCGGCGGGCGCGCCGATCAGTTCGTGCAGCCGCGCCTCCACGTTCATGTGGATATCCTCGAGCGCGGTGGAGAACCGGAACCCGCCCGCCTCGATCTCTGACAAGATCGTGAGAAGCCCTTTGCGGATCGCCTCGGCATCTCTATCACTGAGGATGCCCGTGGCCGCGAGCATGGCGGCATGGGCACGCGACCCGGCGATATCCTGCGCCGCGAGCCGCTTGTCGAAACCGATGGAGGCATTAATTGCCTCCATGATCGCATCCGGCCCGGCGGCAAAGCGGCCGCCCCACATCTGGTTCGAGGTCGTGTCAGTCATCTGCTGCGGCCCTATGGAGGGAAAATGAAACGTCTTCTCAGCTTCGTCCTTTATATGGGCCTTGCGCTCGGTGCAAATGCCGCAACCGCCGATATCGCCGCGCTCGAGGCGCTGCGCGAGGGCGACATGAAGAAACTGGTGTTCCACGCCGAACCGCAGCCCGCGCCGCAGACCGGCTTCGAGCGCGGCGACGGCACGCCGGGCGCGCTCGCCGATTACCGGGGCCGGCATGTCGTGCTCAACCTCTGGGCCACCTGGTGCGCGCCCTGCCGGGCGGAGATGCCGACGCTCTCCAATCTCCAGTCCGAGATGGGCGGCGAGGCGTTTCAGGTCGTGACCATCGCCACGGGCCGAAACCCGCCCCCGGCGATGAGGGCGTTCTTCGACGAGATCGGCGTGACCAACCTGCCGCTGCACCGCGATCCGAAAAGCGCGCTTGCCCGCGAGATGGGCGTCTTCGGCCTGCCGGTCACGGTGATCCTCGACCCCGAGGGCCGCGAGATCGCGCGCATGACCGGGGATGCCCATTGGGACAGCGAGAGCGCCAAGGCGATCCTGCGGGCATTGGTCGATTCGGGCACTGCGGGCTGAGACGCGCGCGCAGGTCCGGCGCTCATGCGTCCGGAATGTCCGGCACGCGCAGCACCCTCGGCACCTTGAATTCGACGTTCT
This sequence comes from Roseovarius sp., assembly GCA_002720475.1. GTDB lineage: Bacteria > Pseudomonadota > Alphaproteobacteria > Rhodobacterales > Rhodobacteraceae > Roseovarius. The sequence goes on from PBIL01000004.1 coordinate 60,391, forward strand.
CCCGCGCCGTCTCGATCACCTCTACCGTCACGTCATAGCGGGCGCGGAAGGCGTCGATGACCTCGTTGACCAGCACCTCGGGCGCCGAGGCGCCTGCGGTGATGCCGATGGAGGCGATGCCCTGAAGCGCGCGCCAGTCGATATCGTCAGCGCGCTGGACAAGCTGGGCATAGGCGCAGCCCGCGCGCGCCCCCACCTCCACCAGGCGGCGGGAATTGGACGAGTTGGGCGCGCCCACGACCAGCATCGCCTCGGCTCTCCGGGCCATGGCCTTGACCGCCGCCTGCCGGTTGGTCGTGGCGTAGCAGATGTCTTCCTTGTGCGGCCCGGTGATGGCGGGAAAGCGCGCCTGAAGGGCCGCCACCACCTCGGCCGTGTCATCGACCGAAAGCGTGGTCTGGGTGACATAGGCCAGGCGCGCGGGGTCGCGCACCTCGATTTGGGCCACATCCTCGGGCGTCTCCACCAGCAGCACCTCGCCGGGCGGCAACTGCCCCATGGTTCCAGCCGTCTCGGGGTGGCCCGCATGGCCGATCATCACGATCTGGAGGCCGTTCTCATGGTGGCGCTCTGCCTCTATATGCACCTTGCTGACCAGCGGGCAGGTGGCATCGACATAGAGCATCTGCCGCCGCGCCGCCTCGGCGGGCACGGATTTCGGCACGCCATGGGCGGAGAAGATCACGGGGCGATCATCGGGGCAGTCGTCCAGTTCCTCGACGAAGACCGCGCCCTTGGCCCGCAGGTCATCGACCACGAACCTGTTATGAACGATCTCGTGGCGCACATAGACCGGCGCGCCCCATTTCGAGAGGGCCATTTCCACGATCTTGATGGCGCGGTCCACACCGGCGCAGAAGCCGCGCGGCGCGGCGAGATAGAGAGTGAGGGAGGGCTTGGTCATGGCGGTCTCCTGATCACCGGAGAGGTAAGCCAGCGCGCCGGTCGCGTAAAGGGTGGTGCGGCGGGCCGTTCTCCGGGCTTGACCTTCCGGCGGGGGAAGGCCGCAGGGTGCGCGAAGCGAACGGAGGCAAGAATGCGCACCATGGCGATTGCGGCGATGATGCTCTGCGGCGGGGCGGCGCTGGCCGGGGAGCCGGTCCTGCCCTGGCAGGATCCGGTGGCGGTTGCGATCGGCAAGCGCGTCTATGCGGCGGAATGCGCCGCCTGTCACGGGGCGCGCCTTGAAGGTCAGCCGGACTGGAAGCGCCGCGATGCCGGGGGCTATCTGCCCGCGCCGCCGCATGACGTCACGGGTCACACCTGGCACCATCCCGACGCACAGCTTCTCGATATCGTGCGGCGCGGGACGGCGGCCGTTGTCGGGCAGGGCTATCGCAGCCGGATGCCGGGCTATGCGGGCAAGCTCAGCGAACGCGAGATGCGCGCCGTTCTGGCCTATATCAAGTCCACCTGGCCGCCCCGGGTGATCGAGATCCACGACCGGATCAACCGCGACGCGGGCAGCTGATCATGCCGCCTGGGCGGTGATCCAGGCCAGCGCCAGATAGCGCCCGGTCTTGGCGATGGCAACCAGCGTGACGAAGAGCCAGACCGGCGTGCGCATGATCCCCGCCACCACGGTGAACCCGTCGCCGAGCGGGGCCCAGCTCAGCAGCAGCGTCCAGACCCCCCAGCGGGCATACCAGCCCTGCGCGCGGTCAAGCTGCGCCTCGGTCACGGGGAACCAGCGGCGGTGCCGGAAATGCTCGATCCCGCGGCCCATGACGTAATTGAGCACCGAGCCGAGCGTGTTGCCGACCGACGCCACGATCAACAGCGCGGGCAGCGAGACGCTGCCCGCGACCTGTAGCGCGACAAAGACCACCTCGGACTGGAACGGCAGGATGGTGGCCGCCCCGAAGGCGGCGGCGAAGAGCCCGGCAAGCTGGGCGAGGACCGCCGTATCGGCCATGCCGGGCGCGACGGGGCTATTCCTGCGCGGCGGCGTAGGCGGCCTCGCGCTCGGCATGGTCGCGCGGTTCGCGCGGCGGGCGGCCGATGACCTCCTTGAGATCGTCAAGCTCGATGAAATTGTCGGCCTGGCGGCGCAGCTCGTCCGAGATCATCGGCGGCTGGCTGCGGATGGTCGAGACCACCGAAACGCGCACGCCCTGTCGCTGCAGACTCTCGATCAGCGGCTTGAAATCTCCATCGCCGGAGAACAGCACGATGTGATCCACGCGCGGCGCAAGCTCCATGGCATCGACGGTCAGTTCGATATCCATGTTGCCCTTGACCTTCCGGCGGCCCTGGCTGTCGATATATTCCTTGGCGGGTTTGGTCACCATCGTGTAGCCGTTGTAGTGCAGCCAGTCCACGAGCGGACGGATCGGCGAATATTCGTCATTCTCCAGGAGCGCGGTGTAGTAGAACGCGCGCAGAAGCTTGCCGCGACGCATGAACTCGTTGCGCAGCAGCTTGTAGTCGATATCGAAGCCGAGCGCCTTGCCCGCAGCATAGAGGTTAGAGCCGTCGATGAACAAGGCCAGACGGTCATCCTTGTAGAACATCCTAATATCCTTTCAAATCGGTCGTCCCTGCCCTGATGCGCGTGTGGTGTGAGTGGTGGCGCGGCAAGGTCGGGAGCAAGAAGTAAGGCGGCGGAAATGGCCGTGCAAGTCATTCCTCTGTCACAAAAGGATAGGGTCGGATGCGTTTTGATCAAGTCTGCTTGATCGCGCTCGGTGGAAACCAGCCGTCGCGCGCGGGCTCTCCGGCGCACACGATTCGCGCCGCGCTGCGGCATCTCGAGGCGCGGGGCGCGGTCCTGGCGGCGGTGAGCGCGTTCTACGCCACGCCCGCCTATCCGCCCGGATCGGGGCCCGGGTTCATCAATGCCGCCGCCGCCGTGCGGATGGATGCGACACCGGAGGACGTGCTGGCGACGCTTCACGAAACCGAGGCGGCCTTTGGTCGCCGGCGCGATGCGCGCTGGGGGCCGCGGACGCTCGATCTCGATCTTCTGGCCATGGGCGCGCGGGTGCTGCCCGATGCGGCCACCCATGCNCGCTGGCGCGCGATGGATGCCGCCGAGCAGCGAACGCGCGCGCCCGAGCGGCTGATCCTGCCGCATCCGCGGCTTGCCGAGCGCGCCTTTGTCCTTGTCCCGCTGGCGGAGATCGCGCCTGACTGGCATCATCCGGTAACCGGGCAGACGGTGCGCGAGATGCTGGCGGATCTGCCTGCGGCGGCCCGCGCCGAGGTGACGCGGCTGCCGATTCCGCGCTTGTAAATCCCCCGCCAAGGCCCTAAATGACAGGCTTCCGATGACAAACCCCGTATTCCCACAGCCCGTAAACTGCCCGGAGGTCGCATGGCCCGCGTAACCACAGAAGACTGCGTTGACAAGGTGCCGAACCGCTTTGAGCTGGTGTTGCTGGCGGCGCATCGCGCCCGCGAGATTTCCGCCGGCGCACCGATCACGGTGGACCGGGACAATGACAAGAACCCGGTCGTCGCCCTGCGCGAGATCGCGGAAGAGACGCAGTCCGCCGACGACCTGCGCGAGCGCCTGATCGAGAGCCATCAGACCCAGATCGAGGTGGACGAGCCCGAGGACGACTCCATGGCGCTGCTGATGGGGGCCGAGCCGGACCGCCCCGAGGCGGACGACATGTCCGAGGAAAAGCTGCTGCGTGCGCTCGTGGAAGCCCAGCGCGAGGGCTGAGCGCGGACGCGGCCGGAAGGGCGTGAGGCGCCACATCAGATGATCGCCGTTGACGACCTCATCNCCCTGGTCCGCCACTACAACCCGAAAACGGACGAGGCGCTCATCCGTGCGGCCTACGAATTCGGCCGCGCCATGCACGAGGGCCAGACACGCCATTCCGGCGAGCCGTATTTCACCCATCCCGTGGCGGTGGCCGCGATCCTGACCGAGCAGCGGCTCGACGATGCGACCATCGTCACCGCGCTTCTGCATGACACGGTGGAGGATACCAAGGCGTCCTACGCCATGGTGGAGGAGCGCTTCGGCACCGAGATCGCCGAGCTCGTCGATGGCGTGACCAAGCTCACCAATCTGCAACTCTCCAATTCCGAGACCCGGCAGGCCGAGAATTTCCGCAAGCTCTTCATGGCCATGTCGCGCGATCTGCGGGTGATCCTCGTCAAGCTTGCCGACCGGCTGCACAACATGCGCACGATCAAGGCGATGCGCCCCGAGAAACAGGCGCAGAAGGCGCGCGAGACCATGGATATCTATGCGCCGCTCGCGGGCCGCATGGGGATGCAGTGGATGCGCGAGGAGCTCGAGGATCTGGCGTTCCGCGTGCTCAATCCGGAGGCGCGCGCCTCGATCATCCGCCGCTTCATCACGCTGCAAAGAGAAACCGGCGATGTGGTGGAGCGCATCACCAGCGACATGCGCGCGGAGCTCGAGAAGGCGGGGATCGAGGCCGAGGTGTTCGGCCGCGCCAAGAAACCCTATTCGATCTGGCGCAAGATGCAGGAAAAGGAGATGGGCTTCTCGCGCCTGTCCGATATCTACGGATTTCGCGTCATCACCCGGTCAGAGGCGGACTGCTACGCGGTCCTGGGCGTGATCCACCAGCGCTGGCGCGCGGTGCCGGGGCGGTTCAAGGACTATATCAGCCAGCCGAAATCGAACGGCTATCGCTCGATCCACACCACCGTCTCGGGGCGCGACGGCAAGCGGGTCGAGGTGCAGATCCGCACCCGCGCCATGCATGACGTGGCCGAGACCGGGGTGGCCGCGCATTGGTCCTATCGGGACGGGGTGCGTTCCGAGAACCCCTTTGCCGTCGATCCGGCGCGCTGGATCTCGGCCATGAACGAGCAGTTCGACGCCGAGGAGGATCACGAGGATTTCCTCGAGGCGGTCAAGCTCGAGATGTATGCCGACAAGGTGTTCTGCTTCACCCCCAAGGGCGACGTGATCAAGCTGCCGCGCGGTGCCACGCCGATCGACTTTGCCTATGCGATCCACACACGGATCGGCCATGCCTGCGTGGGGGCCAAGGTGGACGGGATGCGCGTGCCGCTCTGGACCCGGATCAAGAACGGGCAATCGGTGGAGGTGATCACCGCCGACGGGCAGACGCCGCAGGCGACATGGCTCGACATCGCCACCACCGGCAAGGCGCGCGCGGCGATCCGGCGCGCGCTGCGCGAGCTCGACCGCGACCGCTATATCAAGCTGGGGCGCGAGCTGGCGCGCTCGGCCTTCGAGCATGTCGGCAAGAAGGCCACCGACAAGGCGCTCGAGACCGCGGCGCGCACGCTGCGGCTGCGCAATGCCGACGAGGTGCGCGCGCGGCTGGGCAGCGCCGAACTGACGGCGCATCAGGTGCTGCGCGCGGTCTATCCCGATCTGGCACCCTCCGAGGGCGGCGAGGTCACGCGCGAGCGGGCGGTCATCGGGCTGCGCGCCGATCAGGGTTTCGATCGCGCGCGCTGTTGCCAGCCCTTGCCGGGCGAGCGGATCGTCGGCATCACCTTCCGCGGCCAGGGCGTGGTGATCCACGCCATCGACTGCGAAACATTGTCGCGCTACGACCAGCAGCCCGAGCGCTGGCTCGACCTGCACTGGCATACCGGCCGGCATCCGGCGGTCTATGATGTCACGCTCGATCTGACGATCGGCAACGATGCGGGTGTTCTGGGGCGCGTTTGCACCTTGATCGGCGAGCAGAAGGCCAATATCTCGGACCTGACATTTGTGGATCGCAAACCCGATTTCTACCGCCTCCTGATCGATGTCGAGCTGCGCGATGCCGAACATCTGCACGGTGTCCTGTCCGCGCTTGATGCCGAATCCGACGTGGCCGCCGTGGACCGTTACCGTGATCCGTCCCGATCCGGGGACAAGCGCGAGGAAGCCTGAGCCGTGATCTTCCGGCGACGAGACAAGCGGCCCTGGTGGCGCATCGTGGCCGAGTTCGTCTGGCCGCGCGGCGGCTGGGGGCGGGCATTCACCTATGTCAAGCACCGCCTGCACCGCCTGCCCGATCCGCCCGAGCGGATCGCCCGCGGGATCTTTGCCGGGGTCTTCGCCTCTTTCACGCCGTTCTACGGCTTTCACTTCCTGACCGCGGGCATCCTTGCCTGGATCCTGCGCGGCAATATCCCGGCGGCCCTGCTGGGCACCTTCTTCGGCAATCCGCTGACTTACCTGCCGATCGGGGTCGTGTCGCTTCAGACGGGCTATGCGATCCTTGGCCGCAATGCGCTTGGCGAGGATGAGATCAGCCGCTCGCTGGGGGGCAAGTTCCTCGATGCGGGGCGGGATCTGAAGAACAACTTTCTGGCGATCTTCTCCGATCACGAGGCGGACTGGCACGGGCTGGGCATCTTCTATCACGAGGTGTTCCTGCCCTATCTGGTCGGCGGGATCGTGCCGGGCCTCATCGCGGGGCTGGCCTGCTACTATCTCAGCCTGCCGGTCATCGCGGCCTATCAGAAGCGCCGTCGCGGCGCGCTTGCCGCGAAATGGGAGGCGTTGAAGCAGAAGCGCGCGGCATCGGAAAAGCCGGGGCAGGAGGCTGACGCCGGGCACGAAGCGGACTAGGTTGATCCGCGAATCGCGAACGGGGGACAAGCCCATGCCTGAAGAACGGACATTGCGTCTTGGCGTGAACATCGACCATGTGGCGACGGTGCGCAACGCGCGCGGCGGGGCGTATCCCGACCCGTTGCGCGCCGCGAAACTGGCCGAGGAGGCGGGTGCCGACGGGATCACCGCGCATCTGCGCGAGGATCGCCGCCACATCTCGGATGCCGATATCGAAGGGCTGATGGAGGTGCTGCGCGTGCCGCTCAATTTCGAGATGGCGGCCACGGCGGAGATGCAGCAGATTGCCTTGCGTCACAAGCCGCACGCCGTCTGCATCGTGCCGGAAAAGCGCGAGGAGCGCACCACCGAGGGCGGGCTGGAGGTGGCGCGCGAGGAAAACCGGCTGGCGCATTACATCGCGCCCCTGCGCGAGGCGGGCTGCCGGGTGTCGATCTTCATCGCCGCCGACCGCCGTCAGATCGAGGCCGCGCACCGGATCGGCGCCGAGGTGATCGAATTGCATACGGGCGCCTATTGCGACGCCCATGCGGAGGGCGATCTCGAGACCCGCGACCGCGAGCTTGCGGCCCTGCGCGACATGTCCGCCTATGCCCATTCGCTCGGGCTCGAGGTGCATGCGGGCCACGGGTTGACCTATGACACGGTGCAGCCGGTCGCGGCCTTTCCCGAGGTGCGCGAGCTCAATATCGGGCATTTCCTGATCGGCGAGGCGATCTTTCGCGGGCTGGCACCGGCGATTGCCGAGATGCGCCGCCTGATGGACGAGGCGCGTTCTTAGTGCCCGACAAGGACCAATGACCCGGCTACGACTTGTCGCCCTGATCGCGGCTCTACTGGCCGCGCTCGCGCTGTGGCAGCTTGAGGCTCAGCGCGCGGGGCTGGAGATCACCACGCGCCATGTGGGCGAAACGCCCGTGACGCGCATGGCGCAGCCGGGCGCGGATGGCCCGGTAGTGGTGGTCGCGCACGGCTTTGCCGGGTCGCGGCAGATGATGCAGGCCTATGGGCAGGATCTGGCGCGGGCGGGCTACCGGGTCTGGGCCTTCGACTTTCTCGGACACGGGCGGCACCCGGTGCCGATGTCGGGCGATGTGGAGAGCATCGACGGCACGACGCGCCTTTTGGTCGAGCAGGTGCGCAGCGTGGTCGATGCGGCACTGGCGGCGGAGGGCTGGCAGGGCGAAGTCGCGCTCTTGGGTCACTCCATGGCCACCGATATCATCATCCGCACCGCGATTGATGATCCGCGCATCGGCCCCGTGGTGGCGATTTCGGCCTTTTCCAGGGCGGTGACGCCGACCGCACCCGACACCCTTTTGCTCATCACCGGCGCGTGGGAGCCGGGGCTGCGCGGCTTTGCCCGCGATGCGGTGGCCATGGTCAACCCGGAGGCGGGCGAGGGAGAGACCGTGCGCAAGGGCGACGTGGTGCGCCGCGCGGTCGTGGCACCATGGGCCGAGCATGTGGCGGTGCTGCATAGCCGCGCGGGCCGGGCCGAGGCGGTGGCCTGGCTCGATGCCGCCTTTGGGCGCGCGAGCGACGTGGCGGTGCGCGCGACGGGTCCCTGGTTTCTGGCGCTGATGGCGGCCATCGTGGCGCTGGCCGCGCCGCTGTCGCGGCTCTTGCCGGAGCGGGTGCCGCCGGTGCCGGGGGCGCTTTCACCGGGGCGGTTTGGGCTGGTGGTGGCCGTGCCCGCGCTCCTCGCGCCGCTATTGGCGGTGCAGGTCGAAACACGGCTCTTGCCGGTGCTGGTGGCGGATTACCTTGCGCTGCATCTGGCAATTTATGGCCTTTGCCAGCTGGGGCTTCTGTGGTGGCTCGGGCGGCGGCCGGAGGGGATGAGGCCCGTTGCGGTGCTGGCGTTTCTGGCCTGGGGGCTGGGCGTCTTCGGCTTTTCGCTCGATCGCTATGGCGCCAATTTCTGGCCGACGCCCGAGCGGCTGCTGATCATCGCGGCGCTGACCCTTGGCGCGTTGCCCTTCATGCTGGGGGACGCGCTGCTCGCACGGGGCGCGGCGTTGTGGCAGCGGCTGGCGGCGCGCGGCGCGTTTCTCGGCTCGCTCGCGCTGGCGGTGCTGCTCGATACCGAGCGGCTCTTCTTCCTTGCCATGATCGCGCCGGTGATCCTGCTCTTCTTCCTCGTCTTCGGACTGATGGGGCGGTGGGTCGCGGCGCGGGCCGGGGCGGCCTCGGCGGGGCTGGCGCTGGGCCTGATCCTCGCCTGGGCGCTTGGCGTCAGCTTTCCGCTCTTCGCACCGGGAGGGCAGGGATGATCCTTGGCATCGGCACCGATCTGGCCAATATCGAGCGGATCGCGGGCGTGCTCGACCGCTATGGCGACCGGTTCCGCAACCGNGTCTTCACCGAGGTGGAACAGGCCAAGGCGGAAGCCCGCGCCGACGTGGCGGGCACCTATGCAAAACGCTGGGCAGCCAAGGAGGCGTGCTCCAAGGCGCTTGGCACCGGGCTGCGCATGGGCATCGCCTGGAAGGACATGGCGGTGACGAACCTTTCCACGGGCCAGCCCGTCATGCACGTCACCGGCTGGGCCGCCGAGCGGCTGGCCGCGATGACGCCCGCGGGGCACGAGGCGATCATCCATGTCACGCTCACCGACGATCACCCCTGGGCACAGGCCTTTGTGNTGATCGAGGCGCGGCCGAAGGGCGGGGCCGGGTAGCCGGGGCGGGAAGGGCCTTTGGCGGGCGCTCGTGCGGCGGCGCGCGAGCGCGCCTTGACTCCGCGCGGGGCACCTTGCACCTCGATATGCGCTCAAGGCCCGGCGCATCCCTTTGGCCGTGTGTGCCCGCGTCGGCCTGACCCGGCAATCCCGGCCGGTGCAGCGCATCGGGAAACCGCTCCATCTCGTCCATGTCACCGGGAGGCCGCAGGCCGTGGCGCACCGGCGCTTGCCCTAACGCCTCATGCCTCTTGCCTTGACACCCCGCCATGTGCGCCGCATGAAGCGGGCGCAACCGGGCAGAGGCGGGAACAGGCATGACAACCGATACCAGCAAGGGCTCTTCCATCTGGGAGACCGTCAAGACCGTGTTCTGGGCGCTGGTGATCGCGGGCCTCTTCCGCACGCTGTTCTTTCAGCCCTTCTGGATCCCGTCCGGCTCGATGAAGGACACGCTGCTCATCGGCGATTTCCTCTTCGTCAACAAGATGGCCTACGGCTATTCCTACGCCTCCTGCCCCTCGATCCGGCTGGGCGGGATCAATATCGACGCCAAGGATATCTGCGGCTGGCTTGGCACAGACAACACGCGGATCCTCGGCTCGGAACCCGAGCGCGGCGACATCATCGTGTTCCGTCACCCGGTCGACGGCACCGATTTCATCAAGCGGCTGATCGGTCTGCCGGGCGACAGGATCCAGATGCGCGGCGGGGTGCTGCATATCAACGGCACACCCGTGAAGATCGAGCCCGCGGGCGAGTTCGTCGAGGAATTCGCGCCGCAGGGACCGATGCGGATCCGCCCGCGCTGTGCCAATGGCGTGGTCGGGCTCGGGGCCGATTGCGTCAAGCCGCGCTTTACCGAGACGCTGCCGGGGGGGCGCAGCCATGCGATCCTCGACATCGGCAACCAGAGAGCGGACAATACCGGCGTCTTTACCGTGCCGGAGGGGCATTACTTCTTCATGGGCGACAACCGTGACAACTCGACCGATTCGCGCTTTCCGCAGGCCGTGGGGGGCGTGGGTTTCGTGCCTTACGAGAACCTGATCGGCCGCGCGAACCGGGTGATCTTTTCCTCGGCCGGCAGATCCATGCTCGCCTTCTGGACCTGGCGGGGGGACCGGTTCTTCGAGAGGCTGGAGTGAGGCTTTCCGCCGAGATGCGCGCCTTCGAGGCCCGGCTCGGGCATGATTTCCGGCGGCCCGCGCTTCTTGTCGAGGCGCTGACCCATTCCTCCATGTCCTCGCCCTCGCGGGGCGACAACCAGCGTCTGGAATTCCTTGGCGACCGGGTGCTTGGCCTGGTCATGGCCGAGGCACTGCTGGCGCAGGACCGCGCGGCCGCCGAGGGCCAGCTTGCGCCGCGCTTCAACGCGCTGGTGCGCAAGGAGACCTGCGCAGACGTGGCGCGCGAGATCGACCTTGGCGCGGTGCTCAAGCTGGGGCGCTCGGAGATGCTCTCGGGCGGGCGGCGCAAGCTGGCGCTGCTGGGCGACGCGATGGAGGCGGTGATCGCGGCCGTCTATCTCGATGGCGGCTTCGCGGCGGCGCGCGAGGTGGTTCTGCGCCTCTGGGGCGGGCGCATCGCCGCCGTGGAAACGGATGCCCGCGACGCCAAGACCGCGCTTCAGGAATGGGCGCAGGCGCGCGGCCTGATGCCGCCGGATTATGTGGAACTGGCGCGTTCCGGCCCCGATCACGCGCCGGTCTTCACCATCGCGGCGCGGCTTGCCACCGGCGAGAGCGCCGAGGCCACGGCCGGATCGAAGCGGCAGGCGGAACAGGCGGCGGCGCGGGCGCTGCTCGACAGGCTGGAGGGCCGGACATGACCACACGCGCGGGTTTCATCGCCCTGATCGGAGAGCCCAATGCGGGCAAGTCCACGCTTCTCAACCGCATGGTGGGGGCGAAGGTCAGCATTGTCACGCACAAGGTGCAGACCACGCGCGCGCGCATCCGGGGCGTGGCGATGGAGGGCGACAGCCAGCTTGTCTTTGTCGATACGCCCGGCCTCTTCCAGCCGCGCCGCAGGCTGGACCGCGCGATGGTGGCCGCAGCCTGGGGCGGGGCCGCGGATGCCGATATCGTGGTGCTGCTCATCGAGGCCCATCGCGGGCTGACCGAGGGGGCGGGGCGCATCCTCGAGGGGCTGGCGGAGCTGCCGCGGGGGCGGCGCGTCGTGCTGGCCATCAACAAGATCGACCGGGTGGAGGCGCCCCGGCTCTTGGCGCTGACGCAGGAGATGAACGAACGGTTCCCCTTCGAGCGCACCTTTCTCATCTCCGCCGAGAAGGGGCATGGCGTCGAGGATCTGCGCCGCTGGCTTGCCGGGGCGCTGCCCGAGGGGCCGTGGCTCTACCCCGAGGACCAGATCGCCGATCTGCCGCTGCGCATGATCGCCGCCGAGATGACCCGCGAGAAGCTCACGCTGCGGCTGCATCAGGAACTGCCCTATCAGTTGACCGTGGAGACCGAGAGCTGGCAGGAGCGCAAGGACGGCTCGGTGCGGATCGACCAGATCATCTATGTGCTGCGCGACGGGCACAAGGGGATCGTTCTGGGCCACAGGGGCGAGACGATCAAGGCCATTTCCCAGGCCGCGCGCGCCGAGATCACCGGGTTTCTCGGGCGGCCCGTGCATCTTTTTCTCCAGGTCAAGGTGCGCGAGACCTGGATGGACGAGGCGGAACGCTATGAGGAGATGGGGCTCGATTTCCGCGACGGCAAGGCGTGACGGAACCGGCGGATGCCTCCGGCGGGAGTATTTGGGGAACGATGAAGGGGCGGGGATGGGGCCGAGACTGACCGCGCGGTTCTGGGTCGATGCCTATCTCGCGCGGCTGCGGCTCGCGGGGATCCCGGGATTTGTCGTGGCTCATGGCGATGACACGGCGGGCGCGGNTCTGGTCAAGCTCAACACGCTCGACGGGCGGGCGGCGGTCTGGCACCGCACGGTCGATCTGATGAGCGGGGAGCGGCGCTGGCTCCCGCTGACCGAGGGGGAGGAGCCGGTGGTGGATGCCGCGATTGCCCGGCAGCGCGGCTACGATCCCGATCTGTGGGTGATCGAGGTGGAGGACCGCGCCGGGCGGCACATGCTCGACGCGCCGGGCATGGCGGGCTGAGCGATGGAGTGGCGCGACGAGGGCCTGCTTCTGGGCGTCCGGCGGCACGGCGAGGGCGCGGCCATTCTCGATGTCTTCACCGAGACGCGCGGGCGGCATGCGGGGCTCGTCCGGGGCGGCGCGTCGCGGCGCATGGCCCCGGTGCTGCAACCGGGCGCGCAGCTCGCCCTTGAATGGCGCGCGCGGCTCGAGGATCATCTGGGCAGCTTCCGGGTGGAGCCCGTCCGGTCGCGTGCCTGGACGATGGCGGACCGGCTGGCGCTTGCCGGGCTCAACGCGGTCTGCGCGCTGCTGCTCTTTTCCCTGCCCGAGCGCGAGGCGCATCCCGCGCTCTACCGCAAGAGCCTGATCCTGCTCGACCTGCTCGACCGGCCGGAGATCTGGCCGCTGGCCTATCTGCACTGGGAGATGGCGCTTCTGGAGGAGACCGGCTTCGGCCTCGATCTGCGGGCCTGCGCGGTGACGGGAGAGCGGGCCAACGATCTGAGCTATGTCTCGCCGAGAACCGGGCGTGCGGTCTCGCGCGCCGGGGCGGGGGAGTGGGCGGCCCGGCTTCTGCCGCTGCCGCCCTGCCTGCTGGGGCAGGGCCCGGCACCGGAGGCGGAGATCGCGCAGGGGTTCGAGGTGACGGGGCATTTCCTGCGCCATCATCTTGCGCCGCATCTGGGCGATCGGCCGCTGCCGGACGCGCGGGCGCGGTTTGTCGAGCGGTTCCGGCGCGGACTGGCGCAGCCCGGGACGTGACGGGCCGCGGATCGCGGCGGGCGCGCCCGTCCGGCCGGCATCAGCCTTGCCGCGGCACCGAAACAGTCATCGCAGCGCCAGCACGAGATCGACCAGCGATCCGATGGCCTCGCGGCTGGCCTCGGGGTCGTCGAGCGTCTGCATCCCGATGGCCGCCCCGAGGAGGATGCGCGCCATGTCCGGGTTGGCGATGCCGCAGGACGCCAGCAGCGCGCGGATCCGGTCGAGACGGCGGGCATCCGTGTCCCGGATGCAGCGGGCGGCACAGGCATTGGTGGCGGCCCAGGCGCGGATCGCCGCTTCGGCGGGGTGCGGGGCGGCGATGGTCTCGACAAGGGCGCGCAGCCGGGCGGGGGCGGGCGCGTCCGGCATGTCCCCGGCGGTGCCCTCCGCCGCCGTCCGCCAGCGCGACAGAAGCGCCTCGCAATAGGCCGGGACATCGGCGAAATGCCAGTAGAAGGAACCCTTGGTCGTCCCCATCCGCCGCGCCAGCGGCTCGGCCCCGAGGACGGTGGGCCCCGTCTCGGCCAGCGCCGCGAGCCCGGCGGCAAGCCAGTCGTCAGGGGTCAGGCTGGAGCGGGGCGCGCGGCTCATGCCTTCGGGTTACGCCCTCGGCCCCCCGCCCGCAAGGGGCCGGATGCCGCGCCTCCGGGGCGGGCTGTCACAAAAGTTTTGCACTCCTGTCGCAATGATTTTGTCTTGCGCGCCTAGGCAGCGCTCGAACCAAGGGGGAATGCCGGTGCTCAAGATCGAGGCGCTCACCAAGTCTTTCGGGCCGAACATCGCGGTGAACAAGGTGACATTCGCGGTCGAGAAACCGGCGATGATCGGGATCATCGGCCGGTCCGGCGCGGGCAAGTCCACCCTCCTGCGGATGCTGAACCGGCTGACCGATGCGTCCTCCGGCCGGATCGTTTTCGAGGGCCGCGACGTGAGCGCGCTGAAGGGTGCCGAGAAGCGCGCCTGGCAGTCGCAATGCGCGATGATCTTTCAGCAGTTCAACCTCGTGCCGCGGATGGATGTGGTCTCGAACGTGCTGCACGGCACGCTCAATCGCCGCTCCACCCTGGCCACGATGTTCAACCTCTTTCCCGATTCGGATATCCACCGCGCCATCGAGATCCTCGACCGGCTCGGCATCGCCGAGCATGCGCCCAAGCGCGCCGAGGCGCTTTCGGGCGGGCAGCAGCAGCGCGTGGCGATCGCCCGCGCGCTGATGCAGGACCCGAAGATCATCCTTGCCGACGAGCCGATTGCCAGCCTCGACCCGATGAACGCGCAGATCGTCATGGATACGCTGCGGCGCATCCACGAGGAGGACGGGCGCATGGTGATCGCCAACCTGCACACGCTGGATACCGCGCGGCGCTATTGCGACCGGGTGATCGGGATGCTGGCGGGGCGCGTCGTCTTCGACGGCACGCCCGAGCAGCTCACGACCGGCGTGGCGCGGGACATCTACGGGGCCGATGCGAGCTTTAGCGAAGAGAGCACATCGACCGCCATCGAAACGCTGGACCGTGAGCGTCTGCGGGCCATACATGCCGCCGAAGCCGCGATCTGACGACCCCCTGGCCCGCCGGGGGGTGGCGGGCCGACAACTCAACCGGAGAGAGACATGAACAAGATCCTCGCTGCCATCGTGACCAGCACCGCGCTCGTGAGCCCGGCGCTTGCCCAGGACCAGATCACCGAATTCCGTATCGGCATCCTCGGCGGTGAAAACGCCCAGGACCGTCTCGCATCGAACGAGTGCTACCGCGCCGCGGCCGAGGAACTGCTCGGCGTGCCGGTGAAGCTCTTCACCCCCGCCGATTACGACGGCGTCATCCAGGGCCTCTTGGGCGGCACCATCGACATGGCCTGGCTCGGGGCGTCGGGCTATGCCAAGACCTACCTGACCGACCCCGAGGCTGTCGAGCCGATCATGGTCAAGACCAACATGGACAAGTCCTACGGCTATCATTCCATCGGCTTTGCCCGCAAGGACAGCGGCATCACCTCGCTCGAGGACATGAAGGGCAAGGTCTTCGGCTTCGGCGATCCGAACTCGACCTCGGGCTACCTCATTCCCTCGATCGAAATCCCGCAGGAGACCGGCGCGAGCATGGAGTCGGGCGACTATTTCGGCGAGGTCAAGTTCACCGGCGGGCACGAGCAGACCATCGTCGCGGTGTTCAACGGCGACGTGGACGCCGGCGTGACCTGGGCAGACGGCATGGGTGCCTGGGAAGACGGCTACAATTCGGGCGCGCTGCGCAAGGCGGCCGATGCGGGCCTCGTGGACATGAACCAGCTGGTCGAGATCTGGAAATCGAAGCCGATCCCGGAAGGCCCGATCGTTGTGCGCAAGGCGCTGCCCGAGCGCGTCAAGATCGACATCGCCACGCTGACCGCGTCGCTGCCCTACATGGACCCCGACTGCGCCTACAACTTCATGGCGGGCGAGGCGCTCGGCTTCCAGCCGATCAACCATGACGCCTATCTCTCGATCATCGAGGCACGCAAGTCCAAGATGTAAGCCCGCGGGCTGACGAACGGGCCGGGCCTGCGCTGCGCAGGCCCGGTTTCGCATGGAAGGAAGCGGGGCATGAGCGATCTGACGGCAGGACAGGCCGGGGCGGCGCGGGTGGCCGATGTGCAGGCCGCCTACATGGCGATGACGCGGCGCAAGCGGCTCTATGGCGGGGNGATCCTGATCGTCTTCGTGGCGCTGATGGTCTCCGGCTTCCGGGTGGCCGATTCGCGCAACGCGGGCGGGTTCTGGGACGGAATCGGCAATATCTTCCAGTTCCCCTCGGAGGTTCTCGCGGAGGCGGCCGAGAAGGCCGCCAACCTTCCGGGGCTTATGCTGAAATTCTTCCCGTCGCTGATCGAGACGATCAACATCGCGGCGGCCTCGACGCTTCTGGGTGCGATCTTGGCGATCGTCCTGTCGCTTCTGTCCACGAGGGGGCTGGCGAAATGGCCGCGTCTGGTCGGGCTCTTCCGGCGTCTGATGGATATCCTGCGCGCCTTTCCGGAGATCGTCGTCGCGCTGGTGCTGATCTTCATTCTCGGCGGTGGACCGGTGCCGGCGATGATCGCCATTGCGCTGCACACGGGCGGTGCCCTGGGCAAGCTCTTTTCGGAGGTGAACGAGAACGCGTCGCTCAAGCCGGTCGAGGGGCTGCAATCGGTCGGGGCGACATGGGGCCAGCGCATGTGGCTGGGCGTGATCCCGCAGGTGGCACCGAACTATCTCAGCTACACGCTGCTGCGTTTCGAGATCAACATCCGCGCCTCGGCGATCCTCGGTTTCGTCGGGTCCGGGGGGATCGGCTATGACCTCAAGAACGCCTTCAGCTGGGGACAGGGGCGCTATGACGAGGTGGCGGCGATCTTCCTGCTGCTCTTTGCGACCATCGTCTTCTTCGACCAGGTTTCAAGCCGCTATCGCAACCAGCTGATCGGGGAGGGCGGGGCATGAGCATGGCCGAGTCGACGGGCAGCGCGTTCGACGCGCTCGGGCATTTCCGGCGCAAGCGGCTGTTTGCGCTGGCCGTTCCGGCGGTGATCCTCGCCTATTTCGTCTACATCTTCTTCGCCTTCGACATTCCCGGCCTGGCCGAGCGGGCACGGATGGACAATGCGCGCATCCTTCTCGCCGACAGCTACAGTCACAAGACCCATGTCACCCGCGACAACCGGACGGGCGGCATCACCGTCGCGGTCGAGGGCGAGGCCAAGGGCACCTGGCCTGCGGGAGAAGGCCCCGACTGGGTGCGCCTGGAGGGAGAAAACCGCGCAGTTGTCACGCTGAACGCGGGTCATGAAGTGGTGATCGACGGCAACACGCTGCGCTACGACGTTCCGGATTACGGGCTCATCACGGCAGAGGTGTCGCGGCGCGAGGGCATTCTGCTCGACCTGCCGAGCGCGGAGGTGCCGGACTGGATCAGCGCCAGCGAGGCGCGGGTGGAGCTCACCACCGAGGGCGGCCGCGTGACGCTGACCAAGGCGCGCACCGAGGTCATGCGCTATCAGTTCGGCTGGGAGCTGTTCTGGTTCACCCTGGACAGCCCGTTCCATGGCAAGAGTTTCGGCGAGCTGGTTTCCCTTGTCTTCTCGGGCGAACGGGTTGTCCCCGACAAGAGCAATCTCGCGGCCATCGCGCACGATGTCTGGACCAACAAGATGTGGCGCCATGGCGACGTGATGTGGGCCATTTTCGAGACCATTCTCATGGCCTTTCTCGGCACCATGGGCGCGGCGATCGTGGCGCTGCCGCTGGCCTTTGCGGCGGCGCGCAATTTCTCGCCCTTCATGGCCGTGCGCGGCGCGGTGCGCCGGGTTTTCGACTTCGTGCGCGGGGTGGATGCGCTCATCTGGACGATCATCCTGTCGCGCGCGTTCGGCCCCGGCCCGATGACCGGTGCGCTGGCCATCCTGATCACCGATTCGGGCAGTTTCGGCAAGCTCTTCTCGGAGGCGCTGGAGAACGTTGACCAGAAGCAGATCGAGGGTGTCGCCTCGACCGGGGCCAGACCGCTGCAACGCTACCGTTTCGGCGTTATCCCGCAGATCATGCCGGTGCTGCTGAGCCAGGTTCTCTATTACCTCGAATCGAACACGCGCAGCGCCACGATCATCGGCGCGATCACCGGCGGCGGGATCGGTCTTCTGCTGACGCAGGCGATCATCACCCAGAAGGATTGGGAAGAGGTGAGCTATTACATCGTGCTGATCCTGATTATGGTCGTGGTGATGGACACGGTTTCTGGCTGGTTGCGGCGGCGATTGATTGCCTCGGACGACAGCGGGCTTTGAGGCGGCGTGATCCGAGTATTTGAGGAACGGCGGAGCGGGGGCACCTCTTCCGCTCAGGATCCGGGAGCGCGGGATGCCGAGATTGCGGGCCGACGGGGCGGTGATCCACCCCGATTGCGAGATCACCGATTGCGAGTTCGGTGCCTTCACCGAGATCGGACGCGGGAGCCGTCTGGCGCATGTGGCGATGGGAGATTACTCCTACTGCGACCGGGTCTGCGATCTTGCCAATGCCGAGATCGGCAAGTTCGTCAACATCGCCAGTTTCGTGCGCGTGGGGGCCACGGATCATCCGCTCGACCGGGCGTCGCTCCATCATTTCCTCTATCGCTCCGCGAGTTACTGGGAGGATGCTGCGGATGACGACGCCTGGTTCGCACGGCGGCGCGCGCGCGTGGCGCGGATCGGGCACGATACCTGGATCGGGCATGCCGCTCAGGTCAAGCCCGAGATCACCGTGGGCCATGGTGCTGTCGTGGCCGCTGGTGCCGTGGTCACGCGCGATGTCGCGCCTTACATGATCGTCGCCGGTGTCCCGGCGGCACCGCTTCGGCCGCGGCTTGCGCCCGACCTGGCCGAGCGGATGATGGCGCTGGCGTGGTGGGACTGGGGTCATNCGCGGCTGCGCGCGGCGCTTGGCGATTTCCGGACCCTTTCGGCGGCGGATTTTCTCGAGAAATACGAATAGATAAAGAGCGGCCCGGGGACCGCCCTTCTTGATACTGAAAACGCGCTTGGAAAAGGGACTGGCAATGCGCCTTCGGTAGTCCCTGTCTGTGACACGGTTATGACGCGACCGTGATCATTCGGTATCGAGCGTGAGCGTGATCCGGTCGCCCGCGAACCAGGCCCGCCCGTATTCTACCGGCCGCCGGTCGGTGTCCACATTGATCGCGATCGTGCGCAGGATCGGGGCACCGGGGGTGATCCGCAGGTGGCGTGCCTGGGTGGGTGTGGCGAGTTTCGCCGTCACGCGGGTCGAGGCGCGGGTATAGTCGGGCAGGCCGCATTCGGACAGGGCGGCGGTGACGGAGGTCAGTCGCCGCAGAGTCTCGGGCAGGGCCGGGAAACGCTCGGCGGGAAAGGTGCTCTGGAAGAGCGAGAGCGGCACGCCATCGGCATAGGACAGCCCGTCGCAGACATGAACCGCCGCACCTCGCGCAAGGCCAAGCGCCNCGGCCTCACGCGCGCTGGCGGCGCGGGTTTCGACCGCGAGGATCTCGCGCGCCGGGGTGCGGCCCGCGGCGCGCAGGTTGCGGTGAAAACGCACGCGCCTGCCGATGGGATAGTCTGTCGGGGCATCCGCGACAAAGGCCCCGGCCCCGCGCCTTGTGTAGATCGTGCCCGCCTCGCTGAGTGCGCCGAGCGCGCGGCGCACCGTGTGGCGATTGACGCAGAACCGTGCGGCAAGCGCGGCCTCGGTGGGCAGCTTGTCGCCGGGACGGTAACGCCCCGCGGCGATGTCGCCGCGCAGGCTGTCATGGATGGTGCGCCAGAGCGGATCGGGGGTCATGTCACGGAAGTTTCACGTCGGGCCGGCTTGTCCGGAGGGTCGGGATCGGGTATTCATTTGTCTAGTTGTATAGGGCTTCCGATAAATCGACAAGGTGGCAGGTGGGCACGGATCTGGATCGGGCCGGATGGATGGGGCTGCTGGCCCGCGCGAAGGCCGCAGATCTGGCGCGGCTGGTGGCCGGGCTGGGCACGCTGCCCGCCCATGACTGGCTGCGCCCGCCCGAGACCGGCACGGTGATGGTGCGGGGCCGCGCCGGGGGCACCGGCGCACCCTTCAACCTGGGCGAGATGACGGTGACGCGCTGCGCGCTGCGGCTCGGGGATGGCACTGTCGGGCATGGCCATGTGCAGGGGCGCGACAAGGGGCAGGCGCGCGATGCGGCGCTGGTCGATGCGCTGATGCAGGGCGCGCGCGCGGCAGAGGTCCGCNCCGGGGTGCTTGCGCCGCTGATGGAGGCAGAGGCGGCGCGGCGCGCGGTGCGCGCGCGCAAGGCGGCAGCAACGAAGGTGGAGTTCTTCACCATGGTGCGGGGAGAGGACTGATGCAGAAGGCGGAGGCGCTGTCCGGCGGGTTTGCCGAGGCCCCGGTCGAGGGCGCGCGGGCCTTTCGCGCGGTCATGCAGGCGCTGGCGCGGCCCGGCCGGATCGAGCGGCTTGCGGGCGCGCGGCCGCCCGCGCCGATGTCCGTGGCGGCGGGGGTGGTGGCGCTGACGCTCTGCGACCCGGACACGCCGGTGTATCTGGCGGGCGCGCTCGATTGCGCGGCGCTGCGCGNCTGGCTTGCCTTCCATACCGGCGCGCCGGTGTCCGGACGGGAGGCGGCGGTCTTTGCCTTCGGCACATGGGAGGCGCTCCTGCCGCTCGAGGGCTATGCGGTTGGCACGCCGGACTACCCGGACCGCTCGGCCACGCTCGTCGTCGAGACGGAGCGGCTGGAGGCGGCGGGCGCGCGGCTCGAGGGGCCCGGGATTGCCGGGACGGCGGCGCTTTCCCTGCCGGAGGTGGCGGCGTTTCGCGCCAATGCGGCGCATTTCCCGATGGGGCTCGACTTCCTGTTCTGCTGCGGGGACCGGCTGGCCGCCCTGCCGCGCAGCACGCGCGTGGAGGCGGGCTGATGTATGTGGCGGTCAAGGGCGGCGAGCGGGCCATCGCGGCGGCGCATGACTGGCTCGCCGAGGAGCGGCGCGGCGCGCGCGAGGTGCCCGACCTGGGCGTGGCGCAGATCCGCGAACAGATGAGCCTTGCCGTCAACCGGGTGATGGCCGAGGGATCGCTCTATGATCCCGACCTTGCGGCGCTGGCGATCAAGCAGGCGCGCGGCGACCTGATCGAGGCGGTCTTCCTGATCCGCGCCTACCGGACCACCTTGCCGCGCTTCGGCGCGTCGCGGCCGGTGGACACGGGTGCGATGCGCTGCGAGCGGCGGATCTCGGCCACGTTCAAGGATGCGCCGGGCGGACAGGTGCTTGGCCCCACCTTCGATTACACGCACCGCTTGCTGGATTTCGCGCTGGCCGCCGAGGGGGAAGGGCCCGCCCCCGCCCCCGAGGCCCCGGCGCAGGGCGGCGCGGTGCCGCATGTGGCGGGGGTTCTTGGCCGCGAGGGGCTTCTTCAGGATGAGCCGCCGGTCGAAGACCTGCCGCCGGACCTGACGCGCGCGCCGATGGAATTGCCCACCTGCCGCGCGCTGCGGCTTCAGGCGCTGGCGCGGGGCGACGAGGGGTTCCTGCTGGGCCTCGCCTATTCGACGCAGCGCGGCTATGCGCGCAACCACGCCTTTGTCGGAGAACTGCGCATCGGCGCGGTGACGGTCGAGATGGAGATCCCCGAACTGGGCTTTGCCATCGATCTGGGCGAGGTGGTGCTGACCGAATGCGAGACGGTCAACCAGTTCACCGGCTCGAAATCCGAGCCGCCGCAATTCACCCGAGGCTACGGGCTGGTCTTCGGACAGACCGAGCGCAAGGCCATCGCCATGGCGCTGGTGGATCGCGCGCTGCGCTGGCGTGAGCTGGACGAGGAGGATCAGGGCGCGCCCGCGCAGGACGAGGAATTCGTGCTGATGCATTGCGACAACATCCAGGCCACCGGGTTTCTCGAACATATCAAGCTGCCGCATTACGTCGATTTCCAGAGCGAGCTTGAGTTGATCCGCAAGCTGCGCCGCGAGGCCGTCGCGGGGCGGGAGGCGGCGGAATGAGTATTTGTGGCAAGATGAAGCCGGGGGCGGGGCTGGTTGTCTTCGACATCGGCAACGTTCTGCTCCGGTGGGAGCCGAGGGCGGCCTTTCGTCATGCGTTGGCCAGCGATGCCGAGATCGACGCGCTGTTCGGCGAGGTGGGGTTTTACGACTGGAACTACGCCAATGACCGGGGCCGGAGCCGGGCCGAGGCGGTGGCCGCGATCGCCGCGCGCTGGCCGGAGCATGCCGACCTGATGGCGGGTTACTTCGACCGCTTCGCCGAGACCATCCGCGCGCGGATCGAGGGTACATGGGAGATTGCCGAGGCGCTGCGCGCGCGCGGGCTGCGTCTCTGGGCGCTGACGAATTTCGCCGCCGAGACCTGGCCCGAGGCGCTGCGGCTGCATCCCGGTCTCGGCGAGATGTTCGAGGGGATCGTGGTCTCGGGCCACGAGGGGATGGTCAAGCCCGAGCCGGAGATCTTCGCCCTGCTCTGCGCGCGCGCGGGCGTGGCCCCCGAGGCGTGCTATTTCACCGATGACAGCGCCGCCAACGTGGCGGGGGCGCGGGCGGCGGGCTGGCAGGCGCATCTCTTCGAGGGGCCCGAGGGGCTGCGCGCGGCGCTGATCGACAGGGGGCTTCTGTGACCGATTACAATTTCGCCTATCTCGACGAGCAGACCAAGCGGATGATCCGCCGCGCGATCCTCAAGGCGCTGGCCATTCCCGGCTATCAGGTGCCTTTCGCCAGCCGCGAGATGCCGATGCCCTATGGCTGGGGCACCGGAGGCGTGCAGGTGACGGCGGCCTGCCTCACCCCCGAGGACCGGCTCAAGGTGATCGACCAGGGGGCCGACGACACCACGAATGCCGTCTCGATCCGCAAGTTCTTCGAGAAGACGGCGGGCGTGGCCACGACCGAGGAGACGGCGCGCGCGAGTCTCATCCAGACCCGCCACCGCATCCCCGAGACGCCGCTCACCGAGGATCAGATCCTGGTCTACCAGGTGCCGATCCCCGAACCGCTGCGATTCCTCGAACCGCGCGAGACCGAGACGCGCAAGATGCACGCGCTCGAGGAATACGGTCTCATGCATGTCAAGCTCTACGAGGATATCAGCCGCCACGGCGCGATTGCGACCGCCTATGCCTATCCCGTGCGGGTCGAGGGGCGCTATGTGATGGACCCGTCGCCGATCCCGAAATTCGACAACCCCAAGCTCTCGGACTGTCCGGCGATCCAGCTTTTCGGGGCCGGACGCGAGCAGCGGATCTATGCGCTGCCGCCCTGGACGAAGGTGGTGAGTCTCGATTTCGAGGATCACCCGTTCGAGCCCGCGAAGGCGGATGCGCCCTGCGCGCTCTGCGGGTCGGAGACAAGCTATCTCGACGAGGTGATCGTCGATGACGCGGGCGGGCGGATCTTCGTCTGTTCGGACACCGATCATTGCCGGGCGCGGCGCGCGGCGGGGCATCGGGGTGCCGAGGGCGCGCCCTATGAGGAGGCGGGCGCATGAGGCCGCTTCTGGAAGTGCGCGAGGTGACGAGGTTCTACGGCGCGCGGCGTGGCTGCGAGGGGGTGAGCTTCGATCTCTGGCCCGGCGAGGTGATGGGCGTGGTGGGCGAGAGCGGCTCGGGCAAGTCCACGCTGCTGGCCTGCCTCTCGGGGCAGATGGTGCCCGACCGGGGCGCGGTGATCTACGACACACGCGATCGCGGGCCGGTGGACACGCTGGCCATGTCCGAACCCGAGCGGCGGATGCTGATGCGCACCGACTGGGCGCTGGTGCACCAGAACCCGCGCGACGGGCTGCGCATGAGCGTCTCGGCGGGGGGCAACGTGGGCGAGCGGCTGATGGCCGTGGGGGCGCGGCATTACGGCGATATCCGGGCGCGGGCGGTGGACTGGCTCGGCCGGGTGGAGATCGCCGCCGACCGGGTGGACGACCGCCCCACGGCCTTTTCCGGCGGGATGCAGCAGCGGCTCCAGATCGCGCGCAACCTTGTGACCGGCCCGCGCCTTGTGTTCATGGACGAGCCGACCGGGGGGCTCGATGTCAGCGTGCAGGCGCGGCTTCTGGATCTTCTGCGCGGGCTGGTGCGGGAGATGGGGCTCTCGGCGATCATCGTCACGCATGATCTTGCCGTGGTGCGGCTTCTGGCCGACCGGCTGATGGTGATGAAGGATGGCCGCGTGGTCGAGGCGGGGCTGACCGACCAGGTGCTCGACGACCCGCAACACGGCTACACGCAGCTTCTCGTGAGTTCGGTGTTGCAGGTCTAGGGGGCAGGATGACAGGAGGAGACCGTCCATGATCACCGCTTATGCGCGCGACGGTGAGGGGCTGCGCGCCCTGCCGAACGGAGAGGCCACAGCGCCCATCTGGATCGACCTGTTCCAGCCCGACGGCGACGAGTTGGCGCTTGTCTCCGGGCGCACCGGGATCGACCTTCCCACCAGGGCCGACCAGGAGGAGATCGAGCCGTCGAGCCGACTTTACACCGACGGTCCGACCGGCTTCATGACGGCTACTCTGCCGGTGGGGTCGGACGGGCCGGAGCCGGGCTTCGCCCCCGTCACCTTCGTGCTCACGCCGAACACGCTCGTGACGCTGCGCTATGCAACACCGATGCCGTTCCAGACCTACCCCGACCGCGCCGATCAGGCACCGATGCCGCCCGATACGCCGCAGGGGGTTCTGCTTGGACTGATCGACGAGATCGTGGACCGCATCGCCGATCTGCTCGAGCGCACCAGCGGCGAGATCGATCAGCAGTCGCGCGCCATCTTCGCGCAGCCGCGCAAGGGCGAGGTGCGCTCGGACGATTTCGAGCGTGCGCTGACGACGATCGGCGGCAGGGCGGACTACGTTTCGCGGCTGCGCGCCTGCCTCGTCTCGCTCGAGCGCATGCTGGGCTTTCTGGCGCAGCGCCTGCAATCCGCGGCCACCGGCGGCAGTGCGGACAAGGCCGGGCGGGAGGCGTCGCGCGCGGCGCTGAAGACGCAGCAGCGCGACGTCGCCGCGCTGACCCAGCACTCGGATGCGTTGACTCAGCAGACGACGCTGCTGCTCGATGCCACGCTCGGGCTGATCAACATCGAGCAGGCCAAGATCATCAAGATTTTCTCGGTGGTGGCCTTCGTGATGCTGCCGCCGACGCTGATCGCCTCGATCTACGGGATGAACTTCGAGCACATGCCGGAACTGGGCTGGCGGTTCGGCTACCCGGCGGCGCTCGGCGGCATGGTGGTTTCGGCCGTGCTGCCCTATCTCTATTTCAAGCGAAAGGGGTGGCTGTGAGCGGAGAAGCGACGGCCCTGACACCTGTCATCTCCCTGTGCGACGTTGCCAAGAGCTTTACCCTGCACAATCAGGGCGGTGCGGTGATCCCGGTGATGGCGGGGGCCACGCTCCGGGTTGCGCCGGGCGAATGCGTGGCGCTCACCGGCCCNTCGGGCGCGGGAAAATCGACGCTCATGCGCATGATCTACGGCAATTACCGCGCCAGCGGCGGCCGCATCCTGGTGGGCGGGCTCGACGTTGCACAAGCCGCCCCGCGCGAGATCATCGCGCTGCGACGCGACACGCTCGGCTATGTCAGCCAGTTCCTGCGGGTGGTGCCGCGCGTGCCCACGATCGAGGTGGTGGCCGAGCCGCTTCGCGTGCTGGGCGTGGCGCGCGACACGGCAGAGGCGCGCGCCAAGGCGTTGCTTTCGCGGCTCAACATTCCCGAACGGCTCTGGTCGCTCAGCCCCACGACCTTTTCGGGCGGCGAGCAGCAGCGGGTGAACATCGCGCGCGGCTTTGCCCATGCCTATCCCGCGCTCCTGCTCGACGAGCCGACGGCAAGCCTCGATGCCGGAAACCGCGAGGCGGTGCTGCGGCTCATCGAGGAGGCCAAGGCGCGGGGCGCGGCGATCCTGGGCATCTTTCACGACGAGGGCGCGCGCGCCCGGGTCTGCGACAGGGAGGTGGACGTGTCGGATTTCGCGGCAGGGGCAGCGGCATGAAGCGCGGGCGGTTCATCGCCGTGGTCGGCCCTTCGGGCGTGGGCAAGGACACGCTCATGCGGGCGATGGCGGCGGCCCGGCCCGGCCTGCGTCGTGCGCGCCGGGTGATCACCCGCCCCCCCGATCCGCTGGGAGAGGGGCACGAGGCGGTCAGCGAGGCGGAATTCGAGGCCCGGCTCAAGGATGGCGGCTTTGCGCTGCACTGGCGGGCGCACGGGCTGCGCTATGGCGTGCCGGTGGGGATCAAGATGGACCTTGTCCAGGGCCGCGATCTGCTGGTCAATCTCTCGCGCACCGTGCTGGCACAGGCGCAGGCGCTGTTCCAGCCCTTTCTGGTGCTGCACCTGACCGTCGATCCCGACATTCTGGCGGCGCGGCTCGCGGAACGGGGGCGCGAAAGCGCCAGGGACATCGCCGAGCGGCTTGACGGCGCGGACCTGACGCTTCCCGAGGGGGTCGGGCCNGTCGTCACGATCGACACGGCCGCGCCGCCGGAGCGGCTGGCCCGGGCGGCGCTCAAGGCGCTCTACGCGGTCAGGGTGTGACGGTGGATCAGGTGAAACCGTCCCTGCGGGTCCTCTCCCAGGAGCGAGAGCGCGTCGATCACGAAGGGGCGCGGCAGGATCGGCGCGAGACGCGGCGCGAGCGCGGCCTGCACCGCCGCGAGCGTGTCGGTTGGCAGATCGCCGGTGAGGGTGATGTGGAAGCGGAAGGCGTCCATCACGTAAGGATAGCCCCAGGCGCGCAGGTTGGCCTCTTGCGCCCGGGTGAGGGGCCTCGCGCGGCGGCGGGCCAGTTCGGCCTCGGTCAGGGGGGCGCGGAAGGGATCGAAGGCGCGCACCGTGGCGGCGGCAAGCGCGTTGAGCGCGCCCTCGTCGCCCTCGGGCCGCAGGGCGATGAAACGGCCCAGCCGCGCGAGGCCGAGCCCGTCCAGCACGGCCGGGGCATGATCCGCGCAGAATGCGGCAAGCGCCTCGGAGAGCGCCGCTCCGGTCTGACCGGGGGCAAGGCGGAAGGGCGGTTTCATCGTCGCGTGCAGCCCGTATCTTCGGGGCGTGGCGGTGATCTCGGCCACGGGCAGATCGAGCGCGGGATGCGGGCAGGGCGCGCCGCGCACCGGGTCCCAGCCGAGCCAGGCCGCGCCGAAATCGGCCAGCGGTCCCGGCGCGGGTGTGAAGTAGATGGCGTAACGGGCGAAGGACATCGGGCGTTTCTCCAGCGATGCGGAAAGGCATGAGCGCGACATGACAGAAGAGACCATCCTGGCCAATGCGGAAATCGTCCTGCCCGGAGAGGTTCGGCGCGGATCGGTGGTGCTGCGCGGGGGCCGGATCGCCGATCTGGCCGAGGGGGCGGGCGTGCCGACAGGCGCGGTGGATTGCGGTGGCGATCTGGTCATGCCGGGCATGGTCGAGCTGCACACCGACAACCTTGAGCGTCACATCGAGCCGCGCCCCTCGGTGCACTGGCCCCATGAGGCGGCGATCCTTGCCCATGACGCCGAGCTTGCCGGTGTCGGGATCACCACCGTCTTCGACGCGATGCGCGTGGGCTCCGTGACCACGGGCATCGGCAAGTATGACAAATACGCGCGCGACCTGGCGACCGAGCTTCTGGCCCTGCGCGCGGCGCAGGCGCTCAGGATCAGTCACTTCCTGCATCTGCGCGCCGAGCTCTGTTCCGAGACGCTCGAGGCCGAGATGGCCGCCTTCGGCCCCGAGGACCGGGTGGGGCTGGTGAGCCTGATGGATCACACGCCCGGGCAGCGGCAGTTCCGCGACATTTCCAAGCTCGAAACCTATGTGAAGGGCAAGCACGGCCTCAGCGATGCCGAGTTCGCCGCCCATGTGGCGCAGCTTCGCAGCTTGCGCGACGCGCATGGCGCGCGGCACGAGGCGGCGGCGGTGGCTCATGCGCGCCGCTATGGCGCGGTGCTGGCAAGTCATGACGACACCACCGCCGAACAGGTGGCGGTCTCGCAGGGCCATGGCGTCGGGATCGCGGAGTTTCCGACGACCGTGGAGGCGGCGCGCGCCTGTCACGCGGCGGGGATCAAGGTGATCATGGGCGCGCCGAACCTCATCCGGGGGGGATCCCATTCCGGCAACGTGGCGGCGCAGGATCTGGCCGATCTGGGCCTTCTGGACATCCTCTCGTCGGATTACGTGCCCTCGGCGCTGCTTCTGGCGGCGGTGCGTCTGGGGCGGCACTGGGGCGACATGGCGCGCGGGCTGGCCACCGTGACCGAGGCCCCGGCGCGCGCCGTGGGGCTGACGGACCGGGGCCGGATCGCGCCGGGCGCGCGCGCGGACGTGATCCGCGTGACGCTGCGGGCGGAGGTGCCGGTCCTGCGCGGTGTGTGGTCGCAGGGGGTGCGGGTGGCCTGAGAGGGGGCTTTGACAAGGCCCGGACCGGGGCGCATAACCGGCCACGAGTCAGACCCGGAGGCCCCATGACAACGCCGCTTTTCGATCTTGCCACCCCGCCGCTCGTGCCCGTCGAGGGGGGCGAGAGGGGCTATCCGGTGCGGCGCATCTTCTGCGTCGGGCGCAATTACGCGGCGCATGCCGCCGAGATGGGCAACGAGGTGGACCGCGAAGCCCCGTTCTATTTCACCAAGACGCCGCATGCGCTCTGCCTGAGCGGGGCGACCATTCCCTATCCGCTGGAGACGTCCGACTGTCATCACGAGATGGAATTCGTGGTGGCGCTGGGCGCACCGGCCTTCCGGGTCTCGCAGGCCGGGGCGCTGGCGGCGGTCTGGGGCTATGGCTGCGGCATCGACCTGACGCGGCGCGACCTTCAGGCGCAGGCCAAGGACAAGCGGCGGCCCTGGGATCTGGGCAAGGATTTCGAGAACGCCGCCGTCATGGGCGCGCTGACGCCGAAGGCGGNCTTCGGCGCGATCGGCGATCAGGCGATCCGCCTCTCGGTTGACGGGCGCGTGACGCAGGAGGCGCGCCTGTCCGAGATGGTCTGGTCGGTGCCAGAGATCCTGGCGCATCTGTCGCGCTTCTATCACCTCGGACCGGGGGATCTGATCTATACCGGCACGCCCGCGGGCGTCGGGCCGGTCGTGCCGGGCAACGTGCTGCGCGGCGAGATCGACGGGCTCGCACCCGTTCTGCTCACCATCGGCGAGAGGGAATAGGCGATGCGGCTGGAATCGGTGCCGGTCACGCTGTTCAGCGTGGTGATGGGGCTGTGCGGGGTCACGCTTGCCCTGCGCGCGGGAGAAACGGCGGCGGGGCTCACGGATCTGGCCTCGGGCGCGGCGCATCTGCTGACGCTTGCAGTGTTTGTCGTGGTGGCGCTGGCCTATGCGGCCAAGGCGCTGCGCCATCCGCAGGCGGTGGCGAGGGAATGGGCGAACCCGGTGAGCCTTGCCTTCTTTCCCGCCATTTCCATCGCGCTGCTGCTCTTTGCCATCGTCATGATGGGGCCCGCGCCGGGGATCGCGCGCATTCTCTGGCTTCTCGCGGTGCCGTTGCAGCTTGTGCTTACGCTTGCGGTCATTTCGGGCTGGATCGGGACGCGCGCCTTTCAGCACGGGCATCTCACGCCCGCCTGGTTCATCCCCGCCGTGGGCAACGTGATCGTGGCCATCGCGGGCGTGCCGCTGGGCTATGTCGATCTGAGCTGGTTCTTCACCTCGGTCGGGCTCATCTTCTGGGTGGTGCTGCTGACGCTGGTGATGAACCGGCTGATCTTTCACGATCCGCTGCCGGAGCGGCTGCAACCGACGCTGGTCATCCTGATCGCGCCGCCTGCGGTGGGCTATCTGGCCTGGGTGTCGCTGGTGGGCGGGGTCGATCCGTTTGCGCGGGTGCTGCTCGACGGTGCCTATTTCTTTCTTCTGGTCGTTGCGGTGCAGGTGCCGCGGCTTCTGCGCCTGCCGTTCTCGCTGGCGCATTGGGCGCTCAGCTTTCCGCTTGCGGCGGTGACGGTGGCAAGCTTCGCCCATGCCGAGGCGCTCGGTTCTCAGGGGCATCGGCTGATCGGTTTCGCGCTGCTGCTCGTGCTCCTGGCGGTCATCGCGGGGCTGATCTGGCGCACCGCACAGGCGATGCGGCGCGGGGTGCTGTTCGGGTCTTGAGCGCGGGTCACGAGACGGCCCGCGCCACGATCTCGGGGTGGCGGGCGATGACACGGACATAGGCCACGGCGAAATCAGGAGCGGTGACACGCGCCTGTTCCCAGTCGCGCAGCGTGCCGACGGGCACATGAAACCGCGCCGCAAACTCAGGTTGCGACAGGCCCAGCCCGGTGCGCGTCATTCGGATAAGGCGCGCCCGCTGCGCCCGCTCCATCGCCTCGGGTGTTGCATCGAAATCCTTCGGGTCGTCCGGATCAGCCGCCAGTGCGATAGGCTCTTTCTTCACCTGCGTTGCTCCTTCTCACAGACAGGAACCGCGGCATCCCTCCGCGCCAGACGGAAACACCCGTGAAAAGCTTGTCTCCGACTTCGCCACCACCTTGAACCGGTCCTCCTTGTCCTGCGGGCGGATCGAGGGGATCACGAGATGGTTGTCATCCTCGAAAATGCGCGCCCCGAAGGCGAGAGAAAGGCCATGCTTCGCGCGGTTGATGACGTCCTTGGCCGGATCGAAGCTTGGTTCCATTCAATCAGATATTACGGGATTTCCGTATCTCGCGCAAGCGAAACATACGGAAATCCCGCATACCTCGTCAGAGGCTCGCGTCGAGCGCGGCGAGCACGGCGTCGCCCATGGCCGAGGTCGAGACCGGCGTGCCACCTTCGGGGCCCATCAGATCGGCGGTGCGCACGCCTTGGGCCAGCACGTTTTCCACCGCCTTTTCGACGCGCGCAGCCTCCTCGCCCAGGTCGAAGGAATAGCGCAGCGCCATGGCGAAGCTGAGGATGCAGGCGATCGGGTTGGCCTTGCCCTGACCGGCAATGTCGGGGGCCGAGCCGTGGACCGGCTCGTAGAGCGCCTTGGGCCGTCCATTGGCCATCGGTGCCCCGAGCGAGGCGGAGGGCAGCATGCCGAGGCTGCCGGTGAGCATCGCCGCGATGTCCGACAGGAGATCGCCGAAGAGGTTGTCGGTCACGATCACGTCGAACTGCTTGGGCCAGCGGGTGAGCTGCATGGCGCCCGCGTCGGCATACATGTGGCTGAGCTCCACATCGGGATAGTCCGCCTGATGCACCTCGGTCACCACCTCGCGCCAGAGCACGCCGGATTCCATCACATTGGCCTTTTCCATCGAGCAGACCTTGTTGCCGCGCTTGCGCGCCAGTTCGAAGGCCGAACGCGCCACGCGCGCGATCTCGCTCTCGGTATAGCGCTGCGTGTTGATGCCGATACGCTCGTTGCCCTCGCGGAAGATGCCGCGCGGCTCTCCGAAATAGACGCCGGAGGTCAGTTCGCGCACGATCATGATGTCGAGCCCGGCGACCACCTCGCGCTTGAGCGACGAGAAATCCGCCAGCGCGTCGAAGCATTGCGCCGGGCGCAGGTTGGCGAAAAGGTCCATCTCCTTGCGCAGGCGCAGAAGGCCGCGCTCGGGCTTCACGCTGAAATCGAGCGCGTCGTATTGCGGGCCGCCCACGGCACCAAGAAGCACCGCGTCCACCGCCTGCGCACGCGCCATGGTATCGTCATGCAGAGGCGTGCCGTGCGCGTCATAGGCGCAGCCGCCCACCAGATCCTCGCTCACGTCGAAGACGATGCCGCGGCGGGTGCCGAACCAGTCGATGATGCGGCGCNCCTCGGCCATGACTTCGGGGCCGATCCCGTCACCGGGCAGGATGAGAAGCGAGGGGTTGGGCATGGGGTCTGTCCTCTTGGGATGCGATTGCGGGATGGCCTATCGTCCGGGCCGGGCGGGGTCAAGAAAGGGCGCGCTCAGTCAAGCGCCAGATCGACCCAGACAAGGCGGTGCGGCCCGGTGAGATCGTCCCGGGAGGCGGGATGAACCCCCGCGCCGACGACCGTGAGATCGGCGGAGGGCAACAGGTAGCTCACTCGCAGCGGCCCGGTCTGCGGCCAGCGGGCGGTGGCGCGGCCGGGCAGGGGGTCTTGCAGGCGCGGATCGGCCAGCAGCGCGCGGATCGCGTCATGCCGTCCCTCGCCGCGCCCGGGGTCCAGATTGGCCACGCCCGCGATCACGAAGGGCGGGGCGGGTGCCGGCCCGAAGCGGCCGTCGAGAATGTGCTGCCACAGCACGATCTCGTCGGCATTGCGCCGCCCGTTGCGGTCCTCCGGCCCGTCAAAGACCGGCGGGGCGGCATGAAAGGCAAGGATCGTCAGCCGCCCGGCGGGGGTTTCGACCGGCACCGCCCAATGCCCGACCGAGGACAGGCGTTGCACCGCCTGAGCCTCCTCCGACGGGAAGGGGCGGCCATCCGCCTCCGGCAAGAGCGCACCGGGCAGGTCGCGCCAGAGCAGCGCGCTCCAGTCGCGCGCCGCCTCCGTGGCGATGGGAAAGCGCGACAGGAGCGCCATGCCCCCCTGCCCGGAGAAGGCCCCGTAGCCCTGCGCGTCGCCCGGCCCGCCGCGCCGCCCGTCGCCGTCCATGTCGAGCCCGGTGGGCCAGCCGCTGTTGGGTCGCAGCGCAAAGAGATGTGGATAATGCGGCCCGTCCCGCGCGATCCGGTCGCGCAGCGTGGCGAGCGTGATCAGGTCGTGATCATGGTCCACACCATGAACAAGAAGAACATCGGGTGCCACCTTGGCCAGCGCCGCCGTGATGGCGTCCAGGCGCGGCTCCGCGTCGCGCCGGATGTCGCGCAGCAGAAGTCCGGGGCCGGGACGGGCAAGCGCCAGGTTCCATGTCGCCACGCGCAGGGTCTCGGCGCGGGCGGGCAGGGCAAGCGCCAGAAGCAGCAGGCAAAGCCCGCTCAGGCGCGCTGCGTGCGTTCGGGGGCGGGTGCCTGATCCTTGGCCGCGTAGGTGCGGCGGCGCTTGTCGTCGATCATCGTCGCCACCCGGTTCATGGCGATGCCGCGCATCAGGAGGCTTGCGGGAAGAAAGGCCCATGCCGTCACCGTCCAGATCAGGGTATGCGGGTTCGCGACCGAGACCGGGTCGTAAAGCCCCGAGATGACCTTGACGATGGCAGGAATGAGGAAGGGGAGCAAGAAGCCGAGAACGGTGTTCAGCCCCGCGTCGCGCCGGAGCCGGAGCAGCACGTCGCCGCCGCCGGTGGGATCGAAGAGCGGCAGGTTGACCCACACGTTGAAGCCGCCGGAGCGGTTCGGCCAGTGGAAGAAGCGCACGATCACGAGAAAGATCACGATCATGAGCAGCGACGCGCCATAGGCCACGCCCGCTGCGCGCCGCATGTCCATGATCAGCGCGTGGTCGGCGTCGGGTGGCAGGATCAGCACCATCAGCCGGACCGGCGAATAGGGGAAATCCACCGCCGCNCCGAGCAGGTCGGCGATCCGCGTGAGCGCCTCCGAGACGCCGCTCGTGACGACCTGGCCGCGCGTGATGAGCGACAGGGTGACGAGGATGCCGAGCAGCGTCAGGAACTTGAGCCGGTTGTAGGGCGGTGCGAAGCGGAACTCCACGATGGATGGATAGCGCGTATTGTACTCCACGAAGGTCAGGATGCCGCCGACAAGCGCCAGAACCATCACCATCTGGATCGTGTCCGGATCGGTATAGGGCACGAGCAGCGCGGGCGTGGTCACCATCATGACCATCAGAAGCGCGCGTGCGATCACGCCGGGGGTGTGAGGTCCCACTGCCTGTTCCCTCTCTCATAACGGACGGGCGCGATGCGTTGCCGAGCCCTTGTTCCATTCTGATCCCGCGAATTGTGGCGGGGTGCCTCAAAGCTGCCCGATTTTTGCCCTCTTTCCCATGATGCCGCAAGCAACGGTTCAAGGTAACGAAAGATATTGGGCGATTTCAGGGCCAAACTGGTGCAGGAATGCATCATCGCGCAGGCTAAATTCTGGCACAACGCGATGANATATCAATATCTTGTGGTGATGCGCGCGCGGGCCTCAATAAACGCGCGCGCCCGGACCAGGCTCAGACCCAGGGGCGCGCCTGCGCCGCCTGCACCTCGAAGCTGTCGATGGCCGCCGCCTTTTCCAGCGTCAGGCCGATATCGTCGAGCCCCTCGAGCAGGCAATGCTTCTTGAACGGGTCCACCTCGAAGGCGAACACCTCTCCCTCGGAGGTCGAGACGGTCTGCGCCTCGAGATCCACCTCGATCCGGGCATTGGCACCCTTTTCGGCCTCTTTCATCAGCAGGTCCACCTGCTCTTGCGGCAGGGCGATGGGCAGGATGCCGTTCTTGAAGCAGTTGTTGTAGAAGATATCGGCGAAGGACGGCGCGATGATGCAGCGGATGCCGAAATCCTTGATCGCCCAGGGGGCGTGCTCGCGGCTTGACCCGCAGCCGAAATTGTCACCTGCGACGAGGATCTGCGCGTCGCGGTATTGCGGCCTGTTGAGCACGAAATCGGGGATCTCGTTGCCCGCCTCGTCATAGCGCATTTCGTCGAAGAGATTGACGCCCAGCCCCGAGCGCTTGATCGTCTTGAGGAACTGCTTGGGGATGATCATGTCGGTATCGACATTGATCAAGGGCAGCGGCGCGGCGATGCCGCTGAGTTTGGTGAATTTTTCCATCTTTCGTCCTCTTCTGGATCGCGGGGTCATCCCCACGAGGATGAATCCCTCGGCAGGGCGTTGTGCGGGTCGTAGACGGCCACGTCGCCGGGGCCGAGCAATTCCGGGAAGACCGCGAGGTTCACGCCCTCCGCCCGCCGGGTGGAGGGGAAGCGGATCGCCTTGTGCTGCGCCGCCATCGCCGCGTCGCCGCAGAGCCAGGAGGCAGGCGTCTTGCGCTGCACGCGCGCGATCAGCTTCCACGGGCAGGCCCAGCCGCTCCAGGGCGCGGGCAATTCGGCCTCGCCGGTCAGGTCCACCGCGCGGAAGGGTCCCGCCACATAGGCGGCAAGCGTGACCGGGGTGATCACGGGCATGTCCTGCCGGTACTCCTCGATTGCCGTCAATGGGTCCTCCGACAGATAGAGCGCCTCGATGCCGGGGCGGTTGAAGCGACCGCCGCGCTGTGCCGCCCCCGCCCCGCTGAGCGGCGCGTGGGCCCATTTCGGGGTGAGCACCCGAAACAGCACGGTTCCGGCACCGATGTCGCAGAGCCTATCCAAGGGCCCCGGCTTCGACATCGTCGAGATAGGCGCTCACCGCCGCGATATGCCCGTCGGCCACCAGTTCCTGCGGCGTCGCCCCGCCGTAATCCGCCAGCGACTGGTTGCGGAACCAGTAGAGCGCGCGTTCGCGGCTGCCGAGCATGGTTTCGGCGCGGTCCATGATGCGGGCGAGATCGCGCAGCTTGCTCTGCAACGCCTCCGAGCGCGGATTGCGCAGGGTGTTGCGGTGCAGGTCCATCAGGCGCGACAGGCCGCTCAGGCTCGTCTCGAGCTGTTCGGACATGAGCCGCGGCGAGATATAGGTCGCATCAGGCTCGCGGATACGTTCGTGAAAGGATGAGATCATCGCTGCCTCCTTGATGGTCGGGCTTGTCTGCACAGAAATATGCACACGATCCCGCCCATGTTCAAGTCACATCATCTCCCTCACATCCGTGAGCCGCCCGGTCACCGCCGCCGCCGCCGCCATGGCGGGGCTCATCAGGTGGGTGCGNCCGCCGCGGCCCTGGCGGCCCTCGAAATTGCGGTTGGAGGTGGCCGCGCAGCGCTCGCCGGGGCTGAGCTGATCGGGGTTCATGGCAAGGCACATGGAACAGCCCGCAAGCCGCCACTCGAACCCGGCCTCCCTGAAGATGTCGGCAAGCCCCTCCTCCTCCGCCTGTGCGCGCACGAGGCCCGATCCGGGCACGACCATGGCGCGCTTGACCTTGATCTTGCGGCCCTTGAGGATCTCGGCCGCGGCGCGCAGATCCTCGATCCGGCCATTGGTGCAGGAGCCGATGAAGACGGTGTCGATCTCGACCTCGCTCAGCTTCTGCCCGGGACGGAGCCCCATGTAGTCGAGCGCGCGCCGTGCCGCCTCGACCTTGCCTCCCTTGAACTCCGTCGGGTCCGGCACGCTGGCGGTGATGGGAAGGACATCCTCGGGCGAGGTGCCCCAGGTCACGACCGGCGCGATATCCTCGGCCCGGAGCGTCACCACCTTGTCCCAATGCGCGCCCTCGTCGGAATAGAGCGTCTTCCACCAGGCCATCGCGGCCTCCCATTGCGCGCCTTTCGGCGCGTGGGGGCGGCCCTTGATGTACTCAAACGTCTTCTCGTCGGGCGCGATGAGGCCCGCGCGCGCGCCGCCCTCGATCGCCATGTTGCAGACGGTCATGCGGCCTTCCATCGACAGCGAGCGGATGGCCTCGCCGCAATATTCGATCACATGGCCGGTGCCGCCCGCCGTGCCGGTGGCACCGATCACCGAAAGCGTGATGTCCTTGGCGGTCACACCGGGGGCAAGTTTGCCGGTGATCTCGACCTTCATGTTCTTGGCCCGACGCTGGATCAGCGTCTGGGTGGCCAGCACATGCTCCACCTCCGAGGTGCCGATGCCATGGGCGAGCGCGCCGAAGGCGCCGTGGGTGGCGGTGTGGCTGTCGCCGCAGACCACGGTCATGCCCGGCAGGGTCCAGCCCTGTTCGGGGCCGACGATATGCACGATCCCCTGGCGGATGTCGCTGACCGGGTAATAGTGGATGCCGAACTCGCGCGCGTTGCGGTCGAGCGCGGCGACCTGGATGCGGCTGTCCTCGGTCATCTGCGCGGGATCCTCGCGCCCTTCCGTGGTGGGCACGTTGTGATCGGGCACGGCGATGGTCTTGTCGGGCGCGCGCACGGTGCGATTTGCCAGGCGCAGCCCCTCGAAGGCCTGCGGGCTTGTCACCTCATGCACGAGATGGCGGTCGATATAGAGCAGGCAGGTGCCGTCCTCGGCCTCGTGGACCACATGGGCATCCCATATCTTGTCATAGAGTGTCTTGGGGGACATGCGTCCTCTCCCGTTGCTGAATGGCTGCGGTCGGATGGCAGGCAGGCGCGCGCGCTCAGAGGCGCGCCAGCACGGAGCATTGCGCCCCGAAGAAGCGCCAGGGCAGCCGCGCACGATCATCCATGTCGAACACCCGTGTCATAACCTGCAAATACCGCGCGGGCGTGGCGCTCGCAAGGGGCATGACTCGCGCGTGCGGCGCGGTTCCTTCTGGCCCAATATCCCGGGGGAGTCGCCGCCTGCGGCGACAGGGGCAGCGCCGCCGCGGCTCAGGCCGCCTCGTGCCGCAGGATCGCCGCCTCCGAGCCGCTCAGGCAGCGCCGGGCGTGCCCGCCATAGAGATGCGGCTCGTGCTCCAGGTTGGGGTTGAGCGCCAGAAGCCGCGCGCGGTCCGCCTCGGTGAGGGTGGAGAGCGCGGCGCTTGCGGGGTGAAAGCTCTCGGTCTCGACGCCATTGGCCCAGATCACCTGATGGCTGGGCAGCAGGAGATGGATATAGGTCACCTCGCGCGAGCCGAGATCGACGGTGATCGTGTCGTTGTTGATCAGGTCGCGCGCCATGACCAGCACCTCGGGCGTGTTGAAGAGCGCGCGTGCCACCTCGCCGCGCACCAGCACCCGGTGTTCGGGGCTGACCAGAAGCGTGGCATCGGGCCGGTCGAGGCCGAGCGCCCCGGCGTTGAGCCGGATGGGCCGCAGCCGGGGCATGGCGAAGAGCCGCGCGCCGGTCATGCGGCGGCTGCCGATCCANCGGATTTCCTGCGCGCCGCTGTCGCGGGTCTGCACCCGGTCGCCTTCGCGCAACTCCTCGATGAGGCGCGGGCCCTCGGGCGTCTCGATCCGCGTGCTGGGGGTGAAGCAGATGACCCCGCCGCTTGCCGGGCTCGTGGCCGCGCCGCGCAGCGCATCAAGGCTGTGATGGACCACCCACATCTCGGTGTCGCGGGGCGGAATGTCGTCAAGAAACATAAGGAGCGGCGGCGATCCCGGCCCGGTCTCGATCACCGTCACCGTATAGCTGCGCAGCCCGTCGGTGACGACGAAGCCCGCTTCCAGAAGCGGCTCGTCCACCTCGATGCGGTCAAGGTCGCGCCGGTCGCTCAGCGCCGCGCCAACCAGCCGTCTGACCATTTTCGCCGCGCGCCTGCGCTGCGCGGCTTCCCCTTCCGCCATGTCCAGCCGCAGAAGATCGGGCGGTCCGTCCACGCGCACCACCTCTCCCCGCCAGGACCAGGTGATCCCGACCGAGAGGGTCTCGGGCGGTGCCGCGCCCTGACCATCCAGTTCCGTTTGCGACCAGGAGATGACGAACGTGCCCCGAAAGCCCGTTCCCATGCTCTGATGCCTGCCTCGATATTCTTTTTATTATGATCAGATTATCAAATGGGATTCCGTCTGGGAACCCCGTTTTTGCAGTTTTTCAGAAGCGTAGCCGGAATTGCAACGAGCCCACGACCTGCCCTTCGCGCTGTTCCTCGAACTCCTCGCTGAGCCAGGTCAGCCCGTAGAACACCGACGCGCCGTTGCGCGCCTCCCAATGGACGCCGCCGCGCACGCGCGCGCGGGTGTCCTCGGGGGTGACGGGCGCGGAGCCGGGAAAGAATTCGCTGTCCTCGACCCAGGCGATGTCGGCCCCGAGGATGAAGGCCGCGCCCGGCATGTCCGCGCGCACCGCGCGGTAGCGTTGTCCCGTCACCGGCTCGCGCACCAGCAGCTCGCCGCGGGTGAGGCGGCCGAAGCTGAGATCGGCCCCCACGCGCACCAGCGTCTCCACTCCCGCGCGCGCCTCGGCGAAGGGGCGCAGGCGGGCGGGTCCGAGATCGAAACTGCGGCCCGCCTCGAGAACGGCCGTGGGGTAGACCCCGTCATCGACCTGGCCGCGCCGCGTCGCTCGGCTGATCTCGTCGCCGCCGACGATGTCGTGCAGCCAGTCCTGGAAATCGTCGAGCCCCGTCTGCGGGCCGACCACCACCACATCCGCCCCGACCGCATATTCCATCTGCGCGCGGGTCAGATGGGTGTGCAGCCCGAGGCTGAGCGCGCCCGCAAAGGGCCGGTCCACCGGGGCGGGCGTCGAAAGGTCGTCGGGCGCGATGATCTCGCCGTTGAAGCGAAGTTCCAGCAACTCGCCGAAACGGGCCGGGGCCTGGCCGTCCCAGCCGGGGGCGTAGATGCGGCTCGAGGCAACCGAACCGGTGCGCCAGCGGTCATCGCCATCGCCGATCAGATCGTTCGTGAACACAAGGCCATAGCCGATCCGCGTCCGGCCTTCGGCTCCGGCCGTTCCGGCAAGGGCCATGCTCGCGCCGAGGGCAAGGGCAAAAAGACGCGTCATCGCGCGCTCCTCTCTGTCTGCCCCCCCGGGCTGACTCTTGATACCCTGTCCGGGGGGCGATTTGCCAGCGAAACTTTGGTGACTTCGGGGCAGGCGGGCGTGCGCTCAGAGCGCGCGCATCCAGAATTGCAGGGCGTGGGTGGTCTCATCACGCGCGCCCAGTTCCTTCCAGCGAAACCGCGCGATGGCTCCCTCCACCGGGGCATAGCCGCGCTTGCGCCAGAACGGATCGAGCGGGCGATAACCGGCGGGCCGGGCAGGATGATCGGCGGGGCGGATCACCGCGCAGAAGGCCGCGTGGCTGCGCCCGAGCGCGCGCGCATGATCCTCGCGCAGGTCGAAGAAACGGTGCCCGATGCCGTGCCCGCGATAGTCGGGCAACAGGACGCTTTCGGCGCAGTAGAAAATCCGTTCCAGCGGCACGCCGCAGCCCGACATCGCCGCGCCGAAATCCCCGGCGTGATCCTCCATCGGCGTACCGGTGGCCGCCCCGACGAGGCGATCCCCGTCGAACGCTCCGACGAGGATCGCATCGGCGCTGTCGCGATAGACCCGGAGATAGCTCTCCTCATAGGCCGGATCGCCGTCATAGAGATAGGGAAAGGCACGGAACACCGCGATCCTGAGCCGCGCCACATCCGGCAGGGCCCGGGCAAGCGCCGCCCCCGTCAGCCGCGCCACCCGGATCATGCCGAGACCTGGCGCGTCCAGTCGGCGAGGTTGTAATAGGTCACGACCCGGGTGATCAGCCCGTCCTTGAGCGAAAAGAACGAGCCCGCAGGCAGCCGGTAGCTCTGGCCGCGCGCCTCCGGCAGCCCCTCGTCGGTCTCCAGATAGGTGCCGTTGACGATGTATTCGGCCGCCGCGCGCGTGCCGCCCTCGGCCTCGAAGATCACCATGTCGGTCAGCTCCTCGCGGTAGCAGCGGTTCATGTGATCGCAGAAGGCGCGGAACGCCTTCTTGCCGGTGCGCACCTGCCCCTCGTTGACGAAATGGCGCACGTCGTCGCTCAGGCAGGCGAGCATCCCCGCCACGTCGCCGCGGTTGAACGCCTCGAAATAGGTGCGAACGGTCCCGGTCATATGTCCTGCCTCGGTGGGCCCCATCTTTCCTTCAGGTGGCCGATGATCTGGTCGCGGGTCTTGCGATAGGCATCGAGCCGCGCCTCGCGGGTCTGCGCAAGCCCGGTGGGGTCCATGATCGGCCAGTAAACGACATCGAGGTGAAAATAACGGGTCAGTTCGAGCGCGCGGCGCTGGCTTGCCGGGCTGAGCGCCACGATCAGATCGAAGGAGGACAGGTCATCGCCCCACTGTTCCATCTCGTCGAAGCTGCGCGAGCGGTGACGCTCGAGCTCGACCCCGATCTCGCGGCAGACGGCGATGGAAAAGCCGTCGATCTCCATGTCGCTCCTGACGCCGGCCGACTGCACATAGGTGCCGGTGCCGTAGAACTTCTTCATGATGCCCTCGGCCATGGGCGAGCGCACGGCGTTGTGATCGCAACAGAAGAGCACCGATTGCGGCAGCGGCTCGGCCATCCGCTCAGCCCCCGAAATGCAGCACGCAGATGAGGGTGAAGAGGCGGCGCGCGGTGTCGGCATCGACCTGGGCCTTGCCTTCGAGACGTTCCTCGAGCACGCGCGCGCCCTCGTTGTGGATGCCTCGCCGGGCCATGTCGATGGTCTCGATCTGCGAGGGAGGCATGTTCCTCACGGCATCGAAATAGCTCTCGCAGATCGCCCAGTAATCCTTGACCACCTGCCGGAACGGGCTGAGCGAGAGGTGAAATTCGGCCGCCGGGCGGTCGTCCTCGGTGCGGATGTCGAAGACGAGGCGCTTTTCGCGGATGGCAAGGATCACGCGGTAGGGGCCAGGCGGCACCTCGCGCCCGTCGCGGGCGGGAAGGGCAAAGCTGTTCTGCTCGATCAGGTCATACATCGCCACCTTGCGTTCCTGCTCGATCTCGGGCGTGGGCGGCGGCAGGTTGGCGTCATCGAGTTCGATATGGCATATGCGGCTCATGGCAGACTCGTCCGGGCTGTTTGCCCCTGTCCCTAGCCCAGGGCCGCGCCACGGGCAATCGGTTGGCGGGAAATGCCCGCGGGCGTCACCCTTGTGCCACGCGATGCCGCCTGAGCGCCGTAATTTTTGTTCCCTACGGCTTATTATTGCCTTGATCGAATGACAAATTGTCCGCAGATCGGGGATAATCAGCGCGGTGCCGGTGGTGCGCTTGGTAGTCAAGGCGAGTCATGCTGGAATTCGAACATGTCAGCAAGTCCTTCTGGACCGGCAGCCAGCACAAGGTGATCCTCGAGGACGTGTCCTTTCGGGTGGATCTGGGGCGCAGTCTCGGCATTCTTGCCCCGAACGGCACCGGCAAGACCACGCTGATCAACATGATGGCAGGGCTGGAAAAGCCCGACGAGGGCGTGATCCGGCGCAGTTGCCGGATCTCCTTTCCGCTGGGCTTCATGGGCGGGGTCGTCCCGCGGCTTTCGGCCAAGGAGAACGCGCGCTACATCGCGCGGCTCTACGGGCTCGACCCGGATTACATCGAGGCCTATTGCCGCTGGCTCTGCGGGCTGGGCGAATATTTCGACCAGCCGCTGGGCACCTATTCCTCCGGGATGAAGGCGCGGTTCAGCTTTGCCCTGATGCTGGCGCTCGATTTCGACATCTACCTGATCGACGAGGGCATGCCCGGCTCGACCGATGTGGAATTCAACCGCAAGGCCGGCGATATCCTGCGCGAGCGGCTGGCCACGACCACCATCGTGATCGTGTCGCACGATCCGCGGGTTCTCGAGAAGTTCGCGGCGCAGGCGGCAGTGTTAACCGCGGGGAAACTCTATATGTTCGATACCTTGGAAGAGGCGAAGGAGCTCTATGACTACGAAAACCAAGGTTAGCAAGTTCCGCATTCGCCGCAGCGCGCCCCTTGCCGGAGGCGCGGCGCGCCAGAGCGCGGCGGCACGCGAAGAGCAGCCGCGCGAGGGCCAGATCGAGACGGGTCGCGCCGAGGCCCCCGGCACCGGCATCGACGAGATCCGGCGCGAGGGCCTGACGGGCCGCGAGCTGCGCATGGCCCGGCGTGCCGCTCAGAAGCACGGCCTGGCCGTGACCTCCGATTTCGACGCGGTCCGCCAGTTGCGTGCGCGCGGCATCGATCCGTTCCAGCGCACCGGCATGCTCGAGGTGATCGCCGGGGATGGCGCATCCGGCTCGGCCCGCGCCGAGGCCCCGATCCAGCTGCCGCAGACCGTGCCCGCCCCGGGCCAGGTTCTGCCCGCGCGTGACCAGAGCCCCGCGGACCGGCGTGCCTCGGAAATCGTGGCCATCCAGCGCGACATCGCGCGCCGCCGCCGCCGCAAGCTGGCGCTCCTGTTCTCGCGGCTGCTGGCCTTTGTCCTGCTGCCCACCTTTCTTGCGGGCTAT
Source organism: Roseovarius sp. (assembly GCA_002720475.1). Lineage (GTDB taxonomy): Bacteria > Pseudomonadota > Alphaproteobacteria > Rhodobacterales > Rhodobacteraceae > Roseovarius. The sequence continues at coordinate 102,747 of PBIL01000004.1, forward strand.
TACTTCAGCACCATGGCGACGCCGATGTATGCCTCCAACTCGGCCTTCNTGATCCTGTCGGCGGATGGCGGTTCGGGCGGGGCGGGGGGCCTCGGGCGTCTGCTGCCCAGCCAGTTCGCCACCGGGCAGGATGCCATCGCAACGCAGGAATATCTCGAGTCGAAGGACGCCATGCTGCGCCTCGACGAGGAGCAGGGGCTGCGCGCGCATTTCAGCGATCCCGCGATCGACCCGATCCAGCGGCTCGATCCGGAGGCCAGCAACGAGGAACTCTACAAGCTCTACCGCCGTCATGTGAAGATCGGCTATGATCCGACGGAGGGCGTCATGCGCATGGAGGTGATCGCCACGGATCCCGAAACCAGCCTGCGCTTCAACGAACAACTCATTGCCTATGCCGAGGAGCGCGTCGATGCGCTCAGCCGCGAGAAGCGCCGCGATGCGGTGAAGATAGCCGCGGAGAGCCTGGAAGACGCCAAGGCCGAGCGGCGCGCCGCGCAGGAGCGGCTCGTGGCCTTGCAGGAAGGCACGATTCTAGACCCCGAGGGCGAGATCGCGGGGATCCGCGGCCTCATCAACACGGTGGAGCTGCAATTGCAGGAAAAGGAGCTTGCGCTCAGCATCCAGCTCAACAATGCGCGCCCGAACCAGGCCAGGGTCGATGCGCTCCGCAGCGAGATCGAGGTGCTGCGCGCCGAGCTTGAACGGCAGAAGCGCCGCCTCACCGAGGCGACGGAGGGCGAAAGCTCGCTTGCCTCCAAGACCGCGGCGATCCAGATGGCGCAGGCCGATCTCGCCACCGCCGATCTGGTGCTGCAATCGGCGCTCGAATCCCTGCGCATGTCCGAGACCGAGGCCAACAAGCAGGTGCGCTACCTGACGGTGAGCGCGCGGCCCGTCCTGCCGCAGGAGCCGAGCTATCCCAAGGTGTTCGAGAACACGCTGCTGGCCTTTCTGATCTTTTCTGGTATCTACCTGCTCGTGTCCCTGACCGTCTCCATCCTCAGAGAACAGGTAACCTCTTGACCATGCACGAGATCGACATTTCGGGCACGCGCGTCGGCAACGCGCGGCCGCTCACGCTGATCGCCGGGCCCTGCCAGCTCGAATCCGCCGATCACGCCCAGATGATCGCGGGCACGCTCAAGGAGGCCTGCGCAGCCCTTGGTGCCGGGCTGATCTTCAAGGGTTCGTTCGACAAGGCCAACCGCACCTCGCTCTCGGGCAAGCGGGGGCTCGGGNTCGACGAGGGGCTCAAGGTGCTGCAATCGGTCCGGGAGGCGCTCGGCCTGCCGGTGCTCACCGACATCCACCTGCCCGAGCAATGTGCGCCGGTGGCCGAGGTCGTGGACGTGCTGCAGATCCCCGCCTTCCTGTGCCGCCAGACCGATCTTCTGCTGGCTGCGGGCGAGACCGGGGCGGCGATCAATGTCAAGAAGGGCCAGTTCCTCGCGCCCTGGGACATGCCCAATGTCATCTCCAAGATCGAGAGCACCGGCAACCGCCGCATCCTGCTGACCGAGCGCGGCACCTCCTTCGGCTACAACACCCTTGTCGCCGACATGCGCAGCCTGCCGCAGATGGCCGCCACGGGCTACCCGGTGGTGATGGACGCCACCCATTCGGTGCAGCAGCCCGGCGGGCGGGGCGGCTCCTCGGGCGGGCAGCGGGAGTTCGCGCCGGTGATGGCGCGCGCGGCCGTTGCGCTCGGCGTGGCCGCCGTCTTCATCGAGACGCATGAAGACCCCGACAACGCCCCCTCCGACGGGCCGAACATGATCCCGCTGGCGAAGATGCCCGCACTGATCGAGAGCCTGATGGAATTCGACCGCCTGGCCAAGGCACACCCCATCACCCTTTGAGCGATACCGAGTTTTTCATGACCAGACCCTTGCCGACCGTCACGCCCAATAGCTGGGAATTCCTGCGCGACGCGATGATCGCGCCCACGGGGTTCCGCGAATACGATGCGCGCTGGAAATATCCCGACGCGATCAACCTGCCCGGCATCACCGCGCTTGGCCTCGGGCTCGGCACGCAGATGCATGCGCGCGGGATCGCGCCGGTGATCGCGGTCGGCAACGATTACCGGGACTACTCGCTTGCCATCAAGAACGCGCTCGTCCTCGGGCTTATGCAGGCCGGGATCCGCGTGCGCGACATCGGCCCGGCGGTCTCGCCCATGGCCTATTTCGCGCAGTTCCACCTCGACGCGCCCGCCGTCGCCATGGTCACCGCCTCGCACAACCCCAACGGCTGGACCGGGGTCAAGATGGGGTTCGAGCGCCCGCTCACCCACGGCCCGGATGAAATGGCCGAACTCAGGGACATCGTGCTCGAGGGGCGCGGCGTGCCGCGCGTGGGCGGGTCGTATGAGTTCGTCCCCGGCGTGCGCGAGGCCTATCTCGACGATCTGGCGGGCGATTTCCGCATGACGCGCAAGCTGCGCGTGGTCTGCGCCACGGGCAACGGCACGGCGGGGGCCTTCGCGCCGGAGCTTTTCGAGCGGATCGGGGTCGAGGTGATCCCATCGCACAACCGGCTCGATTACACCTTCCCGAACTACAATCCGAACCCCGAGGCCATGGAGATGCTGCACGACATGGCCGAGACGGTGCGCGCCACCGGGGCGGATTTCGCGCTCGGCTTCGACGGCGACGGTGATCGCTGCGGCGTCGTGGATGATACGGGCGAGGAGATCTTCGCCGACAAGGTGGGGGTGATCCTCGCGCGCGATCTCTCACGGCTCTATCCCGGGGCGACCTTCGTCGCCGATGTGAAATCCACCGGGCTCTTCGCCTCGGATCCGGTGCTGCGGGCGAACGGCGCGCGCGCCGATTACTGGAAGACCGGCCACAGCCACATGAAGCGGCGCGTGAAGGAGCTTGGCGCGCTGGCGGGGTTCGAGAAATCGGGGCATTACTTCCTCGCCGCTCCGCTGGGCCGCGGCTACGACTGCGGGATGCGCGTGGCGGTCGAGATCTGCAAGCTGATGGACCGCAATCCGGACATGTCCATGTCGGACCTGCGCCGCGCCCTGCCGCAAACCTGGTCCACGCCCACCATGTCGCCCCATTGCGCCGATACCGAGAAATACCAGGTGCTGGAGCGGATCGTCGCGCGGCTGGTGGCGCGGCACGAGGCCGGTGAGCCGCTCGCCGGGCGCCCGATCCGGGAGGTGGTGACGGTGAACGGCGCGCGGGTGATCCTCGACAACGGCTCCTGGGGGCTGGTGCGGGCGTCCTCGAACACGCCCAACCTCGTGGTGGTCTGCGAGAGCAGCGAAAGCGAGGCCGAGATGCGCGCCATCTTCGCCGATATCGACGCGGTGATCCGCACCGAGCCCGCGGTGGGGGAGTACGACCAGCGGATCTGAGCGGGCCGGGTCCAGGGCGCAGAACCGGTGCCGGATCAGCCGTTCTCGCGCAGGATCGCCCCGGCAAGGTAGAGCGAGCCGCAGATGAGGATGCGCGCGCGGGGGGCCTCGGACGCGATTGCCCGGACGGCGGCCAGCGGGCTCTCGGCGGTCCGTGCCGCAAGCCCCACGGTGCGAGCGGCCTGGGCCGTCTCTTCGGCGGGAAGGGTCGCCGCCTCGCCGGGGATCGAGACGGCGGTGAGGCGCACGGCCTGCGCCGCCAGCGGCCCGAGATAGCCCGCGATATCCTTGGTGTTGAGCATCCCGCAGACAAGATGCGTGGGCCGGGGCGGCAGCGCGGCGAGATGGCGCGCGAGCGCCTGCCCGGCGGCAGGGTTGTGGCCCCCGTCGAGCCAGATCTCGGCCTCGGGGGCGGCCTCTGGGATGGGGCCCGTGCGCAGCCGCTGCATCCGCGCAGGCCAGTGGGCGCGCGTCACCGCCCCCTCGAGCGCCGCATCGCCGCGCCCGAGCGCGCGCNGCGCGGCGAGCGCGGCCCCGGCATTGTCCACCTGATGCGCGCCCGGCAGGTTCGGGAGCGGCAGGNCGCAAAGCCCGCTCTCGTCCTGGTAGATCAGCCGCCCTCGTTCCTGCCAGACATGCCAGTGCTGGCCCTGGGCGACGAGCGGCGCGCCGAGCCGCGCGGCCCGCGCCTCGATCGCCGCCATCGCCGCCGCCTCCTGCGGGCCGACCACGCAGGGCACGCCGCGCTTGAGGATGCCCGCCTTCTCAGCCGCGATCCTGGCCAGCGTGTCACCCAGATAGGCCTCGTGATCCATCGAGACGGGGGTGATCACGGTCAGCGCAGGCCGCGCGATCACGTTGGTGGCGTCGAGCCGTCCGCCAAGCCCCACCTCGAGCAGCGTGTAATCGGCGGGCAGGCGGGACATGGCCAGCAGGGCGGCGCAGGTGGTGATCTCGAAATAGGTGATCGGCGCGCCGCCATTGGCGGCATGGCACTCGTCAAGAAGCGCGGTCAGGTGATCCTCGGAAATCAGCGCGCCCGCAAGCCGGATCCGTTCGTGAAACCGCGCGAGATGCGGCGAGGTATAGGCGTGGACGCGCGCGCCCTCGGCCTCGAGCCCTGCGCGGATCATGGCCAGGGTCGAGCCCTTGCCGTTGGTGCCCGCGACATGCACGACCGGCGGCAGCGCCTCCTGCGGGTTGCCGAGCGCGCCCAGAAGCCGCCAGACCCGATCAAGCGTGAGGTCGATGATCTTGGGGTGCAGCGCCATCATCCGCGCAAGGATGACGTCCGATCCGGGCGCGGTCATTTTGCGGCGCTATCCGGATTCCCGGTCGTTTCGGGCGGCACCGTCTCGGGCGCGGGAAGATCGCCCTTGATAGCGGGTGGCAGGCCGAGAAGCATCCGCGTGATCGTGATCAGCTCCTCGCGCAGCGCGGTGCGCGGCGTCACCCGGTCGAGCATCCCGTGTTCCAGCAGGTATTCGGCGCGCTGGAATCCCTCCGGCAGCTTCTCGCGGATGGTCTGCTCGATCACGCGCGGCCCGGCAAAGCAGATGAGCGCGCCCGGCTCCGCGATCTGCACATCGCCCAGCATCGCGTAGGAGGCGGTCACGCCGCCGGTGGTGGGATGGGTCAGCACCACGATATAGGGCAGGCGCGCCGCGCGCAGCATCTGCACCGCCACGGTGGTGCGCGGCATCTGCATNAGCGACAGGATCCCCTCCTGCATGCGCGCGCCGCCGGCGGCGGAAAACAGGATCAGCGGGCGTTTGAGCCGCACCGCCGTCTCGGCGGCGGCGATGATCGCATTGCCCACATACATGCCCATGGATCCGGCCATGAAGGAGAAATCCTGCGCGGCGGCAACGATGGGCGTGCGCCCCATCTCGCCGGTGGCGACAAGCATCGCCTCCTTCTCGCCGGTTTCCTTCTGCGCGGCGCGCAGCCGGTCGGGATATCTCTTCTGGTCGCGGAACTGGAGTGGGTCGGCGACGGGCAGCGGCACCTCGACCTCGGTGAACACGCCGCCGTCGAAAAGCGCGGCAAAGCGCGCGCGCGGCGAGATCGCCATGTGATGGCCGCATTGCGTGCAGACGTTGAGATTGTCCTTGAGCTCGCGGTGAAACAGCATCGTGCCGCATTCGTCGCATTTCGACCAGAGATTCTCGGGGATTTCGCGGCGCGAAAAGATCGAGTTGATGCGCGGGCGCACATAGTTGGTGATCCAGTTCATCGCGGTCCGGTCCCTGTCGCTTGGCCTGACGCTCACTTAAGCGGGGTGCGTCGCAAATGCAATCAGCCGCGCAGCGCGAGCCGGATTGCCAGCCAGCCGCAGAGCAGGATCAGCAGATCGCCGGGCATCATCGCCAGAAGCGCGGCGCGGTCGTCCAGCGCGAAGGGATAGGCATAGAGCGCCAGCCCGTCGAACTGCCCCTGCGGCGCGGCAAGGAGGATCGCGGCGAAGTTGTTGAGCAGGTGCAGCGCCGTGGCCGGACCCAGCGTGCCGAAACGCGCGGTCAGATCGCCCGCGGCCAGGCCGAAGAGCGCAGCCCAGCCCGCCACCATCCAGGCCATCTCGCCATGGCCGGAAAGATCGAGATGCAGGAGGCCGAAGCCCAGCGAGGGCAGGCCCAGCCAGACAAGCGGCGAGGAAAAGCGCGCCGCAAGCTGGCTCTGGAGATAGCCGCGAAACACCAGCTCTTCGGCCGCGACCTGGATGAAGAGCGCGCCGAGTGCCAGCGGCAGGAAGGCGAGCCATGTGCCGATGGCCAGATTGCGCGCGGGCGCGAGCGCCTCGGGCAGGGGCACGAGCAGGAGCGCCCCGTAGAGCAGGGCCACGGCGCAAAGCGCGCGGAAAAACTGGGCCAGCGCAAGCGGCAGCGGCCCGACCAGGCTGCGCAGGCCGCGCCGGTGCACGGCCCTGAGGCTCAGGCCAAGCGCGGCGATCAGAAGCGCGAAGGTGAAGAGGTTGATGAGCACGCCCGCGGGCGTGGTGGCAGCAGCGATCCCCGGCACCGTCCGGGCCCAGGCGTCGGGGCCGAAGAGACGCGGCAGGAGATTGGCCCAGGCCACGCTGAGCGCCAGGAAAAGGCACAGGGTCATGGCCACGCCCAGGGCCAGCCGCCCGAGCGCGGCGCTGGGGCGTGCCGGGGCGACAAGCATCTCGTGGGCGGCATAACGCATGGGCGGCAGGTAGGGCTTCGGCCTGCGCCGCGCAAGCCGCAAGCGCGCGAATCCGGTCCCGGGCGCGGTTGTGGCGCGGCCCAATCGGCTTGCCCCGCCCGCACCGCTGGCCTAGACCGATGACCAGCCAATTCCGGGAGAGCCCTCATGACCAGGATCGACAAAGCCAGACTGCCCAGCCGCCATGTGACCGAAGGCCCCGAGCGTGCGCCGCACCGCTCCTATTACTACGCCATGGGCATGACGGAGGAAGAGATCCATCAGCCGCTGGTGGGCGTCGCGACCTGCTGGAACGAGGCCGCGCCGTGCAATATCGCGCTCAGCCGTCAGGCGCAGGCGGTCAAGGGCGGCGTCAAGGAGGCCCATGGCACCCCGCGCGAGTTCACCACCATCACCGTCACGGACGGCATCGCCATGGGGCACGAGGGGATGCGCTCCTCGCTGGCAAGCCGCGAGGCGATTGCCGACACGGTGGAACTGACGATGCGCGGGCATTGCTACGATGCGCTGGTGGGGCTTGCGGGTTGCGACAAGAGCCTGCCGGGGATGATGATGGCGATGGTGCGGCTCAACGTGCCGTCGGTCTTCATCTATGGCGGCTCGATCCTGCCCGGCAAGGCCCCGCAGATTCCCGAGATCCCGGAGGAATTTCGCAGCCGCGACCTGACGGTGCAGGACATGTTCGAGGCCGTGGGCTGGCACCAGAACGCGCAGATGTCGGACAGGGCGCTTGACGCGCTCGAGCGCGTGGCCTGCCCCTCGGCCGGGGCCTGCGGCGGGCAGTTCACCGCCAACACCATGGCCTGTGTCTCCGAGGCGATCGGGCTTGCGCTGATGAATTCCAGCGGCATGCCCGCGCCTTACGAAAGCCGCGATCAATATGCCGAGGCATCGGGACGCGCGGTGATGACCCTGCTGGAACGGAACATCCGCGCGCGCGACGTGGTGACGCTGAAATCGCTCCAGAACGCCGCGCGGGTCGTGGCCTGCACCGGCGGCAGCACCAATGCCGGGCTGCACCTGCCCGCGATCGCGCATGAGGCCGGGATCGACTTCTTCCTCGAGGATGTCTGCGAGATCTTCCGCGACACGCCCTATTTCGTCGATCTCAAGCCCGGCGGGCAGTTCGTGGCCAAGGATCTCTACGACGCGGGCGGCGTGCCGGTGGTGATGAAGGAGTTGCGCAAGGCGGGGCTCATCCACGAGGACTGCATGACCGCCAGCGGGCGCAGCATCGGAGAGGAAATCGACCTGATCGAGCGCGAGGCCGATGGCCGGGTGATCTATCCCATCGAGACGCCGATCACCAAGACCGGCGGCGTTGTCGGGCTCAAGGGCAATCTCGCGCCGCAGGGGGCCATCGTGAAGGTGGCGGGGATCGCGCCCGAGCACCAGGTCTTTACCGGTCCCGCGCGCGTCTTCGAATGCGAGGAGGATGCCTTTGCCGCCGTCAAGGCGCGCGAATACAAGGAAGGCGAGGTCATCGTCATCCGCAACGAGGGGCCCGCAGGCGGCCCGGGCATGCGCGAGATGCTGGCGACGACGGCGGCGCTCTCGGGTCAGGGCATGGGCAAGAAGGTGGCGCTGATCACCGATGGCCGCTTCTCGGGGGCGACGCGCGGCTTCTGCGTGGGCCATGTCGGGCCGGAGGCCGCGCATGGCGGCCCCATCGCCCTTATCCGCAACGGCGATGTCATCACCATCGACGCGATCCGCGGCACGCTTTCGGTCGATCTGAGCGACGAGGAACTTGCGCAGCGCAAGGCCGGGTGGACCGGCCCGCGCGAGACGATCTACAGCTCGGGGGCGCTCTGGAAATATGCGCAGCTTGTCGGCGAGACGCACAAGGGCGCGGTCACTCATCCGGGAGCCAGCGCCGAGCGGCATGTCTACATGGATCTCTGATCTCCGGGTGGCGCTGGCGCTTGCGGCGGGCCTGGCGCTGGCGGGATGCCTGTCCCCCCCGGGCGAGGCGGCGAAACCGGCGGTGCGGCAGGCGGCGCTCGGGGGAGGGGCGGTGATCCTGACCGCGCCGAGGGGCTATTGCCTCGATCCACGGAGCCTGCGCCGCTCGGGCGGGCGCGTGGCGCTTCTCGCCTCGTGCGAGAGCCTGACCGGCACGCCGGGGATCTCCGTCCTGCCCGCGCTGATGACGGTCTCGGTCGTGCCGGAGGGCGATGCGGGCGCGCCCTCGCCCGAGGGGCTGGCGCGGGCGGTGGCCCCTGCGCGCACGGCATCAGGGGGCATGCGGGACGGGCTGGCCCATGTGCAGGTGCTCAGCGGCGGCGAGGCGGTCCTGCCGGGCGGCGATCCGCGCCACTGGCGGGGGGCCAGGGCGGTGGCCGGGCATCTGGCCGGGCTCGCGCTCTATGCGCCGAAGGGCAGCCCGCTCGCCGGTCCGGAAGGACGCGGATTGCTGCGCGCGCTCTCTGACGGGCTGCAGGCCGGAGCGGGCCGCGCCGCCACGCGCCGCNGCNGCCCNTTCGCCGGATTGTTTCCCGTTTCGAATTAATGATATGCCAAACCCTGTTACGATAGGCTTCCGGGACCCGCAGGCGAAAGGCGCGCAAGGGATGCAGGCCGCATGAGACTTTTCGATGTCCTGCTGCACCGCCGCATGGTGCGCCTCTGGCGCAAGGCGGCGCTCAATGCCCCGGCGATGAAACTGGGGGAGCTGCGCCAGATCCGGGCGCAGGGGCGCAGGCTCGGGCATTACATGAACGAGGCGCTGGCGGTGGCGGAGAACCGGCTGGCGCTGCCGCTGGTGGGGTCCAGCGCCTTTCCCCGTCCCCACGGCACGGACTGGGCCTGGCGGCCCGAGGTCTGGCGGCTGCCGCTGCCCGCGCCCGGCATGGCCTCGGTGCCGTCGAAATCCATGCTCGGGCGCGAGGTGACGCTGTTTCACGACTGCGCGCGCTCGGAACTGTCGCTGCGCCAGGTGCGCAACGCGCGCGAGGCCGATCTTGCGCCCTTCGGCCTGCGCATGGACGTTTTCGCCTTCGACGGCTCCTTCCTGTCGCTGGTGGTCGATCTGCCGCGCGAGGCCACCGAAGGGCTGACCAGGCGGCACCTGATCCGCCTCGACACCATCGTGGAGATGGAGAAGCCGCTGGAGATCTTCGCCCGGCTCAACATCCGCCACGGCCCCAATACCGAGCAGATCGTGCGCGAACTGCCACTCAACGAGGAGGAGACCATGGTCGAGTTCGACCTGGCCTATTCCAGTCTCAACGAAAGGCGGATCGAGCGCGCGTGGCTCGACCTGATCTTCGAGAACCCGCAGATGAGCCAGGTGATCCTGCGCGACGTGACCATGAGCCGCCGGCCGCGCGCGGCGCTCTGAGAGGGGATGGGATGAACGAGTTGAAACTGGTCAAGACGCGGCTCTTCGAAGGCGTGTGGGAGGGGGTGCTTTCGGGTGAGACGGAGGGCACGCCCGAGATCGAGGTGACGCATCTTCAGGAGGCGGTGCCGGGGATCGAGGTGATCGCCCGCCCCGAGGGCGACTGGGTGCTGCGCGTTCCCGTCCCGGCGGAAAGGATCGCCGACGGGGTTCAGACCTTCGTCATCCGCGACCGCCGCAGCGGGCAGGTGCTCGACAGTTTCACCCTGCTTGCGGGCGATGCGCTCGGCTACGACATCCGCGCCGAGATGGCGCTCCTGCGCGAGGAGCTCGATCTGCTCAAGCGCGCCTTCCGGCGGCACTGTCTCGACACGATGTAAGGCGCCGGACCTTGCGGCCGGGCCGGTGCCGGTCCGGGCAGGGCGCAAGCTGCGTGCCCGTCACTCCCCGAACTCCTGCCGCAAGGCCCGCCAACACCCCGGCAGCGCGGCCGCGTCATCGGTGATGAGCGTCACCGGCATGGCTTTCATGATCGCGCTGTAGGGCCCCTTGGCGGCAAGCGCCGCAGCGAAGCCGAGCCCGGCCAGATGCGGGGCGAGCGCGCGCGCCAGCCCGCCGATGAGATAGATGCCGCCCGTGGCCATATGCGTGAGCGCCAGATTGCCCGTCACCGTGCCCAGAAGCCGCGTGAAGAGGCTGAGCGTCCTGCTCTCCTCTGCCTCGCCCGCCTCGAAAGCGGCGAGGATGTCGGGCGCGCACCTCTCCGCCCCGGTGCGCAGCCGGTGCAGCCGCGAAAGGCCCGGCCCCGACAGAAGCGCCTCATAGGGCTTGTGCGCCGCCGATCCGGCCACCGCCGCGATGAGCCGGTTCAGATCCTCGTCCATATGCGGCAATGAGGAATGCCCCGCCTCGGCGGGCGGCACGAAGAGACGGCCCGCCACCCGGTGCGCCACCGCGATATTCGATCCGGTGCCAAGCCCCATGACCATGCGCGGCCCGTCGGGATCGGCGACCCCCGGCAGCACGGGGACGAAAGCCGCGGCGGGCAGATCGTCGAGCGCCATCGCCTGTGCCTGCAGGTCGTTCATCAGATGCACCCGCGCGGCGCCGCTTGCGCGCGCCACTTCCGCCGCGTCGATCACCCAGGCGAGATTGGTCAGCCGCGCCGCGTCGCCGCGCACCGGCCCCGCCACCCCGGCGCAGACCGCCGCCACCGGCCGCCCGTCCAGATACCCGGCCAGGACCGCGCCGAACCCGTCATGGCCCGCGTTTTCGACCCGACGCGCGCTGCCCGCGCAGAGCCCGCAGGGCGTGGCAAGGGCAAGCCGCGTGTGGGTCGCGCCCAGATCGGCGAGCAGCCACTCAGCCATCGCGCCAGCGGGCGGCGAGATCCCGCGCCGCCTGTGCCAGCAGAAGCACGTCGATCCCCACGGCAAGGAACTGCGCGCCCCAGTCGCGGTAACGCGCCGCCGTCTCGGGATCGAGCGCGAGGATGCCCGCGGCCTTCTCAGAGGCGGCGATGCGCCCGAGCGCGTCGCGGATCGCCGCCTGCACCTCGGCCACGCCGCTTTCGCCCCGGTGGCCCATGTCGGCGGCCAGATCCGAGGGGCCGATGAACACCCCGTCCACCCCTTCGACCGCCAGGATCGCGTCGAGCGCCGCCAGCCCCGCCACCGTCTCGACCTGCACCAGAAGGCACATCTGCGCATTGGCCGTGGCGATGTAATCGGGGATGCCGGAGAACCGCGAGGCCCGCGCCAGTGCGGCGCCCGAGCCACGCACCCCCTCGGGCGGGTAGCGCATGGCGCGCACCAGCCCCTCGGCCTGCGCCGCGCTCTCGACCATCGGGATGAGCAGCGTCTGCGCGCCCGCGTCGAGCACCTGCTTGATCGCCCAGACCTCGCCCATGGGCAGGCGCACCACCGGGTGCGAGGCCGCGCCGCGCAACACGGCAAGCTGCGCCGAGATCGTGCGCAGGTCGTTGGGCGCGTGCTCGGCATCGATCACCAGCCAGTCGAACCCGGCCTCGGCCAGCACTTCGGTCGCATAAGGCTCGGCAAAGCCGGCCCAGCAGCCGATCTGCCTCTCGCCGCGGGCAAGCGCGGCCTTGAAAGGGTTCACGGGGGCGGGCATGGCATCTCTCCTTCATGTGACAGGCGCAGCCTAGACCGGGGNGCGCGCGCTTGGCGAGGGGTCATGGACAATCGGGTGCGCGCATGGTTCGCTCAGACCCGAGGGAGGCCCGGAGATGAAACTCACGCTGCACCACATCAACCTTGCCACCCAGAAGGTTGCCGAGATGGACGCCTTCTACCGCGATATCCTGGGGCTGGAGGTGCCGCGGACGGACAGTTCCGCTCTGGAAAAGGACAAGGGCTATTCCGGCGAGGTGGCCTTTGTCGGCGGCGGGCGCATCCGGACGCATCATGCCCGCAAGGACGTGCTTGCAGGCTTTCGCACCGGGCAGATCGTCAACCCGGTGGCGCGCGGCCACGTCGCCTGTCGCACGGACGACATCGCGGCCTTCGAGGCCCGTCTCGACGCGCATGGCGTGNCCTGTCCGGACTGGGGCAACCGGGCCGTGGCGGGCTGGCACCAGATCTTCTTCCACGACCCGGACGGCAACGTGATCGAGATCCACCAGACATCGGACGCGGCCCCGTGAGCGATCATCTCAAGGGCCTGCTGATCACCGCGACCGGCGTGCTTTTCGTGGTGCCGGACTCGCTCTTCGTCCGGCTGATCGAGGGCGATGCGGCCTCCATCGCCTTCTGGCGGGGCATCACGGCGGGCAGCGTGATCCTGACGGGCGTGCTTGCCACGCAGGGCACGCGGGGCTTTCGCGCGGTGGCGGCGACGGGTGTGAAGGGCTGGCTCTACACCCTGCTTCTGGGCGCGGCCGCACCGGGATTCGTTCTGGCGGTAAGCTGGACGAGCGTGGCCAATGTCGTGTTCATCCTCGCCTCCATGCCGGTCTTTGCCGCGATCCTGAGCCGCATCTTCCTGGGCGAGGCGATCAGCGCGCGCATGGTGCTGACCATGATCGGGGTCTTTGCCGGGCTCGCGCTCATCCTGCGCGGCTCGGGCGAGACGCATGGCGCGCATTGGAGCGGCGATCTGGTCGCGCTCGCCGTCTCGGCCAGTTTCGCGGGGGCGATCACCACGGCGCGGCGGCTGCGGGAGGTCTCGCTCGTGCCCACGATCCCGGTGGCCATGCTGGGCGCGTCGCTGGTCATCTGGCCGCTGGCCGATCCGCTCGCGGTCTGGGCCGGGAACTGGCCGCTGCTGCTCGGGCACGGGGCCTTCATCAGCGTGGCGACCTCGCTGATGACGCTCGGGCCGCGCTACATCACCGCGCCGGAGGTGGCGCTGCTGATCCTGCTGGAATCCGTTCTCGCCCCGCTTCTGGCCTGGGCCATCATCGGCGAGAATCCGGGGCGCTGGGCGCTGATCGGCGGGGCGGTGGTGATCTCGGTGCTGCTCGTCTCGAACCTCTGGGCGCTGCGGATGAGCCGCCGGATGCGCGTGCGCCCCCACCCCCGCACCGGGCCGCCCCTCTGAAAGGAGAGTCCATGACCGATGACGACCGCCCCGGCGACGATCCGTGCTTCGCCCGGCATCTTGTCGGCGGGCATGTCGTCGATGCCGCGACATGGCGCGACGTGGCGCGCTTTCGCAAGGCCGAGCGCGCGCGGCTCTACGCCGCGCGGCGCGCGCTCTCTCAGGCCGAACAGCGGGCGCAGGCGGCGCGCGTCATGACCCTGCTGGCCGGGGAGATCGGCCCGCCCGAGGGCCGCGTGATCGCCGGATACTGGCCGATCCGGGGCGAGCTGGACCTGCGCCCGGCACTGGGCGATCTGGCCGCGCGCGGCGCGACCGTGGCGCTGCCGGTGGTGATACGGAAGGGCGCGCCGGTCGCGTTTCACCGCTGGCAGCCGGGCATGGCGATGACGCGCGGCATCTGGAACATTCCCGTGCCCGCAGACCCCGCGCCCGTGCAGCCCGACACGGTGATCGTGCCGCTTCTGGGGGTGGATGCGGCGGGCTACCGGCTCGGCAATGGCGGGGGCTATTACGACATGACGCTCGCCGCGCGTGACCCGCGCCCGCGCATCATCGGGGCCGGGCATGATTTCTGTCCCCTGCCCACGATCTTTCCGCAGCCCTGGGATATCCCGATGGAGGTGGTGCTTCTGGGCGACGGGCTCAGAAATTCGCCGTCACGCCCGGCAGGTTGAGCGCCTTGACAAGATCGCGCAATTCCTGCCGCGCGGCGATGTTGGAGATGTTGAGCTGCTTGACGCCGACATCGCGCAGGTCGAGCAGCGTCAGGCCGCGCGGGAACAGCTCGCGGAAAATCACCCGCTCGTTGAAGCCCGGTGCCACGCGAAAGCCGATCCGCCTGGCCAGCGCCGCCAGCGCCTGCCCCATCTTCTCCTTGTTGACCATCGCCTGCGCGCCCACGCGGTTGCGCAGCACCACCCAGTCGATGGGCCGCAGCCCCGCCTGCGCGCGCAGCTGCCGGGCGTTCCACACCATCTCGGAATAGACCGAGGGGCCAAGCACCTTCAGCCCGTCCGTATCCGTATGCGCGAGCAGGTCGAAATCGATGAAACTGTCATTGAGCGGCGTGACCAGCGTATCGGCAAGGCTGTGGGCGACCTGGCTCAGCCGCGTGTGCGAACCGGGGCAGTCGATCACGATGAAATCGCTTTCGGGCTCGGCGCGCGCGACCGCCATGGCGAGGCGGCGGTCATAGACGTTCTCGCCGGGCTTGAGCGCATCCGCGGCCACCTCGGGCAGGTCGATCAGCCGCGCGCTTGGCAGGTCAAGCCCTTCCTTGGCCATGTAGCGCGTGCGGTTGTCGGCATAGCGGGCGAAGCTGCGCTGGCGCAGATCGAGATCGAGCGCGCTCACCCGATGGCCGAGCCGCGCCAGCGCGGTGGCCACATGCATCGACACGGTGGATTTCCCGGCGCCCCCCTTCTCGTTGCCGACCACGATGATATGCGCCATGCCTTGCCTTCCCTGAGCGGCGATTTTTCGCCGAGCCTAACGTCCTGCGCTGCAATAGGGAAGCGGGCGGGGCGCGGTCAAGCGGCTTTGCCGGGCGGCACCGCTTTCGCTGGCGCAGGTTCCGGCCCGGCGCTAGGGTCGCGCCCGTGACCGGGACCGCGCTGACATATTCCCCCGACCAGGCCGAGGCCCATGACCGCATCGCCGAGGCGCTGCGCGGCGTGGGCGTGGATATCGAGGCGGGCACGCTGACGCCCCCCGACGAGGGGCGGCGCGCGGTGATGGCGGTGCTGGGCAAGGCCGGGTCGGGCAAGACGCTGCTTCTGGCCGCGCTCACCCGCGCGCTGGAGGAGGCCGGGGTCGAGCTGGTGTCTGGCGACTGGGAGGGGCGGCGGCGGCGCGAGCGGCGCACGCTGGCGATTCTCGCCCCCACCAACAAGGCGGCAAGCGTGCTGCGGATGCGCGGCGTGCCCGCGACCACGATCCACCGCATCCTCTACACGCCGGTCTATCACCCCGAATACGAGAAGATCGCCGAATGGCTGGCCGGGCAGGGCGAGAAACCGGCGATCGAGGGGCTGACCGACCTGGCGCTCGACCGGGCGATGGCCTTCTACCAGGCGCAGAAATCCATCCCCGGCGCGCTGGCCGCGGCGGGCTTGCGCGGCTCGGATTTCATCACCGGCTGGAAGCGGCGCGAGGAGCCGCTCGACATCGGTCTCGTCGATGAGGCGAGCATGCTCGATGCCCAGCAATTCGAGGACCTGCAGGAGATTTTCTCCACCCTCATCCTCTTCGGCGATCCGGCGCAACTGCCGCCCGTCAAGTCCACGGGCGGCATGGTCTTCGAGAGCCTGCCCGCGCCCGCCTGTCTCACGCTCAGCCGCATCCACCGGCAGGCGGCGGACAACCCGATCCTCGACCTTGCGCATGCGCTGGCCGATCCGGCGCTCGATTTCCACGGCTTCGAGCGGATGGTACAGGACGCGGCGGCGCGCGACGAGCGCGTGAGATGGGCCGAGCGGGTCGAGGTGGATCTGATGGCGCGCTCGCCCGTCCTTGTCTGGCGCAACGCCACGCGCATCCGCCTCATCAACGCCTTTCGCGCCGTCCACGGTGCGCCCGAGACCGAACTGCTCCCTGGCGAGCCGCTCATCTGCGACGGGATCGAGCTGCCGCTCAAGCATCGCAGGAAGCGGCTCGATCTGGAGGCGCGCGGCCTGATCAAGGGGGCGCAGGTCGTCTATCTCGGCCCCGGCACGCGGGCCGGGTTCTCGCGGCTGCACGTCATCGGGGCCGAGGAGCCGCGCCTCTCGGCGGCCTCGATCGTCAAGATCGAGAAGCCCGACGAGGAAGAGCCCTTCATCCCCTATGCCGCCCATATGGGCGCTGTATTCCTGCATGGCGCGGCGGTGACGATCCACAAGGCGCAGGGCAGCCAATGGCCCGATGTGCAGGTCTTCGCGCCCGATATCCATGCGGCCGCGCGCATGGGCCGGTCGGAGGCGGGGCAGCCGCTGTGGAAGCGCCTTGCCTATGTGGCGATCACGCGGGCCGAGGCGCGGCTTCACTGGGTGGTGCGCAACCGGCTTTCGAAACCCTCCGCGCCGCTCTCGGTCGCGGATTTGCAGGTGCCGGGCGCGCCGCTCAGACTGGAGGCAGAGGAATGAAAAGCGTTCTCATCACCGGCGCGAGCGCGGGCATCGGGGCGGCCTGCGCGCGCGCCTTTCTGGAGGCGGGCTGGCGCGTGGGGCTGATGGCACGGCGCAAGGGCGCGCTTCAGGCGGTGGCCGCGGGGTATGAGAATGCGGTCATCCTGCCCGGCGACGTGACATCGCCCGAGGATGTGGCGCGCTCTTTCCGGGGCTTCTTGGCAGAGGCGGGGCGTCTCGACGTGCTCTTCAACAATGCCGGCAGCTTCGGGCGCGCCGCGCCCATCGACGAGCTGGGTTATGACGAGTGGCGACAGGTGGTGGAGGTGAATCTGCACGGCATGTTTCTCTGCGCGCAGGCGGCCTTCGGCCAGATGCGGCGGCAGGCACCCATGGGCGGGCGGATCATCAACAACGGCTCGATCTCGGCCCATGCGCCGCGACCCGGATCGGTGGCCTACACCACGACGAAACACGCGATTACCGGGCTCACGAAGACGCTCAGCCTCGATGGCCGGCGCTTCGACATCGCCTGCGGGCAGATCGACATCGGCAATGCCCGCACCGGGCTGCTGGAAGGGATCATCGCCGCAAATCCCGCAAGCCCGCCGCCGACGATGGACGTGGCCCATGTCGGGCGCGCGGTTCTCTCCATGGCCGAATTGCCGCTTGAGGCCAATGTGCAGTTCATGACGCTGATGGCGACCAAGATGCCCTATATCGGCCGGGGCTGAGGGGCGCGCCGCTTGATCGGATTACCAGGAATTGGTATCCTGCGCGAAACGAGAGGCCCATGCCCCGCAACACCTCGGTCGTGCTGAGCGACCATTTCAACGAGTTCATCGCCCGCGCCGTCGAAAGCGGCCGCTACGCCTCGGCCAGCGACGTTGTGCGCGCCGGGCTGCGGATGCTTGAGGAAGAGGAACAGCGCCTCGACCGCCTGCGCGCCGAACTCGTCAAGGGCGAGGAAAGCGGCTTTGCCGAGGATTTCGATTTCGACGACTTCCTGTCAGACATGAATGCGAAGCATCGCGCATGAAGCGTTTGCGCCTGTCGCGCATGGCCGAGACGGACCTGCGCGACATCTGGACCTGCTCCGCCAATCGGTGGGGGCGTCAGCAGGCCAACAGCTATCTTGGCACCCTCCGCACGGCGATCACCGGACTGCGCGACGACACCACACCGTCGAGACCCGCCTGGGATGTGCTGCCCGCCTGCCGCAAGGCTTCGGTCGGTCGGCACGTGGTAATCTTCCGGGTGGGCGACGACGCGGTGGAGGTGCTGCGGGTGCTGCATCAGCGGAGGGATGCGGGGCGATGGGTTGAGGGGCGCAACGCGCCCATCGTAAAGGGCCACTGCTTCTTCTTGCCAGGATACTCATACTCGACGCCGCCCCATACCCCGTAACGCAGCGTTCCCGGGTGACAAGCGCGCCTGCCTGCGGCATCAAGGCGGGGAGCCAAGGGAGAGAGCCATGACCGACTATCCGCACCTTCTCGCGCCCCTCGATCTGGGTCATGTCACGCTGAAGAACCGCGTGCTCATGGGCTCGATGCATACCGGGCTGGAGGAGACGCGGGACTGGAACCGGGTGGCGGAGTTCTACGCGGCGCGCGCGCGCGGCGGTGTCGGGCTCATGGTCACGGGCGGCATGGCCCCCAACCGCGAGGGCGGGGTGTTTCCCGGCGCGGCGGGGCTCTTCACCCCCGAGGACATCGCCAGTCACCGCATCGTCACGGACCGGGTGCACGAGGCGGGCGGCCTCATCGCCATGCAGATCCTCCATGCCGGGCGCTACGCCTATGGCAAGGACTGTGTTGCCCCCTCTGCCATCAAGTCGCCGATCTCGCCCTTCACGCCCCGGGAACTGGACGAGGCGGGGATCGAGAAGCAGATAGCGGATATCGTCACAGCGGCAGAACGTGCCCGCGAGGCGGGCTATGACGGGGTGGAGATCATGGGATCGGAGGGCTATTTCCTCAACCAGTTCCTCGTCACCCATACCAACAAGCGCACGGATCGCTGGGGCGGGGCTTACGAGAACCGGATGCGCCTGCCGGTGGAGGTCGTGCGCCGCAGCCGCGAGGCGGTGGGACCCGATTTCATCCTGATCTATCGCCTGTCGATGATCGACCTCATCCCCGAGGGCAGCACCCATGACGAGGTGGTGCAACTGGCGCAGGAGGTGGAGCGCGTCGGCGCCTCGATCCTCAATACCGGCATCGGCTGGCACGAGGCGCGGATTCCCACCATCGCCACCTCGGTGCCGCGCGCGGGCTTTGCCTGGGTGACGAAGAAGCTGATGGGCAAGGTCGGCATCCCGGTCATCACCTCGAACCGGATCAACACGCCAGAGGTGGCCGAGACGGTCCTGGCCCAGGGCTGTGCCGACATGGTGTCGATGGCGCGCCCCTTCCTTGCCGATGCGGATTTCGTGAGAAAGGCCGCCGAGGGCCGGGCGCGCACCATCGCGCCCTGCATCGCCTGCAACCAGGCCTGCCTCGATCACACCTTCTCGGGCAAGCTGACCTCCTGCCTGGTCAACCCGCGCGCCTGCCACGAGACGGAACTTGCGATCAGGCCCGCCGAAGCATCCAGGTGCATCGCGGTCGTCGGCGCGGGGCCTGCCGGTCTCTCGGCGGCGATCACGGCGGCGCAGCGCGGCCATGACGTGACGCTCTTCGACCGCGCGCAGGAAATCGGCGGGCAACTCAACATGGCGCGGGTCATTCCGGGCAAGGAAGAGTTTCACGGGCTGGTGGACTGGTTCGCCACGATGGTGAACGAAAGCGGCGTGCGGCTGCGGCTCGGGCAGGCGGCCGGCCCGGACGATCTGGACGGGTTCGAGGAGGTGATCGTGGCCACCGGCGTCCTGCCCCGCGATCCGGAGATCCCCGGCCAGGACGGTCCCAACGTGGTGAATTACATCGACGTGCTGCGCGGGAAGGCCAAGGTGGGCAAGCGCGTCGCCGTGGTGGGCGCGGGCGGGATCGGCTTCGACGTGGCGGAATACCTTGTCCATGACGGGCAGAGCCCCACCGAGGATCCCGCGCTCTGGCGCGCCGAGTGGGGCGTGGCGGATCCCGGGGCGGCGCGCGGCGGCCTTGCGCCCGCAGGCCCGCAGCCCGGGCCGCCCGCGCGTCAGGTGACGCTTCTGCAACGCAAGGCCGAGCCGCTTGGCAAGAGGCTGGGAAAGACCACCGGCTGGATCCACCGCGCCGCGCTGCGCATGAAAGGGGTCGAGATGGTGGGCGGCGTGAATTACGAACGCATCGACGCCGAGGGGCTGCATGTGAGTTTCGGCGAGGGACGCGAGCGGCCCACGGTGATCGAAGCCGACACGATCGTGCTCTGCGCAGGCCAGGTGAGCGAGCGCAGCCTTGCCGATGCGCTGGCCGCGCGCGGGGTCACGGCCCATGTCATCGGCGGCGCTGATGTCGCCGCCGAACTCGACGCGAAACGCGCCATAGATCAGGGCACGCGGCTCGCCGCCGCGCTCTGAGCCCTATTCCACGGTGATCGTGATCACCTCGGACATGACCGGGGGATCGTGCGGGACGTGATTGGCATCCCCCATCACCAGTTGAAGCGTATGCTGGCCCGGCGGCAGGTCGAGCGTCACCTGCGTCTGGCCGCCGCCGAAATGCTTGTGATGGTCGTCGGCGGGCAGGCCGTAGCTCAGTTCTTCCGCGCCGCCATCGCCCTGACCGAAGGGCGGGCGGTTGACGAGAAGGTGATGATGCCCGGTCGCCGCCTTCTCGGTTCCCGCCGGGGCCACGCCCATGCCCTTGAGCCCGAAGATCACGGTGAGCGGGCTCGTGACCTTGGCCCCGTCCTCGAGATTGACGAAATAGACCTCGGCCCCCTCGGGGGCCGGGGTCTCCTGCGCCGCCAGGGGCATGGTCATCGCCAGCGCCGCGGCAAGGCCGAATGCGAGAATACGGGTCATCGGAAACTCCTCCCAGCTTGTTCCACCTCTCAGATGATAGAACGCCCCGGCCCCTGTTCCACAGTCACCTTCGCGTGTTCCGGGCGTTTCCGTGTCATGAACGATCCCGACATCACCGTGATATTGTCAGGCACGCGCCCCAGTTGCGCCCGATTGTTCCGTCAGAACCAAAGCCTAGTATCAAGATGAGGTTTCAGCATGGATCGGCTGACGGAAATGGAGGCATTTGCCACCGTGGTGGACCAGGGCGGCTTTACGGATGCGGCCCGCAAGATGGGAATTTCCAAGTCCGCCGTGTCCAAGCATGTCTCCTCGCTCGAGGCGCGGCTTGGCGCAAGGCTGCTCAACCGCACCACGCGGCGCGTCAGCCCCACCGAGATCGGGCTCGCCTATTACGACCGGGCGCTCAAGGTGCTCAACGACGCGGGGGAGGCGGATGCCCTGGTCAGTTCCATGCAGTCTGACCCGTCCGGCCTTCTGCGCATTTCCGTCGCCACGGATTTCGGCGTCAATCACCTCAGCCCGATCCTCGGCGAGTTTCTTGAGGAGTTTCCGGAAATCACCGTCAACATGGTGCTCAACAACCGATACGTCGAGCTGATTTCCGAGGGCTTCGACATGGCCGTTCGCATCGGCGAACTGGAGGACAGCACGCTGCGCGCGCGCAAGCTGTCAGAGACGGTGCGGCGCATGATCGCCAGCCCCACCTATTTCCAGAAACACGGACGCCCCCAGAAGATCGACGATCTGAACGGGCACAAACTGCTCCACTACTCGAGCCAGGGCGGCAGTGCGGTGTGGAAGCTCACCGCGCCCTCGGGCGAGAAGCGGCAGGTGCGCACGGCGGGCGGGCTCAGCGTCAACGACGGCCAGTCGCTGCTCAACGCGGCGATCTCGGGCCTGGGGATCGCCTATCTGCCCTCGTTCCTCTATGCCAGGGCAATGGCGGAGGGGCTGGTGGAGGACGCCATGCCCGATCTTCCGACGGAGACGCTCGGGATCTACGCGGTCTATCCGCCGGGGCGGTTCACCCAGCCCAAGGTGCGCGCCTTCATCGACTTTCTCGTGCACAAGTTTGCCGACAAGGGTCCGGCCGACTGGTAGGCCGCCGCCTTCGGTGCCCGTGCCGGTTTTCCGCGGCGTTCCCGGCCGCCATCCGGTGGGCCATCATGTCGGTGATGCACAGCGCCTGTGCGGGCGGCGCGCTTGCCAAGCCGGCCTCCCCGCGCCAGTTACCCGGTGAACGGGCGCAAGGAAGCGTCTCAACGGGGAGAAAGCGATCATGTCGAAACCTGTGCTGCTGTTGATCTCTGGCTCGCTGCGCAAGGGATCTTACAACCGGATGCTGCTGGCGGAGGCCGCGCGCGCCTTTGGCGAGGCAGAGATGGTGGAGGCCGATCTGGCCCTGCCACTCTATGATGGCGATCTTGAGGAAGCCGAGGGCGTGCCGGAGAAGGTGCAGGATCTGGCGGCGCAGATCAAGTCCGCCGATGCCATCGTGATCGGCGCCCCGGAATACAACAAGGGAATCACCGGGGTTCTCAAGAACGCCCTCGACTGGGTGAGCCGCGTTCCCGGCGGCGCGTTCAGGGACAAGCCGACCGTCGTCATCTCGGCCTCGGCCGGGCGGACTGGCGGCGAGACGGCGCAGTTCATGACGCTTTCTTGCCTGACGCAGTTGCAGGCGCGTCTCGTGCCCGGCACGGCGGTGCTGATCGCCGGTGCGCCGGATGCCTTCGACGCGGACGGGCGGCTCAAGGACGAGATGTCACGAAAGCTGCTGGCCGAGAGGATGGCACGCTTGCGCTCCGAGCTGGCCTGAGCGCGGCACGTCAGGCCGCAAGCCCCTTGGCCCCCAGGCCCAGGAACTTCTCGCGCCGGTCGCGGATGAGGGCACCGCGGTCCTTGGCCGAAAGCTCGCTCAGCATGGCCGAGACCGCCTTTCCCACGGCGGCGATGGTGCCGGGCCGGTCCCGATGCGCGCCGCCCAGGGGCTCCTCTATGATCCGGTCCGCGACGCCGAGCTTGATCAGATCCTGTGCGGTGAGGCGCAGCGCCTCGGCGGCCTCTCGCATCTTCTCGGCATCCTTCCACAGGATCGAGGCGCAGCCTTCGGGGCTGATCACCGAATAGACCGAATGTTCCAGCATCGCCACGCGATTGGCGCTGGCGAAGGCCACCGCGCCGCCCGATCCGCCCTCACCGATGATCACCGAGACGAGCGGCACGCCGATCTCGAGGCAGGTCTCGGTGGCGCGCGCGATGGCCTCGCTTTGCCCGCGCTCCTCGGCCCCCTTGCCGGGATAGGCACCGGGCGTGTCCACCAGCGTGATCACCGGAAGACCGAAGCGGTCCGCCATCTGCATCAGCCGCACCGCCTTGCGATAGCCCTCGGGGCGGGCCATGCCGAAATTATGCGTGAGGCGCGACTTCGTGTCGTGGCCCTTCTCATGCCCGATCACCATGACCGGGCGATCATTGAACCGCGCAAGCCCGCCCATCACGGCGGCGTCCTCGCCAAAGACACGGTCCCCGGCAAGGGGCGTGTATTCGGGAAAGAGCGCCTCGATATAGTCGCGGCAATGGGGGCGGTCGGGGTGGCGGGCGACCTGGCATTTCCGCCAGGGCGTGAGCGACTTGTAGAGATCGCGCAGGAGCGTTGCCGCCTTGGCGTCAAGCGCGCGCGCCTCCTCCTCGACATCCGTTTCCTTGTTGGCGCGGGCCAGCGCGCGCAGTTCCTCGGCCTTGCCCTCGATCTCGGCAAGCGGCTTCTCGAAGTCGAGGTAATGGGTCATCGCGCGGCCCTCCGGTCTGGACGCCCCGCTATATGGCCGGAGGTGGCGCGATTTGCAATCGCTCAAACCGGCCAGAGCACGGGCACCAGCGTCGCCACCAGAAGCACCGCCATCACCCGGTTGAAGAGACGCAGGCGCGCCGGGCTGCCCAGAACGCGGCGGATCTGCTGTCCGAGCAGGGTCCAGCCTGTCGTGCTGACAGTGGCGCAGGC
This sequence comes from Roseovarius sp., assembly GCA_002720475.1. Classification (GTDB taxonomy): domain Bacteria; phylum Pseudomonadota; class Alphaproteobacteria; order Rhodobacterales; family Rhodobacteraceae; genus Roseovarius. The sequence goes on from PBIL01000004.1 coordinate 126,276, forward strand.
CACATAGACGCCCGCCACCAGCAGCACCGCCGCGAAATCGCGCCCCGCCGCGTAGAGCGTCACCGCCGAGAGCGCCATGCTCCACGCCTTGGGGTTGACCCATTGAAAGGCCGTGGCCTGAAGGAAGGTGAGCGGGCGGCCCTCTGCCTTCGCATCCGCGGGCGGGGCGGCATTGGCGATCTTCCAGGCCAGCCAGAGCAGATAGGCGACCGAGGCCAGCTTGAGCAGCGTGTAGGCGGGCGGCCAGAGGTCGAAGATCTGCATCACCCCGAGACCGACGCAGACCAGCATCATGGGAAAGCCGAGCCCCACGCCCAGCATGTGCGGGATGGTGCGCACGAAGCCGAAATTCGTGCCCGAGGCCATCAGCATGAGGTTGTTGGGCCCCGGCGTGATGACCGTGACGAAGGCGAAGGCGACAAGCGCGGTGAGAAGATCGAGTGTCATGGCGCAACACTATGCTGCCGTATGCGCATTTTGATTGCTTATTGTTGCTATAATAGTAAATCTTTGCAATCAATCGTCACCATGGATGCAATTTCCGAACGCATATTGCAGGAGCTGAGCCGTAACGGCCGGATCAGCAATCTCGACCTGGCCGAGCGCGTCGGTCTCTCGCCCTCGGCCTGTCTGCGGCGGGTGCAGGATCTCGAACGGCGCGGCGTGATCGCGGGCTATCGCGCGGTGCTTGACCGGGCGCCGCTTGGCGTGGGCTTCGTGGCCTATGTCACCGTCGGGCTCAACGCCCATACCAAGGCCGCGCAGGAGGCGTTCGAGCGCGCCATGACCCGCGCGCCGGAGGTCGTCGAATGTCACAACATCACCGGGGCTGTGGAGTATCTCTTGCGCGTCGAAGTGGCAGACCTGCCGGCCTACAAGCGGTTTCACACCGATGTCCTGGGCACGCTGCCGCAGGTGAACGCGATCACCTCCTATGTGGTGATGGGCTCGCCCAAGGATGCGCGGGCGTGACGGGGGCCACAAAATGAACGGGGGCCGTTGGATCGGCCCCTCGTCCACACCTGCCGCCGTTAGCCTCGTAGGTCGTCCCCTGTCCCTTTACCCAACATATAGAGGATACGCGGCGAATCAGTCAATAGAGAGTGATTCGCGGCCTTGAAAAACTCAGGCCGCAAGGCCCCGGCCCCGCAAGAGCGCCTCGACACCCGGAAGCCGCCCCCGGAACGCCTTGTAGAGCGCTGCCGCCTCCTCGGTCCCGCCGCGTGACAGGATATGACTTTCCAGCGCCTTCGCCCGCGCCGCATCGAACGGCCCGCCCGCCTCTTCGAAACTGGCAAAGGCATCGGCATCCATCACCTCGGACCACATGTAGCTGTAATAGCCGCTGGAATAGCCGTCGCCCGCGAAGACATGCGCGAAATGCGGGCTGGCATGGCGCATCGGGATGGCGGGCGGCATCCCGATTTCGCGCAGCACCTCGGCCTGCCGGGCCATCACGTCGTCCGGGGCCGGGCCCTCGTGAAAGGCGAGATCCACAAGCGCCGAGCCCAGGTATTCCACCGTCTGAAAGCCCATGTCGAATTTGGCCGCGCCAAGCAGCTTGTCGCGCAGCGCGCGCGGCATCGGCGCGCCGGTCTCCACATGGCGGGCATGGCGGTCAAGCACCTCTGGCACCTCCAGCCAGTGCTCGAAAATCTGGCTGGGCAATTCCACGAAATCGCGTGCAACATTGGTGCCTGACAGCGATTCATAGCTCACGTCCGACAGCATGTGATGCAGCGCATGGCCGAACTCGTGAAAGAGCGTGCGCGCATCGTCATGGCTCAGAAGCGCCGGATCGCCCTTGGTGAAATTGCACACGTTGAGGACCACCGCGGCCTGCGGCGCGGGGCGGCGGGCCTGACCACGCATGGCCGAGCACCACGCGCCCGAGCGTTTTGAGGCGCGCGCGAAATAGTCTCCGATGAAGACCGCGACGTGACGGCCCGCGCGCGTCACTTCCCAGGCGCGGCAATCGGGATGATAGAGCGGCACGTCCAGTTCTTTGAACTCGAGCCCGAAAAGACGGTTGGCGCAGTCGAAGGCCGCGCCGAGCATCGCGTCGAGCGAGAGATAGGGCTTGACCGCCGCCTCGTCGAAATCGTGCTCGGCCTGCCGCCGCTTCTCGGCGTAATAGCGCCAGTCCCAGGGCTCCAGATCGCCGTTGATCCCGTCCGCCTGCATCATGTCCGTGAGGGTCTCGGCATCGCGTTCGGCCTGCGCGCGGGCAGGTGCCCAGACCGCGAGAAGCAGCTCGCGCACCGCCTGCGGGCTGCCGGCCATCTCGGTTTCGAGCTTGTAGGCGGCAAAGCTCTCGTAGCCCAGAAGCCGCGCGCGCTCTTCCCGAAGGGCAAGGATTTCCGCGGCGATGGCGCGGTTGTCGGTGGCCCCGCCCATGGCCCCGCGCGCGGCCCAGGCTTGATGCGCGCGGCGGCGCAGGTCCCGGCGCGGCGAGAATTGCAGGAACGGCACGATGAGCGAGCGCGAGAGGGTGATGACCGGCCCATCGGCCCCCTTCTCCCGCCCGGCGGCGCGGGCGGCGTCGATCACGAACTCGGGCAGCCCCTCCAGATCCGCCTCCGAAAGCGCCAGGTGCCAGCCCGCCTCGTCCGCGAGCAGGTTCTGGGTAAAGGCCGTGCCCAGTTCGGCAAGCCGCGCCATGATCGCGCGCATCCGCGCCTCCTCGGCCCCCGAGAGCGCCGCGCCCGCCCGGCGGAAGGCACGGTGCGTCAGCATCAGGAGGCGCGCCTCCTCCGGCCCGAGCCCGAGCGCGTCGCGCCCCTGCCAGAGCGCGTCGATGCGGGCGAATAGCGCCTTGTTGCCGTGGATGTCCGAGGCATGGGCCGCTAGGCGCGGCGCGAGATCGCGTTGCAGGGCCTGCCGCGCCGGGTTGCTGTCGGCACCGGCCAGGGTGAAGAAGACCGACAGCACCCGGTCGAGCGGCTTGCCCGACGCCTCGAGCGCCTCGACGGTGTTGGCGAAGGTGGGCGGCGCGGGGTTCTCGGCTATGGTCGCCACCTCGGCCCGTGCCTCTGCCAGCGCGGCATCAAGCGCGGGGGCGAAATCCTCGTCCCGGATCGCGTCGAAGGGCGCAAGGCCGAAGGGGGCCGTCCACTCAGCCAGCAGCGGATTGGTCATCGCTCTCTCCTTTCGCGCCGCAGACCGGGCAATCGGCGCGGCGGTGCAACGCGATCTTGCGGCTCTCTCCATATAGCGCGTCATAGATCAGCATCTCTCCACGCAGGGCATGGCCCGCGCCGGTGATCACCTTGATCGCCTCGGCGGCCATCATCGCCCCCACCACGCCGGGCAGCGGCCCGAGCACCCCGGCCTCGGCGCAGGTGGGGGCAAGGCCGGGGCCGGGTGCCTCGGGGAAAATGCAGCGATAGCACGGTGTGCCGCGCGCCGGGTCGAACACGCTCAACTGCCCTTCCCATTGCGAGAGCGCGCCGGAAATCAGCGGCTTGCCAAGCCGGGCGGCGGTGGCATTGGCAAGGTAGCGCGTGTCGAAATTGTCCGTGCCGTCAAGGATCAGATCATACTCGGCGAAGAGATCGGCGGCAATCTCGGGGGTGAGCCTGCGTTCATAGGGGCGCACGGTCACGGCGGGGGTCTGCGCCAGCATCGCCTGCATCGCCGATTGCACCTTGGGCAGGCCGATATCGGCGTCACGGTGGATCACCTGCCGTTGCAGATTGGAATTCTCGACCCTGTCATCGTCGATCACGCCGATCGTGCCCACGCCCGCCGCCGCCAGATACAAGAGCGCCGGAGAGCCGAGCCCGCCCGCGCCGATCACCAGAACCCGCGCCTGCTTGAGCGCCTTCTGCCCCGGCCCGCCGATCTCGCGCAGCACGATGTGGCGGGCGTAGCGGTCGAGTTCCGTCTCCGAAAAGAGCGGCTTGCTCGCCGGTTCGCCAGTCCGCGCCCCGGCCTGCGCGCGCAAGGCATTGAGACCGGAGCGATAGACCAGCACCAGCGCCGCCGCGCCCCCCAGCAGCAGCCAGGGCGCGGCCAGCTCGCCCGTGGCAAGGCGCATCGCGTGGCCCGTCGGCAGCACCAGATGCCCCAGCACCACCGCCGCCCAGAGCCCCGCGATCATCCCCCATCGCAGCCGGTGCGGCGTGCCCATTGCCGCGCCCACCCCCCAGAGCACGGCGGCCATGACCAGAACCAGCGTCATCAGCGCGTGCCCGTCGAGCCGAAGCCGCCCGCGCCGCGCGCGGTCGCGTCAAGGCGTTCCACCAGATCGAAGCGCGCCCGCACCACCGGGGCCACGACCATCTGCGCGATGCGCGCGCCATGCTCGATCTCGAAGGGTTCCTCGCCCGCATTCATGACGATCACGCCCAGCGGACCGCGATAATCGCTGTCGATGGTGCCGGGGCTGTTGGGCAGGGTGATCCCGTGGCGAAGCGCGAGGCCCGAGCGCGGGCGCAGCTGCACCTCGTAGCCCGCGGGCACCCTGAGCCGAAGCCCGGTCGGGACGAGCGCCCGCGCCCCCGGCTCCAGCATCACCGCGCCGCGATCCGGGAAATTCGCGCGCAGATCGGCCCCGGCCGCCCCCGCCGTCTCATAGGTGGGCAGGCCCAGGGAACGGTCCGCCCCCTCCTCCCATTGAAACGCGACGGTCAGCATGGACGGCCTCTCTTCATCGTTCCAAAAATACTCGAATCGCTCAGGCCAGCGCCCGCGCGATCCGCTCGGCCAGGCGCGCCGCCACCTGATCCTTGCCCATGCGCGGCCAGCTTTCCGCGCCCTCCTCGGTGATCAGCGTCACGGCATTCTCGGCCCCGCCCATGATCCCCGTGCCTGCGCTCACGTCGTTGGCAAGGATCCAGTCGCAGCCCTTGCGCGCGCGCTTGGCGGTGGCGTGCTCCACCACGTCATGGGTTTCGGCGGCAAAGCCCACCACCAGCGGGGGCCGTCCCTTATCCATCCGGCTCACCGTCTCCAGAATGTCCGGGTTCTCGGCAAACTCCAGCACCGGCAGCGCGCCCCCGCTCTTCTTGATCTTGCGCCCGCTTGCCTGCGCCACGCGCCAGTCGGCCACGGCGGCGGCGAAAATGGCGGCATCGGCGGGCAGCGCGCGCTCGACCGCCGCCAGCATCTCCCGCGCGGTCTCCACGCGCACCACCGTGACGCCCCCGGGCGGCGGCACGGTGGCGGGGCCGGTGACAAAGACCACCTCCGCGCCGAGCGCCGCCAGCGCCCGGGCAATCGCCGTGCCCTGCGCACCGGAGGACCGGTTGGCGATATAGCGCACCGGGTCGATGGGTTCATGCGTGGGGCCGGATGTCACCAGCACGCGCCGCCCCCTGAGCGGCCCATCCGACAGCGCCGCCTCAACGGCCGCCAGAATTTCGGGCACCTCGGCCATGCGGCCGGGGCCATGTTCACCGCAGGCCATGTCGCCCTCGTTCGGGCCGACAAACCCGATCCCGTCGGCCCGGAGCGTGGCAAGGTTGCGCTGTGTCGCCGCGTGCTGCCACATCCGCACGTTCATCGCAGGTGCCAGCAGCACCGGCGTATCGGTGGCCAGAAGCAGGGTCGAGGCCAGATCATCCGCATGGCCGTGGGCCATCTTCGCCATCAGATCGGCGGTGGCGGGGGCCACGACGATCAGATCGGCGGAACGCGACAGCTCGATATGGCCCATCTCGGCCTCGTCGGTGAGATCGAAGAGATCGGCGAAGACCTTTTGCCCGGCGAGCGCCGAGACCGAAAGCGGCGTCACGAATTCCGCCCCCGCGCGCGTGAGCACGGGCGTGACGCTCGCCCCCCGTTCCCGCAGGCGGCGGATCAGGTCGAGCGCCTTGTAGGCCGCGATGCCGCCGCCGATGATCAGAAGGATGCGCCTTGAGGCGAGCATGGCAGGTCTCCGGAACTCGCGCCGAGACTATGGCGCGGGCGCGGGCCGCGCAAGGGCCGCGCCTCGCTCACCGGAACGCGGCGCAGGGGTCGGGGCGCGCGACCGCCGGGGCCGAGATCACCGCGTCGAACCCGCCCTCGAGCGGCGCACCGTCCTCGGTCTGGCCCAGCACGAAGACCTCCAGATCCGGCGCGACGCGGGCCAGATAGGCGGGCACGCCCCGGTCGCGGCGCGCATGGCCATTGCCGGTGATGACGGCGACGGGGCCGCCCGTCTCCGCGATCGCCCGGACCACCGCGCGCGCCAGCACCGCGTCGCGCAGCCGCTGCACCTCCACCATGCCGGGCAGGATGTCCTTTGGCAGCGCGTCGCAATGCGCGGCCTGTTGCAGCGCCTCGCGGGCCGCCTGTTCCCCGGGCGGCAGCGGCTCTGTCAGGCCATAGGCCGCGGCCTCGTCGCCGAAAGTCGCCGCCGGGCCGGTCTCGAACACCGCGCGCGCGGCCTCGCGCGGGACATGCGCGCCGTAGATCGCGGCCCCGGGCGCGGCGGCAAAGATCGGATGATACATGGCGAAATCCGGCCAGCCGCTCCGGTCCCAGTCGAGCGCCCGTGCCATGGAACCGGGATCGGCGATGAGGTCTGGCGTCACGCGCGCCGCCTGTTCGGGCGTCAGCATCTCGAAGACGAGCGCGCGCGGCTGGATAGCCGCCACCTGCGCCGCCTGTTCGGCATGATGCGCGGGGTTGTCATGCACCTCGCCAAGGATCACCACGTCCTGCGCCGCCGCCGGAAGGGCTGTCAGGCAAAGGGCGAGGGCAAGGCGCAGGCTCATGCCAGAAGGCTTTGCACCTCACCTGCGTGCTTTTCAAGATAGCGGCGCATCTTCTGGAAGGCCGCCGCCTCGATCTGACGCACGCGCTCCTTGGAGAGGTTCAGTTCCTCGCCAAGGCTTTCAAGGGTGCGGGGGGCCTCGACCAGCTTGCGCTCGCGCACGATGAAGCGTTCGCGTTCCGTCAGGTGGGTCAGCGCCGCGCCCAGCCAGTCGCGCAGCGCGCGGTGGTCATGGTCGCGCTCCACGATCTCGTCGCCGCGCGCGCCCTCGTCCTCGATCGTGTCGATCCATTCGCGCCCGTCCTCCTCGGTCGATTGCGTGGCGTTGAGCGAGAAATCGCCGCCCGAAAGGCGGCCCTCCATCATCTCCACATCCCGGAGCGGCACGCCCACCTCATGCGCGATCATCTCGCGCAGCTGATAACCGTCGAGCGTCTCGCCATTGGCCATCGCCTCGCGCTCGAGCCGCGCCTGCACCCGGCGCATGTTGAAGAAAAGNGATTTCTGCGAAGAGGTGGAACCGGTGCGCACCATCGACCAGTTGCGCATCACGTAATCCTGGATAGAGGCCTTGATCCACCAGACCGCATAGGTGGAAAATCGCACGCCGCGATCGGGGTCGAACTTGTCGGCGGCCTTCATCAGGCCCAGCCCCGCCTCCTGGATGAGATCGTTCATCGGTGCGCCGTAGCGGCGGAACTTCGACGCCATGGAGATGGCCAACCGCATGTAGGCCGTGACCAGCCGGTGCAGCGCCTCCTCGTCGCGACGGTCGCGCCAGGCATAGGCCAGCGCGAGTTCGGTTTCCGCGTCCAGCATTTCCGCCTTCATGGCGCTGCGGGACATGGACCTGTTCTGCGGTGCATCGAGCGGCATGATTTCCCCCTGTCTGCGCACATGCCCTTTCTGAGCCTGTCACGGGGTGCTACGCACGGCGCGTCACACCGGATCACAATCGGGAAAGGGGCACGGCGCATGTTACCACGCCTCACGCTGGTTCTGGGAGGGGCGGCTTCGGGAAAATCGGCCTTCGCCGAGGGGCTCGTGCTGCGCTCGGGGCGCGCGCCGGTCTACCTGGCGACGGCCGAGGCGCTTGACGCGGAGATGCGCGGAAAGGTGAAGCGTCATCGCGCGCGGCGCGGGGCAGAGTGGCGCACCATCGAGGCCCCGCGCGATCCGGGCGCGGCGCTTGCCGCAGTCACGGCTGCGGAGGCGGTGCTGCTTGACTGCGCGACCATGTGGCTGTCCAATCATCTGCTGGCCGGGGGCGATCTGGATGCGGCCGAGGCCGCGCTCCTGTCGGCGCTCGATGCCTGCGCGGCCCCGGTTGCGGTGGTCTCGAACGAGGTGGGACATTCGGTCGTGCCGGAAAACGCGCTCGCCCGCCGCTTCCGCAACGCCCAGGGCGCGCTCAATCAGCGGCTTGCGGCGCGCGCGGGTCTGGTGGTGCTGGTGGTGGCTGGCCTGCCGATGCCGCTCAAGGGTGCGCTGCCATGAGCCGCTTCTTCTGGGTGCGCCACGCCCCCACCCATGCCCGCGCGATGGTGGGCTGGACGGACATTCCCGCCGACCTCGGCGATACCGCGCGCCTTGCCCGGCTTTCGGCGCATCTGCCGGAGGGGGCGCTTGTCGTCTCCTCGGACCTCGGCCGCGCGCGCGCCACGGCCGAGGCCATCGCCGGTCAACGCCCGCGCCTGCCCGACGAGCCGGAGCTGCGCGAGATCCATTTCGGCGCCTGGGAGATGCAGGGCGTCGACACTGTCGCGGAGCCGGAGCGGCTGCGCGCCTTCTGGGAGCAGCCCGGTGCCCTGCGCGCGCCCGGCGGCGAAAGCTGGGATGACCTCTCGGCCCGCGTGGGGCGGGCCGTGGCGCGGCTGCGGGCGGCGCATCCGGGGCGCGACATCGTGGCGGTCGCCCATATGGGCACGATCCTGACCCAGGTTCAGGCGGCGCGGGGCGTGAGCGCCTATGACGCGCTCGGCCAGAAGATCGACACCCTCTCGGTCACGGAGCTGCTCTGGGGCGCGGGCGGCTGGCGCGAAATCGCGGTCAATCATTGCCCGTGACGGCGCGCCGCCTCAGCGCCGCCCCTCGCGCAGCCAGCCGCCGATGAGGCAACCCGCCGCCAGAAGCAGCACCAGCCAGGGCGGCAGAAGCGCCATCTGCCGCACGCTCTCGGTCTCGTAGGCCCCGCGCGGCGTGATCCCGATCCAGCCGCGCCCGGCGGCAGGGCGGCCTTCGCGCACCTCGCGGATCGCGGGCAGCCCGTCAGCAAGGGCGAGCGTGCCGCCATTGGTGGCCCCGATCACCGGGGCGAGCACGGCATCGGTGGCAAGCGTGCGCTCGAACTCCACCGGGGCGGCGGGGCCAAGGCCGATCACCGCGTCCTGATCGCCGTTTTCAAGCCGGTAAAGGCCGATCTCGGGCCCCTCGTAGAGTGTCTCGAACCGGCCCGGCGCGACCTCTTCAAGGGGGCGTGTCTCGACCGTGCCCGAGGGCGTGGTGATCGTGACGTCCGGCACCTCCTCCGTGAGGGTGCGACGGATGATGCGCATCTGCTGCCCGGTGGCCTCGGCCCAGAGCGCCTCTTCCTCGAGCTCGGGTTCCTTCATCATCCAGTGCGCAAGGCGGCGCAGCAATTCGAGCTGCGGGCCGCCGCCTTCGAAGCCGCGTCCCCAGAGCCAGGCCTGATCGGAGGTGAGAAGCGCCACGCGCCCCTCGCCCACCCGGTCAAGCAGGAGGAGCGGACGGTCATCGGCACCGGACATGACGACCTCGCCGGTCTCGCTGGCCTCGACCTCGATCTGACGCAGCCAGCGGCCCCATTCGCCGCCGAATGTCTCTTCCAGCCCCGCCGTGACCGGATGCCGTCGCCCCAGATCGGTGACGCGCGGGCGATAGCCTTCCTCGACCACGCGGGCCGTGGGACGGGCGGGCATGATCGCCTCGAACGGGCCGCGATAGAGGCTCTCTGCCCCGGCGAAATCGGGCCCGGCCGCCAGCAGCACCGCGCCGCCCGCCTCGACATATTGCCGCACGTTCTCAAGATAGACGGTGGGCAGGATGCCCCGGCGGCGATAGCGGTCGAAGATGATCAGGTCGAACTCGTCCACCTTGTCGAGAAACAGCTCGCGCGTCGGGAAGGCGATGAGCGAGAGTTCCCGCACCGGCACGCCGTCCTGTTTCTCGGGCGGGCGCAGGATCGTGAAATGCACCAGGTCAACCGAACTGTCGGATTTGAGCAGGTTGCGCCAGGTGCGGGTGCCGGGATGGGGCTGGCCCGAGACGAGCAGCACGCGCAGCCGGTCGCGCACGCCGTTGATCTGCACCAGCGCGGTATTGTTGCGGTCCGTGAGCTCGCCCGCCGCAACCGGTGTCGAGAATTGCAGCACGTTGCGCCCGCCGCGCGGCAGGGTGAGCGGCAGCGTCATCTGCTGCCCCAGAGGCACCTCGAAGCGCAGCGGCTCGGCCCCGTCGATGGCGATGTCGAGCGGCACCGAGGTCACGCCCTCGGGGGCCGCCCCTTCATCGGAGACGGTGAGCGTGAGGCGCAACTCCTCGCCGAGGATGGCGAAGGCGGGGGCATTGTCGATGCGCAACCGGCGGTCCCAGTCGCCTGCGCGCCCCGTGTGCAGCAGGTGCAGCGGCGCGGGCATCTCGGGCGCGGCCTCGATATCGTGGATCTGCCCGTCCGAGAGCAGGATCGCGCCGGCGATGCGCCCGCGCGGCAGCTCTGCCATGGCCTCCGAGAGCGCCTCCATCACGCGCGAGCCGCCATTTTCCGGCGCGTCGCCCACGCTCACGCGCCGGACCTCGGTATTCTCGCGCGCGGCAAGCCGGGCGGCGAGCGCCTCGGCGGCGCGTTCGGTGTCCTGCGCGCGCGTGCCAAGGCGCTGGCTGGCGCTCAGATCCTCGACCAGCAGCACGATGTCGCTGAGCGGGCGGCGCTCTTCCTGCCGGAAGGCGGGATTGGCGAGGGCACCCACCAGCACCAGCGCCGCCAGCGCCCGCAGCGCCCATCCGGCCAGGCGGCGCGCCACGGCAAGGCCCAGCCCCGCAAGCGCCAACCCGCCAAGCGCCGCGATCAGCCAGAGCGGCAGGAGCGGGTCGAAGACGACGGTGCCGGTCATTGTCCCAGCCTTTCCAGCAGCGCGGGCACATGAACCTGGTCGGATTTGTAATTGCCGGTCAGCACATGCATCACGAGGTTGACCCCGAAGCGAAGGGCCAGTTCGCGCTGCCGTTCGCCGGTATAGCCCCGCCCGACAGGGAAGAGCGGATCGCCCTGCGCGTTCACCGCCCAGGCGGCGGCCCAGTCATTGCCGCCGATCACCACCGGCGTCACCCCGTCGTTGAGATTGCGGAAGGGCATGCCCTCGATGCGCTCGGCGTCGGGGGGCGCGGCCTCCACCCAGACGGCACGGCCCGCGTAGCGGCCGGGNAAATCGCTCAGCAGATAGAAGGTGCGGGTGAGCACATGGTCCTCGGGCACCGGCTCGAGCGGTGGAATGTCAAGCGGCGCGGCCAGCCGTTGCAGCCGCGCCCCCGTGGGCGAGGCGGCCCCGTATCCCGCGATATCGGCGTCGCGCGTATCGAAGAGGATCAGCCCGCCATTGCGCAGATAGGCGTTGAGCCGCGCATAGGCTTCGGCCGAGGGCAGCGGCTGATCGGCGGTGACAGGCCAGTAGAGGATGGGAAAGAAGGCCAGCTCGTCGCGTTCCAGATCGACTCCGATCGGATCCCCCGGCTCCACCGAGGTGCGGTAGGCGAGCACGCGGCCAAGCCCGCGAAGCCCGGCACGGGCGGTCTCGTCCACGGCATCGTCGCCGGTCATCACATGCGCGAGGGTGACCTNCCGCGTCGCGTCGAGCGCGCGGGCATCGTCCTGTGCGCGGCTCTCCTGCGGCAGGGCAAGCGCCAGCGCCAGGACCGCCGCCGCACCCGCGCGCCAGAGCCTTCCCGAAAGCGCGAGCGCCGCGAGGATATCCGCCGTCATCAGCAGGAGCGCCACGGCCAGCAGCCAGCCGCCGAGCGGCGTTTCCGGCGCGCGTTCCAGCCCCTCGACCGGGATCGCGGCGGGCCAGGAAGCGGGGCCGAGAACGGTGCCCGCGTCGATCACGTTGCGCGCCACGCGCCGCTCCGGCCCGTCATAGACCCCGGGCAGGAGGTCCGGGCCGAGCGCGGCGTCGAAGAGCCGCTCTCCGGGCACGCCCGCGCGCGTGCCCGCCTCGCTCGTGCGGCCGAACCCGTCAAGCACCTGGACCGGCTGCCAGGTGGTGCCGGCAAGCGCGGCGGCGTCCGGCGGCGCGCTCACCGAGGAGACGGCCAGCCGTTCGAGCATCTGCACGAAGAGGCCGGAGAGCGGCAGCGTGGACCATTCGGCATTGGCCGTGACGTGAAAGAGCACGACCTGCCCCGCGCCGATCCGCTTGCGCGTGACCAGCGGCGTGCCGTCGGTCAGTTGCGCGATGACCCGCTCGGCGAGCGTCGGATCGGGTTGCGCCATGACCTGCGCGTTCACCGCCACGTCCTCGGGGATGGCGAGGCCCTGGAACGGGCTTCCCTCGGGAAAGGGGGCAAGCGCCTTGGGTTCGCCCCAGCTCATCGCGCCGCCCACGGTGCGCCCGCCCGCGCGCAGGCGGACCGGCATGAGCGGATGCTCGGTGGCGCGCGACACGTCGCTTGCGGCCAGACGCGGCCCGGCAAAGCGCAGGAGGATCCCGCCACCCTCGACCCAGTCGCGCAGCGCGTCCTCCTCCGCCGCCGAGAGCGTCGCCACATCGGCAAGCACGATGGCATCGGGATTGGCGGGCAGGATGTCCATGAGCGCGCCGTCGAGCAGGTCCGCCGTCGGGACGAGTGCCTGCCGCAGGTAGTGCAGCGGCGAGAGAAGCTCCAGCCCCTCGCGGTCCTCGCGCCCGGCGATGAGCGCGACCTCCCGGCGCTTGAGCCCGTCATCGGTGAGGCTCACGGCCCCGGCATGACGCGCGCCCGCGATCTCGAAGCGGGTGAGGCGCGCGCGCAGTTCCGTCGGCAGCGACAGCGCGCCCGTGGCCTCGGTCGCGCCTTCGGCGAAACTCAGGGACAGCGAGGCCAGCACGCGCTCGGTGCCAGAGGGGTCGCGGCCGTGTGCGGCAACGGTGATCTCGCGTGCCGCGCCTTCCCGGGCGCGCAGGGCGCGCAGCTCCACCAGCCCGTCCCGCAGGACGGGCGGCGCAAGGGCGGTGAGCGGGCGCGCGCTCTCGTGAACGGTGACGGGGCCGTGCGCCTCGAGCGCGGCCAGCAGCGGCGCGCGCCCGTCTTGCGCGCGCCCGTCCGAGAACCAGCGGCTCTCGAAACTGCCCTCGGGGAGCATCGCCGCCGCCGCGGCATAGGTCTCGGGCACCGCCGTCCAGGGCTGCGGGATCAGCCCGGGCAGGGTGGTGCGAACTGCCTGCGCGGCCTGGAACACCGGTGCCTCCGGCGCGCTCAGCCGCAGCAGGGCGGCGGTGCGCCCGTCGCGCGCCGCCTCGGCCAGAAGCCCGTCGATCACCGCGCGCTGCGCCTGCCAGTCGCGCGCGGCGGCCCAGCTGTCCTCGACCACGATCAGGAGCGGGCCACGCCGCCCCGGCTCGCCCGTGTCGCGGGGATTGAGCACCGGCCCGGCCAGCCCGACAATGGCGGCGGCCACGGCCAGCATCCGCAAGAGCAGCAGCCACCAGGGCGTGCGGTCGCTCACGCTGTCCTCGTCACGCAGACCGAGGAGCAGCGCCACGCCGGGAAAGCGCCGCCGCACCGGGGCGGGCGGCACGGCGCGCAGCACGATCCAGAGCAGCGGAAGGGCGACAAGCGCCCAGAGCAGCCAGGGCGTGGCGAAACCGATGGCACCAGGGGTCATGCGCGCCCCCCCTCGGCAATCGCGCGATAGAGCCACAGGAGGGCCGATTGCGCGCTGGTATCCGTGTGATGGCAGCTATGGGTCCAGCCGGTCGCCGAAGCGAGATGCGCCAGCTCGTCCTTGCGCGCGGCAAGCCGTTCGAGATAGCGCGGGCGCAGGTCGGCGGCCTTGAGCGTCTCGTGCCGCAGCGCGCCGCCCACGCTCTCGAAGATGGTGCGCCCGCGATAGGGGAACGCCTCTTCCGCCGGGTCGAGCACCTGGAGAAGCACGCCGCGCACCCCGCGATCCGCCGCCGCGGTGAGAGACGCGCGCACGGGCGCGGGATCGCCCAGGAAATCGGAGATGAGCAGCGCCCGGCCGTGGGGCACGAGCCCGCTCATGTCGGGGCTGGCGTAGTCCTGATCGCTGTCTTGCGTGAGCGCCTCGGCAAGCCGGGCGATCTGCGCCGCACCGCGCCGGGGCGGCAGCGCGCCGCCGGTCATCCCCACCCGTTCGCCGCCGCGATCGAGAAGCAGCGCCACGGCGAGCGCCAGAAGCCGCGCGCGGTCTGCCTTTTCCGGCAGGGCCGGGCCGGAGGCAAAGCGCATCGAGGCGGCGGGATCGACCCAGAGCATGACGCTCTGGGCCACCTGCCATTCCCGCTGGCGGACGAATTGCGCGTCCGAGCGTGCCGAGCGGCGCCAGTCAATCATGGCGCGGCTGTCGCCCGCCTGAACCGGGCGGTATTGCCAGAAATCGTCACCCGCGCCCGCGCGCCTGCGTCCATGCTCGCCCAGCAGCACGGTGCGGGCCAGCCGCTCGGCCCGCGCCAGGAGCGGTGGCAGGCGGGCGGCTTCGGCCTCGGCGCGGGGGCGCAGGGAGAGGGGCGTTGCGGCCATGTCAGGCGGCGGCCTGCATCTGCGTCTTGTCCTCGACCAGCCCCGCGATGAGCGCGGCCAGGCTTTCGCCGCGCGCGCGGGCGGCGAAACTGAGCGCCATGCGATGGCCGAGGACCGGCTGCGCCATGGCGGCCACGTCGCTTGCATCGGGCGCAAGGCGCCCCTGCAACATCGCCCGCGCGCGCACCGTGAGCATGAGCGCCTGCGCCGCGCGCGGCCCCGGCCCCCAGGCCACGCTTTCGCGCACCCGCTCCGGGGCGCTCGCATCCTCCGGGCGGCCCGCGCGCACCAGATCGAGGATCATTTCCATCACCGTCTCGCCCACCGGCATCCGCCGCAGCATCGCTTGCGCGGCGATCAGTTCCCCGGGGGACAGAACCTCGTGCGCCTCGTCTTCCTCGGCACCGGTGGTGGCCAGCAGGATCGCGCGCTCGGTATCGCGGTCAGGGTATGGCACCTCGATCTGCACGAGGAACCGGTCGAGCTGCGCCTCCGGCAGGGGATAGGTGCCCTCCTGCTCGATCGGGTTCTGCGTGGCCAGAACGTGGAAGGGGGCGGCGATGGGGCGCGTCTCGCCCGCCACGGTGACGCGCCGCTCCTGCATGGCCTGAAGGAGCGCCGATTGCGTGCGCGGGCTGGCGCGGTTGATCTCGTCGGCCATCAGCAGCTGACAGAACACGGGGCCTTCGATGAACTTGAAGGCGCGGCTGCCGTCGGTGGCGGTTTCCAGCACCTCGGAGCCGAGAATGTCGGCGGGCATGAGGTCCGGCGTGAACTGCACCCGGTTCGTGGCCAGCCCCATCACCGTGCCCAGCGTTTCCACCAGCCGCGTCTTGCCGAGGCCGGGCAGGCCGATCAGAAGGCCGTGACCGCCGCACAGAAGCGCCGACAGCGCCAGATCGACGACCCGCTCCTGCCCGATGAAGCGCCGCGTGATCGAAGCCCGCGCGCGGGCAAGCTTGTCTTCAAGCGCCTCCAGCCCGGCCAGAAGTTCGGTATCCTCGGTCATGGCAAAACTCCCGTCAGACCTATATCCTATGGCATGAATGTATCGTCCCGAACGGAAATGGCAAAAGCAATGAGTGCAAGATCCGTCACATCGCCGTCACCCGAGGGCATCGCTGTCTCCGCACGCGCCGCCGCCAAGGGGCGCGGCCTGCCGCCCGTGCATCTGTGGAACCCGCCCTTTTGCGGCGATCTCGACATCCGGATCGCCCGGGACGGGACATGGTTCTACCTTGGCACGCCCATTGGCCGGCCGGAACTGGTGCGGCTCTTTTCCACGATCCTGCGCAAGGATGGCGACAGGTATTACCTGGTCACACCCGTGGAAAAGGTGGGAATCACCGTCGATGACGCGCCCTTCGTCGCCGTGGATGTCGAGGCCGAGGGCACGGGGCGCGACCGGGTGCTGCATTTCGAGACCAATGTGGGCGACCGGGTGAGCGCGGGGCCCGAGCACCCGATCCGGGTTGAGCGCGACGCGCAGACGGGCGAACCTTCGCCCTATGTCATGGTGCGCGCGGGGCTCGAGGCGCTCATCGACCGAAAGAGCTTCTACCGGCTGGTCGAGATCGGCGCGCGGCACGAGGGCTGGTTCGGCCTCTGGTCGGGCGGGGTCTTCTTCCCGATCATCCCCGAGGCAGACCTGCCCTGAGCCGTCCTGCCTGCGCGCGGTCATCCCCGCGCAGGCGGGGAGCTCCCGGCGACAAGAGACCCTCGGGGCAAGCCCGAGGGTGACGCGGTCCGAAGGGGCCGACGGAGCGGATCAGACGCTCATGCAGATATATTTCATCTCGAGGAACTCGTCGATGCCGTGATGGCTGCCCTCGCGGCCGAGGCCCGATTGCTTGACCCCGCCGAAGGGCGCGACCTCGGTCGAGATGATGCCGGTATTGACCCCGACGATCCCGTATTCCAGCGCCTCTGCCACCCTGGTCACGCGAGAGAGGTCGCGGGCGTAGAAATAGGAGGCCAGGCCGAAGATCGTGTCATTGGCCATGGCGATCACCTCATCCTCGTCCTCGAAGCGGAAGAGCGGCGCGAGCGGGCCGAAGGTTTCATCGGTGGCGACGAGCATGTCCTGCGTCACATCCGTGAGGATCGTGGGCGGCAGGAAATGCCCCGGCCCCTGCACCGGCGTGCCGCCGCCCATCACTACCTTGGCACCCTTGGCGGTGGCGTCCGCGACGTGTTCCTGCACCTTCACGATGGCATCGGCATTGATGAGCGGGCCGAGCGTCGTGCCCTCCTCGAACCCGTCGCCCATGCGCAGCTTTTCCACCGCCACCTTCAGCCTGGCGGCAAATTCGTCATAGACGCCCGCCTGCACGTAGATGCGGTTGGCGCAGACGCAGGTCTGGCCGTTGTTGCGGAACTTGCACAGGATCGCGCCCTCGACCGCGGCATCGAGATCGGCATCGTCGAAGACGATGAAGGGCGCGTTCCCGCCCAGTTCCATCGAGCATTTCATCACCTGATCGGCGGCCTGGCGCAGCAGGATGCGCCCCACCTCCGTCGAGCCGGTGAAGGTGAGCTTGCGCACGCCCGGGTTCTCGCAGAACTCCTTGCCCACCTCCGAGGAACGCGACGAGGGCACGATGTTGAACACGCCCGCCGGGATGCCCGCGCGCTCGGCCAGAACGCCAAGGACCGTGGCCGAAAGCGGCGTCTCGGTCGCGGGCCGGCCGATGAAGGCGCAGCCGGCGGCAAGGGCGGGCGCGGCCTTGCGCGTGATCATGGCATTCGGGAAATTCCACGGCGTGATCGAGGCGGCGACGCCGATGGGCTGCTTGATCACGGTGATGCGCTTGTCGCGCTGGTGGCCGGGGATGGTCTCGCCATAGATGCGCTTGGCCTCTTCGGCGAAAAATTCCACGAACGAGGCGCCATAGGCGATCTCTCCCTTGGCCTCGGTGAGCGGCTTGCCCTGTTCGGCGGTCAGGATCACGCCCAGATCGTGCTGGTTCTCCATCATCAGGTCGAACCATTTGCGCAATACGGCGGCGCGCTCCTTGCCGGTCCATCGCGCCCAGTCCTTCTGCGCCGCCTCGGCCATGTCGATGGCATGGGCCACCTGCGCGCGGCCGAGATCGGCGACATGGGCGATCACGTCGCCGCGCGCGGGGTTCGTCACCTCGAACGTGCCGTTGTCGCCATCCACCCATTGCCCGCCCACATAGGCGCGCTCGGCCAGCAGGCTCGGATCCTTCAGCATGGATTTCAGATCGGTCGTGGTCATGGCGCGGGCCTCCCCCTGATGTCTTCGGTCTCGCGGAGTCAGACCAGCTTGCGTAAGGATTGTCTAGGGCCAGCGGAGGAGAAGAGAATGGCGGAACTGGACGATGATTACGCGAACCTTCCCCATATTCCGGGCGGCGCACAGTATCCCGCGCGCTGGAGCGTGGCCGCCGAGGCGTTTCGCGCGAAGACCGGCGCGCGGGCGGCGCTTGCCCTGCCTTACGGCGACGGCGCGCGGCAGGCGTTCGACCTCTTTCACCCCGAAGGTGAGGCGCGCGGTCTCTGCGTCTTCGTGCATGGCGGCTACTGGCTGAAATTCGACCGCACGTTCTGGTCGCATCTCGCGGCGGGGCCGCTGGCGCGCGGCTGGGCGGTCGCCATGCCCTCCTACGATCTCTGCCCCGAGGTGCGCATCGCCGACATCACCCGCCAGATCGCCCGCGCCGTCACGGTGGCGGCGGGGCGCGTGGCCGGGCCGCTCGCGCTTGCCGGGCATTCGGCGGGCGGGCATCTTGTGGCGCGCATGGCGGTGCCGGGGGTGCTTCCGCGGGAGGTGGCAGGGCGGCTTGGCCATGTCCTGCCGATCTCGCCGGTGGCGGATCTGCGACCCCTCCTGCGGACCTCGATGAACGCGGATTTCGGTCTCGATCCGGCAAGCGCGGCGGCCGAGAGCCCGGTGCTCATGCGCCCGCTGCCGGTGCCGGTCACGGTCTGGGTGGGCGGGCAGGAGCGGCCCGCCTTCCTCGATCAGGCGCGCTGGCTGGCCGAGGCCTGGGGCGCGCCGCTCGAGATCGCGCCGGGCGCGCATCATTTCGACGTGATCGAACCGCTGGCCGATCCGGCAAGCGCGATGGTGGCGCGGCTTCTGGGCTGAGCCGCGCGCGCCGTTCACGCTTTGGCAAGACTGCACCCGGAGTCTCGGCGCATCCCACGCGATGCCCTGACCCCGGAGAGCCCCGATGCAAGATCAGTCCCCGCGCCTTGCGCTTCCCTTCCTCCTGCCTTCGCAGGCACAAAAGCATGTCACCCATAACGAGGCGCTAAGCCGTCTCGACATCGCGGTGCAGCTTGCGGTGGAGGGGATCGCGGCGGAAACGCCCCCGGCCCTGCCCGCGGAGGGACAGGTCTGGGCGCTGGGCCCCGCGCCCACCGGGGCCTGGGCCGGGCAGGGGGGGGATGCTCGCGGCCTTCGTCAACGCGGCCTGGCTCTTCATGGCCCCGGGCGAGGGCTGGCTGGCGCTTGACAAGAGCGACGGGCGGCTCTTTCGCCATGCGGGCGGCAGCTGGCTGCCGCTCGCGCCGCCGGAACTCGACAATCTCGACGGGATCGGCATCAACGCCAGCCATGACGCCGTGAACCGCCTGGCGGTCGCGGCGGCGGCGACCCTTCTGAACCACGAGGGCGGCGGCCATCAGCTCAAGATCAACAAGGCGGCGGCGGGCGAGACGGCAAGCCTGCTCTTCCAGACCGGCTTTGGCGGGCGGGCCGAGATGGGCACGAGCGGCAGCGACGATTTCGCCATCAAGGTAAGCGCGGACGGCGCGAGCTGGGCCACCGCTCTCCGGCTCGACGCGGCCAGCGGGCGGGCGAGCGGCGCGGCCGTGCAGGCCGATGCCACCGATCCGACGACGGGGCGGCTCATGTCCACCGGAGCCTTCGGCTGGGGGCAGGACGGGGCCCAGGCGGTCCCCGTGCTGGCCGATCTCGACGATCCTGCGCAGCCTGCGGGCAGCTATGCCGTTACGGCGGCGACGCTCGGCCCGCGTCCCGCCGGGGCGGTGGCGGGCGGCTGTCTCGTGCTGCGGCAGGGGGCTGACGCGCTGGCGCAGCTTTTCTTCGGTGCGGCGGGCGAAGTGCTGGCCTTCCGGTTGCGGGCGGGCGGCACCTGGGGCGCGTGGCTGGCGCTCCATGGCGAACACAACGCGAGCCGGGTGAGCGGCAGCGATGGCGAGGCGCTGCGTCTGCCCGACGGCACGCAGATCTGCCGACATGTTCTTGTGCTCGACGCGCCGGAGGTGGCGGCGGGCGCACTCTTTGCCGGTGCCGCCGAGACGGTCTGGACCTATCCCGCGCCCTTTGCTGCCGGAACCCGCCCGACCCTCACGGCAAGCGCCACGGCGGCCACGGGCCTGTGGGTCACGGCGCGGGCGGGGGATGCCACGGCGGGCGCGCTGCGCGCCATGGCGGCCGAGGCGCAGGGCAGCGCGCCCGAGGTGGTGGCGACGGCGGTGGGACGCTGGGTCTGAGCGCCGCTCACTTGTCGCGGAACTGCGCCTCGCGCTTCTCAGTAAAGGCCGCCATGCCCTCTTTCTGATCCTCGGTGGCAAAGAGGGAATGGAACACGCGCCGCTCGAACAGAAGCCCCTCGCGCAGCGTCGTCTCGAAGGAGCGGTTGACCGCCTCCTTGGCCGCCATCACCGTGATCTGCGATTTCTCGGCGATCTTCTGGGCGGCCGACATGGCCTCGTCCATGAGCTTCTTGGCGGGCACAACGCGGCTTACCAGCCCCGAGCGCTCGGCCTCCTCGGCATCCATGAACCGCCCCGTGAGGTTCATGTCCATCGCCTTGGCCTTGCCGATGGCGCGTGTGAGGCGCTGCGTGCCGCCCAGCCCGGCAATGACGCCAAGGTTGATCTCGGGCTGGCCGAACTTGGCAGTGTCCGCGCAAATGATGAAATCGCACATCATCGCCAGCTCGCACCCGCCGCCGAGCGCATAACCGGAAACGGCGGCGATGATCGGCTTGCGGATGCGGGTGATGGCGTCACTGTCGGCGGTAAAGAGATCCTCGGAGAATACATCGACAAAGCTTTTCTCGCTCATCATCTTGATGTCGGCCCCGGCGGCGAAGGCCTTTTCCGAGCCGGTGAGCACGATGCAGCGCACCTTGTCGTTGGCCTGCGCCTCGGTCAGCGCCCCGGCCAGTTCCGACAGGAGCGTGTCGTTGAGCGCGTTGAGCGCGTCCGGGCGGTTGAGCTTGATGAGGGCGACGTGGTCTTCCATTTCGACGATGATCGTCTCATAGGCCATGGATTCTGCTTTCCTTGGTTTCGCTCGGCCCGAGTCCATATCACGTCGGGGACGCCGTTCAACCTATCTTTGACAGCGCGGGCAGTAGAAGCTTGACCGCGCGGCTTGCACGATGCGGGCGATCCGGCCTTCGCAGCCGGGTGTGCGACAGGGGGTCCCCTCGCGGCCATAGACGTCGAAGGCGTGCTGGAAATAGCCCAGTTCGCCATCGGCCTGCCGGTAGTCGCGCAAGGACGAGCCGCCTGCCTCCATGGCGTCGCGCAGCACCTCTCGGATCGCCGGGACAAGCCGCGCGATGCGCCGGGGACCGAGATTGCCCGCCAGGCGGCGCGGCGAGATCCGCGCGCGAAAGAGCGCCTCGCAGACATAGATGTTGCCCAGGCCCGCCACGATCCGCTGATCGAGAAGCGCGGCCTTCACGGGCATGCGCCGCCCGGCCAGCGCGGCGGCGAGATGGGCCTCGTGAAACCCGTTGCCGAGCGGTTCGGGGCCGAGTTTCGCCAAAAGGGGATGGGTGTCGGCGGCGGGCGTCGCCATCAGATCCATCGCGCCGAAACGGCGCGGATCGTTGAAGGTGATCCGCGCGCCGCTGGCCATGTCGAGGATCACGTGATCGTGCTTCTCGGGGGCGGGGTGGTCGTGGACGAACCGCCCCACAGGCGCGCCCGAAACGAGCATCCGCCCCGACATGCCCAGATGGACCAGCAGCGTCTCCCCCCGGTCGAGATCGGCCAGCAGGTATTTCGAGCGCCGCCGCAGCGCCAGCACCCGTGCCCCCTGAAGCCGCGCGGCCATGTCCGGCGGGAAGGGCCAGCGCAGATCGGGGCGGTTCACCTGCGCGCGCGCGATCACCTGCCCCTCCATGACGGGGGCAAGGCCGCGGCGGACGGTTTCGACCTCTGGCAATTCGGGCATGGCGGACCTCGGCGCGCGCAAGCGGCGCATTGTAACCCCCGGAGCGCGACCTATAAGAAGGGCGGGACAGCGGATGAGCAAGCCCCCGGAGCGCGGCATGAGCGAGAAAACCACCCATTTCGGCTTTCAGGACGTGCCCGAATCGGAAAAGGCGGGGCGTGTACGGGGGGTCTTCGGTTCGGTGGCGTCGAAATACGACGTGATGAACGACGCCATGTCCTTCGGCATCCACCGGATCTGGAAGGATGCGATGATGGACTGGCTCGCGCCGCGCGCGGGCCAGCGGCTTCTCGACGTGGCGGGCGGCACGGGCGACATTGCCTTCCGCTTCCTCAAGCGCGCGGGGCACGGCCATGCCACCGTGCTCGACCTGACCGAGGCGATGCTGGTGGAGGGCCGCAGGCGCGCCGAGGCCGAGGCTCTGTCGGGCAGCCTCGACTGGGTGGTGGGCGATGCGATGGCGCTGCCCTTTGCCGATAACAGTTTCGACGTCTACACGATCAGCTTCGGCATCCGCAACGTGACGCGCCCCGAGGCCGCGCTTGCCGAGGCGTTCCGCGTGCTGCGGCCCGGCGGGCGGCTGATGGTGCTGGAATTCAGCCGGATCCCCAACGACCTGATGCAGAAGGTCTATGACCTTTATTCGTTCAACGTCATCCCGCGGCTCGGGCAGGCGATCGCGCGCGACCGTGACAGCTATCAATACCTGGTCGAATCGATCCGCCGCTTTCCTGATCAGGACACATTCCTCGAGATGGTGCGCGCGGCGGGTTTCGGGAACGCGAAGTATCGCAACCTCTCCATGGGCATCGCCTGCCTGCATTCGGGGTGGAAGATTTGAGGGGGCCGCACAACCTTCTCCGGCTGATCCGCACCGGCGCGACGCTCGAGCGCACCGGCGCGATGGGCCTCATCATGGAGGCGTTCGAGGCACCGCCGCTGGTGCGCGCGACCATGCGCGCGCTGGCCTGGCCGTTTCAATGGCTGGGCGACCGCGGGGATCCGGCCATGCCGCCGGCGGTGCGCGCGCTGACGGCGCTGGGACCCGCCTATATCAAGTTCGGCCAGATCCTCAGCACAAGGCCCGACCTGGTGGGCGAGGATCTGGCGGCGCAGTTGCGTGTGCTTCAGGACCGGCTGCCGCCCTTTTCGACGGAGACGGCCAAGGCGAGCATCGCCGCAGAGCTCGGGTGCCCGGTGCCGGAGGTCTTCGACGATTTCGGCCCGCCCGTGGCTGCGGCCTCGATCGCGCAGGTCCACAAGGCGCGCCTGCGCGGGAGCGGGGAGGCCGTGGCCGTGAAGGTGTTGCGCCCGCGCATCGAGCGGGCCTTTCGCCGCGATATCGATGCCTTCTACCTGGCCGCGCGCATGGTCGAGCTGCTGGCACCCGGTGCCCGGCGTCTGCGCCCCACCGATGTGATCGCCCATTTCGAAGGCGTGGTGACGGGCGAGCTCGATCTGCGGCTCGAGGCCGCCTCGGCCTCGGAATTCGCGGCCAATACCGCCGGGGACACGGGGTTCCAGTTGCCGAAGGTGCACTGGCACCTCTCGTCGCGCCGGGTGATGACGATGGAATGGGCCGAGGGCGTGGCCCTGGGCGACAATGCGGCGATCGAGGCCGCCGGGCATGACAGGGTGGCGCTCGGCGCGCGCGTGCTCCAGCTCTTTCTCAGCCATGCGCTGCGCGACGGCTTCTTTCACGCCGACATGCACCAGGGCAATCTCAAGGTGGCCGCCAATGGCGACATCATCGCCTATGATTTCGGGATCATGGGCCATATCGACGAATATACCCGCCGGGTCTATGCCGAGATCCTCTACGGCTTCATCAAGCGCGATTACCGGCGGGTGGCGGAGGTGCATTTCGAGGCGGGCTATGTGCCTGCGGACCGTGACGTGGATGCCTTCGCGCGCGCGCTCAGGGCCGTGGGCGAGCCGATCTTCGGCATGGATGCGAGCCGCATCTCGATGGGCAGCCTGCTCAGCTATCTCTTCGAGGTGACCGAGCGGTTCGGGATGGAGACCCGGACCGAGCTTATCCTGTTGCAGCGCACGATGGTGGTGGTCGAGGGCGTGGCGCGCTCGCTCGATCCGCAGATCAACATATGGCAGGTGGCGCGGCCGGTGGTCGAGGACTACATCCGCCGCGAAATGGGGCCACGGGCGGCGCTGCGGGATCTGCGCCGCACGGCGATGGTGCTGTCGCGCTATGGTCCGCGCCTGCCCGGGCTGGTCGAGGCGGCGCTGATCCGGCAGGCGCGCCCGCCCGTGCCGTCTTCGTCGCCACGCTGGCAGGAACGGCTGCTGTGGTCCGGGTTCGGGGCGGCCGCCGGTGGCGCGGCGCTCGCGCTGGGGCTCGCGCTGTTCTAGCGCGGGATGCGTCTGGCGGAAATCACCCGCCCGTCGTCCAACCGGTTCCACCTGAATTCGTCACGTTCTGCCGCGCCTTTCGCTCGATCGGGTCACGCGCCGGTCCGAAGGGCGGACCCTGCGGTGGCGCGACGCGCGCTTGTCACGGCGCGGGCGGCGGGCGCAGGCCGAGCACTTCGCGCGCGTCCACGCTCTGGCCGGTCTCGAGCACCAGTTGCACGGTGCCGTTCTCGAGCCGCGCCTCCTCGATCCGGGCGTGCAGATGCACCTCGTGGCGCGCGATGGTCTTGCCCCCTGCCTGCGAGTCTGCCGTGATCCGATAGGTTCCGGCGCGCAGCGGCAGGCCGAGCGCGTCGCGGCCCTGCCAGGGCACCGGGCCGCCCTGCGGCGGGATCGCGACACGCTGCACGATCACCCCCTGTTCGTCGGTCACGACCAGTTCGGCCGTCTCGGCCGCCGGATCGACCGTGGTGCCGAGCGTCACGGGCGCACCGGCAAAGCGCACCGGGGCGTCCACTTCGGCCTCGAGCCCGATCCAGCCCGCAAGCTGACCCATCCCGAGCGTTGCCATCTGCGCGCCCAGCCCGGTCAGCAGGTCATTGGTCAGCACTTGCTGCTCGACCGAGGAAAACGTGGCCAGCTGCACCGCGAAATCCGCCGAATCGACGGGGTCCAGCGGGTCCTGGTTGCGCATCTGCGTGGTCAGCATCCGCAGAAAGGTCTCGAAATCCGGACCGAGCGCGCCACTGCCCGCGGCTGCGGGGGGGGCGCCGGGGGTGGCTTGCGCGGCGGCGGGCGGGGCGGCGGTCACGGGTTCCATCTTGGCTCCTTCGGACTGAGGATGGCGGGGGAGGGGCAGCGCGCGGCCGGGGCGTTCGGGTACGGCACGGGGGTCAGACCCGGATATCGAGCCGGTCGCCCAGCACGATCCGGAGGGGTGGGGCGGGGGCTGCGGTTTCGGGCCCGGCCGCGTCCGGGTCAGCCCCGGGATGCGCCTGTTCATAAGGGTGTTCCTGCCCCTGCGGATGCCCCTGGGCAAAGACGAACTCCGTGCGCGCGTAGCCGATCCGGTGCAATTCTCCGGTCAGCAGATCGATGTTGCGGCGCAGCAGATCCATCGTCTCGCCCCGCTCCGCGATCACCGTCACCGTGAGCACCCCGTCGCCCGCCGCCAGACGCAGCCGAACGCGGCCAAGCTCCTCGGGGTCGAGCGTCAGATCGGTGATCCGCTGCCCCTCCTCGACCGCGCCGGTCAGGGCGGCAACGATCTGGGATGCGGCATGCCGGGAAAGGGCGGGCAGGCATGGCCGGGCCGGGCCGGTCCCCGGTGCCGTCAGCGGCGCTGGCAGCGAAAGCTCCGGCCGGTCATCGGTTTGCCGGTCCGCCGGTGCCAGCGGCGGGCCGAAGGGTGCGAACAGGGCGGCGGACGGGTCCGGGGTGGCCTGGATCGGCTGCGGGCCAGTCACAAGAGCAGGGAAGCCGACGCCCTGGTATGCGGCCGGCGGGGGCGGTGCCGCGCTGCGCCCCGCGGGGGAGGGCGCGGCTCGCTCGGCGGTGCGCCCCCGCCCCGTCCCGTCTGCGCTGCCGGTGGCCCGTGCGGGGGCGGTCACGATACCGGTCAGGACAGAACCGGTTACCACGTCCGGCCGCGGCGATGTCTGGCCGGGCAGACCCGGCGATGGCGCGGCCTGCGCCCGCTGCGCAAGATCGGGCGCAGGTGGCTGCGTCCCCGTCCCTGTCTTCGGGTATGGCCCCTGCCGCCCGTCCGCCGCAGCCCCGCGCGGCCCGGCCGAAACCGGCGGGAAGGAGAGCGGACCCGGCGGCCTGCGCGCATCCGCCGTTGTCCCGGAGGCGGTCTTGCCTGCCGGGGGCGCATCACGGGAAGCACCCGCGGCCTCCTGCGTCGAGCCGGGTCCGGCCGCCGCTGCCTCGGCCCCCGGATGTGGCGGCCCGGAGGGCTCGGGGCGGTCCGTCGCGGCGGGCTTGCGCGCGAGCGGCGGCACCGTCCGGGCGGGGCCGGGCAGGGCACCGGCCTGCATTGCGCCATCGGAGGGCGATCCTTTCGGCGCGTCCTCGGTCTGCCCCTCGGATTTCCCGGCATCCGTTGCCTTGACGGCGGTCGAACGCGCGCCCGGGGGCGCACCCGCCGCCGAAGGGGGGGCCTTCGGCGGCGCATCCGGCAGAACGGAGAATTCCGCACGATCAAGGCGCGCCGCCGTGATTCGGGCCGGTGCGGGCGATGCAGCGGGCAACTCGGCGGGGATGATCATGCGGGCAGTCCGATCCGGTCTTGAACCCGGTCGAAAATGCCAGAGGCCGGTTACCGCTTCTTTACGGCTTTGCGGTTTCATCAGGGGAAATTCAAACAATTCGAGGTAATCCCATGACTGACCCGATATCGCCGCCTGCCGCCAGGACCGCCCCTCCCCTGCCTGCACCCGTGCCCGCGCCTCTGCGCCGGGCGGCCGAGGCGCTCGAGGCCGGCTTTCTTGCCGAAATGCTGAAATCCGCGGGGCTTGGGGATCAGCCCGGCAGTTTTGGCGGCGGGACCGGGGAGGCGCAGTTCGCCTCGTTCCGGCGCGACGCGCTCGCGCAGGAGATCGTGCGCCGGGGCGGGCTCGGGCTGGCGGGAATGATCGCCGCCGCCTTGCAGGAGCGCGGACATGGGCAGTGACCGGCACGGGGCGCTGATTCGCGCGGCCCTGGCGCTTCTCGAGTGCGAGCGGGCCTGTCTGCTGCGGGGCGATCTGAGCGGTGTCGCGGCGCTCGCGCGGGAAAAGGAGACGCTGGCTGCGGCCTTCGCAGAGGCCGCGGGAGAGGCCGATCCGGCCGCAATCGCCGCGCTGCGCGACCGGGCCGCGCGAAACCGGGATCTGCTCGAGGCCGCGATGCAGGGGATCAGGCGCGTCAGTGCCCGGCTCAGCGCCTACCGGCAGGTGCAAAGATCCATGGACACCTATGATCCGCAGGGCCGCCGGGCGACCATTGCCGGTGCCAGCATGCACCGGCTCCAGCGCCGGGCCTGAGGGATTTGTGTCGAATCCGCCGGAAAATGCCGGGCGCGATTAGCAGTCTCTTAGGAGATGGCGGGCAAATCTGATGTTGCATCCGGAGACGGGTGGCGCCGCCGGGCAATGACCCCGGTCGCAGACGTCAGAACGACAGACAAGGCCGCCCGGCCGGGCGGCGCGTGACACCGGCGCGAAGGCGTCGCATCCAGAGGGAACGAACATGTCCAGCATTCTGACCAACAACAGCGCCATGGTGGCCCTGCAAACCCTGCAAAGCGTGAACAAGAACCTCGCCAAGACGCAGGATGTGATCTCGACCGGAAAGCAGGTTTCGACGGCAAAGGACAATGCCGCGATCTTTGCCATCTCGCGGGTGATGGAATCCGACGTGGCGGGTTTCAGGGGCATCTCCGAGAGCCTCGCGCTCGGCGAGAGCACGGTCGCGGTCGCGCGCCAGGCTTCCGAGACGGTGACGGATCTGCTCACGCAGATGAAATCCAAGATCGTCGCCGCCCAGGAGGAAAACGTCGATCGCAGCAAGATCCAGACCGATATCGTGGAGCTGCGCAAGCAGATCGGCTCGGTGGTCGGGGCCGCCCAGTTCAACGGGCTCAACCTCGTCGATGGCTCCTCGACCGATCCGGTCAACGTCCTGGCCTCGCTCGACCGCGATTCGAGCGGCAATGTCACCGCCAGTTCGATCGAGGTTGCCCGCCAGAACCTTTCGGTCACCACGCCGGTCACGGCGCAGGCCTTCGGCACCACCGATCTCGCCGATGCCGCGGCGGCCTCGGCGCTGATCGACAGCGCGAACTCGACCACGATCGCCGACGATGCCGCCACCATCGACGGTGGCACGTCGAACGCCTCTCTCGCCAACAACACCAGCGAGGTCATCACCATCGGCCAGGTGGCCGCCGGCGACAGCTTCCAGATCGATCTCGGCAACGTGCCGGTCAACGTGGCGGGCGGCGGTGTCGCGACCGGGCAGCGCACCTTCCAGTTCGTCGCCAGCGCGACCGACGGGACGGCCGATGTCGCCGCCAATCTCGCCAACCAGATCAACGCCTTCTTCGAGGCCGCGACCGATCCCGCGCTGAAGCTTTCGGCGACGGTGAGCGACAACCAGATCACCATCACCAACGGCGATGCCGCCACGACCAACGGCGCGCTCGACATCGGCCTGCGCGCCCAGACCGGCGGCACGCCGGGCTCTTCGGCGGCAAGCGGCGGTCTCGGGGCGCTTCAGACCATCGACGTGACCACCGATGCCGGTGCCACCGGCGCGCTCGCGGCCATCGAGGGGCTGATCGATCAGTCGATCGATGCCGCCGCCGCCTTCGGCTCGGCCCAGTCGCGCATCGAGACGCAGTCCGATTTCGTCTCCAAGCTGACCGATTCGCTGCGCTCGGGGATCGGATCGCTGGTCGATGCGGATCTCGAGGAAGCGTCGGCGCGGCTCCAGGCGCTTCAGGTGCAGCAGCAGCTTGCCACCCAGTCGCTCTCGATCGCCAACCAGGCACCGCAGTCGATCCTGGCGCTGTTCCGGTAAGCGCCGCGGGGGGGCGGCTGCCCGGCCGCCCCCCGACCATCCTCCGCGCCCCCCGGGGCCGTGGCAGCAGGAAAGGAAAACGACGTGAACGCAACCGTCCGAGCCCGGAGCGGCTATCGCGCGCAGGCCGACACCCTGCGATCCGCGCGCGACCTGGAATACGACGCTCTCGCAATGATCACCGGACGGCTGGAGACCGCAGCCGATCCGGACGCGGCGGGAGGCGGCGCAGCGGATATCGGGGCGCGCGCCGCCGCGCTGCACGACAATCGCCGCCTCTGGGCGCTCTTCGCCGCCGAGGCCGCCGATCCCGCCAATCCCCTGCCAGCCGATCTGCGCGCGCGCATCCGGGCGCTTGGGGCCTTCACGCAGGCCCATACCAGCAAGGTGCTGCGCGACGGGGCTCCGCTCGGCCCGCTGATCGAGATCAACACCGCAGTGATGCGCGGGCTCTCCGGGGCGCGGGGGTGCCAATGAGCGGTCTGGTTCTCAAGCTCGGCCCGCGGGAGCGGGTGCTGGTCAACGGCGCCGTGATCGAGAATGGCGAGCGTCGCTCGCGGCTGTCGATCATGACCCCGGGGGCGCGCATCCTGCGCCTGCGCGACGCCATCCATCCCGACGAGGCCGACACGCCGGTGCGGCGGGCCTGTTTCGTGGCCCAGCTCGTGCTTTCGGGCGATGCCACGCCAGAGCAGATGCGCCCGCAGATGCTGCGCCGGATCGAGGAGCTGAGTCAGGTCCTGCGCGATCCTGACAGCCGGGCGCTGCTCGAACGGGCCAGCAGCGCCCTGCTCGCGGAAGAGCATTACACCTGCCTGCGGGCGCTGCGCGCGTTGCTGCCGCGCGAGGCGCGGCTGCTCGCCCATCGGGGGCGGGCATGACGCCCGCGCCCATCGTGCCCTTCGGCGGCTTCGCGGGGTTTGCCTTTCTGACCCGCACGTTCGAGAGGCAGACGGCGCTTTTCAACGCCGAACCGGCACTGCGGCGCGATACCGGGCATTTTGCGCAGACCATCGCGCAGATACGCAGTGCCGAGGCGCTGGTGGCCGATCGCCGCCTTCTCCGGGTGGCGCTCGGCGCTTTCGGCCTGCAGGAGGATCTCGACAGCCGCGCCTTCGTCCGCGCCATCCTCGAACAGGGCACCGAGGCCCCGACGGCGCTGGCCAACCGCCTTTCGGATGACCGCTATCGCCGCTTCGCCGATGCGTTCGGCTTTGCCGATCCCGCCGGGCCGCGCACCGCCGATCCCGGCTTTGCCGCCCGCATCGTGGACCAGTATCGCCGCCGCGCCTTCGAAGCCGCGGTCGGTGAGCAGGACGCGTCGCTGCGCCTCGCGCTCAATGCCGGGCGCGAACTGGCGGCGCTGGCGACAGAGGAAGGGTCCGACACGGCGCTTTGGTTCCGGATCCTCGGCACCCCGCCGCTGCGCCGGGTGTTCGAAGCCGCGCTCGGCCTGCCCGCGAGCTTCGCGCAGATCGACCTCGACCTCCAGCTTGCCGAGATCCGCAGCCGCGCCGCCCGCCAACTCGATATCGCCAGCCCCCGCGAGCTTGCTGCGGACGCCCCGCGCGAGGCGCTGGTGCGCCGCTTCCTGTTGCGCGATCAGGTCGCGCAATCCGCCGTGCTCTCGTCGCAATCCATCGCGCTCAGCCTGTTGCAGGCGGGGCGATGAGGGCGTGCGTGCCTCCCGGTTTCGGTGCCCGGGAGGGCAGGCGCGGGCGGTCCGGCCCCGTCATCGGCTTGACAGGCCGGCTCCCGCTTGGCAGGTGCAGGCGGATGCGATCCGGCGGCCCCGGGAACGGGATCCGGCCGGGAGTGCACCACCAACAGCCGGAGCGCCGCTTGCATGGGCGAACGCCTTCTTCACCGCCTGGCCTGGATCGTGGCCGCCCTCTGCCTCGCCCCGATCGTCGCGGCGGCGCTCGCCGCCGTGACCGGCGATCTGGAGACCTGGCGCACGGTGCTGGCGACCGTGCTGCCGCGCTATGCACTCAACACGCTCAAACTGGTGGCGATCGTCGCCATCGGCACGGCGGTCATCGGATCGCTCACCGCCTGGCTGGTCACGGTCTACCGCTTTCCGGGCGCGCGGCTCTTCGAGGTGGCGCTGGCGCTGCCGCTGGCCTTTCCCGCCTATGTCATGGCCTATGCCTATACCCACATGCTCGACCATCCCGGCCCGGTGCAGACCGCGCTGCGCGCGCTCACCGGCTGGGGCGCGCGCGACTACTGGTTTCCCGAGGTGCGCAGCCTTGGCGGCGCGGCGGTGATGCTGATCATCGTGCTCTATCCTTATGTCTACCTGCTGGCGCGCGCTTCGTTCCGGCAGCAATCGGCCAATGCCTTTCTCGTGGCGCGTACGCTCGGACGCTCGCCTGCCTACGCGTTCCGGCGGGTGGCGCTGCCCATGGCCCGGCCCGCGATCGCCGGCGGCGTGCTGCTTGCGATCATGGAGACGATCGCGGATTTCGGCACGGTGGCCTTCTTCAACGTGCAGACATTTGCCACCGGCATCTACCAGGCGTGGTTCAGCCTGGGCGACCGCGCCGCGGCGGCGCAGCTGGCGCTGTGCCTGCTGAGCTTCGCGCTGCTGCTGGCCGGGCTCGAACGCGCGAGCCGGGGGCGCATGCGCACCGCCGGGCGCGGCGCGCGGTTCGAGACGATGGAGCGGCCCCGCCTTGCCGGTCTTGCCGCGGCGGCGGCGGTCACGGCCTGCGCCCTGCCGGTGCTTCTGGGCTTTGTCGTGCCGGTGATCATGCTGGGCGCGATGGCGATGGGCTCGGGGCAGGAACTGCTCTCGCCACGCTATCTGGGGTTCATGTCGAACTCGCTTTTGCTGGCTGCGGTGGCCTCGGTGCTGACCGTCCTCGGTGCGATTCTCGTGGGATTTCGCGCGCGCACGCGTCCGGGCCGGGCCTCGCGCTGGCTGGTGCTGGGCGCGGGACTGGGCTATGCCGTGCCCGGTGGCGTGATCGCGGTCGGGCTGATGGTGCCGATGGCGGCCTTCGACAACGCGCTTGACGCCTTCATGCAGGCGACATTCGGGATTCGCACCGGGCTTCTCATCACCGGCTCGATCTGGCTCATGGTGCTGGCCTATGTGGTCCGCTTCATGGCCGCGGCCCTCAATGCCTATGACAGCGGCATGGCGACGGTGCCGCTGCATCTCGACGCGATCGGGCGCTCGCTCGGGCAGCCGGGGCCGCGGCTTCTGGCGCGGGTGCATCTGCCGGTGGCGCGCGCCTCGGTACTGACCGCGCTTCTGATCGTGTTCGTGGACGTGATGAAGGAATTGCCCGCCACGCTCATCCTCCACCCGTTCAACTTCCAGACGCTGGCCGTGCAGGCCCACCGGCTGGCCGCCGACGAACGTCTGGCCGAGGCGGCGGTGCCGTCGCTGGTGCTGGTGGCCTTCGGCCTCGTGCCGGTGCTGATCCTGTGCCGGACCTTGGGGCGCGAGGGGCGCGCGCAGCGCGCGGCGCGGCTCGGGGCCGCGCTCTCGGCGGGTTGATCCCGGCTATCCCGGCTACTGGCCGGGCCGACGCAGGCTGAATTTCTCGCGGATCACGGCATAATCCTGATAGCCGAGCCGTGAGAGCGGGTTGAACCGCGTCACGTCGAAAACCCCGTCCACGAGACAGTCGTCGCGCAGATGCACGCCCGTGACCTCGCCGAAGACGACGAAATTCGCCGCGCCGGGCAGTCTCACGATCCGCGTCAGGCGGCATTCGAGCGCGGCGGGCGCGGCGGCCACGCGCGCGCAGGCGATGGTCTCGCAGTCGGCCTTCTCGAGCCCGGCATCGGCGAATTCGTCCACCTCGCGCCCCCAGTCGCCCGAGGTTCGGTTCATCGCGTCGGTCAGGGCCGCGCTGACGATGTTGACGCAGAAGACGCCGGTCTCTCGGATATTGGCCACGCTGTCCTTGGTGTCGCCCCGGTCCGCCTTGGCCGAGGTGGAGGCGAACATCACCTGCGGCGGCACATAGGCCACGGCGTTGAAGAAGGAATAGGGCGCGAGATTGTCGCGCCCGTCCGCCCCGCGAGAGGAAATCCAGCCGATGGGCCGGGGTGTCACCACCGCGTTGAACGGGTTGTGCGGCAGGCCGTGGCCGTCCTCGGGGCGATAGAACATGGATCTCTCCCTGGGCGTCTCCGGTTTGTGCCAGAGCTATCGCCGTGCTAGGCGCTTGGCCAGTCGAATCTCGGGAGGACGCGGGCGCGCCATGGTCGATTTGCGGCAGGAAGGGCCTGCGGATTACTGGGAGGTGGAGGCGCTTTACGACCTCTGTTTCGCACCGGGGCGCGAGGCGCTCTCGTCCTACCGGTTGCGCGACGGGGTGAATCCGGTGGCCGGGCTCTGCCTTGTCGCGCGCGAGGACGGGATCGTGTCCGGCGCGATCCGCTACTGGCCGGTGCGCATCGGCGCGGCGGCGGCGCTGCTTCTGGGGCCGGTCGCCGTCCATCCCACCCATCAGGGCGAGGGGCTGGGGGCCTGGCTCATCCGCGAGAGCCTCGAGCGCGCGCGCGCCCTCGGCTGGACGCGGGTGATGCTGGTGGGCGATGCGCCCTATTACGGGCGCTTTGGCTTTGCCCGGCTCGACGGGGTCGAGATGCCGCCGCCCACCAACCCGGCGCGGGTGCTGGGGCTGCCGCTCGTGCCCGGTGCCTGGGACGGGATCGCGGGGCCGGTGACGCGGGCGGCTTGAAATCGCGCGCGCGCACGGTCATCTCTGACAGGACGGGGCGGGGGAGCGGCGATGGAATTACTGGGCAGACCGCCCGACAGGGCAAGCTTCGAGACGCGGCTCGACGCGCTCGTGGCGCGCAATGCGCGGGCGAGCGGCGGCGTGATCGAGGTGCTGAACCTCATCGGCACGCAGGCCGAGGGCCTGCTTGACCGGCTTCCGCCCGCAGCGCGCGCGCGCATCGCCACGGCGACCGAACGCGCGCTGCATCACGCGGCCGAGGCGGCGCATGGCACGCGCGCCTCGGTCCCGGACCTGCCGGGCTGGCGCGCGCGGCTTCTGACCACGGCGATGGGGGCGGCGGGGGGCATGGGCGGGCTGCCCACGGCGCTCGCGGAATTGCCGGTGACGGTGACGGTGCTGATGCGCGCCATCCAGGACGTGGCCGCCGAGCACGGCTTCGATCCGGCCGAGCCCGGGGTGCGCTTCGATTCCATCGAGGTCTTCGGCAGCGCGGGGCCGCTGGCCGCCGATGACGGTGCCAATCTCGGGCTGATCGGTACGCGGGTGACGCTCACCGGCGGCGCTCTGCGGGCGCTGATCGCCCGGGTGGCGCCGCGCCTGGCCACGGTCCTGGGTCAGAAGCTTGCGGCGCAGACCGTGCCGGTCCTTGGCGCCGCGGCGGGGGCGGCCACCAACTATGCCTACACCCGCTACTATCAGGACATGGCGCATGTCCATTTCGGCCTGCGGCGTCTGGCCATCGAGGCGGATCGCGACATGGGGGAGATGGTCGTGCTCTTCCGCGAACGTGCGGGGGAGGGGCGCGTGACGCGGGGATAGATCGGCGTCATCCTCCGGCTTGCCCGGAGGATCTGCCCGTCAAGAGATCCTCGGGTCAGGCCCGAGGATGACCGGGGAAACCCTACTGCAAATCCGCGAAAGCGTCCTGAAGCCGCGCCACCGCCTCGGCCACCCGCGCGCGCGGCGTGGCGATGTTGAAGCGCAGGAAATCCTCGCCGCCAGTGCCGAAGCTGGGGCCGTGATTGACGCAGATCCGCGCCTCGCGCTCCACCCTGCGGGTGAACTCGGCCCGCTCCATGCCGGTGCCCGAGAAATCCACCCAGGCGAGATAGGTCGCCTCGAGCGGCATGGAGGCCAGCCCGGGGATCGCGTTCACCCCCGCGTCGAAAAGCGCGCGATTGCCGTCGAGATAGGCGCAGAGCGCATCGACCCAGGCCGCCCCCTCCGGCGAATAGGCCGCCTCGGCCATCACGAGGCCGAAGGAATTGGGCGATATCCCGAGCGCCGCCATCCGCGCGGCGAAACGCGCGCGCAGGCCGTCATCATGGAGGATCACATTGCCGGTATGGCCACCGGCAAGGTTGAAGGTCTTGGTGGTGGCGGTCATCATCACCAGCCGGTCCGCGATCCCGTCGATCAGCGCCATCGGGACGTGGCGCTGGCCGGGCATCAGAAGGTCATGGTGGATCTCGTCCGAGACAAGGATCAGGTCGTGGCGGCGGGCAAACGCGGCCACGCCTTCGAGCTCGGCCCGCGTCCAGACCCGCCCGCCGGGATTGTGCGGCGAGCACAGGATCACCATGCGCTCGGCCCCGGTCATCAGCCCGTCACAGGCGTCGAAATCCATCTCGTAGCGGCCCGCGTTGTTCACCAGCGGGCATTCGCGCACCTCGCGCCCGGCCGCGCGGATCACGCGGGCAAAGGCATGGTAGACCGGGGTGAAGAGCACCACCGCATCGCCCGGTTCGGTAAAGGCATCGACGCAGAGCCCGGTGCCGTTGACAAGGCCGTGGGTGGTAAAGATCGCCTCCGGCTCCACCTCCCAGCCGTGGCGCGTCTGCATCCACCACCCGATCGCGGCGCGATAGCCCGCATCGTCGCCGTAATAGCCGTAGATCCCGTGATCGGTCATCGCGCGCAGCGCCGCGCTCACGCAGGCGGGCGGGCGGAAATCCATGTCGGCCACCCACATGGCGATCCCGTCCTCGGGCGAGACGCCGTATTTCGCCTCCATCATGTCCCATTTGTCCGAATGGGTGCCGCGCCGGTCGATGATCTCGTCGAAATTCATGGGGGTCTCCTGCCGTTTCCCGGCGCAGGCTAGCCGAACCCACGCCGGGCGCAACCCCGTTGCGCGCGCCCTGCCGATCGCCTAAATCAGCGCCATGAAACGGCCCATCCTCATCCACCCCGATCCGCGGCTCAAGAAGGTCTGCGCGCCGGTGACAGAGATCACCGACGATCTGCGCCGCCTGGCCGCCGACATGCTGGAGACCATGTATGACGCGCCCGGCATCGGGCTTGCCGCGCCGCAGGTCGGCGTGCTCTCGCGGCTGATCGTGCTCGATTGCGTCAAGGGCGAGGGAGAGGCACCGCGCCCCATCGTGATGATCAATCCCGAGGTGGTGGCAGCCTCCGACGAGACGAACACCTATGAGGAAGGGTGCCTGTCGATCCCCGAGCAATATGCCGAGGTGACGCGGCCCGCGGAGGTCGAGGTGCGCTGGACAGATCCCGAGGGGGCCGAGCGGCGCGAGGGGTTCGGCGGGCTCTGGGCCACCTGCGTTCAGCATGAGATCGACCACCTGAACGGCAGGCTCTTCATCGATTATCTGGGCGCGATGCGCCGTCAGCTCATCACCCGCCGCATGGTCAAGCTCAAGCGCGAGCAGGCCCGCGCGTGAGGGCGCTGCTGCGCTGGCCCGACGCGCGGCTGCGCCCCCCCGCCGCGCCGGTCGCGGGCGTGACCGACGAGACCCGCGCGCTCTGGGAGGAAATGATCGCGGTGATGGAGGCGATGCCGGGCGTGGGGCTTGCCGCGCCGCAGCTCGGCGTGATGCAGCGGCTGGCCGTTGTGGATGCGAGCCGCGCGCGCGGCCAGGCCGTCCGCATGGCCAATCCCGAGATCCTGCACGCAAGCGTCGATCTGCGCCCCCACGAGGAGGCGAGCCCCTGCCTGCCCGGCGTCTCGGCGGTCATCACCCGGCCCCGCGCCGTCACGGTGCGGTTTCTCGATGCCGAGGGCACTGTGACGGAGCGCGATTTCGTGGGCCTCTGGGCGACGAGCGTGCAGCACCAGATCGACCATCTGGAGGGACGGATGTATTTCGACCGGCTGGGACGGGTGAAGCGCGACATGCTCCTGCGGCGCGCGCGCAAACGGGCCTGAGGGCGCTGCCTGCGGCGCGGCCGCGTTCGAGTATTTTTGGAACGATGAAGGGGGAGCGATGCGCGTGATCTTCATGGGAACGCCCGAGTTCTCGGTGCCGGTGCTCGAGGCGCTTGTCGCGGCCGGGCACGAGATTGCCGCCGTCTACTGCCAGCCGCCGCGCCCGGCGGGACGCGGCAAGAAGGACCGGCCGAGCCCGGTGCAGGCGCGCGCCGAGGCATTGGGCCTGCCGGTGCGCCACCCGGCAAGCCTGAAGGGGGAAGCGGAACAGGCGGCCTTCGCGGCGCTCGATGCCGATGTGGCGGTGGTGGTGGCCTACGGGCTGATCCTGCCACAGGCGGTGCTCGACACGCCGCGCCTGGGCTGCCTCAACATCCATGCCTCGCTCCTGCCGCGCTGGCGCGGGGCCGCGCCCATCCACCGCGCGATCATGGCGGGCGATGAAGAGACGGGCGTGTGCATCATGCGGATGGAAGCCGGGCTCGATACCGGGCCGGTTCTCCTGCGCGAGGCGGTGGCGATCGGCGCGGAAGAGACGACGGGCCGCCTGCACGACAGGCTCTCGGCCCTGGGCGCGCGGCTCATCGTCGCGG
The DNA here is from genome assembly GCA_002720475.1 of Roseovarius sp. Classification (GTDB taxonomy): domain Bacteria; phylum Pseudomonadota; class Alphaproteobacteria; order Rhodobacterales; family Rhodobacteraceae; genus Roseovarius. The sequence goes on from PBIL01000004.1 coordinate 163,324, forward strand.
CGCTGGCGCGCCTGCCCGATCTGACACCCGAGCCGCAGCCCGGGACGGGTGTCACCTATGCCGCCAAGATCGACAAGGCCGAGGCGTGGATAGACTGGACGCGCCCCGCGCCGGAGGTGGACCGGCAGATCCGCGGCCTTTCGCCCTTTCCCGGTGCCTGGTTCGAGATGCAGGGCGCGCGGATCAAGGTGCTGGCCTCGCGCCTGGGCGAGGGCGCGGGCGCGCCGGGCGAGGTGCTCGACACCGCGCCCACCGTGGCCTGCGGCACGGGCGCGGTGCGGCTTTTGCGCTTGCAACGCGCGGGCCGCGCGGCGCAGGATGGACCCGAGTTCCTGCGCGGCACGCCGCTTGCGCCGGGCACAAGACTGGGGTGAGGCGATGTTCCTGCAACTCTTCGGCACGGTGGTGATCGCGGGCATCGTGGGCTATGCCAGCGAGAAGAGCGGCTTTACCCGCAACGGCTATGTCCCGTCGATCATCATCTGCGTGGGCGGGGCGTTCCTGTTCTATTTCATCCGCATCATGTTCGGCATCCGCTTCGGCGCGCCGGGGCTGGATGCGATCCTCTCCTCGGTCGGCGCGCTCGTCATCGTGCCCACCCACTGGCGCAGGCGAAGGTGAGCCATGAGCATCGTCTATCTGATCATCGTGGGGGCGGCGGCGGGGTTTCTCGCCACCCGTCTCATGGGGGTGCAGGCGGGGGTTGTGCCCACCGTCCTCATCGGCATTGGCGGGGCGCTCATCGGCGGGATGCTGATCCGCGTGATCCTGACGGTGACGGGGCTTCTTGGCGGGCTCATCGGCGCGGTCATCGGCGCGGCCGTTCTCATCTGGCTCTACCGGGTGTATCTCGAGCGGCGTTGAGCCGTCACCGCCTGTCCGGCTTGAAGGGGGCCATGCCCGCGCGGGCCAGCTCGTCGGCCCGCTCGTTCTCGGGGTGGCCGGCATGGCCGCGGACCCATTCCCATGTCACCGAATGGCGCGCCTGCGCCGCGTCCAGCCGCTGCCACAGATCGGCATTCTTCACCGGTTTCCTCGCGGCGGTCTTCCAGCCGTTGCGCTTCCAGCCCTGGAGCCAGGAGGTCACGCCGTTCTTCACATAGGCGCTGTCGGTGACGATGGTGATGGCCGAGGGCTTCGCCAGCGTCTCGAGCGCCATGATCGCGGCCATGAGCTCCATCCGGTTGTTGGTGGTCTCGGCCTCGCCGCCATTGAGCGCGCGCTCCTTCACCAGGCTCTCGCCCGCCTTCGCCTGCAGGAGCACGCCCCAGCCGCCGGGGCCGGGATTGCCCGAACAGGCCCCGTCCGTGTAGGCAACAAGCTCAGCCGCCATCCAGCAGCCCCACATATCCCGGCAGCGCCGCCATGCGCGCGCACCATCGGGTCAGCCGCGCAAACCGCCCCATGTCATAGCCGCCCCGCGTCCCCGCCGTATGCGTATAGGCATAGAGCGCGATATCGGCGAGCGTGGGTGCCGCCCCGCAGAACCAGTCCTGCCCGTCGAGCCCCGCCTCCATCAGTCCGAGGATGCGGTGCCCCTCCTCGAGAAGGGTCGCCATGCGTTCGGGCGTGGCCTCTCCCGCGAGATGCGGATAGGTGGCGAGCGAGGCGCGCACGGCGACGACCGGCTCGTGACGGTTCTGCTCGAAGAACATCCAGCCAAGCATCCGCGCCTGCGCGAGCGCGCCCTCGGGCATCCAGGCCGTGTCCGCGCCCAGATACCACAGGATCGCGTTCGATTCGCTCAGGATCGTGCCACAGCCCAGGTGCAGCGCGGGCAGCTTGCCCAAGGGCAGGTGCCCCGCCGCCTTGGCCTCGGCCAGTTCCGGCGTGTCGGTCTCGATCGGCACATGGGCATAGGGCCGGCCCAGCAGCGCCAGAAGCAGCCGCACCTTGTAGCTGTTGCCCGAGGAGGGCATGGAATAGAGCGTGAGATCGGTCATCCCCAGGTCACTCCGATGACTAGACAGGCCAGGACAACCGCCGAGAGCGGAAGCCGCAACGCCATCCACCACGGCGGCGCAAGCCCCCACAGGGCGAATTGCGCGTCAATGAACAGCAGCCCGGCAAAGCCGAAGATAAGGCTCATCCCCGCCGATTGCGGCCCGCCCCCGGTCATGAAGAAGGCCCAGAGCGCGGGAATGACCGAGAGCGCGTAGCCGATTGTGGCCAGCGTGCCCTCGGCCCTTGTGGCAAAGCCCCAGAGCACGCCCGACATGAAGGACAGGATCACCGCGCCGTAGAAGAGCATCACGTAAGGCCCGGCAAAGCGCGGGCCGACGGTCTGCGCCGTCCAGAGCCCGAGATCGGGGAAAAGCACGGTGAGCGCCCCCCAGAGGAAGGGCAGAAGGCCGGCAAGGCCAAGGATCAGGGGGGCGCGCGGGACGGTCCGGAACATGGCACGCAAACTGGCGCGCGGTGGCGGGATTGGCAAGGGCGGTTCGCCTGGTCGGGCCGCCGCAAAATTCGGTGGAAACGCCCGCGGTTCGGTGCGATGCTCGGTCCATGATGGTGCAGCCTTATCCCTCCTACACAAGGGCCGAACGGCTTGCCGACGGCGTCGTGCATGTGACCGGGCTTGTCGCGGCGGTGACGGGTGTGGCGATGCTGCTGGCGATCCGGGCACTGCGGATGGACGGGGTGACGCTGGCGGCGGTGCTGATCTATTCAATGGCGCTGCTGGCGATGCTCGCGGCCTCTGCGGCCTATCACCTCTTTGCCCATACATCGGCGCGCCCGGTGTTGCGCAGGCTCGATCACGCGGCGATCTACATCAAGATCGCGGGCACCTTCACGCCGCTCGGCGTGCTGCTCGGGACGGCCTTCGGCTATCTGGTGCTCGCGGCGGTCTGGGTGCTGGCGCTTGCCGGTGCGGTGGCCAAGCTCCGCCGCCCGCGCGGCCAGATGACCACCGGCTGGCTGCCCTACATCCTGCTTGGCTGGCTCGGTCTGGCGCTCATCCTGCCGCTTGCGGGCGTTCTTCCGGGGCCGAGCTTCGGGCTGATCGTGGCGGGCGGGCTGCTCTATACCGTGGGCGTGATCTTCTACGCCTGGGAAAGCCTGCGGTTTGCCAACGCGATCTGGCACCTCTTCGTGGCGCTGGCCACGGGGTGCTTCTTCGCGGGCATCAGCACGGCGCTGGCCGCCGCGCTCTGAGCGGCTGGCTCAGGCGTGGCGCCCGGCCTTGAGATCGGCGAAGAGATCGACGTTGCGGCAATAGCCCGGCGCGGGCGCGCCCGGGCGGGCCGAATCGAGCCAGCGCTCGCAGGCACCGGGATGGGCGCATCCGGTGCAGGCCAGGACGGCATCCCGCAGGCCGCCGGGGCTGAGCAGCCCCGCCATCATCTTCTCTTCCAGATCGACGCCTTGAGTCGTGGCCATCCTGTCCACGAGATCGGCGTGACGGGCGAGCGTGCGAACGCTTTGCATGGGCGATACCTCCGGTTGGTTGCCCCGAGGGTGCGGGATGCGGACCGTGCCCGCCTTGATCTGGGTCAAACCGGGAGGCGCGGTTCAGAGCCCGGCGGCGACCCGCCGCACCGTCTCGACCCGCTGCGCATTGGGCGGGTGGGTGCCGAGGAACCGGTTGCCCGGATCGGGGATCTGCGAGAAGAAGGCGACGCCGCGCAGCGGGTCGTATCCCGATTTGTGGGCGATCACCGTGCCGAGCGCATCGGCCTCGAGCTCGAATTCCTTGGAAAAGACACGCCCGCCCACGCCTGCGCCGAGATCGACAGCCTGTTCCACCACACCCTGCCCGGCCCCGGTGATGGCCGCGATCCCGCCGAGGATCAGCGCGCCGGCCGCCGCGCTCTGCTGCTGGCGCGGGATGTGGCCGGCGATGTGATGCGCGGCCTCGTGGCCCATGACGAAGGCCAGCTCGTCCGAATTGCGCACCGCGCCGATCATCGGCAGCGTGAAGGCGATGATCGGCTGGCCGTTGCGGTCGAGCGTCTGGTAGGCGTTGACCGGCTGGCCGGGCCGGTCATCCACGACGATGCGGAAATCGCAGTTCGACCGGGGGGCGCGCGCGCGGCATTCGCGCTCGGCCACGGGCTCGACGCGCTGCACCACGGTCAGGAACTGCTGCACCTTGTCGCGCGTCACCACGGGCGCGGCGGGGCGCGGCGCGGCGGCAGGGCGCGGGGCAGGGCCGGTCTCGACCACCTCGACACAGGCGGCGAGACCGAAGATCAGGACAAGGCAGGCAAACCGGCGCATGACACCTCCTGGCAACTCTCTTGCCCCCTGTTGTAGCAGGCTCGCGCCGACCCGCCAGCCCCGCAAAGCGCCCGTGCGCCTTGGGATTTGCAATCCGCCGCCGAGCGGATAGGATCCGCCCATGTTTTCCATCGAACACGAATTCGACTCGACCGTGATCACCCTCGTGGACGAGGGCGAGACACCCCTGGCCGAGGATGTCATCGTCAACGCCTTCGAGGAATGCGTGACGGTCGAGCAATACGACCCGCGCACCGACCGGATCCAGAAGATCACGCTCTCGATGTCGCAGCTGCGCGATCTCGGCGCGGCGCTCGACCTGCCCGAAGGGGTCTATCTGCGCGAACCCCTGCCCTGAGCCTCAGCCGCCCAGGCGCGCGAGCATCCGCGCGGCGGCCACCACGGGCGTGATCTCTCCCGCCGCCACCTGCCGGGCGAAACCCTCCATCGCGGCGCGGCTTTCGGGGGTCTCCAGCCGGGCCAGCAGCCCCTGCCGGACCTCCTCGGCGAACCAGCTTTGGGCCTGCGCGGCGCGCCGCGCGGCAAAATGCCCCTCCGCGCGCCGCCACGCGACAAGCGCGCGCATCTCCTCCCAGGCTTGCGCCAGCCCCTCGCCCGTCGCCGCCGAGACTGTCAGCGCCTTGGGAAAGCCCTCCGGGTCCTGCGGCCGCCGGCGCAGGAGCCGCAGCGCGCCCGCGTAATCCGCGCGCGTGCGGTTGGCTGCCGGTTTCAGATCGCCATCGGCCTTGTTGACAAGGATGAGATCGGCGATTTCCATGATCCCGCGCTTGACGCCCTGCAATTCATCGCCGCCCGCCGGTGCCAGCAGCAGCACGAAGATGTCCGACATCTCGGCCACCACGGTCTCGGACTGGCCCACGCCCACGGTCTCGATCAGCACCACGTCGAAGCCCGCCGCCTCGCACAGCATCACCGCCTCGCGCGTGCGCCGCGCCACGCCGCCCAGATGCGTCCGGCTGGGCGAGGGGCGGATGAAGGCGGCAGGCTCGCGCGAGAGCCGTTCCATCCGCGTCTTGTCGCCGAGGATCGAGCCGCCCGAGCGCGCCGAGGAGGGATCGACCGCCAGCACCGCCACCTTGAGCCCCTGTTCCGTCAGCATCAGCCCGAAGCTTTCGATGAAGGTGGACTTGCCCACGCCGGGCGTGCCCGACAGGCCGATGCGGATCGCTTCGCGCCCGGCACCGTTCACCCGCTCCAGAAGCTGCGCCGCCGCCTCCCGGTGCTCGGGCCGCGCGCTCTCGATCAGGGTGATGGCACGGGCAAGCGCGCGGCGGTCGCCGCTGAGGATCCTGTCGCTCAGATCGTCTCGGGTCATGGGCCTGTCCCCTGGTGCCGGGCCTTCTTGCCTTGGGCGGCGGCTCGTGTCCAGAGCGGGGGAGATGAGTATTTGTGGAACAGTGAAACCGGGCCCGCGCCTCTGGCCAAGCGTGCGCGCCTGTCCGATAAGCGGGGGATGAGCCTGCCCCTGCCCATCCTTGACGCGATCCCGGACCTGCTAACCGCGCTCGGCGCGCGCGGGCGCGCCGTGCTCCAGGCCCCTCCGGGGGCGGGCAAGACCACGCTCGTGCCGCTGGAGATGCTGCGCGCGGGGCTGGTTCCGGGCCGCATCGTGATGCTCGAGCCGCGCCGCCTCGCCGCCCGCGCCGCCGCCGAGCGCATGGCCGAGACCCTCGGGGAGAGGGTGGGCGCGACAGTGGGCTACCGCATCCGGGGCGAGGCGCGCGTCGCGCGCGAGACCCGCATCGAGGTGGTGACCGAGGGGATCCTCACCCGCATGATCCAGGGCGCGCCCGACCTGCCCGGCGTGGGCGCGGTGATCTTCGACGAGTTTCACGAGCGGTCCCTCAATGCCGATCTGGGCCTTGCGCTCTGTCTGGAGGTGGCGGATGCCTTGCGCGAGGATCTGGTCCTGCTGGCGATGTCGGCCACGCTCGACGCGGAACCCGTGGCCGCGCTCATGGGAGATGTGCCGGTGATCACCTCGGAAGGGCGAAGCTTTCCGGTCACGACCCGCTGGCTCGACCGTCCCTTGCCGAGGGGCACGCGCCTGCCCGAGGCCACGGCCGATCTGGTGGCGCGGGCCGTGGCCGAGACCGAGGGCGGCGTGCTCGTCTTCCTGCCCGGCGAGGGTGAGATCCGCCGCACCGAGGCGCTGCTCAAGACGCGCCTGCCGCCCGAATGCCAGATCCGGCCCCTGTTCGGCGCGATGGATTTCGCGGCGCAGCGCGCCGCCATCGCCCCCGCTCCCCATGGCCGCAAGGTCGTGCTTGCCAGCGCCATCGCCGAGACCTCGCTCACCATCGAGGATATCCGCGTGGTGGTGGATGCGGGCCGCGCGCGGCGCGCGCGCTTCGACCCCGGCTCCGGCATGGCGCGGCTGGTGACGGAACGGGTGACGCGCGCCGAGGCCGCGCAGCGCGCGGGCCGCGCGGGCCGCGTGGCCGAGGGGGTCTGCTACCGGCTCTGGACGCGGGGCGAGGAGGGGGCGCTCGCCCCCTTTCCGCCGGCCGAGATCGACGCCGCTGACCTGACCGGCCTCGCGCTCGAACTGGCGCTCTGGGGGGCCGCGCCAGAGGACATGCCCTTTCTCACGCCCCCCAATCCCGGCAGCTATGCGGAGGCGCAGACGCTCTTGCGAATGCTGGGCGCACTCGACGGGCGCGGCGCGATCACCGATCACGGGCGCGCCCTGGCCGGGTTGCCGCTGCACCCGCGCCTTGCCCACATGCTCCGCGTGGCGGGACCGGACGCGGCGGATCTTGCGGCCCTTCTGGCCGAGCGCGACCCGCTGCCGCGCGCCGCGCCGGTGGACCTCTCGCTCCGGCTCAAGGCGTTGCGCGATCCGCGCGGCTTTGCCGAGAGCCACCCCTGGGCACCGCATCGCGCCACGCTGGAACGCATCCGTGCCGAGGCAAGGCGGCTGCGCGCGCAGGCGCATGGTGGCGGCGCGTTCAGTGCTCCCGAAATGGCCGCGCTGGCCTACCCGGACCGGATCGCGCTCCGGCGCAGGGGCGAGGCGCCGCGCTACGTGCTCTCGGGCGGCAAGGGGGCGGTGATGCCCGAGGATGATCCGCTGGCGGGCGCGCGGCTTCTCGTGGCGACGGATCTTGACGGCGACCCGCGCGAGGCCCGCATCCGCCAGGCCATCGCCATCTCCGAGGCCGAAGTGAGGGCGCTATATGCCGGGCGCATCGCCTGGCACGATCTCTGCGCCTGGGACCGGCGGGCGCGCCGCGTCGTGGCGCGGCGGCAGGAGCGGCTTGGCGCGCTGGTGCTCGATGACCGGACCTGGCCCGACGTGCCACCCGAGGCCGTGGCGCGCGCCATGCTCGACGGGGTGCGCGATCTGGGGCTGGTCTGGAGCGATGCGGCACGGCGGCTGGCGGCGCGTGTGGCGCTTTTGCGCGCGCGCGACCCGTCCCTGCCCGAGATGACCGAGGCGGCGCTGATGGAACGGCTCGAGGAGTGGCTCTTGCCCCATCTCGGGGGGGGGAGGACGGCCGAGGACTGGCGCGGCTTCGACATCGCCCCGGCGCTCGCCGCGATGCTGACCTGGGATCAGCGCGAGGCGCTCGACCGCGCCGTGCCGGGCCAGTTCATCACGCCGCTGGGCCGGCGCATCCCCATCGACTATTCCGGCGCGGCCCCGGAGATCACGCTCCGCCTTCAGGAAATGTTCGGCCAGGCCACGCATCCGAGCGTGGCGGACCAGCCCCTGCGCGTCACGCTGCTCTCGCCCGCGGGCCGTCCGCTCCAGACCACGATGGATCTGCCCGGCTTCTGGTCCAGCTCCTATGCGGAGGTGCGCAAGGAGATGCGCGGCCGCTACCCCCGCCATCCCTGGCCCGAGGATCCGACCGAGGCCGACCCGACCTTGCGCGCCAAGCCTCGAAATACGAAGTGATTTGCAGATTCGTTGATCGATACCTAATCTATTGAGTTAATAAATGGACGAATTCGTTCAGACGAGCAGGGCCAGATGGTTCAGATGACACCCCTTGCCGCGCGCGCGCGTGACGCGCTCGCCCCTCCGTCCGACCGGCAGGTCGCGGCGCTGTGCTGGCGCAAGGCCAGGGGAGTCAAGGAGGTTCTGCTCGTCACCAGCCGCGATACCGGGCGCTGGATCGTGCCGAAGGGCTGGCCCGTCAAGGGGCTTTCGCCCGCGCAATCGGCGGCGCGCGAGGCCTGGGAAGAGGCGGGCGTGCGCGCGGAGGCCGCCGCCCTGCGGCCCTGCGGGCAATTCCGCTACGAAAAGATTCTCAAGGACGGCAGCGGCGTGCTGCTCAGGGTGCAGCTCTTCAAGGTGCGGCTGCGCCAGGGTGATCTTGCCGACAGCTTTCCCGAGGCGGGCCAGCGCCAGCGCGTCTGGGTGCGCCCGAAAAAGGCCGCGCAGATGGTCGAGGAACCAGAGTTGCAGGACATCCTGCGCGCGTTCTGATCGGGCTCAGAGCGGCACGAGCACCCAGTAATCCAGATCGAGCAGGACATGAGGCAGGTATTTGCCCTCCGCGTCCCGGAGCGTGAACGGCTCCCCGCCCTTCGTAGCCACCAGCCGCAGGCGCAGCGCGCCAACCCCAGGCGCGTCGGTGTCGGCGCGGTCGAGAACCTCCGACCAGGCCCGCACCGTGTCGCCCGCGAAACACGGGTTGGCGTGGCTGCCGGCATTGATCGCGGCGATCATCTGCGCGTTCGCGAGGCCGTTGAAGGACAGGGCGCGGGCCATCGACATCACGTGCCCGCCGTAGATGAGCCGCTTGCCATCGGCGCGCGGCGTGGCGTCGAAATGCGTCTTCGAGGTGTTCTGCCACAGGCGCGTGGCCATCATGTGCTCGGCCTCCTCGATGGTCACGCCGTCCACATGGTCGATCAACTCGCCGATCTCGTAATCGTCCCGGCGATGCGGTTCTCCCGCAAGGCCGAAATCGTAATTCGTGAAATCGAGCCCGGCCGGGATGACCAGCCTTTCGGGCGCGACGACCGGCGCGGTCCGCGGCACCACCGGATCGGGCGCGGGGGCATCGAGGTTGTTCTTGCGCACCATCACCCAACGGACGAATTCCATCACCGGAAGCTCGTGCTGGTTGAACCCGGTGGTGCGCACATAGACAACCCCGGTCTTGCCCGAGGAGTTCTGCTTGAGCCCGATCACCTCGGACTGGGCGCGCAGCGTGTCGCCCGGATAGACCGGCCGCAGCCAGCGCGTCTCGGCATAGCCCAGATTCGCCACGGCATTGAGCGAGATGTCCGGCACCGACTTGCCGAAGACGATGTGAAACGCCGCCATGTCGTCGATCGGGCTGTCCGGAAGGCCGCTCGCGCGGGCAAACTCGTTCGAGGAATAGAGCGCGTGCCGTGCCGGGTAAAGCGCGTGGTAGAGCGCGCGCTCGCCGCCCGAAACGCTGCGCGGCACCGCGTGGCGGATCACCTCGCCCAGCCGGTAATCCTCGAAGAAACGGCCCGGGTTGGTCTTGGCCATGCTCAGTAATCTCCCAGTTCAATGTCGGGTGAATAGGTGCCCGGCACGTCCTTGACCACCGCCTGACCGCAGCGCATCACGCCGTTGGCCGCGTCGAAGGCATAGGTCGGCCCGCCGTGCAGCGCCCAGCCCCGGTTGAGCGCGGCGGTCACCTTGTGACAGAACGCCGACGTGTCATCGGCGGTGAGAAACCGATAGAGCTGCATGGATCTACCCCGGAAACGGCCAGACGCCCAGCCAGTTGTGAACGAAGGTCATGGCGAAGAAGAGCACCACCGTGATGACGACGAGAAGGATGTCCTTCTTCGCCTCGCCCGGCTGCGGGCGGTCCCAGTCCTCGGACATGTTGATGACGACCACCTCCAGCACCGCCCAGCCGAGCAGCCCGCCGAAGAGGATGAGCGAGGCCAGATCGCCATTGACCAGCAGATGCGCCACCGCCCAGACCTTGACGGCGGTGAGCTGCGGATGGCGCATGGCCCCGCGCAGCCGCCCCTTGGTGGCGCTCATCCCGTAGAGGAACACCGCGCCGAGCATCATCAGGTTGTTGACATGCACCGTCCATGCCGGCGGGAACCAGACATTGACGGACTCCGCCTGCCGGTAGCCGATGATCATGAGCGCGAGCCCGGCGAGCACGCCAAGCGCCACGACACCCTTGCCCGCCGTCCCCATCCGCGCGCGCAGCCCCGGGGCCACGCGCTTGAAGAGATGTGCCGCGGTCCAGAGGATCAGTCCAAGGACGAGATAGGCCATTGCTCGCTACTCCGCTGCCAGGTCGCGTATCGCCCGGGCCTGTTCAAGGAGGCGCTGCGCGGTCTCGACATGCAGATTCTCGACGATCTGCCCGTCCACCACCGCGATCCCCTGGCCCGAGGCGCGGCTTTCTTCATACGCGGCAATCTGGCGTTCGGCCAGTTCGATTTCGGCCTCGGTCGGGGCGAAGGCGGCATTGGCGATGTCGATCTGCGCCGGGTGGATGAGCGTCTTGCCGTCGAAGCCCAGGTCTCGGCCCCGTTCGCATTCGGCGCGCAGCCCCTCCTCGTCCTTGAAGCGGTTATAGACCCCGTCCACCGCCACGATCCGCGCCACCCGCGCCGCCAGCACGATGGTCTGGAGCGACAACATCAGCGGCAGCCGGTCCGCGCGTCCGCGCACCCGCAGGTCCTTGGCCAGATCGTTCGTGCCCGCGACCAGCCCCGCCACCTGTGCATGGGCCGCGATCTCCCGCGCGTTCAGGATCGAGAGCGGCGTCTCCATCATCGCCCAGATCGGCAGATCGGGGCCGATGACATCGCGCAGCATGTCGATATCGCCGGCCGTGTCGACCTTGGGCAGAAGGATCGCATCGGCCCCTGCCGCCGCGAAGGTGCGCGCATCCGCCAGCCCCCATTCGGTCGAGAGCGCGTTGATCCGCACGAGTTTTGCGCGCTTGCCATAGCCGTTCTCCTGAAGCGCGGCGCGCAGCGCGGCGCGCGCCTCGGCCTTGGCGTCGGGGGCCACGGCATCCTCCAGATCGAAGATGATCGCATCGGCGGGCAGGCCCCGCGCCTTCTGCAGCGCCCGCGCGCTCGAGCCGGGGATGTAGAGCACGGAACGATAGGGTCGGGTGGCGGCCATGGTCTGTCCTCGCGTCTTGGAAAGCATCTTGCGCAGAGGTGCCATTTCCTCGCGGACCTGTTCAAGCGGTTTCTGCCGCGATGCAGCATCGAGGCCGCCGTGCCGCGCCGTTAACCAGGTCTTCACCTCTTCCCCGTCATCCTTCCCGGGACGGCAGGGTCCAACCGGGAAAGGGTATGACGATGAAGAGATTCGTTCTGGCGCTGGCCTTGACGTCGCTTGCGGGTCCCGCGATGGCGCAGGGCGCGGCCTGCGCGCCGCGCGATGTGGTGGTGAAGCGGCTGGCAGAAGCCTATGGCGAGACGCGCCGGGCCATGGGGCTCGGCGGGCAGGGCGCGGTGGTCGAGGTCTTTGCCTCGGACTCCTCGGGCAGCTGGACCATCACGGTCACGGGTCCGGACGGTATCACCTGCCTGATTGCGGCGGGCCAGGCCTTCGAGAGCATGGCAAGGCGCTTCCGGTTCCGGGCAACGACGCCTGAGGCGCGTCAGCCAAGCCGCGGCGACAGCCCGTCGATAATCAGCTTCACCCCCGTCACCGTCAGCAGCACATAGGTGATGGCAAGGAAGGCGCGTTCCGGCACGACCCGGTGCGCGCACACCCCGATCCGGGCCCCGATGAGGGCGAACGGGCTCAGCACCAGCGCCGCCGCAAGCGTCTCGCGCGTGAAGAGCCCGAGAAACCCGCAAGGCACCGCCTTGGCGATGTCGAGCGCGAAGAACACCGCCACCGTTGTTGCCTGGAACCCGGTCTTGCCCAGGCCGCGCGACAGCAGGTAGACCGCCGCAGGCGGCCCGCCCGCATGGCTGACAAAGCTGGTGAACCCCGCGACCACCCCGGCGATCAGCCCCGCGCCCAACGGCAGCGGCCGTTTCGCGCCGCGCAGCAGGCGCGCCCGCACCGCCAGTTGCCAGGCCACGAACCCCACCGCGATCGCCCCGATCAGCACCCGCATCAGATCGGCATCGGCCAAGCGGTAGAAGGCCACGCCAAGCGCCACGCCGGGCAGCCCGCCCAGCACCGGCACGCGCGTCTCCCCATGTCCCCATTGCCGCCAACAGGGCCGCAGCGTCGCCAGGTCGATCACCATCAGCAGCGGCAGCATGACCCCGAGCGCCGCCCCCGGCGGCGCGACGACCGCCAGAATCGCCGCCCCCGCAAAGGCCGCGCCCGAGCCGAATCCGCCCTTCGACACCCCCGCGAAGAGTGCGGCAAAGTCCCCGGCGACCAAGACCTCCCATGTCACCGGCATCGCGCAAGCTCCCGTTTCGGCCCGCCTTTCCCGGCATGCGGCGGCATGCCGGTGCCGCGCGCCCCTCGATCGTGACCTGCGGCAGGCTTGCATGGCACGGAATTTCGGACTACGCCACGCCGCAACTGTGCAACCTACGGAGACAGATCCCATGGCCAGACCCAAGATCGCGCTGATCGGTGCGGGACAGATCGGCGGCACGCTCGCCCATCTTGCCGCGCTGAAGGAACTCGGCGATATCGTGCTGTTCGACATCGCCGAGGGGACGCCCGAGGGCAAGGCGCTCGACATCGCCGAATCCGGCCCCTCCGAAGGGTTCGACGCGGCCCTCAAGGGCACGCAATCCTACGAGGATATCGCGGGTGCCGATGTCTGCATCGTCACCGCCGGCGTGCCGCGCAAGCCGGGGATGAGCCGCGACGATCTTCTCGGCATCAATCTCAAGGTCATGAAATCCGTGGGCGAGGGGATCGCGGCGAACGCCCCCGGCGCCTTCGTCATCTGCATCACCAACCCGCTCGACGCGATGGTCTGGGCGCTGCAGAAATTCTCGGGGCTTCCGCCGCACAAGGTCTGCGGCATGGCGGGCGTGCTCGACTCCGCCCGCTTCCGCCATTTCCTCAGCCTCGAATTCGGCGTGTCGATGAAGGACGTGACCGCCTTCGTGCTCGGCGGACACGGCGACACGATGGTGCCCTCGGTGCGCTACTCGACCGTGGCGGGAATCCCGCTTCCGGACCTGATCGAGATGGGCTGGACAACGCAGGACAAGCTCGACGCCATCGTGCAGCGCACCCGCGACGGCGGCGCCGAGATCGTGGGCCTCCTCAAGACCGGCTCGGCCTTCTACGCCCCCGCCACCGCGGCCATCGAGATGGCCGAAGCCTATCTCAAGGATCAGAAACGGGTTCTGCCCTGCGCCGCCCATTGCAAGGGCGAGCTCGGCGTGAAGGACATGTATGTGGGCGTGCCCACGGTGATCGGCGCGGGCGGCATCGAGCGCATCGTGGAAATCAAGCTCACCAAGGACGAGCAGGCCATGTTCGACAAGTCGGTTGACGCGGTGAAGGGGCTTGTGAAGGCGTGCAAGGAGATCGACGGATCGCTTGCGTAACGTGATCTTTACCGCTTGGCACAGGGCTGGAGCATTTCCAGCCCTGATTCTTTTCCGGCGCGGAAAGCGGGGGGCGGGCGCATGTGATCACGGGAAATATTCGTGTGATCACAAAATGTCGATTTTTGGCGGAAATTCTCCGTTGCCAAGGAAAATCCTTTAATAACCCCCGCGCTCCATGCCTATACCTGTCCTGATCGCAGCAAAACGGGACAGTTTCATGAACATCCACGAGTATCAGGCGAAGGCGCTGCTTCGCTCCTACGGCGCTCCGGTGTCGGACGGCCGCGTGGTCCTGCGCGCCGAAGAGGCGAAGACCGCGGCGGGCGCGCTCGACGGGCCGCTCTGGGTCATCAAGGCGCAGATCCACGCCGGCGGCCGTGGCAAGGGCAAGTTCAAGGAGGCCGGTGCCGGCGAAGCGGGCGGTGTGCGCCTGGCCCGTTCCGTCGAGGAGGCCGCCGAAGAGGCGCGCCGGATGCTCGGGCGCACCCTTGTCACCAGGCAGACCGGCCCGGCGGGCAAGCAGGTCAACCGCATCTATATCGAGGACGGCTCGGGCATCGAGCGCGAGCTTTACCTTGCGCTGCTCGTGGATCGCGGCAGCTCGCGCATCTCCTTCGTGGCCTCCACCGAGGGCGGCATGGACATCGAGGAGGTGGCCGAGAAGACGCCGGAGAAGATCCTCAGCTTCGCGGTGGACCCGGCCACGGGCTATCAGCCCTTCCACGGCCGCCGCATCGCCTTCGGCCTCGGGCTTTCGGGCGCGCAGGTCAAGCAATGCGTGGCGCTCATGGGCACACTCTACCGGCTCTTCGTCGAGAAGGACATGGAGATGCTGGAGATCAACCCGCTCATCGTCACCGACAAGGGCGATCTCAAATGCCTCGACGCCAAGATGGGGTTCGATTCGAATGCCATCTACCGCCACCCCGACATCGCCGAACTGCGCGACACGACCGAAGAGGATCCCAAGGAACTCGAGGCGTCAAAGTATGACCTGAACTACATCGCGCTCGATGGCGAGATCGGCTGCATGGTCAACGGCGCGGGGCTTGCCATGGCCACGATGGACATCATCAAGCTCTACGGGGCGGAGCCTGCCAACTTCCTCGACGTGGGCGGCGGCGCGACCCGCGAAAAGGTCACAGAGGCGTTCAAGATCATCACCTCCGATCCCAACGTGAAGGGCATCCTCGTCAACATCTTCGGCGGCATCATGCGCTGCGACGTGATCGCCGAGGGCGTGGTGGCGGCAGTGAAGGAGGTCGGCCTCAAGGTCCCGCTGGTGGTGCGTCTCGAGGGCACCAACGTGGAGAAGGGCAAGGAGATCATCAACACTTCCGGGCTCGACGTGATCGCCGCCGACGACCTCAAGGACGGCGCGCAGAAGATCGTGAAGGCGGTTAAGGGGTGAGGAGTCGGCCCGAAATAAACTTTGCTGGGACTAGGCGGCTTCCTCCGCGCAAATTTGAACACGGGGGCGGATTCGGTATTCGAGTCGATGCTTCACCGCGCGACGGGCATGAGCCTGATTTCGATTTGGGCTTCCACTGTCATCGTCTGGCACTCAAATCCAGCATGAAACTTTGGGGTTTGTCACAAATCAACCCGCTCTTGGGTGCCTATAATCTTAATGATGCGTTGCTTGACGAGTATTTCGACGAAACGTGCAGCATGGCTTTGAATGCGAGAAGATATATTGAAATCTTTGGTGACTCCGAACTCGCCACGAATGTTGTCGGCGAAGGAGACGAGAAACCACTTAGATTTTGGGACGCGTTGGGGCTCATAATTCATGGAAGGTCTTTCATCGCGGGCTATTTCGGCGTACCGAAGTCTCCCATTCTTGATGAAATCCATAGCTTGCAGCTTAAATCTCTGGAAGTCGCACTAAACGAAGATGAACAACGACGTTTGAATATTCTCTACGAGGATTTGAAAAAGTTACCACCTATGAGATGGGACCAGCGGTTAGTGGGTTTCAGAATCTCGTCTGATCGAAAGAGAGACCATTGGGTTTCCGTTGAAACCATGGCCCAGGTTTTTCTTGAGCAAAGGTTTAGCAAGCTTGCTGAATGGCAACGCTCTGCCGCAGATTTCCGTAAACCAATCGAGGAATGAAATGGCCGTACTCGTCAACGAAAACACCCGTGTCATCTGCCAGGGCCTCACCGGCTCGCAGGGCACGTTCCACTCCGAGCAGGCGATCGCCTATGGCACGAAGATGGTCGGCGGCGTGACCCCCGGCAAGGGCGGCACGACGCATCTCGACCTGCCCGTGTTCAACTCGGTCCACGAGGCGAAGGCGGAGACCGGCGCCAATGCCTCCGTCATCTACGTGCCCCCGCCCTTCGCCGCCGATTCCATCCTCGAGGCGATCGACGCCGAAATGGAGCTCATCGTCTGCATCACCGAGGGCATCCCGGTGCTGGACATGATGCGCGTCAAGCGCGCGCTGATGGACAGCAAGAGCATTCTCATCGGCCCCAACTGCCCCGGCATCATCACGCCGGACGCCTGCAAGATCGGCATCATGCCCGGCCATATCCACCGGCGCGGCAGCGTCGGCGTGGTCTCGCGCTCGGGCACGCTCACCTACGAGGCCGTGAAGCAGACCACGGATGTGGGCCTCGGCCAGTCCACCTGCGTGGGCATCGGCGGCGACCCGATCAAGGGGACCGAGCATATCGACGTGCTCGAATGGTTCCTCGCCGATGACGAGACGCAGTCGATCATCATGATCGGCGAGATCGGCGGCTCGGCCGAGGAAGAGGCCGCGCAGTTCCTCAAGGACGAGAAAAAGCGCGGCCGCTGGAAGCCCACGGCAGGCTTCATCGCCGGGCGCACCGCCCCCCCGGGCCGCCGCATGGGCCATGCCGGGGCCATCGTCGCTGGTGGCAAGGGCGGAGCCGAGGACAAGATCGAGGCGATGAACTCCGCCGGGATCGTGGTGGCCGAGAGCCCCGCCGGTCTGGGCGAGGCGGTGCTCAAGGCCATAGGCTGACAAGGCGGGGGGCGGGCCGGACCCGCCCCCGTTCACAAGGCGGGGCCGCGCCCGCCGCGGGAGAAAACCAGAGATGACCGACCAATCCCCCAATGACCTCTTCCACGCCTCCTCCTTCATGCAGGGGGCCAATGCCGAATATCTCGAACAGCTCTATGCCCGCTACGCCCACGATCCGGGCGCGGTGGACGAGGCGTGGCGCGCCTTCTTCGACCAGCTGGGCGACGGGCACGAGGATGTGCGGCGCGAGGCGCGGGGGGCCTCCTGGACGCGGGCCGACTGGCCGCCCGTGCCCAATGACGAGCTGACCGCCGCGCTCACCGGCGAATGGCCCGACGAGCCCGAACTCAAGGATGCCGGCCGGAAGATCGCCGCCAAGGCCGCCGAGAAGGGCGTCGAGGTCACGGACGAGGCGATCAAGCGCGCCGTGCTCGATTCGGTGCGCGCGCTCATGCTGATCCGCGCCTACCGGATCCGCGGCCACCTGATCGCGGAGCTTGACCCGCTCGGCCTGCGCGAGCATGGCTACCAGCCCGAACTCGATCCGAAATCCTACGGCTTCACCGAGGNCGACATGGACCGNCCNATCTTNATCGACAACGTGCTCGGNCTNNAGGTNGCGTNGCTTGCGCGAGATNCTCGCCATCGTNAANCGCACCTATTGCGGCACCTTCGCGCTGCAATACATGCACATCTCTGACCCCGAACAGGCCGGCTGGCTCAAGGAGCGGATCGAGGGCTACGACAAGGAGATCAGCTTCACCCAGCGGGGGCGCAAGGCGATCCTGAACAAGCTGGTCGAGGCCGAGGGTTTCGAGAAATATCTCCATGTCAAGTACATGGGCACCAAGCGGTTCGGCCTCGACGGCGGCGAGAGCCTCATTCCGGCGATGGAGCAGATCATCAAGCGCGGCGGGCAACTGGGCGTCAAGGAAATCGTCATCGGCATGCCGCATCGCGGGCGGCTCAACATCCTCGCCAATGTCATGGGCAAGCCCTATCGCGCGATCTTCAACGAGTTCCAGGGCGGCAGCTTCAAGCCCGACGAGGTGGACGGCTCGGGCGACGTGAAATACCATCTCGGCGCTTCCTCGGACCGCGAGTTCGACGGCAACACCGTGCATCTCTCTCTCACTGCCAACCCGAGCCATCTCGAGGCGGTCAATCCGGTCGTTCTCGGCAAGGTGCGCGCCAAGCAGGACCAGCACGGCGACACCGACCGCACCAAGGTCCTGCCGATTCTGCTCCATGGCGACGCGGCCTTTGCCGGTCAGGGCGTGGTGGCCGAATGTTTCGGCCTCTCGGGGCTCAAGGGGCACCGGACGGGCGGCACGATGCATATCGTGGTCAACAACCAGATCGGCTTTACCACCGCGCCGCATTTCTCGCGCTCCTCGCCCTATCCTACCGACATCGCGCTCATGGTCGAGGCACCCATCTTCCACGTCAACGGCGACGATCCCGAGGCAGTGGTGCATGCCGCCAGGGTGGCGACCGAGTTCCGCCAGAAATTCCACAAGGACGTGGTGATCGACATCATCTGCTNCCGCCGCTTCGGCCATAACGAGGGGGACGAGCCGATGTTCACCAACCCCCTGATGTACAAGAAGATCAAGCAGCAGAAGACGACGCTTGCCCTCTACACCGATCGGCTGGTGAAGGACGGTCTCATCCCCGAGGGCGAGGTCGAGGACCTCAAGGCCGCCTTCCAGGCCCATCTCGCCGACGAGTTCGAGGCCGGCAAGGACTATCGCCCGAACAAGGCCGACTGGCTCGATGGCAAATGGGCCGATCTCAACCCGCACAAGGGCAAGTACGAGCGCGGCGAAACCTCGATCACGCCCGAAACGCTGAAGGAGATCGGGGCCGCGCTCACCCGCGTCCCGGAGGGGTTCAACATCCACAAGACCTTGGACCGGCTGCTCGATGCCAAGCGCCAGATGTTCGAGACCGGCGAGGGCTTCGACTGGGCCACCGCCGAGGCGCTGGCCTTCGGCTCGCTGCTGACCGAAGGCTACCGCGTCCGCCTCTCCGGTCAGGACAGCACCCGCGGCACCTTCAGCCAGCGCCACTCCGCCTTCGTCGATCAGGAGAGCGAAGAGCGCTACTACCCGCTCAACAACATCCGCGAGGGCCAGGCGCAATACGAGGTCATCGACTCGATGCTCTCCGAATATGCCGTGCTCGGCTTCGAATATGGCTATTCCCTCGCCGAGCCCAAGGCGCTGACCCTGTGGGAGGCGCAGTTCGGCGACTTCGCCAACGGCGCGCAGATCATGTTCGATCAGTTCATCTCCTCGGGCGAATCGAAATGGCTGCGCATGTCGGGCCTCGTCTGCCTCCTGCCGCACGGCTACGAAGGGCAGGGGCCGGAGCATTCCTCGGCCCGGCTCGAGCGGTTCCTGACCATGTGCGGTGCCGACAACTGGATCGTGGCCAACTGCACCACGCCGGCCAACTACTTCCACATCCTGCGCCGCCAGCTCTACCGCACCTTCCGCAAGCCGCTCATCCTGATGACGCCGAAATCGCTGCTGCGGCACAAGCTCGCCGTGTCGAAGGCCGCGGATTTCACCACCGGCTCCTCCTTCCACCGCGTGCTCTGGGACGACGCGCAATACGGGCTGTCCGAGACGAAGCTCGTGGCCGACAAGAAGATCCGCCGTGTCGTCATGTGCTCGGGAAAAGTCTATTACGACCTGCTCGAGGAACGCGACCGCCGCGGCATCGACGATGTCTACCTGCTGCGGGTCGAGCAGTTCTACCCCTTCCCGGCCATGTCCATGGTCAAGGAGCTGGAGCGGTTCAAGCAGGCCGAAATGGTCTGGTGCCAGGAAGAGCCCAAGAACCAGGGTGCCTGGTCCTTCATCGAGCCCAATATCGAATGGGTGCTGACCCGGATCGACGCGAAACACAAGCGGCCCCAATATGCCGGGCGCCCGGCCGCCGCCTCGCCCGCCACCGGGCTTGCGCGGCAGCACAAGGAACAACAAGAGGCGCTGGTCGATGCCGCGCTGACCATCGAAGGGAAGAAGTGATGAGCACCGAAGTCCGCGTCCCCACCCTGGGCGAATCCGTCACCGAGGCCACCGTCGCCACCTGGTTCAAGAAACCGGGCGATCCGGTCGCCGCCGACGAGATGCTGTGCGAGCTGGAAACCGACAAGGTGACGGTCGAGGTGCCCGCCCCCGCCGCCGGTACCCTGGACGAGATCGTGGCGAAGGAGGGCGAGACCGTGGGCGTCGACGCCCTTCTGGCCACCATTGTCGAGGCCGGGGCCAAATCCGCCCCGGAGAAGGCCGAGAAGAAGGCCGAGAAGAAATCCGACGCCCCGGCGCAGAAGGACAGCGGCGGCGGCGCGGGCGAGAGCATCGACGTCATGGTGCCCACCCTCGGAGAGAGCGTGACCGAGGCCACCGTCTCCACCTGGTTCAAGAAGGCGGGCGACCGGGTCGAGGCCGACGAGATGCTGTGCGAGCTCGAGACCGACAAGGTCTCGGTGGAGGTGCCCGCCCCCGCCGCCGGGACGCTCGCCAAGATCCTCGCGCCCGAGGGCGAGACGGTGCAGGCGGGCGGCAAGCTCGCGATCCTGTCCCCGGCGGCGGGCGCGGCGGCCCCGGCCCGTTCCGAGGAGAGCCCGGCAGAGGATCCGCGCGCGCCCGGCCCCTCGGGCAAGGATGTCGAGGACGCGCCCTCGGCGAAAAAGGCCATGGCCGAGGCGGGCGTCTCCCGCGATCAGGTGACGGGCACGGGCCGCGACGGTCGCGTGATGAAGGAGGACGTGGCAAAGGCCGCCGCCGCCACCCAGGCCCCCGCCGCCGCGCCCGCCCCGGCGCAGGCCCCCCGCGCTCCCAGCCCCGCCGAGGACGCTGCGCGCGAGGAACGGGTCAAGATGACGCGGCTGCGCCAGACCATTGCCCGCCGCCTCAAGGACGCGCAGAACACCGCCGCGATGCTGACCACCTATAACGAGGTGGACATGACCGAGGTGATGGCGCTGCGCAACGCCTACAAGGACGAGTTCCTCAAGAAGCACGGCGTGCGCCTCGGCTTCATGTCCTTCTTCACCAAGGCGTGCTGCCACGCGCTCAAGGAAGTGCCCGAGGTCAATGCCGAGATCGACGGGCAGGAGATCGTCTACAAGAACTTCGTCCATATGGGCATCGCCACCGGCACGCCCACCGGCCTTGTCGTGCCGGTCATCCGCGANGCCGACACGATGAGCTTTGCCGAGATCGAGAAGGCCATCGCCGAGAAGGGTGCCCGCGCCCGCGACGGCAAGCTGTCGATGGCCGAGATGCAGGGCGGCACCTTCACCATTTCCAACGGCGGCGTCTACGGCTCGCTCATGTCCTCGCCCATCCTCAACCCGCCGCAATCGGGCATCCTCGGCATGCACAAGATCCAGGAGCGGCCCATGGTCGTGAACGGCGAGATCAAGGCGCGGCCCATGATGTATCTGGCCCTCAGCTACGATCACCGCATCGTGGACGGCAAGGGCGCCGTGACCTTCCTCGTGCGGGTGAAGGAGGCGCTGGAAGACCCGCGACGGCTCTTGATGGATTTGTGAGGGCGCACATGCCGGTGACGCATCGACCAGACGGCAGCGCCCGGCCGCCGGGTGGGCGTGAAGCGCCCGCCCGAGGGGGGCGGCCGGGCGCTNCCCGGGTCGCAAGCGCCCCGGGCGTCACTTGGAATCGCCGCGCGCACGTTCCACCGTCGCGCTTGGCGAGGTGCCCGCATCCGCGTAATCTCGCTGCGCAAGGCCAATCGGAGGGAAATCCCATGACACCCCGCCCCAAGCCACCCAGGGAGTACGACGAAAACCCGCCCCTCGACGCGGATTTCTTCGCCCGTGCCCGCCCCGCCGCCCCCGGCGAAGCCGCCCGCCTGCGCGCCGTTCTGGAACGGATCGTAAAGGCGCATGAGGAGGGCCTTTCCGTGGATGACGCGATTGCGCAGGCGCGTGAGACGCTGACGGGTGTAGAATGACCCCACTGGAACGAACCAATCTGGTACTAGCCAAAATACTTGAGAGAGCTATGGAGAATGGCGTGAGCCATTGGTCATTGCAGTTTGATGACCTCGAACTTAGTCAAGAGTTCGCAACTCATTTTTACCCTTGTATAAAATGGCTGGAAGCTGAAGGTTTGATCAGGGTTGAAGAATATTCAAGAACGATGGGTGGTATCGCCAACGGCAGTGTCGATAACATCGCACTTACCTCACTTGGCATGGCTGTATTAGGAACGGAAATTGAAGTTGGTGGAAAGAAAGAACCATTTTCAAAAACCGTGACCGAAGTTAGTGCGGGACGTGTTGACTACCATCGAATTGGCGATGCAATCGGTGGCTTGATTGGTGGTGTTATCAAGTCGTTTGGCAGTTAAAAATGACCCACGAACTCACCGCCCTCACCCTCGCCGCGCTCTGGCAGGTCGTGCAATATCTGCTCTACGCCATCCCGGCCAATCTCGAGCTCGGCCCCGGCTACACCACCTCGCCGCGCGACCGTGAACCCTCGCGCAAGATGTCCGACGGCACCGCCCGGCTCGGCCGCGCGCTCTCCAACCATTTCGAGGGGCTCATCCTCTTCACCATCGCCTGCGTGGTGATCACGCTCTCCGACCAGTCCACCCGCTTCACCGCCTGGTGCGCCTATAGCTACGTCGCCGCGCGCATCCTCTATGTGCCCGCCTATTACGCCGGGCTCAGCCCCGCGCGCTCCTTCATCTGGGCCGCGGGCTTTCTCGCAACGGTGCTGATGCTCTTGGCGGCGCTCCTGTGATGCTTCATCGTTCCGCAAATACTCCGGGGGAGTCGCCCGAAGGGCGACGGGGGCAGCGCCCCCGACCCCGCCAACAAGAAAGGACAGTCTCATGGCCTCCTATGACGTGATCATCATCGGTGCCGGGCCCGGCGGCTATGTCTGTGCCATCCGCTGCGCGCAGCTGGGCCTGAAGACCGCTGTGGTCGAGGGGCGCGAGACGCTGGGCGGCACCTGCCTCAACGTGGGCTGCATCCCCTCCAAGGCGCTGCTGCACGCCAGCCACATGCTGCATGAGGCGGAGCAGAATTTCGAGAAGATGGGGCTCAAGGGCAAAAGCCCGTCGGTCGACTGGAAACAGATGCTTGCCTACAAGGACGAGGTCATCGGCCAGAACACCAAGGGCATCGAATTCCTGTTCAAGAAGAACAAGATAGACTGGCTCAAGGGCTGGGGCTCGATCCCGGAGGCGGGCAAGGTGACGGTGGGCGAGGAGACCCACGAGGCCCGCAACATCGTCATTGCCTCCGGCTCCGAACCGGCCTCCATCCCCGGCGCCGATGTCGCCATCGACGAGAAGGTCGTCGTCACCTCCACCGGCGCGCTGGACCTCGGCAAGATCCCCAAGAGCATGGTGGTGATCGGCGGCGGCGTGATCGGGCTCGAGATGGGCTCGGTCTATGCCCGTCTCGGCACGAAGGTCACGGTGGTCGAGTATCTTGACGCGATCACCCCCGGCATGGATGGCGAGGTGCAGAAAACCTTTCAGAGAATCCTGAAAAAACAGGGGCTTGATTTCGTCATGGGTGCCGCCGTCCACACTGTCCAGACGCTCAAGGCCAAGGCCAGGGTCGCCTACAGGCTGCGCAAGGATGACAGCGAGCACGAACTCGACGCCGATGTCGTCCTCGTCGCCACGGGCCGCAAGCCCTATACCGAGGGACTCGGGCTTGCCGATCTCGGCGTCGAGATGACGCCGCGCGGCCAGATCGCCGTGGGCAAGGACTGGCAGACCTCCGTCAAGGGCATCTACGCCATCGGTGACGCCATCCCCGGCCCCATGCTCGCCCACAAGGCCGAGGACGAGGGCATGGCCGTGGCCGAGCTGCTCGCGGGCCGCCACGGCCATGTGAATTACGGCGTCATCCCCGGCGTGATCTACACCCATCCCGAGGTGGCGACTGTGGGCGAGACCGAGGAAAGCCTCAAGGAACAGGGGCGTGCCTACAAGGTCGGCAAGTTTTCCTTCATGGGCAACGGCCGCGCCAAGGCGGTCTTCGCGGGCGACGGCTTCGTCAAGATCCTTGCCGACAAGGAGACAGACCGCATCCTGGGCGCGCATGTCATCGGCCCCTCGGCGGGCGATCTCATCCACGAGGTCTGCGTGGCGATGGAGTTCGGTGCCGCGGCCGAGGACCTCGCCCTCACCTGCCACGCGCACCCGACCTTTTCCGAGGCTGTGCGCGAGGCTGCGCTGGCCTGCGGCGACGGGGCGATCCACGCCTGACCGGAGGCGGGCCGGTGCCCTGCGTCTCGGTCATCATCCCGGCCTTCCGGGCGCGAGACAGTCTGCCCGCGGCGCTGGCCTCGGTGGCGGCCTCCGGCCTGCCGCCCGCCGGGATCGAGGTGGTGCTCGCCCCCGACGATGGCGACAGCTATGACGGGTTGCCCGAACACGGGTTGCGCCTTGTCCGCTGTGCCCCGGACCATGTGGCAAGCGGGGCGGGTGCGGCGCGCAACCGGGCGCTGGCGCGGGCGCGCGCGCCGATCGTGGCCTTTCTCGATGCCGATGACAGCTGGGAGCCTGGCTATCTGGCGGCGCTGCTGCCGCTGGCCGGGCGGCATGGGGTGGCCTTCGGACGCACGCGGGTGCTCTGCGACGGCCGCCCGCTCATCGTGCTGCCGGGGACGGAGCGCGCGCATCTTGTCCTCGACGATCTCGGCACGGGGGCGAGCTTTCATCCCGTCATGGCGCGCGCCCTGGCCGGGCCGTTCCGCAGCCTGCCCTCGCAGGATGTGCTCCACGCCGCCGAGGCGCTCTCGGCCGCGGGCGGCGAGGCACCGCTGGCACCCGTGCATTACAACCTGCATCTCAATCCCCGTAGCGCCACGGCCGATCGCGGCTTTGCCCTGCGCGTCCAGGGGGCCTATGCGCGAATCCTGCGCGAGATCGCGCTTGGCCGCACCCGCCTGCGGCCCGAGCACCGGGAAGCCGCGCGCGCGGCCTTCGAGGCCAAGGCCCGGCTCAACCGCGCCTATATGCGCGAGGGCGCGCGGCGGCCCTTCTACGCCTTCCTGAGCGAGCGGATGGCGCGCCCCGCCGCGCGCGTCACAGACGGATCGCCGAGATGAGCCGCCCGTAATCCGCCTCTCCGGCATGGGTGCTGCGGCGATAGGAATAGAAGCGGTCAGGGTCGCCATAGGTGCAGTGGCGCGTCCATTCGGCATGGCCCACGCCCGCGCGGCGCAGCCGCCAGAGCCCGTAGCCGGGCAGGTCGAACAGGTAGCGGTCGCCCTGGCCGTTGGCGAAGAATCGCGCGCTTTGCGGCTCGTCGTCGAGGAAGGTCTCGAGCAGTTCGGGGCCGACCTCATAGGCCGCCTGGCTGATCGTCGGGCCGATAACGGCGGTGATCGCCGCNCGCCGCGCGCCCAGCCCCTCCATCGCGTCGAGCGTCGCTTCCAGCACGCCATCGCGCGCCCCGCGCCAGCCCGCGTGGGCNGCGCCGATCACGCCCGCCGCGCGGTCGGCCAGCAGCACGGGCTGGCAATCGGCGGTCAGCACCGCCAGCGCAAGACCCGGCGTCGCGGTTGCCATGCCGTCGGCGCGCGGGCGCTCCGAGAGAGGAGCCGTGACCGTGACCGCCGCCGCCGAATGGACCTGGTGCAGCGTGACGAGGTGATCCGGGGCGACCTGCATCGCCTGGGCCACGCGGGCGCGGTTGATGGTCACGATCTCGGCCTGGTCCGAGGAGCCGGTCCCGCAATTCAGCCCCGCGAATATCCCCGAGGAGGCCCCGCCGCGCCGGGTGAAGAACCCGTGGCGGATGTCGCCAAGCGCCTCGGCGGTGATGATCTCGAGCGTCATGGCTCCAGTCCGGGTGGCGGTGACGCGCCGGGCGGGAAGAGGCCCAGCACCTTGAAGAGCGTCCCCATTTCACCCGCATCGGTCAAGCGCCGATATGCGGCAAGATGGCTCTCGCGCGCCGTTCCCGTCAGGCCGCGCGCCAGTGCCTCGGCGCGGGCGGCGATCCCCAGCCGTTCGAGGAACAGGCCCTGCGGCGTGAGCCTTGTATGGGCGGCGGGTGCGGCGGCGCGGGCCAATGCCTCGAAATCGACATGTGCCGTCAGGTCCGCCATGCCCGGCGCGGCGAAGGGATCGGTGGGCGCGTGGCCCGCCACGGCCTGGAACGTGTCTCCCAGAGAGCGCCAGTCGCCATAGTCGACGATCAGCGCCGCACCGCCATGGGCGGCGATGCGCGCGCCGATGTCACCGGCGATGGCCGCGCCGGGCGCGCAGGTCTCGACGATGTCGCCGGGCCGCGTTTCCGCCAGCCGGTGATCGAGCGCGGGCAGGGGGCCTTCCGGCCCGAGGCCGAGCGCAAGGCGATCTCCGCTCAGCCCCACAACCCGCTCGTGCCAGCCGGTTTGCCCGCGCTGGAACTGACGGATCGGCAGGGCGTCGAAGAATTCGTTGGCGACAAGGAAGAGCGGGGCCTCGGGCAGCGCCTCCACCCGGTCGCACCAGGTCACATCGTCCCGTCCGAGTGTCGCGGCCTGTGTCTCGCGCAGGGCGGGCGAGGACTCGACCAGGTGCAGCCGCATCGCGGCGTGAAAGCCCGGCACGGCGCGGGTCGCGCGCAGGAAATCCGCCATGAGGGTGCCGCGGCCGGGGCCGGTTTCGGCCAGGGTGAAGGGGGCGGGCGCGCCCTGATCGAGCCAGGCCTGTGCAAGGCACAGGCCCGTCAGCTCTCCGAACATCTGGCTGATCTCGGGCGCGGTGGTGAAATCGCCGCCCGCGCCGAACGGGTCGCGCGTGGCGTAATAGCCGTGGCGCGGATCCATCAGGCAGGTGGCCATGTAATCGGCCAGGCTCATCGGGCCGGTGGCGCGGATGCGCGCGGCGATGACCCCGGCCAGCGCGGTCATGCGGGCAAGGCGCGCCGCCGCGCCCAGAGCACCATGCCAAGCCCGAAGGCGATCATCGGCAGCGACAGCGCCTGCCCCATCGTGAGCCCGTAGCCATTGACATGAAAGGCAAGCCCCAGCGGGTTGCCGGGCGAGACGAACTGCGCATCGGGCTGGCGCACGAATTCGACAAGGAAGCGCGCCAGCCCGTAGCCTGCGAAGAACAGCCCGGTCAGCGTGCCGGGCAGGCGCAGCGCGCCCCGCCGCCAGCCGAGCCACAGCAGCACCGCGCCGAGGATCAACCCCTCGAGCGCCGCCTCATAGAGCTGCGAGGGGTGGCGCGCGCACATCCCCGCCACCACGCCCGCGCAGTCCTGCGCCGCGGCCCCGGGAAATACGACGCCCCAGGGCAGATCCGTGGGCCGCCCCCACAGTTCGGCATTGATGAAATTTGCGATCCGCCCGAGCAGCAGGCCCACCGGCGTCACCATGCAGAGCGCATCGGCGACCGAGACCCAGTTGATGCCGCGCGCCCGAGAGAACAGGATCACCGCCAGAACCACGCCGAGAAGCCCGCCGTGAAAGGCCATGCCCCCTTCCCAGACCTGGAGGATCTGGCCCGGATTCGAGAGGTAATAACCCGGCTGGTAGAAGAGCACATAGCCGAGCCGCCCCCCGAGGATCACGCCGAGGATCACCCAGGTGAGCAGATCCTCCAAGTCCGCAGGCTTCATGGGCGCGGTGCCGCCCGGCCAGAGCGCGGGGCGTCTGACCGTCGCCACCACCAGCCGCCAGCCGATGACGATGCCCGCGATATAGGCCAGCGCGTACCAGCGCAGGGCAAACTCCGTCCCGAAGGCGGGGAACGAGAAGATTTCGGGACTGATCTCGGGAAAGGGGATGGCGGCCTGCATGCGTGTCTCAATGCCTTTCGGGTGCGGAGAAAGTCAACCTTGTGATCGCGGCGCGCCCGCCCATATAAAGGGCGAATGTAACGCCGGAGGGAAGCGCCATGCAGACGCGCAACAAGGTGCTCGACGATCTGAGCCAACTCATGACCAACGCCATGGGCGTGGCCCAGGGTGCCCGCGCCGAGGCCGAGACGGCGATGAAATCGCTGATCGACCGCTGGCTCGCGGACCGCGATTTCGTCACCCGCGAGGAGTTCGACGCCGTGCGCGCCATGGCGCAGAAGGCGCGCGAGGAGAACGAGGCTCTCAAGGCGCGGATCGAGGCATTGGAAACGCGCGCGGACTGAGCGCGACCTGTGATCACACCCCTGGCGCAGTGCATCGCCGCGGCCATGACCGGCCTTTGCGGGAGACTCGATGCCGCTCCGCGGCATGATACGGTCGGGGATCTGAGCGGCGATGTGATCACGCGCCATTTTATGTGATCACAAAGGTCGATTTTTTGCGGCGAATTGTCCGGTTCACGGGCATTTTCGCCTTCGCGGACGTGACAGGCGCGACAAAAACCTCCAAAACAGGGGCAGCTTGCGCGGTCGCGTGCCGCCGCCGACCACCCCAAGGAGGTTCTCCATGGCCGAGACCAAAGAGGTTCAACGCCCGCTGTCGCCGCATCTGCAAATCTACCGTCCGCAGCTCACCTCGATCACCTCGATCCTGACCCGGATCACCGGCAATGCGCTCATCGTCGCGGCGCTGCTGATCGTCTGGTGGCTGCTCGCGGCCTCGACCTCGGGGGCGTATTTCGCGGTCGCCGACGCGGTGATGACCTCCTGGTTCGGCGATCTGGTGCTCACGCTCTCGCTCTGGGCGGTGTGGTATCACTACCTGGCCGGGCTGCGGCATTTCTACTGGGACGCGGGCAAGGGACTCGACATGGAAACGGCCGAGAAACTCGGCTGGGCCTGCATCATCGGCTCGGTCGTGCTGACCGTCATCACGCTTCTGCTGGTCTGAGGAGGCTGCCATGCGTTACCTGACCGCACGCAAACGGGCCGAGGGCAAGGGTGCCTCGGGCACGGGGACCGAGCATTTCTGGTACATGAAGGTGTCGGGCGCGGGCCTTGCGCTCATCATCCCGGTCTTCGTCGTGGCCTTCGGGCGCGCCCTGGGTGGCACGCGCGAGGAGGTGCTTGCCGCCTTCGCGCATCCGGCCATGGCAATCCTGACCGGGCTCGTGATCTTTTTCGGGCTGCGCCATTTCGCCGCCGGCGCGCAGACCATGATCGAGGATTACAGCCACGGCTCGACGCGCCGGGCCCTGATTATCGCCGTCACTGTCCTAAGTTACGGAATGATCGCCACCGGGCTTTTCGCCCTTGCCAAGATCGCGCTGTGAGGACCTGAAGACATGGCTGCTTATGAATACGAGACGCATGATTATGACGTCGTGGTCGTGGGCGCGGGGGGTGCCGGGCTGCGCGCCACGCTCGGCATGGCCGAGCAGGGGCTGCGCACGGCCTGCGTGACCAAGGTGTTTCCGACCCGCTCGCATACCGTGGCGGCGCAGGGCGGCATCGCGGCCAGCCTTGGCAACATGGGCCCCGACAGCTGGCAATGGCACATGTACGACACGGTCAAGGGGTCGGACTGGCTGGGCGACACGGATGCGATGGAATATCTCGCGCGCGAGGCCCCCAAGGCGGTCTATGAGCTGGAACATTACGGCGTGCCCTTTTCCCGCACCGAGGAAGGCAAGATCTATCAGCGCCCCTTCGGCGGGCACACGACCGAGTTTGGCGAAGGCCCGCCGGTGCAACGCACCTGTGCTGCCGCCGACCGCACCGGCCACGCGATCCTGCACACGCTCTACGGTCAGAGCCTGAAGCAGAAGGCGGAGTTCTACATCGAGTATTTCGCCATCGACCTGATCATGACCGATGGTGCCTGCACCGGCGTTGTCTGCTGGAAGCTCGATGACGGCACGATCCATGTCTTCAACGCCAAGATGGTGGTGCTGGCCACCGGCGGTTATGGCCGGGCCTATTTCTCGGCGACCTCGGCGCATACCTGCACCGGTGACGGCAACGGCATGGTGGCGCGCGCGGGCCTGCCGCTTCAGGACATGGAATTCGTGCAGTTCCACCCCACCGGCATCTTCGGCGCGGGCTGTCTGATTACCGAGGGCGCGCGCGGCGAGGGCGGGTATCTGACCAATTCCGAGGGCGAGCGGTTCATGGAACGCTACGCACCCCAGTACAAGGACTTGGCACCGCGTGACTATGTGAGCCGCTGCATGACCCTGGAGATCCGCGAAGGGCGCGGCGTGGGGCCGGGCAAGGACCATATCCATCTCAACCTCAGCCACCTGCCGCCCGAGGCGCTCAAGCTGCGCCTGCCGGGAATTTCCGAAAGCGCCCGTATCTTCGCCGGGGTCGATGTCACCAAGGAGCCCATCCCGGTGCTGCCCACCGTGCATTACAACATGGGCGGGATCCCCACGAATTACTGGGGCGAGGTGCTCAACCCGACGCAGGACGACCCCAACGCCGTCGTGCCGGGGCTGATGGCCGTGGGCGAGGCGGCCTGTGCCTCGGTGCATGGTGCGAACCGTCTGGGCTCCAACTCGCTCATCGACCTGGTGGTGTTCGGCCGCGCCGCCGCGATCCGCGCGGGCAAGGTGGTCGATCCCGAGAGCGCCGTGCCAGCCACGAACAAGGCGGAAATCGAGAAGGCGCTCGACCGGTTCGACAGGCTGCGCCATGCCGACGGTGCCGTGCCGACGGCCGATCTGCGGCTCGAGATGCAACGCACCATGCAGGCCGATGCCGCCGTCTTCCGGACTTCCAGGACACTGGCGGAGGGGGTCGAGAAGATGGAGGCCGTCGCCGCCAAGATGGACGATCTGAAGGTGACGGACCGCTCGCTCGTCTGGAACAGCGATCTGATGGAGACGCTGGAGCTGACCAATCTCATGCCCTGCGCGCTGACCACAATCGTGAGCGCCGAGGCCCGCAAGGAAAGCCGCGGCGCCCACGCGCACGAGGACTATCCCGAGCGCGACGACAAGACCTGGCGCATGCATACCATTGCCCGGATCGACGGCCACAAGGTCGCGCTTTCCTACCGCCCGGTGATCGAGACGCCGCTCACCTCCGAGTCGGAGGGCGGTATCAGCCTCGAGAAGATCGCGCCCAAGGCGCGCACGTTCTGAAGGAGGAACGCTCATGTTCGACCGTACTTTCCGGATTGCCCTGGCCTTGGCTGCGGCACTCGCCACCGTGGCCGGACCCGGCACGCCCGCCGCCGCGTCGGGGCGCCATATCCCGGTGATGGAGCAGCGCGAGGCAATCCTCGACTGCCGGTATGAAATGGGTTTGCGCGGCCCGGTGCGCTTCGGGGCGCAATGGCCAGATCTCCCGCCAGGGGGCCAGACCGTGACCTGGATCCTGCCCGGGTCCAACCTGAGCCCCGCGCAGGCCGACCGCATCAATGCCTGCGCCGACGAGCGCCTTGGCCGCGCGCCGACGCCGCGCTTTGCTGCGGCGCGCGCGACCGAGCGACGCGCGTCCTATACCCCGTGTCCCAGGCATGCGCCCGTCCTCTTCGGAGGATCGAGCTATTGCCTCAAGAGGCGTTGAAAGCGTGGCGCGGAACATCGCGGCAAGCGTCGGCTCAAGCTGAGAGAACGGAGCGATCAACATGGTCCAATTCACCCTGCCCAGGAATTCCAGGATCACCACCGGCAAGACCTGGCCCAAGCCCGAGACCGGCGGGACGCTGCGCAAGTTCCAGATCTACCGCTGGAATCCCGATGACGGGCAGAACCCGCGGGTGGACACCTATTTCGTGGATCTCGACGATTGCGGGCCGATGGTTCTGGATGCGCTCATCTACATCAAGAACAAGATCGACCCGACGCTGACCTTCCGCCGGTCGTGCCGCGAGGGGATCTGCGGCTCCTGCGCGATGAACATCGACGGGATCAACACGCTCGCGTGCATCTACGGCATGGACGAGATCAAGGGTGACGTGAAGATCTATCCCCTGCCGCACATGCCGGTGGTCAAGGATCTCATCCCCGACCTCACGCATTTCTACGCGCAGCACGCCAGCATCATGCCGTGGCTGGAAACCAAGACCAACCGTCCGGCCAAGGAGTGGAAGCAATCCATCGAGGACCGCGAGAAGCTCGACGGTCTCTATGAATGCGTGATGTGCGCCTCCTGCTCGACCGCCTGCCCGTCCTACTGGTGGAACGGCGACAAGTATCTCGGGCCCGCCGCGCTTCTGCACGCCTATCGCTGGATCATCGATTCGCGTGACGAGGCGACGGGCGAGCGCCTGGATGACCTTGAGGATCCGTTCAAGCTCTACCGCTGCCACACGATCATGAACTGCACCAAGACCTGCCCCAAGGGCCTCAACCCCGCCAAGGCGATTGCAGAGATCAAGAAGATGATGGTCGATCGGCACGTGTGACGCGGGTCNCGGGCGGCGGCCTGCCCCCCGCTTGACGGGGGCGGCGAAAGCAAATAACACCGCCGCACCGCAGGGGTATAGCTCAGCTGGTAGAGCGACGGTCTCCAAAACCGTAGGTCGCGGGTTCGAGCCCTGCTGCCCCTGCCAATTCCACGGATTGCCTCAGTGCCCTTCTGACCCGGAGCCATGAAGATACCGCTCTGGTTGCGCGGCGCGCGCTTATACACGCAAAATTCGCCAAAAATACCGCGCAAATGTGGTGAAAATCGGAAATGCCCCGGTTTCGCCGCCAATCCGCCGCCTTTCCGCCACATTTAAGCCTCAGAGAAACCATCTATCGGCAGGGTCCACGGATCGTGTCGGCCGCGTGGGGGCGTGGAAAAAAAGAGTGTTGCTGTCATGGTATACGACCGTTTCCGGGGCAAGACCCCGTCAGAACCTTTCTATCTCGACGCCAGCGAGATGGACGCGCGCCCGCCCGACGATGCGGTGACGCCCGAGATTGCCGCGCGCAACGCGATGGCTACCATCGAAGAGATCGTCCGCGAAGATCGCGCGCGTCGCAAGCGCGCGGGCCTGCCCGCGCTCGACCCCGTCGAGCCGGGGTCCGAGAAGGGGCGAAAGCGCAGGGGACGCAAGGGAACGCTTTCCGGCGCAGGAAATTCCCTGCTTGCGAGGCTGCGGGCCTGGTGCCCGGCCCCCGTGCATGGTTTCTGGACGGTCATGTTCCTTGCGGTCCTGATCTGGCCGCGCGCGGTTCTGATCGGGATGCTGGCGGTCTTTGTCCTGTGCCTTGTCGGTGTCGCACTTTTCGGACAGGAACGGCTGGCCGCGCTGGGCGGCGAGGTTCTGGCGCGCGCCAGGCGGTTCCGCGCGCAGAGTCGGCCCCACCGCGACAGCGACCCGTTCGATGCCTGTCCCGATCCGTTCGAGCGTCTGGGCAAGACCGGGCAGGACCGCCTCGGCCCTTGAATTCGCCCGCCCGCCCGCGTATGTCGCGCCGGGAGGCATTCAGGAAAGACAGCGCAGATGGCAGGCACGAACCCGCTCCAGTTCATTCAGCAGGTCCGCTCGGAAGTGGCCAAGGTGGTCTGGCCCACCCGGCGCGAGGTGGTGCTGACAACGGTGATGGTGTTCATCCTCGCCACGCTGACCGCGATCTTCTTCGCGCTGGTGGATCTTGCCATTCGCGGCGGGCTGCAGGCGGTGCTCGGTTTCTTCGGTTGACCGCCTGGCCGGGGGCGGGCGCGGCTCCGGCAACCGGCAAGAAAGCCCTTGAATTCAGGGCGAAACGGGGGTAGTTCGCCCCACACTCCGGAGAGAAGGCGCGTGGCGATTCGTGTTGCGCGCCGATTTTCATTTCGGTGACGCGGGTTCAACCGCTTGAAAGAATAAGAGAAACCGGTGCATGTGCCGGGAAGCAAGGGCAAGGTCGGCAATGGCAAAGCGGTGGTACTCGGTCAGCGTTCTCTCGAATTTCGAGAAGAAGATCGCCGAGCAGATCAGGCAGGCAGTCGCCGATAACGGTCTCGAGGACGAGATCGACGAGGTGCTCGTGCCCACCGAAGAGGTGATCGAGATCCGCCGCGGCAAGAAGGTGACCGCGGAGCGGCGCTTCATGCCCGGCTATGTGCTGGTGCACATGGAGATGTCGGACAGGGGCTATCACCTGATCAACTCGATCAACCGGGTGACGGGGTTTCTGGGACCGCAAGGCCGCCCGATGCCGATGCGCGACGCCGAGGTGCAGGCGATCCTCGGCCGGGTGCAGGAGGGCGAGGAAAGCCCGCGCACGCTCATCCACTTCGAGGTGGGCGAGAAGGTCAAGGTCAATGACGGCCCGTTCGAGGATTTCGACGGCATGGTCGAATATGTGGACGAGGACAACCAGCGCCTGAAGGTGTCGGTGTCGATCTTCGGCCGGGAAACCCCGGTCGAGCTGGAATTCACGCAGGTCACGAAGCAGACCTGATGCTGTGAGCCGTGGGAGGCGAGGCGGCCGCGGCCGCCGGACCGGACCACACAACGAAAAGGCCCGAGGGGCGCGCCCCGAGGGCCGTTGGAAGCGAAGGAGAGGCCGCATGGCCAAGAAACTGATCGGGAAGCTCAAGCTCCAGGTGAAAGCCGGGCAAGCCAATCCCAGCCCGCCCGTCGGCCCGGCCCTGGGCCAGCGCGGCATCAACATCATGGAATTCTGCAAGCAGTTCAATGCAAAGACGGCGGACATGGAGCCGGGCGCGCCGTGCCCTACGGTGATTTCCTACTACCAGGACAAGTCCTTCGACATGGACATCAAGACGCCGCCCGCGTCGCATTACCTGAAGAAGGCCGCCAAGCTGCAATCCGGCTCCAAGACGCCGGGCCGCGCCACCGCAGGCACCGTCACCATCGCGCAGGTGCGCGAGATTGCCGAAGCCAAGATGAAGGATCTCAACGCCAATTCCGTCGAGGCGGCGATGCAGATCATCCTTGGCTCCGCGCGCTCCATGGGCATCGAGGTGAAATAAGATGGCAAAACCTGGAAAACGGACCCGTGCCCTGCGCGAGGCTTTCGCCGACAAGGAAAACGTGACCGTCGAGGAGGCGATTTCCCTGATCAAGGACAATGCCACCGCGAAATTCGACGAGACGGTCGAGATCGCCATGAACCTCGGGGTCGACCCGCGCCATGCCGACCAGATGGTGCGCGGCGTCGTGGGCCTGCCCAACGGCACCGGCAAGACCGTGCGCGTCGCCGTCTTCGCGCGGGGTGCCAAGGCCGACGAGGCCCGCGAGGCGGGGGCCGATATCGTCGGGGCCGAGGATCTGATGGAGACGGTCCAGAGCGGCAAGATCGAGTTCGACCGCTGCATCGCCACCCCCGACATGATGCCCGTGGTGGGCCGTCTGGGCAAGGTTCTGGGCCCGCGCAACCTGATGCCGAACCCCAAGGTCGGCACCGTGACCATGGACGTGGCGCAGGCGGTCAGGGACGCCAAGGGCGGCCAGGTCCAGTTCAAGGTCGAAAAGGCCGGGGTCATCCATGCCGGGATCGGCAAGGCGTCCTTCGACGCCGAGAAGCTGGCCGAGAACGTACGCGCCTTCGTCTCGGCCGTGCAGCGGGCCAGGCCCGCGGGTGCCAAGGGCACCTATGTCAAGAAAATCTCGCTCTCGTCCACCATGGGCGCGGGCGTGTCGGTCGACATCAACAGTGCCGTGACCGAATGAGATCTCGCCCCGGTCCGCAAGGGCCGGGGCGGATGGCGGGGCCGTCCGGCCCTGTCCTGTCCGAGACGGAGGGTTCGCCAGAGCGGCGTATAATTCCTTCCTGAGATGGGGAACGAGATGAGATTTCCAGCCGGGTGCCTTGGCTCTCGGGTGATCTTGGCCTCGGGACCCCTGTTTTGGACCCGAACGCCCCGGAACCCTTCCGGGGCAGACCTGAGCCGGGGGGAAACCCCCAAATTTGGAGTGAAACTGTGGATAGAGCCCAGAAAGAGAAAGTGGTCGAGGAACTCGGCCAGATCTTCGAAAGCTCTGGCGTCGTGGTGGTTGCCCACTACACGGGTCTGACAGTTGCCGAAATGCAGAACCTGCGTGCCCGCGCCCGTGCGGCAGAGGCATCGGTTCGCGTTGCCAAGAACAGGCTCGCCAAGATCGCCCTCGAGGGAAAGCCCTGCGCAAGCATCGCCGACTACCTCTCGGGCATGACCGTGCTCACCTTTTCCGAGGACCCCGTGGCAGCAGCCAAGGTGGCCGAGGACTTCGCCAGGGACAACAAGAAGTTCGAGATCCTAGGCGGGGCGATGGGGGGCACGGCACTGGACCGGGCCGGTGTCGAGGCCGTGTCGAAAATGCCGTCGCGCGAGGAGCTTATCGCCTCCATCGTCGGCTGCATCGGCGCGCCTGCCTCGAACATCGCCGGGGCCATTGGCGCACCTGCCTCGAACATCGCGAGCATCCTCTCGACGATCGAGGAAAAGGCCGAGGCTGCATAAGGCACACCTGTCACATGCGTGTGGGGATCATCCCCGACGTTGGAACACATCTAGATACGGAAAGAGCTGAACAATGGCTGATCTGAAGAAACTCGCGGAAGAGATTGTCAATCTGACGCTTCTCGAAGCACAGGAACTGAAAACCATCCTCAAGGACGAGTATGGCATCGAGCCCGCCGCCGGCGGTGCCGTCATGGTCGCCGGCCCCGCCGCAGGCGATGCCGGTGCCGCGGCTGCCGAAGAGCAGACCGAATTCGACGTGATCCTGAAATCGGCCGGTGCGTCGAAGATCAACGTCATCAAGGAAGTCCGCGCCATCACCGGCCTTGGCCTCAAGGAAGCCAAGGACCTCGTGGAAGCGGGCGGCAAGGCCGTCAAGGAGCAGGTCTCCAAGGCCGAAGCCGAAGAGATCAAGGGCAAGCTGGAAGCAGCCGGCGCCGAGGTCGAACTCAAGTGATCGCTGCCCGCAGGGCAGCTTGAAAGACAAGGCCGGATCCGGGATTTCCCGGGTCTGGCCGAACCTGTCTCAGAGAGGCCCCGCCCGTGCCGGGGGTTCTTTCAGGCGAGGTTCATGCGATCGGGAGGCCGTCATTGGGACGACGGCCGGGAATGGATCGCCCCGCCCTCTCTGAGGCCCTCGGCGCTGGTGCCCGACAGCGACCGCGGCCGGTGAGAAATGAAAGGTGAGATCGATCATGGCTCAGAGCTACCTTGGCCAGAAGCGCTTGCGCAGGTATTACGGCAAGATCCGCGAAGTCCTCGAGATGCCGAACCTCATCGAGGTGCAGAAATCCTCCTATGACCTGTTCCTCAACTCGGGCGACGGACCCCAGCCGCAGGACGGCGAGGGGATCAAGGGCGTGTTCCAGTCGGTCTTCCCGATCAAGGATTTCAACGAGACCAGCATGCTGGAATTCGTGAGCTACGAGCTGGAAAAGCCCAAATACGACGTCGAGGAATGCATGCAGCGCGACATGACCTATGCCGCGCCGCTCAAGGTCAAGCTGCGGCTGATCGTCTTCGAGGTGGACGAGGATACCGGCGCGAAATCGGTCAAGGACATCAAGGAGCAGGATGTGTTCATGGGCGACATGCCGCTCATGACCTCGAACGGCACCTTCATCGTCAACGGCACCGAGCGCGTGGTCGTGAGCCAGATGCACCGCAGCCCCGGCGTGTTCTTCGACCATGACAAGGGCAAGACGCACAGCTCGGGCAAGCTGCTCTTCACCTGCCGGATCATCCCCTATCGCGGCTCCTGGCTCGATTTCGAGTTCGACGCCAAGGACCTCGTGTTCGCCCGCATCGACCGCCGCCGCAAGCTGCCGGTGACGACCCTGCTCTACGCCCTCGGGCTTGACCAGGAAGGCATCATGAATGCCTATTACGACACCGTCACCTACAAGCTGAAGAAGAAGCAGGGCTGGGTCACGAAATTCTTCCCCGACCGCATCCGCGGCACCCGTCCGACCTATGACATAGTGGACGCCAAGACCGGCGAGGTGCTGTTCGAGGCGGGCAAGAAGGTCACGCCGCGCGCGGTCAAGCAGCTCATCGACGAGGGCAAGGTGACCGAACTGCTGGTGCCCTTCGACCGCATCGTGGGCAAGTTCGCGGCGCGCGACATCATCAACGAGGAAACCGGCGCGATCTATGTCGAGGCGGGCGACGAGCTCACGCTCGAATACGATCGCGACGGCGCGATCACGGGCGGCACGCTTCAGGATCTGCTGGATGCGGGCATCACCGAGATCCCGGTGCTCGACATCGACGGCGTGAATGTCGGCCCCTATATCCGCAATACCATGGCGGCGGACAAGAACATGAACCGCGAAAGCGCGCTCATGGACATCTACCGCGTGATGCGCCCCGGCGAGCCGCCCACCGAGGAAGCCTCGGCCGCGCTTTTCGAGACGCTCTTCTTCGATTCCGAACGCTATGACCTTTCGGCCGTGGGGCGGGTCAAGATGAACATGCGCCTCAACCTCGACAAGCCCGACACGCAGCGCACGCTCGACCGCGAGGATATCGTGGCCTGCGTGCGCGCGCTGGTGGAGCTGCGCGACGGGAAGGGCGAGGTGGACGATATCGACCATCTGGGCAACCGTCGCGTGCGCTCTGTGGGCGAGCTCATGGAGAACCAGTATCGCGTGGGTCTTCTGCGCATGGAGCGCGCGATCAAGGAACGCATGTCGAGCGTGGAGATCGACACGGTGATGCCGCAGGATCTCATCAACGCCAAGCCCGCGGCGGCGGCGGTGCGCGAGTTCTTCGGCTCAAGCCAGCTCTCGCAGTTCATGGACCAGACCAACCCGCTGTCCGAAGTGACCCACAAGCGCCGTCTTTCGGCGCTCGGGCCGGGCGGCCTCACGCGCGAGCGGGCGGGCTTCGAGGTGCGCGACGTGCATCCCACCCATTACGGGCGCATGTGCCCCATCGAGACGCCGGAAGGGCCGAATATCGGCCTGATCAACTCGCTCGCCACTTTCGCGCGGGTGAATAAGTATGGCTTCATCGAAACCCCCTATCGCCGCGTCAAGGACGGGCAGGTCACCGATGAGGTGGTCTACATGTCCGCCACCGAGGAGATGCGCCACACCATCGCGCAGGCCAATGCCACGCTTGACGAGAACGGCCGCTTCGTCAACGAGATGGTCAACACGCGGCAATCGGGCGAATACATGCTCGCCCCGGTCGAGAACGTGGACCTGATCGACGTGAGCCCCAAGCAGCTCGTCTCGGTCGCCGCCTCGCTCATTCCCTTCCTCGAGAATGACGACGCCAACCGCGCGCTCATGGGCTCGAACATGCAGCGCCAGGCCGTGCCGACGCTGCGCTCGGAGGCACCGCTTGTCGGCACCGGGATCGAGGGCGTGGTCGCCCGCGATTCGGGGGCTGCGATCATGGCCCGCCGCGGCGGCGTGATCGACCAGGTGGATGCGCAGCGCATCGTGGTGCGCGCCACCGAGGATCTGGAAATCGGCGATCCGGGCGTGGACATCTACCGCCTGCGCAAGTTCCAGCGGTCGAACCAGAACAGCTGCATCAATCAGCGCCCCCTCGTGAACGTGGGCGACACGGTGCAGAAGGGCGAGGTGATCGCCGATGGCCCCTGCACGGATATGGGCGAGCTGGCGCTCGGCAAGAACGTGATCGTCGCCTTCATGCCGTGGAACGGCTACAACTACGAGGACTCGATCCTGATCTCCGAGCGCATCGTGCGCGATGACGTGTTCACCTCCGTCCATATCGAGGAATTCGAGGTGGCCGCCCGCGATACCAAGCTCGGGCCAGAGGAGATCACCCGCGACATTCCCAATGTGGGCGAGGAGGCGCTGCGCAATCTCGACGAGGCGGGGATCGTCTATATCGGCGCCGATGTGCAGCCGGGGGACATCCTCGTGGGCAAGATCACCCCGAAGGGCGAGAGCCCGATGACGCCGGAGGAAAAGCTCCTGCGCGCCATCTTCGGCGAGAAGGCGAGCGACGTGCGCGACACGAGCCTGCGGGTGAAGCCGGGCGATTTCGGCACCGTGGTCGAGGTCCGCGTGTTCAACCGGCACGGCGTCGAGAAGGACGAGCGCGCGCTCCAGATCGAGCGCGAGGAGGTCGAGCGCCTGGCGCGTGACCGCGACGACGAGCTGGCGATTCTCGAGCGCAACATCTTCGCGCGTCTGAAATCGCTTCTCCTCGGCAAGGTGGCGGTCAAGGGGCCCAAGGGCGTCAAGGCCAATTCCGAGATCACGGAGGAGCTGCTTGCGACGCTGACCAAGGGTCAGTGGTGGCAGCTTGCTCTCAAGGACGAGGCCGATGCCAAGGTCGTCGAGGCCCTGCACGACCAGTACGAGGCGNAGAAGCGGACGCTCGACGCGCGTTTCGAGGACAAGGTCGAGAAGGTACGCCGGGGCGACGACCTGCCGCCGGGGGTGATGAAGATGGTCAAGGTCTTCATCGCCATCAAGCGCAAGCTCCAACCGGGCGACAAGATGGCCGGGCGGCACGGCAACAAGGGCGTGGTCTCCAAGGTGATCCCGATCGAGGACATGCCCTTCCTCGCCGATGGAACGCCGGTCGATATCTGCCTCAATCCGCTCGGCGTGCCGAGCCGGATGAACGTGGGCCAGATCCTCGAAACCCACATGGGCTGGGCCGCGCGCGGCCTGGGCGTCAGGATCGACGACGCGCTCTCCGCCTATCGCCGCACCGGCGACCTGACCCCGGTGCGCGAGGCGATGCGCCTGGCCTATGGCGATGAGGTCTACGAGGAGGGCATCAAGGACATGGACGATGCGACGCTGGTCGCCTCGGCCGAGACCGTGACCAATGGCGTTCCCATCGCCACGCCGGTCTTCGACGGCGCGAAAGAGGGGGACGTGAACGACGCCCTGCGTCGGGCGGGTTTCGATACCAGCGGCCAGTCGGTGCTCTATGACGGGCGCTCGGGCGAGCAGTTCGCGCGGCCCGTGACGGTGGGCATCAAGTATCTGCTGAAGCTGCATCACCTGGTGGACGACAAGATCCACGCGCGCTCGACCGGGCCCTACAGCCTCGTCACCCAGCAGCCGCTTGGCGGCAAGGCGCAGTTCGGCGGCCAGCGTTTCGGCGAGATGGAGGTCTGGGCGCTCGAAGCCTATGGCGCGGCCTATACCCTGCAGGAAATGCTCACCGTGAAATCCGATGACGTGGCGGGCCGGACCAAGGTCTATGAGAGCATCGTCAAGGGCGAGGACAATTTCGAGGCCGGCGTGCCGGAATCGTTCAACGTGCTCGTCAAGGAAGTGCGCGGCCTCGGCCTCAACATGGAACTCCTGGATGCGGAGGAGGATGAGTAAGCGGCGCGCTCCGGACCCTGCACCAGGGTCCGGTCCGTTTTCCTTTCAGGAGAACGGCACCCTCCCTCACCTCACCGCCAGCCTCTAAGGATTTGGACAAATGAACCAGGAACTCACCAACAACCCGTTCAACCCGGTGGCCCCCGCCAAGGTGTTCGACGAGATCAAGGTCAGCCTTGCCAGCCCCGAGCGCATCCTCTCGTGGTCCTATGGCGAGATCAAGAAGCCCGAGACGATCAACTACCGCACGTTCAAGCCCGAGCGTGACGGGCTTTTCTGCGCGCGCATCTTCGGTCCGATCAAGGATTACGAATGCCTCTGCGGCAAATACAAGCGCATGAAATATCGCGGCGTCGTCTGCGAGAAATGCGGCGTCGAGGTGACGCTCCAGAAGGTCCGGCGCGAGCGCATGGGCCATATCGAGCTGGCCGCGCCCTGCGCCCATATCTGGTTCCTGAAATCGCTGCCCTCGCGCATCGGCCTCATGCTCGACATGACGCTGCGCGACCTGGAGCGGGTGCTCTATTTCGAGAACTACGTGGTGATCGAGCCGGGCCTCACCGATCTCACCTACGGTCAGATGCTGACCGAGGAAGAGTTCATGGATGCCCAGGACGCCTATGGCATGGACGCCTTCACTGCCAATATCGGCGCCGAGGCGATCCGCGAGATGCTGGCCAATATCGACCTCGAGGCCGAGGCCGAGCGCCTTCGTGAAGAGCTCAAGGAAGCCACCGGCGAATTGAAGCCCAAGAAGATCATCAAGCGTCTCAAGGTCGTCGAGTCCTTCCTCGAATCGGGCAATCGCCCCGAGTGGATGGTGCTGACCGTGCTGCCGGTGATCCCGCCGGAACTGCGCCCGCTCGTGCCGCTCGACGGCGGCCGGTTTGCNACTTCGGATCTCAACGATCTCTACCGCCGGGTGATCAACCGCAACAACCGTCTCAAGCGCCTGATCGAGCTGCGTGCCCCCGACATCATCGTGCGCAACGAGAAGCGGATGCTGCAGGAGGCGGTGGATGCGCTTTTCGACAATGGCCGCCGCGGCCGCGTCATCACCGGTGCCAACAAGCGCCCGCTCAAGTCGCTTTCGGACATGCTCAAGGGCAAGCAGGGCCGCTTCCGCCAGAACCTTCTCGGCAAGCGGGTCGATTTCTCGGGCCGCTCGGTCATCGTGACNGGCCCCGAACTGAAGCTGCACCAGTGCGGGTTGCCCAAGAAGATGGCGCTCGAGCTCTTCAAGCCGTTCATCTATTCGCGGCTCGAGGCCAAGGGGCTGTCCTCCACCGTGAAACAGGCCAAGAAGCTCGTGGAGAAGGAGCGCCCCGAGGTCTGGGACATTCTCGACGAGGTGATCCGCGAGCATCCCGTGCTTCTCAACCGCGCGCCGACGCTGCACCGCCTCGGTATCCAGGCGTTCGAGCCGATCCTGATCGAGGGCAAGGCGATCCAGCTTCACCCGCTGGTCTGCGCCGCCTTCAACGCCGATTTCGACGGCGACCAGATGGCCGTTCACGTGCCCTTGAGCCTCGAGGCGCAGCTCGAGGCGCGGGTGCTGATGATGTCCACGAACAACGTGCTCAGCCCCGCCAACGGCGCGCCGATCATCGTGCCGTCGCAGGACATGGTGCTTGGCCTCTACTACGTCACGCTGATGCGCGATGGCATGAAGGGCGAGGGCATGGTGTTTTCCTCGCTCGAGGAGGTGCAGCACGCGCTTGACGCCGGGGAGGTCCATCTGCACGCCAGGGTGACCGTGCGCGTGCCGCATATCGACGAGGAGGGCAACGAGGTCTTCTCGCGCGTCGAGACGACGCCGGGCCGCGCCAAGCTCGGCGCGCTCCTGCCGCCCAATGCCAAGGCGCCCTTCAGCCTGGTCAACCGCCTTCTGCGCAAGAAGGAGGTGCAGCAGGTCATCGACACCGTCTACCGCTATTGCGGGCAGAAGGAATCGGTCATTTTCTGCGACCAGATCATGACCATGGGCTTCCGCGAGGCGTTCCGCGCGGGCATTTCCTTCGGCAAGGACGACATGGTGATCCCCGAGGACAAGTGGACCATCGTCGAGGAGACGCGCACGCTGGTCAAAGGGTTCGAGCAGCAATACATGGACGGGCTCATCACCCAGGGCGAGAAATACAACAAGGTCGTCGATGCCTGGTCCAAGTGCAATGACAAGGTGACCGAGGCGATGATGGCCACCATCTCGGCCGAGCATCGTGACGAGACCGGCGGCGTGCGCGAGCCCAACAGCGTCTACATGATGGCCCATTCGGGCGCGCGCGGCTCGGTCACGCAGATGAAGCAGCTGGGCGGGATGCGCGGCCTGATGGCCAAGCCCAACGGCGACATCATCGAGACGCCGATCATCTCGAACTTCAAGGAAGGTCTGACCGTTCTCGAGTATTTCAACTCGACCCACGGCGCGCGCAAGGGTCTCTCGGACACCGCGCTCAAGACCGCGAACTCGGGCTATCTGACCCGGCGGCTCGTGGACGTGGCGCAGGACTGCATCGTGCGCGAGCATGATTGCGGCACCGAGCGCGCCGTGACCGTCGAGGCGGCGGTGAACGATGGCGAGGTGGTGGCCTCGCTGGCCGAGCGCAGCCTTGGCCGCGTCGCGGCCGAGGATATCGTCGATCCCGAGACCGGCACCGTCCTCGCCACCCGCGGCCAGCTCATCGACGAGCGCATGGCCGACGCGATCGATGTCTCGGCGGTGCAGACGGTGCGCCTGCGCTCGCCGCTCACCTGCGAGGCCGAGGATGGCGTCTGCGCCACCTGCTACGGGCGCGATCTCGCGCGCGGCACGCTGGTCAATATCGGCGAGGCGGTGGGGATCATCGCCGCCCAGTCGATCGGCGAGCCGGGCACGCAGCTGACCATGCGGACCTTCCATATCGGCGGCGTCGCGCAGGGCGGGCAGCAGTCCTTCCTCGAATCGAGCCAGGAGGGCACCATCGCCTTCGAGAACCCGCAGATCCTCGTGAATGCGCGGGGCGAGACGCTGGTCATGGGGCGCAACATGAAGGTGCTGATCCGCTCCGATGCCGGGGTGGAACTGGCCAGCCACAAGGTGGGCTACGGCACCAGGCTCTTCGTCAAGGAGGGCGACAAGGTGGTGCGCGGCCAGAAGCTCTTCGAATGGGATCCCTATACCCTGCCGATCCTGGCCGAGAAATCGGGCACGGCCAAGTTCGTCGATCTGGTCTCGGGTCTCTCGATCCGCGACGTGACCGACGAGGCCACCGGCATGACCCAGAAGATCGTGACCGACTGGCGCGCCGCGCCGCGCGGCAACGAGCTCAAGCCCGAGATCTTCATCGTCGGAGAGGATGGCGAGCCGATGCGCAACGACGCGGGCAACCCGGTGACCTATCCGATGTCGGTCGATGCGATCCTGTCGGTCGAGGACGGCCAGCAGGTCGAGGCGGGCGACGTGGTGGCGCGCATCCCGCGCGAGGGCGGCAAGACCAAGGACATCACCGGCGGTCTGCCGCGGGTGGCCGAGCTGTTCGAGGCACGCCGTCCAAAGGATCACGCGATCATCGCCGAGGTCGATGGCTATGTGCGCTTCGGCAAGGACTACAAGAACAAGCGCCGCATCACCATCGAGCCGGTGGACGAAAGCCGCGCGCCGGTCGAATACATGGTCCCCAAGGGCAAGCACATCCCCGTGCAGGAGGGCGATTATGTCCAGAAGGGCGATTACATCATGGACGGCAATCCCGCGCCGCATGACATCCTCGCCATCATGGGGGTCGAGGCGCTGGCCAACTACATGATCGACGAGGTGCAGGAGGTCTATCGTCTGCAAGGCGTGAAGATCAACGAC
The DNA here is from genome assembly GCA_002720475.1 of Roseovarius sp. Taxonomy (GTDB): domain Bacteria; phylum Pseudomonadota; class Alphaproteobacteria; order Rhodobacterales; family Rhodobacteraceae; genus Roseovarius. The sequence goes on from PBIL01000004.1 coordinate 207,958, forward strand.
AAGCATATCGAGGTGATCGTCCGCCAGATGCTCCAGAAATGGGAGATCGACGAGTCGGGCGATACCACCCTGCTCAAGGGCGAACATGTCGACAAGGCAGAGCTTGACGAGGCCAATGCCAAGGCAGAGGCCAAGGGCGGCCGCCCCGCGACGGGCGAGCCGATCCTGCTGGGCATCACCAAGGCCTCGCTGCAAACCCGGTCGTTCATCTCTGCGGCCTCCTTCCAGGAGACGACCCGCGTGCTGACCGAAGCCTCGGTCCAGGGCAAGCGCGACAAGCTCGTGGGGCTGAAGGAGAACGTGATCGTCGGGCGGCTCATCCCGGCGGGCACGGGCCGCGCCACGCAGGAGATGCGCCGCATCGCCACCGCGCGCGACAACATCGTGATCGAGGCGCGCCGCGAGGAGGCCGAGGCCGCCGCCGCGCTCGCCGCCCCGATCATCGACGCGGACATGAGCGCCGACGACGTGTTCGACAACTTCGTCGAAACGCCCGAGAGCCGCGAGGACTAGGCCTCGCCGCCCTGCCAACAGGAAAGCCCGGCCATGCGGCCGGGCTTTCCACGTTCCGGGGAGGTTCATGCGCGGCCGTGTCGTAGCGGGCGCGCCCCTCCGATCGGTGCCTCAGCCCTGTTTCCTCCCGCCCAGCTCCTCCAGCGGGATGTGGCAGCGGATGAGGTGGCCATCCACGGTTTCCCGCGCAGGCGGCGCGTCGGTCTCGCAGATCGTGCCGAGCTTCACCGGGCAGCGCCGCTGGAAGGGGCAGCCGCGCGCGGGCGGGGCGAGTTCGGCGGCATCCTCGGCCAGCAGGCGCGGCGCATGGTCGGGATCGGGGGCGAGCACGGCCCCCAGCAGCACCTCCGTATAGGGGTGCGACGGGGCGTCATAGACCGCGCCCGCCGGTCCCGCCTCGCAGATCCGGCCCTGGTAGAGCACCGCCACCCGGTCCGACAGCGCCCGCACCACCGTCAGGTCATGGCTGACGAAGACGAAGGCCGTGCCGTGCCGCGCCTTGAGATCGTTGAGCAGGTCGAGCACCGCCGCCTGAACCGAGACATCGAGCGCCGAGGTGATCTCGTCGCAGAGCACCACTTCCGGCCCGGCGGCAAAGGCGCGCGCCACCGCCACGCGCTGTTTCTCGCCGCCCGAGAGCTGGCCGGGCCGCCGCTCGAGGTAATGCGCGCCGAGCCGCACCGTCTCGAGCAGCTCGGCCGCGCGATCCCGAAGCGCCTGACCGGTCAGCCCGAAATAGAGCCGCAGCGGCTGCGCGAGGATCTCGGCCACTGATTGGCGGGGATTGAGGCTCTCGTCCGGGTTCTGAAAGATCATCTGGATGCGGCGCAGGTCCTCCGGCCGCCGCCTCTCGACCGTGCCCGAGAGCCGCGTGCCGTCGCCAAGCGCGATCTGCCCGGCGGCCGGCGGCAGAAGCCCGGCGATGGCGCGCAGGATGGTGGACTTGCCGCTGCCCGATTCGCCGACCAGGCCGAGCGTCTCGCCACGCCGCAGGTCAAGCGTGATCCCCTCGACCGTGGCGGGCGGCGGCCTGCGCCCGCGCAGCCGCGCAATCCTGCCGGGCCGGTCATAGCGCACCGAAAGCCCCTCGAGCGCAAGCACGCAGGGGCTGTCTTTCCCGCAGGCCGGGGCCGCGCGGCCCGCACCGCGCGGGACCGCCGCGCCGGGGTAGAGACAGCGCGCGCCCTGCCCGTCACCGGTTTCGGCCATGCCGGGACGCTCGGCGGTGCAGGCATCGGTCACGAGCGCGCAGCGCGGGGCAAAGGCACAGCCCGTGCGCGGCGTGCCGGGCGTGGGCGGGCGACCGTCGAGCGCGCGCGGCAAGTCGCGCGTGCCGAGCCGGGGCATCGCCGCCANAAGCGCGGCCGCATAGGGATGGGCGGGCGCGCGCAGCACCGCGCGGGCAGGCCCGGTCAGCACCGTCTCGCCGGCATAGAGCACCTGCACCCGGTTGCAGACCCGCGCGATAACGCCCAGATCGTGACTGACATAAACCATCGCCATGTCCCGCGCGCGCGCCAGATCGCGCAGCAGATCGAGGATATGCGCCTGTGTCGTCACATCGAGCCCGGTCGTCGGCTCGTCGAGCAGGAGCGCGTCGGGCTCTCCGGCCAGCGCCATGGCGATCGCCACCCGCTGCTGCTGCCCGCCCGAAAGCTCATGCGGATAGCGCCGCAGGATCGTCTCGGGATCGGGCAGGCGCACCTGTTCGAGCAGTTCGCAGATGCGCCCGTGATGGGTGGCGGGGTCGTGGTCGCAATGCAGGCGCAGCGCCTCGGCGATCTGCGTGCCGATCCGCTGCGTCGGCGTCAGCGCCTGCCCCGAGTTCTGCGGGATGAGGCCCAGCTTGCCGCCCCGGATGCGCGCAAGCGCGGCCTGCGGCAGGGAGAACATGTCGCGCCCGTCATAGATCACCGCGCCCGAGAGCCGTTGCAGCCCGTGCCGCAGATAGCCCATGGCCGCCAGCGCCAGCGTGCTCTTGCCCGATCCGCTCTCACCGACGATGCCGAGGCTTTCGCCCCGGCACACCGAGAGATCCACCTCGTGCAGCACCGGCAGCATCGCCCCCGACCGGCTGCGAAAGCCCACGCAGAGCTTTCGGATGTCGAGAAGCGGCGGCGCGGTCATCTCAGATCACCGCCTTGCGGCTGCGGTCGATGCCGAGCGTCTTGGCCAGCGCGTCGGCGGTGAGGTTGATGCCGATGATCAGCGTCGAGAGCGCCAGCACCGGCGCGATCACCCCCCAGGGTGCCAGCGACATGTAGACCCGCGCATCCGAGACCATCAGCCCCCAGTCGGGCCGCGGCGGCGCGACGCCGAAGCCCAGGAACGACAGCGACGAGAACCCGAGCAGCATCCAGGACCAGCGCATCGCGCCCTCCACCAGCAGCGTGTCGGTCACGTTGGGCAGGATCTCGCGCCGCACGATGTCGAAGGGGTGATGCCCGCGCGCCCGCGCCGCCGAGACGAAATCGCGCGCCACCACCTCATGCGCCGCCGCCCGCGCCACCCGGATCACCGGGATCCCGAAGAAGAAGGCGAGCGTGGGCAGAAGCACCTCGCCGCCGGTGCCGAAGACGGTGATCAGCACCAGGAGCGGCAGGATGCCCGGCAGGGCTAGGAACGCATCCACCAGCCGCATCGCCACCTCATCGACCCATCCGCCGCGCAGCCCCAGCCAGACGCCGGTGAGCCCGCCCCACAGCATGGCCACCGGCGTGGCGATGCCGGTGATGAGCAGCGCCTCGCGCCCGCCCAGCATGACCCGCGTGAGCACGTCGCGGCCCAGGTGATCGGTGCCCAGCCAATGCGCCGCCGAGGGTTCCGCCAGCGTGAGCGTGGCGTCCATCGCCTTGTAATCATGGGGCACGAGCCAGGGGCTCAGGAGCGCAAGCAGCACATGGAACGTCACCAGCGCCAGGCCGATCGCCCCCGAGGGGCGGGCCACGAGATCGCGCAGCAGCGCGCCCGCGCGCCATTGGCGGGGGACGGCCAGCGCGCTCATGGCCGCCGCGCCTGATGACTGCGCAGGCGCGGGTTGAGCATCAGGCCCAGCACGTCCGCGACAAGGTTCACGCCGACATAGGTCGCGGCGACGATCATGGTGATCGCCTGCACCACCGGCAGATCCCGGTTGGAAATCGCATCCACCAGAAGCCGCCCCAGCCCGGGATAGTTGAACACCACCTCCACCACCACCACNCCCCCCAGAAGCCAGGCGACGGTGAGTGCGATCACGTTGATCGCGGGCAGAAGCGCATTGGGCAGGGCGTGACGGAACACCACTTGCCAATAGGGCACGCCCTTGAGCGTGGCCATCTGCACGTAGTCCGAGGCCATCGCCTCGATCACCGAGGCGCGGATCATCCGCATGACATGGGCGATCATCAGCATGGTCAGCACGGTCGAGGCGAGGATGAACTCGGGGAAGAATTCCAGCGGCGGCGCATCGACGGGGGTGAGCACGATCGCCGGAACCCAGCCCAGCCAGATCGCGAAGATCAGGATCAGGACCGTCGCGGCCACGAATTCCGGGATCGTCATGGCCAGGATCGCCCCGGCCGAGACCAGCAGATCCGGCCAGCGGTCACGGGTCAGTCCCGCCACCACGCCGAGCGTGATCGCCAGCGGAATGCCGACCGCGAGCGCCCCCGCCGCCAGAAAGAGCGAGTTGCGCACCCGGTAGCCCACCATCTGGGCGATGCTTTCCTCCCCGCCCGCGGACATGCCGAAATCGCCCCGTATCACGCCGCCGGCCCAGGACAGGTAGCGCTCGAGCGCCGGTGCCTCGAGCCCCATCGCCTTGCGGCAGGCCTCGAGCGCCTCGCCATGGGCGTCGCGCTCGAGGATCGCGGTGCAGGCATCACCCGGCAGCGCCTCGACCCCCAGGAAGATGATCACCGAAACGAGCCACAGGGTCACGAGACCGAGCGTCAGCCGCCGTGCGATCATCCCCCACATCCTGTTCCCCCCGCTGAACTTCCCGGCACGGGCCGGTGCCGGACTTCGCCCTTTCGTGATCTTTCCGTGAGCCTAGACCAGCCCTGGCCTTTCCGTCGAGTGAAGCTTTTCGTCTTCCCGCTCATTGTTTCGTCTCGGTCCCGTTCAGGGACAGGCGCGGCAATTCTGCACATGCGACTAAGTCGCAATCTGCTTGACGGAGTTGCGAATCGTTCGCATATTCGGGCCATGTCACTCAGCACCGACAGTAAACCGACCGGATACCGAGGCGATACCGGCCTGGCTTGCGGGTATCTCGGCCGCCGCGCCCTGCTTGGACTGGCCGCCGCTTTCGCTTGCGCGGGTCTTGCGCGGGCGGGCCGTGCCCCGCTTGACGTGGTTGCGACCACGGGGATGATTGCCGATACCGCCCGCGTGATCGGCGGCGATGCGGTTTCGGTCCAGGCGCTCATGGGGCCGGGGATCGACCCGCATTCCTTCCGCCAGACCCGCAGCGACATCGCCGCGCTCACCCGCGNCGAGCTGGTGCTGTGGCACGGGCTCTATCTGGAGGCGCAGATGGAGGAGTTCCTGCTGCGCCTTGCCGAGCGGCAGCCCGTGGTGGCGGTGGGCGAATCGGTGCCGCTGTCCCTGCGCATCGCCCACCCCGATTACGAGGGGCGGTTCGATCCCCATGTCTGGATGGTGCCCGGTCTCTGGCGGCATGTGGTCGATGCGATCGCCGTGGCGCTTGCCGAGGCGCGGCCCGAGGCGGCCGAGGCGTTTGCCCGCAATGCCCGTGCCCTGCGCGACGATCTCGAGCGGCTCGGAGCCTATGCGACCGAGGTGCTTGCCACCGTTCCCCCGTCCGCCCGCGTGCTTGTCACCGCGCATGACGCCTTCGGCTATTTCGGGCGCGCCTACGGGTTCGAGGTCGAGGGGATCCAGGGGATATCGACCGAGTCGGAGGCCGGTCTTGCGCGCATCCGGGACCTGGTGGATCTGATCGTCGCGCGCGGCATCCGTGCCGTCTTCGTCGAGAGCACCGTATCCGATCGCAACGTCCGCGCCCTTGTCGAGGGGGCCGCCGCGCGCGGCCACGAGGTGCGCATCGGCGGCGAGCTTTTCTCGGATGCAATGGGCCAGCCGGGCACCTATGAAGGCACCTATATGGGCATGATCGATCACAACATCACCACCATCGCCCGCGCTCTTGGGGGGCAGGCCCCGGCGCGCGGGCTCAACGGCCGGCTGGCGGCGGAGGGATGACCATGGCGCTTGAACTGGTACGGGAGAAACCCGTTGACCAAAACCCGCTGGCGATAAGCGGGCTGACCGTCTCCTATGGCGAGAAACCGGCGGTCTTCTCCGTCGATGTGAGCTTTCAAGAGGGCCGGATGACCGCCATCGTCGGCCCCAACGGCGCCGGGAAATCCACCCTGCTCAAGGCCGCGCTCGGCATCCTGCGGCCGCTGTCGGGGCGGGTCACGGCCTTTGGCCGCCCGCTTGACGAGATGCGCGCGCGTATCGCCTATGTGCCGCAGCGCGCGAGCGTGGACTGGGATTTTCCGGCCCGGGTGATCGATGTGGTGATGATGGGGCTCTACCGCGAGCTGGGCCTTCTGGGCCGCGTCCGCGCCCGCCACCGCGCCCGCGCGATGGAGAGCCTTGCGCGCGTCGGCATGGAAGGGTTCGCCACCCGCCAGATCGGCCAGCTTTCGGGCGGGCAGCAGCAGCGCGTCTTCCTTGCCCGCGCGCTTGCGCAGGGGGCCGATCTCTACCTGCTGGACGAGCCCTTCGCCGGGGTGGACGCGGCCACCGAGCGCGCGATCATCGGCGTTCTCAAGGCGCTGCGCGACGAAGGCCGGACGGTGGTTGCCGTGCATCACGACCTCTCCACCGTGCCCGCCTATTTCGACCGTGCCTTTCTCATCAATACCACCGCCATCGCCGAGGGGCCGGTTGCCGAGGTGATGACCGAGTCCAACCTGCGCGCGGCCTATGGCGGGCGGCTGGGTTCGGCCCGGCAGGCGGTCTAGGCGATGCTCTGGCAGGCGCTCGGCCTCGGGCTTGGCTACAATGCCACGCTGGTGACGCTGGGGGCCACCATGCTGGGCATCGCGGCGGGGGCGACGGGGGTGTTTCTCTACCTCGCGCGGCGCGCGCTGGTCAGCGACGCCATCGGCCATGCCACCCTGCCCGGCGTGGTGGCGGCGTTTCTGGTCATGGTGGCGCTCGGCGGCGAGGGACGCTTTCTGCCGGGGCTGATGCTTGGCGCGGCGCTTTCGGCCGGGCTGGGGCTTGTCTGCGTGTCCTGGCTGACGGCGCGCACGCGGCTGCAAGAGGATGCGGCCATCGGCGCGGTGCTCTCGGTCTTCTTCGGCGCGGGGGTGGTGCTTCTGACCGTGGTGCAGGTGCTGGAGACCGGGCGGCAGGCGGGGCTCGAGACCTTTCTTCTGGGGGCCACCGCCGGGATGCTGCGCGCCGAGGCGCTGAGCATCGCGGCAGGCGGTGCGGCCGTGCTGGCGCTGGTGGTGCTGTTGCGCCGTCCCATGGTGCTTGCCGCCTTCGACCCCGAACATGCGGCGGGGCAGGGGATCAACCTGCGCGCGGTCGATCTGGCGATGATGGGGCTGGCGCTCGCCGTCACGGTGGTCGGGCTCAAGGTGGTGGGCGTGGTTCTGATCGTGGCGCTGCTGATCATCCCGCCCGTGGCGGCGCGGCTCTGGTCCGAGAGGGTTGGCGTGATCGTCCTGCTGGCGGGCGCGATCGGCGGGCTGTCAGGCTATTTCGGGGCAGCCGTCTCGGCCACCGCGCCGCACCTGCCCACGGGGCCGCTCATCGTGCTGGCAAGTTTCGTGCTCTTTCTCGGCTCGCTTCTCTTTGCCCCTGCGCGCGGCGTGCTGGCGGCGGGGCTGCGCCACTGGCGCTTCCAGCGCCGGGTGCATCTGCGCCAGGGGCTGCTGGCGCTTGCGGGCGGACAGCCGGTCTATGAGCCGCTGACGCTGCGCCTGCTGCAACACCGGGGCCTTGTGCGCGCCGACGGGGTGGCGACGGAGGCGGGCCGCGCCGCCGCGGCGCGCGCGCGGCTCGACGAGCGGCGCTGGCAGCTTCTGCGCAGCCTGCCCGAGTTCGAGGCCGCCGCCGCGCGCCATGACGGGCTGAGCCCGCTTGACCGGGTGCTGACCCCCGATCANCTGGCCGCGCTCGACCGGCATCTCGGGCCGGAGGCGGCGATCTGATGGGCGCGGAATTCGTCATGCTCTCGCTTGCGCCGCTCCTGATCGGGGCGCTGGCGGCCATCGCCTGCGCGCTGCCGGGCAATTTCCTGCTGCTCCGGCGGCAGGCGCTCATCGGCGATGCCATCAGCCATGTCGTGCTGCCGGGGATCGTCGTGGCCTTTCTGCTGTCGGGCCGGGTGGCGGCGGTGCCGATGATGCTGGGGGCGGGTGCCGCGGCGCTTGTCTCGGTGGTGCTGATCGAGGTGATCCGCAGGCTTGGCCGGATCGAGCCGGGCGCGGCCATGGGCGTGGTCTTTACCGCCATGTTCGCGGGCGGGGTGCTGCTTCTGGAACAAAGCGCCGCCTCGGGCGTGCATCTTGACGTGCAGCACGCGCTTTACGGCAATCTCGAGAGCCTGATCTGGCTTGACGGCTATGGCTGGGGGGCGCTTCTCGATCCGCAGGCGCTGCGCGGGTTGCCGCCCGAACTGATGCGCATGGGCGTGGTCACGCTTGCCGTGGCGCTGTTTACCGGCCTGCTCTGGCGGGCGCTGGTGATCTCGACCTTCGATGAGGGCTTTGCCCGCACGCTCGGCCTGCCGGTGCGCGTGCTGTCGCTCGCGCTCGTGGCCGTGGCGGCGATGGCGGCGGTCGCGGCCTTCGACGCGGTCGGCTCGATCATCGTCATCGCCATGTTCATCTGCCCGCCTGCGGCGGCGCGGCTGATGACCGACCGGATGGGCGGGCAGGTGGCCTGGAGCCTCGGTTTCGCGGTGATCTCGGCCGTGCTTGGCTACGTTCTTGCGGGCTACGGGCCGCTCTGGCTCGGCTATCGGAGCGCGGTCAGCGCGGCGGGGATGATCGCCACCGTGACAGGTGTGCTTCTGGCCCTGGCGGCAGTCTTCGGCCCGAGGCGACGGGGCGCGGCCGGCACGGTGACGGCTCAGGGCTCGAGCGTGACGCGATAGGTATCCTTGTTCCAGCCATCGACCGAGCAATGCGCGCGGATGAAGATTTCGCGTGTGCCCTCGGGCAGGTCCACGCTCAGCGAGCGGGTAAAGGGCTGCTCGTTCACATGCGGATGATGCAGGAGCCGGTAGGCAAGCCGCTTGCCCGCGGCGTCAAGCACTTCCCAGCCATCGGCATAGTGATCCCAGCCGGTATCGGGATGCAGGATCGTGACATCGAAACGATGCTTGCCCGCCACCTTTTCGACGCTGACGCCGAGGATCTCGGGGTCATGGGCGAATGCGGGGGCCGCGAGCAGACAGGCCGTAAGGATGGACAGCAACCTCATTCCTGCATAATAGCGCAACATGACGCACCGTGAAGTCACTTATCCGCGCGCAACAGCACCGCGCGCGATTCGGAGGCGAATTCGCGCCGCAAGAGCACGCCGAGCGTGACCGCCACCGCCAGAAGCAGCGCCCAGGCTCCAAGCAGCCAGGCCGCCGCCGCCAGCGCGAAGTAGAGCGAACGCAGCCCGCGGTTGAAGCCGCGCGCGGCGGTGATGTTGATCTCGGCCGCCTTGCGCGCGCGCGGCAGGGCCGCCGGATCGGCTGCGTCGTTGGGCACCGCCGCCATGACCACGGCACAATACCCGAAAAGCCGGTTCGCCCAGACGAACTTGAGAAACGCATTGGTGAGAAACACCACGATCAGCAGGATACGGACCTCCCAGACGATCACCGGGTCGGTGCCGGTGATCAGGTCACCGGCGATCCCGATGAAGCGTTCCACATCCCCCAGAAGCGCCAGCGTCCCGCCGATGGCGATGAGCGTGGCCGAGGCGAAGAACGACGTGCCCTGCCGCAACTGACCAATGATCTGCGAATCGAAGATGCGCGGATCGCGGGCGACGAACTGCACCATCCATTCCCGGCGATACTGCGCCATGAGGCAGGAGGTGGACGGAAACCGCCGTGGGGCGTTCTCGATCAGGAAGGTGACACCGGCCCAGGAGGCGATCAGAACCGCCACCGCCGAGAGATCGAGGGCGGAGAAATGGTTGAGCGTCTGCGCCAGGACCTCCATCGCTCAGAACGGGCGCACGACCACGACCCAGAGCACGGCTATCGCCCCCAGGACGCTGATTTCGTTGAAGACGCGCAGGTAGCGGTCGCTTTCGGTGAAGACCCCGCGCCGCGCGCGCAACACCAGCCGCCCGGTCCAGCCGTAATGCGCCGCCAGCGCCAGCACCAGCGCGATCTTCAGATGCGTCCATCCCGGCCAGCCCAGCCAGTGCGCGAGCCAGAGCCCGGTGAGAATGGCGATCACGCCAAGCCCGAGCGAGAACCGGTAGAGCCGGATGGTCAGATCCCCCAGCGGCCCGAACTCGCCCAGCCGGTCCCATTCGCGGTGCCAGTAGATGAGGGCGCGCGGCACGGCGAAAATCGACGTCATCCAGCCCATGACACAGAGAATGTGGATGATCTTGACCCAGTCCATGTGCGATGACTGCCCGAGGGGCCGCGCCTGCGCAAGGCCCGGCGGCGGGATGCGGCAAAATAGGACTCGCCACATGGTAAAATTGGTTATATAATTTTACCAATTCGAGGAGGTGCAACCATGCAAATGCCGGAACCGAACCCCGCGATCCTGTCGCGCAAGGCCGAACTTGTCGCGCGGCTTCACAAGGTTCTGCCCGCCGATGCGGTGATCTCGGACCCGGCGGAGACGCGCGCCTATGAATGTGACGCGCTCACCGCCTACAAGTGTCCGCCGCTCGCGGTGATCCTGCCCGGCTCGACGCAGGAGGTCTCCGAGGCGCTGCGCATCTGCCACGAGATGGGTGTGCCGGTGGTCCCGCGCGGTGCGGGCACCTCTCTGGCGGGGGGCGCACTGCCCACGGCGGATAGCGTGATCCTCGGGGTGGCGCGTATGACCGAGGTTCTGGAAACCGATTACGACAACCGTTTCATCCGCGTGCAGGCCGGGCGCACCAACCTCTCCGTCACCGGCGCGGTGGAGGAGGCGGGATTTTTCTACGCGCCCGATCCGTCGAGCCAGCTGGCCTGCGCCATCGCGGGCAATATCGCGATGAACTCGGGCGGTGCGCATTGCCTCAAATACGGCGTGACCACCAACAACCTGATGGGCGTGACCATGGTGCTGATGGATGGCACGGTGATCGAGCTGGGCGGCGCGCATCTCGACGCGGCGGGCTATGATCTTCTGGGCCTTGTCTGCGGCTCGGAGGGGCAGCTCGGCGTCGTGACCGAGGCCACGCTGCGCATCCTGCGCAAGCCGGAAGGCGCGCGCCCCGTGCTGATCGGGTTCGAGTCGAACGAGGTGGCCGGGGCCTGCGTCAGCGACATCATCAAGGCCGGGGTGCTGCCCGTGGCGATCGAATTCATGGACCGCCCCTGCATCCGCGCCACCGAGGATTTCGCCCATGCGGGCTATCCCGATTGCGAGGCGCTTCTGATCGTCGAGGTCGAAGGCAGCGAGGCCGAGATCGACGCGCAACTGGCGCTGATCGAGGAGATCGCGCGCCGCCACGATCCGGTCGAGCTGCGCCAGAGCCGCTCGGCAGAGGAAAGCGCGAAGATCTGGCTCGGGCGCAAATCGGCCTTTGGCGCCATGGGGCAGATCAACGATTACATGTGCCTCGACGGCACCATCCCGGTCAGCGCCCTGCCCCATGTGCTGCGCCGGATCGGCGAGATGTCGAAGGAGTTCGGCCTTGACGTGGCCAATGTGTTTCACGCGGGCGACGGCAACATGCACCCGCTCATCCTCTATGACGCCAACAAGCCCGGCGATCTGGAAACCTGCGAGGCCTTCGGCGCGGAGATCCTCAAGCTCTGCGTCGAGGTGGGCGGATGCCTGACCGGCGAGCACGGCGTGGGCATCGAGAAGCGCGACCTGATGGCCCATCAATATGGCGAGGCGGATCTGGCCGCGCAGATGGATGTCAAGGACGTGTTCGATCCGGCATGGCTTCTGAACCCTGCCAAGGTCTTTCCGCTGGGCGCTTCCGAGGCGCGGCGCGCGGCCTGACAAAGCCACGCCGGGGGCGCTGCCCCCGGAGCCCCGGGATATTTTCAGCCAGAAGAAGCACCATGACACCCGAGACCGAGGCGGAGTTTGCCGGGATCATCAAGGGGGCCGACACCCCCCTGCGCATCGAGGGCGGCGGTACGCGCCCGATCGGCGGCGCGACCAACGGCGCGCGGCTCTCCGCTGCGGCGATGCGGGGCATCGAGCTTTATGAGCCGGGGGCGCTGACGCTTGTGGCGCGGGCGGGCACGCCTCTGGAAGAGGTCAAGGCGGCGCTGGCGGCCGAGGGGCAGCGGCTGGCCTTCGAGCCGATGGACCATCGCGGGTTGCTGGGGACGCAGGGCACGCCCACCATCGGCGGGGTGGTGGCCGCCAATGTCAGCGGGCCGCGACGGGTGCAGGCCGGGGCCTGCCGCGATTTCCTGCTGGGCGTGCGCTTCGTCGATGGCGCGGGGCGGATCGTCAGGAATGGCGGTCGGGTGATGAAGAACGTCACCGGCTATGATCTGGTGAAACTGATGGCCGGGAGCTACGGCACGCTCGGCGTGCTGACCGAGGTGGCGCTCAAGGTTCTGCCCGCGCCGCAGGCGGCGGCGACGCTGGTGCTCCACGGGCTNGACGACGCACAGGCGATCGCGGCGCTCTCGCGCGCGCTCGGCTCCCCCTTCGAGGTGACGGGCGCGGCGCATCTGCCGGGACGGGTCACGCTTCTGCGGATCGAGGGGTTTTCGGATTCGGTCGCCTACCGGGCCGGGCGCCTGGCCGCGCTGCTGTCCCCCTTCGGAGCGGTGACGGCGGACGATGACCCCGAGAGCGTGGCCGCCACCTGGCGCGACATCCGCGATGTGGCCGCGTTCCACGGCCGGAAGGGCGACGTGTGGCGGCTCTCGGTCAAGCCCTCGGATGCGCCGGGGATCGTGGCGGGGCTGAGCGGTGCCGAGGCGCTTTATGACTGGGGCGGCGGGCTGATCTGGCTGCTGGTGCCCGAGGGGACGGGCGCGGCGGAGATCCGGCAGGCGGTGGCGCAGCGCGGCGGCCATGCCACGCGGGTGCGGGGGGCGGGCGCGGACGCCTTTCATCCGCTGCCCGCGCCGGTGGCGGCACTTCAGGCCGGGCTGCGGCAACGTTTCGATCCGCGCGGCCTGCTCAATCCGGGTCTGATGGGCGGGACGCGGGGAGGGACGGAATGAAGACCGAGTTCACCCCGGAACAGTTGCGCGACCCCAGGATCGCGCGCGCCAACGAGATCCTGCGCTCCTGCGTGCATTGCGGGTTCTGCACCGCGACCTGCCCCACCTATCAGGTTCTGGGCGACGAGCTCGACAGCCCGCGCGGGCGCATCTACCTCATCAAGGACATGCTGGAAAACGACCGCGTGCCCGATGAAAAGACCGTCAGGCATATCGACCGCTGCCTGTCCTGTCTGGCCTGCATGACCACCTGCCCCTCGGGCGTGCATTACATGCATCTGGTCGATCAGGCGCGCGAATATATCGAGGCGCGCTACAGGCGACCCCTGGGCGACCGGGCGCTGCGCTGGATCCTCGCGCGGATCCTGCCCTATCCGATGCGGTTTCGCGTGGCGCTGCTGGGGGCGAAGATCGGGCGGCCCTTTGCGCGCCTCATGCCCGATGCGCGGCTGCGCGCCATGCTGGAGATGGCCCCGAAACACATCCCCCCCGTCAGCCGCAACGACGATCCGCAGAGCTTTGCCCCCGTCGGCGCGCGCCGGATGCGCGTGGCGCTGATGACGGGTTGCGCGCAGCGTGCGCTCAATACCGACATCAACGACGCCACCATCCGGCTGCTCACCCGGCTCGGCTGCGAGGTGGTGGTGGCCGAGGGGGCGGGCTGTTGCGGGGCGCTGACCCATCACATGGGCAAGACCGCCGAAAGCCATGCGACGGCGGCCCGCAACATCCGCGCCTGGGCGCGCGAGATGGACGAGGGCGGGCTCGATGCCATCGTGATCAACACCTCCGGCTGCGGCACGACGGTCAAGGATTACGGCCACATGTTCCGGCTCGAGCCGCTGGCCGAAGATGCCGCGCGGGTCAGCGCCATCGCCATGGATGTGAGCGAGGTGTTGATGCGGCTCGACCTGCCGGAGGGCGAAGACAAGGGCCTGACGGTCGCCTATCACGCCGCCTGCTCGCTGCAGCACGGGCAGAAGATCAGGACAGCCCCCAAGGATCTCCTGCGGCGGGCGGGCTTTGCCGTGGTGGAACCCGCCGACAGCCACCTCTGCTGCGGCTCGGCGGGCACCTACAACCTGATGCAGCCCGCGATCTCGAAACAGCTCAAGGAGCGAAAGATCCGAACGCTCGAAGCCAGGGCCCCGGACGTGATCGCCGCCGGGAACATCGGCTGCATGATGCAGATCGGCTCGGGCACGGCCGTGCCGGTGGTCCATACGGTCGAACTGCTCGACTGGGCCACCGGCGGGCCGCAACCGCCCGCGCTCCTGCGCGCCGGAGGGGGGCCGCCGGACGTGCCCATCCTGCGCTGAGCGCGGTCTTATTCTGGCCCAAAACCCTTGCTAGCCGGTAAGGGCGTTCCCGGACCCGGAGAGACCATGCTGCGCGCGCTTGCCCTTCTTGCCTGCCTTGCCACGCCGCTTGCCGCGCAGGACAGTGCGCTCACGCGGCTCGACATGGGCGATGCGGCACGCGCCTGGGAGGCGGTGGGGAGGCTGGAACTGGGCGGACGGGGCTTCTGCACCGGTGCGCTCATCGCGCCCGATCTGGTGCTGACGGCGGCGCATTGCCTTTACGACAAGGCGACCGGCGCGCGGCTCGATCCGGCGCGGATCGAGTTCATGGCCGGCTGGCGCAACGGCCGCGCGGCGGCCTATCGCTCGGTGCGCCGCGCGGTCACGCATCCCGATTACGATTTCGCGGCCGAGGTCACGCCGGAGCGGGTGCGCAACGACGTGGCGCTGCTGGAGCTTTACCATCCGATCCGCAACACCCGCGTCGTCCCGTTCGAGACCGATGCCCGCCCGCGAAAGGGCCAGCAGATCGGCGTCGTGAGCTATGCCAGGGACCGCGCCGAGGCCCCCTCGCTGCAACAGGTCTGCGAGGTGCTGGCGCGGCAGGGCGGGGTGCTGATCATGTCCTGCGACGTGGATTTCGGCTCTTCCGGAGCGCCGGTCTTTTCCTTCGAGGGCGGGCAGGCGCGCATCGTCTCGGTCGTTTCCGCCATGGCCGAGGTCGAGGGGCGCAAGGTTGCGCTCGGCACGCAGCTGATCGAGCCGCTCGACACGCTGCGCGCGGCGCTCGACGCGGGGCAGGGCGTCTTTCAGGACGCCCCGCCACAGATGCTTTCCTCCGGCGCGCGCCGCGACACGGGCGCGAAATTCGCCCGGCCATGAGGGCGCTGGCGATCCTTCTGCTGGCGCTTCTGACGGCGGGTGGCGCGCTCGGGCAGAGCAGGCTCGACCGGCTCACGCAGCGCGATGATCTCTTCGGCTGGGAGGCCGTTGGCCGGCTTGACATCGGACAGGCGGGTTACTGTACCGGGGTCCTGATCGCGCCCGACCAGGTGCTGACGGCGGCGCATTGCGTCTTTGACGGCACACGCGCCCCCGTGCCCGCCGAGAGCCTGCGCTTTCGCGCCGGGCTGCGCGACGGGGTGGCTGTCGCCGAAAGCGGGGTGAGCGGCTATGCGGTGGCCGAAGGCTATGATCCGGCGCGCGGCATGGTGCCTGGCAACGTGCGCCGCGATGCCGCCCTGCTGCGCCTTGCCACGCCGATCCCGAGCGCCGTTGCGGCGCCCTTCGCGCTTCACGGGGCACCGGCACCGGGGCAGCGGGTGAGCCTTGTCTCCTACGGCCGCGACCGGGACGAGGCCCCCTCCTGGCAGCGCGATTGCGGGATGCTCTGGCGGCAGGGCGGGCTGATGGCCTTCGATTGCAACGTGATCTTCGGCTCGTCGGGCGCGCCGGTCTTCGCCCGCACCGCCAGCCGCGCGCGCATCCTGTCGCTGGTCAGCGGCGGCACGACCGAGGGGCGGCGCGTGGCCTTCGGCATGGACCTGCCCGGCCTTGTGGAGGCGCTCCGGCGCGATCTGCGCGCGCGCGGGATCAGACAGGCGGTGCCCGGCTTCAGGCGAGANAGCGTGGGGCAGGGACGGGCTTCGGGCGCGCGCTTCGCCCGGCCCTGAGCGATCCGTGTGCAGGGGCTTGACAGCCCCGCGCCCCGTTCCCAAATCGCAGGTGTTCCGGTGCCGGATGGGCCGGATCAATGCGCCTGTCCCCTTGCGGGAAGGCAGACCCGTTATCGCTCAAAGGAGGATGACCATGCGAAACTTCGATCTTGCACCGCTCTACCGGGCCACGGTCGGCTTTGACCAGATCGCCGATCTGCTCGACCGGGTGATGGCCAGCGACATGAGCCAGCCCACCTATCCGCCCTACAACATCGAGAAGACAGCCGATGATGCCTATCGCATCTCGATCGCCGTCGCGGGATTTTCCGCCGACGATCTCACGGTGGAGGTGAAGGAGGGCGCGCTCGTGGTCTCGGCCCGCAAGCGCGAGGAGGATGAGAACCGCACCTTCCTGCATCGCGGTATCGCCACCCGTGCCTTCGAGCGGCGCTTCCAGCTGGCCGATCACGTCCGCGTGACCGGCGCGAGCCATGCCGACGGAATGCTCCATATCGAGCTGGTCAGGGAGGTGCCCGAGGCCCTCAAGCCCCGTCGCATTGCCATTGCCAGCGCCGAGAAGACGTCCCAAAAGGATGTGATCGACGCCGAAAAGGTGAACTGACGAAAGGGCCTGGCCCGGTCGGTCACGACCGGGCCTTTGTCCTCAGGCGGCTTTCGGCACCTCGGCCACCGGCGCGCGTCCTTCGATCAGCGCGCGATGCAGCGCCGTGATGCCCGCCTCCATCGCCTCTGCCCCGATGACGAATTGCACATCCACGCCGCGCGGCGTCTGATGCGCGGCGATGACTTCGATCTCCGCCGCCTCCAGCGCCCGCAGCCCGCGGCCCAGCACCCGCAACCCCTTCAGGTCACGCCCGATGGGCGATACGAGCGCCAGCGTCCGCACCGAGACGGCGGCCGCCGGGTAAAGCGACTCGAGATCGCGCGCCACGCGCCGCACGGTCTTGAGCGATGCCTGCACGTAATGGGTGATCGTGTTGGCGTTCGAGGTCTTGGAAACGATCCAGACATCGTGCCGCTTCAGCGCCTCCAGAATGGCCGCGTCATAGCCCTTGACGCCCACCATGTCCTGCTCGAACAGCTCCAGCGCCACGACCTTGAGGCCAGTCACGATCTCCACCGCCGGGGTGTCGGTGGGCTGATCGTCGATCAGCGTGCCCGGATCGCCCGGATCGAAGGCATTGGTGACGCGCAGCGGCACCTCTGCCTGGCGCAGCGTCTTGGCGGCCTTGGGATGGATCGCCTCCATCCCGAGATTCGAGAGCTGGTCGGCCACNTCGTAATTGGTATGGCCCAGCTTGCGCACGGCCTCCTCGCCGACCAGCTTCGGATCGGCCGAGGAGAGGTGGAACTCCTTGTGGATGATCGCCTCGCGCGCGCCGGTATGGGCGGCGATGCGGGCGAATGTCACCTCCGAATAGCCGCGGTCGAACTCGCGCATCAGCCCCTCGGTACATTGCGCATAGCCGGTGACGATGGGCAATTCGGAAGCAAGGTCCACGTCGCCCAGCCCCGCCGCGATCCGTTCGGCCAAGGTATGCTCGGTCTCGTCGCGCCAGCCGCTCAGATCGATGAAGCGCGCATTCACCCCGTGCCGCTGCAACAGCAGCGTGGTGACGAAGGCCGAATGTGCCTCGCCCAGGCCCGAGAGCAGTTCGCGGATCACCAGCATGTGATCGCCCAGCCGGAAATGCCCGTAGGAGCACAGGCGTTGCAGATCGAAGAGGCACGACCGTGCGCCCTCGATCCGCTCGCGCACGAATTCGTCCGCCATGCCCCGGTCGCCGGGATGTTCGAGAATGGTGCCGTGCGCTTCGCGCATGGCATGACCCACCTCGGTCAGCGCGTCGAGCCAGCCATGATCGTCGTCATCATTGGCGAACCGCGCATAGACGCCGGGCGTGCCGGATTTCTTGTGCTCGAGCAGCTTGTTGGTGATCCCGCCAAAGGCAGAGACCACGAAGATGCGCCCATAGAGCGCCGCGTCGTCCCGGGTCCCGATGAAGAGCGTGTCGAGCAGTTCGCGAACACGGCTCATCGACGTGCCGCCGATCTTCTCGACGGTATGGGTTGGAAAGGTCATGTGATTCTTGCCGGGGCCTCTCGCCCCCGCCCTCTCAGCTTGATTCGAGCGCATAGGAACCGTCGGCCTGATGCACTTCCTTGCCGGTCACCGGCGGGTTGAAGACGCAGGCCATGACAAGCTCTTCCCTGGCGCGCAGCGTGTGGCGGTCGTGCTTGTCGAGCGCGTACATGACGCCGGGCTTGATCTCATGCGTCTCGCCGGTCGCCAGATCGGTGATCGAGCCCGTGCCCTGCATGCAATAGACGCTCTCGAAATGGTTCTTGTACTCGAACGTGTGTTCCGATCCCGGCTCGAGAAAGGTGATGTGGAAGGAAAACCCCATCCCGTCATCGGCCAGAAGCATCCGAACGCTGGACCATTGCGCATCCGAGACCACGCGCTCGCGCTCGCTTTCCACGATCTTGTTGAAATCTCTCACGATCATTCGCGTCACTCCGCTGCCATTTTCATTGTATCGACCGCCTCGCGCGCGGCCGCCTGCAGGATCTCGAGCCCCTTGCGCAGAAGCGGCTCGGGCGTGGTCAGCGGCGCGAGCACCTTGACCACCTCATCATGTGCGCCCGAGGTCTCGATCACCAGCCCCTTGCCGAAGGCGCGCGCACAGATGTCGCCCGCCAGATCACCATTCCCGACATCGACGCCCTGCATCATGCCGCGCCCCTTGAGCCACGCACCGGGCACCATGTCGGCGATCGCCTGCAGCCCCTCGCGGACGATCGCGGCCTTCCCGGCAATGTCGCGCGCGAAGGCATCATCCTTCCAGAATTTCTCCAGCGCCACCCGCGCGGTGACAAAGGCATGGGTGTTGCCGCGGAAGGTGCCGTTATGCTCGGCCGGGCCCCAGATATCGTGCTCGGGCTTGATCAGCAGGGCCGCGAAGGGCAGGCCCATGCCGGAAAAGCTCTTGGCCATCGGGATGAGATCGGGCTCGATCCCCATGCCCTCGAAGCTGAAGAAGGTGCCGGTGCGCCCGCAGCCCGCCTGGATGTCATCGACGATCAGCAGCGCGCCGTGGTCCTTGGCCAGCCTGGCGATGCCGCGCATGAACTCGGGCGATGCGGCATTCAGCCCGCCCTCGCCCTGCACCGGCTCGATGATGAAGGCGGCAGGCGCATCGACGCCGCTCGACGGGTTGCCGAGCATTTCCTCGATCACGCGCAGGCTGTCCACATCCGCGCCGAAGGCACCCTCATAGGGCATGTGCGTCACGTCGTTGAGAGAGACCGACCCGGCCCCGGCCCGCTTGCCGGCATTGCCGGTCGCTGCCAGAGCGCCCAGGGTCATGCCGTGAAAGCCGTTGGTAAACGCGATGATGTTGCGCCGCCCCGTGACCTTGCGCGCGAGTTTCATCGCGGCCTCGACGGCGTTGGTGCCGGTCGGGCCGGTCATCATCACCTTGTAGTCCATGTTACGCGGTTTGAGGATGATGTCCTCGAACGCGGTCAGGAAGTCGGCCTTGGCGCCCGTATGCATGTCGAGGCCGTGGGTGATCCCGTCGGCATTGAGATGCTCGATCAGCGCGGCCTTCATGTCCGGGTCGTTGTGCCCGTAATTGAGCGACGAGCACCCGGCGAGAAAGTCGATATAGCTGCGTCCCGCGGCATCGGTCAGTTCCGAGCCCTGCGCCCTGACGAAGGACGTGGGAAAGCTGCGGCAATAGCTGCGCGCCTCCGATTCGCGGCGGGCAAAGATGTCAAGATCGGCTGATTGCTCAGTCGGCATGGGATGTTCCTTTGATGATTGGAGAAATGGCGGGAACGCAGGCGCGGTTCAGGCGGCCTTCTTCATCCGCGCCTTCATGACGATGGTGACCATGTATTCGGTGTCGTGCAGCTCGTCGAAATGCTGCGACTTCGTGAAATAGGGCGTGCTCGTCAGTTCGCCGTCATTGAGCTCGCTGAACTTGCGGAAGAGTGCCCAACTGGCCGCGTTGTCGCGCGTGATCGTGGTTTGCAGGCGCGTCACGTCCTTGCATGCCTCGCGCGTCAGCAGACCGCGCAGCATCAGCGTGCCCAGACCCGTGCCCCGCGCCGTTTCCGACACGGCCACCTGCCAGACGAACAGCGTCTCGGGATCGTCGGGCAGGATATGCCCCGACACCCAGCCGACGATCTCGCCCGACATCTCGGCAACGATGCAGGTATCGCGGAAATGGTCGCACTGGATCAGGTTGCAGTACATGGAATTCTCGTCGAGCGGCTTGCACGCCCGGATCAGACGCCAGATCGCCGCGCCGTCAGAAGCCTCCGGCTTGCGCAGGGAGGGCATGGTCTTCCGGAACATTTCCATCGCGTGTCGCATCGGTGAAGAGCCTCGGTTGTTGCTTTGATTGACTAACTATAATACTTAGACTATAAAATCAACACGTGATCGTAAGAAAGGCAGAATGTTGCGTTTTTCTGCCGAAACGCTGCAAGATAAAGCGATTGTAGCATTATATAAGCTTAACGATACAAAGAACCGTTCGCTGGAGGCCAGAGATTGCAATTGAATGAAAGCTTTGCGACCATTGCTTCGATCGCCAAAGGGGGTCGCATGGATCGCACAGACCAGAGCCTGATCGCGCTGCGCCGCATCCTGCGCGCAACCGAGATCTACGGGCAGAAGCTTGCCGCCGCCGCCGGGCTCACGGCGGTGCAGTTCCGTGTGCTTCAGATCGTCGCCGAACGCGGCCAATGCACCGCCACCGAGATCTCCCGCCGGATGCGGGTGAGCCAGGCAACGGTGACATCGCTGGTGGACAAGCTGGTAAGACACGGCATGGTCACGCGCGAGAAATCCGAGACCGACCGCCGTCAGATCAATATCGTGATCACCGAGCGCGGGCGCGACACGATCCGCCACGCGCCTGACGCGCTGCAACAGCGCTATGTGCGCAAGTTCGAGGCGCTGGCCGATTGGGAACAGGCGCAGCTGGTGGCCTCGCTCGAGCGCATCGCCGCCATGCTCGACGCCGATGTGCTCGATGCCTCTCCCGTGCTTGATACGGGCGAACTGCGCGACGTCTCCTGACAGGGCATCCGCCACAAGCGTGCCGGGGCGCGCCGGAGCTCAGCCATAGACCGCTTCCTTGCCGAAATGCTTGGTCAGCATGTAATAGACCACCGCACGATACTTGTTGCGCTCCGAACGGCCATAAGTCTCGAGCACCTGGTTGATCGCGTCCATCAGCGCGGGGCTGTCGGCAAGGCCAAGCTTCTTGACCAGGAAATTGTTCTTCACCGTTTCGAGCTCGCCCTCCTGCCNGGCTGCCACGGTCGCCGCATCGGCATCGTAGATCGCCGGCCCGCAGCCGATCGTCACCTTGGTGAGCAGGTCCATGTCCGGCTCCATCCCGCATTTGTTGCGCAGGTCATCGGCGTAGCGCGCAATAAGTTCGTCACGTTTTCCCATCAAATCACTCCTTGTCCCGACCGCTTCGCCGGTTCGTGCTTCAATCGTCCCCCGCGCGGGGAACGACGGCACGATAGCGGTTGCGCAAGGATGCTCAAAGGGGAAAATCCGCCCTGTCCCGGTCCCGTCCCGCCCGCTGGCCGGTCGCCGGCCACCGGGCAGGACGGCGGGGCTGCGCTAATACCGGTAGTGCTCGGGCTTGAACGGACCTTCCGGCGGCACCCCGATATAGGCGGCCTGCTCGGGGCTGAGCGGCGTGAGCCTGACGCCGATGCGGTCGAGATGCAGCCGCGCCACCTTCTCGTCAAGGTGCTTGGGCAGGACATAGACCTCGTTGCCGTACTGGTCTCCCCTGGTCCAGAGCTCGATCTGTGCCAGCACCTGGTTGGTAAAGGACGCGCTCATCACGAAGGAGGGGTGGCCCGTGGCATTGCCGAGATTGAGCAGACGCCCCTCGCTCAGCAGGATGATCCGGTTGCCCGAGGGCATCTCGATCATGTCCACCTGGTCCTTGATGTTGGTCCACTTGTGGTTCTTCAGCGCGGCCACCTGGATCTCGTTGTCGAAATGGCCGATATTGCCGACGATCGCCATGTCCTTCATCTCGCGCATGTGCTCGATGCGGATCACGTCCTTGTTGCCGGTGGTGGTGATGAAGATGTCGGCGCTCGAGACAACATCCTCCAGGAGCACCACCTCATAGCCGTCCATCGCCGCCTGAAGCGCGCAGATCGGATCGACCTCCGTCACCTTCACGCGCGCACCGGCGCCGCGCAGGCTCGCGGCCGAGCCCTTGCCCACGTCGCCATAGCCGCAGACCACGGCGACCTTGCCCGCCATCATCGTGTCGGTGGCCCGCCGAATGCCGTCCACCAGGCTTTCCTTGCAGCCATACTTGTTGTCGAATTTCGACTTGGTGACGCTGTCATTGACGTTGATCGCCGGGAACGGCAGGTGCCCCTTCTCCATCATCTTGTAGAGCCGGTGCACGCCGGTCGTGGTCTCTTCCGAGACGCCCCTGATCATGTGGCGCTGCTTCACGAACCAGCCTGGGCTCTCTGCCATGCGCTTGCGGATCTGGGCGAACAGCGCCTCTTCCTCCTCGCTTGTCGGCACGGCGATGAGATCCTCCTCGCCCTCCTCGACGCGCGCGCCCATCAGGATGTAGAGCGTGGCATCGCCGCCATCGTCGAGGATCATGTTCGCCCCGCCTTCGGGAAACTGGAAGATACGGTCGCAATAGTCCCAGTATTCCTCCAGCGTCTCGCCCTTGACCGCGAAGACCGGCGTGCCGCCCGCGGCGATCGCCGCCGCGGCATGGTCCTGGGTGGAGAAGATGTTGCAGCTTGCCCAGCGGACGCTCGCGCCCAGTTCCACCAGAGTCTCGATCAGCACCGCGGTTTGGATGGTCATGTGCAGGCTGCCGGCGATACGCGCGCCCTTGAGCGGCTTTGCGGCACCGTATTCGGCGCGCAGCGCCATCAGCCCCGGCATCTCGGTCTCTGCAATGTCCAGTTCCTTGCGCCCGTAGGCGGCAAGGTCGATATCCTTGACGATGTAATCCTGTGCCATCGGGGGGCGGCTCCTTGCGACTGTAACCTCGCAGGGCAGATAGCACCCGCTCCCCCGATGGGCAATGCGCGTTTACCGGCCACGCCTTCCGGCGCGCTGGCGGTGGTGCTGGTCCAGTGCTGGCCGGTGGCAACGATGCAACTCACCCCGTCCGGGCGGGTGATGAAGACCGTGAAGCCGCCGGTCTCTTCAGAGGCCCAGATCCCGAGAATCCGCCGCGGGTCTCGCAACCCGCCCCCGGCGAGATGCTCCTTGTAACGGGCCTCCCGTCGCTCGACCGGCACGGCGCGGGGCAGACAGGTCATGGCCTGCGCATGGGCCGCCTCGGGCGGGGCAAGGGCTGCGGCACCGAAGATGACGGCGCTGGAACGAACACGCTTGAACACGGCTTTCTCCTTTCCCTGCGGGCGCGGGATGCGCCGCGCTCATGCTTCGAATCTGGGCAGGCGCGCCCGGTTTCGCACCCAGACCCGGGGCACAAGCGCGTGTGGCCGGCGTGTATCCCTCTGGTCTGCGTCCCTCCGCGGGGTTAGATCAGCGCGATGACCCGGCTCAGCTTCTCGTCGCCCGTTGCGCGGCTTCACTATCACCTGCTGATGGCGCTCTTCCGTCTGAGCGTGACGCGCGGCCTTTATGGCCGCTTCGCGCGCGGTCTCGCGCGGCTCTTTCCGGCGGATGATGCGGTGTGGCTGCACGAGGGCGCGGCACCGCCCTTTCGCATCGCGCTCGATGACGGCTACTGGACGCGCTTCGCGCTTTACCGGGGCCCTTACGAGCCCGAAGTCGCCACCGTGCTGCGCGCCGCGGCCGGGGCCACGCCGCTTTTCTGTGACCTGGGCGCGAACAAGGGATACTGGACCACCCGCGCCGTGCCGCTTTTCGACCGCGTGATCGCGGTCGAGGCCTCAGCGCAAACCTTTGCCGCGCTGCGGGAAAACGCCGCGCATCTGCCCAATGTCGCCCTGCACCGGGCTGCCATCCACGCGCGTTCGGGCGGGGTGCTCCGTTTCGTCAACACCCATCTCAGCCATGCCTCCGCCCGGCTCATGGATGGCGGCCCCGCCCGCCCCGGCGACCGTATCGAGACCGTGCCGACGCTCTCGGTCGACGATCTCGTGCCCGAGGGCGTGGCCGCGCTGATCAAGCTTGACGTGGAAGGGGCCGAGATTGCCGCCATCGACGGGGCGGCGCGGGCCATCGCGCAGGGCGCGGTGCTGATCTACGAGGATCACGGGATGGATGCCGCCTGCACGGTCAGCGCGCATCTGGTGCGCGATCCCGACATGCGGCTTTTTGCCATGGAGGGCGGGCTCGTGCCCGTGGCCGGGCTCACCGCCATCGCGGCCCGCAAGACAGACCCGTTCCGGGGTTACAATTTCCTTGCGGCGCGCGCGGAGTCGCCGCTTCTGGCCACGCTGCGCGCCCGGATGTGACGCGAGGGCCGGTCAGATCATGCCGAGCGCCTGCTTGTACATCTCGAGCACGGCCTCTTCCTCGGCGATGTCGTCCTTGTCGCGCTTGCGCAGGGCGATCACCTTGCGCATCACCTTCGTGTCGTAGCCGCGCGCCTTGGCCTCGGCCATCACTTCCTTCTGCTGGTCGGCGATGTCCTTCTTCTCGGCCTCGAGCCGCTCGAACCGTTCGATGAACTGGCGCAGTTCCTCGGCCGTCACGTTGTAGCTCGTATCGGATGTCAGATCGTTCATGGGGGCCTCCGCTCGGGTCAGGCCGCAGACCTAGCCGCCCCGCATCGCGCGCGCAAGCGCCGAGCGGGTCTTGCGCGGCGCGGCGCTTTGGCCTAGGCGACGCGCGAAGCCGGAGAAGGAAGAGCCGTCATGGAAATGCTGGTCTGGGCCGGTGCGGTGGTCTCGCTCGGCGGCCTCGCGGGGCTTGTCTGGTGCATCCTGAAGGGATGGCGCGCGCGGCGCGCGGGGCTGTCGGACGACGCGCTGCGCGCGGCGGTGCGCTCGGTGCTGCCGGTGAACATGGCGGCGCTGTTCCTGTCTGTGATCGGGCTGATGATGGTCGTCCTGGGGATCATGCTGGGCTGATCTCGGCGGCCCTGCGCCCGAAATAGCCCAGACCCTCCCGGATACGGGCCAGGAGCGCCGGATGCGGCTCCCAGAGCGGGGCCGAGAGGGGGGCGAGCGCCTTCATGTCCTTGAGCACCGCCATGAGCCCGCGCGCATCCGCCTGGCAGAGCGGTCCGCCCGCCGAGCGGGCCTGCCCGAGCGCGCGCACCGCGACCACGTCCAGATCGCCCGCCCGAAGCACCGCGCCCGCCGCCAGCAGCCGTTCGGCGGCATTGACCAGCGCCGCATGAAGCGCGCGGTCCGCCGGGATGCCGCCGGGGGGCGTGGCCGCATCGGAACTTCGCGGCGCGCGCGGGCCTTCGGGCGGATGATCGTAGAAGCCGCGCCCCGCCGCGCGCCCGACCGCGCCGCGCGCCAGCCTCTGCGCCAGCGGGCCGTCGATTCCGGGCTCTGGCAGGCGGAGCCGTGCGGCGAGCGCCGCCAGTCGTGCCTGTGCGGCGGCAAGCCCCTCATGGTCCATCACCAGGCACGGGCCTTGCGCGAAGCCGAGACCGGCCGCGCCCGCATCGACCTCTGCGACGCCCGACCCCGCACCGAGAAGCGTCAGCGCGGCCAGATCGAGCGTGGCCTGCAACGCATGGCCGATCCCCGGCCCGGCCGCGGGCAGGGCGGCGCGCACGAACCCCCCCTGACCCGCCGAGAGAAGCCGCGCCAGCCCGGCAACGTCCTGCGCCGCGGAACCGGGGCCCACGCCCAGTTCCGCAAAGCGCCCCGCCGCCGTGTAGCGCAGCCACAGCCCCGCCGGGCCGAAGCCCGCGCCGGTATCGAGCCGGAGCCGCGCGGTGCCGTCGGGTGCGGAGGCACCCGCCTCGATCCAGAGATCGGCATCCGCGCCCCCGGCGGGCAGGTCCGTCAGGATCGCGCCCGCCTTGCGCAGCCGCTCGGCGAGATCGTCCGGCAGCGATCCGGCAACCGCGATCCGGCGCAGCGCGCGGGGCGTGGCGCGGCGCATCTCGGGCAGGGCGCGCGCCCGTGTCTCGGCCACATGCATGTGGCGCATGGCCCGCGCCGTGCCGCTCTGCGCGCGCTCCTCGAAGAGCACCTCCTCGAAATCCAGCCCCCGCGCCAGCGGCAGAAGCTGCGCGGCCTCCACCGCGCGCAGGATGTCGCGCGCCGCGCTGTCGCCCGCCCCGAGCCGGTCGCGCACCGCGGCGACGGATTTCTGATAGGCCAACGGGTCCGACAGGCCGCGGGGCGGGGTGGGCCTTGCCCTGCCCTGGGCGAGCCCTCTGGCAAGGATCACCGCCGCGCCTTCCGCGTCTTCGGCCACCACGGTTTCGAACAGGGGGCGCAGCCGCGCCTCGGCCGCGCGCACGGAACGACCCGAGAGCATCAGTTCGAGCGCTGCCTGCGCGCCTACGAGTCGCGGCAGGCGTTGCGTCACGCCGCCACCGGGCATCATGCCGAGGGTAATCTCTGGCAGGGCGAGCCGCGCGTCCTCCTGCGCCACGCGCGCATGGGCCGCCAGTCCCAGCGCCAGACCGGCCCCCAGAACATCGCCATGCAGCGCCGCGACGACAGGCTTGGGGAAGGCAGCCACCAGGCGGCAGAGGTCCGAGACGGATGGAGGTTCGGGCGCGGCGTCGTATTCCGAGATATCGGTCCCGGCGGAGAAGCCCGCCCCGGCACCTGCAATCACGATGCCCGTGCAGGCCGGCTCGGTTTCGGCCTCGGCCAGAGCGGTCATCAGATCGGCGCGCAGACCCGGCGTGAGCGCGTTCGCAACGGGGCGGTCGAGCCGCAGAAGCGCGATCCCGTCGCGCTCTTCCCTTTGGATGCTGGCGCTCACACCCGTGCCGCCCGTGACATGACCATGGGTCAATTACTACGGCTTATCGGCCCGTGTGCAAGCGCCGCGGTCTCAGACCGGCATGTTGTCGAACTCGGCCTCGATCGCCTCGCTCAGAAGCGTCTCGTGCAGTGCCTTGATGCGGGCAGGCACGGCGCGGCCTTCGTTCCGCAGCCCGAGAATCACCCGCCGCAATTGCGGCTCGTGTTTGTAGCGGGTGTCGGGTGCGGCAGCGCCGATAAGCGACTGGAGGCGGTCAAGCTCCGCTTCGATATTGGTCATGGCAGTCCTCCCAAGCATGCAACAACCATAACGTGTTGCGGCTGCGCGGAGAATGTTTATCTCATCCGCGCGAAGAAATTGTGAACGCCCGTCACGAAATTTGGGCAGCGCATCGCCGACAGAGCGGGGTTTCGGGCAGAATTTCGAGACGTTCCTGGGAGATCGCCTCGCCGCACTGGGTGCAGATCCCGTAGCGACCGGCGCGGATGCGTTCGAGCGCCGCGCGGATTCGTGCGATCTCTTGCTCGCCCGCCTGCCCGAGATGTTCGAGAACCTCATCGCCCTCGCGCTCTGTCGCGGCCTCCTCCCAGTCCTGTGGGCGCGGCGCGTCGAGCTCGGCCTCGATGGCGTGCAGCCGGGTGTCGAGCTGGCGCAGTCGCCGCAGGAGCGCGGCACGGAAATGGGCGGTGTCTGGCATGGCGTTTCCTCCGTTTGCGCGGGAGTCTTGCGTGAAACGCGACGATCCGCATTGACCCATGTCAATCGGCTGCCCGCGCCGTGCCGTCCTGCGGCGGTGGCCCCTTGCCGGGCTGTGTCGGGGACGGTTCCAAGAGCGGTCCCGAGAGCCGGAAGGCGCGCAACCCCTCCCTCTGGCCGAGCCGCCCCTTGGCGATGACCTGCCCGCCCGCGCCAACAAGCTGCGCCTGGCCGAGCCCCTCCTGCGGCAGATCGAGACGGGTGTCGGACGCGAAGGCCATGACCGCGTGAAGGGGAAGGCGCAGCCGCGCGAGCACCACGTCGAGCGCGACCGGCGCGTTCAGCGCCACGGCGGCAAGGTCTGGACCGGTGGCCGCCGCTGTTCGTGCCCTGTCCGCGCGGCCGCCATGCAGCGCCGCGGCCTCCTGTTCGCGGGGCAGGAGCAGGTCCAGACACCCGGTGCGCGCGCCATGGTCGAGATCGCCTGTCACGCGAAAGAAGTCGAACTGGGCGCGCGGCAGGAGCAGCGCGAGCGCGCGTGCATTCTCGGCCCGGTCGGCGAAGCGAAGGCCACACGGGCGGCGCCCGCTCTCGCCCCGCGCCAGTTCCGCGTCATGGTCTGAGAGAACCGCGTCAACGAGCGGGGCAAGCATGGCGGCGTCGGTCCGGGTGGCCGGGCGCGCGCGCACCTGGCCCGGCAGCACCTGGCCGATGGTCTGCACCTCGATCACGGCCGACATGAAGGCAGGATCGAAACGCAAGGCGCCCCGCGCGCCACCAGGGCCGTCAAGCAGCATGAACAGACCCTCGGTGCCGAGCGCCGTCTCGATCTCTTCGGCCTCGATCCGGCGCTGTTCGACGGTGGCCACGGTCAGCGCAAGGCCGAAGAGCGTGTCGGCGGCCCGCGCGAGCGCGAGGCGCAGCGCCCGGACCGACGCGGTCTCGTGCGGATCCTGGTCGCCGCGCGCGGCGCGGGTCTTGCGTCGGAGAACCGATGCCTGGTCAAGCGCGGTCATGCCTCAAGCCGTCCACGTTCCGTGTCGATGGCCCGCAGCCTAGGCGCGAGGACTTACCATAAGGTTAGCGCGCGTCATTGCGCGGCCATGCGGTCCTCGGCCAGCGGCAGCGTCACCCGGAAGGCCGCGCCCTTCTGCCCCGGCAGATAGGAGATGTCGCCGCCGAGCCGCTCCATGATCTCGCGGCAGATCGCCAGACCGAGCCCCGCGCCGCTCGCCTTGGTCTGGCCGATGCGCGAGAACTTCTCGAAGATCACCGCGTGCTTGTCGGTGGAAAT
The DNA here is from genome assembly GCA_002720475.1 of Roseovarius sp. Taxonomy (GTDB): domain Bacteria; phylum Pseudomonadota; class Alphaproteobacteria; order Rhodobacterales; family Rhodobacteraceae; genus Roseovarius. The sequence goes on from PBIL01000004.1 coordinate 236,729, forward strand.
GCCGCTGCCATTGTCCACGAAATCCACCACCAGCCGCCCTTCGGCGACCGTGGCGCGGATGCTCAGCACGGGGGGGATGGCATCGCAATACTTGCGCGCGTTGCTGATCAGGTTGATGAACACCTGTGCCAGCCGGTCGAGATCGGTGGCAAGCTCCACCTGTTCGCTGCCGCGGTCCCGAAGGATGCGAAACCCCTCGCCGTCGCCGCCGGCGGCGCGCACCGAGCGGTCGAGAAGCGCCTCGAGCGTGCCGGTCTGGATGTTGAGATCGACCTGCCCGTTCTCGAGCACGCTGAGATCGAGCAGATCGTCCAGGAGCCGGGTCAGGCGCACGGTCTCGTCATGGATGATGGTGGCATATTTGCTCTGTTCGTCCGGCGTCAGGTCCTGCGTGTCGCGCAGGATCTCCGAGAAGGCCCGGATCGAGGTCATCGGCGTGCGCAGCTCGTGGCTGATCTGCGACAGGAAGCCGTCCTTCTGCACCGATATCTGCGTGAGCGTCTCGTTGGCCTGCCGCAGCTGGCGCGCGGTTCGGGCAAGTTCCTGGCTCTTGGCCTCGAGCTGGCTCGAATATTCCATGATCTGCGCCGCCTCGTCGGCCACGGCCATCAGATCCTCGACCGTGACCGAGGCACCGCCGACGATCTGGCCCACCATCGCATGGGCGGTGGCCGCCCCGACCGAGCCGGCCAGCGCCCGTTCCAGTTCCTGCAGGAAATCCGGGCTCGGTTCGGGCAGGTATCCCGAGACGCCCTGCCGCCGTGCGGCCGAGGCAAAGAGCGCCTGCGCCTCGCGCGCGCCCATGATCCGCTGCGCCATCAGCAGGAGATCCTCGCTCTGGGCCATGCCGCCCGACCAGCCGCCCGGCGCGTTCGCACGGTCGGAGGCATTGACGAACTGCGCCCCCTGAAGCCGTTCGAGCGGCTGTGGAAAGCTCAGGAGCGAGCCGAGCACGAAGGCCGAGACATTGAGCAGGAGCGACCACATCAGCGCGTGAATGACCGGGTCCATGCCCTCGGTCCCGAAGAGCGCGCGCGGCCGCAGCCAGCTCAGCCCCCAGGGCCCGTGATCGAACACCGCCTGCGGCAGCAGGACCGACGGCCCGAAGCTGGGCAGGAACAGGCAGTAGAGCCACACAGCCGCCCCGAACGCCAGCCCGGCAAGCGCCCCGATCCGCGTCGCCCCGCGCCAGAACAGCCCGCCCATGAGGGCGGGCAGGAACTGCGCCACGCCCACGAAGGCGATGAGGCCGATCGCGGCAAGCGCCGTGCCGCCGCCCGACAGGCGGAAATAGATGTAGCCGAGAAACAGCACCCCCCCGATGCTGAGCCGCCGCGCCATCAGCGCCACCGTGCGCACATCCCCCGCGACCACCGCCGCCCGGCCCGAGTAATGCAGCCAGATCGGCATCACCACATGGTTCGAGACCATGGTCGAGAGCGCGATCGCCGCCACGATGACCATGGAGGTGGCGCTCGAGAACCCGCCGAGAAAGGACAGGATCGCCAGCCCGTCGCGTCCCTCGCTGAGCGGCAGGGTCAGAACGAAGAGGTCCGGGTTCGCGTCCGCAGGAAGCAGTTCCAGCCCGACCACCGCGATCGGCACCACGAAAAGGCTCATCAGCATGAGATAGGTGGGAAAGGCCCAGGCGGCGGTGCGCAGGTGCTCGTCCTCCTCGTTCTCGACGACAAGCACCTGGAACATGCGCGGCAGGGTGAGAAAGGCCATGGCCGACAGAAGCGTGAGACCGACCCAGCGGCTGCCGGAGACCTCGAAACGGGCGATGGGGGAGGCTTCGATGCGCGCGAGCGTCGCGCCGATGCCCCCCGACAGCCCCCAGACCACGAAGACGCCGACCGCGAGCAGCGCGCAGAGCTTGACCACCGCCTCCATGGCGATCGCCATGACCACGCCGTGATGGCGTTCGTTCGCGTCAAGGTTGCGCGTGCCGAAAAGGATGGTGAACACCGCGAGCCCCGCCGCCACCCAGAGCGCGGTTGACTGCATGTCGGGCAGGGCGGTGGGGCTTGGTTCGGCCTTGGCAAAGGCGGCGAAGGAGAGCGTGACCGATTGCAGTTGCAGCGCGATATAGGGGGTCGTTCCGACCACCGCGAGCACGGTCACGAGCACCGCCAGCAGGTTCGACTTGCCGTAGCGCGACGAGATCAGGTCGGCGATGGAGGTGATGCGCTGGCTGCGCCCCACCCGCACCAGCCGCCGGAGCGTCCACCACCAGCCGATCATGACCAGGGTCGGACCCAGGTATATGGTCACAAATTCGAGGCCCGACCGCGCGGCAAAGCCGACCGCGCCATAGAACGTCCAGGCGGTGCAGTAGATCGACAGCGACAGGGTATAGACAGCCGAGGACCGAAGCCAGCTCGCCCGTCCGATCCGCGCCGCCCGATCGGCCGCGAAGGCCACGCCGAAGAGCAGCACGACATAGAGCAGGCAGACCAGGACGAGGAGGTTGAGAACCGTCATCGCGTGCCAGCCCCCCCGTCACCTCCGCGCCCGCTGTCCTGCGCCTGCTCCTCGGGGCTCAGGTGGCGCGAGATGAGGGCCGAGACGGTGATCAGCACCACCCAGAGCCCGAAGACGTAGATCAGCGCCTGGACCGTACCGCCGGCCCGCTCCGTGCCCTTCCAGAGCAACGGCAAGCAGAACAGCGCGCCGCCGAAGAGCGGCAGAACCCGCGCGGCATCGGCGAGACGGCGGCGGCGGTAGCCGCGCCGCGCCAGAAAGAGCGGGGTGTGCTCGGGGCTCATGTCCCGACCAGGTCACGGACCGCCGCGAGCACGTCCGCGTTGGAGAAGGGTTTGGTCATGTAGCGGTTCACGCCCGCGCGCTCGGCCAGCTCGCGGTCCCGCGTCTGTCCCCGCGCGGTCAGCATCAGCACCGGCGTTGACGCATAATCGGCATCGTGTCGGATCTCTCCCAGGATGTCATACCCGCTCTTTCCGGGAAGCATCACGTCGAGGATGATCAGGTCCGGCGCGCGGCGGCGGACCGCATCCATCGCGTCATGGCCATTGGCATGGGTCTTCACCTCCCAGCCGTCGCGCGACAGGATGAAGCTGATCGCCTCGATGATATTGGGCTCGTCCTCGATCAACAGAACCTTCTTGCCCATGCAGCGGCCTCCCCTCCGTTGCAGGCGCGTGCCGCGCCCGAAGTCACTATTCTCCATTCCGGCCCGCCCTGTCAAAAGCCCTCTGAGAGGATCGAGGGTTCGCGACGGGCCTCGCATAGGCTCAGCGCGCAGATCCGGCAACTCACCCCGAGCGTGCGCACCGGGCCGGCGGACTCGCCCGGATCGGGCTGGAGCAGCATATGCGCCTGCATCGGCGCGGGGCGTTCGAAACTGCCCGGACCCGAAGGCACCGCGACGGCGAGCGCCAGCACCGTCTCGCCTCCCCGCCCGGTCTGCCGTACACGCATCCTGAGCGGTGCCAGCGGCTGCGTCATCGCCTGATAGAGCGGCCAGAGCGCGCAGGCACCGGTCAGACGGGGGACGGCGAAGCCGTTGATCGGCTTGCGAAAGACCAGCGTTCCGGAGGCGTCGCAGATCACCAGCCCGATGGGACCGGCCACCTCCTCGGGCAGCGTGGCAAGACGGCGGAACACCAGCGCCAGCCCCGCGCCGGTCGCTGCGGCGAGGCGGTCGGGTTCCGGCCCCAGACGGTTGAGCTGTGCCCTGAGCACGCTCAGCGGCAGGGCGCGGGCATCCTCAAGATAGCGCGTGAGCACGGTTGCAAGCAGGTTCTGCGCGGGGGCCGAAAGACCGGACCGGGCCTCGGCGGCCACCAGGCGCGCCACGTCCTGCACATGCGCGTCCGGCCGCTCGAGCTCGGAAAAGTGATAGTCGCGCGCGGCCAGAACCGCGTGCATCTCGTCCTGCGGCGAGGTGAGGTCCGCATCGCGCCGCGGTGCCGTCTCGAGATAGCGCACCAGGGCCTGCGCGCCTTCGGTCAGGCGCGCGGCATCCTCGTTGATGTTGCGGTGAAAGCGCGCCTGCCATTCGGGTTCCAGCTGCTCGGTCTCGACCAGGATGGACGCGGTGGCGCGGATCGCGGTGACGGACGAGATCACCTCGTGCAGCGAGTCGGCGAGGAAGGGATCGTGCGCCAGCCGGTCGGTCAGCGTGTCGATGGTCCGTTCCAGCGCCTCCGTCCGGCGGTGCAGGTCCACGAGCAGCCCGGCCCAGCCGGGAAACCGCCCGGCAAATTCCTCGATCCGGTCGCGCTCGGCCGTCTCTGAATCGCTTGCCGCCTCGCGCAGCCCCCCCACCACCGCGGCCTCGGCCCCTTCGGTCAGGCGCGACGGCTCCACCTCCAGGGCTTCGGCCAGTTTCAGCAGGGTCTTGCCGCCGATCCTCCGGCGATTGTGCTCGATGAGATTGAGATAGGAAGGCGAGATCCCGGCCTGGCGGGCAAGCTCGGTCTGCCGCATACCGTTGAGCACACGGCGCTCGCGGATTCGTGTGCCGATCATAAGCCGTTCAGGCATCGAAAATTTTCCCGTGACCGGATGCACTTGCCGCAGGGGCATGAGAATAATTTTACAATATGACACGGCCTCTTGTCGAATGTTTTACAAAATAAATGTTTCACAAAAGGGATTTGTTGCGAAATTTTCAGCTGCGTCGGCATACTGAACCCGCACGACATGTGCGCAGGCCCGCGCTGGAGGAGCGCGGACCGAAAAGACCAAGATCCGTGCGATCACAATGGGAGGATTCCATGTCCAAATCGAACCTGACCCGTCGGGGGGTGCTGAAGACCGGTGCCGTCGCGGGCGCGGGCGTCGCGCTGCCGACGATCTTCACCGCCTCGAGTGCCTCGGCCTTCACCAACGAGCCGACCGGCGGCACCGTGACCCTTGGCTTCAACGTGCCGCAGACCGGACCCTATGCCGAAGAGGGCAATGACGAGCTTCTCGCGCAGCAGCTTGCGGTCGAGCATCTCAACGGCGAGGGCGACGGCGGCTGCCTCAACACCTTCAGCTCCAAGGCGCTCAAGGGCAACGGCATCCTCGGCAAGAAGGTCACCTTCGTCACCGGCGACACGCAGACCAAGTCCGATGCCGCGCGCGCCAGCGCCAAGTCGATGATCGAGAAGGACGGGGCCATCATGATCAACGGCGGGTCCTCCTCGGGCGTGGCCGTGGCCGTGCAGGGCCTGTGCCAGGAGGCGGGTATCATCTTCATGGCCGGTCTGACCCATGCCAATGACACCACCGGCAAGGATCGCAAGGCCAACGGCTTCCGGCATTTCTTCAACGCCTACATGTCGGGTGCCGCGCTTGCGCCGGTGCTTGCCAAGGAGATGGGCAACGACCGCCGCGCCTATCACCTGACCGCCGATTACAACTGGGGCTGGACCCAGGAGGAATCGATCGTTGCCTCTACCGAGGCGCTTGGCTGGGAGACCGTGAACACGGTCAAGACCCCGCTCGCCTCGACCGATTTCTCGTCCTATATCGCGCCGGTGCTGAACTCGGGTGCCGACGTCCTGGTGCTCAACCACTACGGCGGCAACATGGTCAACTCGCTGACCAACGCGATCCAGTTCGGCCTGCTCGACAAGGTCGTGAACGGCAAGGACTTCAAGATCGTCGTGCCGCTCTATTCCGAGCTGATGGCCGCCGGTGCCGGCGAGAACATCAAGGGCGTGCTCGGTTCGATGAACTGGAACTGGCAGTTGCAGGACGAGGGCACCAGGGCCTTCGTCAAGTCCTTCGGCGAGAAATACGGCAAGCCGCCGTCGAACTCGGCGCAGACCTGCTATGCGCAGGTGCTGCTCTATGCCGATGCCGTGGAACGCGCGGGCTCGTTCAATCCCTGCGCCGTGGTCGAGGCACTCGAGGGGTTCGAGTTCGACGGTCTCGGCAACGGCCCGACGCTCTACCGTGCCGAGGATCACCAGTGCTTCAAGGACGTGCTCGTGGTGCGCGGGGCTCAGAACCCCACCACCCAGTACGACACGCTGGAGATCGTCGAGGTGACGCCGGTCGAGCAGGTCACCTACCCCCCGAACCATCCGATGTTCGGCGGTGACGAGGCATCGCTGGGCGAGTGCAACCCGGGCGCCTGAGCCCGCCGGACATGACGCAAGCCCCGGCCGCGCCACCGCGCGCGGCCGGGGTCGCGCCGCCGCGCTCAACCGACAGGTGGGACCAATGGACGTCATTCTTCTGCAAATCCTCAACGGGCTGGACAAGGGCTCTGCCTATGCGCTGATCGCGCTCGGGCTCACGCTGATCTTCGGCACGCTCGGGGTGGTCAACTTCGCCCATGGCGCGCTGTTCATGATCGGTGCCTTCTGTGCCGTCACGCTGCAACGGCTTCTGTCGTTCAGCCACACGGTGGTGGACGAGACCAAGACCGATTTCCTCGGCAACCCCCTCAAGGTCGAGAAACCCTATATCGAGGGCTGGTTCGGTCCCGAGATCGGGGGCGCGATCATCGAGTGGTCGGTGCCGCTGGCCATCCTGTTCGCCATTCCCGTGATGGTCGGCGTCGGCTTTGCCATGGAGCGCGGTCTGATCAAGCATTTCTACAAGCGCCCCCATGCCGACCAGATCCTCGTGACCTTCGGCCTTGCGATCGTGCTTCAGGAGATCATCAAGTATTTCTTCGGGGCCAATCCGATCCCCACCCCGGCACCCGATGCGCTGTCGGGCAGCGTCGATCTGGGCGCGATGATCGGCTTCGAGGTCAACCAGATCATCTATCCGCTCTGGCGGCTGGTGTATTTCGCCTTTGCGGCGCTGATCATCGGCGCGGTCTTCGCCTTCCTGCAATTCACCACCTTCGGCATGGTCGTGCGCGCGGGCATGGCCGACCGGGAGACGGTGGGCCTTCTGGGCATCAATATCGACCGCCGCTTCACCATCATGTTCGGCATCGCGGCGGCCGTCGCCGGGCTGGCGGGGGTGATGTATACCCCGATCAACCCGCCCAACTATCACATGGGCATGGATTTCCTGGTGCTGAGCTTCGTCGTGGTCGTGGTCGGCGGCATGGGCAGCCTGCCGGGGGCCGTGCTCGCGGGCTTCCTGCTCGGCATTCTCGAGAGCTTCGCCTCGACCACCTGGGCGACGACAACCATCCCCGGTATCAACCAGGTGATCATCTATCTTGTCGCCATCATCGTCCTTCTGACCCGCCCGCGCGGTCTGATGGGGCGCAAAGGCGTGATGGAGGACTGATCCGATGTTTGGACTGAACAAGAAAGACGGGCTGCTCTTTCTCTTCGTGATCGCGATCACGCTGCTTGCGCCCTTCCTGCTCAACCCGTTCCCGACGGACAGTGCCATGGCACAGTTCAACGCGGGCTATCCGGACCTGCTGCAACGCTTCGCCATCTTCGGCATCTTCGCCATCGGCTTCAACATCCTGTTCGGCCTGACCGGCTATCTCAGCTTCGGCCACGCGGCCTTTCTCGGGGTGGGCTCCTATGCGGCGGTGTGGATGTTCAAGCTGTTCAGCTACAACGTGCTGCCCGCCATCGTCTTCGCGGTGATCATGGCGGCGCTCTTCTCGGTGCTGATCGGTTATATCTCGCTGCGCCGATCGGGCATCTATTTCTCGATCCTGACGCTGGCCTTCGCGCAGATGTCCTTCGCGCTGGCCTATTCGGTGCTGTCCAACCCGAAGTTCAACCTCACCAACGGCGAGACCGGTCTTCAGGTCTATGACACGGACCCGCAGATCTTCCACCGCGAGGGGCTTCCCGATCTGCCGCATCTTTTCGGGCTGTCGGTGCGGGCCACATACGAGCTCAACCTCGGCGGATGGTCCTTCACCTTCAACCTGGGCTATTACATCTGCGCGGTGATCATGCTGATCGTCTTCTACCTGGCGATCCGGCTGTTCCGCTCGCCTTTCGGGATGATGCTGCGCGCGATCAAGTCCAACAACACCAGGATGACCTATACGGGGCTCAACGCCAAGCCCTACACGCTCGCGGCCTTCGTGATCTCGGGCATGTATGCCGGGCTGGCCGGCGGGCTGCTGGCGGCGATGGACCCGCTTGCGGGGGCGGAACGCATGTTCTGGACGGCAAGCGGCGAGGTGGTGCTGATGACCATTCTCGGCGGCGCGGGCACGCTCATCGGCCCGGTCCTGGGCGCGGGGCTGATCAAGTACATGGAGAACATCGTCTCGAAGATCAACGACAACGTGCTGCACCAGTGGTTCTCGTTCCTGCCGGACGGGTTCGAGGATGTCATGGTCACGCTGATCCATCCCTTCGTGGGCAAGGGCTGGAACCTCACGCTCGGGGTGATCTTCATGCTGGTGGTGATCTTCCTGCCCGGTGGTCTTGTCGAGGGAGGCCAGCGCATCGCGCGGCTCTTTACCGGCCGCAGGGGGCGCGCGGCCAAGCGCAAGTCAACCCAGTCCACCCCGGCCGAATAAGGAGCGCGCGCCATGGGCATTCTGGAAGTCAAGAACGTGAGCAAGCGCTTCGGCGGCTTGCAGGCGCTGGGCGATGTCAATCTCAGCGTGGCCGAGAACAGCGTTCACGCCATCATCGGGCCGAACGGCGCGGGCAAGTCCACCCTGCTCAACGTGCTGATCGGCAAGCTGATCCCCGATACCGGCTCGGTCCTGTTCGAGGGGCAGTCGGTGCTTGGGCGCAAGCCTTACGAGATCAACCAGATGGGGATTTCGAGGGTGTTCCAGACGCCCGAGATCTTCGGCGACCTTAGCGTGCTCGAGAACATGATGATCCCGATCTTCGCCAAGCGTGACGGGGTGTTCCGCATGCACGCCTTCGAGAACTCGGCCGACGAGCGCGAGATCGTCGAACAGGCCGAGGCCATGCTCGAGAGCCTCAACCTCGCCGATGCGCGCCACGATCACGCGGCGGCCATGTCGCGCGGCAACAAGCGGCGGCTCGAGATCGGCATGTGCCTCGCGCAGGAGCCGAAACTGCTGCTGCTCGACGAGCCCACGGCGGGCATGGCGCGGGCCGATACCAATGCCACGATCGACCTGCTCAAGCAGATCAAGGACGAGCGCGACATCACCATCACGATCATCGAGCATGACATGCATGTGGTCTTCTCCCTTGCCGAACGGATCACCGTTCTTGCGCAGGGCACGCCGCTGGTCGAGGATACGCCTGAAAACATCAAGGGCCATCCCAAGGTGCGTGAAGCGTATCTTGGCGAGCACGCCTGACGAGGAACCCCGTCATGAACGTCAAACCGGACTTCTCCAAGGGCCACAACCTGGCCGAGACCGCGCCCGCCTTTCTTTCCGTGTGGAACATGGAGAGCTATTACGGCGAGAGCTACATCGTGCAGAACATCAGCTTCAACGTGCATGAGGGCGAGATCCTCGCGCTTCTGGGCCGCAACGGCGCGGGCAAGACCTCGACCCTGCGTTCCATCGCGCGGCTCGACAGCCCGCAGGTGACGCATGGCGAGATCTGGCTCGATCATCAGCCGCTGCACAAGATGAAAAGCTACGAGGCGGCGGCGGCGGGGATCGCGCTTGTCCCCGAGGACCGGCGCATCATTCCCGGCCTGACCGTCGAGGAGAACCTGCAACTCGCGCAGATCGCGCCGCCTGTCGGCTGGAGCATCGAGCGGCTTTACGAGCTCTTTCCGCGTCTCGGGGAGCGGCGCAGCCAGGAGGGGGTGACGCTCTCGGGCGGGGAGCAGCAGATGCTTGCGGTGGCGCGGGCGCTGGCGCGCGACGTCAAGGTGCTTTTGCTTGACGAGCCCTACGAGGGCCTGGCCCCGGTGATCGTGGACGAGATCGAGAAGACCCTCCGCGTGATCAAGGAGCAGGGCATGACCACAATCCTCGTCGAGCAGAACGCGGTGCGTGCGCTGGAACTGGCCGACCGGGCGGTGATCCTCGATACGGGCAATATCGTCTTCGACGGCTCTGCCGCAGAGGTGCTCGAGAATGCCGAGTTGCGCGCCGAGTATCTGGCGATCTGACCGCGCCGGCCCGCACCGATCCTCGGCCGTGTCGGCACGCCGTGCCCGTTCGCCGTGAAACCGCATTTACCGGGCCCGCATTCCCTGATTGAGTGCGTGCCATGGGACGCATGGTGGAAATGCCCCTCTGGGCGCTCGTGGTGCTGCTGGCCTTTGCCGCCGTGACCTTCGCCTCGCATTTCCTGTTTCCCTCGGTACGCTGGTTCTTTCGGCGCAGGCTCGAAAGGGCGGTCGCGCAGCTCAACCGGCGGCTGGAGCGGCCGATCGAGCCGTTCAAGCTTGCACGCCGCCATGACATGATCCAGCGGTTGATCTACGATCCGGCGGTTCTGCGCGCGGTAAGCGCGCATGCCCGTGCCGAGGCCATTCCCGAAAACGTGGCCTTCGAACACGCCCGCCGCTACGCGCGCGAGATCGTCCCGAGCTTCAGCGCCAGCCTCTATTTCGGCTTTGCCATCCGGGTGGCGAAACGTCTCAGCCAGTCACTTTACCGGGTGACGCTGGTGCAGATCGACGCGGCCGCGCTGCGCAGGATCGATCCGGAGGCGACGGTGGTCTTCGTCATGAACCACCGGTCCAACATGGATTACGTTCTCGTCACCTGGCTCGCCGCCGAACGCTCGGCGCTGTCCTATGCCGTGGGAGAATGGGCGCGCGTCTGGCCGCTCAGCCGCATGATCCGGGCGATGGGGGCCTATTTCATCCGCCGCCGCTCTCGCGGGGACCTCTATCGCCGGGTGCTGGCGCGCTATGTCGGGATGGCCACGGATGGCGGCGTGACCCAGGCGATGTTTCCCGAAGGCGGGCTGAGCCTTGACGGGGGATTGCAGCCGCCCAGGCTCGGCCTGCTGAAATACCTTGTCGAAGAGCGCAGCCCCGGCGGGCGCGACGTGGTCTTCGTTCCGGTAGCGCTCAACTACGACCGGGTGTTCGAGGATCGCGTGCTGGTGGCGGCGGGGCAGGCCGGCGGGCGGCGCTTTCCGGCGCGCATCTCCGTCATCGCGCGCTTCGTGCTGCGTCAGGTCTGGCTGCGGCTCCGGGGGCGCTATCACCGGCATGGCCATGCGGCGGTGAGCTTTGGCGCGCCGCTCTCGCTCGCCTCCTTCCGGCGCGAGAGGCCCGGGGCGGCGCTCGAGGATCTGGCGCATGCGCTCATGGCGCGGATCGGAGCGGTGGTGCCGGTTCTGCCGGTGCCGCTCGTGGCGCGGGCGCTCACGGACGCGGGCGGCATCCTCGACCGCACGGCATTGGAGGCGCGCGTGGCCGGGATGATCGCCGCGCAGCCGCATGCCCGTGTCCACCTTGCGTGCGAGGCACCCGAGCAGGTGGTGGGGTTCGGGCTCGGGCTTCTGAGTCGGCGCGGGATGGTGGCGGCGCAAGACGGGCAGGTGCGCATCGTTGCGGGAGAAGAGGCCATGGTTGCCTATTACGCGAACTCCATTGCCCATCTCTTCGCGGATGCGGCGAGAACGGGTTGATCTTTCTGCATCCGCGGGGTCATAAAATTACAAAATTCCAGACGATCCTATTGCATTATTGCTTCGCCACCCTTATCCAAGGTCGGAACACCGCGATTCTGCGTCGCGGCATGGCGGACAGGAGACGGAGCATGGCCTTGGACACGAATACCGACATCGCGCCTTACGATGCGCCCGAGAAGGATCTTTACGAGATCGGCGAAATGCCACCGCTCGGCCATGTGCCGAAGCAGATGTATGCCTGGGCCATCCGGCGCGAGCGGCATGGCGAGCCGGAGGTGTCCTTTCAGCAGGAGGTGGTCGATACCTGGGAGATCGACAGCCACGAAGTGCTGGTTCTCGTGATGGCGGCGGGCGTCAACTATAACGGTGTCTGGGCCGGTCTCGGCCAGCCGATCAGCCCTTTTGACGGGCACGGGGCCGATTACCACATCGCGGGGTCCGACGCGGCCGGGATCGTCTGGAAGGTGGGCGAGAAGGTCAAGCGCTGGAAGGTCGGCGACGAGGTGGTTGTCCACTGCAACCAGGACGATGGCGACGACGAGGAGTGCAACGGCGGCGACCCGATGTTCTCGCCCACGCAGCGGATCTGGGGCTACGAGACGCCGGACGGCTCCTTCGCGCAGTTCACCCGCGTGCAGGCGCAGCAGCTCATGCCGCGCCCCAGGCACCTGACCTGGGAGGAATCGGCCTGCTACACGCTGACGCTGGCCACCGCCTACCGGATGCTCTTCGGCCATGCGCCGCATGACCTCAAGCCGGGGCAGAACGTGCTGGTGTGGGGGGCCTCGGGCGGCCTTGGCTCCTACGCGATCCAGCTGGCGAATACCGCCGGGGCTAACGCGATCGGCGTCATCTCGGACGAGAGCAAGCGGCAATTCGTGCTGGATCAGGGGGCCAAGGGTGTCATCAACCGCAAGGAATTCAACTGCTGGGGGCAACTGCCCAAGGTGAACACGCCGGAATATAACGCCTGGCTGAAAGAGGCGCGCAGGTTCGGCAAGGCGATCTGGGACATCACCGGCAAGGGCGTGAGCGTGGACATGGTGTTCGAGCATCCCGGCGAGGCGACATTCCCCGTCTCGTCGCTGGTGTGCAAGAAGGGCGGCATGGTGGTGATCTGCGCGGGCACCTCCGGGTTCAACTGCACCTTCGACGTGCGCTACATGTGGATGCACCAGAAGCGCCTTCAGGGCAGCCATTTCGCCCATCTGAAACAGGCATCTGCGGCCAACAAGCTCATGGTCGAGCGGCGGCTGGACCCGTGCATGTCCGAGGTCTTTCCCTGGGCCGAGATCCCGCATGCGCATACCAAGATGTTGCGCAACGAGCACAAGCCGGGCAACATGGCGGTGCTGGTCCAGGCCCCGCGCACCGGGCTGCGGACGGTCGAGGACGTGATCGAGGCCGGGCGGCGGGACTGACAGCATCCCCCGCCAACAAGGAGGCCCGCGGAAGGTGTCCCCCGCGGGCCTTTTTTCATGTCGATATCGCGTCGGCGCGGGATCAGAGCGTGAGGTTGGGGATGATCTGCTTCTTGCGGCTCATGATGCCGGGCAGCACCACAGTGTCGCCCGTGACGGTCGCGCCAAAGCTCTTCTCGGCGAGGGTCTTCACCAGCTCGTTCGGGACCAGAAGCGTCGCCTCCTCCTTGAGGATGTCCACCACGAAGAGCAGCACCTGATCGACGCCATCCTCTTCGGCGACCCGCGTCATGCTCTCCATCAGGCTCGTCTTCCGGTCGAGCACGATGGCGGGGGCGGTGGTTTCGAGCACGCTCACGCGGAACTTCCTGCCGCCGACCTCGTATTCCTTGGAATCCATCCGCAGAAGCTCGGCATCGGAGAAGGCCGAGATATCGGACTTGGCGGCGAACATCTCGGCCGCGTAATCGGGGATCGAAATCCCGAGATCCGCGGCGAGACGCTCGGCCACGGCGCGGTCATGGTCGGTTGTGGTGGGCGAGCGGAATTCGAGCGTGTCGCTGAGGATGCAGGTCAGCGCGGTCGCCTTGGCCCAGTCGGGCAGGTTCGCGGCATCCTCGCCCATCAGGTCAAGCAGGATGGTGGCGGTGCAGGCCAGCGGACGGATGGTGATGTCGATCGGGCCTTTCGTCTCCAGCCCGCCCGCCAGCTTGTGATGGTCGATGATCGCCCGCAAGTCAGCACCGTTGATATTGGCGGGCAGTTCGGCCGGGTTGTTGGTATCGACGACAACACAGGGCTGGCCGTCCTCGACATCGGCGATGATGCGGGGCTTGGGCAGCTCCCATTTCTTCAGCAGGAAGGCGGCCTCGGTATTGGGCTCGCCGAGCAGCACCGCCTCGGCACTCTCGCCCTTCACCTCGTTGAGATACCATGCCCAGAGGATGGGCGAGCCGGTGGAATCGGTATCGGGGGACTTGTGGCCGAAGACGAGCGTGGTCATGGGGAATCCTGTCTGATGGATGCGATTTGGGCGCCTTATAGGGGGTGCGGGCGGGGTTGTCACCTGCCGCCGCTGCGCCGCGGCAAGGGCGGTTCGGGTGCCACTCCCATGCATCGTCACCCTCGGACGTGATCCGAGGGTCTTGCGGGTATGAGATCCTCTGGTCAAGCCAGAGGATGACGGGGTGAGGGTGGTGCTCGACACCTTGCGGCGCTCAAGACGATTTTCCCGAAACGAGGTGTTGACAGGCGGCGCGCTTCTCCCTAACTCTGCGCCATTAGCACTCGCCGGGAGGGAGTGCTAATGGTCCCGAGGGGACCATGAAACAGAAACTTTGAGCCAAGGAGCCTCGAAGATGGCATTCAAACCGCTGCATGACCGCGTGCTCGTCCGCCGCGTTGAGAGCGAGGAAAAGACCAAGGGCGGCCTGATCATCCCCGACACCGCCAAGGAAAAGCCGAGCCAGGGCGAGGTTGTCGCCTGCGGCGAGGGCGCGCGCAAGGATAATGGCGAGCTCATCCCGATGGCCGTCAAGGCCGGTGACACCATCCTCTTCGGCAAGTGGTCGGGCACCGAGGTGACGATCGACGGCGAAGAGATGCTGATCATGAAGGAAAGCGACATCCTCGGCATCATCGAGGATGAAGCGGCGGCCAAGGCGGCCTGAGCCGTCCGACCGGTTGATCAATCGCACGACTAGACAAGATATCAGGAGAGTCCGAACATGGCTGCTAAAGACGTCCGTTTCGAAAGCGACGCCCGCGCGCGCATGCTGCGCGGCGTGAATGTGCTGGCCGACGCTGTCAAGGTCACGCTTGGCCCCAAGGGCCGCAACGTGGTGATCGATAAGAGCTTCGGCGCGCCGCGCATCACCAAGGATGGCGTGACCGTCGCCAAGGAAATCGAGCTTGAGGACAAGTTCGAGAACATGGGTGCGCAAATGGTCAAGGAAGTGGCCAGCCGCACCAATGACGAGGCCGGCGACGGCACCACCACCGCGACCGTTCTCGCGCAGGCGATCGTCAAGGAGGGCCTCAAGGCCGTCACTGCGGGCATGAACCCGATGGATCTCAAGCGCGGCATCGACCTTGCGACCTCGAAGGTCGTCGAGCACATCAAGTCGGCCGCCCGCACCGTCGAGAATTCCGACGAGGTGGCGCAGGTCGGCACCATTTCGGCCAATGGCGAGGCCGAGATCGGCCGTTTCATCGCCGACGCGATGCAGAAGGTCGGCAACGAGGGCGTGATCACCGTCGAGGAGAACAAGGGTCTCGCCACCGAGGTGGAGGTGGTCGAAGGGATGCAGTTCGACCGCGGCTATCTCAGCCCCTATTTCGTCACCAATGCCGACAAGATGATCGCCGAACTCGACGACGCGCTCATCCTGCTGCACGAGAAGAAGCTCTCGTCGCTGCAGCCGATGGTGCCGCTGCTTGAATCGGTCATCCAGTCGCAGAAGCCGCTGCTGATCATCGCCGAAGACGTGGAAGGCGAGGCGCTGGCCACGCTCGTCGTCAACAAGCTGCGCGGTGGTCTGAAGATCGCGGCGGTCAAGGCCCCGGGCTTTGGCGATCGTCGCAAGGCGATGCTTCAGGATATCGCCATCCTGACCGGCGGGCAGGTGATTTCGGAAGACCTCGGCATGAAGCTCGAGAATGTCACCATCGACATGCTCGGCCGGGCCAAGAAGGTCTCGATCACCAAGGACGAGACGACCATCGTGGACGGTGCGGGCGAGAAGTCCGAGATCGAGGCTCGCGTGGCGCAGATCCGTCAGCAGATCGAGGACACCACCTCGGACTATGACCGCGAGAAGCTTCAGGAGCGTGTGGCCAAGCTGGCCGGTGGCGTTGCCGTCATCCGCGTCGGCGGCATGACCGAGGTCGAGGTGAAGGAGCGCAAGGACCGCGTCGATGACGCGCTCAACGCGACCCGCGCCGCGGTGCAGGAAGGCATCGTGGTCGGCGGCGGCGTGGCGCTGGTGCAGGCGGCCAAGACGCTGTCGGGGCTGACCGGCGCGAATGCCGACCAGAACCGCGGTGTCGAGATCGTGCGTATCGCGCTCGAGGCACCGCTGCGTCAGATCGCCGAGAATGCCGGTGTCGACGGCTCGGTCGTGGCGGGCAAGGTCCGCGAGAGCGACGATCCGAAATTCGGCTACAACGCCCAGACCGAGGAATATGGCGACATGTTCAAGTTCGGCGTGATCGACCCGGCCAAGGTCGTGCGCACCGCGCTCGAGGATGCGGCCTCGGTTGCCGGTCTGCTCATCACCACCCAGGCGATGATCGCCGAAAAGCCGAAGAAGGAAGAGGCCGGCGGCGGCATGCCCGACATGGGCGGCATGGGCGGCATGATGTAAGCCGGCCCGGACAGGAAGCGTCGAAAGGGCCGCGCGCGTCGCGGCCCTTTTTCGTTTGTGCGCCCTTGGGCGGGTGCCTGCCCGGGACCGGTCCGGCGGGATCAGTCGCCCCCGGCCAGAAGCGCCGCGAGGCCGCTGCGGTAGTCCGGGTAGCGCAGGGTGACGCCCAGCTCCTCCTTGATCCGCCGGTTCGAGACGCGCTTCGATTCGGCGTAGAAGCTGCGGGCCATGGGCGAGAGATCCGCCGCGTCATGGGGCACGGCCTCGGGCACCGGCAGGCCGAGGAGATGCGCGGCATGGGCGATCACGTCCTCGGGCGGGGCCGGGTCATCGTCGCACAGGTTGTAGATCGCGCCGGGCCGGGGCCGCGCGATGGAGGCCGCGAGCGCCTGCGCGATATCGTCCACATGGATGCGGCTGAAGACCTGTCCCGGCTTGACGATGCGCCGCGCCGTGCCCTGGCGCACCTTCTCGAAGGGGCCGCGCCCGGGCCCGTAGATACCCGCGAGCCGGAAGATGTGGAGCGGCAGGCCGGGGATCGCCTGCCACGCGGCCTCGGCGGCGGCGCGCAGCGCGCCGCGCTGCGTCGCGGGGGTGAGGGGCGTATCCTCGTCCACCCAGCCGCCCTGATGGTCGCCATAGACGCCGGTGGTTGAAAGATAGCCCGCCCAGGTGAGGCGGTGTGCCTGCGCCGCGATCGCGGGGCCGTGGCGCGCGAGCACCGGGTCGCCCGCTTCCGATGGGCCGACCGAGCTGAGAAGATGGGTGGCCGAGGCGAGCGCCGGGGCAAGGTCATCATCCCAGAGCACCGGCTCGATTCCGGTTTCGGCAAGCCGCGCGGCCTTGGCCGCGTCGCGCGTGGTGCCGATGATGCGAAAGCCCTGCGGCAGCAGGAGCCGCGCCAGCGCCTGCGCCGAATAGCCATGCCCGAAAGAGAGAAGCACCTTGTCCATGCGCCCGTTGTGGACGGGCAGGCGGGGTTTGGCAAGGATCTGCCCAAGGGGCCCTGGCGTGACGCTGGACGAGGTCGCGCAGGGGCGGCATGGTGGCAGGCAAGCCCCGACCGGAG
The DNA here is from genome assembly GCA_002720475.1 of Roseovarius sp. Taxonomy (GTDB): domain Bacteria; phylum Pseudomonadota; class Alphaproteobacteria; order Rhodobacterales; family Rhodobacteraceae; genus Roseovarius. Next base: position 254,025 of record PBIL01000004.1, read on the forward strand.
GTGCCATGTCCCGTCTCAGCCGCCGTTCTGCCCTTCTCCTCTGCCTTGCCGCCGCCGCTTGCGGGCGCGCGCCCGAGGTGAGCCGTGCCGCGCCGTCCGGGCCGCCGCTCCACCCGAACGAGACGCCGGACCTGCGCCGTCTCATCAACCATTACGCCGATCACTACGAGGTGCCGCGCAGCCTTGTCCATCGGTTGGCGATCCGCGAGAGCACGCACCGCCCCTGGGCGCGCAACGGGCCCTATTACGGGCTCTTGCAGATCCTGCCGCAGACCGCGCGCACCATGGGCCACAAGGGCCCGCCCGAGGAACTGCTCGATGCCGAGACGAACCTGAAATACGGGGTGAAATATCTGCGCGGGGCCTGGCTCGTGGCCGGGGGAGACCCGGATGCCGCCATCATGTGGTATGCGCGCGGCTATTATTACGAGGCCAAGCGCAAGGGGCTTCTGGTCGAGACCGGGCTGCGCCCGGCCTGAGCGGTCTCAGAACCGGTTGGCGTCATAGGGGGCGAGGTCGAGATTGGGCCGCCGCCCGCTCAGCAGGTCGGCGATGAGGCGGCCGGTCCTGGGCCCTGCCGTGAGCCCGATATGCTGGTGGCCGAACCCGGCAAAGACCCCGGTTGCACCGATCTCGCCGATGAGCGGCAGGCTGTCGGGGGTCGAAGGGCGAAAGCCCATCCATTCCTCGGCCCGCTCGAAGCGCAGATCGGGAAATGCGCGGGCGATCTCGCGCCGGATATGGGCGAAGGGCGCGCGCGAGGGCGGGGCCTCCGTCCCGCCCAGTTCCACCGTCCCGGCGCAGCGCAGCCCGTGGGCCATCGGGGTCACGGCGAACTTGGCCCGCGCCATCATCAGCGGCTGGCGCGGCATCCGCGAGGGGCCGACCAGGTGGAGGTGATAGCCGCGCTCGGCCTCGAGCGGCACCTTCAGGCCCAGCTTGCGCATCAGCGGCCTGGACCAGATCCCCGCCGTGAGCACCGCCGCATCGCAGGGAAGCGGGCCGCCGTCGGTCTCCACCGCCGTCACGCGGCCGCCGGTCAGGGTGATGTCGCGCACCTCGGCGCGCCGGTAGGTGCCGCCCTCGGCGCGCAACACCTCCGCCAGATCGGCCATGTAGGCCCCGGGATCGAGCACATGGCCCTGCGCGCGCAGCATGGCCAGACAGCCGATCGCGGGGCCAAGCAGCGGCTCGGCCTCCCGCACCGCATCCCCCTCGATCACCTCGGGGACGAAGCCTGCCCTGCGCTTGGCATCCCAGCCATAGGCATCGGCCTCGAACGCCGCGCGGTTGTCATAGGCATAGGCCAGATCGCTGGTGGCGAGCCATTTCTCGGCCACCGTGCCCCGGACCAGCGCGCGATGCTGATCCACGGCATCGCTCACGATGGGAATAAGCCCCTCGATCATGCGCGCGGCGTCGCGCGGATTGGCGTTGCGCAGGAATTGCCAGAGCCAGGGCGCAAGGCGCGGCAGATCGCGCCAGCGCAGCCACAGCGGGGCGTTCGGATCGGGAAGATACCTGAGCGCGGTCTTCAGCAGCCCCGGCGTGTTGACCGGCACGATGGCCCATTGCGCCAGAAGCCCGGCATTGCCGAAGGAAGCGCCCGCACCGGGACGATCGCGGTCCAGCAACGTCACGCGATGACCCGCCCGGTTGAGCCAGATCGCGGCGGAGAGACCACAGATGCCAGCGCCGATCACGATGACGGTGCGGGGGGTGGACATGGCGCGCGGGCTCCTTCGTGGCGTGGCACCACAGAAGCGCAGGGCGTGCCCGCGCGCAAGGGGGCTCAGGCCGTCAGCCCCTCGGGCTCGGGCAGGGCATGGGCGCGGCAGCAGGCGGTGACGGTATTGGCCAGCAGGCAGGCGATGGTCATGGGCCCCACGCCGCCCGGCACCGGGGTGATCGCACCCGCCACCGCCGCGCAGCTTTCGAAATGGCAATCGCCCACCAGCACGGTCCCGCCGTCGCGCTCGATGCGGTTGATGCCCACGTCGATCACCGTCGCGCCGGGCTTGATCCAGTCGCCCGGCACCATCTCGGGGCGGCCCACGGCGGCCACGACGATATCGGCGCGGCGCACCACGTCCCCAAGGTTGCGGGTGCGCGAATGCGCGATGGTCACGGTGCAGCTCTCGCCCAGCAGAAGCTGCGCCATCGGCTTGCCGACGATGTTGGACCGGCCAAGCACCACCGCGTCCAGCCCGCTGAGCGCGCCAAGGTGATCGCGCAGCATCATCAGGCAGCCGAGCGGCGTGCAGGGCACCATGCTCTTCTGCCCGGTGCCGAGGAGGCCCACGTTGGAGATGTGAAAGCCGTCCACGTCCTTGACCGGGTCGATGGCGTTGATCACGAGATCGGAATCGAGATGGCCGGGCAGCGGCAGCTGCACGAGGATGCCATGCACCGCCGGATCGGCGTTCAGCGTCTCGATCAGCGCCAGCAGGTCCGCCTCGGAAGTGTCGGCGTCGAGCTTGTGCTCATAGGAGTTCATCCCCGCCTCGACGGTCTGCTTGCGCTTGGAGCGGACATAGACCTGGCTTGCCGGATCCTCGCCCACCAGCACCACGGCGAGGCCGGGGGTGATACCCTGCTCCGCCTTCAGCCGGGCCACATGATCGGCCACCTTGCCCCGGATGGTGGCGGCAAAGGCCTTGCCGTCGATGATCGTCGCGCTCATGGGTATTCCTTCCCGGTGTCTTGCCGTCAGAACAGGCCCTCGATCTGGCCCGCCTCGTTGAGGCGGATGGATTCGGCCGCCGGTTTCGACGGCAGGCCCGGCATGGTCATGATCTCGCCGCAAACCACCACGACAAAGCCCGCCCCGGTCGAGAGCCGCACCTCGCGCACCGGCACGGAATGGCCTGTGGGGGCGCCTCGCAGGTTGGGATCGGTCGAAAAGCTGTATTGCGTCTTGGCCATGCAGACCGGCAGGTGGCCATAGCCTTGCGACTCCCATTCCCTGAGCTGGTTGCGGATCCTGGCATCGGCCAGCACCTCGTCGGCGCGGTAGATGCGCTTGGCGATGGTCTCGATCTTCTCGAAGAGCGGCATCTCGTCGGGGTAGAGCGGCCCGAAATTGGCATTGCCGGCCTCGGCCATCTCGACCACCTTGCGCGCCAGCGGCTCGGAGCCTTCCGAGCCCAGTTCCCAGTGCCGCGACAGCACCGCCTCGGCCCCGTGTCCGGCCACATAGTCCTTCACGGCGGCGATCTCGGCCTCGGTATCGGTCACGAAATGGTTGATCGCCACGACGACCGGCACTCCGAAGCTCTTGACGTTCTCGATATGGCGGCCGAGGTTCGGGCACCCCTTCTTCACGGCCTCCACGTTCTCGGCCCCGAGATCGGCCTTGGCCACGCCACCGTTCATCTTCATCGCGCGCACCGTGGCCACGATCACCACGCAATCGGGGGCGAGCCCGGCCTTGCGGCACTTGATGTTCATGAATTTCTCGGCGCCGAGATCGGCACCGAACCCGGCCTCCGTCACCACATACTCGCTGAGCTTGAGCGCGGTGGTGGTGGCGATGACCGAGTTGCAGCCATGGGCGATATTGGCGAAGGGGCCGCCATGGACAAAGGCCGGGTTGTTTTCCAGCGTCTGGACAAGGTTGGGCTGCATCGCGTCCTTCAGGAGCACGGTCATCGCGCCGGCGGCCTTGATGTCGCGGCAGAAGACCGGCGAACGGTCGCGGCGATAGGCCACGATCATGTTGCCGAGCCGCTCCTCGAGATCCTTGAGGTTCCTCGACAGGCAGAGGATCGCCATGACCTCGGAGGCCACGGTGATGTCGAACCCGTCCTCGCGGGCGAACCCGTTCGAGACCCCGCCGAGCGAGGAAACGATCTGCCGAAGCGAACGGTCGTTCATGTCCACCACGCGGCGCCAGACGACGCGGCGGGTGTCGATATCCTGTTCGTTGCCCCAGTAGATGTGGTTGTCGATCATCGCCGAGAGCAGGCTGTGCGCGCTGGTGATGGCGTGGAAATCGCCGGTGAAATGGAGGTTCATGTCCTCCATCGGCACGACCTGCGCGCGCCCGCCGCCCGCGGCCCCGCCCTTCATCCCGAAATTCGGGCCGAGCGATGCCTCGCGGATGCAGACGGTGGCCCGCTTGCCGATCCGGTTGAGACCGTCGCCGAGGCCCACGGTCGTCGTGGTCTTGCCCTCACCCGCTGGCGTCGGGTTGATCGCGGTCACAAGAACGAGCTTGCCGGTCTTGTTGCCCTGCACCGAGTCGATGAAGCTCTGGCTGACCTTGGCCTTGTCATGGCCATAGGGCAGCAGGTGTTCGGACGGAATGCCGAGCCTGGCCCCGATCTCCTGGATCGGCTTCTTGTCGGCTTCGCGCGCGATTTCGATGTCGGATTTGTAGCTCATGACCGGTCCTTTTGCTGGCGCGGCTGCGGGGGTGTCTCTCCCGCCTATAGCGGCTTTGCGCCGCAGGCTGCGACGCGATTCCGACATATCCCGCGCCAGTTGCGGCGGGCTCAGCCGCGGGCGCGGGCCAGCTCGGACCAGACCGGCTGATCGGGAATATGCAGGCGCAGCACGTCGTCAAGGGCGATGCGCCCCTCGCGCTCGACCCAGGCAGTGACGCCGCGCCGCCCCTCGGCGGCGGGCTTGAAGAGCTTGCCGCGCCCCGGGCGGTGCCCCTCGATCACCTTGGCGGGAAGCTGGCAGGGCCGGTTCTCCATGTCGATCACCAGCGTCGCCCCCGACGGTGCCTGGAGCCGCGAGGAGGGCGGCACATGGGAAAAATCGGGGATCCCCTCGATCACCAGTGACGCGCCAAGCCAGGCGGGATCAAGCGCATCCACCCCCATCGCCCCGGCGATGGCCGCGATCTCCTCTGCCGAAAGGACCGACAATTGCCGCACGTTGCGGATCTCCGTGCCCTTCGGGTGCTGCGCCTGCACCCGGCTGCAGGAGGGCCGCGTGACCCCGCCATGGGCCTCGCCCGCGATTCCGGCAAAGGTCAGCTCCGCCTCGGCCAGCGCCTCGGCCTCCAGCCGCGCGGCGCGGTCCGTGACCCGGCCCAGCCAGGTCACGCGCGCGGTGTAATGCGTCGGTTTCAGCGCCTGCATCCCGGCCCCCGTTTCATCGTTCCAGAAATACTCATGTCCGGCATCGCCGCCCGCTCAGACCGTAAGGGTGAAGAACAGCCGCCGGAAGGGAAAGAGCACCGTGCCGTCGGCGCGCACCGGGTAGGCGGTGTGCATCACCTCCTCGTAGCGGCGGATCAGGTCGGCGCGCTCCGCCTCGCCGAGCGCGGTCAGGATGGGGCGGGCATAGGTGCTCTCGGTGAAACGGCGCACCGGATGGCTGCCCGGCTCGGCGGTCAGGCGCTGGTAATAGTCCGTCTCCCACAGGCGGAACTGGCCCAGGGGGGCGAGCAGTTCCTCGTATCTCACCGGGGCCATGACGCCGGGCGTGCCCATCTTCTCCGCACGACCGGGAAAAAGTTCCTGCGCGAGCGAGAGCCAGACCCGGTGAGAGGGGGCCTTGTTCTGATGCGGCATCTGCACGGCGAGCGTGCCGCCCTTGCCCAGAAGCCCGGCGAGGCGGGGCATCAGCGCCTCGTGCGCGCCCACCCAGTGCAGCGCGGCGTTGGAATAGATCAGCCCCGGCGCGCGGCGCGGGTGCCACTCGGCGATATCGGCCTGCTGGAGCGCGTCGTAGCCTGCCGCGCGCGCCTTCTCGAGCATGGCGGGGCTGGCATCCACCCCGATCACGGCGCGCCCGCCCGCGCGGGCGTGCAGCGTCTCGGCCATCGCGCCGTTGCCGCAGCCGAGGTCGATCACGTCGCCCGCCCCCATCTGCCCGACCGCGTTCAGAAGGTCGAGCGCGGGGCGCAGGCGCTGATCGCGGAATCGCGCATAGGCTTTCGGATTCCAGTCTCCCGTCACCGCCGCCGGGCTCACGTCGAGGGCTCGGGCTCCAGCCCGCCATCGCCCGCGCCGCGCGCGGGACGGGGCTTGGTCTTCGGGATGGCGATCAGCGAGGGCTTGACCGCCTCGGGCGTGCCGCCCTCGTCGTCATCGGCCTCGGGCGGATCGCCGCGCATCACCCGCCTGATTTCCTCGCCGGTCAGCGTCTCGTATTCCAGAAGGCCCTGGGCCAGACGCTCCCATTCCTCGCGGCGTTCCTCGAGGATCTCGCGGGCGCGCTGATAGGCCTGGTCGATCAGGCGGCGGACCTCGTCCTCGATCAGCTCCTTGGTATGGGCCGAGATCGAGAAGCCCCCCGCGCCATTGCCCATATAGCCCTCATGCGCCATCTGGTAATCGACATTGCCGACCTTGTCGGACATGCCCCAGCGCATCACCATCGCGCGCGCCAGCCCGCTGGCCTGCTGGATGTCGCCGGCGGGCCCGTTCGAGACGTTCTCCTCGCCGTATTTCAGCACCTCGGCGGCCTTGCCGGCCATGGTCATCGTAAGCTTCTGCTCGCATTCGGCCTTGTGCCAGTTGAGCCGGTCGATCTCCGGCAGGCTCACGACCATGCCGAGCGCGCCGCCGCGCGGAATGATCGTGGCCTTGTAGACCGGATCGCACTTGGGAAGGGCGAGGCCCACCACGGCGTGACCGGCCTCGTGATAGGCGGTCTTCTCCTTCTGGTCGTCGGTGAGCACCATCGAGCGGCGCTCGGCCCCCATCATCACCTTGTCCTTGGCGTTCTCGAAATCCACCATGGTGACGAAGCGGCGGCCCACCCGCGCGGCCATCAGCGCGGCCTCGTTGACGAGATTGGCCAGATCCGCCCCGGAGAAGCCGGGCGTGCCGCGCGCGATGAGCCGCAGATCCACGTCGGGGCCGAGCGGCGTCTTGCGGGCGTGAACGTTGAGGATCTTCTCGCGCCCCTTGATGTCGGGATTGGGCACCGTCACCTGGCGGTCGAAGCGGCCGGGGCGCAGGAGCGCGGGGTCGAGCACGTCCTTGCGGTTGGTGGCGGCGATGATGATCACGCCCTCGTTGGTCTCGAACCCGTCCATCTCCACCAGAAGCTGGTTGAGCGTCTGCTCGCGTTCGTCATTGCCGCCGCCATAGCCCGCGCCACGGTGGCGGCCCACGGCGTCGATCTCGTCGATGAAGACGATGCAGGGCGCGTTCTTCTTGGCCTGCTCGAACATGTCGCGCACGCGGCTGGCGCCGACGCCCACGAACATCTCCACGAAATCGGAGCCCGAGATGGTGAAGAACGGCACGCCCGCCTCACCGGCGATGGCGCGCGCGAGCAGCGTCTTGCCGGTGCCCGGAGGGCCCACCAGCAGCGCGCCCTTGGGGATCTTGCCGCCCAGGCGAGAGAATTTCTGCGGGTTGCGCAGGAATTCCACGATCTCTTCCAGCTCTTCCTTGGCCTCGTCGATGCCGGCCACGTCGTCGAAGGTCACGCGACCGTGTTTCTCGGTCAGAAGCTTGGCGCGGCTCTTGCCAAAACCCATGGCCCCGCCGCGCCCGCCGCCCTGCATCCGGTTCATGAAATAGATCCAGACGCCGATCAGCAGCAGGAAGGGCAAGAGTGAGACGAGGAAGGACTGAAATCCCGATTCCTGCTGGCTCTCGGCGCGCACGGGGATGCCCTTGTCGATCAGTTGCTGGGTGATCTCGGCATCCTCGGGGCGCACCGTGGTGTAATCCTTTCCGTCGGTCCCGCGATAGCGGATCGTTTCGCCGTCGAGCGTGACCTGGTTCACCTCGCCGCCTTCGACGGCGGCGACGAATTCGGAATAGGGCACCGAGCGGCTCTGGAGCGTGTTGCCCGATCCGCTGAACAGGTTGAAGAGCGCCAGGATCAGCAGGAACAGGATCAGCCAGAAGGCGATGTTGCGCGCGTTGCCCAAGAGAGGTCTCCCAAATGAAGTTCTGTAGCCCTTAGCACGGGGGGCCTGACAGTTAAATAGAGATCGCCGGGGCGGGTTCAATGAGAGATGAGCGTGTCGAGCCAGGCGGGCAGGGCGCGCACGAGCTCCAGCCGCCAGCCGTTCGGCCAGCCGTGGAGCGGTGCGGCGATGAGGCGGCCGTCCCGCCAGAGGCCCGGTGCCGCGAGCGCGCTGGCATGGGGCAGGCCGCCCGCGCGCCAGTCCGGACAGGCGGCAAGTCCTTCCGGGCCAAGGGCCGCGATCTCGGCGCGCCCCTCGCCATGAGCGCGCCAGCGCCCGTCCCACAGACCGTCTGCCGGGGTGCGACAGCGGGCCACGGCGCGATATTCGCGGCCGAGGCGGAGATGCGTCGCATCGGCGCTCAGGACCGAGCCTTGGAGCGTCATCCGCCGGCCGTCGCGCGCGGCGCGCAGGAAATCGCTCATCGCCATGCCACGCGGCGGGTAGGGCGCGCCCGTGAGCCAGCGCAGCCCCGCGACCAGAAGCCGCCGCGCGGTCTCGTCCGGCAGGGCGTCAAGGCCCGCGCGGGCGAGCATAAGATCGCCCGCCTCCACCGTGGCCAGGGTGCGGGCCCGCTCCCATGCGTGATGCGCCAGCGCCGCGCGTGCCTCGGCAAGGCGCTCGGCGGTGGCGGCGAGCGTGGCGGCATCGAGCCCGAGGGGGGCGAGCGCCGCCAGCGCCGCGCGTGCCTGTGTCCGCTCGTATCTCGGGTCCGCGTTGCTCGGATCGTCCGTCCATCTCACGCCGCGCGCGCGCAGGAGATCGCGGAGCTCCGCGCGTCCGAGCACGAGCAGGGGCCGGTGAAAGGTGACGCCCTCCGCCTGCCAGCGCGCCCGCATCGCCGCGAGCCCGTCGATCCCCGAGCCCCGCGCGAGCCGCATCAGGAAGGTTTCGGCCAGATCGTCGCGCGTGTGGCCGATGGCCACATCCGAGAGGCCCTGCGCCCGTGCCCAGCCCGCCAGCAGCCGGTAGCGCGCCCGCCGCGCGCGGTCGGGCAGGTTGCCGTGCGGAACCTCGTCATGCCAGTGCAGGGTCTCGTGGGGAAGACCGAGCCCGGCGCAGATGCGCGCCACCTCGGAAGCCTCGGTCGCGGCTTCCGGTCTCAGGCCGTGATCGACGGTTGCCACCCGGAGCGATGGACCGCCCGCGTCGCGCCAGTCATGCAGCAGATGCAGAAGCGCCAGCGAATCGCTGCCGCCCGAGACGGCAACGCCGAGCCGCGCGGGCGGGGCAGGGGCGAAATGCGCCGCCAGCGCCGCGCGCGCAGCCTCGCTCACGAACAGCCGAGCCGGGCCATTTCCGCCTGCGCCTCGGCCACCATCGCGGAATCGGGAAAGCGCGGCGCGACCTGGCCGAGCGTGACGCAGGCCTCCTCGGTCTGGCCAAGCGCGCCGAGCGCACGGCCCAGATTGTAGAGCGCCTCGGGGGCTTCGGGCCCGTCGGGCGCGGCGCTGAACGTGTCGAGCCAGGCGCGCGCGGCGGCGCTCTGCTGGCCTGCCGCCTCGAGCGCGCGCCCGCGCAGAAGCCCCGCCTGACCGGCCAGCGGGCTGCCCGGATAGGCGGCAAGAAAGGCCGCGAGCTGTTCGGCCGCGCCCGCATGATCGCCCGCCTCGAAGGCCCGCGTGGCGCGGTCGAAATCGTCGCGCTCGCCCACGGCAAGCTGCGGGGCGTCGGGCGCGGGATCGGGGGCCGTGGTGCCGCCGCCCCCGGTCTGCGGGACCGAGCCGCCGAGGGTGCTGCCCGGCTCGAGCGTGGCGATGTCGCATTCCGGTTCAAGCTCGCACAGCCGGAACTCCAGATCGCCCACCCGGTTGGTGCCGTCCGTCACGACCCGGTCGATGCGAAACTCGAGTTCTTCGGTCTTGGCCGTGAGCCTCTGGACTTCGGACTCGATCGCGTTCACCCGGTCGAGCAGCGAGCCGCCCCCCGAAAGCTGACCCGCGCCGCCGGTCGTGCTCAGCTCGCGCTTGAGCTTTTGCAATTCGACGAAGAGCACCGTCAGTTCCTGCCGGATGTCGGCCAGCGTCTCGGCCTGCTGCGCGCCGGCCCCGAGCGGGGCGGCAAGCAGAAGCGCCGTGACCGGTCCCAGAAGCGCACGCATCACCGCTCTCAGCTCCCCGCGCCGAGGCTCAGCACCGTGACCGCGCGGCGGTTCTTGGCATAGCAGGATTCCTCGCTGCAGATCTCGATGGGCCGCTCCTTGCCATAGCTCACGGTGCGCAGCCGGTTGCCCGCCACGCCGCGACTGACAAGATATTCCTGCACCGCGTTCGCGCGGCGAGCGCCGAGCGCGAGGTTGTACTCGCGCGTGCCCTGCTCGTCGGCATGGCCCTCGATCACGGCGGAGAAGTCGGTGTTGCTCATCAGCCATTGCGCCTGTCCGTCGAGCGTGGCCTGCGCCTCTGGCGAGAGCGTGGACTGATCCACGGCAAAGAGCACCCGGTCGCCGATCGCCTGCTGGAAATAGGCAGGCGAGGTCGGATCGGAGGCCGATCCGGCCAGCCCGGCACCGCCGGACAGCCCGCCGCCGGCCTGATCCTCGAACCGGTCGGGATTGGTGCAGGCGGCGAGCGCGAGCCCGGCCACCAGAATCAACGTCTTGCTCAGATAGGTCATGTCAGCCCCGTTTCTCTTGATTTGGTGTGTTCTAGCACAGGGTGCGGGCCCTGTCAGTCCTGCTCAGTTCTGCAACGGTCCCCATGAGGGATCGCTCGCGCCGCCCTGCGTCGGCACCTGGCGCAGGTTGCGCCCGGTGATATCGACCGAGTAGAGCCGTGCCTCGCCCTGCGCGCCCTGCGTCTCGCGGGTGAACATGATGACGCGGCCATTCGGGGCCCAGGTCGGCCCTTCGTCGAGGAACGAGGCGGTCAGCAGCCGTTCCTCGCTGCCGTCCACGCGCATCACGCCGATATGGAACCGGCCCTTGGACTGTTTCGTGAAGGCGATGAGATCGCCGCGCGGCGACCAGACGGGCGTGCCGTATCGGCCCGGCCCGAAGCTGATGCGCCGCGCCTCGCCGCCCGAGGCGCCCATGATGTAGAGCTGCGGCGTGCCGGAGCGGTCGCTCTCGAAGACGATCTGGCGGCCATCGGGGCTGTAGCTCGGCGCGGTCTCGATCGAGGGCGCGGTGGTGAGCCGCGTGCTTGCCCCGCTGGCGATATCCATCGTGAAGAGATCGGTGTTGCCGCCCTGGGTCAGCGAATAGAGCACCGTGCGCCCGTCCGGCGAGAACCGCGGCGCAAAGGCCATGGTCCCCTCCATCGTCGGCAGCGCGCGGCGGCCCACGCTCGCCACGTCGAGCAGGTAGATGCGGGGAAAGCCGGTCTCGTAGCTCGTGTAGAGCACCCGGTCGCCCGTGGGCGAGAAGCGCGGCGCAAGCACGATGGCCGAGGCGTCGGTCAGGTATTGCACGTTCGCGCCGTCGTAATCCATGATCGCCAGACGCTTGGCGCGCTGATCCTTCGGGCCGCTTTCCGCGACGAAGACCACGCGGCTGTCGAAATAGCCCCCCTCGCCGGTGATGCGGCTGTAGACCTGATCGGCGACCTTGTGGGCGATGCGCCGCCAGCCGTCCCGTTCCCCGACAAGCTGCTGGCCCCGGCCCAGCTCCTGCCCGGCGAAGACGTCATAGATGCGAAAGCGCGCCACCAGTCGCCCCGCACCATCGAGGCTCACCGCCCCCGTGACCAGGGCCTGGGCGTTGATCGCGCGCCAGTCGGCGAACTGCACGGGGCTGTCGAAGCTCGCGATCCGGCTGATATGCGCCTCGGCCGGGATCTCCCGGAAGAGTCCGGTGCCGGTCAGGTCGGCGGCGATCACGCGGGCGATGTTGCGCGCGTAGTCCTGTGCCGCGGGCGTGTCGGCCACGAAATCGGGCACCGCCACGGGCAGCGGCTCGATCACGCCCTCCGTGATCTCGAGCCGCAGCGGGCCGCCTTGCTGGGCCGTCGCGGGGAAGACCCAGAGGGTCATCGCGGCAACCAGGGTCAGGAGAAAGCGCATCATTTGATCCTCATTCTCTCCGGGTTGAATGTCATTTCGATGTCACGCCATTGCTCGAACTTTTCCGGCGGCAGGTCGAAGCCGTCGGCACCGCAGCGGATGATGGCGCGGCGCGCGGCTTCAAATGCCTGTTGCGCGGCGGCGGCCGAGCCGCCGGAATGGTTCAGCATGGATATGCTGGCGATATCGGGTTTGCCGGTCTCGAACATCCGCACGCTCACGACAACGGTGGTGGCCAGCGCCTCGGAGCTGAGGCTGCCGACATTCCAGCAGCGTTGCACGGCGACGCGCAGCGCGTCCTTTTCGCCGGCGGTGAGCGGCGGGCCCGCCGGGCGTTCGGGCGTGGGCGCGCCCTGGCCGAGCGCCGCGGCAAGCGCGTCGCTCACGGCGGCGCTGTCGGTTGCCGGGGGCGCTTGCAACCCGGGTTGCGCGGCGGTCGTTTCGGTCCGCGCGGGTTCGGGACGGGCAGGGCGCGCGCGCGGGCGCAGAGAGGCGGCGGGCGCGGGATCGCGCGGCTCCTCGGCCTCGGTCACGATCTCGGTCGTGGCCTCCTCGGGGGCGGTTTCCTCCTGCGGGGTCTCCTCGATCACGGCCCCGGCATCGGGCGCGATTTCGGGGCGGGCAACGTCATCGACGCGCATATCGGGTTCGGAGGGCGCGACCGGTTCGGGCGCGACGCGCGGCGCGGGGCGTGGCTTCGGGCGGGGCGAGACCTGCGGCACCAGAACCGCCGTGTCCTCGGACGGGGGGCTGACCTCGGGCGCGGTATCGCTCACCTCGGCAGGCGAAGGCACCGGTTCGGGCGGGCTTGGCACGGGATCGGGCGGCGGTGTGGTGCTGGCCTCGGGCTGGCTCAGGATCGGGGGGCTGTCGGCCTCGGAGCCAAGGACGGGCGCGGCCTCGCCCGGTGCTGGCGGCTCGGGGGTGTTGACATTGGCCACGGCCTCGGGCGCGCCTTGCGCGGCGAGGAGCGCGGCATAGTCCTCGGCGGAAATGGCCGTGGCCTCGACCACCTCGAGCGGCGGTGGATCGGTGCGGAACGCGCCCCCGAAGAGGGCCCATCCGATCACCGCCAGATGGCCCGCCCCCGATATGATCTGTCCGGTATTCACGCCGCCTGCGCCCCTAGCCGCCCCGTCCGTCGAGCGACGGGCCGCCGCTTTCCGTGACCAGCCCGATATTGGCAAAGCCGCCGCGGTTGAGCGCGCCCATCACCTCCATGACCACGCTGTAGGGCGCCGCGCCATCCGCCCGCAGGAAGACCCGTGTCCCCTCGCGCTCCGCCGCGATCGCGGCCAGCCGCGCCACGAGTTCCTCGCGCGGCACGTCTGTGGTCTGGATCGCCACGCTTCCGTCGGCGCTCACCGTCACGGTCAGCGGCTCTTCCTGTTCGCCGGGCAGGGCATTGGCGGCGGTCCTGGGCAGTTCCACCGGCACGCCCACCACCAGAAGCGGGGCCGCCACCATGAAGATGATCAGAAGCACCAGCATCACGTCCACGAAGGGCGTGACGTTGATCTCGGCCATCGGGCGAGAGCGGCCGCGCCCCCGCCTGCGCCGCCCGCCGCCACCGGATTTCTGGATGACACCCGCGCCCATGGCCTAGCCGTCCAGCTGGCGGCTGAGGATGGTGGCGAACTCGTCGGCGAAGGCTTCGTAGCCCGCGACGATCCGGTCAGAATCAGCGCTCAGCTTGTTGTAGAAGATCACCGCCGGGATCGCCGCCAGAAGCCCGAGCGCGGTGGCCAGAAGGGCCTCGGCAATGCCGGGGGCGACCACGACCAGGCTGGTGTTCTGCTGCGCCGCGATCTCGACGAAGGCGTGCATGATCCCCCAGACCGTGCCGAAGAGCCCGATGAAGGGCGCGGTGGAGCCCACTGTCGCCAGCACCTGAAGCCCGCTTTGCAGCGCGTCCGCCTCCTTGGCGATGGCCACGTCCATCGAGCGGTCGATGCGCGCCGTGGCACCTGCGATCAGCTCGCCATCGTTGCGGTGGCTGCGCCGCCATTCCATCATGCCCGCCGCGAAGATCCGTTCGGACTGGCCCGCCGGTTCCGGGCCGATCTCCTCGAAGAGCCCGTCGAGCGGCTCGCCCGACCAGAAACGGCGGTCGAAGATCTCGGCCTCGCGCCGCGCCTTGCGATAGGTGATGAGCTTCTGGATGATGATCGACCAGGCCCAGAAAGAGGCCAGGATCAGCATCAACATGACGAGTTTCACGATGAACGTGGCGCGCGCGAAGAGCGCCCACATGGAGAAATCCATCTCCTGCGCCAGTGCCAGGGTTTCTGCTTCCATTTGCCTGCCTTATGCCTCTGACGGCCGTTTCCCGGCCTTATCAAGGCGCAAGCTATCCGATTTCCGGAGGGAAAGCCATGCGGATCGGCAAGGGCGCGCGCGGTCCTGGCACGGAATGTCGTGATATGGCGGGAATCCGCGCGCGAAGGCCCCGCTCAGCCGTCCGTTTCCGGTGCCTGGCCTGTCTCGATCATCATGTAGCCGCGCCCGAACACCGTCCTGATGCGCCGTTCCGCCTCGGTCTCGGAATAGAGCTTGCGGCGCAGTCGGCTTATGATGCCATCCACGGCACGGTCGTTGATCGCGTGCCCGCTGCCCCGCGCCGACGCGATTATCTGCTCGCGCGACAGGACGGCATTGGTATTGGCGCAGAGCACCATGAGCACGTCGAACTCGCTCGGGCTGAGTTCGACCATGCGCCCGCCCACGCTCACGACGCGCAGCACCCCGCAGATCTCGAGATCATCCACCCGGCGCAGGAACCCCTCGGGCAGCGGGCGCGCGCCGCGCTCGTCCCTCGGCGTGATGACGGTGCGCCGCAGGATCGTCCGGATCCGCGCGCAAA